>NZ_JBIWOS010000008.1:200752-395964 GCF_044767885.1 Streptomyces sp. NPDC101194
CGCTGCCCCGGCGCGCCGCGGGGGGCGGGCCGGCCGCCCCGCGCCCCCACGCCCGGCTGGGGGGGGTGGGCGTCCCCGCCCGGCCCCCCCGCGCGCCCCCCCCCCCACGACAGGTGTCGTCGTCGTTGTCGGTCGGACCGCGGCCGCCTGTGCGTTGGTCAGGGATGCATCCGCGCACCCTTGAGGATCTTGTCCACCGCGTTGCGCGGCCCGTAGACGGCCATCCCCACCAGATCGAGCCGGTCCTTGCCCACGGCGCGCACAGCTGCCCGGTTGTCCCGGTCGTTGCCCGTGCTGAAGAGGTCCGAGGTGAACACGGCTGTCGCCAGCGAGCGGGACAGTGCACGAGCGTGCGCGGTGGTCAGTGTCTCCTTCGTCCCCTGGAACACCAGCACGGGCTGGCGGAACATCGGCAGGTACGTGGTGTCGTCCGCGTCCGCGTACGGCCCGCCGACCACCTCCGGTGACGCGGTGCCGAGTCCGCTGACCACGAAGGCGGTCACATTCAGCCGCTGCCAGGGCTCCAGGTCGTCCCGCAGCAGTACGGCGATCTTCGTGTCGAAGCGGACGGGCGCGTCCTCGGATCCGGCACCGGTTCCGACGCGGACCTCCGCCTCGGTCTCATCCTTGGTTCTCATGATTCGAGACTGCCGGGCTCACGCACTCTCGGTCTTGTACGTTCCTTGCGTGATGTCCCGGCAGGAAGTCTCCGCCTGGCGCCCGCCTGTCGCCGGTGTCGTGGAGGTCTTCCACGCCCACTTCACCGAGCACGCGTATCCCATGCACGTCCATGACACCTGGACCCTGCTGATCGTCGACGACGGGGCGGTCCGCTACGACCTGGCCCGCCACGAGCGCGCCACCCCGGGCGACACCGTGAGCCTGCTCCCGCCGCACGTCCCGCACAACGGCTCACCCGCCACCCCTCACGGCTTCCGCAAGCGCGTGCTCTATCTCGACATGTCGCAACTGGACAAGAGCTTCATCGATCCGGCGGTGGACAGCCCTGACCTGGCCGATCGTGTCCTGCGCAGGCGCGTGGGCCAGCTGCACGCAGCGCTTGCCGCCCGGGGCGACGAGTTCGAGGCGGAGAGCCGTCTGGCCCTCATCGGCGAGCGCCTGCGCGAGCACCTGCGCCCCGGGTCGGCCGGTGTCGGCCCGGGGCCCGGCCGCGGCGTCGCCCACGATCTGCGTGACCTCCTCGACGGGCGACTGCTCGAAGCCGTCACCCTGGCCGAGGCCGCACGTCTGTTCCACGCCCACCCCACGCATCTCGTGCGGGCGTTCAGCGCCGCCTTCGGTATCGCACCCCACCAGTACGTGACGTCGCGCCGTGTCGACCTGGCCCGCCGTCTGCTCCTCGACGGGCAGCCGCCGGGCGAGGCGGCGGTCGCCGCCGGCTTCTACGACCAGTCCCACCTCACCCGGCACTTCAAGCGGATCGTGGGCGTCACTCCGGGCCGGTACGCCCGAGCCGGCGCCGCCGGTTGAGCACGAGCCGCCCGGGTTCGTCGCCGTACGCGTAGCTCACCCGGGCCATCGCGGGAGGCGGAGGCGGCCTTCGTCCGGTCATGCGCTCCGACCGGGGCGTACCCATGTCCCGGCTGTCGCGGCAGCGCCCCCGGTCCGTCCGGCGTCCGTGCCAGGGCGGCTCGAGGGACGGGTCCCGGACGGATCCGTGGTGGTCGGAGCGACGGTCGTCGGAAAAGAGCCGGTGCGCATGTCTTCTCTGCGTTCGGGGGGCGCTGTTACATTCCGGAAAACAAGAATTCATTTCAGTCTGTGGCTGGAGGCTCCCATGACAACTGTCGATGGTGTTCCCACCGTGCGTGTGCCGGTGCGTCGAGAGTTGCCACCGTCGATGGTCGAGCGGGTGACGCTCATCATGGACGTGTTCGAGGGCCGGACGGCCCGGCTGTCCTTGGAAGAAGTGGCCCGGTGCACACGACTGCCCAGGTCGACGGCACACCGGATACTCGACCAGTTGGTACGGCTGTGCTGGCTTGAGCACACCGGTCTCGGCTACGGGCTCGGCCGTCGTGCCCTCGGGCTCGGCGGGGGCGACGGCGTGCACAGCAGGATCCGGGAGGCCGCCGCCGCCCGGTTGCACCACTTGCAGATCAGGACCGGCATGGTCGTGCACCTGGCCGTCCTGGACGGAGCGGAGGTGTACTACCTCGACAAGGTCGGGGGCCGCTTCGCCGCGAGTGTCCCCTCGCGTGTCGGCGGCCGGGCGCCGGCCCATTCGACAGCGCTCGGCAAGGCCATGCTGGCCTGGCTCGAACCGGAGGACGTCGAGGTGAGGGCAGGCGACTCCATCACCCGTCAGACCCAGCGAACGATCGCCGACATCAGCACCCTGCACCAGGAGCTCAACCGCATCCGGCGTCGTCACGGCCTGGCCTTCGAGCGCGGTGAGTGCTTCCCCGACATCGCGTGCGTCGCCACCGCGGTCCGCGGTCCCGAGGGGCCGGTCGCCGCCATCTCCCTGGTGGGGGACGCATGGACCCCGCTGGAGAAGGTCGCACCGCTGGTGGTGGACGCGGCCCGGCGGGTGTCCCTGGAGTTGTTTCCCGGTCAGGAGGCACCGGTCGCACCGGCGCGCCGCGTGGCGGCCGTTCCGGAGGAAACGTGGTCCGCGCAGACCATGGACCGCCTGCTCGCCGCGGGCCAGTACGGCGACTGGCAGTAGCCGTACACGGGGCCGGTGAAGCCCCGCTCCGGGCCCGGCGAACCCAGTTCCCGGACGCGGCGGCCCCCGCTCACCCCCAGTGGTCGCCCCAGCCCCATGGGTCGGGCGCCGTGACGGCGGACGGGCTCTCGACGCCGAACCCGCCGCGGAAGAAGAGCATCGGCTGCCGGTCGGTCACGGTCTCCAGAGCGAGGACCCGGCCCACCACCACGTCGTGGTCGCCCGCGCCGCGCACGTCGTACACATCGGCGTGCACCCGGGTCAGGACACCGTGCAGCGACGGTGTCCCCCAGCGGGAGAGTTCCCAGGGGAGTCCCTCGTACTTGCGGCCCTTGCCCGAGCCGAACCGGCTGCACAGGTCGGTCTGTTCCGCGGCCAGGATGTTCACGGTGAACCGTCCCGACTCCCTGATCCTGGGCCACGCGCGGCCTCGGTGATCGGCGCAGAACAGGACGAGGGCCGGTTCGAGCGAGACCGACGCGAACGACTGGCAGGCGAACCCGACCGGACCGCCGTCCCGTCCGATCCCCGTCACCACGGTGACCCCGGACGCGAAGTTCCCCATGGCGCGCCGCATCCGCAGGGGTGTCGGCTCGGTCTCCTCATGGGCCTCGGGCACGGACGGGCACTCTGCGGTCATCGGTTTCACCTCGGGGGGACGGGGCGGTGGTGTGCCCGAACGTGGGCAGGGGCCGAAGGTAGGACAGCGGTCGGCCGAGCCGGGCCGCCCGCTCCCGATGAGTGGAACGTTGTCCGGGCCCGCGCCTCCGGACCGCACCCGCACCCCCGTGACCGTACGCATCCCGCTGACCGAGACGTCCGCCGCGCGGTCCCCGAAGCCGTGGCTACCGTCCAGGAACCGATCACACGGGACCCGTGGCCGACCGGGGCCGACGAGCACCCGGAACCACCGGTCACCGGATCCATCGATCACCGAGGTCAATGAGGGCAGGGATGATGACGGAGCTGAGCCACGACTCCACACTGCGCGAACTCCCGACCGATCAGGGCGTATTGCGCTACCACGAGGCCGGCGACGGTCCGCCCCTGCTGCTGCTGCACGGTTCGGGGCCCGGGGTCACGGGCTGGCGCAACTACCGGGACAATCTGAGCGCGTTCGCCGGGCACTTCCGCTGCCTGATCCTGGAGTTCCCCGGTTTCGGGGTCAGTGACCCGGCCGACGGCCACCCCATGGCCACGGCGGCCTCGTCCGTGACACGGTTCCTGGACGGACTCGGGCTCCAGCAGGTCGATGTCATCGGCAACTCGATGGGCGGCATCGTCGGCACCCGATTCGCCCTCGCCCACCCCGACCGGGTGCGCAGGCTCGTGACGATCGGTGGCATCGGGCGAAACGTCCTCGCTCCCAGCCCCGGCGAAGGCATCAGGCTGCTCACCGAGTTCACCGACGCCCCGTCCCGCGAGGGCCTGGTGCGCTGGCTGAACTCCATGGTGTACGACCCGTCGCTGGTGACCGAGGAGCTCGTCGAGGAGCGGTGGACGCAGGCCACCGACCCGGAAACCCTCGCCTCCGCGCGGCGGATGTACGGAAGTGCGGCGTTCGCGGCACGCGAGGCCGCCGCTGCCGAGTCCGACGAGGCGCCCTACTGGGCCGTGCTGCACCGGCTCCGGGCCAAGACCCTGCTCACCTGGGGCCGTGACGACAGGGTCAGTCCCGTCGACATGGCGATGCTGCCGATGCGCACCATCCCCGACGCCGAACTGCATGTCTTCCCCGACTGCGGCCACTGGGTGATGATCGAGCAGAAGGCCGCCTGGGAGAGCGCGGTCCTCGCCTTCCTCACCCGCAAGGACGCGGCGTGAGCGCCGGAGCCCAGGGAGCGGCCTGGGACGAGGAGTTCGACTTCGTCGTGGTCGGCAGCGGGGGAGGCGGCATGGCCGCGGCCCTGACCGCCTCCGACAGCGGCCTGTCCACCGTCGTGGTCGAGAAGGGTGCCATGTACGGCGGCACCACCGGCATCTCCGGGGGCGGCATCTGGATCCCCAACAACCCCACCCTGCGGGCCAAGGGGCACGACGACAGCCGTGAGTCCGTCCGCCGCTACCTCGACCGGCTCACCGACGACCGGGTGCCGGGCGCCCGGCTCGACGCATACATCGACCAGGGCCCGGCCGCGATGGAACTGCTCGGCCGGAGCCGGTGGATGCGGTTCTTCTGGGTCAAGGGCTACGCCGACTACCACCCCGAGTACGAGGGCGGCCGCCCGCTCGGCCGGTCGGTCGAGGCGCTGCCCTTCGACACCCGCAAACTGGGCGAGGACGAGAAGCACCAGCGGCCCAACAGCCTCAAGGGCCCGCTCGGACTGTGGATCACCGCGAAGGACTACCGGAACCTCGCCATGGTCAAGCGGACCTGGCGCGGTCGCTGGGCCTCCGTGATCGCCGCCTGGCGGGTCTCGTCCAACATGGTCGCCCGCCGGCACATGGCGACCGGCGGCCGTGCCCTGGTGGCGCGGATGCGCATGGCGCTGAAGGACGCGGGCGTTCCGGTGTGGCTGCGCAGCCCGATGACCGAACTCGTCACCGACGGGCGGGGAGGGGTCACCGGCGTCGTCGTGACCCGCGACGGCAGGACCGTACGGCTCGGCGCCCGGTACGGCGTGCTCCTGGCCACCGGTGGTTTCGACCACAACCAGGAGATGCGTGAGAAGTACCTGCCCGAGGGCGGCCGCGAGAACCACAGCGCCGGAGCCGTCGAGAACGTCGGCGACGGCATCGTCGCCGGCCAGGCGCTCGGCGCCGCTGTCGACTTCATGGACGACGCATGGTGGATGCCGTCCGTGCACCACCCCTCCGGAGCGACGATCCCCCTGGTCTCCGAACGGTGCATCCCTCCGTCGGTGATCGTCTCCGGGACCGGTAGACGCTTCACCAACGAGTCGTCGCCGTACGTGAACTTCGTCCACGACCAGCTCGAAGGCCGACACGTGCCGGCCTGGTTCGTGATGGACGCCAAGGCCCGCGCCCGCTACCCGTTCGCCCAGATCCTCCCCGGCATGCCGTTCCCCAAGGCGTTCTACGAGAACGGCACCGTGCACCGGGCCGACAGCATCGCGGGACTCGCCCGGAGCATCGGCGTCCCCGAGGACGCTCTCGCCGACACCGTCGAACGGTTCAACGGCTTCGCCCGGACCGGCCGTGACACCGACTTCGGCCGCGGCGACAGCGCCTACGACCGCTACTACGGCGACCCGACTCTGAAGAACCCCAACCTCGACGAGCTCGACGAGGCACCCTTCTACGCGATCCGCATCGAGGTCGGAGACCTGGGCACCAAGGGCGGCCTCGTCTGCGACGAGCACAGCCGGGTGCTGCGCGAGGACGGCTCCGCCGTCGCCGGGCTGTACGCCACCGGCAACACCTCCGCCTCCGTGATGGCCAACGAGTACGCCGGACCCGGTGCCACCATCGGCCCGTCCATCGTGTTCGGCTACATCGCGGCCCGGCACGCCGCCGCGGCCACCCGTTCGGGGACCGGGACGACCGGAGGCGCCCCATGAGCCCCGCACCGCTGACCGTGCGCGTCGTGAAGGTGATACGGGAGACGGCCGACGCGCACTCACTGGTCCTGGAGCCCGCCGACGAGGACCGGGTCCGGTTCGCCTACAGGCCGGGCCAGTTCCTCACCGTCCGGGTCCCCTCGGAACGCCCCGGCGGAGCCGCCCGCTGCTACTCGCTGTGCAGCTCACCGGTGCGCGACGAGCAGCTGAAGGTCACCGTCAAGCGCACCGCGGGAGGCTATGCCTCCCACTGGATCTGCGACCACGTCTCCGAGGGCGACACCCTGGAGGTGCTGCGGCCTGCGGGCACCTTCACCCCGGACTCGCTCGACGGCGACTTCCTGCTGTTCGCCGCGGGCAGCGGCATCACCCCGGTGATGTCGATCCTCGCCTCCGCCCTGCACGCCGGGACAGGCTCCGTCGCGCTCCTCTACGCCAACCGCGACGAGCAGTCCGTCATCTTCCGGGACGAACTGATCACTCTGGAACGGGAGTACGGCGTACGACTCACCGTCCTGCACTGGCTGGAGTCCGTCCAGGGCCGGCCCACGGCATCCGGGCTGCGGGCCCTCGCCGGACCGTACGCCGAGCGCCCCGCCTTCGTCTGCGGACCGGGCCCCTTCATGGACCTCGCCACCGGCGCGCTCGCGGAACTGGGCGTGCCGCCAGGGCGGATCACGGTGGAGCGATTCACCTCGCTGTCCGGAGACCCGTTCGCACACCCGGAGCAGGAGCCGCAGCCGGATCCCGCCGGGCGCGTGAGCACCGCCGAGGTGGAACTGGACGGGGAGCGCCGCACGGTCGACTGGCCTTCGAACACACCGCTGCTCGACGTACTGCTCACCGCGGGACTGGACGCGCCGTACTCCTGCCGGGAAGGCAACTGCAGCGCCTGCGCCTGTGTGCTCGTCGAGGGCGAGGTGGCCATGGAGCGCAACGAGGTCCTCGACGCGCAGGACCTTGCCGAGGGGCTCATCCTCGCCTGCCAGGCGCGCCCGGTCAGCGAGCGGCTGAAGGTCACCTACGACGGCTGACCCGCCCTCTTCTCCGTACCCGCTCCCCGTACCCACTCGACCCGGATGAGGTTCGAACAGTGACCAAGGCGACCGCCGCGATCGTCGGATCCGGCAACATCGGCACCGACCTGATGTACAAGCTCCTGCGCTCCGAGGCCATCGAGCCGCGCTGGATGATCGGCATAGACGAACAGAGCCCCGGGCTCAAGCGCGCCGCCGAACACGGCCTGCACACCGGCGCCGACGGAGTCGACGCCCTGCTGGCGGGCACGGAGCGACCGGACCTGGTCTTCGAGGCCACGTCCGCGTACGTCCACCGGGCCAACGCCCCCAAGTACGCGGAACTCGGTATCCAGGCCATCGACCTGACCCCGGCCGCCATCGGCCCCGCGGTGGTGCCGGCCGTCAACCTCGGCGAACACCTCGACGCGCCGAACGTCTCCCTCATCACCTGCGGCGGACAGGCCACCATCCCGATCGTGCACGCCGTCTCCCGGGTCACCGAGGTCGCCTACGCGGAGATCGTCGCGAGCGTCGCCTCACCCTCCGCCGGGCCCGGCACCCGCGCCAACATCGACGAGTTCACGCTCACCACCAGCCGGGGCATCGAGACGATCGGCGGCGCCGCCAAGGGCAAGGCGATCATCATCCTCAACCCGGCGGAGCCGCCGATGCTGATGCAGGACACCGTCTTCTGCGCCGTCCCCGCCGACGTCGACCGGGACGCCGTCACCGCGTCGGTCCACGACACGGTCGCCCGGGTCGCCTCGTACGTCCCCGGCTACCGGCTGCGCGCCGAGCCGCAGTTCGACGAGCCGACCGCGGTCAGTGGCGGTCTCGCCAGGGTGGCGGTCTTCATCGAGGTGGAGGGCGCGGGCGACTTCCTGCCCCCGTACTCCGGAAACCTCGACATCATGACCGCCGCCGCCACCGAGGTCGGCGAGGGCTTCGCCCAGCGGATCGTCGCCCGCCGCGCCGGCGCCTGATCACCGAGGAGTACACGAGTCATGCCCTACAGCCCCGACCTGGACATCCGCGTCACCGACTCGTCCCTGCGGGACGGCTCGCACGCCAAGCAGCACCAGTTCACCGTCGACCACGTCACCTCCATCGTGGCCGCCCTCGACGACGCGGGTGTCCCCGTCATCGAGGTCACGCACGGCGACGGCCTCGGCGGATCCTCCTTCAACTACGGCTTCAGCCACACCCCGGAACAGGAGCTCATCAAGGCCGCGGTGAAGACCGCACGGCGGGCGAGGATCGCCTTCCTGATGCTGCCAGGTCTCGGCCTCCGGGACGACATCCGCGAGGCCGCCGACAACGGCGCCGCGATCTGCCGGATCGCCACGCACTGCACCGAGGCCGACATCGCCGTCCAGCACTTCGGGCTCGCCCGCGAACTGGGCCTGGAGACCGTCGGGTTCCTCATGATGTCGCACAGCCGGCCCCCCGAGGAACTGGCCCGGCAGGCCCGCATCATGGCCGACGCGGGCTGCCAGTGCGTCTATGTGGTGGACTCCGCGGGCGCCCTCGTCATGGAGCAGACCAGCGACCGCATAGCCGCCCTGGTCGCCGAACTCGGGGACGACGCGCAGGTCGGTTTCCACGGCCACGAGAACCTGGGTCTCGGCGTCGCCAACTCGGTGCTCGCGGTGCGCGCCGGGGCCAAGCAGATCGACGGCTCGACACGCCGGTTCGGCGCGGGCGCGGGCAACACGCCCGTCGAGGCGTTCGCCGCCGTCGCCGAGAAGCTGGGCATCCGTACCGGCATCGACGTACTGAAGATCATCGACGCGGCCGAGGACGTGGTGCGGCCCGTCATGGACGACGAGTGCCTGCTGGACCGCCTGTCCCTGACGATGGGCTACGCCGGTGTCTACTCCAGCTTCCTGAAGCACGCCGCCCGCCAGGCCGCCACGTACCAGGTGTCCGGCGCCGAGATCCTCCTGGAGGCGGGCCGCCGCAAGCTCGTCGGCGGCCAGGAGGACCAACTGATCGAGATCGCGGTGGGCCTCGCGGCGAAGAGCGACGCCGGGAACGCCACCGCGCGGAACTTTCCGGGGAAGTGAGAACAGCCATGACCAATCCGGTACTTGAGGCCGTCGAGGCGCGCGCCGACGAGATCCGCGCGCTGGGCCCCGTCAACGAAGCGCTCGGCAGGCTCGACGACCAGGCGGCGAAGATACTGCGGGACGTCGGTGCCATCCGCATGCTGCAGCCCAAGGCCTACGGCGGCCTCGAACTGCACCCGCGCGAGTTCGCCGAGACCGTCATGAAGATCGCCTCCTGCGACGGGGCCACGGGCTGGGTCGCCGGGGTCGTCGGGGTCCACCCGTGGGAGATGGCGATGGCCGACCCCCGGGTCCAGGAAGAGATCTGGGGCCGGGACCCGGACACCTGGATCGCCTCGCCGTACGCGCCGATGGGCCTGCTCCGGCCCGTCGACGGCGGCTACGTCTTCAACGGCCGCTGGCAGTTCTCCTCCGGCACCGACCACTGCCGGTGGATCTTCCTGGGCGGATTCCTCGCCGACAGCGACGGCAACCGGCTCAGCCCCCCGCAGTCCGTGCACGTCATCCTGCCCCGCGCCGACTACGAGATCGTCGACGACTCCTGGGACGTGGTCGGGCTGCGCGGCACCGGCAGCAAGGACGTCGTCGTCGAGGACGCCTTCGTGCCGGCCCACCGGGTCATCGAGTACGCCAAGGTCGTCGACGGCTCCCTGGCCGCCGAGTCCGGGCTGGCCAACCCGGCCTACCGGCTGCCCTTCTCGGCCGCCTTCCCGCTCGGCATCACCGCCGCCGTCATCGGCATGTGCGAGGGCGCCCTCGCACACCATCTGGCGCACCAGCGCGACCGCGTACAGATCACCGGCCAGGTTGTGAAGGACGACCCGTACGTCCTCTACGCCGTCAGCGACGCGGCGGCCGAGATCGCCGCCTCCCGCTCCGCGCTCCTGGACAACGTCTGCCAGATGTACGACATGGTCGCAGCGGGCGAGGAGATCACCTTCGAGCGGCGTGCCGTCGGCCGGCGCACCCAGGCCGCCGCCGCGTGGCGGGCCGTTCGAGCGGTCGACGAGATCGTGGCCCGCTCCGGCGGCAACGCGATGCGCCTGGACCATCCGATCCAGCGGTTCTGGCGCGATGTGCATACGGGCCTCGCGCACGCCATCCATGTACCGGGGCAGGTCTTCCACGCCGCGGCCCTGACGGAGATCGGCGTCGAGCCGCCGCAGGGCCCGATGCGCTCGATGATCTAGGACGTGTCCTCGGACCGGCGTCGCTCGGCCGAGGCCGGGCCGTGCGGCGTGCGGCGGCTTGTGCGAGCGAGGCGGAGGATCGTCCTCGTGCCGGACGTACGTGGACGACTTCGACCACGCGGCGAGCGTGCGTGCCAGGCGTCGCACCGCAGACGGCAGTTCGAGGACACGGCCCGGGGCATTCGAGCGGATCCCGGATCCATGCGCGGTGCCGGGGTGTGCGAGCCCGGCCCGGTCCGCACGGAGGCCCCGGTGCGCCCATGGACTGAGCCACTCCATCCGGCTCCGGCCGGCAGACGAGGGAGAAGAACACATGACACAGATCCGAGGGCTCGGATATCTCCGGGTCCAGACGCGTGACATCGACCGCTGGCGCGAACTCACGGTGGAGGCCCTCGGCTTCGCCGCGGGCTCGGGGCCGGATCCCGATGGTCTGTATCTGCGGATGGACGAGCGCCGCGCCCGGCTCGTCGTCCTGCCCGGCCCGGACGACCGGGTGCTGTCGGTCGGCTGGGAGGTGCGGGACCAGTTCGCGCTCGCCGCGGTCGGTCGCGCAGTGGAGGCGTCCGGTACGGCGGTGAAGGTGCTCAGCCGGACGGAGGCCGACGACCGCGGCGTCGAGCAGGGAATCACCTTCGACGATCCGGCCGGAGTGCCCGTCGAGGTGTTCTTCGCCCCGATCCTCGACCACAGCCCCGTGCTGACCGGTCTCGGCCAGCGGTTCGTCACCGGAGGCCAGGGGATGGGTCACGTCGTGCTGCCCACCACGTGCATGGAGGACACGGTCGCCTTCTACACCGAGGTGCTCGGCTTCCTGCCGCGCGGTGGAATCCGGCTCAGCGGTCAGTCGCCGGACGCCCCGCCCCGCCGGGTGCGCTTCATGGGCGTGAACGAACGCCACCACAGCCTCGCCGTCTGCCCCGCCCCGCACGGCGAGAAGCCCGGCCTGGTGCATCTGATGGTCGAGGTGGACACCCTGGACGCGGTCGGCCGGGCCCTCGACAACGTGGGCAGGCACGGCTTCTCGCTCTCCTCCACCCTGGGCCGGCACACCAACGACAAGATGGTGTCGTTCTATGTGCGCGCGCCCGGTGGCTGGGACATCGAGTACGGCTGCGACGGACTGCGCGTCGACGAACGGCACTACACCGCCGAAGAGATCACCGCGGACAGCTACTGGGGCCACGACTGGTCCGGCTCCGAGCCACTGGCCGCCTTCACTCCGCCCGGCGCGGCCACATGACCACCGCACGGCCGGTGACGCCGGTCCGCGCCGGGACCGTCACCCGCTACGACGCCCGGACCGATGTGCTGGTCGTGGGTTTCGGCTGCGCAGGGGCGGCCGCAGCGTTCGAGGCCGCCTCGGCGGGCGCCGACGTCCTGGTCCTGGAACGGGCGGGCGGGCCGGGCGGGTCGTCGGCCCTGTCCGGCGGCGAGCTGTATCTGGGCGGCGGGACCCCGGTGCAGCGGGCGTGCGGCTTCCAGGACAGCGCGGACGACATGTTCGCCTATCTCACCGCGGCGCTCGGGCCGCACGCCGACGAGGAGAAGCTGCGCCTGTACTGCGACGGCAGCACCGAGCACTTCCAGTGGTTCGTGGACCGGGGGCTGACGTTCGAGCCGACCCTGTGGGACGCGCCGACCTGGATGCCGACCACGCGGGACGGCCTGATGTGGCTGGGCGAGAACGCCTGGCCGTACAACGAGCTCGCCAGGCCCGCACCGCGCGGGCACCGCTGCGCCACCGAGGCGTACGGCGGCTGGCTGGTGATGGAGAAGCTGGTCGCCGCGGCCCAGGAGGCCGGGGCCACCGTGCACGCCGACACCCGGGCCATGGCGCTGGTGGTGGACGACGACGGCCGGGTCGTCGGCGTCACAGCCCGACGCCACGGTCAGGACCTGACGTACCGGGCCCGCAGGGCCGTGGTGCTGACCACCGGCGGGTTCGCGGACAACGAGGAGATGCTCGCCGACCACGCCCCGCACCTCATCGGCCACGGAAAGGTCAGCGACGGTCTCGACGACGGCAGCGGCATCCGGATGGCCTCCGCGATCGGCGCCGCCACCCGGCGGATGGGGGTGGTCGAACTCGCGTTGACGGCCCTGCCCGCCATGGCCACCCGGGGCATGCTGGTGAACGCCCACGGGCGGCGCTTCATCAACGAGGACGTCTACCCGGGTCTGTTCAGCGTGGCCGCGGTGCTGACCCAGCCCGCCCCCTACTGGGTGATCATCGACGAGGAGGGCTACGAGGCGATTCCCGAGAAGGAACGCTGGGGCGTGGTCCCCCGGTTCGTGACGGAGACGCTGGGGGAACTGGAGGCCGAACTGGGCATGCCGCGCGGCGCCCTGGAGTCGACCGTCGGTACCTACAACACGTACGCGGCGCGTGGGCAGGACCCGTACTTCCACAAGGACGCGCGCTGGCTCAGGCCGCTGCGGGGGCCGTTCGCGGCGGTCGATCCGAGGATCGGCTTCCATCAGGGCGATCGCCGGAGCGCGGGGGCCGGGACGGGGGTCGCCGGGTTCACCCTCGGCGGGCTGCGCACCACCGTGGACGGTGCGGTGCTCGATGTCTCCGGGGGGACGGTGCCCGGTCTGTTCGCGGCGGGCCGGGCGACCTCCGGCATTCATGGCGAGGGGTACATAAGCGGCACGTCGCTCGGCGACGGGACGTTCTTCGGGCGCCGGGCGGGTGTCGCCGCCGCAGTCGGCGCCTGAACGCGGAAGGGGCCGGGTACACGCGATGGGCGCGTACCCGGCCCTTTCGGCCGTCCGCCGGAACCGAGGGGGAGAGCTCCGACGGCGACCTGCACGGGGAGGTTCAAGGCGGGCCGGGACCGGGACAGGACCGGGGCCGGCCCGTCCGGAGGTCAGGTCCGGAGGTCGGGCCGCCGGTTCGGGGCTGTTCCCAAGGCTTCGGGGAGAGGGTTGCCGTCCGCGCCGTCCACGACAGCCAGCGTGCCCCGCAGTGCGGACTCGCGGATCGTGTCGCGCAGGGACCGGCAGCCCTCGAAGCCTCCGCCGGCCGGATCGCGCTCCGCGCAGACCGCCATGGACCGGCCGTCCCACTGCACACTCGTCTGCTGCCAGCTGCTCTTGCGCACCAGGACCCGGGCGGCGCACCGCTCACAGGCCAGCGGCTGCATCGGGGGGCCGTCGGTGAGCCGGTTGTCGAGCCGCATCAGGCCGGCCGGCCTTCGGCGGCGGCCTTGCGGGCGAGGTTCTCCTCGACCTCCTTCTGCCACGCCTCGACGGGCCGCGTGGTGTCCAGTTCGAACTCGAAACGGTCGGTCATCTCCGCCTTGACGTCGGCGACGTCCACGTAGAACTGCTCGTACCAGCGCCGCAGCTGGTAGACCGGCCCGTCCTCCTCGCAGAGCAGGGGGTTGTCGATCCGGGTCTTGTTCCTCCAGATCTGGATGTCCTGCTCGAAGCCGAGCTTGATGAACTGTGCTATGCCGGAGGCGAGTTCGTCGGCCGCCTCGGACGAGAGGGACTCCGAGCGCTTGACGATGATCCCGTACTGGAGCACGAACCGATCGGCGTCGACCGGATAGTGGCAGTTGATCAGGACCGACTGCACATCGCCGGTGTCGTAGTGGTAGGTGAGGTCGTCGATCATGAACGAGGGGCCGTGGTACGAGGCCACCGAGTTGCTGCCGGTGGTCCTCGGGCTGCCGTCCTGCTCCTGCGGTCGGGCGTCGGGCCTGCCGGTTCCGCGCATGTACTGGGTGGCGGTGTGTCCCTCGAAGACGTTCTTGAAGTACGTGGGGAAGGAGTAGTGGACGTAGAAGAAGTGAGCCATGTCCACGACGTTGTCGACGACTTCACGGCAGTTGGCGTCGACGACGGTCTCGTACCAGAGCCAGTCGGTCCATTCGTCGCTCGTCGCGCCCTCGATGCGGGGGATGCGCACATCGGCGGGCGGGGGATTGCCCTCCGGGTCGTTCCAGACGAAGAGCATGCCGTCCTGGTCCAGCGTCGGCCAGGACGCCGTGCGGGCCCGCAAGGGAACCCGCTTGGAGTACGGGATCTGCCGGCAGCGGCCGTCGCCGCCCCAGCGCCAGTCATGGAACGGACAGGCGACCTGGTCGCCCTTCACAGTGCCCTGCGAGAGGTCCCCGCCCATGTGACGGCAGTAGGCGTCCAGGACGTTGAGGGTGCCGTCGCCCGCCTGGAACACCACGAGCTTCTGGCCGAAGGCCCGCACCGAGTGCGGATTGCCGTCCCTGTACTTCTCCGCGAGGCCCAGGCAATGCCAGCCGCGCGCGAAGCGGGCGGGTGTCGCGCCCGCCTCGATGGCCCGGACCTCGTCGTGTGCCGACTCGACTGCGCTCACGTTGCTCTCATCCCCTCATCAGGACGCGTGGTCTCCAGGGTCCGGACGGTAGGCCCGGACGCCGGCACCCGGACGGGGGAGTCCCACTGACCGGAACCGGCGTTCCCGGGCTCGCCGGCGACCGGTCCCGCTCGGTGGGACCGCGCCCGCGCCGCCCGGCCCGCAGGGGTACAGTCCGCCGCCTTGCCCGCAGGAAGCCATGGCGAAGGGGTCCGTGATGAACCGATTCGACGGCGTGAAAGTGCTGGTCACCGGGGCCGGTTCGGGGATCGGACGGGCCACCGCGCTGCGTCTGGTGTCGGAGGGGGCGGCCGTGTTCGCCGTCGACCTGTCGCGGGAGGGGCTGGCGGAGACCGCCTCGGCATCGGCGTCCGGGCCGGGACGGATCGTGGGCCGCGTCGCCGACGTCGCCGACGAGGGCGCGGTGATCGCGACCGTGGACGCCGCCGTCGCCGAACTCGGCGGGATCGACGTACTGGTGAACGTGGCGGGCATGCACAGGACGACACCGATCGGCCGACTGACCGTGGCGGACATGAAGCGCCTCTTCGCGGTGAACACGATCGGAACGGCCCTCTTCTGCCGGGAGGCGCTGCCGCATCTGCCGGACGGCTCCGGCGTCATCGTCAACGTGGCGTCGTCGGCCGCCTCGCACGGGAACCCGTACATGACCGCGTACGCCGCGTCGAAGGGTGCCGTCCTCGGCTTCTCGCTCTCCCTGGCCGCAGAGGTCGCGCACCGCGGCATCCGGGTCGTGCCCGTGTCACCCGGTTCGGTCGCCACCCCGCTGGCCGGGCCGCAGGTGCTGCCGCCGGATCTCGACACCTCCTACTACGGGCGCATCCGGGCGCCGTTCGGGACCGCCGAGCCGGAGCAGATCGCGGGCGTGATCGCCTTCGCCGCGTCGCGGGACGCGGCCTACCTCACCGGGGCGGAGCTCCGGGCCGACGGTGGCTCCCACATCTGAGCGGGACGCCCCTGGCCCTCAGTGCGGTGCCCGCGGCCACTGAGCGGGACTGGGCATGGTCAATTTCAAGAACGAATTCTATTTTTCTGTCGTCAGTGTCCAGGCCCCCACGGGCCCCACATCTTATGGAGTGCCATGACCGAGGCCGTCATCGTCGAAGCCGCGCGCACACCGGTCGGCCGACGCCGCGGAGTCCTGTCCGGGCTCCACCCGGCGGAACTCCTGGGGCTCGCCCAGAAGGGACTCGTGGAGCGCGCCGGGATCGCCCCCGACACCGTGGAACAGATCATCGGAGGCTGTGTCACCCAGGTCGGTGAACAGTCCAACAACGTCACCCGCAGCGCCTGGCTGCACACCGGACTGCCCCACACCACCGCCTGCACCACCATCGACTGTGCCTGCGGATCGTCCCAGCAGGCCGTGCACCTGGTCGCGGGACTGATCGCCGCCGGTGCGATCGAGACCGGCATCGGCTGCGGCGTCGAGTCGATGAGCCGCGTCTTCCTCGGCGCGGCGCTCGCACCCGGCACCGGTGCCCCGGTGCCCGAGAGCTGGTCCCTGGACATGCCCGACCAGTTCACGGCGGCCGAACGCATCGCACGGAACCGGGGCATCACCAGGGCCGAGGCGGACGCGCTGGGTCTCGCCTCCCAGCGGAAGGCCGCCCGGGCCTGGGCCGAGGGACGCTTCGATCAGCAGATCATCGCGGTCCGGGCGCCCGTCGTCGGCCCCGAAGGGCCCACCGGGGAGACCGCTCTGATCACCCGTGACCAAGGGCTGCGCGACACCACCCCGGAGGCCCTGGCCGCCCTGGGACCGGTGCTCCCCGACGGCATCCACACCGCCGGCAACTCCTCCCAGATCAGCGACGGCGCCGCCGCCGTCCTCCTGATGAGCCGGGAGCGCGCCGCCCGAGAAGGGCTGCGTCCACGCGCCCGGATCGTGGCGTCCGCCATGGTCGGCTCCGACCCGTACTACCACCTCGACGGGCCCGTCACCGCGACCGAGCGGGTGCTGCGCATCGCAGGCATGACCCTCGACGACCTCGACCTCGTCGAGATCAACGAGGCCTTCGCCTCCGTCGTCCTGTCCTGGGCGCAGGTCCACAAGGCGGACCTGGACAAGGTCAACGTCAACGGCGGTGCCATCGCGCTCGGTCACGCCGTCGGCTCGACGGGAGCCCGGCTCATCACACAGGCCCTGCACGAACTGGAGCGCACCGGGAAATCCACCGCGCTGATCACCATGTGCGCCGGCGGGGCGCACGCGACCGCCACGATCATCGAACGCATCTGAGGGACGTCATGACCATCGGGCTCACCCAGGAGCACCGCGACCTGCGCGATGCCGTACGCACTTTCGCGAACCGGCACATCACCGAGGACACCCTCCGGGCGGCGGCCGACGCCGACAAGGAGACACTCCCCGCCCACTGGAGCGGCCTCGCCGAGCAGGGACTGCTCGGACTGCACCTCCCGGAGGAGGCGGGCGGCGCCGGATACGGCCTCGTCGAACTCGCCGTCGTCACCGAGGAACTGGGCCGTGCGATGGCCCCCGGACCGTTCCTGCCGACGACGCTGGCCTCGGCGGTCCTGCACGCCGCCGGACACCGGACGTACCTCGCCACGCTCGCCGCCGGCACCACCGTCGGCGCGGTCGGACTCGCCCCCGGGACCCTCGCCGTGAACCGTGCCGCCGACGGCACGGCCACGGCCACCGGCACCTGCGAACTCGTCGTCGGCGGGCACCTCGCCGACGTGTTCGTGCTGCCCGCCACCGACGGCGACCGCGTCACGTGGCTGGTGCTGCCCCGCGCCGCGGTGGACACCACCGACGTCCGCAGCCACGATCTCACTCGCCGCTCGTCCCGCGTGAGCGCCCGGTCGGTGCGTGTCCCGGCCGCAGATGTCCTGGACCTCGACCCGCAAGCACCCCGGGACCTCGCCGCGGTCCTGTTCGCCGCCGAAGCCTCCGGCATCGCCGACCGCTGCGTGGCCACGGCCGCCGAATACGCCCGGGTGCGGGAGCAGTTCGGCCGCCGCATCGGCCGGTTCCAGGGCGTGAAGCACCGCTGCGCCCGCATGCTCGCACAGGCCGAACAGGCCCGCGCCTGTGCCTGGGACGCCGCCCGGGCGGGCGATCCGGGCGGTGCCGACGATCCCCACGAGGCCTCACTGGCCGCCGCCGTCGCCGCAGCGGTCGGCGTGCAGGCCGCGTTCGTGACGGCGAAGGACTGCATCCAGGTGCTCGGCGGCATCGGCTTCACCTGGGAACACGACGCGCATCTCGCGCTGCGCCGCGCCCAGACGCTCCGTGTCGCCCTCGGTCCGACCGCCGCCTGGCACCGCCGCGTCGCCCGCCTCACCCTGGACGGCACCCGCCGGAAGCTGGGCGTCGAACTGCCGCCGGAGGCCGAGGCCGTACGTGAGGGGATTCGCGCCGAACTGCGGGGGGCCGCTGCACTGGACGGCAAGCAGCGCCTCACCCACCTCGCCGACCACGGGTACACCGCACCGCAGTTGCCCGCACCCTGGGGCAAGGGCGCCGACCCGGTGACCCAACTGGTGATCGCCGAGGAGCTGCAGGCGGCGAACCTCACCCCCGTCGACATGATCATCGGCGGCTGGGTGGTCCCCACGCTCATCGCCCACGGCGACGATGCCCAGCAGGAGCGGTTCCTCGCCCCGACCCTGCGCGGCGACATCGTCTGGTGCCAGCTGTTCAGCGAACCGGGGGCGGGATCCGACCTCGCCGGGCTCGGCACCCGCGCCGAGAAGGTGGACGGCGGCTGGCGGATCACCGGGCAGAAGGTGTGGACCTCCATGGCCCACGACGCCCACTGGGGCATCCTGCTGGCCCGCACCGACACGACCGTGCCCAAGCACAAGGGCATCTCGTACTTCCTCCTCGACATGACGAGCCCCGGGCTCGACATCCGGCCGCTGCGGCAGATCACCGGTGAGTCCGAGTTCAACGAGGTCTTCCTCGACGAGGTGTTCGTCCTCGACGAACTGCTCGTCGGCTCGCCGGGCGACGGCTGGAAGCTCGCCCGGACCACCCTCGCCAACGAACGCGTCGCCCTGTCCCACGACTCGGTCGGCTCCGGCGCCGGAACGCTGCTGGGGATCGCCGCCGCGTCCGACGGCCTCGACGACGAACAGCTCACCACGCTCGGCGGTCACCTCTGCGACGCACAGTCCGGCGCACTCCTCGCACTGCGCACCACGCTGCGCACCGTCTCCGGACAGCAGCCCGGCGCCGAGGCCTCCATCGCCAAACTGCTCGGCGTCGAACACCAGCAGCGGGTCTGGGAGACGTGCGTGGACTGGCAGGGCGTCGCCGCACTCACCGGCGAGGGCGAACGGCACGACGCCACCTGGATGTTCCTCAACTCCCGCTGCCTGTCCATCGCGGGCGGCACGACGGAGGTCCAGCTGAACATCATCGGCGAGCGCCTCCTCGGCCTGCCGCGCGACCCCGAGCCCACCGAGAAAGGCTGATCATGCCCATCGACCGCGACAAGGCGCTGAACGCGGACCCGTCCGTCCGCGAGATCCGCTGGACCACGCGCGACGTACTCCTGTACCACCTGAGCCTGGGCGCCGGTGCGGACGCGACCGTCGACCCCGAACTGCACCTGACCTTCGAGAAGGGCCTCACGGTGCTGCCCACCTTCGCCGTGGTGGCCGGCTCCGGGATCTCCGCGGGCGAGGGAACCGTGCCGGGTCTCGAGATGCCCGGCATCGACATCGATCTGCGGACCATGCTGCACGCGGGTCAGGGACTCGAGATCCACCGGCCCCTGCCGGCGTCGGGCACCGCGACGCTCCGCTCGCGCGTCGCCGAGGTGTGGGACAAGGGCAAGGCCGCGCTGATCGTCCTGGAGTCCGCGGCCACCGGCCCCGACGACGAACCGCTGTGGACCACGACCACCCGTGTCTGGGCCCGCGGCGAGGGCGGTTTCAGCCAGGACCCCGGGCCCGAGGAGCGCTGGTCGGCACCGGACCGCCCCGCCGACACCGTGCTCACCACCGTGACCACACCCCAGCAGGCACTGTGGTACCGGCTCAACGGCGACCTCAACCCGCTGCACGCCGATCCGGCCTTCGCCCGTTCGGCCGGCTTCGACCGCCCGATCCTGCACGGACTCGCCTCCTACGGGCTGGTCTGCAAGGCCCTCGTCGACGGTGTCCTCGACGGCGACGTCACCCGCCTCACCGGCCTCGCCGTACGTTTCGCCGGCCCTGTCGTCCCCGGCGAGTCGCTCGTGACATCCGTATGGCGCGAGGGACCGGCGCACGAGGGCATCGGGCGGCTCGTACTGCACACGGCCTGCCCCGAACGTGACGGCGCGCCCGTGCTCACCCATGCGACGGCGACGGTGAGGTCATGACCATCCCCGCTCACGAGGCCACCGAACAGGCCGCCGGACCGCGTCTGGTGGCCGAACCGCACGAGGACGGTGTCGACGTGGCGGTCGCCGCGGCCCGCAGGGTGATCGACGCCCTGTTGCACGCCGGCGACCGGACCGACGCCGACATGGCCGAAGTCGCCGCACAACTCGACGCCGTCGCCGACCGGCTCACCGACAAGGCCCCCACCCTCCGGGAACGTCTCGCCGTGATGTGGCGGGGCGAGGGCGTGACCCGGCACGATCCCGTCACCGGTCCGGAGAACGCCCTCGCGCCGCCGCTGAGGCTGCACGGCAAGGAGGACCGCTCCGTCGAGGGCGTCGTCACACTGGGCCTGCCCTATCAGGGGCCGCCCGGACACGTGCACGGCGGCATCTCCGCGCTCCTCCTCGACCACACGCTGGGCGTGGCCAACCACTGGGGCGGCCCCTCCGGGATGACCGCGGAACTGACCTTGCGCTATCTGCGGCCCACTCCGCTGTTCGAGCCCCTGACGGTCACCGGACGCCAGGTTTCGGTGGACGGCTCGCGGATCCGCACGGTCGGGGCCGTCTCCGCCGGTGGCCGCACCTGTGTCACCGCGGAAGGGTTGTTCATCAACAAGCACCTCCCCAGGCCGAATTGATGGAGGCGACAGCGATGGGAAAGCTCGACGGCAAGGTCGCGGTCATCAGCGGCGCCGGCCAGGGCGTCGGCCGGGGCATCGCCCTCGCCCTCGCCTCCGAGGGCGCCTCGGTCGCCGTCCTCGGGCGGACCGAGGCGAAACTGGCGGCGACCTGTGAGCTGCTGCGCGGGCGGGGGGTGAAGGCCGAGCCCTTCGTCCTCGACGTCCTCGACACGGAGCGGATACCCGCCCTGGTGGAGCAGATCGCCGAACGCTTCGGCCGCATCGACATCCTGGTCAACAACGCCTACACCGGGTGTTACGGGCCGCTTCTGTCGCTGAGCGACGAGCAGTTCCGGAAGGGCTTCGACAGCGGCCCTTTCGCGGCCTTCGCCTTCATGAAGGCCGCGCATCCGTACCTGAAGGAGAACGACGGCGGTGTGATCGTCAATCTGGTCACTTCCGCCATGGTCCGCTGGGACCTGAGCACCTACGGGGCCTACGCGGCGGCCAAGTCCGCCCTGCGCTCCCTGACCCGGGCCGCCGCCAACGAATGGGGCCGTGACGGAATCCGGGTCAACGCCGTAGCTCCGCACGCGGTGTCGCCCGCGTACGCCCGATGGCAGGACGCCCACCCGGAGGAGGCCGCCGCGTTCCGCGCGTCCATCCCGCTGGGGTACGTGGGCGACTGCGAGCAGGACATCGGGAGGGCCGTCGCGATGCTGTGCGGCCCGGACGCCCGCTATCTGACGGGCGCCACGGTGCCGTTGGACGGCGGCCAGGCCAACTTCGGCTGACGGCGGCCGAGGGCGCCGGCCCGACGCGACGCACAGGCCGGGCCACCGCTGCGGCTCCCCACCCATGGCCGCCCCGGCCGGTCCGGCCCACCCGGCGTCCGGCCCCGCCCACGGCGAAGCCGCCGGCCCTCCCGGTCAGCGGGACCGCCCCGGCCAACACCCCCGGTCCGTGGATAGCGTCGCCACCGGCGCGGACCGGGTCCGGCCGGGCGGCCGGCGGACACCGGCGGTTCGGCGACACCGCGCCCTCGGATCCGGAGCCGTCCGGTCCGGCCGGACGCCCCCGCGCCCTCACGTGCCCCTGGGCGCCACGACCACACGGGACGACGTGCCGCGCACCCGCGCGATCCGTCTCCGTACCGACATCGGGAAACCCGTCCACCGGGTGAGAGGGACCGACGTTGCCACACCAGACGATTGCCGACCTGCTGCTCGCCCGTGCCGGGGACGACCACCCGGGCCTGCTGACCCGAGAACGGTCCTGGACCTGGGACGAGGTGGTCGGGGAGAGCGCGGCCCGTGCCTCCTGGGCCGGGGAACTGCGCACCGAGGGACCGTTCCACATCGGCGTGCTCCTGGACAACGTGCCCGAGTACGTCTTCTGGCTGGGTGCCGCCGCCCTGGCCGGAGCGGCCGTCGTCGGTATCAACCCCACCCGCCGCGGTGTCGAACTGGAGCGGGAAGTACGCCACACCGACTGCCAGTTGATCGTCACCGACCGGGCGGGCGTCGACCTGCTGCACGGTCTGGACGTCGGCGTGGACCGGCACCGGTTCCTCGTCGTCGACGAACCGGAGTACAAGCGCAGTCTCGACGCCCGCCCCCGGCGGCCCGTGGGCTCCCCGGACGTCACCGCCGCCACCCGGATGCTGCTGCTGCTGACCTCGGGCACGACCGGCACGTCGAAGGCGGCGATCTGCTCGCAGGGCAGGCTCGCCGCGCTCGGCGCCGCCAACAGCGCCAAGTACGACATCACCCGTGAGGACACCTGCTACTGCCCGATGCCGCTGTTCCACGGCAACGCGCTGATGGCACTGTGGGCACCGGCCCTCGCGGCGGGTGCCACCATCGCCCTCACCCGCACCTTCTCCGCCTCCGGGTTCCTCCCGGACGTCCGCCACTTCGGAGCCACCTACTTCACGTACGTCGGCAAGGCGATCGGCTACATCCTGGCCCGCCCCGAGTCCGACGACGACGCCGACAACCGGCTCACCCATGCCTTCGGGACCGAGGCGTCCCCCGAGGACGCGGCCCGCTTCCTGCGCCGCTTCGGCTGCCGTCTGGTCGAGGGGTACGGCTCCAGCGAGGGCGGCGGCATGCTCAAGCGGGCGCCCGACGCTCCGGTGGGCGCCCTGGGCGTGCCCGCCCGCGACGGCGTCCGGATCGTGCACCCCACGACCAGGGAGACCTGCCCGCCCGCCGTGCTCGACTCCTACGGCCGGGTGGGCAACCCCGAGGAGGCCATCGGCGAGATCGTAGACGTCGAGGGCGCGGCCCGCTTCGAGGGCTACTACAACAACGAGGCCGCCAACGCCGAACGCGTCCGCCACGGCTGGTACTGGACCGGTGACCTCGGCTACGTCGACGAGGCCGGCTACTTCTACTTCGCGGGCCGCTCGGGCGACTGGATCCGCGTCGACGGCGAGAACATCTCCGCCCTGCTCACCGAACGCATCCTGCGCAGACACCCGCGCGTCGTGGCCGCAGGTGTCTTCGGTGTGCCCGACCCGCGCTCCGGCGACCAGGTGATGGCCGCACTGGAGGTCGCCGACGGCACCCGCTTCGAGGACCTGGACCTGCCCGGGTTCCTGGCCGGCCAGGAGGACCTGGGCACCAAGGGCGCCCCCCGCTTCGTGCGCGTCTCGCACGCGCTGCCCACCACCGGCTCGAACAAGCTGCGCAAGAAGGAGATGCAGCTGGACGGCTGGCGCACCGACGACGCCGTGTACCGCTGGGCGGGCCGGGGCCGGCCCGTCTACGCGCTGATGACCGACGAAGACAAGGCCGCCCTGCGCGGCGAGTTCCTGGCCAACGGGCGCGGGCGCTTCCTGCCCTGACCGGGCCCGGCCCGTTCGGCGGCGACAACCGAGGAGAACCACATGAAACTGCGCGAGAGCGTCGCGCACCAGGAGCTGCGGCGGGAACTGAGGGCGTACTTCGCGGGTCTGATGCCCGAGGACGAACGCCGTCGCGTCGGCGAGGAGGGAGTGGGCGGCGAGCGCTTCCGCGAGGTCGTCAAACGGCTCGGGTCGGACGGCTGGCTGGGCATCGGCTGGCCCACCGAGTACGGCGGACAGGGCCGGCCGGTGGAGGACCAGTACGTGTTCTTCGACGAGGTCCAGCGGGCGGGTCTGCCCTTCCCGTTCGTCACGGTGAACACCGTCGGCCCGACCCTCATGGCGTACGGATCCGAGGAGCACAGGAGGCGTTTCCTGCCCGGCATCCTCTCCGGTGACATCGTGTTCGCGATCGGCTACACCGAGCCCGGGGCCGGTACCGACCTCGCCTCGCTGACCACCCGGGCGGTCCGGGACGGCGACACGTACGTCGTCGACGGCAGCAAGATCTTCACCAGTGGGGCCAACACCGCCGACCACGTGTGGCTCGCCGCCCGGACCGACCCGGACGCCCCCAAGCACAAGGGCATCTCCATCCTGATCGTGCCGACCACCGGGGAGGGCTTCTCCTGGAGCCCGATCCGCACGGTCGGCGGCATGGTCGTCACCGCGACGTACTACAGCGGGGTGCGCGTCCCGGCCGGCGACGTGGTGGGCGAGGTGGACGGCGGCTGGCGGCTGATCACCGCACAGCTGAACCACGAGCGCATCGGACTCGCCGCCCTCGGCGGTCGCATGATCCAGCTGTGGGAACAGGTGCTCGACTGGGCCAAGGAGAACGGGACGGCCGACATCCCGTGGGTGCGGCAGGAATTCGCCCGTACCCACGCCCGGCTCGAAGCGATGCGGCTGATGAACTGGAAGATGACCTCGGCCGTCGCCCGGAACGCGCTCACCGGCGCCGACGCGGGGGCCGCCAAGGCGTACGGCACCGAGACGCACATCGACGTCCAGCGCGGCCTGACCCAGATCCTCGGTGCCGCCGGACGGGTCCGGCCCGAGTCGCCCGGCGCGGTCCTCGGCGGGCAGATCGAACAGCTCTCCCGGCAGGGCATCGTGAACACCTTCGGCGGAGGCGTCAACGAGGTCCTGCGCGACATGGTCGCCACCCAGGGGCTCGGACTGCCGCGCACGGGGCGTGGCGCGTGAACCGGAACAGCGACCGGCCGGGGCCGCGGTACGAGGAGCGGCTGGCGGCTTTCGCCGGACGCGAGCTGTACGCCCCGACGCCGGCCCAGGACCCCGTCAACCAGGCGATGATCCGGCACTGGACGGAGGCGATGGGCGACACCAACCCGGTGTACACCGACGCCGGTGCGGCCCGTGCCACCGGGCGCGGCGGGGTGGTCGCGCCCGCCTCGATGGTCCAGGCGTGGACGATGCGCGGATACGCGGCCACCGTCTCCCCGCCGCCCGGCCGGAGCGGCTTCGACGAACTGGCCGGCCTCCTCGACGAGGGCGGCTACACCTCCGTGGTGGCGACCGACTCGGAGTTCGCCTTCCACCGGGAACTGGAGCCCGGGGACCATGTCTGCGTCCAGGAGACCGTCGAGTCGATCTCGGCGGAGAAGAAGACCGGACTCGGGCCGGGGCGGTTCGTCACCACCCTGAAGTCGTACCGCGACCAGCACGGTGGGATCGTCGCCACCCAGCGCTGGCGGACGCTGAGGTTCCGTCCGGCGGGCACGTCGTCGGTTCCGGCCTCGGAGGCGGGGAAGATCTCCGAGGCCGGACCCGCACCGGCAACGGATCCGGTCCCGAATCGCGCCCCACGCCCCCGTCCGGCGGTCAATCGTGACAACGCCTTCTTCTTCGAGGGCGCACAGGAGCACCGGCTGCTCATCCAGCGCTGCGCCGACTGCTCCGAGCTGCGCCACCCGCCGGGTCCCTGCTGTCCGCGCTGCAACTCGCTGGAGTGGGACACCGTCGAGGCCTCGGGTCGCGGCCGTGTGTACAGCTTCGTCGTGAACCATCACCCGCGACACCCCGCCTTCGACTTCCCGCTGGTCGTCGCGGTCGTCGAACTCGCCGAGGGAACCCGCCTCATCACCAATCTGACCGGTGTCGCGCCGCAGGACGTCGCGATCGACATGCCCGTGGTCCTCGACTGGCTCGACGCCGACCCCGATCCGACCCTGCCGGTGTTCCGGCCCACCCCGACGGAGGCGCCCTGATGGATTTCTCCCTGGGAGAAGAGCTCGAAGCGGTCCGTGACCTGGCGCGTGAGATCTTCACCGACCGTGTCACGCCCGAGCGGCTGCGAGAGGTGGAGATCTCGCCGGCCCGCGTCGACGAACGGCTGTGGGGCGATCTGGCGGCGGCAGGTCTGCTCGGGGCCGTGCTGCCCGCACGGGACGGCGGCGCCGGACTCGGCCTGGCCGGGCTCTGTGTCCTCCTTGAGGAGCAGGGCCGGCGGGTGGCGCCGGTGCCGCTGTGGCCCGCGCTGACCGGTGCGCTGGCCGTCGCCGCGTACGGCACCTCGGCGCAGCGGGCACAGCTGCTGAAGGGCCTGGCCGACGGCTCCGGGCGACTGACGCTCGCCCTGGAGGAGTTCGGCCCCGCCGATCCGCTGGTGCCGGGGACGACCGCGACGGCCGACGGTCCGGGATGGCGGCTCAGCGGGGTCAAGGCCGTGGTGCCCGCGCCGGTCGGCGCGCGGCACGTGCTGGTGACCGCCGCCACGGGTTCCGGGCCCGGCCTCTTCCTGGTGGCGTCCGACGCCACCGGTGTGACCTGGGAGTACGCCGAGACCACCAGCCACGACCTCGGTGCCCACCTCGCTCTGGACGAAACCCCCGCCGAGGCGGTCGGCACGCCGGGCAGCGGGGTGGTCGAGCACCTCGTCCGGAACGCCTTCGTGGCGCTGGCCGCCGTCCAGGCGGGGGTCGCCGACGGCGCACTGCGGTATGCGGCCGACCATCTGCGCGAGCGTTGCCAGTTCGGCCGCCCGCTCGCCACCTTCCAGGCCGTGCAGCACCAGCTCGCCGACTGCTACATCGACATCGAGGCGATGCGGGTCACGCTGTGGCAGGCGGTGGACGCGTCGACGGAGC
The DNA here is from genome assembly GCF_044767885.1 of Streptomyces sp. NPDC101194. NCBI lineage: Bacteria > Bacillati > Actinomycetota > Actinomycetes > Kitasatosporales > Streptomycetaceae > Streptomyces > Streptomyces sp. NPDC101194. The sequence continues at coordinate 227,536 of NZ_JBIWOS010000008.1, forward strand.
CCTGCGACGCCGGGACCGCCGACCGGGCAGCGCTGGTGGCCAAGTGGTGGGCCACCGAGGGCGGTCTGAACACCGTGCACCGCGTTCAGCACGTGCACGGCGGCATCGGCGTCGACACCGACTACCCGGTGCACCGTCACTTCCTGTGGGGCAAGCAGATCTCCACCACCCTGGGCGGCGCGGGCGCGGATCTGGCGCGCCTCGGCGCCCTGGTGACCGGCGGGACGGTGACCTCGTGACGCGGCAGGCCGACACCGTGCTCCCACCCACCCGTGCGTACGAGAAGGTGGCCGTCGGCGACCTGCTTCCCGCGCTGCCGGTCCCGGTGACGCGCACCCTGATCGTCGCCACCGCCCTCGCCAGTCGTGACTACCAGGACGTGCACCACGACCCCGAACTCGCCCGGGAGCGCGGCTCCAAGGACATCTTCATGAACATTCTGACCAGCAACGGCCTGGTCGACCGGTACATCACCGGCTGGGCCGGCCCGGCCGCCGTGATCAAGGGCATCCGCATCCGGCTCGGCGCCCCCAACCACCCCGGCGACACCATGGTGCTCACCGGCACCGTGGTGGCGAAGTCGGACGCGGACCACCGGGTCGAGATCGCCGTCGAGGGCACCAACAGCCTGGGGGCCCACGTCACCGGAACCGTCGCGGTGCAGTTGCCGGGGGAGGCGCGATGAGTACCGGCCCGCTCTCCGGGACCGCCGCCGTGGTCGGGATCGGCGCCACCGAGTTCTCCAAGAACTCCGGGCGCAGCGAACTCCGGCTCGCCTGTGAGGCCGTGCTCGCGGCCCTCGCCGACGCGGGTCTGCGGCCCGCCGACGTCGACGGGCTGGTCACCTTCACCGCGGAGACCAACTCCGAGATCCATGTGGCCCGCAACACCGGCATGGGCGACCTGACGTTCTTCTCGCGCATCGGGTACGGCGGCGGGGCGGGCTGCGGCACGGTGCAGCAGGCGGCCATGGCCGTGGCCACCGGAGCCGCCGACGTGGTCGTCTGCTACCGGGCCTTCAACGAACGTTCCGGCGAGCGGTACGGGCTCGGCCAGGCCGCCCGCCCCATGGACACCACCGCGGACCGCGCCGCCTACGCCTGGATGACCCCGTTCGGGCTGAGCACCCCCGCTCAGTGGGTGGCCATGTTCGCCCGCCGCTACATGCACGAGTACGGTGCCACCACCGACGACTTCGGCCGGGTCGCCGTGGTGGACCGCAAGCACGCCGCGAACAACCCGGCCGCCTGGTTCCACGGCCGCCCCATCACCCTCCAGGACCACCGCGACTCCCGCTGGATCGCCGAGCCGCTGCGGCTGCTGGACTGCTGCCAGGAGACCGACGGCGGCCAGGCCCTGGTGGTCGTCTCCGCCGAACGCGCCCGCGACCTGCCGCACCCGCCCGCGGTCATCCGCTCGGCGGCCCAGGGGCTCGGCGCGGACCAGCACATGATGACCAGCTACTACCGGCCCACCATCACGGGCATCCCGGAAATGGGCCTGGTCGGGAGGCAGTTGTACCGGCAGAGCGGCCTCGGCCCCGACGACGTCGACGCGGCGATCCTCTACGACCACTTCACCCCGCTGGTCCTTCCCCAGCTGGAGGAACTGGGCTTCTGCGAACCCGGCGAGGCGAAGGACTTCATCGCCGACGGCCACCTGGAGGTCGGCGGCAGACTGCCGGTCAACACCCACGGCGGACAGCTGGGCGAGGCCTATCTGCACGGCATGAACGGCATCGCGGAGGCCGTCCGGCTGGTCCGCGGCACCTCGGTGAACCAGCCGGACAAGGCCGACCACGTCCTGGTCACCGCCGGGACCGGCGTTCCCACCAGCGGCCTGATCCTGGGAGCCGACCGATGACCGAATCAGCTTGGCAGGGCCGTGGACTCGGCACCCGTACCGTCTCCTACACCGCACGTGACGCGATCCTGTACGCGCTCGCGGTCGGCGCCCCGGCGGACAGGCTCGACCTGGTGTACGAGGAGCGCCTGCGGGTACTGCCCACCTTCGCGCTGACCCTGGCCCAGTGGGCGCCCGACGCGCTCGGCGAGCTCGGCGCCTTCGATGTCACCACCGCCGTGCACGGCAGCCAACGCCTCGTGATGAAGCAGCCGTTGGACGCCTCGGGCGAGCTGACGACATCGGCGCGTGTGGCGGCCGTCTGGGACAAGGGCTCCGCCGCCGTCTTCGACGTGGAGGTGTCCTGCGAGCGCTTCACGGCGACCTGGTCCGTCTTCGCCCCGGGTCGCGGCGGCTTCGGCGGCGAACGCGGCCCGTCCGCCCCGCGCCGCCCGGACCGGCCTGCCGATCACACACCGACCGTGACCACGCACTCCCGGCAGGCGGCTTTCTACCGGCTGCTCGGCGACCGGCACGCCATGCACATCGACCCGGAGGCGGCGAAGGCGGCGGGCATGCCCCGGCCCTTCCTGCACGGGCTGTGCACCCTCGCCGCGAGTCTGCTGCCCTTGGCCGACGGGCTCGGCGTGCATCCGGCCGGACTGGTGGAGCTGGAGGCCCGGTTCGCCGCACCGGTGTACCCCGGCGACCGGCTCGCCCTGCGCGGCTGGACCGCGCCCCGCGGCGAAGGCGCCCCTCACGATGTCGCCGTGCGCTTCGAGGCGTCCGTCGACGACGCCCGCGCGGTGCTCACCGGCGGCCGTGCCCGATTCGCCGCCGGCCCCCCGGACCAGAAGGAGAACCCCGATGCTTGAACCCGCGCAGCGCGCCGAGGCCGCCGAAGTGCTGTGGGCCGCACAGCGTGACCGGGCCCCGGTCGAACCGCTCACCGCCACCTGCCCGGGGATCGACGCCACCGACGCCTATGAGATCCAACTGATCAACATCCGCAGACAGTTGGCGGACGGCCGAACGGTCCGGGGGCACAAGGTGGGCCTGTCCTCGAAGGTCATGCAGCAGATGATGGGCGTCGACGAGCCCGACTACGGCCATCTGCTCTCGGACATGGTGCTGCCCGAGGGGATCCCCGTGGCGGCCGACCGCTACTGCCACCCCCGGATCGAGGTCGAGATCGGATACGTACTGGGCCGGAGCCTGCCGGGGGAGGGGTGCACCACGGAGGACGTTCTCGCGGCCACCGAGTACATCGTCCCCGGCATCGAACTCATCGACAGCCGGATCAGGGACTGGAGGATCCGGCTCGCCGACACGATCGCCGACAACGCCTCGTCCGCCGGGGTGATCCTCGGCAAGTCCCGGGTCCGGCCGCAGGACCTGAATCCGGCCGACATCGCCGCCGTGCTGTACCAGGGCGGTGCGGAGATCGCCCGCGGCAACACCCGTGCGGTGCTCGGCGACCCGACCGAGGCCGTCGCCTGGCTGGCGCGCAAGGTGGCGACCTACGGGGTGCGCCTGGAGGCCGGGCACGTCGTACTGCCCGGGTCCTGCACCCGGGCCGTCGACGTACGGGCGGGGGACGAGTTCCGGGCCGAGTTCGAGGGGCTCGGTTCCGTTTCCGTCGGCTTCGTCCACTCAACGGGACACCACCGGCCCAAGAACTGAAATTGATACTAGTTTCGCGGGCGGGACGCACCCCCGCGCCACCGCCGGAGTGCGCCGACGTATCCAACAGCTCGACGGAACACGGAAAGAGGCAGCATGAGCTCGACGAACACCCTGGAGGGGCGCACCGCGGTCGTCACCGGTGCCGGAGCGGGGCTCGGCCGCGCCGAGGCCCTCGCCCTCGCGGGACTCGGTGCCGATGTGGTGGTCAACGACATCGGCGCGGCGGCCGAGGACGTGGTCGCAGAGATCGAGGCCCTCGGCGCGAGGGCGGTCGCGGTCACCGGTGACGTCGGGGACTGGTCCATGGGCGACCGTCTGGTGCGGGCCGCCCTGGAGGGCTTCGGCAGCTTGGACATCGTCGTCAACAACGCGGGCGTGCTCCGCGACAAGATGCTGTTCAACCTCACCGAATCCGACTGGGACGACGTCATCCGGATCCACCTCAAGGGTCATGCCGCCGTCTCCCGCGCCGCGGCGGCGCACTGGCGTGCGGCCGGCAAGGCGACCGGCGCCCCGGTCTACGGCCGCGTGATCAACACCTCGTCCGAGGCGTTCCTGTTCGGTGCCCCCGGCCAGCCGAACTATTCCGCCGCCAAGGCCGGCATCACCGCGCTCACCCTGGCCACCGCACAGGGCCTGGCCCGCTACGGCGTGCGCGCCAACGCCATCTGCCCGAGGGCCCGCACCGCCATGACCGCCGACGCCTTCGGTGCCGGCGTGAACGCGCCGGGCGGCCTCGACATCATGGCCCCGGAACGGGTCGCCACCCTCGTCGCGCACCTGGCCTCGCCCGCCGCCGACGGGATCAACGGGCAGGTCTTCGTCGCCTACGGCGACATGGTCGCCCTGCTCGCCCCGCCCACCGTGGAACGGAAGTTCACCGCCGCCGACGGCACCTTCACCGCCGAGGAGCTCGACGCCCAGCTCACGCCGTACTTCAGCGGCCGCGACCCGCACCGCACCTACGCGGCCCACAGCGTCGCCGGACTCGACACGACGGGCACGCAGAAGACCCCGTGAGCGCGGGTACCGTCCCGGCCGACGCGCGTCCCGCCCGCCGGCCGGGTCAGTCGGTGTCCGTCGCCGGGGCGAGCAGAAGCCGGCAGGCCATCCGCAGGTCGGCGTCGGCCTCCTGCGGAGTGAGCCGCTCATTGAGCCGGGCCTGGAGCACCCCGTACCAGAGCAGGATCAGCAGCCGCAGACGGGTGATGTGATGTTCCGTGGGCTGCTCGACGCCCCAGGCCCGCAGCAGCAGATCGAGGAACCCCGTGTCGATCCGCGCCAGGTCGGGGACGGTCGAGGCGCGGGCGGCATTCGCCGACTGGATCATCGCGATGGCGAGGGCCGGGCGGCGCAGCAGCTTGCGGGTGGCGCTGCCGAGCGCCTCGAAGACGACGTCCTCGGGTGAGGCGTCCGCCGCGCGGTCGGGCAGTCGCGCGCCGAAGTCCTCGATCTGGTCGGCCATCAAGGCCGTGAACAAATGGGTCTTGGAGGGGAAATACCGGTACAGGGTGCCGATCGCCACCCCCGCGGACCTGGCCACCTCGTGCATCTGCACCCGCTCCAGCCCCGTCTCGGCGGCGAGATCCGCCGCCACCTTCAGGATGCTCTGACGGCGTGCGCGCTGCCGGGGCGAACTGGGCTCGGCCCCCGCCCTGGCCTCGGCGATTCTGGGCACGCTGCCACTCCCTCCAGGCGCTCGGTTCCGTCGACGGCCTCCGACAATACGCGGGCCCGGGCCCCGCGTCAGGTGCCGCCCGGACGCCGTACCGGTCAGCGGGACCGGCCGTACACCCGCGGCCGCCCGCGCGGTCTGCTGAGGTCCCACACCACCGAGGCGCAGGAGGGGCTCATGCGAGGCTGCCGACAGGAATGGGACGCCACCCACGACGTGATCGTCGTCGGATCCGGGGCAGGCGCGATGACCGGGGCCCTGGCAGCGGCCTCGGAAGGGCTCGACACCGTCGTACTGGAACGGACGGCGCTGCTCGGCGGCACCTCCGCGTACTCCGGGGCCGCCTGCTGGCTGCCCGGCACCCAGGTGCAGGAGCGGGCGGGAATCGACGACTCCGCCGATGCCGCCGATGCCTATCTGCGGGCTCTTCTCGGTGACGCCGAAGCCGAACGCCGGGACGCCTTCCTGCGGCACGCCCCCGAACTGGTCGCCCGGCTCGAACGCGACCCGGCCGTCGAGTTCGAGTGGCGCGCCTTCCCCGACTACGTCGCCGCCCCCGGCCGGATGGACGCCGGACGCTCCTTCGTACCCCTCGACCTGCCACCGGACCTGCTGGGCGACCTCCTTCCCCTGGTACGTCCGGCGGTCGACAGGGACCGCGCGGGACAGGGGCACCCCGACACACCACTCAGTGCGGGCCGCGCCCTGATCGGCCGCCTCCTGCTCGCCGCCACCCGCACCGGCAACGCCCTGGTCCGCATCGAGCACCGGGTCACCGGGCTGGTCACCGAGGACGGCCGGGTCGTGGGGGTGGAGGCACACACCCCGCACGGCACGGTCCGGGTGCGGGCCCGGCGGGGCGTCCTGCTGGCTGCCGGAGGTTTCGAGGGCGACGACGCACTGCGCGCCGAACACGGGGTCCCCGGCGGTGCCGCGTGGAGCATGGCACCCCGGGGGACCAACACCGGCGAGGTGCTGCGCGCCGCCGTCGCGATCGGTGCCGCCACCGGTCTCATGGACGAGGCCTGGTGGTGTCCGGGGACCGAACTCCCCGACGGCACGGCCGCGTTCACCCTGGGTCTGCGCGGCGGAATCGTCGTCGACCGATCCGGCCGGCGCTTCGCCAACGAGTCACTGCCGTACGACCGCATGGGCCGCGCCATCGCCGCCGCCGGGGGAGAGCGGACCCCCACACATCTGATCTTCGACTCCCGGGAGGGCGGCGCTCTGCCCGCCATCACCGTGCCGCCCACCGGGCCCGCGGAACATCTGGCGGCCGGTACCTGGCTGCGGGCCGACACGCCGGCGGAGCTGGCCGACCTCATCGGGGTCCCGGCCGACGCGCTGACGGACACCGTCACCCGCTTCAACGGTTTCGCCGCCACCGGCACCGACGCGGACCACCACCGGGGCGAGGACCCCTACGACCTGTTCTTCGCCGACACGAACGCCCCCGGCCCCAACCCGTGCCTGGTCCCGCTCGACCGGCCGCCCTACTACGCGGCCCGGCTGGTCCTCGCCGACCTCGGCACCAAGGGCGGACTCCGTACGGACGTCCACGCCCGCGTCCTGGACACCGAGGGCCGGCCGCTCCCGGGCCTGTACGCGGCCGGAAACACCAGTGCGTCCTTCACCGGCCGCGTCTACCCGGGTCCCGGCGTCCCCATCGGCACCGCCATGGTCTTCGCCTCGCTGGCCGTCGGGCACATGACCGGGCAGCCCGGCGTCACCGCCTGACGCCGGGGCGGGCGAAGGCGTCCCGGCCAGTGGGATGTGCGGCGGCGTGGCCCCGGACGGCCGTTCTACGGTCACGCCACCGCCGCGGTGCAGGGGCGGGGGAGGGGCCGGGCCGGGATCGCCGGGCAGGACGAGAGAGGGACTCGATGATCGACAAGAGCGTGTACGGGCCATGGGCGGTCGTCGCCGGGGGCTCCGAAGGGGTCGGCGCCTCGTTCGCGCACCGGCTCGCGGACGCCGGGATCAACCTGGTGCTGATCGCCCGCAAGCCCGGTCCGCTGAACGAGACGGCCGAGCGGGTACGCGCCAAGGGTGTCGAGGTCCGCACCCTCGAACTCGACCTGCTCGACCCGGAGGCCCTGGCGTCGGTCCGCGCCGTGACCGACGGCCTGGAGGTCGGCCTGCTGATCTTCAACGCGGGTGCCAACAGCTACGGCCACGAGTTCGTGACCGGCGAACTCGACCGCGTCCAGGGGGTACTGGACCTGAACATCACCGCGCAACTGGCTCTCACCCACCATTTCGGGGCCCTGATGAAGGAGCGGCGCCGCGGCGGCATCATGCTGGTCGGCTCGCTCTCCGGCTACCTGGGCCAGGCACGGATCAGCGTCTACTCGGCCGCGAAGGCATTCAGCCGCGTCTTCGCCGAAGGTCTCTGGCTGGAACTGCGGCCGTACGGCGTGCACGTCCTCGAACTCGTCCTCGGCGTCACCCGGACGCCCGCCATGGAGCGTGCCGGGTTGCGCATGGACCTGCCCGGTCTGCGTGTCGCCGAGCCGGACGATGTCGCCGGGGAGGGGCTGGAACACCTCGCCGACGGTCCGGTCCGGGTGGCCGGCGGGAACGCCGAGGCGGCCGAGAAGCGCAGCGGATTCTCGCGCGCCGAACTGGTCCTCGGTGCCCACGAGGCGTCCAGGCGCCTTCTGCCCGCGTCGTCCTGACGATACATCAGGTGCCTTTGCCCGGCCTTCCCCGTACCCACCGCGCAGGCCGATCCCTCCCGGAGAGCAGATGAGCGAGACCGAGCACCCCCTGACGATCCCCGCCGCCCTCGACCTCGCCGCGACCCGGAGCCGTGACCGGGAGGCGGTGGTGGACGGTGAGGTGCGACTGACCTGGGAGCAGCTGCGCGACCGGGTGCGGGAGGCGACGAAGGCGCTCATCGGACTCGGCATGCGACGCGGCGACCGGATCGCCGTCTGGGCGCCCAACAGCCACCACTGGGTGGTGGCCGCGCTCGCCGTCGCATCGGCCGGGGCGGTGCTGGTACCTGTCAACACGCGCTACAAGGGCGGCGAGGCGCGCCGGATCCTGGAACGCAGCGCGGCGCGGCTGCTGTTCGTGGAGAACGGCTTTCTCGGCAAGGACTACCTGGCCATGCTGGGTGCGGGTGCGGGTGCGGGTGCGGGTGCGGGTGCGGGTGCAGGTGACGGCGCGGGCCTCGGGGACGCCGGAGAGCCGGTGCCGGGGCTGCCCCGCCTGGCCGGCGTGGTGACGCTGGACGGCGCCGAACGGCCCGGCACCCTGGCGTGGGACGACTTCCTCCGGCTCGGCGCGCGCGTGCCGGACGCGGAGGCCGCCGTCCGTGGTGCGTCCGTGCGCCCCGACGACCCTTCCGACCTGCTCTTCACCTCGGGCACGACCGGCCGGCCCAAGGGCGCGCTGACCACCCATCAGCAGAACCTCACCACGTACCGGGCCTGGTGCGGCCGCACCGGAGTCACCGGCGACGACCGTTACTTGATCATCAATCCGCTGTTCCACTGCTTCGGATACAAGGCCGGCGTGCTGGCCTGCCTGCTGCGGGGCGCCACGATGGTGCTGCAGCCGGTGTTCGACGTGGGCCGGGCCCTGCGCGCCGTCGAGGCCGAGCGGATCACCGTCCTGCCCGGCCCGCCCACGATCTACACCGAGCTCCTGGACGCGCCCGACAGGGGCCGGTTCGACCTGTCGTCGCTGCGGCTGGCGGTGACCGGTGCGGCCGTGGTGCCCGTCGCTCTCGTCCGGCGGATGCGGGCCGAACTCTTCCCGGAGGTGCTCACCGCGTACGGCCTGACCGAAAGCTGCGGCACGGTCACCGCGTGCTCCGCGGGCGACGACGCCGAGACGGTGGCCCTGACTGCGGGCCGCCCCATCGACGGCGTCGAGGTGCGGGTGGCGGACGGCGACCGGCGTCCACTGCCCACCGGGCGGGACGGCGAGATCATGGTGCGCGGCTACAACGTGATGCTCGGATACCTGGACGATCCCGCAGCCACCGCGGCGGCCGTCGACGCGGACGGCTGGCTGGCCACCGGTGACGTGGGCCACCTCGACCAGCGCGGCAATCTGATCGTCACCGGCCGCTCGAAGGACATGTTCGTGGTGGGCGGGTTCAACGTCTATCCGGCGGAGGTCGAGCAGGTGCTCGCGGGGCACGACGCCGTCGCCGAGGCCGCCGTGATCGGGGTTCCGGACGCACGGCTCGGGGAAGTCGCACGCGCCTATGTGACGGCCCGTCCCGGTGCCGGGACCGACCCGGACGACCTCGTCGGCTACTGCCGCGAGCGGCTTGCCAACTTCAAGGTCCCGCGCGAGGTCGTCGTGCTGGGGGCCCTTCCCCGAAACGCCTCCGGCAAGGTCGACAAGGCCGCGCTGCGGGCGAACTGACGGACGCGGTGCCGCGCGCACCGCACGTACACGGCTCGCGAGGGCATGGAGGACGGACGATGGGCAATCAGGTTCTGGAGTCGGTGCGCGCTCTGCTGCCGGCCATCGGGAAACGGGCCGTCGCCGCGGACGAGGCGCGGCGCATCCCGAGGGCCACGGTCCGTGAGCTCGCCGAGGCCGGTGTGTTCCGGATGCTCCAGCCGGCCCGGTACGGCGGTACCGAGGCCGAACCCGCCGACTTCTACCAGGTGGTGCGGGAGATCTCCGCGGTGTGCTGCTCCACCGGGTGGGTGGCGTCCGTCCTGGGCGTGCATCCCTGGCAGTTGGGCCTCTTCCCGGCTCGGGCGCAGGACGACGTCTGGGGCGACGCCCCGGACACCCGTGTCTCCTCGTCGTACGCGCCGGTGGGCCGGCTCACCCCTGTCGACGGCGGCTACCGGCTCACCGGCCGGTGGAGCTTCTCCTCGGGTTGCGAGCACGCCTCGTGGGCGCTGCTGGGCGCTCTCGTCGTCGGGGCGCGGGGACGGCCGGTGGACTTCCTCACCGTCCTGGTGCCCCGGTCCGACTACACGATCGAGGACATGTGGGACGTGGTCGGACTGCGCGGCACCGCCAGCAACGACATCCTCGTCGAGTCGGCGTTCGTGCCCGCCCACCGGGTGCTGCGCAACTACGAGCAGGCCCAGTTGAAGGGGCCGGGGCAACAGGTCAACCGGGGGCCGCTGTACCGGCTGCCGTTCGGTGCGATCTTCACGAGTGCCATCGCGGCACCGGTGATCGGCGCCGTGTCGGGCGGCTACGAGTCGTACGTCTCGCTGATGAAGGAGCGCGTGCGCCTCAGTCTGGGCGGTGGCAGGTTCACCGAGGACCCGTTCGCCCAGGTCGCCATCGCACGCGCCGCCTCCGACATCGACGCGACCGTTCTGCAGACGGAACGGAACCTGCGCGAGCTGTCCGAACTCGCCGCCGCCGGGAGGGAGATACCCATGGAGCTGAGGCTGCGCACGCGCCGGGACCAGGTCCGCGGCACCGAACGGGCCGTCGCCGCGATCGATCTGCTCTTCAAGACCGCCGGCGGCAACGCGCTGCGGCGCGGCAACCCCATCGAGCGCGCCTGGCGGGACGCCCACGCCGGCAGCGTCCACGTCGCCAACGACGTGGAACGGGCCCTCGCCATGTACGGTCGCGGGGCCTTCGGTCTCACAGTCGAGGACAACCTGGTCTGAGGGCCGTCCCGGCCCGGGGGTACGCGCCCCGCGCGGACTGCCGTCGCCCGGGACCCGAGCGCGTGAGCCGGCCGGGGCCCCCACCAGGGGCCCCGGCCGACTCATGTCCGGGTCCGGTCCATGTCCGGGCCCCGCCGAAGCGTCCTCGCCCCGTTCACTCCCGCCCGTCGGCCGACTTCGCGGCGAGATAGCGGGCGGGGAACTCCCCACCGCCGTGCACCGCGAGGTCCGCCCCGTTGACATATCCGGACAGCCCGCTCGCCAGGAACAGGCAGGCGCGGGCCACGTCCTGGGGGAAGGCCATGCGTTCCATCGGGATGACGCGCGCCACCGACGCCCCGCCGTCCGTGCCGTAGACGGCTGCCGCGCTCGCGGTGCGGATCAGCCCGGTGGTGATGTGGTTGACCCGCACCTCGGGAGCCCACTCCAGCGCAAGCGCCTTGGTGAGGGCGAGCAGTCCTGCCTTGGCGGCCGTGTAGGCGGCCGTGCCGGGCTGCGGGTCGTGCGCGGAGACGCTGCCGATGTTGATGACCGAACCGCCGCCGTGCTGGGTCCTCATGACGCGGTGGGCCGCCTGCGCCACGTAGAACGGCGCGAGCAGGTTGAGTGCGACGATCCTCTCCACGAAACGGGGCGAGACGGTGGCCGCGTCGGCGTCCGGGGAGCCGCCCGCGTTGTTGACGAGCACGTCGAGGCGGCCGAAGCGTTCCACCGCCGCGTCGACGAGCCGGACCGCCGCCGCGGGGTCGCGTACGTCGGCGGGAACGAAGAACGCCACCCGGCCCCGCACCGCCGGCGTCGTGTCCGGGGCGTTGCGGCCGCAGACGACCACGTCGGCCCCGGCATCGAGGAACGCCTCGGCGATGGCGGCACCGATGCCCTTGGTACCGCCGGTGACGAGCACCACGCGTCCGGTGAAGTCCAACGGGTTGCCGATGTCCATGATGTACGGCCTCTCTGCCGGGTGTGCCCGATCGGTGGTCAGTTCGCGGTCAGCCCGAGCCCGGCGGCGAGCCGCGCCCGGTGCCGCGCGGCCGAACCGAACAGTTCGCCCGCTCCGTGCGCCCGCTTGAAGTAGCGGTGCGCGTCGTGCTCCCAGGTGATGCCGATGCCGCCGTGCAACTGGATCATCTCGCCGGCCACCGCCGAGAACGCCTCGGAGCAGACCGACTTCGCGACAGCGGCGGCCCGTGGCAGCGCGCCGGGGTCCTGGTCGGCGGCGAAGGCGGCGCCGAGCGCCGCCGAACGTGCCGACTCCACCAGGACGTAGGCGTCCGCGAGCCGGTGCTTGACGGCCTGGAACGAGCCGATGGGGCGACCGAACTGGACGCGGTCCCGGGCGTAGGCGACGGTGAGTTCGAGACAGCGCCCGGCCGCGCCCACCTGCTCCGCGGCGAGCGCCGCGCAGGCCAGGTCCCGTACCTGCGCCAGGCTCCGTCCGCCGTCGCCGTCCACACCGATCAGTCGCGCCTCGGCGCCGTCGAGCACCCACCGTGCCTGGCTCCGCGTGCCGTCCATGGTGACGACGGGCGCGCGGTGCGCCCCGGCGGCGTCCACCGCCACGTCGAAGAGCGAGACCCCGGCCGCCGTACGGGCCGCGACGAGCAGCACATCGAGCCGGGGCCAGTCCAGCACATGCTCCTTCGTCCCGGTGACGCGCCAGGTCCCACCGGGTCCGGGCACGGCCTCGGCGCGTACCGCCTCCGGGTCCCAGGATCCCTGCTCGGCCCAGGCCAGGGTTCCCACCGAGCCGCCCTCGGCGAGCCCCGGCAGCAGACGCCCGCAGGCCGCCTTGTCGCCGGTGGCGAGCAGCGCGCCGGCCGTGAGTACCGCCGAGCCGAGGAACGGCAGCGGACTCAGGCTCCGGCCCAGCTCCTCCATCAGCACATGGACATCCCGGGCACCGCCGCCCGCCCCGCCGTACTCCTCGGGCACGGCGAGACCGGCGACGCCGATCTGCTCGGTCAACGGCCGCCAGCCCTCGGCTCCTTCGTGCCGGCTCAGCAGTGACCGTACGGCCGACCGCAGTTCTTCCTGCTCCTCAGTCAGCCGCATCGGGCTGCTCCCCTCGGTGTGGTACGCACTGTCGTGCGCGTCGGGCGGCCCGTACATGGGCCCGGCAGGCGGTCGCGGTGTCCCGGCGGCCGCGCGGCGGGCGGGCCCTGCGGATCCACCGGGACGGGCCGGTTCCGGCGGTGCGGCCGAACGGCCGTGCGCCTGCAACGCTTCCCTAACAAGTGTTTGGTAGATTAACGTAACCTCATGAGCAGCGTCGAGGAGTTCCGCACCGAGATCCGCGGGTGGCTGGCCGCCAACCTCACCGGTCCCTTCGCGGGTCTGCGAGGTCGCGGCGGACCCGGCCGCGAGCACGAGGCCTTCGCCGAACGGCTCGCCTGGGAGCGGCACATGGCGGCGGCCGGCTGGACCTGCATCGGCTGGCCCGAGGAGTACGGGGGCCGGGGCGCGAGCATCGAGCAACAGGTCGCCTTCCACGAGGAGTACGCCCTCGCCGACGCGCCCGCCCGCGTCAACCACATCGGCGAACAGTTGCTGGGCCCGACCCTGGTGGCCTTCGGCACGCCGGAGCAGCGGGCCCGCTTCCTGCCGCCGATCGTCGCGGCCGAGGAACTGTGGTGCCAGGGCTACAGCGAGCCCGACGCCGGCTCCGACCTGGCGAACGTCCGGACCAGGGCCGAGCGCGACGGCGACTCCTGGGTGGTCACCGGGCAGAAGATCTGGACGTCACTCGCCCACGAGGCGCAGTGGTGCTTCGTGCTGGCCCGCACCGAGCCCGGCTCGTCCCGTCACGAGGGCCTGTCGTACCTCCTGGTCCCGCTGGAACGGCCCGGTGTCGAGATCCGGCCGATCGCCCAGTTGACCGGCACCAGCGAGTTCAACGAGGTCTTCTTCGACGGGGCCCGTACACGCGCCGAACACATCGTCGGAGCCCCGGGCGAGGGCTGGCGCGTCGCCATGGCCACGCTCGGCTTCGAACGCGGTGTCTCCACCCTCGGTCAGCAGGTCGGCTTCCGGCGCGAACTCGAAGCCCTCATCGAACTGGCCGGACGCAACGGTGCCGCGGACGATCCGCTGATCCGTGACCGTCTCGCCCGGGCCTGGACGGGGCTGGAGACCATCCGCTGCAACGCCCTGCGCATGCTGGACGGGGTGGCGGCGGGCGCACCCGGAGCCGAAGCGTCCATCGGCAAGATCTTCTGGGCCACCTGGCACCGGGAGCTCGGCGAACTCGCCATGAGCGTCCGCGGTGCGGGCGGCATGATCGCCGCCGGCGAACCGTACGAACTCGACGACTGGCAGCGGCTGTTCCTCTTCTCCCGCTCCGACACCATCTACGCCGGATCGAACGAGATCCAGCGCAACATCATCGCCGAGCGCGTCCTCGGCCTGCCCAGGGAGATCCGTTCGTGACGCCTCGTCCGGCCCGTGTGCCGGGGCGCTGCCTCCGGGACGGGCGCACCGGGTGATCTGCGCCGCCGCGATCGCCGGGATCGGCGGCGCGACCGCCCACCCGGCGTGTCGGCCGGTCGCGCGCAGGTGAGCGGTTTCCGGGCGCTGGTGTGTCTCGAACGTCGCAAGTCGCGCGGCCGACCGGCAGTCGTGTGCGGACCCTCCGGGTCCATTGCGCAGAACTTGAGCCAGAACCCGAGCTCGGGAGGCGCAGGGTCTCTTGCCGGGGCGGCATCGGGATGCTTCTTGATCGGTCCTCGACTGTGACGTGGTGCGACCCCCTGCGGGCCGTCACGCCGCGAGCACGCCCGTGACCAGCAGTCGCAGCGATATCGCAAGCCGTCGAGCCTCCCCCTGTCCCAGCAGGTGCACGATCGGTCCGTTCTGCAGGGCGCCGAGCAGGACATGGGCCAGCAGTTCGGCATCCAGGTCAGGGCGTTCCTCGGCGATCAGCGCACTGATGTGGCAGTGCCAGAACCCGTAGACGGAGTGCTGTTCGCGCGAGTCCTCCTGGGTGTCGCGGGGGACTGCAGCCGCCTCGCCGAGAGCGGCCAGCAGGCCCTTGTTGCGCCCGACCACGTCCACCACCGCGTCGAGGAAGGCCAGCAGTCGCTGTCTGGGAGGGGCTCCCGGGCCCAGTGGCGGGGGGCCGTCCGTGACTGATTCCCGCAGGGCGTGGGCGCGTTCCAGCATCAGCTCTCGCATCAGACCCGCCCGGCTGCCGAAACGGTGGAAAACCGTGCCTTTCCCGACCCCGGCGGCGACAGCGATGCGCTCCATCGAGACCTGCTCCGGGGGGTGTTCGGCGAGGAGGCCCTCGGCGGCCTTGAGGATTGCGCGCCGATTGCGTGCCGCATCGGCGCGTTCGCGACGGACTTCGGTCATCGCTTCTCTCCTCATCCGGGACCACACCCATAGACAACTGGACCGGTGGTCCAGTACGGTCCGAATTGGACCGCCGGTCCAGTTTAGGGCAGTGCGCTGTGCAAGGAGAATTGTCATGCGACGTATCCGCTACCACTCCTACGGTGGCCCCGAGGTCCTCACCCTGGAGGAAGCCCCCGTTCCTGCCCCGGAGGCGGGGCAGGTGCTCATTCGGGCCGAGGTGATCGGCGCCAACTTCGTGGACACCCAGCTCCGGCGCGGCATGGCCCAGACCGAGCTCTACTCGCGGCCCTTACCCAGGCCCCTCACCGGCGATGTGGTCGGCACGGTCGAGGCGGTCGGGCCGGACACGGACCCGGGCCTGATCGGGCAGCGCGTCGCCACGGCCTCCGAGGACGCGTTCTGCGACCTGACCCTCGCGGACGCACGGTGGCTCGTCCCGGTACCCGACGGGCTCGACGCGGGCACGGCCAGCGCGCTCCCCATGGTGGCACCGGTGGCCATGGGCGTGCTGCGCGCCGGGCGGCTTGAGCGCGGCGAGACCGTACTGGTGCACTCCGCCGCGGGCGCCATCGGCCACCTCGCCGTGCAGCTCGCGAAGGTGCTCGGGGCGGGTACGGTCATCGCCACGGCCGGCACGGACGCCAAGCTGGACTTTGCGCGCGCCCACGGTGCCGACATCGGCGTCGACTACACCGACGAGGACTGGCCGGAGCAGGTCCGCACGGCCGTACCCGGCGGCGTGGACGTCGTCCTCGACGCGGCCGGCGGCGAGATCCTGCGCCGCAGTCCGGACGTACTGGCCCCGTACGGACGGCTGGTGGCGTACGGAGCCGCGAGCGGCGAGTTCGGCAGCATCCCCGTCACCGACCTGTTCGCTCTGAGGACCGTCACCGGGTTCTCTCTCATGGCCGCGCGAGCGGTCGACGCCGAGCAGGCTCGCAAGGACCTGGCTGAACTCACCGAGTATGCGTCCCAGGGGCTGTTGCGGACGGCGGTCCACGCCCGGCTGCCGCTGACCGAGACCGGCGAGGTGCACCGGTTGCTGGAGAGCCGAGCACAGCTGGGCCGCATCCTGGTCGTCCCGTAGGGCGGCCGGTCCGGTCCGCGCGCCCCACGGCTGACGAGCCGCGAGTGCCGAACTCAGGCCTGCGCCGCTGTGCACGAGGGGAGTCCGAATGCTCCTGCACACCGCCGGAACCATGTCCCCGGCAACGCGACCATGTCCCTCGCAGACCTGTTCGCGGAGGAACCTCCCCATCGGCTGCAGCAGGTGACAGGCAGGTGCTCAGGCGCAGGCTCCGACACCTGCCACCGACGGCCGGCCGCCCCGACCCGCGGCCGGCCGTCCCGCGTCCCCGGCTGCCGTCATTTCTCGTCGACATTCATGCGCCCATGGAGCATCGAGCGACTCCGGAACCCGTCGACGAACGCTGTTCCTGGA
Source organism: Streptomyces sp. NPDC101194 (assembly GCF_044767885.1). Taxonomy (NCBI): domain Bacteria; kingdom Bacillati; phylum Actinomycetota; class Actinomycetes; order Kitasatosporales; family Streptomycetaceae; genus Streptomyces; species Streptomyces sp. NPDC101194. The sequence continues at coordinate 244,148 of NZ_JBIWOS010000008.1, forward strand.
GATCGACGAAGCCGGTGCGGAGCCCGGACCGCCCCGGCGGCGTACGAGGGAGGCCGTCAACCGGCCCCGGAGAACATCTTCAGCGTGGTCTGCGCCTCGGTCATGATGCGGTCGACGAGTTCCGCGCAGGACGGCAGATCGTCGATCAGCCCCGCCACCTGCCCCGAGGCCATGACCCCGAGATCGGTGCGCCCGTCGATCATCGAGGCCTTCAGGAGCATCGGAGTGTTGGCGGCCATGAGGACCTGACTCCAGGTCAGCTCCTTGCCGCGCCTCATCGCCAGTCCGTCGCGGACCAGCCGGGGCCAGCTCGCCCCGGACTCCTTTCTGAAGGCCGAGGCATGTCGCAGCGCCCGCAGCAGCGAGGCCGCACGCCCCGAACGCTCCAGGGCGTCGACCAGTTCGGTACGCAGCATGCGGTGCGGCAGCCCGTCCACCTTGGTCGTGACCGTGACGTCCTTCACCGTGGCGGCCAGGTACTTCGCCTTCACCGCCGCCGGGACGGTGCTGTCGGAGGTGAGCAGGAAACGCGTGCCCATGCCGATCCCGGCCGCCCCGTAGGCGAGCGCGGCGACCAGACCGCGGCCGTCGTGGAAGCCGCCGGCCGCGACCACCGGGATGCCGACGGCGTCCACGACCTGGGGGAGCAGCACCGTGGTGGCCACGTTCCCCGTGTGGCCGCCGCCCTCGCCACCCTGCACCATCACCGCGTCGGCACCCCACGCGGCCACCTTCTCCGCGTGCCGCCGGGCCCCGACGGAAGGGATGACGACGACGCCCGCGTCCTTGAGCCGGGCGATCAGCTCCTTCGACGGCGCGAGCGCGAAGGATGCCACCCGCACCCCCTCGTCGATGATGATCCGCACCCGTTCGCCGGCGTCCCCGGCGTCCGCCCGCAGATTGACGCCGAACGGCGCGTCCGTACGGGTTTGGACCTCGCGGACCGCGGCGCGCAGCCGCTCGACGCTCATCGTGGCGGAGGCGAGAATTCCGAGGGCCCCCGCGTTCGCGGCGGCGGACACGAGGCGAGGGCCGGCCACCCAGCCCATCCCGGTCTGCACGATCGGATGCCGGACCCCGGTCAGTGCGGTGAGCGCGGTGGGGATGGATCCGGGCCCGCTCATGCCGGAACCTCGCGCTCGCGTTGTCCCTTCGGATCGATGACCTCGCGGATCAGCCGCAGTTCCGCCTCGGTGGGCTCACGGGTCAGAGGCACCTCGTCGGGGATCGTGAGGGCGAATCCGGTGGCCTCGCAGACCTGCTCGACGGTGACCCCGGGATGCAGGGAGCGCAGCCGCATCGTACGGTCGGGGGTCTCGAAGTCGAAGACGCCCAGATTGCTGATGATGTCGGGGATGCGGTGGTAGCGGGTCGCGGAGGGGCCGGCCGCCGCGGCCCGGTCGTAACCGACGCCGCTGACCATGTCGACGCGCTCGACGAACACCCGCGCCGAATGCCTGGGCACCCAGTAACTCGTCGGATTGTTCAGGGTGTTGCCGGGAGCGCCGCGTACTCCGAGCAACTGTCGCACGGGCCTGGCCCAGTCGCCGATGCAGGAGATGTTCTGGTTGCCGTACCGGTCGAGCTGGCTGGCGCCCATCATCACGTGCCGACGGCCGGTGGCGGTGAGTGCGAGGTGCTGACGGAACGGCAGCCAGCCCTCGACGATCCCCGGCTTCACCCCCACCGCGGGCACCTCGCCCATGAGCAGCGCCTCGCCGTCGGTCAGCAGCAGGTCCGGCGAGAAGGTGAGCTTCGCCAGGCGCGCCCCGATCGCCGGGACGGTGCCCATGGGGCTGGCGAGGACCTCGCCCGCGTTCCGCCAGGCCTCGGCACAGGCCACCACGCAGTAGTCGGCGCGGGTCGCCGTCGGGGTGCCGATCTCGGTGGCGCTCATGCTTCCTCCTGGTGGAACGCCGTGACGGCGGCCTGGTAGGCGGCTTCGTCCCCGGACAGGAACCGTTCGTCGAAGGCCCGCCACGCCTCGGGGTCGCGGGCGGCTCGGACGTAGGCGCGCTGGAAGGCCTCGTCGCGCTCGTGGTCGGGCACGCAGGACGTGAAGTGCGCGCCGTTCGGTGTCTCGACGACGCCGTCCACGAACAGGCGCTTGACCAGGAGGGTCTGCGGTCCGTGCTCCTTGAGCAGGTCCGCCGTGTCGACGATCCGCTCGCAGGAGACGTACGCGTGGTCGGCGGCCTCGCAGAACAGGTCGTCGAAGTACGGGTCGGGGCCCAGGTACTGGCCGTTGCCCTGTGCGTCCGCGCGATTGAGGTGGACCAGGGCCGCGTCCAGGCGCAGGGCCGGCGCCGCGACCAGCTCCTCACCGTCCTCGTACGGTGAGACGACGGTGCGCAGCGACGGGTTGACCTTCAGCACGTCCGATCCGAGACCGGCCCGTACCGGCATGAAAGGCAGCCGGTGCGCCCCGGCGGTCAGGCCCCACATCAGCATCGCCTCGTCGAGCTCGACCATGTCGAACGCACCCCGTTGCCGGGCCGCGGTGAAGTGCGGTTCGAGCGGAATGGAGTCGAGCGTCCCGAAAGCCGCGACCAGCTTGCGGACCTTCCCCGCGGCCGCGAGCAGGCCGACGTCCGGGCCGCCGTACGAGACCACGGTCAGGTCGGTGAGGTCCGAGCGCAGCAGCGCGCGCACCAGCGCCATCGGCTTGCGGCGCGAGCCCCAGCCGCCGATGCCGATCGTCATGCCGCTCTCCAGGCGGCCGACGACGTCGTCGGCCGTCATCGTCTTGTCCTGTGTCACGCCTGCTGCTCCTTGTCCGTGCCGAAGGCGTCGCGCACGCGGTCGGCGACGCCGCTGAGGTTGGCCTCGAAGGTGAAGCCCTGTTCGAACCGGTAGCTGCGGCGTACGTCGACCGGGTCGATGCCGTTGATGGCGGCCTTGGCCAGCCGGATCAGAGAGCCGTCCTTTGCGGCGATCTCACGCGCGAGTTCCAGGGCGGCCTCCGCGAGACCGTCGCGCGGGACCACCCGCCACACCGAGCCGTGCCGGTGCAGTTCCTCGGCCGTCGCCGTGCGCGAGGTGTAGTACAGGGTCCGCATCAGGTGCTGGGGGACGAGTCGTGCGAGGTGCGTGGCCGCGCCGAGCGCGCCGCGGTCCAGCTCCGGGAGGCCGAAGGTCGCGTCGTCGCTGGCCACTACGGCGTCCGCGTTGCCCACCAGACCGATGCCGCCGCCCAGGCAGAAGCCGTGCACGGCGGCGACCACGGGAACCTCGCACTCGTAGACCGCGGCGAATGCCTCGTAGCAGCCGCGGTTGGCGCCGATCAGCGCCTCGTGCCCGGCCGTGCGCTGCATCTCCTTGATGTCCACGCCCGCGTTGAAGCCGCGGCCCTCGGCGGTGAGCACCACGCACCGGACCTTCGGGTCGGCTCCGGCGGCGCGCACTGCGGCGGCCAGCTCGTACCAGCCTTGCACGGGGAGGGCGTTGACCGGGGGGAAGTCCACTGTGACGACCGCGATGCCCTCTTCCGGGGCGGAGGTGGAGACACCCATGAGCAGATCAGCTACCTTTCCACCAAATGTTTGTTAGGTAGAACGTAGCAGTGATGCGGAAGCCGCGGGAGAGCGTCGTGCCACTGAGCGGTACGGCCGCCCCGCTCCCGCCCCGACCGGAAGGACATCCGACATGACCTCACCGACCGCCCTGTGCGCCGGACGCGTCGCCGTCGTCACAGGCGCCGGACGCGGACTGGGCCGCGCACATGCCCTGGCCCTCGCGGCCGAGGGCGCCAGGGTCGTCGTCAACGACCTCGGCGTGGACCTCGACGGTTCCGGAGCGGGCACCGGTCCCGCGCAGCGGGTCGTCGAGGAGATCCGTGCGTCCGGCGGCGAAGCCGTCGCGCACAGCGGCGACATCGCCACCACCGACGGCGCGGCCTCCCTCGTCGCCACCGCGCTCGACTCCTTCGGCCGGCTCGACACCCTCGTCAACAACGCCGGATTCCTCCGCGACCGGATGCTCGTGAACCTGGATGAGGACGACTGGGACGCGGTGATGCGCGTCCACCTCAAGGGGCATTTCCTGCCGCTCAAGCACGCGGCGGCGCATTGGCGCGCCGAGGCCCGGGCCGGCCGGCTCCCCGAGGCCCGTGTGGTCAACACCAGCTCGGGGGCGGGACTGTCGGGCAGTGTCGGCCAGGGCAACTACTCCGCGGCAAAGGCGGGAATCGTCGGCCTGACCCTGGTGGCCGCCGCCGAGATGGGCCGTTACGGGGTCCAGGTCAACGCCATCGCCCCGGCCGCCCGCACCCGGATGACCGAGCAGACCTTCGCCGAGTCCATGGCGGCACCCGAGGACGGTGGATTCGACGCGATGGCCCCGGAGAACGTGTCGCCGCTCGTCGTCTGGCTGGGATCGGCGGCATCCGCCGGGGTGACCGGCCGGGTCTTCGAGGCCGAGGCGGGCCGGATCACCGTGATGGAGGGCTGGCGGCCGGGTCCCACCGTCGACAAGGGTGCCCGCTGGAGCCCGGCCGAGGCCGGGGCGGCGGCGGCAGAGCTGCTCGCCGCGTCCGAGACTCCCCAGCCGGTGTACGGCGCCCGCTGACGCCGCATCCGGACGCGCCGCGGCGGGGCGGTGGTGTGCTACCTCCCCGCCGCGGCGTCTCCTCAGCCGCGGGCGGGTTCGCCGCGAGCCCCGTCCGCCAGCAGAGCGGGAGCCTCGGGGCGGCCGTCCAGAATCCGGTTCGTCCGGGTGACCACGTGCCAGCCGGAATCCGTACGGCTGAGGCGCCAGTGGTTGGCGGTGGCCCGGCGGACCACGTACCGGCCCTCCTCGTGCACCACCATCAGCGAGTGGCACACCGCGACCGCCTCGTCGCCGTCGACCGTGATGTGCGGCGGCCCCACGACATGTGCGCATCCCTGCCGGATCCAGCCCTGATGGGCGGGGGACCCCACCATCTCGCGGATCCGCTCCCGGCCCGCGAGAAAGATCTCGTCGATGTCGTAGACACCGTCAGGTGCCCAGAGCGCGGCGACCCCGTCCGCGTCACCGCCGTCGACCAGCGGCCCGTACGCGGCCATCGTCCGGGCGATGTCGCGTTCGTCCTCAAGCCGCCTCAGGCGCGCCTCGACGGCGGCCAGCCGGTCCTCGGTCATGCCCGTCCCTCCCGGACCGGCGTCGTGCCGGGTCGGCCGGACAGGCCCGCGATCCCGGCGAGCGCCTCCAACTGTTCGACGTAGTGGCTCGCTGACTCGGCGGCCAGCGACACGCCGACCAGGGTGGCCCCGGCCTGCCACGCCTTCCGCAGCGCCTTCGACGCACGGTCCGCGTCGCCGGTCGGATCGAGCGGGCGGCCCGCGCTCAGAACCACCTCGAAGTTCTCCGGCAGCGAGGCCGCGTCGACCATCTCGCGCAGCCGGTCGAGCGACAGCCCGAACGGCACCCAGCCGTCGCCGTGCGCCACTGCCCGGCGCAGCGAGCGCGGGGTCCGGCCGCCGATCCACAGCGGCACCCGGTCCTGCACGGCGTGCGGCTCCACCACGAACCCCTCGTAGTCGAAGTGTTCGCCGTGGTGCGCCGGTTCACGCCGGGACAGGGAGGCCCGCAGCGCCGCGAGGGCGTCGTCGGCGATCGCCCCCCGTTCCTCGAAGTCGGCACCGAGCAGCCGGAACTCCTCCTCCAGACTGCCCACGCCGAGCCCCAGCACCAGCCGCCCGTCCGAGACGCGGTCCAGCGTGCCGTAGCGCTTCGCCACGGCCAGCGGATGGTGATAGCCGAGCACCAGGACCTGGGTGGCGAACCGGATCCGGCTGGTCCGGGCGGCGAGATACCCGAAGGTGGCGAGCGGGTCCCAGTAGGTTCCGCCGCGCTGTTCGGCGATGTCCGCGGGCACCGCGACATGCTCCGAGCAGGTCAGATGGTGGAAGCCGAGCCGGTCCGCGGCTTCGGCGACCACCCCCAGCTCTTCGATGCCGGCGGTGCGTTCCCACGGGGAGTGGACGCCGGGGACCGCCGTGACGACGGGACTGGTGATGCCGATCCGCATGCGGGCACCTCTCTCTGACGGGACGGGAGAGGCCATCCAAGTGACCGCGTCCCGTGCCCGCAGGCTCCGTCCCGGTGGGCGGGAGGCCTCGCCTCCAGGCCGTGGCGCGCCCACCCGTGCCGCCCCGGTGGCCGCTCGCCCGGCCCGTTCCTCACCGCCCTTCCGGTCACCGGGAGTGCGCGTGCCGGGCCCGGGCCGGGGTGAATACGGTGCCAAGGGGAGCCGTTCCCCGGACACGCAGCGCCCCCGTGCGGTGCCGCGGGCGGGATTGGAACCCTCCGTGCGAGCACCGTCGGCCGACCCGAGGAGTACCCATGCCGCGCAATGTCGTCGTCACCGGATCCGGTTCCGGAATCGGCGCCGCCCTCACCACCCTGTTCCGTTCCCGGGGGGACCGCGTGATCGGGGTGGATCTGCGAGGGGGCGAGGTCGATGCCGACCTGTCCGCCCCGGCCGGCCGTGCAGCCGCCGCCGCGGCGGTCGCCGAGCGGGCGGACGGGGTGGTGGACGCGGTCGTCACCTGCGCCGGCACCTCCGTGCCCGGAACGGCGACGGTGACGGTCAACTACTTCGGCACCACCGAGCTCGTGACGGCGCTGCAGCCGGCGCTCGCCGCGGCGGAGCGGCCGCGGGTCGTGGTCATCGGCTCCATCTCCGGCACCCGGTCCACCGACCGGGACGTCGTCGCCGCCTGCCTGGCCGACGACGAGGCCAAGGCCCTGGAGCACGCGGATCGGGCCGTCGCCGACGGCCGCGCACAGCAGCTGTACCCCTCGTCCAAGTCGGCGCTCGCCCAGTGGGCACGACGGACCGCGGTCGCCGAGGGCTGGGCCGGTGCCGGGATCCCCGTGAACGTGGTGGCGCCCGGCATCGTGCTCACGCCGCTGAGCGCGGGGCTCTTCGAGGACCCGGAGACGAAGAAGGTGATGGACACGGCGGTTCCCATGCCGCTGGGCGGCTATCTCCAGCCGGAGGACGTCGCGCGGGCCGTCCTGTTCCTGGCCTCGGAGGAGAACAGCCACATCACCGGGCAGGTGCTCTACGTCGACGGAGGCGCCGAGGCGACACTGCGCGGCCCCGCGGACTTCTGAGACGGAGTCGTTCCTGCGGTCCTCCGGGACGGAGCCGCAGGAACCGATGCCACCGGTGCTCCGGCCGCGTCAGGTGGCCGGAGCACCGGTGGCATCGGTCGTCGGGTACCGCAGTCAGATCCGCACCGAGGGCCGGATCACCTTGCCGGTCGCGTTGCGCGGCAGCTCGTCGGTGGTGAGCCGCCAGCGCTTGGGAACCTTGAAATAGGCCAGTTGGTCCGCCGCGTACTCCCGCAGCGCCTCCTCGGTGACCGTCGAACCCGGCCCGAGCACCACGACGGCCGCGACCTCCTGGCCGAGGTCGGGATGCGGCACACCGAGGACCAGGCACTCCCTGACGTCCGGGTGTTCGGCGAGCACCGTCTCGACCTCGGCCGGGTAGACGTTCTCGCCGCCGCGGATGATCAGGTCCGAGCGGCGGCTGCTGAGATAGAGCCGTCCCTCGCGTACCTGTCCCAGGTCCCCGGTACGCAGCCAGCGATCCGCGCCGATGGTGCTCTCGGTGGCCTCGGGGTCGCGCCAGTAGCCCAGCATGTTGAACATGCTGCGGACCCAGATCTCGCCCTCCTCGCCCTCGTCGAGAACCCGGCCCATGGCATCGCGGATCTCCAGCCGGACACCGGTGACGGGCCGGCCGAGCGTTCCCGGGGCCGCCGCCAGCTCCTGCGGGTTCGCCGCGGCGACGGCGGTGCAGGTCTCGGTCAGGCCGTAGCTGTCCACCAGCGAGTTCTTCGCGAACGGCAACTGCCGGCGCAGTCGCTCCTTGAACTCGGTCGACGACGGCGCGGAGGCCAGCGCGAACGCCGTCAGCGACGACGTGTCGTACTGGTCGGCCCGGCCGTGTTCGAGCAGCCGATGGGCCATCGTCGGTACCGCTCCCCAGTTGGTGACGCGTTCCCGCTCGATCATGCCCAGCACCGTGTCGACGTCGAACGCGCCCTGGTGCAGGGCGATCCGGCTGCCCGTGGCCAGCCGCGGCACGGCCAGGTTGTGCAGGCTCGCGATGTGGAACAGCGGCAGGGTCAGCAGGTAGACCCGGTCCTCCGGGGCCAGCGGGTTGCCGTACTCCCGCAGCAGGGCGTCGTTCAGCCGGTGGTATTCGACGACGGCCAGCAGATTGCGATGGGTGTGCACGGCGCCCTTGGGACGGCCCGAGGTGCCCGAGGTGTAGAGGATGACGGCCGGGTCGTCCTCGGCGACATCGGCGGACGGCAGCGGCGCGTCGGGGCAGGCCGTGAGGAATCGGCTGACGTCGTCCTCCAGGGACAGCACCGGAACCGCGCAGCCGGCCAGCTTCGCCGACTGCCGCGCATCGGCCACCACGAGAGAGGGTTCCGCGTTCCGCATGCCGTGGTCCATCTCGCGCGCCGACCACCAGGCGTTGAACCCGACGGCCACCGCGCCGATCGACACCGTGGCCCAGAAGGTCTGGATCCACTCGGCCGAGTTGGCCGCGGCGATGGCCACCCGGTCGCCCTTGGCGATGCCGTACTCCTCGCGCAGCACCTGTGCCAGCGAGGCGACCTCGGCCGCGTGCCGGGCGAAGGTGATCCGGCGTTGCGCGGTGACGATGTAGTCGCGGTCGGCGTGTGCGACGGATGCGTGCAGCACCTCGTGCAGAGCCCGGTGGCGGTGCACGAACACCGGCAGCCGGGAGCCCAGCACGTCGTCGTCGCGGAGTTCGAACCGGCCGCCGGGGCCGGTGAGCGCGGCGGCTCGGGCGAGGGGGGAGGAGCGGTGGTCCGTTTCGCTGGGCATCGGGGGGACTCCTGGTGCGTCGGGAACTCCACTGGGATCGCGATCGGGGTCAGTTTCGGTCAGTGCCGGGGCATCGCTGCCCGGCCGGTTCCGGTCACTGGGACACCGTGCCACGTCGGGGACGCGGACAGAACCGTCGTGCACCACCGGCACGGGCCGTGCCCCGCCGGGCTCCCGGTGAGTGGGATGCGTCACGTCGGCCGGATTTCGCTGTCCGTACCGTCCCCCACCTGATCCGCCCCGCGCCTTCCCCGCTCCGCTCCACCGGACAACTGGAGGAAGAAATGAAGCGAGTTCCACGGGCGCGAGCCCGCCTCGCCGCCGCCCTGGCCGCCGCGGCGATGCTCACCTCCGCGTGCGTCTCGTCCGACGACAGGGGCGGCGGCAGGCAGCAGAAGGCCGAGCGCGGCCGCTACGAGTTCGGCAGCATCGGTGACCAGCCCGCCGGCGGCAAGCCGGTCCGTGGCGGCACCCTGCACTTCGCGGACTATGCCGAGGCCCGCAGTCTCAGTCCTGCCGCCACCTACGCCACGGGTGCCTCCGGCGGTTCCGCGCTCGCCGCCGTCTACGACGTGCTGATGCGCTACGACACCGCCGCCGAGAGGTACGAGCCGTGGCTGGCCGAGTCGCTGCACAGCAGCGACGACGACAGGATCTGGACATTGAGGCTCCGTCACGGCGTCAGGTTCTCCGACGGCACACCGCTCGACGCGAAGGCCGTGACGGGCAGCATCGAGTGGTACCAGGAGAACAAGGGCGCCGATACGGCGCTGCTCGCCCCGAACCTCGTGAAGATGGAGGCCACCGACGACTCCACCGTCGTCTTCACCCTCCGCAACGCCTGGGCCACCTTCCCCGCGATGCTCGCCCAGGCGCCCGGCATGATCGTGGCTCCCGCCGCGTACGCGCAAAAGACGTTCAGGCCCATCGGGGCCGGCGCCTTCACCCTGGACAAGTACGCGCCCCAGGAGGAGATGATCCTCAAGGCGAACAAGAAGTACTGGAAGGGCGAGCCCTACCTCGACGCGCTGCGCTTCACCTGGCCGCAGTCGGACCGATCCAAGCTCGACGCGCTGAACGACGGCACGGTCGACGTGACGTACATGCGCAGCCCCGACGTGGTCGACGACGCCGTGAAGGAAGGGCATCCCGGCGAGCTGACCCTCACCGGCCTCGGCAACATGATCACCATCAACACCCGCAAGGGTCGGCCCGGGGAGGACCTGCGGGTCCGCAGGGCGATGGCCCTGGCCCTCGACCCGGCCCTCGATACCGAGCGCGCCTACCACGGCAAGGGTCTGCCGGGTCAGGAGATCTTCCCGCCCGAGTCACGCCTGCATTCCCGGGTGAAACCCGTCGGCATCGACCTGGAGCAGGCGAGGAAGCTCCTCGCGGAGGCCGAGAAGGACGGCTACGACGGCACCATCACCTACATGGACGGCACCGACCCCGTCTCCCGGTCCAAGGCGGTCGTCACCAAGGCGATGCTGGAACGGGCCGGATTCAAGGTGAAGCTCGACCTGGTCTCCTCGATCGCCGACCGGGTGGCGAAGACCTATGTGGACCACGACTTCGACATCAGCCGTGGTGCGGCGAGCGTCTCCGAGAGCGACCCGTACCACCGTCTGCAGAGCGTCCTGAACTCCAAGAGCTACGGCAACCCCGGCGGCTACGCCAATCCGAAGATGGACAAGCTGCTCATCCGTTTGCAGGGCGCGAGCGGCAAGGCGCAGACGCAGCGGATCCTCGACGCCGTCCAGACGCTCTTCAACGAGGACGTCCCCGTGGTGAACCTCGGCGCCAGTGCCGGTTTCACCGCCTGGGGCAAGAACGTGCACGGCATCGTGCCGACCGACGAGTACATGGCGCTCTTCGGCCAGGCCTGGATCAGCAAGTGACCCTCACGGCCCGGTGCGCCGGGGCGGCCCTGCGCCGGGACGACGTCTCGGGCCGTCCGGACCGCCCACGCACAGCTTCACCGCACCGCGGTGCGCATTCCGCCGAACCGCATGTCGACACCGGGCAGATCTGGAGGAACCATGAGTCCCGCTGCGCTGCGCCGACCGGCCATGAAGGCCCTTGAACTGGTGGGCGTGCTCCTCATCGCGAGCATCGGGGTGTTCTCCCTGGTGACCCTGTTGCCCGGCGATCCCGCGGTCGACATTCTCGGGGCGGGCCGGGCGCCCTCCGAGTACGCGGGGCTCCGCCACGAACTCGGACTGGACCAGTCCCTGGTCACCCGCTACTTCGACTGGCTCGGCGGCGCTCTGACCGGTGACCTCGGCCGCTCCGTCGTACCACCGCAGAGCGACGTCACCGACCGGGTGCTGTCCGCGCTGCCCGTCAGCTTCGAGATCGCGGCGCTCGGCCTGCTCATCGCGCTGCTGATCGCGGTGCCGCTGGCCATGTGGTCGGCGTACCGGGAAGGGGCGGCGGCCGACCGGATCATCGGCGCCGGCACCTTCGGCGTGCTGTCCGTGCCCGGCTTCCTGGCCGGTCTGCTGCTGATCCTCGTCCTGGTCGACTCGGCCGGCTGGTTCCCACGTGCCGAATGGGTGCGGCTCGGCAGCGGCGACCTGCCGGGCAATCTGCGCCACGCCTTCCTGCCGGCGCTGACCGTTGCTCTGGCCGAACTTGCCATGTTCACAAGGGTGTTGCGTGGCGATCTGATCGTGACCCTGCGGGAGGACTACATCCTCGCCGCCCGCGCCAAGGGCATGGGCCCGCTGCGCATCCTGTTCACCGACGCCCTGCGGCCCTCCTCGTTCTCCCTGGTCACCCTGCTCGGCCTGAGCCTCGGCCGGCTGATCGGCAGCACCGTCGTCGTGGAGTACCTCTTCGCGCTGCCCGGCATGGGGACGCTCATCGTCAATGCCGCGGGCCAGGGCGACTATCCGATGGTCCAGGGAGCCGTGCTCACGATCGCCGTGATCTACGTGGTGATCAACGCCGGAATCGACCTCTCCTACGGCTGTCTCGACCCGAGGACGCGACGTGTCCATGTCTGACATCGCTCCGCGCACGCGGACCTTCCGCCCGCACTCCCTGCTCGCCGCCGTCACCCTCACCGTCGTCGGCCTCGCCCTGCTGGTGTTCGGCGCGACGACGCCCCAACTCGTCCCGCCCGCAAAGGCAGCAGTCGCCCTGCTCGGCCTCGGCCTGTCGCTGGGCGGGGCCGCCGGGCTCGGCAGGCGATGGGCGGGTCCCGGCTTCGACGTGGTCTTCTGGCTCGGTGCCGGCTGGCTCCTGCTGCTCGGCCTCGCGATCCTGTTCACCCCGTGGCTGCCGCTCGCCGAGGACCGCGACGTCGCGAGCACCGTCCTCGAACCGGTCTTCGCCACCCCGACGTTCACCGGCTCCCATCCGCTCGGCACCAACGGCTTCGGCCTCGACCTGCTGGCCAGGTCCCTGTACGGTGCCCGCTCCTCGCTGCTCATCTCCTTGTCCGCGGTCGCCATCGGCACCGTGACCGGCGGCGCCATCGGCATGGTCGCCGGCTACTTCCGGAAGTCCGTCGACCGGGCGGTGGGCATCGCGACCGACTCACTGCTCGCCGTGCCCCCGCTCGTCCTGCTCATCGCGCTCGCGACCGTGCTCCAGCCGCATCTGCGCAACGTCGCGTCGGCCCTGGCGCTCCTCACGATCCCCGGCATGGTGCGACTCTCCCGCGCCACCACCATGGCCTACGCCAACCGGGAGTTCGTCGTCGCGGCCCGGGCCATGGGCGCCACACGCTCCCGCATCCTTCTGCGCGAACTGCTGCCCAACGTCCTGCTGCCCGTCCTGTCCCTGGCCGTCGTGATGATCTCGGTCCTCATCGTCGCCGAGGCATCCCTCAGCTTCCTCGGACTCGGTATCCAGCCGCCGGAACCCACCTGGGGAAACATGATCGCCGAGGGGGAGGGCCGGGTCTTCGAGGAGCATCCGCACATCGTGCTCGTGCCCGGCGCCTTCCTCTTCCTCACCGTGTTCGCCTTCAACATCGTCGGCGAGAAGGCTCGCGGGCGCTGGGACACCCGGAGCGTGAAACTGTGACCACCGCACCGTCGCCCAAGGATCCGGCGCCCCCGGCCGTCACGCCACTGCTGATCGCCACCGATGTACGCACCGCCTTCCACACCGCCCGCGGCCCGGTGCAGGCCGTCGACGGCGTCTCCCTGACGCTGGGCGAGGGGGAGACCCTCGGCATCGTCGGCGAGTCCGGATCGGGGAAGTCCGTGCTCGGCCGCACCCTCATGGGCCTGATCACCGACGGCCCCGGCACCAGTGTGTCCGGTTCCGTCCTGCTCGGCGGCACGGACGTCCACGCGCTGACGCCCGCAGGCCGGCGGGCACTGTGGGGAACCGAGGTCGCCATGGTGTTCCAGGACCCGATGACCTCCCTGAACCCGGTGAAGAAGGTCGGCACGCATCTGTCCGAGAGCGTCCGGCTGCACCTCGGCCTGAGCCGCGCGGAGGCCCGGGAACGGGCCGTCGGCCTGCTCCGGCAGGTCGGTATCCCCGAACCCTCCCGACGTGCCGACCAGTACCCGCACGAACTCTCCGGCGGTATGCGGCAGCGCGTCGTCATCGCCATGGCCCTGGCCTGCGGCCCACGGCTCCTCATCGCCGACGAACCGACCACCGCGCTCGACGTGACGGTCCAGAAGCAGATACTGGACCTGCTGCGGTCGCTCTCCGAGGAACTGCGGATGGCAACCGTCCTCATCAGCCACGACCTCTCCACCGTCGCGGGCCGCACGGACCGGGTGGCGGTCATGTACGCGGGCCGGCTCGTCGAGTACGCGGACACCGCCGCCGTCTTCGACCGCCCCAGGCACCCCTACAGCAGTGCCCTGATCGCCTCCATCCCGCGTCTCGATCTGCCCCCGCACACCCTGCTGCCCGCCATCGAGGGCAGCCCGCCCGATCTGCTCCACCCGCCGCCCGGATGCCGGTTCGCCCCGCGCTGCGGCAGGGCGACGGACCGCTGCGTCACCCAAGCACCCCGACTCGCCGGACGCGCCGGTGACCGGGACACCGGTGTCGTCGCCTGCCACCACCCCCTGGGCGCCGACGAGGAGGCCACCGCATGACGACCACCGACGACGCCGTCGCCCGTCCGGACCGGCGGCCCGCACTGACCGCGGAGAACCTCGTCGTGGAGTTCCCGTCCGGGCGAGGCCGGAAGGTGCACGCCGTCTCCGGCGTCGGGCTGGAGGTCGCGGTGGGCGAGACCCTGGGCATCCTGGGCGAGTCGGGCTGCGGCAAGTCCACCGTCGGCCGTTCCCTGATCCAGCTGCCGCCCCCGGACTCGGGCACCGTCCGCCTCGGCGCGGTGACACTCACAGGCCTCGCCCCCGGAGAACTGCGCCGGGCACGGGCTCGGATGCAGATCATCATGCAGGATCCGGTCTCCGCCCTGAACCCGCGTCGCAGGGTCAAGGACCTGGTGTGGGAAGGTCCTTCGATCTGGGGGCCCGGCGGCGATGCCCGGGACAAGGACACCAGGATCGACGCGGCGCTGCGGGACGTCGGTCTCGACCCGGCGACCGTACGGGACCGCAGACCGCACGAACTCTCCGGCGGCCAGTGCCAGCGGGTGTGCATCGCCCGCGCGCTGCTGCTCGACCCCGAGGTGCTGATCTGCGACGAACCCGTGTCCAGCCTGGACGTGTCGGTGCAGGCCCAGATCCTCAACCTCCTGGAGGCGACGGCCCGGCGGCGCGCACTGAGCATGGTCTTCATCGCCCACGACGTGTCCGTGGTGAAGAACATCAGCGACCGCGTCATGGTGATGTACCTCGGCAAGGTCTGTGAGGAACTGCCCTCCGAGGGGATGCAGCACGAGGCCGCGCACCCCTACACCCGGCTGCTGCTCGCCTCCCTCCCCGAGGCCTCCGGCACCACGGACACCGCCGCCGGCGGCCCCGTCGCGGCCGCCGAACTCCCCTCACCACTGGACCCGCCGTCGGGCTGCCGCTTCCGCACCCGCTGCCCGCTGGCCACCGGACTGTGTTCCGGTGAGGAGCCCCCGCTGCGGGAGATCCGGCCCGGACACCGGGTCGCCTGCCACCATGTCGAACAGAGGAGCAACCACTCATGACCACCAGTCAGACGCCCGATGTCCTGGCCCCCGCCGTGCTGGGCCCCGTCAAGCTCCGCAACCGCGTCATCAAGGCCGCGACGTACGAAGGGCTCAGCCACAAGTCCCTGGTCACCAAGGACCTCGTCGACTTCCATGTCGCCTATGCGCGCGGCGGTGTCGGCATGACGACCGTCGCCTACTGCGCGGTCGCCAAGGAGGGCCGGACCGACCGGCACCAGATCCACTGGACCGACGAGGCGATGCCGGGTCTGCGCGTGCTCACCGACGCCGTGCACGCCGAGGGCGCCGCAGTCTCGGCGCAGCTCGGCCACGGCGGCCCCGTCGCCAACCCCAAGGGAAACGGCGCCCCCGCCCTCTCCTCGTCGAAGCACTTCCACGCCACCACCGTCAGCTGGGCCAAGGAGGCGACCCTCGCCGACATCCGGCGCATCACCGAGGCCCATGCCGAGGCCGCACGCCGCGCCGTCGAGGCGGGATTCGACGCCGTCGAGGTGCACCTGGGCCACAACTACCTGGCCAGTTCCTTTCTCAGCCCCCGGATCAACCACCGCACCGACGCCTACGGCGGCGGCCTCGACAACCGGGCCAGGTTCGCACGCGAGATCATGCGGGCCGTCCACGACGCGGTCGGCGGGCGGATCGCCGTCATCGCCAAGATGAACATGGACGACGGCGTCCCCGGCGGGTTCTGGCTCGACGAGGCCATCCCGGTCGTGCAGTGGCTCGAACAGGACGGCACCGTCGACGCGCTGGAGATGACCGCCGGCAGCTCCCTGCTGAACCCGATGTACCTCTTCAAGGGCGACGCCCCGCTCCGGGAGTTCTCCGCGATCATGCCGCAGCCGATCAAGCTGGGGGTGAAGGCGGTCGGCAAGCGGTTCCTGCGCAGCTACCCCTACCGGGACGCCTATCTCCTGGAGGACGCCCGGCAGATCCGCGCGGCGGTGAAGCTGCCGATGATCCTGCTCGGCGGTATCACCGACAAGCCCGTCATGGACCTCGCGATGCGCGAGGGCTTCGAGTTCGTGGCCATGGCACGGGCCCTGCTGCGCGAGCCCGACCTGGTCAACCGCCTGCGGGACGACGCCGGTACGCCGTCCCTGTGCATCCACTGCAACAAGTGCATGCCCACCAATTTCACCGGCACCCGCTGCGTCCTGGTGGACCGCGACACCACCCGCCGCGAATCCTGGGGCAAGCCCGCCGGATACGTGGCGTGAGGGGCCCCGACGCGGTCGCCGCGGCCGCGGCCGTCAGGGACGGTGAGACCGATGCCCGTACCCTCACCGAGCAGGCGATCGCCCGCATCGAAAGGCTCGACCCCACGCTCAACGCGGTGATCCACACCCGCTTCGAGGCCGCCCTCGCCGAGGTGGCCGCGGGCCTGCCGGACGGTCCGTTGCACGGCGTGCCCATGCTGGTCAAGGATCTCGGTACCGAGGTCGCGGGCCTGCCCGCGACGGGCGGCAGCCGTCTCTTCTCCACCCTGACGTCCCGGCGCGACAGCGAGCTGGTGGCCCGCTACCGGCGCGCGGGGGCGGTCGTCCTGGGCACCACCAACACCCCCGAACTGGGACTCAACGCCTCGACCGAACCGTTGCTGTTCGGCCCCACCCGCAATCCGTGGAGCACCGCGCACTCTCCGGGCGGTTCGAGCGGCGGCTCGGCGGCCGCGGTGGCGGCCGGGATGGTCCCGGTCGCGCACGCCAGCGACGGGGGCGGCTCCATTCGTATACCGGCGGCGGCCTGCGGACTGTTCGGCCTCAAGCCCAGCCGTGGCCGCGTCCCGCCGGCGCCCCGGCCCACCACTCTGTCGGGCCTCGTCTCCGGGCACCACGCCGTCACCGCGACCGTGCGGGACAGCGCCCTGCTCCTCGACGTCGCCGCGGGTCCGCTGCCCGGCGACGCGTATGCCGCTCCGGAGCCCGCGGCGCCCTTCGCCGAACTGGCCCGCCGTGACCCGGGGCCGTTGCGGATCGGCCTGCTCACCGGGCTGCCCGACGGTCCCGTCGTGCACCCGGAGTGCGCCGGGGCCGCACATGCCGCGGGCCTGCTGTGCGAACGCCTCGGCCACGCGGTCGTCGAGACCACCGCCCGCTACCGTCCCGAGGACGTCGGCCGGACCTCGGGAGTCCTCATGGGCGCCGACCTCGTCGCCCAGATCGAGGCGCGGCTCTCCCGGCTCGGCAGGCCCTTGGCCGACGACGACGTCGAGCCGTTCACCCGCGCCCTGTACGAGGCCTGCCGGGCCCTCCCCGCGGCCGACGTCAGCCGCGCACTGCGCAGAGCACAGGAGATC
Source organism: Streptomyces sp. NPDC101194 (assembly GCF_044767885.1). Lineage (NCBI taxonomy): Bacteria > Bacillati > Actinomycetota > Actinomycetes > Kitasatosporales > Streptomycetaceae > Streptomyces > Streptomyces sp. NPDC101194. The sequence goes on from NZ_JBIWOS010000008.1 coordinate 261,394, forward strand.
GGCTGGGAGGTCGGCGCCTCGTTCCACGAGTTCGACGTCCTGCTCAGTCCGACCCTCGCGCAGCCGACCCCGCCGCTCGGCACCCTCGACACGGCCGACCCGGAGTCGATCCACCGGCACGCTTCCGTCTACGCCGCCTTCACCAGCGTGTACAACGTGACCGGCATGCCGGCGATGTCCGTCCCCTTCGGGCACGATCGCCAAGGCCTGCCGCTCGGTGTCCAGTTCGCCGCTCCTCTCGGCGGCGAGGGCGTGCTGTTCGCCCTGGCGGCACAACTGGAACGGGCGGCTCCCTGGGGATGCCCGCCCGCCCCGTGACCGCGCGGTGCCCGGCGGACGGAATCGGGCGGGATCGGGCGGGATCGGGCGGGGCCGACCTCGCTGTGACGACTGCGACGCCCGCGCCGTCGGCACGCGCCGTTGCTGTCCAGGGTCTGCCGAGGCCGGTCGGGCGACGTCGTCGGCCAGGTGACCGGGTGCCGTCCGGGCGCCCCCCGGCCCGGCCGTTCACGAGGACTGCCGGACCCTGTTCGGCCTCCGTCCCGACTTCATCGAGGCCGACCGGATCAGGGACGGCAGTGGAATCAACCGAGACCTGAATCACCCGTCCAGAACCTCCCAGGACAGAACACCTGGCGGACCCGGGGCCCGCTCGGCGGGCGCCCTGCCGGGGAAGGACCGTTACGCGGGGGACTCGTACCGATGGGCCTCGGCGCCTGTCCACCGGACCACGGCGGGGTTGTCGAGGATCCGTTCCGGATCCGCCATTCCGGCATCGGCGAGAAAGACGACGAGGTCGTGGTCGCTGTGAGCGAGGCCGAGTCTCTCCTCACGGTTGTTGATGTGCACCGTCACGGGACGCCCGCCGGACGGGGTCGGCGCATGGACGGTGATGGGTGCTGTCGCCATTCCCCCATGGTGTCCCGCGCAGCCGACCGACGCATCCCGATGACGGGACGCGCGTGGACGGGACCGGCATGAGGTCCGGGTGGCCCAGTGGCCCGGTCCGGCCGCACCCGGCTCCTACGGGATCGCACTCCGTCCTCGGGCGCCCCGGCTCGCGTCCCGGCCGTGTGAGGTCCTCCCGGCCGCGACATCACGCACTGTTGCGACCTGCGGCGTCTCATCGGCGAAGGTTCCTCGGGCGTCGGAAGGGGCTCATGAAGGTCGCCACCTCTTCGGGGGAGACGCCCGATCACGAGCGTGACGGCGGCTCCCGTACCGAGCGTTCCGGGTCGCGAACGGCTCGCGCCCAAGGCCCCTCACCCGCCGGGTCCGTCCGGTCCGAAGGACGTCGGCTCTCCGGTGCGCAGCCGCCGCTCCTGGGCGTTCGTCCGGACGGTGAGTCCCAACCGGTCGAGGTACTCGAACAGCGGGACCGCGACTCGGCGGCTCGTACCGAGGCAGGCGCGCCCCTGGCTCACGGTGAAGGGCTGGGGCAGAGCCGCGAGGCGGCTCACCGCGGTCCGGGCAGCGTCGGGCAGCAGACACACGTCGTCGGTGATCCGCAGCAGGAGCCCGTGCCGCTCGGCCGCCGACAGGTGCTTCCGGGTGAGTCCGAGCGCCTTCAGTTCGGGAACGGACGGCGGGGCGAAGGGAGTGCTCTCCAGCCGCTCACGCACCTTTCCGACGGCGCCCAGCACGGCCTCGGGGAGAGCGCCGCCCGAATCCGGCCGCCGAACGCCCGTGGCGTCACTGACGAGGACCGTCGTGCCGATCAGCGGACCCAGCAGCCGCGAGTCGGGAAGACCTACCATGCGGGCGGCCGCCGCCCGTGGCATCCCGGGTGCGAGCGGATGACGCTCCGCCCATGCGTCGACGACCCGCGTCAGCTCCGTCCGCCACGATTCCCAGAGGCTGTTGTGGATCAACCAGTCCCCGACTTCCCTGGTCGTCGAGGGCGGCTCGGCACCGGGCCGCAGCAGACCGGCTTCCAGCAGGTCGGACCGTTTGGCGCAGCGGTGCAGCCGCATGTACCGCGCGCAGTCGGGGGCCTTTGGCAGTGACGAGAGTTCAACGGCACGTGTGGCTGCCGCGCCTCGGCGACGCAGGGGCGCGGGCCTCGTGTCGAGGATCGTCGCTCCGGCGACGATCCGGTGCATACCGGGGTCGCGCAGCAGGACACGCTCCCCGACATGCAGGGGAAGCGGCTGCGCCAGTGTGAGCCGGCCGGTGTCCCGGCCCAACGGGCGGAGCCGGGCGGGGACGGCCGCGGATCCCAGATGCAGCACCAGGTGGTGGGACCGGATCTCCCGCACGTGGTGGAGCAGCACGTCGATCCTGGACGCATGGGCCCACTCCCCGGGACCGACCAGGGCGTGCCCTCGGGCCACGTTCTCGAGCGCCGTGCCCCGGAGATTGACCGCCAGCCTGGAAACCGCCCCGGCGCCGGTCACGGTTTCCTTGAGACTTTGAAGGCCCCGTATCCGCACCTGTTCGCCGGAAGGTGCCAGCACGAGTTCGTCGCCGCGCTCGATCCGTCCGGTGGCGAGGGTTCCGGTCACGACCGTTCCTGCGCCGCGGACGGTGAAGGCACGGTCGATCCACAGCCGGGTCGGCCCTTCGGTGTCGGCTGCGGGAAGGGAGAGGACGAGGCGGTCCAGCGCGGCCCTGAGCCGGTCGACGCCACGGCCCGATGGAGCGTGGACGGCTACGGCCTCGATGTTCTCCAGCGGCGTACCTGCGAGCCGGTCGCGTGCTTCGGCGATGGCTGTTTCCGGGGCGGCGAGGTCGGTGCGGGTCACGGTGAGCAGACCGTGACGCACGTTCAGGGCCGACAGCGCCGCCACGTGCTCCTCGGTCTGCCTGCACCAGCCCTCGTCCGCCGCGATGACGAGGAGGACGGCGGGCACGGGGCCGATCCCGGCCAGCATGTTGGTGATGAAGCGGTGGTGACCGGGGACGTCGACGAAGGCCGCCGTCACTCCGGACGGAAGCTGTGTCCAGGCGAAACCGAGGTCGATGGTCATGCCGCGTCGCTGTTCCTCGGCCCATCGGTCCGGTTCCATGCCCGTCAATGCGCGTACCAGGGTGGATTTGCCGTGATCCACATGTCCTGCGGTGGCCATCACGTGCACGGTGAACCGTCCGGTCGGCGGGCCACCGCGAGAACGGCCGCCGCCACCGAGGGATCCGCGTCCGGCGGGACACAGCGCAGGTCGAGGAGGCAGAAGCCCCGGTCGAGGCGGCCCACGACACTGGGGTCACCGGTACGCAGCGCGGCGGTGAACGACGGGGCCAGCCGCACCGCCCATCCGGGCAGTTCGACCCCTGGTGCGCCTCCGCCGCCGACCGCGCCGGCACAGGGCACGGCTGTTGCGTCCACGTCGGCGTCGCGCAGCCGAGCGACCAGCGCCCGCACTCTCGCTTCCTGTGACTCCGGGGTGGCGTGCAGGGCCTGGTCGACGCGTGTCTGCGGAGTGCGGAGCGTGGCTTCGAGTGCGGCGAGAGTGAGCTTGCCGACACGCACGGCGCGGGCGAGCGGGTGTCGGCGGACGACCGTGACCAGGTCACGGCGTCCGAGGACGATGCCGGCCTGCGGGCCACCGAGGAGCTTGTCCCCGCTGGCCGTCACGAGGTCCGCACCCGCGCCGAGCCACTGCGTCGCGTCGGGCTCGTCGGGGAGAGCCGGGTCGGCGTGCAGGAGGCCGGAGCCGATGTCGGCCACGACCGGCACGCCGAGACCGCTGAGCTCCCTCACGGAGACGGACGCAGTGAACCCGACCGTGAGGAAGTTGGAGGGGTGGATCTTGAGGATGAACCCGGTGTCGGGGCTCACCGCGGCGGCGTAGTCGGCGAGGTGGGTCCGGTTGGTCGTGCCGACCTCTCTCAGTCGGGCACCGGTGCTCGTCAGCAGATCCGGCAGACGGAACCCGTCGCCGATCTCGACGAGTTCACCCCGGCTGACGATGATCTCGCGGCCCTGGGCGAGGGCGGTCGCGATGAGCACGAGCGCTGCCGCGCCGTTGGTGGTGACGTGTGCGTCCTCTGCGGCGGGTACCGCGTCCAGGAGGGCGTCGACGGTTCCCCGGCCCCGCCGGGCCCGTGTGCCGTCGGCGAGGTCGTACTCGACGTCTGTGTACCCGCTGGCCAGGGTCATTGCCTCGACCGCCGCGGGGGACAGCGGGGCCCTCCCCAGGTTGGTGTGGACGACCACACCGGTGGCATTGATGACGGGCCGCAGCGTGGTCGGGCCCGTGGGCAGCGCTGCCAGGACATGGGAGAGGACCTGCTCCGGCAGCAGATCACCGTCTCTGGCGTGCTGCTGGGCGTCCCGGACCAGGCCGCGCACCCGGGGACGGCCGATCCGGTCGGCGGCCCGGACGAGTCGCGGGTCGGCCAGGAGCGTGTCGGTACGGGGGATGGCGCTGCGCCGGTCGGCGTTCTTCCGAGGGTTCATGCCGGCTCAGCCGATGATCAGCGTGTGTTCGCGGGCGGGCACGAGTTCCCCGATGACCGGGGCGCCCGGGATCTCACCGGCGACGAGCAGGCCGCCGGAGGTCTGGGCGTCGGCGAGCAGAAGGCGTTCGGTCTCGGGTACGTCCCCCCAGGCGGTGTGCGGCTCCGTCCAGGCGAGATTGCGTCGGGTGCCGCCGCTCACGTACCCCGCCCGCGCCGCTTCCCGGGACCCGTCGAGGTAGGCGACGGCGGACGGGTCCAGGAGCGCGCTGACACCGCTGGCCCAGGCCATCTTGTAGAGGTGACCGAGCAGTCCGAACCCGGTGACGTCGGTGGCGCAGGTGATACCCGCGGCGAGCGCGGCCTGCGAGGCCTCGTGGTTGAGACGCGTCATGGTGTCGATGGCCTGGGGGAAGGACTCGCCGGTGGCCTTGTGACGAGTGTTCAGCACACCGATGCCGAGCGGCTTGGTCAGCGAGAGCGGGACGCCGGCCCGTCCGGTGTCGTTGCGCAGCAGACGGCGCGCGTCGGCGATGCCCGTCACGGCGAGGCCGTACTTGGGTTCGGCGTCATCGACGCTGTGGCCGCCAGCGAGATGACAGCCCGCCTCACGAGCCGTATCCATGCCACCGCGCAGCACCTCCGCGGAGAGCTCCAGCGGAAGAACGTCGCGGGGCCAGGCCAACAGGTTCACCGCGAGGAGCGGGGAGCCGCCCATGGCGTACACGTCGGACAGGGCGTTCGCCGCGGCGATACGCCCCCAGTCGTAGGCGCTGTCGACGACCGGGGTGAAGAAATCGGTGGTCAGGATCAGTGCCGAGTCCCCGGCCAGACGCACCACGGCCCCGTCGTCCCCGGTGTCGAGGCCGACCAGCAACTCGTGTGCGGAAGAGACGGGTTGGGAGCGGGACAGGGCGGACACCGCGTGCTCCAACTCACCGGGGGGAATCTTGCAGGCGCAACCACCGCCCCGTGCGTACTGCGTCAGCCGCACCTGCTCGGAGGTGAGGGCGTGCGCCGGTTGCTGTGTGAGTGTCATGTCATCCGGTTCGTTCGTGGTGAGCGGCTCGACGCGATGAGGGCGTCCTGCCCTGTGGCACGGCCCGGCCCGCGACTGAGGGGGCCCGAACGGGCCGCTGCGCTGCCGTTCTTGCTTTAAGGTGTGTGGCGGAGGCGTCAGGGTTCCTGGTGGGCCTCCCCGCCTTCAAAGCGGGAGGGACGGGGTACCCCCGTCCGGCGGGTTCGATTCCCGTCCGCCTCCGCCACACGTCCGGCCGGGCCGGGATCAGCTTCCGAGAAGCGTTCCCGGTCCGGAACGTGCCGCGCGGACCCTCACGACACTGTCGGGGCCCGCCCACACGTGCACGGCCGAGCTGGTGCGACGCACGGAGCCGGTGTCGACGGTCTCGACGGCCGAGTCCACGTCGACTTCCGGACGCCGCAGGTGCACGGCGAACACGTCCTCCGGGGTGCCTTCGGCCGCGATCCCCATGGCGACGTAGACGTTCTTGGTGCCATCGGGATTGCTCTTGATGAACGCGTACCCCCGGTCTGTCGGGGTGTGGTTCCTCATGACGGACTTCCTTTCACAGTCGTGGACACGGAACCGGTGGCGAACAGTGGTTCGCCGGCGGTTGCGGGCGCGCCGAACATGACGTGCTTCCAGTCGCCCGCGTACGGATACACACCGCATGCCGTACGGATCCCCGTGCGCGCGGGCATCCGGGAGGCCACGATGTGGTGGCCGACTCTTCCCATGGAATAGACGCTGTCCAGGTCCTGCCACAGCGAGATGCTCAGCACGGTCCGGCGGCGCCACTGGACGAGCGTCGTACCACCGAGGAACCCCTCGGCGGCCCGGCGTACCTCGCGCTTGACCTTGACGTGCAACGCGAGCACGAGCAACAGCCTGAACAGACTCTGGCATTCGAACCTGGTGACGAATATCTGGCCCTTCTTGTCACCGGACCGCTCACCGGAGATGCTCACACCCCCATTCCCGGTTCACCATGCTCCGGCCGCCGTCAGCACGCCGACGACCACCAGAAGGGCTCCCGCCGTCCGCCGCGTCGGTACGAACCACGGCTGCAGGCGATCGCCGAACTCCGACAGGGGCACGAAGTTCCACGTGATGCTCCGCAACGCGATCGTCAGCACGCCGACCACCGCCATGCCGACGAGATAGAGCCAGGAGAACGAGGGGTGCAGCAGCAGCGCAGCGGCCAGCGCCGCCCAGGTGAGCGACGTGGTCTTCTGGGTGGTGAACAGCAACGCGAGGTCGAAACCCCACGAAAGACCCAGCATTCCCGGTGGATGGGTGCGTACCAGCGACTGCGGGACCTGTCGCCAGATGTGCGGCGTGCGGTTCAGCAGGTCCGCCACACCGAGGACCACAGCCACCGCCGCCATGACGACCCGCAGCCCCGTATGCGGGACGAGCACGGTCAGGCCGGCGCCGATGACGTAGACCACCAGACTCATCAGTGTTGCGGCGATCACTTCTCCTGCGAACAGACCGGTCAGGAAACGCGTTCCCTCGGATCTGCTGCGGGTCAGCATGGGACCGGCGACCCCGGCCATGGACTGGCCTCAAGGGCTGAAGACCTGAAGGACCGCCGCCATGCCGGCGATCGCCAACCACGTCACCACGTGTGCTCCCCGTTCAGTTGTACTGGCAGCGGTAGGCGGACTGCGCGTTGCCCGCCGTCTCGCAGCAGTAGCAGTGCAGGTAGCCGCCACTGGAGGTGCAGCCCCAGATGTACGCGGCCCTGGACGAGCAGTCGGTGTAGTTGGACAGGTAGCCGGAAGTGCCCGGCGGGTGTGCGAGGTTGCAGCAGTCGGCGTTGCCCGCGTGCGCCGTGGACGAACTGGCGAACACCGCGGCCGAGGCCATCAGGCCGCTCGCCCCGATACCGCCCAGCACGCGCCTTCGTCCCACACGGGTCTTCTCCACGCCGCCGAGAGCATCACGTGATCTCTTCCTGAAAACGGTCATGCCATTTCCTCCGTGGCTGTTCCGATCTGGATGCGTTCCAGAAGTGGGCTGACCTTGCTGAACGCGAAGGCCTCGGTGAGCACGCCCTCGTTGAACACCAGGGCGGACGGACTCTTGCCGACACCGAAGTTCTCCGACACCCAGGCGCCACCCGCGTCGATCGCATAACTGCCCGGGGGCAGCGCGTGGTCCGCGGCGAACTTCTCGCCTTCCTCGGCATTCGCGCACGTGACCACGGTGCCGACAGGCCTCCGGGCCACGAGTTCAGGACGGTGACCGATCTCGTCGGCCACCGTGGCACATGTCGCGCACACGGTGCTCAGCACCAGGAGCGCGGAGCGTCGGGCGCCGACCAGCCCCGACAGCGGCTCGGGCCACTCGTCCGCCTCGGCGCCGGGCCGGTACTCCTCCAGGGCGACGATCCGGCCGTCCTCGGGATCGGGGACACGGGAACTGAGCTCGCCCATCATCGCGAAGAGCAGGACTACCGCGGCGGTCAGTATCAGCAGTGCGAACGCCATAACGACCATCATGATGCGGATTCCCATCGCCGGAAGAAATTCTTTACGACGACCCAGCCCGTTCGGCGCTGCGACAGGATCAGCCAGCCACCGGAGAGGATCGTCACCAACAGCACGGTGAAAGTCAGGGCGGATTCGCCGATGTGTGAGGGGCCGAATGCGTGAAAGGCCGCCGCCGCGACGAAGAAGGCCCCGACAACCGTGTTCATCGCACCCAGCGGACGCTCGGAGTCGGCTCCGAAACAGCCACAGGGCTGCTTGCTTCCGCGTACTGATCCGGCTGTTCCCAGAAGTGCGAAGCTCAGACCGAGCACCGCCACGAGAGCGCTCGCGGCCCAGCGCAGAGCCGGTGTCAGAAGTGCGACGGCGGCGATCGATTCGATTGCGGAAACGGCCCGGACGAATGCCGGCGAAATGACTGCGCGCCCGCCGAGCGCCTCACTGACGGCGGCGGACGCCACACCGGGTGACACGGCCTTGGCGGCAGCGGAACGCAGGAGCACGGTCGCGACGACCGCGTCGGTGAACGACCAGAGAGGCAGCAATGTGTGCACACCTTTCGAGGCGCAGACGAGTGGGACCCACCCCGCCGTCAGGCACGTTCCCGGTAACAGCACCGAGTCCGCGCCTGATCGACATCGGCATGCTGGCCCACCCGATCAACAGCTCTCCAACAGAACGCCAACCGCCCTCCGCCCGGGAAGGTCGGGGGCACGACCGGGAATGAGGGGGCACGACGAAACCCCACGTCAGTACGGAGACGCGGAGCTACGATGCAGCCCACGCGGACGGAGCGACGCGGTCCGGTAGCAGCCGGAAGAGCTCAACACAGGGGGAACAACGTGAGATTCGGACTCCTCGGCCCGCTGACGGTCCACGACGAGCACGGGACCGACCGGACACCGGGATCCCTCAAGGCCCGGACCCTCCTCGCAGTCCTTTTGCTCACACCGAACCGTGTCGTCTCCCACGACCGCCTCGAAACGGTCCTGTGGGGCGCGCGGCCACCGGCCACCGCCCGCGCTTCCCTGCACAACCATCTGAGCCGCCTGCGCCGTGCGTTGGGGGAGGAGGCTCGTGTCCAGGCCCCGCGCCACGGCATCCTCCTCCACGTCGGCGAGGGCGAGCTGGACATCGATGTCTTCACCCGGAGGGTCGAGGCAGCTCGTGCTTCACGGCAGGAGAGCGACTGGGACACTGTGGCGCGCGAGGCCGAAGCCGCCCTCGGCCTGTGGCGCGGCACTCCTCTGAGCGACCTGCCCGCAGCGGCGGAGACGGCCTACGCCCACGTCGACGAGTGGCAGGAGGCCCGGCTGCAGGCCCTGGAGTGGCGCAACCACGCGGAGCTGCAGCGCGGTCGGCACGACGTTCTTCTGCCCGAACTCCGCCGCCTGACAGCCGAATTCCCGCTCCGGGAGTCCTTCCACACCCAGCTGATGCTCGTTCTCCACCGCACCGGCCAGCAGGCCGGGGCCCTCGACGTGTACCACCGACTGCGTCGCACCCTGGTCGACGACCTCGGTGTCGAGCCGGGGCCCGAAGCCCGCGCGGCCTACCAGTACATACTCGACGACTCCGGCCGCACCACGCCCCAACCCCCGGCGGGTGGCACGCCCGTCACCCCGAGCGTGCCCACGGAACTGCCCCGGGACATCGCGTCCTTCACCGGCCGGGACGACGAACTCCGCCTGCTGACTGCCGCGGTACGCAGCCGCTCCGAAGACCCCTCGGGCCTGATCAACATCCATGCCGTCGACGGCATGCCCGGCGTGGGCAAGACAGCATTCGCCGTCCACGCGGCCCACCGTCTGCGCAAGGACTTCCCCGACGGCCAGATCTTCCTCCCGCTGCACGCGCACACACCGGGCACGCCCCCCGTCGATCCGGCCGACGCCCTCACCACCCTGCTGCTCGCCCTCGGTGAGGACCCCCAGCGCATCCCGGGCGGCCTGGAGGCCCGCGCCGGTCTGTGGCGCAGCGATCTGGCCGACCGCCGCATGCTCATCCTGCTCGACGACGCCTGCAGCAGTGAACAGATCGAGCCTCTTCTGCCCGGCACCGGTTCCTCGCTCGTGCTGATCACCAGTCGCCGGAGGCTGACCGCCCTCGAGGACGTCGTGCCGCTCACCCTGGAAGTCCTGCAGCCCGAACGCGCGGTCCAATTGCTCGTCGCGAAGGCCGGACGAGCCGATCTCGACACCGGCGACCTCCCGATCGCCGAACTCGGCCGACTGTGCGGGTACCTCCCTCTGGCTCTTCAGCTCACCGCCGCACGCCTGCGCCACCACCCCACCTGGACCGCAGCCGACGTCGTGGCCGACCTGAGCGACCCGAACGGACAACTGAGCGGCCTCTCCACCGAACACACCTCTGTCGCGGCCGCGTTCCAGCTCTCCTATCGAGACCTTCCGGCGGACCGCCAGAGGCTGTTCCGGCACCTCGGGATGCAGCCGGGCGTCGACATCGACGCCTACGGGGCCGCCGCACTGCAGGACACCGGAGTGTCGGACGCCCGCCGCATGCTTGAGGAGATCGAGGAGCATCACCTCATCGAGGAGACGGCCCGTGGCCGCTACCGCATGCACGACCTCGTCCGCGAGTACGCCCGTACGCTCGCGCGCGAGTCCGGCACCCATGCCGTACATGAGGCATTGGAGAGGCAGCTGGACTACTACCTCCACGCCGCGACCCGGGCCGACCACTTCTTCAACCGCTACAACAACCCCGAGCCGCGGTACGCGACCGGTCTGCAACCCGAGATCCCCGACATTCCCGATGCGGATCGCGCGACTGCCTGGATGCGTGCCGAGTACGCCAACCTCCAGGCGGCGGTCGAGTACGCGGCTCGCCACGGTCACCTCACACATGCCGTGCACCTTCCCGCCGCGATGAAGGAGTTCCTGCGTACCCACGGGCACTGGAGCGAAGCCCTTGCCCTGCACGGGACCGCCCTCGAATGCGCTCTCACGGCCGGGGATCTGCTGGGGCAGGCGACGGCATTGCGGAACATGGCGGTGATCCATCGTGTGATGGGCCGGTACGAACAGTCCGAGGCGAACCTCGTGCAGGCGCTGGAGCGCTTCGACGGTCTCCCCGACAGACACGGCCAGGCCATCGCGTTCGGTGATCTGGCGAGTGTCCTTCGCGTGACCGGGAGATATGAGGAGGCCGAGGCCATGTACCAGCGGGCGCTGCGGCTCTTCCGCGACGTGGGCGACACGCGCGGCATGGCTCATGCGCTCGTCGACATCGGCCATGTGCGGCAACTGACCGGGCGCTACGCCGAGGCTGCCGAGAGCCTCGAACGGGCGCTGGAGCTGCACGGCGCTTCTGGAAACCGCCTCGGTCGGGCGAACGCCCTCACGGCTCTCGGTGACCTGCACAAGTCCGCCGGACGCTACACGGGAGCCATCGACGCCCACCGTGAGGCCCTCGTGAGCTATCGCATACTCGGCAACCGTTACGGCGAGGGCAATGCCCTGGCCGACCTCGGTGACGTGCTGCGGCTGAGGGGAGAGTACGAGGAGGCCGCGGAGTGCATCGAGCAGGCGCTCGGAATGTTCCGCGCGTTCGGTGCCAGGCTCGGCCAGGCGAACGCTCTCATGTATCTGGCCCGGGTCAGGTTCGGCACGGGACGCATCGAAGCGGCCGAGAGAGACCTCGACGAAGCCCTCACCATCTGTCACGAACTCGGCAGCCGTATGGGACGGGCCCATGTCCTCATGCATCTGGCCGAGACGCAGTCGGCGAGCGGCGCCCACGGCATCGCGATGCAGAATGCTCGCGCGAGCGTGGAGCTGTGCCGCGAGCTCAAGGACCGCGGGGGCGAGGCAGAAGCACTCAACATCCTTGGCGCGGTCTGCCTGGCGGCCGACGGTGTCGCCTTCGCGTCCGAGGCCCGCGAGTGCCATGAGCAGGCACTCGGACTGGCACGTGCCATCGAGTCGCCCTACGACGAGATGCTCGCCCTTGAGGGACTCGACCGGAGTCTGCAAGGGCAGGGCGCGGCGGGCAACGGTTCCGACTGGCTGTCGCTCTCCCTGGTGATCGCCAGGCGACTGGACGTACCCGACGTCGACCGGATCCAGGCACGTCTCGGTACGCGGTCGGGGAAGGTCTCGACCCCCTGTTCCGCCGGGACGGCATGACCGATCCGCCCGGCGCGGTGACAACCTTGTCAACCAGCGCACCGGGCGTGCGATTTCACCGCCGACCCGGTCCATGGACCGGGTCGGACACGCAGATCTCATCGCCCGTGTGCCGGGCAGGGCGTCGTCGCCCCGGGCCGCGTGAGCGCCGGCCCGGGGGCGTCCCCAGGCCCTCCGGGCCCTTCCGATCCAGAACAACCGACTTGCTTCGCACGGAACTTGAGGCCGGACACACCGGGTGTGCGACATGCGCGTCGATCGAGACGGCCACGTCCGGCCGGCTGCCACAGGGACGTCGCGAGCCGGTGGGCTCCGTAGCCGGCGGGCTTCTTTGCCGGTGGTGGCTCGTGCTGCTCGGCCGGGGGACCGGTCGGGTCCCGGTGACCGGCCCGGTCGTGGGGTCGGCCGAGCGGAGGGTGACAGGGTTGGTGGATGCTGTGGCCGTCAAGCCGGTTGTGGCTCGACGGCCGGTGCTTGACGGTTCCTGACCGGTCTCGTCACTTGCTTTGCCACGCATGGCGGCATTCCTGCCGCGGTGCTCATCGCGTGGCGGCGGTAGGCGCTGGGTGACATGCCGGTCAGTTCGGTGAAGCGGGTGCTGAAGGTGCCCAGGGAAGAGCAGCCGACCGCGAAGCAGACATCGGTGACGTTCAGGTCGCCGCGACGCAGCAGCGCCTTCGCGCGCTCGATGCGACGTGTCATCAGGTACGCGTACGGTGACTCGCCATAGGCCAGCCGGAACTGGCGGCTGAGGTGCCCGGCGGACATGTTCACGCCGCGGGCGAGCGTCTCGACGTTCAGTGGCTGCGCGTATTCCCGGTCCATCCGGTCGCGGACGCGGCGCAGTCGCTTCAGGTCGTTCAGGCGTTGTGCCGCCGTACGGGCGCGTCCCCACGAGGGGTGACACATGAGAGAGGTCCTTTTCGTCGATGTCCGTGAGCACCCGGGCCTGTACGGCGGGGTGAGGGGCGAGGCGCTTGGTGGCAGTGCACGGTTTGCCGGGGCGGGCGAGCCGGTCGGGCGGGCCGAGCAACTGCTCGGCGACGAGGGAGGGGCCGGTGGGCGGCTCGGCGGACCGGCCGGGGGAAGCCGCCCCTGTGGGGCCGGTGTGCGTGCCTCAGGGCTGTCCCGTAATCCCTGGCGGGCGTGCGACGTCGGCTACGGCACCTCGCCGCGTTGTCGGAACGTCCACATACATCCAGTATGCGGACGCCCCTCCGCCTTGCGATGCACCGCATCCGACGCCGCGCGCTGATCCACCAGGGATTGCGGGACAGCCCTTCGGGCTCGGTGGCCGGCGACGTGAGCCCCTCGGTGCGGGGCCGGTCGCCGACGTCGGTGTTCCGGAGGCGTCGGCTGCCGTCTTCTCCGAAGGTGGTCGCGGCGTCGGCCGTTCTCGGCCGAATCGATGACCGGTCGGCTCAGCGGAGTTCCTGGATGCGGACCAGGTTGCCCGCGGGGTCGCGGAAGGCGCAGTCGCGGATGCCGTAGGGCTGTTCGGTCGGCTCCTGGACGACCTCGGCGTCGCCGGCCTGGACCCTTTCGAAGGTGCCGTCGAGGTCCCGGGTGGCCAGCAGGATCCAGCCGTAGGTGCCCTTGGCCATCATCTCGGTGATGGTGCGGCGCTCGTCCTCCGTGACCCCCGGGTCGACCGCCGGCGGTGCCAGGAGGATGGACGTGTCGGGCTGGCCGGCGGGGCCGACCGTGATCCAGCGCATCTTGCCCTGCCCGACATCGCTGCGGACCTCGAAGCCGAGGACGTCGCGGTAGAAGGCCACGGACGCGTCCGGGTCGTCGTGCGGAAGAACGCTCGTGTGAATGGTGATGTCCATGGAGATCATGCTAGGTGCGACTCCGTGACCCGCGCTTCTCGATTCCTGATCGATGCGGCCACCTGTATGGCCCATCCGGTCGACACTCCGTGCTCGGCCGCGGTGTCCGGTTCATCGGCACGTACCCGGACATGCCTCTCGCATTGTCACCGGCCCCGACGGTCGGCCCGGCGCCGGTACGGCCCTCGTACGCGAGGCCGCCGACACCGCTGCGGGCGTCGTCGCCGACTTTCTGCCATGCGCGGCCGGGGCGGTGCAGAGCATCGTCAGCAGCACGCCTGTCGCAGGGAACCAGGCGATGTCGCATCATCGGGGGCTTCACCGAGGGCCGCTCGCTTCCTGGACCCCACAGACGCGGGGTCCCGCGCCGGGCGTCAGGTCATTGATCACGGCGAGCGCGTCCCGGCGGCCGTTGCGCCATTCGACGGGCGCGCGGTCGGATGCGGGCCGCGCACCGCACAGCTGAGCGCACCCGCCCTTCTCCCCTGTTCCTGTACTCCAGGGGGGCCTGTACTCCAGGGGGCGCGTGTCCGCGCGAACCGTGGCGAGCACGGCTGCCGCTGTCCTCCGACAGCCGGGCAGCGGCGTGCCGTTGTCGTTGCCGGCGAAGGCGAGGACGGTCCTGCCACTGGTGCGGGCGGTGTTCGGCGAGTGCTCGGAGGCTTGCGGGGGACCTCCGGTGGTGGCTCCGACGGGCCGCGCGCTCGTGCAGGCGCTTGTGCGGCAGCGTGTCGCTCTGCCGCCGTCGGTCGAGCCTTCTGGCGAGCCGAGCACCGGGCCGTCCGACGACGTCTGCCGTGCAGGGGGCGGGCCGGCCCTGGAATCGGCTCGGTGAGGGCATCCGCCGGGCACCCGGCCGACAGGCATGTGAACCGTCGTACCGGCCACCACGATCTCCACCCGCAGGCCGTCCGACGGCGCGTCCGCAGGTCGCTGTTCCTGTCGGCCGTGTTTGCGACCCGACGATCCCCGCACCGCGGGGCGCGCGCAGAGCTCGCTGGAGGAGGCGTACGCGGCACGAACACGTGCACGCGTCGCCGTACCCGCGTCGACCACCACGAGTGCCGGATACGGAAAGAGCTGTTCCCCGTTTCGTAAAATCCTCGCCGCTCCACCGCGACCGGCAACACCGCTGTTCCATAAGGTTACTTGGCATATACATCTGCTACATCGGGATCAATCGTCAGCTTCGCCGCGTGCCCTTCATCACCTCGCACCCTGAACTCGCGTGAAACATGAGGTTGGTTGTTCTTTGCGGTGATGCAGGTCACTTGACGCCGTCGGGACTCCGGCATTCACTTCTGCGGCGGTCGAAGACCATTCGGCGGCCTGCAACTGGGGAACAGACCCTTCCCTGCCATGGAGGTACGGATGAAGTTCGTTCGTCTCGTGAAGCGGATGCGCAGCGACAAGAGCCTCAAGGCGTATGCGTGGTACGGCTGGATCTGATCGGCCCACGACTGTAGGAGAGGCCGGTGGCGGGCCGGGTGAGACGGCCCGCCACCGGTCGGCGTTCCCGGAGGATTCCGATGCCCCAGCCACCGATCGTCAACCGCCGCGGTCGACAGGTGCGCTTCGCGCCCAGGATCGACGCGCTGCTCAGCCGCCACACCGGCCAGGACCTGTTCCGGCTGGAACCCAACACGATCGGCGTCGCGGGCGCCGACCTCATGGACGCCCTGCTCCGCAGCCGGCCGGCCAACGCCGAGGAGCGCCCGACCTTCAAACCCGTCCTCGGCCGACACGTCGGCCGGGCCGACGCGTCCGCCTACATGCAGGCCGTGGCAGCGGATGTGCGGAAAGCGCTCCAGCGCCCGTTGGAGACGTCGGTCGACCTGACGGGCCCGTGGCCGCAGGTGCCGCACGCCTATCTCCGGGACCTGGTCTTCGGACGGGAACTCCTGCGCTTCCGGGTTCTGGTGGACCGCAGATTGGAACTCACCCCGAAACTGACCTGGTCCGCCGTCACCTCGGGCGCCGCCCTGCTGCGCCGCCCCGACCGCGCGGAGCCCCTCTCGAAGCTCGCCACCCTCGTCCTCGGCGCCGACGGCTTTCCGGACCGCCGATACGCCATGTACCTCTATCGACGGGTGGCGGCGCCGATCTGCTTCACGGTGGCCGCCCTGGTCACCAACGCGGTCTGGCTGGGCGCACCGTTCGACGAGGCCGTCCCGAACCGACACCTCATCGCCGAGGCGCTCCGGTTGCTGCCACCGTCCTGGAACATCCTCCGGGTGGCCTCGCCCGAATTCACCGAGGTGGACGCCCGGATCGGCCCGGCGGACGATGTCCTGCTGCTGCCGTTGCTGAGTCACCGCGACCCCGCGCAGTGGGAGGAGCCCGATGCCTTCCGTCCCGAGCGGTGGACCGACCTGGATCCGGACGACCACCCCGGGTACCTGCCGTTCGGCCATGCCGACGAGCGCTGCTGGGGCCGCCACATGGTTCTGCCGCTCGCCGAGCGCCTCCTCGATCTGGTGCGCCGGGACGGCCTCACGGTGCGTCCCACCCAGACCGTCGGCCGGGTCGAACTCGACGGACTGATGGAAGTCTCGGAGGTCCGGGTGACGCGGGGGTGACGTGGGGCCGGCCCGACCGGGTGGCCGTTCGGTCCCGGCGGCCGGGCCGCGGCGCGGCACCTCGGGACGGGGGCGGTGCGGCGCAAACGGAGTTGTTCGTCCCACATGATCTCGGCGCGAGCCGGCGCTGCTCAGATTCCATGGCCCCTACAGGAATGGAAAACCGGCCACCGTCGGCTCGTCGCGAGCGGCCGAGGTGGGCGGCGGGGTGAGCGGTTGTCACCCCGCCGCTCCGGGTGGTGTCAGGGGCTGAGGCGGCGGACGGTCTCAAGGAGAGCGTCGACGTCGTGCGCGGTGGTGGAGAAGGAGGTGACGAACCGGCAGACGCCCGGCTCCCAGCGGTCGTGGTAGAAGGCGAATCCCTCTGCCAGGAGTTGATCGATGACCTGCTGGGGGAGGCGGCAGAAGAGGATGTTGGCCTCGACGGCGTGCAGCAGGTCGGCGCCGGGGAGGGCCTTGAGCCCGTCGCCCAGGCGGGCGGCCATCGTGTTGGCGTGGGCGGCGTTGCGCAGCCACAGGCCGTCGGTGAGGTAGGCGTCGAGCTGGGCGGACTGGAAGCGCATCTTGGAGGTGAGCTGGCCGGCGCGCTTGACCCGGAAGGAGAGTTCCGGGGTGAGGGCGCGGTCGAAGACGACGATGGCGTCGGCGGTCATGGCGCCGTTCTTGGTGGCCCCGAAGGACAGGACGTCGACGCCGGCCCGCCAGGTCAGCTCGGCGGGTGTGCGGCCCAGGGCGGCGACTGCATTGGCGAAACGGGCTCCGTCCATGTGGACGCGCAGGCCCGCGCCCTTGGCGATGCGGGCCAGGGCGCGGATCTCGTCGGGGGTGTAGAGGGCGCCGGTCTCGGTGGCCTGGGTGATGCTGAGCACGGAGGGCTGCACGCTGTGCACGTCGCCGACCTTCCGCGTCGCGGCCGCGCGCAGGTGGTCGGGGTCGATCCTGGCGTCGTCGCCGGGCAGGGGAACGAGCTTGGCTCCGTCGGTGAAGAACTCCGGGGCGCCGCATTCGTCGGTGTTGATGTGGCTGTCGCGGTGGCACAGCACGCTGCCCCAGGGCGGGGTGAGAGCGGCCAGGCTCAGGGCGTTGGCCGCTGACCCCGTGGAGACGGGCAGGACGTCGACGTCGCGTTCGAAGATCTCGGCGAAGCGGGCTCGGGCGTCGGCGGTGAACCGGTCGGCGCCGTAGGGCAGGTCCTGGCCGACGGCTGCGGCGGTGACGGCTTGGACGATCTCCGGGCAGGCACCGGCAGTGTTGTCGCTGGTGAATATGCGTTGGGGTCCGGTGGGGGAGGTGACGCTCATGTTCGGGGTTGTCTTTCAGCTGATGATCGGTGAGGCGATGACGACGGTGACGTCGGCGGTCTCGGGGCCGGTGCGGTAGATGTGCGGGGCGTCTCCGGCGAAGGCGAGCAGATCGCCGGAGTGCAGGTCGGTGGGGGCATCGGAGGGCCCGGCGGTGAGGTGCCCGGAGGAGACGAGCAGGTGCTCGATGGTGCCGGTCGCGTGCGGAACGCCGTCCAGACGCGTGTCCGGGGGCATGCGCAGCCGCCAGATCTCCAAGCTGTTGCCGCTGCTGATGCGGCGCAGCAGTTCGCGCCCCACTTCGCCGTCGGCCAGGTCGGTGCCGGGCACGAACACCGGTCCCGGGTCGGTGTCGCGGGCCAGAAGGTCGGTCAGCGGGATGCGCAGGGCGATCGCGAGCGCGTCGAGGGTCTCGATGGTCGGATTGCCCCGCCCGGCCTCCAGCTGCGACAGCGTCGCCTTGCTCAAGCCCGCCCGACGGGACAGCTCCGCACTGCTCATGCCGCGCTGCTCACGGCGCCGGCGGATCTGCACCCCGACCGCGCCCGCGGTGCTGCTGGCGGGCCGACGGTCGCCTGATGAACGGGGAGTCATCACCGCTCCCGGTGGGCGGCGCCGTAGGAGACGCGGATCCGGCCCTTCCTGACCTTCAGCGTCGGCAGCGCGACGTCGGCGAGGTCGCCGAGGCTCCGTACGTGAGTTCCCCCGCACGGTGCGGAGTGCAGGCCGGCCAGGTGGACGACACGGCGACCCTCGGGGTCGTTCTCCCAGGTCACGGGCAGATCCTGCGCGATTGCCCCGGCGACCTCCGTCCGCAGCGCCTCGGTGGCCTCCTCCCGGCCCTCCGGGGTGTCCAGGCGGGCGTCCGGCTGCGGCGCGGTGAACTCGATCCGCGCCTGGCCGGGGAAGTGGTTGTTCGCGGCCGGCATCCACCCCTGCGCCCGGCCGGCCGCCTCGATCAGGTGACCGGCCGTGTGCAGCGCGGCATGCGTGACGCGCATCGGAAGGTCGATGCGGACCTCGACAGGCCACCCCGGCGAGAAGACCGGCAGGGCGGCCTCGCCTGAGGCCACGGCCACGACCAGCCCGGAGTCACGGTCCCGCAAGGGGACGATCTCGTGGCCGTCCACCCACCCGCGGTCGGCGGGCTGCCCCCCGCCCTGCGGATGGAACAGACAGTGCTCGACCGCCACCCACGGCACACCGTCGCGCTCGCCTGTGGCGGCCACCTGGGTACGGGCCCGCTCCTCGTACGTGTCCGCGTAGTAGGCGGAGACCTGCATGACACCCTCACTAGGGAAGTTGGACGAACTCTACGTTCACTATAACGAACGATTGATGCTGCGGCTGCGAACCGTGATGCTGGAGCGCGGCGCCGGCTCCGCGCTGAAGGACGGCAAGGACCGGCTCGACGCCGAACCGCCGAAGCCGTCGGCTTCGCGCCGTCGCGGGCTCTCGGAAGCGGACTGCGACCGCCGCCGAGCGGCTCACCGCCCTGGTCGACTCCACGGGGCTTCTGCCGCCGCGCGTTGCGCTGCTCCACCGACCGACGGGTCCTCGACGCCCTGCTGCGCGCCCAGGTGCTCCGCCGCGGGCCACGGCACCGCGAACGGGCCCTTCGGGAACCAGGCAGATGTACCGGACCGTGTACATCTGGAGTGCGGACCGGAGCCGGTGGTGCGTGGTCCGCCGCAGCGCGACCAGGTCCCAGTGCCTCTTGCTGTGAGCAACGCACGGCGCAGCGGGCGAACAGGCGCGTGAGCTGCGGAATTCAGTTGCCACGGCGAATGCGGAACCGGAGAATGCCGCATCGAGGTACATGCGGTCTAGCAAGGATGACGAGTGACTGAGAACGATGAGCAGCGCCAGACCCTGACCAATCGGCAGGGCGTGCCGGTTCTGACCTATCTGCGGGGTGTTCGCGAGGGGCACCCGTGGGCGGACCTCGCCGAAGTGGTCGGCCCCGACCCCGTGGACACCATCGTCTCCGGCATGTCCGGATGGGCGGTCTCGGGATCTGTGGAGCTCGGCGAGCACCTGTTGCACCGTGGCGCACGGGTGATGAGACATGCCCACGAGATGCGGAGAGACTTGGTCGACTGCCCGCCGCCGGCCGACTGGTCCTCGCGGGCCTTGGGCAAGGGACTGCGGGCAGTCCCTTGCGACCGTGATGCCGACGCCGTGTTCCCGGCGTGGCGTGCCGCCTTTCCTGCCGGTCATCCGGACCATCACCGTGGCAGCGACGAAGAAGCCCTGAACGAGCTCCTGAAGCCGATGCTGACGGGCTCCGTCCTCGGACCGGTCCTTCCGTGCAGCGCCTTGGTGGTGGACGAGACGGACCGCGTCGTCGCCGGGGCGATCCTCACCGACCGCGACGGTCAGCCATGGATCGCGGACGTATTCCGCCGCCCCGAATCCGAATATGCGGGCCTTGGCGCCGATCTGCTGCGTCGGGTGCTCGCTGCGGCCGCGGCCGACGGGCTGGCCGAGGTCTCGCTCGTCGTGAGCGATGCGAATCCGGCCCGCCGCGTCTACGAGAAGCTCGACTTCCGGTTGACTGACACATCGCTGACTGTCGTAGTGCCCTAGGGACTACGGGACGACCCAGGGCTGTCCCGTGATCCCTGGCGGGCGCGCGGCGTGAGATGAGGCACCTCGCCGCGTTGTCGGAACGTCCGCATGCATCCAGTGTGCGGACGCCTCTCCTCTGGCTCGGGGTGGACAGCTGATCGCCGCGTTCAGTCCGAGTTGGCCCACATCAGCACTCCCGGGCCGTCCGGCGTGATCACGGGCACCCGGGCCTCGTCGGCGTCGCGGACCCGGTTCCCGTCCAGCCTCAGGGTGTGCAGATCCTCCGTGTGTCCGTCGGATGCCCAGTAGGGGATGCTCTCGATGATTCCGCGCAGCCTCGCGCGCTCGTCATCCGGCCACGAGTAGTTCCACGTGCCGGCACCGGCGAACTCCTCCTCGAACAGTCGGCGCAGCGCGTCCAGCGCGTCAGGGCCGAACACCGGCACCAGGAAGCCCTCCGCCTGCCCCTGTCGGCACAGGTGGCCGCCGTACTGCTGCTGGTAGAAGACGCCGGTCGGGGCCTCGACGACCACGTGCAGCCATCCGTCGGCCGTGCCGTCCTGATCGAGTGTGACGAAGCGTCGAGAGCTCACGGCGGCAGTCTTGTCGATCGCTGACCTCGAGTTCAATGAAATTTCGCAGCCGCGAGATCGATTACGGGACACGACCGCCTCGACGACAAGGCACTCCCGCAGGGCACCACCTATGCGCTCTCTGCAGTTCACCGCCGAGTCGTAGTCGAACGGCATGATCGAACGCGCCTTCACCGCGGGCGGTGTCCCCGGAGTTCCCTGGTCGCCGGCGTCCGGCGCCGATCGCGCGCCCCCGGTCCTGATGGGCCACGGCCACGGCGGGGACAACCACAAGAAGCATCTCGCGACGGCGGGCCGGGCACAGCTCCTCGTGACCGGCTGCGGAATCCACGGCGCCGTCATCCACGTGCCCGGTCAAGGCGACCGGCAGCAGTCCCGGCCGAGCCCGGCGTCGCCCTGGCCGCGGAGCCGGGAGAGTCCGGCTGGGGAGAGGCTGGAATCCCGCGCGGCAGAGCACCTGGCGCTTGAGCACATCGATCCTGTTGACCTGGCCTTCGACCACTCCTGAGTTCCAGCACGAAGCGAGGCCGGCCTTGACGGCGTCGCGGTCGATGCCGACGGCGAAAGTGCGGAGGGGGGTGTGCGGTCATGGGCATCGTCCTGAAGCCCATCGGGTACAGGGAAGCCGCGGCCCTGGGTGTGAGCCAGGAACGCGTCCGGAGTCCACCTCATCAATTCTTCCGCACCTGGTCGAAGGAGAGGTCGACCGTGGTCTCCCGGTGGAACGCATGGACCAGAACCCTGGCCCTCTTCGTGTGGGGACTGACCTCGTTGACAGTCGCCTGGAGAGTGGCGAAGGGGCCGCCGCTGATCGTCACCGAGTCGCCGACCTCGAGATCGACCACTGCGGGCACCGTCGCCGCGAACATCGAAGTGAGCGCCGCGGACAATCGGCACAACCATTCCTCCGCGCTCCCCTGCACCCAGGGGTACTCGGCTTGGAACTGCCCCCATGCCACCGGCCATTGGAGTACCCGGTCCGGGTCGAGCCCATTCGCGTCGGTGTGGCCGTGACCGCCGCACAATACGTCCTCAAGAAGGCTCCTGGACAGCCTGGTACGGCGGTCCTCGGCCAGGAGGACGGCGTCGTAGAGGTCCTTGCCCCGGGCGCCGCCGTCCTCCTCGGACTCGAATCGCAGCCAGAGGATCTTCCAGGCGAGCGACAGCTCCCGGCTGGCCGTCTGGACCACGACGGGTGGTTCGCCACAGCCGACCGGCAGGGCCGCCAACTCCGGCGGCTCGGAGAGCATGTCGTCGGTGGCGAAGTCCACCCGTATCCGGCCGGGCGGCAACCCGAATGCCCGCCAGGGCACTTCCAGCCGCACCCCCGGCCCGTGGTACAGCCATCCTCCGTCGCTCGACTCCGCGTACGCCCGATCGGCGTCGAGCAGTACGCCGCCCGGTGCCTCGGATCGTTGCCTGATCCGCTCGAGCAGGTCCATGTACAGGGGTTCGGCTTCCTCGTCCGTCGAGGCGACTTCCACCAGCCGCTCCAGGTCCGACGACGGATGCCACGCATTCCAGGTCCCCTGAATGCCGTGCGCATCGTCTGCGGGCTCCAGGGCGTCCACCACGGCGGGCCAGCTGTGGGTCAGGTCGATGAGGTTTCCGTATTTCCAGCCCGTGTTGAGCATGTCGCGAACCACCACCCAGTCGAGATCAGCCGGCTCCCGGGCCCGCTCACCGACCCATGCCTGCAGCGGCAGACTGCCCCGCAGCACCAGACTGTCGCTCCACCAGGATCCGGCGATCACAGCGAGCACGTGATCGATCGCCGCCCGGCGGGCGGTCCGCCAGCGCACGGCCTGGGCCGGATCCGTGAACTCCGGCTCCCCGGAGCGCGATCGACGGTCGAGCTCCTCCGGCGGGGGTTCGAAT
The DNA here is from genome assembly GCF_044767885.1 of Streptomyces sp. NPDC101194. Taxonomy (NCBI): domain Bacteria; kingdom Bacillati; phylum Actinomycetota; class Actinomycetes; order Kitasatosporales; family Streptomycetaceae; genus Streptomyces; species Streptomyces sp. NPDC101194. The sequence continues at coordinate 284,210 of NZ_JBIWOS010000008.1, forward strand.
CCTTCGATCGAATCCTTCGGTGCCGGGGGAGTCGGACGGCTCCGATCGCTCTTCGTCATGCGGCACCGCTCCCGTCCGCGACCATCCAGCCTTCGTCCATGAGGAGGTTGTCGTCGTGCACCACGAACTCCTCCTCTACCTCCGCGGCCGCGAGCCCGGCGTCGGCGAGTGATGCCAGCAGGGCGTCCAGTCGCGCGCGAGCAGCAGGACGGCCGACCGGTCGGCAGCGTTGCGTGACGAAGCGCTCGTGGCGGCCCCCGCTGAGTGGGCGGCGGGCATTGCGGGAGACATGCGCCGCGTGGGGCTCGCACAGTGCCCGCACCTCTGCCACCTGGTCGACATCGGTCAGCGCCAGCTTCACGTGGTGCTCGAAGTAGCACTGCGGCGGGAGCGCCGCAGCCTCCTGGGTTGTCTGCGGTACGTCCTTGTTCCATGGCGCCGCCTCGATCTTCACGCGCGTGACTTCGAATCCTTCACAACGCAGTTGTTCCACGCGCCTTCCGGCAGCGGCCCGTTGCAGGGGCAGAGTCCCACGGCCGGTGATGGTGAGCATCGGTTGATCCGGCGTCCTCCCCCGATCCAGGACGATGCGGGAGTACTTCACTTCGTTGCGTTCCGCCCAACGGAGCAACGACATTTCTTCCTCGCTGCACAGACGTACCGTCAGATGGGTTTCGAAGTCACCCGCGAAGTGCTTGTCCTCGGCCCCGGTGTCGAGTCCGTCGGCGGAACGGAGGGCGAACGAGGAGTGGGTTCCCAAGGGCACGGCTGCCACTCTCCGTGCCCCGGGCCCCGACGGCGCCATCGGGAACCCCGGATCCGGCAACCACCCATCCGTCGCCGTGGGTTCGGCCCGCAGGCCGTCGTTCCGCAGGTCATCAGACATGGCCTGCACAGTAGACGGCCCCACTGACAACGGCCCCGGCTTCCCTCGCTGCCGGGCAGGTTCACAAGGACCTCGCCTCGATCGCGGATCAGGGCGCGAACACAGCACCACGAACGCGGAGCGTCACGACTCAAGGCGCCACCCGGATCGCGCCCTTGAAGGTCTCGTCGACCGTCCCGATCACCTGCCGCAATGGCTCGAACAGCGAGGGGCCGGGCTGTGTCGTCGTTGAGCCGCCTCGTCCCACAACCCGAAGATCTCATGGAGTCGGGCCAGTAATATGCCCGGTCATGGCGATGTTTGTGCACTTGACGTCGGCGGCGAACGCGCAGCGCATCCGGCGGTCCGGGATCCGGGCAGCCGGCCAGGGACAAGGCGGTGTGCGCGGGGTGTACTGCTTTCCGGTGCTGCCGTCGTACACCCTCACCCACCAGTGGTTGCGCGAACTGGCCCGTTTCGGGCGCCGGGGCGGGCTTGTGGCCGTCCACGTACGGCTGGACGACGACCAGCACGTGCTGGTCGGGCGCTACACGGACCGGACGCGGGACGCCCAGTCCACCGTTCCCGCGGCCGACGCGGTGCGGCGGATCGCCGCACTCGACGATCCGCGAGGGTGGGAGGTGTTCGTACCTCGGGCGATCCGGCCCCGCGAAGTGCACCGGATCCGCACCGCGCCGCAGGTTGTGGGCTGGCGGTACTGGCCGGACGCGCACGGCGTCCGCCCCTGCACCTGCTTCGGATGCCGGGTGAGGGGGGAGTACGGGGCGCGGCGCCTGCGCGAGCGGCTGCCGCATCCGCTGGACGGGCCGCCGCCACCGGCCGAAGTGCTGCTCGCCAGGGTCGCAGCAGCCGGTGACCCCGGAGACCCGGCCAAGCTGCGGGAGACACTGCATTGGTTCGGTATGCGTCGACGGGGCCCGCTTGCCCAGCTGACCCGCCTTGCTGCCCACCCCGACCCCGGCGTGCGGGAGGACCTGGTGTGGGCGGTCGCCCGCTGGTCGACCCCTGGGGTCGCCGAGCTGCTGGACGGTCTCGCTGACGACCTGCATCCGGACGTCCGGGAGGCGGTAGCGGCCGTCCGTGAGTCGCAGTGATCACTGAGCCCCTGGAATCGATCACCGAAGGGCTGTCGCGCAATCCCTGGTGGTTTCCGGCGAGCAGGCCGCCGTCGCAACCCGGCGAGGAAGCGCCGGGCGGCCGCCCGCCGACGATGCAGCCAGCCACGGTCACCAGCAACGCGGTCACGACGACTTGGCCACGGACGCGTCGTCGCGCCTGACGGGGCGTCGCCGCGACGGTGCGCCGCAAGGGCCCGCTCGGGGGTGCTGCTGACAGAGTGCGAAGCCCAGCGCGTCGACCATGACGAACAACACCACCGGCACGGCGATCCTGCCGAAGCCGCTGTCGATCATCTGCGGTCCGGACCTGGCGGCCGCCTTCCGGCCGCGGGACAGCCACCGACCGTACGGACCCTCGCTGTGGTTGCTCTGCTGCTGTTCCGGTCCAGGCCAAGCAGCGTCCGGCCGCGTGTGTGGGGCGACATGCCTGCCGGACACAGCCGGGTCGGAGGTGGGGCGGATGTCCGTTTCAGCCCAGCCTTGCGTAATCCGGTCGGTGCCGTCCCCGAGAGCCACCGGCGGCTTTCGGCCATTTGGGGGTGGGAGGTGGCTGGAGCCGACGTGTGGTGTGCCTGACTGGGCGATTCATGTGGTGATCTTGGTGATGAACACGGCGAGGTTCGCGACGGTGCGTTGGATCTTCTCGTCCAGGGTGAGTGACTCGTGGAGCCGTGCGCCGGCGCCCGCGTTCTTCTTGCCCCGCACGTACAGCGAGCAGGCGAGGTCGCTGCATATATAGGCCCCCACGGAGTTGCCCTGCTGCCCGGCCCTGCCGGCCTTCGCGGCGACCATCAGCGAGACGCCTCCGGTGTGAGTGGTCAGGCATATCGAGCACATGCTGCGCCGCATCTGCCAGGAGCCGGGGCTGGGGGAGCGCAGTGCGAGCGCCACCGGACGGCCGTCCAGTTCGATGGCGAGGTAGGCCCGGTCGGGGGCCTGGGGGTCTCGCCAGCCGAGGAAGTCCAGGTCGGCCCAGGGCCGCTCGGCCAGGTCGCGGGGGACGGACAGGCGCTTCGCCTCGCCCTTGGTGCAGTTCACGAACGCGGCACGGATCTGTTGCTCGGTCAGAGGTTTCATGAACGAAACGCTAATTTGCCTAAAGGTGTTAGGCAACTGCATAATCGATATCGCCAAATAGGAGGAAGGTTATGGTGCGTGCGGGGGCTGACCGCAGAACGTCTGGTCAGCGCGGCCGCGGAACCGGCGGACGAAGTCGGCTTCGATCAGGTGACCGTCTCCGCGCTCGCCAGGGCGAGCACTCGCCGCTCCGCTACGGAACCGGGTCACACCCTGACCGCGCGAGGGCGGCACCGCCGGAGGCGGTCCGTCGCGCCGAGCGTCGGCGCAAACGAGCATGTGCACACTCTTGATCAACAGGCAGAGGCCATGAACACCGAGCACCACTGGATCACCACACCTGTCACCGCGGACGTCCTGCGCGGCTTCCTCGACCTGGAGGCGACCGCGCACGGTCTGCTGCCGCATCGGCTGCCCGCCCGGGCGCGCCGGCAGATCCCCGACGACCAACTGGCCGTTGCCGAGGCCCAGCCCTCCGGCGTGCGGTTGGCTTTCCGTACCCGCGCCACCGCGATCGAACTCGACACGCTGCCCACCAAGCGGGTCTACCAAGGTTTCCCCGCCCCGGCGGACGGCGTGTACGACCTGCTGATCGATGGCGCTCTCGCGGCCCAGGCCACGGTCGCCGGCGGTAACGTCCGCACGATCACAGACATGTTCACCCAGTCCGCCGAGCTGTCCGAAGGGCCTCCCGGAACCGCCCGCTTCGACGGTCTGCCGGCCGGTGACAAGAACATCGAGATCTGGCTCCCGCATACGGAGATCACCGAGTTGATCGCACTGCGCACCAACGCTCCCGTCGAGCAGGTGCCGGACAGCGGGCGCAGGGTGTGGCTGCACCACGGCAGTTCCATCAGCCACGGTTCGAACGCCGCTCATCCGAGTGCCACCTGGCCGGCCCTGGCAGCCGCTGCGGGCGGAGTGGAGCTGGTCAACATGGGGTTCGGCGGCAGCGCGCTGCTCGACGCGTTCACCGCCCGCGCGATGCGGGACACGCCCGCGGACCTGATCAGCCTCAAGATCGGCATCAATATCGTCAACTCCGACGTGATGCGCCTGCGCGCCTTCACGCCCGCAGTCCACGGCTTCCTCGACACCATCCGCGAGGGGCATCCGGCCACGCCGCTGCTGGTCGTGTCCCCCATCCTGTGCCCGGTCCAGGAGGACACCCCCGGCCCCCTCGCGCCCGACTTCGACGGCGGCACCCTGCGGTTCAAGGCCACGGGCGATCCGGCCGAACGTGCGGCCGGGCGCCTGACGCTCCACGTCATCCGCGACGAACTCGCCGGAATCGTCGACCAGAGGGCGGCCGACGACCCGAATCTGCACTACATGGACGGACGCGACCTGTACGGCGAGACGGACTACGCCGAGTTCCCGCTGCCGGACGAGGTCCATCCTGATCCCGCAGCACACCGCCGCATCGGCGCGAACTTCGCGCGGCTCGCTTTCGGTGACCGCGGCCCCTTCGCCGCCGAGACCGGCTGATCGGATCGCGGTCAGGCAGAACGCGATGGCTTCCCGGTGGTGTCGATGCCGACGGGGTGCGCGCTCGCGATGCGTCCTCGTGCCGGCTCGCGCGGATCCGCAGCAGTGTGTCCACGCCCGGTGCCGACCGCCACTGCGGACGGCGGGTCGGACGGACGGGGTGTTCCCCGGCGCGGTCCCGCCCGCCGGGGACCTCATCCAGGCGTCAGGCGACGAGGGAGTCGAAAGCGTTGAAGAACGCGTCCAACGGGGCCCGGCCCCGGGTCACCTTCGCCCGTGGTGCCGCGCCTTCCCACGCGTCCGGCTGAGATGGATCGAGGCCGTACCCCTTGAAGCCGAGGCCGCGGCCACGGCCCAGGGTTCCCACCGCTTCCGACGCCCGACGGCACCTGGCGCGGAGCAGAGGTCGGTCATGAGGTCCTGCGGGGCGAGGGCTCGGGAACTCGCGATGGGAACGGGCATCGGCTCACTCCATGACTCGAATGCGGCCGGGTGACCGGCAATCCGTCACGTGCGGGAAGTCCGGGGTACTCGTGGAGCTGCCCCCGGCTGGGGTGCTTCGTTCGGGTCAGGCCGGGCGGCGGGGCTCGCCGGTCCGGCCTGACCGAACGGAGGCCCGGGTTCTGAGGCAGGTGGAGAGTGTGCCGACGTCCGGTCAGTGGGCGGCGATGAGTTCGAGTGTGTCGATCACGCGGTTCGAGAAGCCCCATTCGTTGTCGTACCAGGCGACCACCTTGATGTGGCGGCCGTCCACGCGGGTGAGGGCCGCGTCGAAGATCGATGAGGCGGGATTGCCCGTGATGTCGGAGGACACGAGCGGGTCGTCCGAGTACTCCAGGATGCCGGCGAGCGGGCCCTGCGCTGCGGCGCGGTACGCCGCCAGCACGTCGTCGCGCGTCACGTCGCGGGCGACGGTCGTGTTGAGTTCGACGATCGAACCCACCGGAACCGGTACACGGATCGAATCGCCTGCCAGTTTGCCGTCGAGGTTCGGCAGTACGAGGCCGATCGCTTTGGCGGCGCCCGTCGTGGTCGGCACGATGTTGACGGCGGCGGCGCGGGCGCGGCGGGCGTCACGGTGCGGGCCGTCCTGCAGATTCTGTTCCTGGGTGTAGGCGTGCACCGTCGTCATGAAGCCGTGCTCGATGCCGGCGAGCTCGTCGAGGACCGCGGCCAGCGGTGCGAGCGCGTTGGTCGTGCACGAGGCGTTCGAGATGATCGTGTGCACGGCCGGGTCGTACGCGTCGGTGTTGACCCCCAACGCGAGCGTGACGTCGGCGCCGTCCGACGGCGCACTGACGAGCACCTTCTTCGCGCCTGCGTCGAGGTGGGCGCGGGCAGCAGTGGCCGACGTGAAGCGGCCGGTCGCCTCGAGCACGATCTCGACGCCGAGCTCGGCCCACGGCAGCTGCGCCGGTTCGCGTTCGGCGAGCACCGTGATGCGACGGCCGTCGACGACGAGGACGTTCCCGTCGACGGTCACCGGGCGGCCGAGCCGGCCGGACGTCGTGTCGAACGCGAGCAGCCGCGCGAGGGTGGCGGGCTCCGTGAGGTCGTTGACGGCGACGACCTCGAGGTCGCTGTCGCGTTCGAGCAGTGCGCGCAGCACATTGCGTCCGATGCGGCCGAATCCGTTGATGGCGATACGAGTCATGAGTGGTGTCCCTTCGGTTCGCCATCAGGTTCGCTTGCGGCATTCGCCCGTGACAGCGGCGTGAGTGCCACGGCTCGAAAGGATCGCGCCACGGCGGCGGGCTACTCGCCCCGGGTGAAGGTGCGCCGATACTCGCTCGGCGTGGTGCCGAGGATGCGCTGGAAGTGCAGCCGCAGGTTCGCACCGGTGCCGAGGCCGGTGTCGGCGGCGATCTGCTCGATGCTCCGTTCCGAACGTTCGAGCAGCTCGCGGGCCACGTCGATGCGGGCGCGCATGACCCACTGCATCGGCGTGTATCCCGTGTCTTCGGCGAAGCGCCGCGAGAACGTGCGTGGCGACACCGTCGCGTGCCGGGCGAGCACCTCAAGGGTGAGGGGCTCGCCCAGCCGGTGCAGCGCCCACTCGCGGGTGGCGGCGAACCGTTCGCCCAGGGGCTCGGGCACGCTGCGTGGCACGTACTGCGCCTGGCCGCCGCTGCGGTAAGGGGCCGCGACCAGGCGTCGGGCCGCGTGGTTCGATGCGGCCACCCCGAGGTCGCCGCGCAGAATGTGCAGGCACAGGTCGATGCCCGAGGCGGCGCCGGCCGACGTCAGCACGCTTCCCTCGTCGACGAACAGGACGTTCTCGTCGACCCGGAGGAGCGGATGCTTCGCCGCAAGCGCGCGTGTGTAATGCCAGTGAGTCGTGGCGCGCTTGCCGTCGAGCAGGCCCGTGGCGGCGAGCGCGAAGGCCCCGGTCGAGATGGCGGCGAGGCGTGCGCCCCGATCGTGGGCCGCGATCAGCGCATCGACGACGGGCTGGGGCGGGTCGTCGCGGTCCGGGAACCGGTAGCCGGGGATGAATACGATGTCGGCCCACGCGAGCGCGTCGAGGCCGTGGGCGACGCAGTACGACAGGCCGTCGCCACCGGTCACGAGACCGGGCGAGGCGCCGCACACCCGCACCTCGTACGGCATGCTCGCGCGGGTCGTGAACACCTGAGCAGGAATGCCGACATCGAGCGGCTTCGCGCCCTCGAGAACAAGGACGGCGACGCGATGCAGGCGGGAGACTGGCACGGGAAAAGAATACGAGGGGATGTGGGAGTGGGCCGTCCGGGCAGGAGTCCGAGGACGGGATCGTCGGGTCCCGACGGGAGCCGGAGGCCTGTCGGCGGACGGACCCACGCGTTCGGGTCAGGGAACTCGACCATGTCTGCGCCGAGATCCTTGAGGAACCGGCCGACATCGCCGCACTGCGTCCTGGTCGTCAGCCGATGCCACCTCTCCTGGTGGCCCGGGGCGGCGGACGTGCGCGGCAAGCCGGTACCCGACCCGGCCTCCGGCGCCGGCTTCCGCCTCGAGGAGCTCAAGCGGCGCGGCGCCGCGGAGGTGCTCGAAGTCGATATCTCGGGTGAAATGCCGCCCAGAGCAAGGGATTTGGAGGAGCGTGGTCCCGGCCGGCCCGCAGCGAAGACGTCGGCGGTTGCCCGTCGACACGCATGTGTGAGCGGCTCATGACGGATGGGGACGCGCCGTGTTGTCGGGACGGCGTGCGAAGTGATGTTCCGGTTGGCCGGTCGTCGGCGGTGGCGGCAGCTCGGCGTGCGTGACCGTGTACCCGCCCCTGGTCACCGGGGCGTACGGGGCGGGGGCCATGCAGGTACCGACCGGGGCCTCCTCGGGCTGGGTGCCGTTGTCCGTCAGCAGGTTCACGCCGTTCCAGGAGAAGCCGACGCGGTCGGCAGAGCGGCCCTCGTCCTTGCCTCCGTCGTAGACGCTCAGCCCTACCCGGTGCCCGACGGTGGGCGGTCCGCCGGGGCTCACTTCGGTGATGACCGCTGTCAGCGTCGCTGTTCGCGGTCCGGTGACCAAGCAGTCCACGCGCCCCTTGGACGTGTACGTGATGTGCCGCTCGGCCGAGTAGTGAGAGATCTCGATCGTCCCCCGCGCGTCGGTGGGCAGACCCGTGGGGATCGCGGGCAGGGGACGGCTGTACGGGACGCCATGGGCGTCGAAGGTGAACGAACGGATGTCGTCGTCCTTGTAGTAGGGCAGCACGATCTCGCCGCTTCCGACGACGCTCGCGCGGATCGGCTTCTCCTCCCCGTGTCCGGGGGAAGCGACGGCGGAACCGGACAGGGTGAGACCTGCGGCGAGTGCGGCCAGGACGGCCATGGTCCTGCCCCGTGAAAGAGACGCCATGACGATCTCCTGCCTTTCTTGAGGAGCCGGTGTTCGTCGTGATCCATCCTGCGAGTTCGTATGGTCCCGGTCATCCGTCGGCAGGCTGGACGTCCCGGCGTTCACTCACGACGTGCGGCGTAGATGTCGTCGACCTCAGGTCGCATGCCGCGAGTCGGCCGAAGCCCGTGTCGGGGCGGTCGGCTCCTGGCATGCGCTCCAACGGCAGCGGTCGGTCGGCCTCGTGGAGTCTGTGGCCCACGTGCGGACGCCGCCCCGGCCGGTGACCTGAGCCGCGCGCACAGACCGCGTACGGCATCGGCGCGCGCATCGTCCCGATCACCGCGGGCCTCGGCCACACTCTGGAGAACTGCAACCTTGTTGGTGGCGCCGGGTGTTACGGATTGCACAACACCCTCGGACACGGGGTTGCGTCCGTTGCCGCCGAGCCCTGCTGGGCGGCAACGCTGCGTCCGGTGTTCAGCCCTGAGTCGTAGCCGGGGCGGTGAACGAGATCCAGGTATCGGGTGGCAGGTCCGGGCGACCCGGTACCGCTCTGCGTTCCTCGGCCCATGCATCGCCTGCGATCTCGGCAGCGACGCGGCGCCAGAATCCGACTGCGGCGTCGTTGCTCTCCTGGAAGGCGACTTCCCAGGGCCCCGGGTGCTTCGTCACGACCTCCTGCACGGCGCGCAGCCCGATCCCTGTCCTGCGTACGCCACGCACCACGAAGAAGCTGCTCAGTACGCGCGTCGGGCCTGTCAGGCTGCGGACGAACGCGAGACCGACGGGGAACTCGCCGCTGGTCACGAGATAGGGCGCCCAGTCGGCCTGCGTGAAGGCGGCGTGGAGCCGATCGCTTCGGAAGGTTCCGTCCGGGCGGGGCAGTGCACCGCTGAACTCCGACATGTCATGTCGAAACATTGACCAGAGGCGCTCCAGTGTCGGTCGGTCGGCCTCATCGGCGAGGCGTACGGACAGCTCGGTCATGAATCTCCTCCATGTTCGGCGGTCGGGTGGTGTCCGGGGCAGCACCGGGTTGTTCGATTGCGGCAGGACGGTGGTGGTCTCCCGCTGTGCCCGGGTCGGAGCCGGGTATGAAAAAAGCCTCCCCGGCGGAGGCGGGGCCCGGCCGGGAAGGCGTAAATGCTGGGAGAAACTATCAGACTCCAGCAGAGTCTCCGCTCTTGCGGCGGGGACTCAGGCCGTCCTGCACCGGCATGGGGGCGTCCGTCGCTGCTTCGAGCCGATCACCGGGTTCGCAGGCTTTCCCGCACCCGGCGGCAGCGCGCGGTGGCGGTGCTCACCGTGTGCCGATGCCATGAGTGGTGCCGTCGGTGATGGCCTTGAGCTTGTCCGGGTTGGCCACGTTGTGGATGGCGGTGATGCGGCCGTCGGCGTCGAAGTCGAAGGTGACGGTGGCGATCACGCGGTCCGGCCCGCTGAACACGATGCCCGGCCCACCGTTGATCCGGACGAGTCGGGCCTTCATGTCAGCAGGCTCGACGCCCTGGTAGGTGACGGTGCCGATCGCCGCGAACCAGGCGGCCACCGTGGCCGCGCCCACGACCGGGCGCAGGGCCTGGCGGACCTTGCCGCCGCCGTCGGTCCACAGGGTGACGTCCGGGGAGAGCAGTTCCATCAGCGAGTTGACGTCCCCGCCGGTCGCGGCGGCGAAGAACCGCTCGGTGGCCTCGCGCTGCCTCGACCTGTCGGCGGCGAAGCGCGGCCGCCGTGCCCGCACGTGCTCGCGGGCCCGGTGCGCGGCCTGTCGCACCGCGGCTTCGGAACGTTCCACCGCCTGCGCGATCTCGGCGTGGCTGAAGTCGAAGACTTCCTTCAGCACGAACACCGCGCGCTCCAGCGGGCTGAGCGTCTCCAGCACCACCAGCATGGCCATCGACACCGATTCGGCGTCCGAGACGATCTCGGAGGCGTCCTCGCCGGTGAGGATGGGCTCCGGCAGCCACGGACCCACGTACGTTTCGCGCTTGTGCCGGGTGGAGCGCAGCCGTTCCAGCGCCAGGTTCGAGACGATCCGCGTCAGATACGCCTTGGGGTCGGCCACCTGCGAGCGGTCGGCGGCGGACCACTTGATCCAGGCGTCCTGGACCGCGTCCTCGGCATCGGCGGCGGAGCCGAGGAGGCGGTAGGCCACGGAGAACAGCAGTCGCCGGTGCTCGTGGAAGACCTGCTGGTCGGGGCGGGCGGCCAAGTCGGTCACCGGGCCTCACCGAGCCGGGTGAAGCGGCCTCCTCGGGGCCAGAACGCGCCCGAGGCGGGCATCTTCTTCATACGGCCGTAGGTCGGCCAGGGCGAGGCAGTCACCGTCTCCTTATACCGGGCCGCCAAGCGGCCGGTCAGGTGAATTCGCCGGGGGCTGTCGTCGGGGCGCGTGAACTGCACCACCGCGTCGTGCCGACCCAGGCTCACCGGCGTGTGGTAGTAGCCGAAGCGGAACGGCTTGGGCTGCTTGCCCTTCAGCACACGGTCGATCGACAGTGCGGCGTGCACCCCGGTCGGCATGCCGCCCTGGCAGGTGCCGTGCATGACGCCGTAGCCCTGGCGGATCGCGGCCGCGTCGCCGACCGCGTACACGTCGGCGTGCGACACCGACCGCAGCGTGGCGTCGGTGACGATGCGTCCGCGCCCGTCGACCGTCAGCCCGGCGGCGGCCGCCACCGGGGACACCCGCGTGCCACTGGTCCACAGAACGGTGTCGGCGGCGATGCTCTCCCCGCCCGCCAGTTCGACCGCGTCAGGCAGCACCTTCACCACCTCGACCCCGGCGCGCACCCGGACGCCCAGCCGGTCGAGCGCGGCCTGCACGTACGCCTTGGCCCCGGGGTTCATGGCCGCACCGGGCTCGGCCCGGCCCAGCAGCACGACGTTCAGCTCCGGGTGCTGTTCGGCGATCTCCGCAGCCGACTCGATGCCGGTCAGCCCGCTGCCGACGACCACCACGGTGCCGCTGCCGAGCCGCCCCAGCCGGGCGGCGAGCAACTCGGCGCCCTGGGCACTGCTCAGGGTGTATGCGTGGTCCTCGGCGCCAGGCACCGTCGAGGTGTCGGCGGCCCCGCCCAGCGCGTACACCAGCGTGTCGTAGTGCAGCACCCGGTCGTCGTCGATCCGCACGGTCTTGGCGCCCGCGTCCATCGCCGTCACCCAGCCGCGCACGAACCGCGCGCCCGTGCCCTCCAGCAGCTCCGGGATGCTCAGCTCGGCGGTCCGCTGCCCGGTCCCCGTCATGTGCAGCCGCATCCGCTCGGTGAAGCGCTCCTGTGCGTTCACCAAGGTCACCTCTACGCCCTCGTGCCCCTTGACCCGGGCCGCGAGCTGGATCACCGCGGACATGCCCGCGTACCCCGCCCCCAGGACCACCACGCGGTGCGCGGTCGCGGTGCCGGTCCTCTGCTGTGCGTTCATCGTTCCGTCCTCCTCGGCTCGCTTGCTGACGCCCACCAGATGGGAGCCGGCGGCCTGGACGTGACATGGTCCGGATGTGATGCGCGACACAGCCTGAGTCGGGGCCCGCCGAAAGACGGGCGCGTACGACGGTTGCTAGACATTTAGCCAAGATGCTAAATATGAGCTGTGACGGAAGCTCAGGATGAGACAGGGGTCTTCCGGGCCCTCGCCGATCCGACGAGACGTCAGATTCTTGAGGACCTCAGAGACGGCTAGCTCGCTGCCGGCGAGATCGCGAGCAGGTTCCCGATCAGCGCGCCCTCCGTCTCACGGCATCTCGGCGTGCTCAAGGGGGCCGGCCTGGTCATCGAGCGCCGCGAGGGCAAGCGGATCCTTTACACATTGGCCGAGGATCGCCTGGCGATCTGCATCGGCCGGTTCCTCAGCACCGTCTGCCCCGAGCAGATCGTGCTGCGCCACACCAAATGGCGCCCAACGGCGCAGAGCGAGGGGTCATGAGGCAGCCGCGATTGACCAGCGTCATCGAGCGACGACTTCTGGTGAATTACCGGGTCGCCCCGGACGCCGCGGCACGCCTGCTCCCCGAGCCGCTGCGCCCCCATGTGGTGCACGGCTACGCGGTCGCGGGTATCTGCCTCCTGCGCCTGGGGAATGTCCGACCGTCCTGGGCGCCCGCTATGGTTGGGCTGCGGAGCGAGAACGTGGCGCACCGGATCGCCGTCGAATGGGACGGACCGGACGGCGTGGAGACCGGCGTCTACATCCCACGTCGCGACACCGCCTCGCGGCTCAATGCCTGGGCCGGTGGCCGTGTCTTCCCCGGAGAACACGGCCTGGCAGATTTCCAGGTGCACGAGACACCCCGGCAGGTGCGTGTCGCGTCGGCGACCCGGGACGGCGACACTCGAGTGGATGTCACCGTCGAGCTGTCCGACGAGTTGCGAGAGAGCAAGCTCTTCGCCGATCTCGCCGAGGCTTCCCGGTTCTTCCGAGGTGGGACAAAGGGCTTCTCGGCGACCAGGTCCGGCCGTCACCTGGACGGCATGGAACTCCAGACCACTGCCTGGCGCGTGGAAGCCGGCCGGATCCGAACCGTCGCGTCCTCCTTCTTCGACGCCCCGGACCGCTTCCCGCTGGGGACCGCGACCCCGGACTGCGCTCTGGTCATGCGGAGTGTTCCCGCTGACTGGCGGCCACTCCCGGTCATGGCCATGAACCGAGACGCTCGACTCGCCGGCTGAAGCGCCCGGTAACACCCCTGTGATTCATGGCACTCCCGGTTCCCGGCAACCGTGCCGCCCGGATGTGGTGATCGGCCGGTCAGGGCTACGACTTCCGGGGCGATGCGGTCTGCTTTGCGCAAGTGCGGGATCGGGACAACGCATCCGATCCCACGGACCGAGTCCGCAACCGGAACGAGCCCGGGTTCCGGAGCGGTCGGCCCCCGGGGTTCGACAGGGCCCGGGACGGAATCCACCCTGCCGTGGTGATCTCGGCAGGCCCGGGACACCTCGCGCTGTCCGTCCCGTACCGCGAGGGTGCGTGTCACGCGTAGTTGCGCAGTTCGGGCCACATCGTGCCCCAGGGGCGGTGGGGGCCGGTGCAGACGTAGACGTGGCCGCCCCATTCGATGTTGTGCACGCCGGCCGGGTTGGAGAGGGTGGCGGCCACGCGGACGTGCCGGAAGTAGTGGCGCAGATGGGCAGCGTATCCGGGGGCGTACTCGGGGCCGGGGGCGACGGCCACCACGGTTGTGGCGTGCGGGTTGCCGGATCCCCACCACCAGTCGGTGTTCTGGGCGCCCGCGGCGGTGGGCAGTCCGGCGCTGCGGCCCAGTTCGTTGACGGCGCCGGCCTCGCTGTAGTCCGCCGCGAAGACGACCGCGTTCGCGCGTTGCCCCGGCGGGAGCCCGGCCCACACCTGCCGCACGGTGCCGACCAGTTGGGGCCAGCCCAGGGTCTCTCCCGATATCGGGCTCGTGCCGTACGTCCAGGCCACGGAGGAGGACGGCAGCACCGGCAGCACGATCACGGCGGACAGCGCGGCCGAGACGGCGGCCCCGACCACCAGACCGCGCAGCCGTTCCGGGCGGGAGTGCAGCCACCCGTCGAGTCCCACCGCGCCGGCCGCGAGCAGGCACACGTACAGCCCGCCCAAGTAGTACACCTGCGCTCCGGTCGTCACGGCGAACAGTACGAACAGCACGGCGTACGCGGTCACCAGGCACCGCCACAGCGGCCGGCCGGACCGTCGGAGGAACCGCAGGCCCGCCACCCACAGCACCGTCATCGCCAGACACGACATGCTGAGCTGCCCCACGATCCAGGTGAGGATGTTCCCCGCGCCTCCGTGCTCCCCGTTCAGTGCCCGCGTCATCGCGAACATGGCCCAGCCGTGCCGCGCCTGCCACCACAGGTCTGGCAGCACGAACAGCACAGCGATCACCGCACCCGCGAGCAGCCGCCGGTCGGCCACGGTCCGGCGGGCCGGGCCGAGCAGCACCGCTGCCAGCAGAACGGCCCCGAAGATCGCCGCCAGGTGGTTGAACTCCGCGCCGAGGCCGACCAGCGCCCCCGCGGCGAGCCACCACCGCGTGTCGCCGGTGCGGCCGATCCGCACGACCACGAGCGCGATCGCCGCCCACGCCAGCATCTCGTACGACGTCGTGTTGGCGACGTGGCCACTGCCCAGCAGCACGGGCATGGTGCCCGTCGCGATCGCCGCGAGCAACTGTGCCCGCCGCGCACCGCCGAACTCCCGCGCGGTCAGCCCGCCCACGACCACCGTGCCCGCGGCGGCGAGTGCGGGCCACAGCCGCAGACCCGCCTCCGAGACCCCGAACAGCGACAGCGAGACCCGGGCCAGCAGCGGCGCCAGCGCCGGCTGGTCCACGTAACTCGCCTGGAGGTGCCGGGCAGAGTCGAGGAAGTACAGCTCGTCGCGATGGAAGCCGTAGCGCGAGGACAACGCCATCAGTACGACGAAGACCACCCCCGCGACGACCAACACCCGCCGGTCCAGCGGGACGATCCGCCCGGCGCCCTCCCCGGCCCCGTCCGCCCGTCCCACGTCAGCCGCGTCCGCCATCCCCGCCACCCCCGGTCCTCGGCCCCTCGGACGCGTCTCCCACGGCCGGGGCGGCCCGGAGCTCACGGCTCTCGGGCCGCTCGTACCCTACGCACCCGGCCCGCGCGCGGTGAAGCGCCGTCACCCGCCACCGCCAGACGCAGTTGCGGTACCAAGTCCCCGCGATCGGCGGCCGCTGATCGCGCACGGGGCCGTTTCGCCCCAAAACCCCCTCGGCTCCGGGGCGCTTCGCGCCCCCACGGCCACCGCCGGCCCGTGAGGACGGTTCCTACAGCTGCCATGGGCGGAGCTTGTCCGGGTTGCGCACCGCCCAGATGTGCGTGATCCGGCCGTCGTCGGCCACATCGAACGCGAACACCGTCTCGATCCGGCCCTCGGACTCGACCACCAGGCCCGGCAGCCCGTTGACCGTGCGTTCGAGGATCGTGCGGGGCGGCGCGAACCGGGCGATCGTGCGGTACAGATGGGCGATCCGCTCGGCGCTCTCGATCGGCAACAGATGGGCGATGGCGCGGCCACCGCCGTCGGAGATCGCGGTGGCGCCCGGGTCGAGCAGGCTGAGCATGGCCTCGAAGTCCTGCGCCTCCCAGGCCGCCTTGAACCGTCGGACGACGCTCGCCTGCCGGGCCGCGTCCGGGCTCGCCTCGGCCCGCGCGGCGGCGATGCGACGGCGGGCCGAGGACGCCAGCTGACGGCACGCCGCCGGGCTGCGGCCGACGATCTCGGCCACCTCGGCGAACGGGTAGCGGAAGATGTCGTGCAGCACGAACGCGACGCGCTCGGCCGGGGTCATCGACTCGAACACGACCAGGAAGGCCATGGTCACCGACTCGTCGAGGGTGATCCGGTCGGCCGGGTCCATGCCGGCGCCGCCCGCCGCCCCGGCGATCCACTCGGCCGGGTCGGGCAGCGGCTCCGGGATCCATTCCCCGACGTAGGTCTCCCGCCGGGAGCGCGCCGAGCCGAGCAGGTTCAGGCAGATGCGGCTGGTGACCTTCGACAGCCAGGCGCCCGGGGACTCGATGGCCTCCTGCTGCGCCCGGGACATCGCGTACCAGCGGGTATAGGTCTCCTGGACGACATCCTCCGCGTCGGCCAGGGACCCGAGCAGCCGGTAGGCGAGATTGAGCAGCTGTCGACGCTCGCTCATGATCGTGCTCAGGCCCGGGTCCCGCTGCTCGTCCGCCTGCCGCTGTGCCTGTTCCGGCGGGGTGGTCATACGCTCTTCAGCTCCCTCGTTCACGTTCGTCCCTTTCTCCATGACGACGAATCAGAGCGGCGGAATGTGACGTGGGCGGCTCGCCTCACATTCGGCGGGGCTGTGTTGTCGGACTGGCGAAGAGGAGCACACCATCCACAGGACAGGACGCTGAGCATGAACGACTTCCAAGAGATCGCCGACCGTGTCGAGATCGATGCGCTGCGCGGCGAGTTCACCGACGCGGCGATGATGCGGGACCGTGCCCGCCTTGCCGCGCTGTTCACCCCCGACGGCGTCCTGCGCATGCCCAACGTCCCGGTCGAGCTCATCGGCCGGGAGGAGATCCGGACCGGAGGCGAACGCCTGCAGAGCCAGTGGGACTTCTTCGTGCAGAACAGCCACCCGGGCACGATCCGGATCGACGGCGACACCGCCACCGGTCGCACCTACATGCAGGAGATCGCGCGTCTGCTCGACGGCCGCTCGGGCCTGAACTTCGCCATCTACCACGACACCTACCGGCGTACGCCGGAGGGATGGAAGTTCGCCGAGCGGGTCTACGAGGTCAGGTATGTCGACACCACCCCTCTGGGGGGTTCGGCGCCCGGCCCCGACGCCCAGGAGACCGGCCCCGACGCCCAGGCGTCCGGCTCCGACAAGGCCGCGGAGGACGGCCGGGCACCGGAGGCCGTTGAGCCGGACGCGTCGGCCGCCGGGGCGGCCGACGACTTCGGCGCACCGGCGTCCGCCGAGCGACTGGACCGGGCACTCGCGGCGCTGCGGGCGAACGGCTTCACCGCCGAACTGCTCGACGACGCCGCGGCGGCCCGCGCCCGCATCAAGGACCTGATACCGGAGGGCGCGGGCGTGTTCACCGGGGCCAGCGAGACGCTTCGGCTCTCCGGCATCACGCAGGACATCGAGACGGGCGACCGCTACCAGGCCATCCGGCCGCGCGTGCTGAAGATGGACCGCGCCACCGAGTTCGACCGGATCCGCCGGCTGACGGCCACCCCCGACGTCTTCGTCGCCGGCGTCGCGGCCGTCACCGAGACCGGATCGCTCGTCATCGCCTCGGGCAGCGGCAGCCAGTTGCCCGCCTCCGCCGGCGGCGCCGCAAGGGCGATCTGGGTCGTCGGGGCGCAGAAGGTGGTACCCGACCTGAGCACCGCACTGCGCCGGGTCGAGGAGCACGCCCTTTCGCTGGAGACCGCGCGCACCCAGGCGGTCTACGGGCAGCCGAGCGCGGTCAACCGTCTGCTCGTCCTCAACGCCGAGCCGACGCCCGGGCGCGGCACCGTCCTGTTGCTGCGCGAGGCCATCGGCTTCTGACATACCGCGCGGTGAGGACGCCGGAACCGTGCAGGGCGGACGGCGAGCCGTATCGGGTTCGCCGTCCGCCCGGTGCCCTGCCCCATGCGGGAGCTGCCGCGTCAAACGGCCCTCACTCCAGTTCCACGCGAACCCGACGCCAACCGGGCCCAGAACCGACCTGGGCTCCTTCTCATACGCAGGTGATCTCGGCCGCGGCCTGCTCGGGGTCGGGCAGCCCGGCCCCGGTGCACACGCCGACCGGTCTGCGGGTCTGAAGTGCCTGTTCACCGTGGCGTTCACACCGGCACGGCCTGCGTGACATCGCCAGCGTCGGCACAGGATGAGCGACGGGCCACGCACCGCACTCGCAGCACGACTCCAGGCCGAGACCGGATTCCACACCCGTGGAGCCCCTGCTACCGGCGGGCGCGGACCGACTGCCGGCGTCTCCGTCGGCGCTCTCACCGGCGCTTTCACCAGCGCCGCTCGTCGCGCCGTCTGCTCCTGGTCCGCGTGATCATGCCGGTGTTAGGGTGACGATCTTTGGCGGAATGACAGCCACCGTAGAAATGGGGTCGGTGGGGTGGTGCCGTGCGGTGCCGCCGGGTTGGGGGGACATGCGCACGCTGCGCCCGTTGCAGGCTCTCGGGCTCTCCGCGACAGCGGAGGCCGCCTACCTCGCGCTCGTGGAATGGGGTCCGCAGACCCCGACCGAGCTCACCGACCGGCCGACGCTGGTCGATTCGCCGCTCGACGGTCTCAAGGACGCCGTCGCCGAACTCAGCGACATCGGTCTGGTGTCCCGTACGGAGGGCAGGCTGACCGCCCAGCCGCCTCGCGCGGTGCTGGAGGCGGTCGCCGAGCGGCGCGCGCGCCAGGCCCGGATCGCCTACGAGAGCGCCACGGCCCTGTCGCAGTACTGGCTCGACCACACCGCCGGAGCGAGCTACGTCGAGGTCGTCGACACCTCCGAGCGGCGCGGGGAGATCCAGTCGCGGGTGCACAACGGGGCCGTGTCCCAGGTGCGCGCGCTGTCGATCGGGCCGGTGGGCGGGGGAGACCGGATGCCGGAGGTGGGCCCCGGAACGTTGGACGCGCTGGACCGCGGGATCGCCTACCGGGTGGTGTACAGCGCCAACATCCTGCAGGACCCCAAGGCGCTGGAAGTGGCGCACGAGTGCGTCGCCCGGGGGGAACAGGCCAGGGTCTTCCCCGATGTCGCGCTGAACGTGCTGGTCTGCGACGACCGTTTCGCCGTGGTCTCCGTCGCCGCTCCGAACCGTACGGGACACCACAGTGCCGTCGTGCAGCCGTCGGGGCTCCTGGACGGGCTGATCGGCGTCTTCGAGTCGTACTGGCAGATCGCCGTTCCGCTTCCGCCGGCCGGTGAGGCCGTCAAGAGCGAGGCGACCGCCGAGGGGCGGCAGCTCCTGAGCTACCTCAGCACGGGGCTGACCGACGAGTCGATCGCCCGTGAGCTCGGGGTGAGCGAGCGCACCGTCGCCCGGCGCATCGCCCGCCTCCAGGAAATGCTCGGCGCCAAGACCCGGTTCCAACTCGGCGTTCAGGCCAGCCGTCGCGGCTGGCTGTGATCCCGGGCCGCGGCCGGGCTCGTGACGCGGGCGCGCGGGGCGGGCCGGTGCGTGATCCGGCCCGCCCCGCGCGGGTTCTCAGCCGCTGAGGCGTTCATCGCCCCGCGGTGGGGTGGTGACCGTTACTTGCCGTCCGGCTTGACCAGGTCGGGCAGCTTGGCCTCGAAGAGATTGTCGAACGCGAGGGCAGGCAGGATGTGGCCCTGGTTCGGCGCCTCGTTGGCCACGCCCGCCGCCCAGGTCGCCGAGTTGAGCCGCTGGTTGGGCGTGCCGTGGTGACCGGAGCTGGTGAAGCTGCAGTCGCCGACCTGGTAGAACGACTTCTCGGACTTGAGGACGCGAGCGGCGTTCAGCGACTCGCCGCGGGAGTGGGTCAGGAAGTACGTGCCGAACGCGTCCGCCATGAGTTCGGTGCGGCGGGTGGCCTCCGGACCGCTCAGGTCGCTCTCGAAGAGGTTCTTCTGGTACTGGACGTGGTGACCGAACTCGTGGCCCAGGATGCCGCGCGGCGCGACGTCGCCCAGGTTCACCGCGTTCATGCCCTGCAGGATGCCGTCACCCATGATGATCCGGTCCGTGATGCCGAGCGGCTCCGGGTCGTCCTTCTCGCTGTAGGCGAAGGCGTTGAAGGTGAAGATCGGGTTGGCGCCGCCCTGGAGGACGGGCTCCGAGTCGACCAGCTCGATGAACATGTCGGCCAGGTCGAGGTTCTCCTCGGGCGTGCCGCCGTACAGCACGGAGAGCGTGCGGGCGAGCCGGTCCGGGCTGGTGAAGACGTCCGCGCCGTGCATGGGGATCAGTTCGATGCGCGCGGAGTCGATGTCCCAGAAGCGCTTGAGGTTCTTCATCTCGGAGTTGAGCTGCTGGGTGTACTCACCCTTGACGCCGAACGTGTTCGACGACGACTCCTTGCCGTAGATCAGCGCGTCGTAGGTCGGCATGTCGAAGCCGCCGAAGAGCGAAAGAATGAAGATGGTCCACGGGTCCTGCGCGTCATCGAGGAGGGAGTTGGCGTACTTCGACAGATCGGTCGTCTGGCACTGGTAGTCGCCGGGGTTGATCGCGCTGTCGCGGATCTGCTGCCACTCCTCGCCCTTCAGACCGTACTTGGCCTTGGCCGCGTCGAGGCGGGCCTCCCAGTCGGCAGGCAGCTTGGCCAGGATCCGGTCGACGACGGCCTGGTGCTGCGGGTCCATGGAGGAGGTGTCGATGGAGGACTGCAGCGACCGGCTCGCCGCAGTCGTGACACCGGTCGCGTCAGCGGCGTGCGCGGGAAGCGCCATGCCAAAGCCGCAGGTCGCGGCGATCGCCAGGCTCGCTGCCACAGACAGGGTCTTCTTCACGAGGTCTCCTTTCGAGGGTGCCCCGGTAGGGCATCCAAGGGCGAGGCTCAGTCTGTAAGTCCAACTACCGGATCAAGAAGCGTCGTTCACTGTCTGAAACCGGCATGTCTGGAACCTGACAGCTTCGTGGATCCCGTCACGTGTCAGCTGTCGACGGTCCGGTCTCCGTGCTTCGGGCCGCGCTCTTGGAGGGGCAGGGCGGCCGGAGGCTTCACCTCTGTGTCATCGAGGTGCCGGTCGGCTGCCCGTCTCGGTGCCGCCGTCGATGGCGAGTGGGGCGTCGGAAGCCAGGGAACGGATGCGCGGTATGGGTGAGGGGAGCAGCCAGAGCAGCGACAGGGCTCCTCCGACGGCGGCCGTGATCAGGGTTGCCCTGAGTCCCATGGAGGTGGCCAGCGCGCCTCCGACGACGGCGCCGATGGGGCGGATGCCGTAGTTGACCGTGCTGTAGGCGCCGGCCACGCGACTGCGCATGCCGTCCGGTATCACCGCGGTTTGCAGGGAGTTGAGGTTGACGTCGAACAGCATGACGCCGATGCCCGAGAGGAACTGCGCAACGCCCAGGGCCCCGGCGCGGGCCCATGTCGGACCGTCCGCTGCGGCGGCGATGGCGATGGGGGCCGGGAACAGGACCGCGCCGACCGCGATACTTCGTCCCACGCCGATCCATCGCGAGACCCTCGGGGCTGTCACCGCGCCCAGGAGGGCTCCGGTCGATCCGATTCCGAGGGCCAGCCCGATGATCCCCGGGGACAGGGCGAGGACCCGGTCGGCGAACAGCACGATCAGGCCGGTGCCCGATACGAACGTGAAGAAATTGACGGTCGTCGCGCAGCCGAGGCTCGCCCGTAGTACTGGGTGACGAACCACGAAGGCCAGCCCTTCACGAGCACGGTGCAGCAGCGATGGTTCTGCTGTCCTGCCGGTGGAAGCGGCCGGTTCGTCGACCCGGATCGGCCTCAGCAGGGCCGCGGAGGCGAGGAAGGACAGGGCGTCGACGATCACGGCGACCGGCGCGGACAGGGCCTGGACGAGTGCACCGCCGACGGCGGGGCCCGCGACGTGGGAGACGGACCGGCTGGCGCTGAGCTTGCTGTTCGCGTCGACGTAGGACGAGCGCGGCACGAGGCGGGCGAAGAAGGGCGGATACGCAGTGTTGAACAGCACCGACGCGGCGCCCGTCAGCAGTGCCACCGCATACAACTGGCCGAGCGTCACGGCGTCCAACAGGTATGCGGCCGGCAGGGTGAGCAACACGCACGCACGCGTGAGATCGGCAAGGACCATCAGTCGACGCTTGTGGGTCCGGTGATCGACCCAGGCGCCCAGCACGATGGCGAGGAGGTTCGGGGCCCAGACGAGGGCGGTCAGCCACGCGACCTGGTTGGCCGAGGCGTGCAGCGCCGTCACGGCGATCAGGGGTAGTGCGAGTTCGGAGATGCGGTCCCCGAATTGCGAAACGGACTGCCCGGCCCAGAAGCGAACGAACCGCCGGTCCCGCCACAGTGATGTCCGCGGGGAGTTCATGCGATCTCGCCCGCCTGCTCGTCGTCGGTGCCCTCCGGGAGCAGGTAGCGCAGTAGCCGGACACCACGAGCACCGCTCGGCCGCTGGGCCGGATCGCGCCTCACGTAGGGGGCGAGGACGGTTTCGATGGCATCCTCGATCGCCGCGAGTTCCTCGGCGGACACCACGACGCGGGTGTTCGCCAACCCCGCCAACCTGCTCCACACCGGATCCAGTCCGGGTTCGGTCTCACTCGCCCACCGACGCGGCAGGTCGGCGGAGTTGGCGAACATCTCCTGCGACAGCACCCGTGCCGCCGACCGGCCCTCCTTGTCCTCCGGCATCTCGAACCGGAACCCTTGTGCCGCGGCCTCCCACCTCCGTTCCCTGCGATCGGTTCCAGGCTCGGCGTCGTGAACCAGTCCGAAGCCCGCCAGGTGGCGCAGATGCCAACTGGTCACGGACGGAGTCGCCCCGACATCCGGTGACAGTTGCGTCGCCGTCGCGGGCCCGTGCCGTTGCAGGCGTTCGAGGATCGCAAGCCGCACGGGATGCGCCAGCGCCCGCATGGCTTTCGGATCGGTGATCTCAATATCGCCCAGGCGATTACCGTGCTCCATGACCTGAGAGTGTCCTCTCACAATGTGTGAGAGTCAACTCTCACACATTGCTCCGGAGGCAGCGAACCCGCTCTGCTCGCCCGACGGCTCAGCCGCCAGGCCGCCCACGTGTCCGCGGTGGGATCCGAGACGGATTCCGGTGCTGGATCCTGCTCATTCAGGAACGG
Organism: Streptomyces sp. NPDC101194; assembly: GCF_044767885.1. Taxonomy (NCBI): domain Bacteria; kingdom Bacillati; phylum Actinomycetota; class Actinomycetes; order Kitasatosporales; family Streptomycetaceae; genus Streptomyces; species Streptomyces sp. NPDC101194. The sequence goes on from NZ_JBIWOS010000008.1 coordinate 306,854, forward strand.
CCGAAGTCCCGGAGGAATGCGCAGGATTCACGGCTGGAGGGCAGCGCCCTCCCGATGCCCTCCGGGCGTGCGCCGAGGGCGATGAGCTGATCGGTGACGAGGCTGTCGGCCAAGGCTCCGGGTCCGAAGCCGTGGAGACCCGACGTGGTCCCGCTCGGTCAGGGCTGAGGCCCGCTCGTTCCCGTCGCCTCGCGGGCGCCGCCCTGAAGCGACAAGGGTGGCACGCCGCAAGGCCGGCTGCTGATCCGACGTGTGCTGACGGTGCGACGGGCGGTTCGTCACTCGTCGTCGATGCCCTCCACGTCGACGGGCCGAGTCCCGTCGAAGGTTACGAGGATTCCGTAGGGGTCGCCCATGCGGAGCCGGCTCTCGGCGAAGCGAACAGCCCAACTCCGATCGGTCCACACCGTTGCCTCGGGAACTCCCAGTGGCGGCTCCGGAAGGTCCAGCAGGCCCAACTCCTCCGCCGTGAGTCCGAAATGTTCCTCCCGGAGCCGGATGCGGCAGTACTCCACGGCCTGGGCGACGAAGGCGTCGAATCGGCTCACGACATCGTGAGCGAGTCGGAGGATGGCCGACTGTGGTGGGATGGGCGGTTCAGTCACCAGACTGACTTCGGTCGGGGTTGTGCCCGCCGGTGCCGGGAAACAACCGGTCCAGCAGGCCAGCGACGGAGGGCTCTGCACCCGGGTCAGTGTGAGCCCGGCGATGTGCAGGGTCGCGGGCAACTCCGCGTCGACGCCGGGTTCTCCACCGCTCGGGCCGCTCGGTGGTGCTCCGTTGGCGGACATTCGCCCAGCATAGGCCGGAGGCGCGTATGGCCGGCGACCGACGGCCGACGATGAACGGCGAAGACCGGCGGCAGGAGCACGAGGTGATCCACTTGGCTGGTTCTGAGCCGATCCGGGGCCCACTGCTCCCCCCCGGCATTCGCGCGGCTTGTTATTTGAACTCTTGAATATCTATGGGGCAGGGGTGAGGCTTGGCCCCGATCCACCGCGGATCACTCGGACTTGTGAGGAGAAGGCATGCACATCCTTGGTCTCAAGCGGGCCGCGGCCGGTGTCGCGGCCATGTCCGCGGCGCTGCTGATCGGAGTCCTGCCGGGTCCGGCTTCGGCATCGTCGGCTCCGGCCCCCGGCGGGGATTCGTCGCAGTGCAGTGTCGCGGGCAACGTCTGCGTCTGGGAAGGTGCCTTCACGGACCGGTGGGCCCTGTACGAGGACATCGGCACCGAGTGCGTGACCGCCCCGTTCGGCGTGCTCGCCACCCTCAACATGACCGACCGGCGGGTGGACTTCTACCGGAGCGACGACTGCGCGGGCGCCCCCGCCCACAGCGAGCCGCCCTTGGGTCTGCACTCGTGGAAGAGCCTCGGGGCGCTGTACAGCTTCCGCGTGGCCTGACGGCCGGGCGATGCCGGTCCGCTCTCGGCGCCACGGGCGGATACGGCTCGCCTCCGGTCCCCGTCCCGGCCGCTTCCGGGGCGGGGACGGGGGACGGGCTTGCGCCGTCGCCGGGACGGCCGCACCGGTGTGTGTGCATGGTCGCGCAGTGCGTCGTGCAGGCGCTTCCATGAACCGTCGTGGACCCGGCGGCGGTGGATCCCGTACACCGTCGTCGATGCTTCACCGGCCGACCGCTCTTCCTGAGCGTACGGCGTGGTGCGGGCAGCAACGGAGCGATCAACACGCACTGCTGGTCCGTCATGGAGGAGGACGGGGAGGCGCGGCGGCCCGAGTCCGCCTCGGACTCGTCACGAGAGTGGCATGACAGACACATGCAGGTGGGCGACAGCGACACACGAGCTCCTGGTGGGGCGGCAGTGTGGACAACTCCTGCCTACCAGGCGCTCTTCAGCCCTGTGTCCGGATCACGTGAGGCTGCTCCGACGGACCTCCGACGTTGCGCACGCCGGACATTCGACGGCGCATCCTGCGGGAACAGGTATGGCCGGTCGCATCCGCCACGGGGGCGGGACCTCCGCTGGGTGGTCCCGCCCCCACCTTCAACGGGGCATGCGGCAAAGGGTCATGCGACCGGGCTCAGAAACGGTCCGGGGCACGCTCCGGGAGCGGAGACCCGGGGAGCGCGTCCCGCTTCTGGTTCTTCCGCGCCTCCGCGTTCGTGTCGGCCGTCGCCCGGCAGGTCACGTCCCTCGCCGGGAGCTTGCCGGTGAGCAGGTAGTCGGTGACCGTCCCGTCCGTGCACGCGTTGCCGTTCGGGTAGACGCCATGGCCCTCGCCACCGAGGACGGTGACCATTCTCGAGCCCTTCAGGTCGGCGTGCAGGGCCTGACCGCTGGGTAGCGGAGTCTGCGAGTCCCATTCGTTCTGGACGACCAGGGAGCCGACTTCGTTGTTCACCTTGGTTGCCGGCTCCAAGGACGTGTCCCAGAATGCGCAGGGCTTGATGCTGGACGCGAAGTCACCGAAGAGCGGGTAACGACCCTTGTCCTCGATGGCGTCCTGCCGATAGCTCTCAGGATCGCGGGACCAGGCGGCTGAGTTGTCGCCGCACACCACGGCCCAGAAGCTCGCCATCATGTTGTCGGACGGCACCTCGGCGGCATCGGTGGCGCCTGCAGTTCCGGCCCGCTGGGATCCGGCGATCGCCGCGGCCTTCTCCGCGGAGGCGGGTTCGCCGGCCGCGGCCTTCTTCAACTCCACGACCGCCTCGGTGGCGTACTCCGGGCTGAAGACCGCCCCGCGCATACCGCTCCGGATGTCATCACCGGTGGTCGGCTGCCCCTCTACCTCGATAGGCGTCTCGTCGGCCTGCGCGACCAGGTCCCAGAAGGTCCGGTCGACCTGCTTCGGGGTGTCACCGAGGCCGTACTTCTTTGAACGCTCGGCGGCCCACTCGGTCCACCGGTCGAACGCGGGCTCGGCGCCCTCCGCCCACCACTGGATCATCCCCCGCCATGCGCGTGCCGGATCGACCGCGCTGTCCAGCACGAACCGGTCGGCCCGGCCGGGGAAGAGCTGGGTGTAGACGGCGCCAAGGTAGGTGCCGTACGAGTAGCCCACGTACGAGATCTTCTTCTCACCGAGGATCGCCCGGAGCAGATCCATGTCGCGCGCGGTGTTGCGTGTGGTGATGTGACGGAGCGTGTCGCCCGCCTTCTCCTTGCACTTGTTCGCGACGTCCCGTGCCCAGGCGACGTCCGTGTCGAACGTCTCCTCCTTGTACGGCCGCAGCCAGTTCTCGTCCTTCGGCTTCAGATTGCAGGACACCGGGCTGCTCCGTCCCACACCGCGCGGGTCGAAGCCGATGAGGTCGTACTTCTGCTGTACGGACTCGGGGAGCATCTCCTGTATCTCCAGCGGCATGTAGAGCCCCTGTCCTCCAGGGCCGCCCGGGTTGGAGAACAGGACACCGTGCCGCTTGCCGGGCGCGGTGCTCTTGATCCGGGATATGGCTAAGTCGATCCGTTTGCCCCGGGGAACCCGGTAGTCCAGTGGAACCTTGATCGTGGCGCACTCGAACTCCGCCGGAGACGTGGCTTCGCACCGCTTCCACCGCGGCTTCTGCTTCACATACCGGTTCAGCGCGTCCGTGGCCGCGGACGAGGAGGCGGTCGACGGGGTGGCAGCCGGGGCGGCGACGGCCGTCGAGGTGGCGAGCGCGGGAGCCAGCGTTGCCGTGATACTCACGGCCAACAGAGGCGCGAGACGTCGTCTGCGCATGATAGTGATCCTTCCGGTCGGATGTCTCGGACAGGAAAGATCTTTCAGGAACCGGCCGCGCACGCGGATCCTTCGCCGGGCTGCACCTCCCCTCCACCCTGAGATTGACACAACAGTCTTGCGTGGTCCTTGAGTTGTAGGGGAAGGGCCGTCATCGGCGCCGACCGACGTACCAGTGGCAGGCGAGCAGATCACCACTGGACGGTCGCGCCCTCCACGACCGCCGTCACGCGGGACTCCGACTTCGTCCAAGATCCGGCGGACAGAACCTGGAGGCGCTCGAAAACCGGTGGAGCAGCGCCGCTGTGCGCCGTTACCGTGCTGCCGAACCAGGTCGTCCAGTGAAGGACACGCCGTTGTACACCCTGTGAGACCTCTCGAGCGCTGAATCGTCGCGCGTCGCGCATGTGCCGCGCGCTCCTTTTTGCTGCGGACTTCTCACTGAAACCGGTGTACTTCTGTGCTCAAAACCTGGGTGGTCGTTCCCACCTGCCTGCCGCTCGTTCTCCGCCGTTGCCACGCGTGTGCGTCCGAGCGCTTCCGTACAAGCGGCAAATTCCGCGTCAACGCAAACCACAAGCTCATCGACGCCTGGCTCCTCGCGCTCTGTACCGCTTGCGGGGAAACGGCAAAGCTCACGGTCCTGGAACGGATGAATGTGCGCTCCGTACGACCTGAGCTGCTGGACCGACTGCATGACAACGACCCTGGCCTGGCAGCTGAGCTGCTGCAGGATCCGGTCGTGCGGCGTCGCAATCGCATCGCCCTCGACTGGGACGATGCCTGGCGCCTCGACACCGGCGGATCGGATCACCTGGACCACGAGGTGATCGACGTCTCGGTCCGCTTTGCGGCGCGGATCCCTGTCCGGCCGGTGCGGCTGATCGCTGAAGGCTGCGGTCTTTCGCGGGCCGAGGTCGAGAGACTGATCACGGAGGGGAAGCTCGTTTCGGCAGTCCGGCTGAACCGCAAGCTCTCCGGCGACTTCACCTTCACGCTGAAGCGCTGAGCCCTCCTCGGGACCGGGGCCTGTCCGGCAGGATCCGCCGGACAGGCCCTGAACTCTGTCCGCCTTCCCCCACAGGCATGGGGGCCGGAAAAGTGCCGGCTGCGACACTGAAAGCCTTGCCCGAGCGCCAGTCGGCACCTCAGCGGTCTGTCAGCGCCGACCCTGCGCAGCGTGGCACAGGGGGCCCATAGATGCCGGCGATCATTCCTGCGAGGCGTGGTTCTCAGTCGTCGGCGATGTGCAGGGTCAGCGTGAAGTGTTCACCGTTCGTCCCTGCGAGCAGGCTGTCGAACAGCGGTGTGAGCCCGTTCACGGCGCCGCAGTCGGCGTCGTGGTTGGTCCACCAGCCGGCCTCCGGTCCGAGCAGGGACACCACCTGGTCCGCCGCGCGTGCGGCGACCTCGGCGGGCAGGTGCAGGTGGCTCGGCCAGACCAGGTCGACGGTCGCGACCCGGGTCAGGAACGAGGCGGCGTCGTGCGCTTCCACCGGTTCCAGAGCGGCACAGATTTCCGGAACGGAGGGCGGGGTGTATCCGGACAGGAAGCGTCGCCAGGGCTCGTCCGCCGCGACTGCCGCCAGCAGTCCGCGGATCCGGGTCGCCAGCTCCGGCAGGTCGGGTTCCGGTTCGGTGAACCGCCCGGCCTCCACGTACACCCGCATAGGCGTGGACAGTTCGGCCATGCTCGCTTCCAGTTCGGCCAAGGGTTCCATGGACGTCACAGTGGGATTCTGCCGTATGTTCCTGGCCGCTCTTTGACCCGCACCCGGGCCGACTGGACCCCTTGTCGGCCAAGTCGGTGCCTTCGCCGCGCTCGGCCCACGGGCGGACGGGCAGCCGCCGGTGCTCAAGGCCGCGCAGGCGACGGGGCACTGCTGGCAGGACGGGCTGCGGGGCCGGCGCGGACGGAGGTTCGAGCCGGTCGGCTTCGGTTCAGACAGGGTGGTCCGAGGCTGCGGCGACGGCCTGCTTCGCGGAGGAGTCCGGACCGTCAGCCTCTTTCACCGGAAGGACGCTTGCCCATCCGCTCTCCCTGAATACACGGAGACGAAAGCCGCAGAAACGGCACACGCGGCACAAGTACCCACACCTGACCAGCACACCACCCCTCTGCGCACCGAACTGCGCGGCCCCCCGGGCCGCACCTCCTGGTACTCCAGTACGGTTGCGTGATCTGTTCTCCACCAGCACCGTCCCCGAGATCGCGCCGGACCCGAACATGAAGACCCCGGCCCGTTTCACGCCGTACCCACTACGTTCCTGGAGACGACATGAGCAGTGCCCTTCTCGTTATGGACGTCCAACGGGCCATCGTGGACATCGTGGATGACGGGTCCGCATACCCGGCACGCCTGCGCAGGGCGATCGACGGGGCCCGGACGGCGAACATCCCCGTGATCTACGTGGTCATCGCCTTCCGTCCCGGCTTCCCGGAAGTCGGCACGCGCAACAGGGCTCTTACCGCCATTGCACGGGCCGGTCTCTACGTCGAGGGCGCCCCGGGCACCGAGATCCACCCCGAGGTCGCGCCCCGGCCGGGCGACGTGGTGATCACCAAGAGACGGGCGAGCGCTTTCTCGGGCAGCGATCTCGACGTGGTGCTGAGGGCACGCGGTATCGACAGCCTCGTGCTCACCGGCATCGCCACCAGCGCCGTGGTGCTGTCCACCCTGTGCCAGGCGAACGACATGGACTTCGGCCTCACCGTCCTTTCCGACGCCTGTCTGGACATCGACCCCGAGGTGCACCGGGTCCTCGTCGAGCGACTGTTCCCGCAGTGGGCGGATGTCGTCACCATCGACGACTGGCTCAAGACGATCGCACCTCGATAGCGACAGACCAGGTGGACGACAACGTGGGCGGTCGGCTCCGGCAGGCCTGCCCGCCTTCACGGGCGGGCCGGGACGTCGTCGGGATGTGTGCGCACCGGCCGCCCATCGGCGCTTGTTGCGGTCATGAAGCACAACCCTCCGTGGAGGGCCACCATCTGTCCGGCGTGTTTCGACGGCGGCGTCAGGTCAGCAGCCACACCGCGATGTCCTGCGGAAGGCGGCCCCGGTCGTCCAGGGGGCCGCTGGTGAGCAGGACGTCCGTGTGGGCCGGGAGCTCTGCGGGCTCCGCGGCGAGGTTGACGACGCAGATGAGGCCAGCACCCCGGCCGAAGGCGATGACTCCCGGCGTGGACGGCAGCCAGGTCAGTGACTCCTTGTTGAAGCCGGGGACGGTACGTCGCAGCCGCAGCGCCTCGCGGTACAGCGTCAGCATCGAGGCGGGGTCGGTGCTCTGTCGGTCGGCGGCGTAGGCCGGCCAGTCCTCCGGCTGCGGCAGCCAGGGTTCGCCCCGCGAGCCGAAACCGCTGTTCGGCGCGTCCGCGACCCACGGGAGCGGCACTCTGCAGCCGTCGCGTCCCGGGTCGGTGCCACCGGAGCGGAAGTGCATCGGGTCCTGGATGCGGTCGAGGGGCACGTCGGCCTCGGGCAGGCCCAGTTCCTCGCCCTGGTACACGTAGACGGCGCCGGGGAGCGCCAGGGTGAGCAGGGCGGCGGCACGGGCGCGCCGTGTGCCGAGCTCCAGGTCCGTGGGTGTCCCGAAGGTCTTCCTGGCGAAGTCGAATCCGGTGTCCTCGCGGCCGTACCGTGTCACGGTCCGTGTCACGTCGTGGTTGCACAGCACCCAGGTCGCGGGGGCGCCGACCGGGGCGTGCTCGGCCAGGGTGTCGTCGATGGTCCGGCGGAGGCGGTCGGTCTGCCACGGACACGCGAGGAAGTTGAAGTTGAAAGCGGTGTGCAGTTCGTCGGGGCGGAGGTAGCGGGCGAAGCGCTCGGAGTCGGGCAGCCAGACCTCGCCGACGAAGACTCCTTGGTATGCGTCGGCTATGGCGCGCCAGGACCGGTAGATGTCGTGGAGCTCGTCCTGGTCGATGTAGGGGTGGCGGTCGATTCCTTCGATGAAGTCGGCGAGTGCCGGGTCCTTGGCGAGCAGCGCCGCGGAGTCGATCCGTACACCCGCGACGCCCCGCTCGAACCAGAAGCGCAGTATTTCCTCGTGTTCCTGACGAACCATCGGGTTCGCCCAGTTGAGGTCGGGCTGCTCGGGGGTGAAGAGGTGGAGGTACCACTCGCCGTCGGGCACGCGGGTCCAGGTGCGTCCGGAGAACTGGGAGGGCCAGTCATTGGGCGGGAGCTCACCGTTCTCGCCCCGGCCGCGCCGGAAGTGGAACAACTCTCGTTCGGGGCTGCCGGGCCCGGCGTCCAGGGCCGCCCGGAACCAGACGTGCTGATCGGACACGTGGTTGGGGACGATGTCGACGATCACCCGCAGGCCGGACTCACGGGCTTCCGCGATGAGTTTCTCGGCCTCGGCGAGTGTTCCGAAGGTGGGGTCGATGGTGCGGTAGTCGGCTACGTCGTAGCCGCCGTCGACGAGTGGCGAGACGTACCAGGGGGTGAACCAGAGGGCGTCGACGCCGAGTTCGACGAGGTAGGGAAGTTTCGCCCGGACGCCCGAGAGGTCCCCGGTGCCGTCGCCGTCGCCGTCGGCGAAGCTGCGTGGATACACCTGGTAGATGACGGCGTCGCGCCACCAGTCGTCGGTGCGTTCCGAGTGAGGGGCTGCCACGTGACGGTCCTTTCGGGCAGGGTGGTTCTCCGCCTCGGCCCGGACGGCAGTGCGCCGGGTAACGGGCCGGTGGCGGAGGCTTCATGGACGTGCGAGAGGGCGGGACATGTGTGGGGCGCGAGGAGGCGGCGGTTGCGGATGCGCGAGGCTGTCAGCCCTTGAGGCCACCTGCGGTGAGGCCGCTCATGATGTTGCGTTGGAAGGCCAGGAAGATGAGCAGCGTCGGCAGGGACGCGATCGTGAGTGCGGCGATCAGTACGTTCTCGGGGACGCCGTTGGACAGCGAGTAGATGCCGACGTTGAGTGTCTGCATGGCCGGGTCGGGCAGGGTGAGCATGGGCCAGAGGAAGTCCTTCCAGACCCCGACCACGGCGAAGATGGAGACGACTCCCAGGATCGGCCGTGAGATGGGCAGCACGATCGACCGCAGTGTGCGCATCGGTGAGGCCCCGTCCATGGAGGCGGCGTCCAGCAGTTCCTTCGGGATGGAGTCGAAGAACCTTTTCAGCAGGAAGATGTTGAAGGCGTTCGTCACCGAGGGCAGCCAGATCACCCACGGCGAGTTCAGCAGATTGCGCTCCACGAACGGCACGTCCAGGACCGTGAGGTACTGCGGGACGATGAGCACAGTCGCCGGGATCATCAGGGTTGCGAGCATCATGCCGAGGATCGCCTTGCCGAAGAGCGGCCGCAGCTTGGAGAGCGAATAGGCCGCCGCCACGTCGAAGATCAGTTGGAAGGCCAGGGCGCCGAAGGCGTAGTACAGCGTGTTGAAGAGAAGTCGGGAGAGGCCCATCACATCCCACGCACGGGTGTAGTTCCCGGAGTTCAAGGACTCGGGGACGAGGGTCGGCGGTATCTGGACGGCCTCCTGGGTGGATTTGAGGCCGCTCGACGCCATCCAATAGAGCGGTCCGAGAAACACCAGAGTGAACAGACCGACGACGAGGACGAAGGTCACCCAGTACACAGCCTTGCCCCGCGGCCTGGCCAGTTGGGCCGGTGAGATGAGTGTGCGTGTGGACATCTGTCGTATCCCCCGGTCCTACTCGTCCTCGGCGCGGCTGAGCTTCACGTATGCCGCCGAGACACCGGCGAGCAGTACGAGGAGGACCAGACCGAGCGCCGCCGCGGCACCGTAGTTGTTGAAATAGAACGCGTATTGGTAGATGAGGTAGACGACCGTGGTGGTCGATCCCTCGGGTCCCGCGCCGCCGGTGAGCAGGAACGGTTCGACGAACACCTGCATGGTCGCGATGACCTGCATGAGCAGCAGGAGCGAGAGGATGAGCCGGGTCTGTGGGACGGTGACGTGCCAGATCTTGCGGAGGAGACCGGCGCCGTCCAGCTCGGCCGCCTCGTACAGCTCGCCGGGGATTCCCTGGAGCGCGGCGAGGTAGATCAGGGTCGCGCCGCCCATGTTCATCCATGTCGCCGCGATGACCACGGAGAGCATGGAGGTGTCCGGGTCCTGGAGCCACTGCTGCGCGGGCAGACCGAAGAATCCGAGGATCTCGTTGAGCAGGCCGTACCCCGGGTCGTAGAGGTACTTGAAGAGCAGCACGGAGGCGACCGGCGGCAGCATGACCGGCAGGTAGACCAACAGCCGTAGATACGCGCGCGCGTGCCGGAACTCATTGAGGACCACCGCGACGACGAACGGGACGGCGAAGCCGAGCACCAGCGCGAGTACGGTGAACAGCAGCGTATTGCGCCAGGCCTGCCAGAAGGCCGGGTCGTTGTAGACGATGCTCAGATTGGACAGGCCGGCCCACGTCGTCCGTCCGCCCTCGGTCTTCTGGAAGGCGAGGAGGAACTCCCTCACCATCGGGTACCAGGAGAACAGCGAGAAGCAGATCACGGCACCGATCAGGAAGCCGTGGGCCGTGAGGTTGCGGCGCAGGTGCTTGGCGAACGTTCCGCCGGACGGCCCCGGCGCTCGGCCGTGGAGTCCGTAGCGGCGGGGCTCGTTTGCCGTGGTCGTGGTGGAGATGGTGGGGGCCGACATCTGTCGCCTCCTCGGTGCGGAAGTGCCGGAGTGCGGTAGGGGAGTGGTCGGGGCACGGGGGCCGGCCGGCCCCCGGTGCCGGTCACTGATGGGCCAGGACCTGGTTGACCTGCGCCTCGGCTGTGGCGAGCAGCTTGTCGATGTCGGCGTCCTTGTTGGTGAGGATGCCCGACATCACGTTGTCGAGGACCTTGTAGACCTCCTGGGCCTTCGGTGGTTCCGCCTTCCCGGCGACGGGGTTGTCCATGAAGGTCTTGAAGTTGGCGACCGGCATGGTGGCGTATTCGACGCGTGCGGCGTCGTCCTTGGTCTTGGACTCGTGCATCCAGAAGTTGGGCTGGGGAACGCCCACGGGCAGCTTGTCGGCCTTGGTGCGGGCCCAATCGAACTGCCCCTTGCCGACACTGAGGTTCTTGAAGTCCAGCCAGGCGACGGCGGCCTTGATCTTGTTGCTGGAGATCCCCTTCTTGACCATGTAGTTGTTGCCACCGGCCAGGGTGTTCTTCTCGCCCGGGATCGGTCCCATCCCGAAGTTCTCGTACGTGGCGCCGAGTTGCTGGACCATGTACGCGATGTCGTCGGGTGCGGCCAGGAACATGCCCAGCTTGTCGGTGGCTATCTGCTTCTGCAGGTCTCCCCACTTGAGCAGTTGCGTCTTGCCCATGCTGTCGTCCTGCCAGCGCATGGCGTGCAGGTTCTCGGCGACCTGCTTGCCGAGTTCGTTGTTGAAGGCGGCCTTCCTGCCGCCGGCGTCGACTACTTCACCACCGAGGCTGTACATCTGTGCAGTGAAGTGCCAGCCGCCGGTGTTGCCGGCGCTGTACTCGCCGAAGCCCGCGATGCCCTTGCCGAGGCCCGCGATCTTCTTTGCGGCCGTGCGGACTTCCGCCCAGGTGCGCGGCGGGGCGTCGGGGTCCAGGCCGGCCTGCCGGAAGAGCTTGCGGTTGATGAGCAGGCCCATCGTGTAGTTGCTGGTGGGCAGGCCGTAGAGCTTGCCGTCCTGCTTGAGCGAGCCGAGAACGTTCGGGTCGATGTCCTTCAGCAGAGGCACGCTCTTGTCGTTGACGTAGGCGGTGATGTCCGCCGCGCCGTCGTTGTCGAGTACCTGCGGCAGGTCGGTGAAGTAGGTGTAGAACACGTCCGGCTGGGACTTGGCCTTGAGCATCGCTGTGAAGCGCGGCGGCTCCAGACACTGGCCTGGGGTGGAACGTCCTTCGATGGTGACGTTGGGGTACGTCTTGTTGAACTCGGCGACGTCCTCCTTCCACTCCTTGAGCTCGGCCGCCTTCGCTGCGGGGGGCATGCAGTCGATGGTGAATGTCACCTTGGTCCTCGGGTCCAGCGGGGCGGCGGGGTCCGAGGATCCACCGCCGTCGGATCCACCGCCGTCGTTGTTGCTGCTGCTGCTCGTGCCGCAGGCGGCGAGAGCGGTCAGCGTGAGTGCGGAGACGAGGGTGACCGCGCTGGCGCGGCGGGTACGGCGGAACCGGGCACTTCTCATGGGTGGTCCCCTTCGGGCACGGAACGTGGAGGTCGCCCCATCAGTGATGCGTTGCAGGGCGTGGCACACTCAACCACCGCCCATAGATGAACGCAATATCTCGCGCTGGTTTCGTAAATGTTTGACAGATTGCTGTATGGGACCCGCCGAGAGCGCGGGACCGGCTGTCGAACAACCTCGGCGGATGTGGGCATGGCAATGCCGCAGGGGCCTGTCCGGGGAGGGCGGACAGGCCCCTGCGGCATCGCGGAACGCGCGGAGGCGGGCCGACGGTCGGGATCTACCGCGGCGCCTGGGCCGTGGAGCCGCGCACCACCAGTTCGGGCTCGAAGAGCAGCTCACCGGGGTGCACTTCACCACCCTGGATCTGGGCGCAGAGCAGCTCGACGACCGCGCGGCCCATCGCCTCGATGGGCTGGCGCACGGTGGTGAGCGGGGGCTCCGTGCAGTTCATGAAGGCCGAGTCGTCGTAGCCGACGACGGAGACGTCGCCCGGTACGGCGAGCCCACGCCGGCGCGCTGCCCGTACCGCACCCAGGGCCAGCGGGTCGCTCGCACAGATGATGCCGGTGACACCCCGATCGAGCAGGCGCGACACGGCTGCCTGGCCGCCTTCCAGGGAGAACATCGTCCGCTCCACGTGCGTGTCCGGCAGTTCCCCGCCGTTGACCCGTGCGACGTCCCGTGCGGCTCCCAGCTTGCGCCGCGAGGGAATGTGGTCGGCGGGGCCCAGTACCAGACCGATCGATTCGTGGCCGAGTGAGACCAGATGGCGCCAGGCCTGCTCGACGGCGACGGCGTCGTCGCAGGAGATGCAGGGGAAGTCGAGGTTTTCTATCGGGGCGTTGATGAGGACGACCGGGATCCTGCGCTCGGCGAGCTGCCGGTAGTGCTCGTGCGGCGCGTCCGCCTGCGCGAACAGCCCACCGGCGAAGACGACCCCGGAGACCTGCTGCTGGAGCAGCAGCTCCACGTAGTCGGCCTCGGAGACCCCGCCCTTGGTCTGGGTGCACAGGACCGGAGTGAGACCCTGCTGCGCCAGCGCACCGCCGATCACCTCGGCGAAAGCCGGGAAGATGGGGTTCTGCAGCTCGGGCAGGACCAGGCCCACGAGGCGCGCACGCTCGCCGCGCAGCTGTGTCGGCCGCTCGTACCCGAGCACGTCCAGTGCGCTGAGCACGGACTGCCGGGTCGCCTGGGAGACTCCGGGCTTGCCATTGAGGACCCGGCTGACCGTGGCCTCACTGACACCCACCTTCTTCGCTACTTCAGCAAGTCGTCGCGTCATACACGCAAGACTAACGCAAGTCGCGCAAGCGGCTTGCGTCAGTCTTGCCTTTCAGTTGAAGAGGCCCCGCTCACCTGCTAAAGGCCCCGTCTCCCTGCTACGGATTGACGTTGATCTTGAAGGTGGAGGTGGTGTTCCGGGTGTCCACCGCGTTGCCGGAGAACCGCAGACCGTTGAAGGTCGCCTCGCCGACCGCGGGCCCCTGCCCCGATTCCGGCAGCTCGTTCGCCCACAGGCCGAACCCGGACTTGGCGTCGAACGCGTCTGCGCTCCTACGGACACCCGAGATCGAGATGTCGGTGAAGATCGTGTCCTTGATCGGGACTGAGGCTGCCCGCCGACGTAGTTCGTCTGGAACATGACTCCGCTGTAGGTCGGATCGACGATGTCGACGTGATCGACCCTGATGCCCTGGAAGATTTTGGAGGCCGAGAACACCCAAATACCCGGGAAGGTCTGCGATCCCCAGAAGTGGCCGCCTGCCCGCACGACGGAGATGTTCTCGAAGGTCGTCGGATCGGTCCCGAAACCGTTCATCGGGTACCCGAAGTCCAGCGACGAGATGGTGATCCCGGAGTAGACGAGCGTGTCCGCGATACGGATGTTGCGGCAGGTGTTGTCGTAGACGGCGACGCCCGCGGCCCGCCAGGTCAGTATCGACGTCAGGTTCTCGTAGACATTGTTCTCCATGTCCGAACCACCGGCGTCGATCGCCGAGAACAGTGCGAAGCTGTCGTCGCCCGTGGCGCGTGCCTCGTTGTTGGACACGAGGTTGTCCGTCGACCCATTGGTCATGTTGATGCCGTCGGCGAACATGTTCCGGATCCGGGAGTTCTGAGCGTGATCTCGTCCGACTCGACCGGCGCGGCGGGCGTCGCCGTCAGTCCGGTGACCTCCAGATCCGGGTTGGGTGCCGGGACCCCCATGGCCTGGAACTCCGCGAGCTGCCCGGCCGACGAGCCGGAGTTGGCGGTGAACTTCAGTTGCACGTCGGCGACGCGTGCGGTGACAGGCACGGTGACGCTGTTCCCGCTTGCCGGGTCGAACGGGTAGCTCTTCGCGGCGACGAGCCCGGTGAAGGACGCGGCGTTCTGTTCCCGGCCGAGTACCTCGATGGTCTGGGTGCGGGCCGACCACACGCTGTCCGGGTCGAGCCCGAGGACGAGGCGGCTGATGTCGGCGTTCGCGTCCAGCTTGACGGTGAGGGTGTTCGGGTAGCTGCCGGGCGCCCCTTCCCAGTAGGTCGTCACGCTGTTGTCGTTGGCGTTCGCCGCGACGAAGGTGTGGACCACGGAGGACGCGCTGATCTGCTTGCCCACCGCGAGGCACCTCGCCGCGTTGTCGGGACGTCCGTATGCATCCAGTATGTGGACGTCCCTCCGCCTTGCGATGCACCGCATCCGACGCCGCGCGCTGATCCACCAGGGATTGCGGGACAGCCCTTGCATGACAAAGCCCTTCCCCGGTGGAGGGAAGGGCTTCGTGGGCGAGCGCTGGGCAGGCCTTGCACCTGCATTTCCCCGCGGGAAGCGGGGCGTCTTTCCTTGGACCACCAACGCAGCAACAGTCACCGCGAGTTGCGGCGAACTGGCAAGATCAACTATAGCGCATGCGGACCGTCGGCAGGGCCCGGCCGACGTACGACGGATCGCCACGTCGATGCGCCTCAGGCGGTCCTCGGGGAGAGTTCCGTCGGCGGCGCGGCGGTCTCGGTGGGTGGACTCACCTGCGGTGGGAGGGGCATGGGGGCTCCGAGGGGGACGCCGATGACCGTCTCGGCTCCGCGCTTGGAAGGCGGGACGGGCTCAGGACGAACCGTAGGCCTGAGCGGGCCGGATCTTGCTGCCTGCCCACCCACTGGCACGACCATGGATCGGCCTGGGACCGCCTCAAGGGTGACGCCGTCGGCCGCAAGCGTGTCGTCGCGTGCGGCAGGCCGGGGCCACGAAAAACTGTCCGCCGAGGGCACCCCGCTCGCCGGAAGGGACCACAAAATGACCACGGACGTTGGCCCGACTCCCGTTCGGGTCCTTGTATTCGGTGCGGCCCGGCGCGCCGGTTCCACCAACGCTCAGTTGGCCTCGCTGGCGTCCGACCTGGTTGCCGAGGCCGGTGCCGACGTCGATTTGGCCAGCATGCGCGATTTTGACATGCCGTTGTACGACGGGGATGTGGAGGCCGCCGAGGGGCTGCCCGCGGGTGCTCTGGCCTTGTGTGAGCGGATCAAGCGCTGCGATGCGTTCGTGATCTCGTCTCCCGAGTACAACGGCTCCGTCCCGGGGCTGCTCAAGAACGCCATCGACTGGGTGTCACGGGTACGACCGCAGCCGTTCAAGACCAGGCACGCACTGCTGCTGTCGGCCTCCCCGTCGCTGATCGGTGGCAACCGCGGCCTGTGGGCGCTGCGGATCCCGTTGGAGCACCTGGGAACGCGGGTCTACCCCGACATGTTCAGCCTGTCCCGCGCGCACGAAGGCTTCACCGAGGACGGCCGGCTCGCACGCCCCGAAGCGCAGGAGCGGCTCGCCGAGATGATCTCCGGGTTCATGCAGCTGGTACAGGCCGATGTGCAGTACGTCTGTCTGCGGCGCCGCTGGTACGAATTCCCCGGCGACCGCACCGACGCACCGGTCACCCAGCGGGCCGAGGACTGACTCCCGACGGCCCCATGGACCGCAGCGCCTGCATGCCACCCGGCGGCGAGAGCGGCCGGAAGCCGAGCGGCGACGGAGCGGTGGGCGGCGGCCGGCCGGTCTTCACCGAGTTGAAGACCGGCCCCGGGGCGCCTGGGCTGGAGAGCCCGCTGACAGAGGTGAACACACTGCTGCGGGTGCGGAACACTGGACGAGGAGGGCAAGCTGGTCACGATCGACCTCGACTCCTGCGTACCGAGCCGACCCGCCCCGAGGTGAGCCATGAACGTGGAAGCTGACATCCCGATCCTCGCCGGCGTCCACCACCTGAAGCTGCCGGTACGCGATCTCGCGCGCTCCGAGGCGTGGTACGGGCGCGTACTCGGCTACCGGCGGGCAGCCGAGTTCGTCGAACAGGGTGTGTTGACCGGAGTCGCGCTGAGCCATCCGGCCGGCGGACCGGACCTGGCGCTGCGGCTCGACCCGAGCCGGGCCGAGGCCGCCGCCGGCTTCGACTACTTCGCGATCGGGGTGCCCGACAGCGCCGCGATCGAGACGCTCGCCGCCCGCCTGGAAGCCCTTGGTCAGCCGCACGGCGGCGTCTGGCGCGGCCCGCGCGGATGGGTGCTGCCGATGCTGCATGACCCCGACGGCCACGAGGTGCGCTTCCACACCGTCGAGGAACACACCTCGCGCGGACCCGGCGAGGTCATGCGCATGGTGGACCCGCAGGAGACCGCCGAGCAGGTGCGACCGGCCGCTCCGTAGGCGGCCCGACCGGGGTTCTGTCGACCCGCATCAGCCCTGCTCGGGGAACCTCGCGGTAGGACGCACGGTACGCCCGTTCAGCCATGCCGGCGCCTTGGCCTTGTTCCCGAGTGACGGTTCTGGAGGAATCTCCACGTCCCGGTGGCGCTTCGGTCCGCGCGGTGGCTGGGTCGGTGACCCGGTTCTCCACCCTGCTGCGGGCGCCTCCGGCCGGCGAGGTCCTGGTCGGGACGTTCGCCGACGCGCTCATGTCTGCCGAGGCGACGGGACCGTGCGGGCGACCCGGATGGACGGACGGAGGCTGTGACGGGCCAGTGGTTCCGGGCCTGCGGCGAGCGGGGCGGGGCCGGACGGTGGGTGTGTCGGCCGCCGTGGGCCTCGCATCCGCCCGGCTCGCCGCGGGAACGGGGGCGCCGGGGTCAGCCGGACTTCTTGGTGATCACGAAGCGGTCGATGACCAGATGGTCGATCTCCGTGGCGAGGAGGCACTCCAGAGCGTCGCGCGGCGAGCAGACGATGGGCTCACCGGCCACGTTGAAGGACGTGTTGAGGAGGCAGGGCACGCCGGTCCGGTCTGTGAAAGCGCGCAGAAGGCGTGCCAGGACCGGGTTCTGGCGGTCGTCGACCGTCTGCACGCGCGCGGTGCCGTCGACGTGGCAGGCTCCGGGTATCCGCTCGCGGTACTCCTCGCGGACCGGGAAGACGAACGTCATGTACGGCGACGAGGTCTTCTTGCCCAGGTCGAACACCCTGGGCGCTTCGGACTCGAGGACGACCGGGGCGAAGGGGCGGAAGGGCTCACGGTGCTTGACCCGGACGTTGATGATGTCCTTGATCTCGGGGAAGGCCGGGTTGGCAAGGATGCTGCGGTTGCCCAGAGCACGTGGCCCGTACTCGGTGCGCCCCTGGAACCAGGCCACGACGTTCTTCTCGGACAGCAGCCCCGCCGTGCGCTCGGTGACCGCCTCGATGTCGGCCTCCTCCTGCCACTCGACGCGGTCGGCGTACTCCTCCAGTGCCCCCAGGATGTGCGGCTCGTCGTAGGAGGGCCCGAGGTAGGGCGTGGTGGCGGCGTCGGCGGGGCGGTTTCTGAGCCCGGCCGTGTACACGGCCGCGCCGATGGCGACCCCCGGGTCGCTCGCGCCGAAACTGACCTCCATGCCGGTGAACGACGAGCGTTCCAACATCTTGGTATTGGC
Organism: Streptomyces sp. NPDC101194; assembly: GCF_044767885.1. Taxonomy (NCBI): domain Bacteria; kingdom Bacillati; phylum Actinomycetota; class Actinomycetes; order Kitasatosporales; family Streptomycetaceae; genus Streptomyces; species Streptomyces sp. NPDC101194. Next base: position 324,566 of record NZ_JBIWOS010000008.1, read on the forward strand.
CACGCAGTTCAATGCGAGACCGCCCTCGAAGAGGAGGGTGTCCAGACCGGAGGAGGCCGTCAGCGCCCGCACTTGGTGCGCGGTGACGGCCTCCACCATGTGCTGGGCCATGGCGGCGACCTTCACCCGGAAGTCGAACTCCTCGCGCTTCTCGCTGTCTCCGTCGAACAGGTCGTCGAACAGCGCGTAGTACGCCGTCACGTCCATGGGGATGGAGATGGTGTACGTGCCGTTCTCATGAAGCCGTACGCAGCGCTCCAGCAAGGGGTTGCGACGCGGCGACGCACCGTAGGCGGCCAGGCCCATCACCTTGTATTCGTCGTTGTTGGGCACGAACCCGAGGTAGCGGGTGATCCGTCCGTAGGCCACGCCGAGCGAACTGGTCATCGGGATGGTGCTGTCGTCGAAGACGCGCACCACGCCGTCGCGCACTTCGCCCATCACCGAGGACAGGGTCTCGGCCCGTCCGTCGCTCACCAGGAATGCCGCGTCCCCGCCCCCGGCCAGATGGGCGCCGCACGTCAGATGGGCCAGATGATGGGGTACCAGGACCAGCTTGTTGGGGTCGAGGTCATGGCCGGTGCGCTGGACGAAGTCGTCGTGGATCGCCTCACGGCTGACCATGTCGGTGTAGAGCTCGCCGGCGCGCCTCAGGATGTCGAACTTCTCGGCGGGCGGCCGATCGCCCTTGGCGACCTGGGCGATCATCTCGTCGGCCACCTCGGGCGAGAAACGCCAAGGGAAGGCGACCACGTCCACCTGGTCGAGGGGGATGCCGGCGAAGTCCAGGCACCACTGGATCGCTCGGGCGGGGAAGTCGGAGCTCTTCTTGACGCGACTGAGCCGTTCCTCCTCGACGGCGGCGATCAGTTCGCCGTCGACCACGAGCGCCGCCGACGCGTCGTGGCCCACGAGCAGGTTGCGGGCGACGCCGGTCGCCCCGAACAGGCGCCCGAAGATCTCGGCGCCCCTGGTGAATCCGTTGTATCCGAGCACGATCACGGTGGTTCAGCCTCCCTGGCGACGATGGTTGCGACACGGCCCCGCGGCCGGCGTCACGGGCCCAGCGGAAGGTCGATCGGCTCGTTCGGGCCGTCCTTGGACTCGATGGTCAGGAAGGCCAGCACCTCGTCGCCGATGTTCTTCAGGTCGTGCAGGTGATGTCCGCCGTCGGCGACGGTGAAGTACCTCGTCTGCCCGCGCGCATAGGAGATCTCCCGGCTGGTGCCGTCGCTCATGTGCTGGCGGGCGCGACCGTCGGTGAGGGCGATCCAGTGGTAGTCGAGGACATGACGGTGGACGGGGAGGCGCTCGCCCGGTTCGAGGCGCGTCTCCCAGACGCGCAGGCTCTCGGTGTCGACCAGCAGGGTGCCGCCGACGCGGCCGTTGTGCTCGTTGGCGGCGAAGTCCGCGTGCAGAGGAGGGCTCCAGCGGTCGTAGTTCTCGGCGACGACCTCGCTGGTCAGCCGGCGGTCGTGCACCGGGGGGTCGGTCTGGGGGCGGTTACCCACGGTCCGGTCCTTTCGGTCTCGGGGTGCTGGTGGCGCGACGGTCGGCCGGCGGTTCACCGCACACGGGACAAGGCGTCGAGCAGGGTGTCGCCGGACCGCTCGTCGGCGACGGAGACACGGCAGGTGTCGGGGACCAGCCGGGCGGTGTCGGCAACCATGATCCCGGCGCCGCGCAGCTGCTCCATGACGCGTTCGTGCTCGTGCGTGCGGACCAGGAGGAAGTTGGCCTCGGAGGGGAACACCCGCTCCACGGCCGGGTGCTGGGCGAGCGCACCGGCCATCCGGTCCCGCTCCGACAGGATGCGCCGGACGCTGTCCAGCACCCGCGCGGAGTTGGTGAGCCGGTCGCGTACCGCCCACTGCGAGGCGTTGGTGAACCCGAAGGGCACCTGTACCCGGCGCAGGGCGTCGACGAGCCCCGGTTGTGCCAGAGCGACACCGCAGCGGGCCCCGGCCAGTCCCCACGCCTTGGAGAGCGTCCTGAGCACGATGAGGTTGTCGTGCCGGGCGATGAGCGGGGCGTACGAGGCCCCCGCGCTGAACTCCACGTACGCCTCGTCGATCACGACCAGGCCCCGGCTGCGGGTGACCAGTTCGAGCACCTGCTCCGGGTCGAGCCTGGTGCCGACCGGATTGTTGGGGTCGCACAGGAACGTCACGCGCGGGTCGGCCGCCAGGATCCGTTCGACGTCCAGCCGCGCCAGGTCGTCGCCGAGCAGCGGCGCCTCGACCACGGGCAGCCGCAGCACGCGGGCGAAGTGCGCGTACAGCTCGAAGGTCGGAGGGGTGACACAGACCGCCTCGCCCGGTGAGGTCAGCGCGGTGAGGAGCAGCATGACGGCGTCGACGGCCCCGCTGGTGAACAGGGCGTACTCGGCGCCCAGTTCACCGAGGCCCCCGTGTCCGGGCAGCCGTCCGACGGTCGTCAGATACGTACGGGCCAACTCGGCCGTGTCGAGTTCGGGATACCGCCCGTCCGCCCCGAGGAACGGGTTGGTGTTGCCGGAGAGGTCGAGCAGGTCGAACTTGGGCCGGCCGCGGAAGCGTGCCGGACCCGGGACGGGCACCGCGGCGACCGGTTCGGTGGCGAAGGCCGACACTTCGACTTCCGCAGGTTTCTCAGGCTCGGCGCCCACGCCGGGGGCTAGCAGCCAGTGGTCGAGGGGGACGAACTGGTCGGCACCCAGGGACCGCGCCCGCTCGGCGTCGCCGGGCCCCAGGTGGACCCACTCCAGGCCGGTGCGTCGGGCGTGCAGATACAGCTCGTACAGGGATGCCTCGTACAGGGCCTGCCGTGCGGCCGGAGTGTCCGGGGCCAGGGCCTGGGCGAGGCTGTAGATCCCGCGCCCGTTGTGCGAGCGGACAAGGAGCCCGGCCTGTACGACGTCGAAGCCGCGGCGGCGCACGAGCAGGTCGGCGCGGTCCGCCAGGGCCCCCTGGGCCAGGGCGTCGAGCGCCTCGGCGCCCCAGAGCGCGCCGCGCCCGCCCCCTTGCTGATGGAGGGCGGCGAACGCCTCGCGCGCCGCGGGCTGCCGAGGCAGGTCGCAGAGCCGGATCAGCTCCCAGCTCAGCTCCCGGTACTCGTCGTGGCGGGCGCGCAGTTCGCCGAGCCGCTGCTCGCCGACCCGGCTGCGCAGCACGTCGGCCACCTCGCCGGGCAGCCGTACGAGCCCCTCGCTTCCCGCGGCGGCGGCGACGAACCCGGCCGCGCGCAGCGGCCCGGTGTCGTCGGTGCGGCGCACGTAGGGCACGAGAATCTGTTCGACGCCCAACTCCTTCGCTGTGCCGATGAGTTCGTTCACCGCCGGCAGGATGGGAGCGGGACTGCTCGGGCCGTGGGGGATTCCTCCGATCAAGGCGGGGCGCTGCGGGTCGGACGCGTCGGCCCCTGTGAACCGCTCGTGGTGCAGACCGAGTCGGCGCGGCGCGCCGACCGGCCGGCCGGACCCCAGCGCGGCGCACAGGACGCGTTGCAACTCGATGACATCCGATTCCCTACGCATCGCCGCCCTCCACTCCCTCGGCGGAGCCGGACGTCACGCCCTCGTCGGTGGCGAGGTGCGCCTCGATACGGTCGCGGTACTCCACGAACATCTCGGCCAGCGTGCGAGCGATGCCCGGCCGCCAGTCGACGGTGCAGTCGCCGATGAGGCCGCGGCGGACGCGGTGGTCGAAGATCGCCGTCTCGCGGCTGGGCGACTCGCGGTCGAGCCGGGCCGGAACGCCGGTGAGAGCGGACATGTACCCGATCAGGTCGGTCATGCCGACCTCTTCGTCTCCGCCCCAGTTCACCACCTGAGCAGGCGTGCGGGCGGCCGCCCACAGCAGCGGCACCTGACGGACGACGTCATCGGTGTGGAGCAGGTTGCAGTAGTTCTGGCCCTCGCGCGGTACCGCGCAGGCCCGGCCGCTCCGCAGCTGCTCGAAGAGGATCATCGGCACGCCGCCGTGCCCGTACGGGCCGTAGGCGATGTTCAGCCGGGCGATGACCGTCGGCAGTCGCAGACTCTCGGCGAGGCCGCGGGCCACGCCCTCGGCCGTGATCTTGGCGACGGGGTACGTGGGGAGCCACGGGGCTGCGCCGCCGAGCGGGTCGCTCTCCCGGTAGCGGTGGGTCGCGTCCGCCCGGTTGTAGACGACTCCGGAGGACACATAGAGGAACGCCTCGGCATCGGCGCAGTGCGTCATCAGGCGCGCGGTGCTCACCGCGTTGACACGGGCGGTGTCCTCGAAGTCATGGCCGTCGCCCCGGTGGACGGCCGAGTGCAGCACATGGGTGAAGTCCTTCGGCAGGCCGACGAGTTCGTCGCGGGCCATGTCCCAGAGGACGGTACGGGCACCGGCGGTCTCCAGCGCCTTGCGGGCCTCGGCGTCGCCGAACCGGCCGAGGCACCACACCTCGTTGTCGGCGGCGAGCGCCTCGGCCACGGGTCGCGCGACCTGTCCGGTGGCGCCGGTGACGAGAATCTTCTTGCCTTGCATGGTCAGTCGCTCCTGGTCGTGTCGGAGGTGGCCCGGCGGGTCATCGGTCCAGCGCGCGGGTCAGTTCCCTGCGCAGGGTCGCCTGGAAGCTCTGGACGTGCTGGGGGCTCATCAGCGTGTAGTGCTCTCCGTCCACCTCGATGTAGTTGTTCGTCTCGCGGGTGAACTCGTCCCAGTCGCGCAGCTGGCCGTCCAGCCACTCCTGCTTGGTGCCCTTGAGCGGGGTGCAATAGAAGACCCGCACCCGTTCGACCGTGCCGGACGGCTCGTAGTCGCGTCCCAGGTGCACCATGCTCTGCGCCAGGTGCACCCAGGCGCCGAACCGTTCGACGTTCAGGTCGAGTTCGGCCAGCCGTCCGGGCGGGGCGCACGCGACGAGGTGGGCGAGCTGGTCCGCCTCGGGCAACACACGTAGGGCGGTGGTCAGTTCGTGGATGTCGGTGGGGTTGATGAGTTCGAGGAACAGCGCCAGGTTGATGGCGCCGTCGGTGAAGGTGATCTCGTTCATTCGGCCGGAGATGCGCGGGGGAAGGTTGAAGATGCCGACGAAGTCGACCCTCTCGCCGTCGGCCTCCAGACGCTTGGCGATCTCGAACGCCACGGCTCCGCCGTAGGAGTAGCCCGCCACGGCGTACGGGCCGCTCGGGCGGGTCCGGCGGATCGCCGCGACATAAGCCCCGACCATCTCGTCGAAGGAGGTGAAGTGCGACTCCTCCTGCCCGAAGCCTCGCGCCCGCAGCGCGTGGAACGGACGCTCCCCGGAGAAGTACTTGGCGAGGTTGACGAAGACCAGTACCTCGCCGAGGCCCGGGTGGACGCAGAACAGCGGGGTCCCCTCGCCGGTGACCTGGAGCGGCACCAGCGGGTCGTAGGCGGCGTCGCCGCCCGCGCCGGACGCCGAGGCCAGGCGGGCGGTCAGCGCCCGCACGCTCGGGGCCTGCAGGAGCGTCGCCATGGGGAGGTCGTCGAGGCCGAAAGCGTTCTGGACGCCGAGTTTGAGCCGCAGGACGTCGAGCGAGGTGCCGCCCAGGTCGAAGAAGCTCGCGGTGACGGGGACCCGCTCGACGTTCAGCACCTCGGCGAACACCTGGGCCAGGATGGTCTCCTCCTCGTCCGCCGGCTCCACGTGGCCGCCGAGGAAGCGGCCGGTCACCTCCTGGGCGCGCCGGGCCGCCGAGTCCAGCGCCCCGGACTCGACGGCCGTGCGCAGCCGGGACCGCTGGACCTTGCCGAGGTTGCCGCGCGGGATCTGCGTCTCGGCGACGGGCAGGATCAGCTGAGGACGGAATCCCCAGTGCATCACCGTGGAGCTGCGTACCGCGACGAGCGTGCGGTAGAGGGTCGTCTCGTCCGCTGAGGCGTCGGCCGGCACGAAGGCGACGGCGAGCTGTTCGGAGTCGGCGCCCTCGGGCCGGATCGGGAAGGCGGTGACCTGCCCGCGTCGGACGCCGTCGAGTTCGTCGAGGACCGCTTCGAGGTCGTGGCTGTAATAGTTGACCCCGTTGACGATGATGGAGTCCTTGGTGCGGCCGATGAGGGTCAGCCGCCCGTCGGCGTCGATCCTGCCCAGGTCGCCGGTGCGGAACCAGCCGTCGTCGGTGAATGCCTCGGCGGTGGCAGCGGGGTTGCCGAAATACCCGCCGGTCACCATGGTTCCGCGTAGCTGCACCTCGCCGGACACCGCCGAGGCGGGACGGTCGCTCGAGGAGAGAACGGTGCCGGTCCCGTCGGCGATACGGATGCGCAGCCCCTCGACCGGGTGGCCGAGCGGCGGGAACTCCTCGCCGAGGTCACGGTCGGTGAACTCGCGGTTGAACACACTGCCCGCGCAGGTCTCGGTCATCCCGAACGCGGGCACCACCACGTCGGGGCGCAGTCCGTAGGGGGCCAGGGCGTCCAGGAACGACCGCACGGTGGCGGTCACGGTCGCCTCGCCGCCGGAGACGATGTACCGGATCCGCGAGAGATCGATGCCGGACACGGTCCCGGCCGTCCGTGCGAGGGCCTGGTTGATCTGACCGAACAGGAAGTTGGGGGTGAACGTCACCCGCACCTGATGGGACGTCAGGAGCCGTAGCAGCGCGACCGGTTCGGCCAGCACGGTGGCCGGGGTGGCGATGACCTGGTCCGCGCCGTTGCGCATCGGCAGCAGGTGCGCCTCGATGGCCGCGATGTGGTCGGCGGAGATCCAGTTCATCATGGTGTCGGTTGGCCCCAGGTCCAGCGCCCCCGACTTCCCGGCCTGCGCCGCGAGAAGGTTCGCGTGGGTGAGCCGGACCGCCTTGCTCGATCCGGTCGACCCGGAGGTGAGCATCAGCAGGGCGAGGTCGTCCGGGGCGGCCGCGTGGATGCGCTCGGGCTCGGTCGGGGCGGCGTCAAGCTCCTCCACCGTCACCGTGGTCATACCGACGTCGGGCAGATCGTCGTGTGCCTTCGGCACGACGACCAGCGGGTCGCCGAGGAGGCCGCGCAGGTGCTCCAGCTGCGGGCGCAGGCGGGAGGGATCGGCGGGCGGGGCGATCGGGCAGGGCACGGCGCCCGCGTGCAGGCAACCCCAGAAGGCACGGAGGAAGCTCTCGGGATCGCCGGCCGCGACCAGGACGCGGTCCCCCGGAGCGGTACCCCTGCTGCGCAGGCCCTGGGCGATTCTCAGGGCGCCTTCGCGCAGGTCGGCGTAGGAGACGAACGGACCGTCCACGAAGGTGACGCCGCGCGTGGTGTCCTGGGCGGCGCGTTCGAGGAGATGCGGAAGCGTCGTGACGCTTGTGGCGTGACGTATGTCCGACATGGCAGTGAAGACCCCCGATCGAGGTGGGACTGAACTGGGTGGATCGGCGCGCACGTACTGGCGGAGGAGTGGGTGGTGTCCGCGAGCGGTGAGGCCCGGTGAGTCCGGGGTGGGACGGTGCCCGCCGCGGGCGGTGCGTGGCACACGGTCGCGGCCGGGTTCGGCGGGCGGCGGTCCGCGTGCGGGCCATGTGCCGGTGGGAGTCGCTGCGGCGCCGGGATGTGGGTCTGTCCACGCCGGGGCCCTACGCCCCGCCGGTCTCGTTGGACCGGGCGATCTCTGCGATCGTGCGGCTCAGCCGCCGCTCGTCCGGGCCTTCGAAGACGATCGCCTCGTCGACGCGACCGTAGGGGCCGCGAGGACCGGACCGTGCACGGTGCTCAGCGGCGAACCGTGACAGCGGGTCAGGGAACGCCAGTGCATGCCGCCGTCCTGCCGGATGCCGTCCATGTAGATCTCGGGGGCGTCGACGAACGACTTGGCGACCGCGTCGACGTCCGACCCTCCGGGCAACGGCTTCAGCGCGCGATGGTGCTCCTCGGCGGGGGCGGACGACCTCGGTGCGCAGCGAGCCCGCGCCGATGGCCCGTTCGACGACGAACGGTGTCCCCAGTTCCTCGGGGAGTTCCGCGTAGGGCGTGCCCCGGAGACATGACGGGCCCGCGCGCGCCGGACGTCCGGCGGGATCCGGCTCTTCTGCAGGTACTTGTCCCGGAAAAGGAGAACTCTCTGGGATTCGGAATTTCCGGGAAGATTCAACTGCCGGTGCACATGGGCCGCCGTGAGGACTCCGAAATCACGGACGCTGATGACGCCGGCCAGGTCGCGGAGACCGGCGGGGAGCGCCGTCCGTAAGACTTCCTGCGCGTTGTCCATGTCCGCGACGCAGCGATTGTCCTTCCTGTCCTGTAAGTGCAGGGGTGCGGGCGTGATGTAAAAGGGTTCCAGGCCTCGGCACCGCAGGGCCTGATCGAGACCTTCCCGGTATTCGACAACGACCGTCGTGGGCATGCGTCGTCTCCAGAGTCACCACTGCCGAAATGATGAATTAATGTCGTGTTGCGTCGCGATGAGTGCGGGATCCATCCCTCTGGCATCCGATGCTTCATTACACGGCTACATGGCTGCCGATCGTGCAGTATGGGCCATCATGAGGGTTTTGCAATTACTCGCTTCGTGAATTTCTTTTGCTGCGTGCCGGGAGATGTTCACCGAGCGCATCAGGGGTGCGATGCCATGTACTTGCAGCGGCCAATGACCCTTGGGACACCGGTGTACGATGCGCCGTGCCCGGGGTCGGACCGGGCCCGTGCCACCGTCATGCGAGCGGCGAGCCGCCGCAGGCACCGCCTGTCTCGTTGAAGCGTGCGATCTCGTCGATCGTGCGCCCGAGCCTCGATTCGTCCGCGTCGGACACGACGGCGTGACCGACGCGGCCGTAAGGGCCGACCGGCGCGTCGGGAGCGGAGGGGTAGTGCAGCTCGTCGAAGGAGAAGGCACGCTCGAAGTCCTGCTGCGTCAGTGTGCCGTCGCGCGGGTGACGCAGGAGCAGATATCCGTGGAATCGGTCCGGTGTCCGGTGGCCGTACGGCGGCTCGGGCGACTCCCCGAGGGCGAGGGCGATCTCGATGTCCAGGAGGTCGACGCCGTAGGTCAGTCGATTGACCCGGGGTGACAGGGCTCCCGGCAGCCGGACGGCGCATTCGCCGAACGTCAGCCCGTCGGGCTCATGGAACGCCTCCATATGGAAGACGCAGTCGGGTGCCTCCAGAGTGGCGAGCACCTGGCGGGCCATGGCCTCCGCCTGTTCGAAGAGGTCCGGACATCGTTGTCGGTCGAGCACGTGCGCGGCCAGGACGCCGCCCTGCACCGCGCTGAGCGGGGAGATGTGATTGCTGCTCAGAGACGACCACTGGAGTGTGCCGTGCTGCCAGACGCCGTCGAGGTAGACCTCGGGCGCGTCGACGAACGACTCGGCTACGACCTCGACGTCCGAGCGCCCGGAGAACGGCTCCAGTGCGCGGGCGTACTCCTCGGGCGAGCGGACGACACTGGTGCGTAGGGCACCCGCCCCGGTGGCCGGCTTGACGACGAAGGGGGTGCCCAGCTCGGCCGCCGGCTCCTCGTAGGGCGTGCCCACGGGCAGATACCGGCACCGCGCGTGCCGCACCTTTGGCGGCAACAGGCTCTTCTGGAGGTACTTGTCCCGGAAGTTGAGGACCTTACGTGAATCCGCATTCCCCGGAAGGTTTAATTGCCCACGCAGGCAGGCCGCCGGGAATACACCCATCTCATGGACGCTGAGTACACCTGCCGGATCGCCCGCCTGAGCGGAGAGCGCCGAGCGGAGAACTTCCTGGACGTTCTCCATGTCGGCGACGCAGCGAAATTTCACCTTCTCCGACGAGACGACCGGAGTCGGAACGATGTAGAAGGGATCCACACCCCGACGCCGTAGTGCCTCGTCAAGATCATCCCGATATCCAATAACCACCATCGTGGGCATGCGTCGTCTCCAGTGTTACGACTTGCCGAGCCAGGGATAAGTTATTGCGATTTCATCGTGACGCAGCCGGTTCTTTTCCGGCACCGGTGAATCATTGCACAGACCCAGTCGATCACACCCTGTGATGTGGATCACACTGGAATCATGAATGCCCGCAACGGGAAGCTCGGATTCCTCGGCCGTGCCCGGCGCGCCGGAACCGGATCTGTGAAATGAACGGCTCTGTCGCACTTTCGGTGGTGACGGCGCGGGAGGTTATGCGCAGCGCTCGGCCACGAGTTGGGCGAAGTCGCAGCCGAGTGGGGCCGGTGCGGTCATCGGGAGGCAGGCGGCGAGGAGTTCACCGAGCTGGGGCACGGGTCTTGTCCGGCAGGTTCTCGGGGCGTGTGGCGGTCCAGGTGGCGACGCGGCGCGGTGAGCGCATGATTCGGTCGCCTTCCAGGCGGCCCTGGCCGACGTACTGGTGGAGCGGGTTGAGGCTGCCCGTGTGTGAGAGGTCGCGGATCTCCTCGAGCACGCGCTTGGCCGGCATGCCGGGCTCTTCCGCCCGGCGCCGGCGCGAGTGGTCGCGGTGGGCGTCGACCGGGCGGGCGCGATCCATGACAGTCGCGCCACGCCGGGCCCGAGGGTGCTGTTGGCCCTGGGCCCTTCGTGCCGGTGGCACTCGCTGTCGTCCCTGCCATGGCCTCAAGTGATCATCTGCTCGGCCTGATCCGGAACACTCCGGAGATCGACCTGCTGCTGCGGGCATCGTTCGGCTTCGACATCGGGTGCACGCGCCATGGCGATGGCTTGAGGCTTGCCTCGGGTGCGCTGCTGGCGCCGGACGCCGGAGAGTCCACGGGTGGGGCGTATCTGCTGTGTGCTGAGCAGGACGGTCGCCGGCCGGTAGTGTTCGCTCTCTCGGAGCTGCTCATTTCCGAGAAGGCGGTTCTGCGGGCAATGAGTAGTGCACGCCGGTGAGCTGTTCGGAGAGCACCCACAGCTCGTGGGCTGTAGCGGAATCCTGGATAGCCCGTTCCCGGCTGCGAAGGACGGGCTCGCCGCGGAGTTGGAACGGCCCATCGGGTACGACGTAGCTCCCCCCGGGCAGATCGGGGACGGTTGAGGCGTACAGGGAGGTCTTGGCGCCGTCTGGTGTGGGGCGGAAAGCGATGCGCAGGAGCAGGCGCGTGAAGAGCCCGTACATGCGACCCCGGTTGCTGTTGGCGCCGCCGGTGAGCACGTTGGAGCGCGTGAGTCCGGGGGCGACAGCCATGCTGCGTAGCCTCGACCCGGCGGTGTCGGCCCTTCGTTGCAGTTCCATGGCGAAGTAGAGATTGGCCCGCTTGGACTGCACGTAGGCAAACGCCGCTCGATAGCGGCGTTCGGCATTGAGGTTGGCCATGTCGAATCGGGCGAATCGCTGGCCCTCGCTGCTGACCGTGACCACGCGTGGGTCGCCGGCGGCCAGCAGGTGCGGCATGAGGAGGCCGGTGAGCGCGAACGTGCCGAGGTGGTTGATGCCGAATTGGGACTCGAAGCCGTCGGCGGTGCGGGAGAACGGCACCATGGCGACGCCGGCGTTGTTGACCAGGAGATCAAGCCGGTCGTGGCTCCAGTCCTCAGCGAAACTGCGGACGGATTTCACTTCGGAGAGGTCGAGTATGCGTAGCTCGGCGTGAGAGCCGGGGGCTTCGGTTCGCAGCCGTTCCACTGCGTCCGTCCCACGCTCGCGGCTGCGGCAGGCCAGGATGACATGGGCGCCGCGGCGGGCGAGTTCACGAGCGGTGACATACCCGATGCCGCTGTTCGCGCCGGTGACAACAGCCAGTCGCCCCGACTGGTCAGGGATGGAGTCCGGTGTCCAGTTCATGCACGGAATCGTTTGCGGCGCCGAGTTCGCGGAGCGATGGTCGTCGCACGCGGCTGTGTTGCCGGGATCGCGCAGTAAGGCTCGGGCGGTGGCCCGGGAGTCCTGGGTCATGGGGAGCTCGATTCGCGGGTCAGGGGTGTCTGCGGCCTCGAAGGAGCACAGCCGCATTGCAACTCAAAGTTGCGATAGTCTGATCCTGTCGCATGGTCAGCCATCAACGCAACTGGGAGTTGCAATGGAATCTGCTGGGTCGCCCTCAAGGCGTGCCCCCGTTGTCGGGCGAGGCGACAAGATGCGCGCCGCCGTGCTGGCGGCGACCATCACCGAGCTCACGGAGAGCGGGTACGCAGCCCTGACCGTCGAAGGCGTGGCACAACGGGCCGGCGTACACAAGACGACGATCTACCGACACTGGAAAGACTCTGACGGCCTTGTCGCCCACGCGCTGGCCAGCCACTTCGCGATGGACATCCCGATCCCCGACACCGGGGCGGTGGAGAGTGACCTGAGCGCGCTGGCCCGCTCCCTCGTTGCCACCATGACCACGCAGACAGGCCGAGCTCTGCTGACGACCGTCCTCTCGGACGCCGTACGCCTCCCTCGGTTCGCCGAAGTCAAGCATGCGCTGTTCGACGACCGGTTCCGGCGGGCGGAACCCGTTGTCACCCGAGCCGTTGAGCGCGGCGAACTACCTGCGGACACCGACCCGGCCGAACTCCTCAAGGCCCTCGCCGCGCCCATCTACTTCCGGCTCGTGTTCACTTGCGAGCCGGTCGACGAGGCGACCGCAGACCGGGCAGTGCATGTTGCACTGGCCGCTGCGCACGCAGGCGCGTTGCCGGCGGTCTGACCGCGGGCCCGGCACGCGGGGCCGACCCGTCATCGCATCACCGACCGACCGGGGGACAGCGTCGCGGTGCCCATTGCGCCGGGCTCACGCTGCCTGGCCATGGCCCTCGGGGGTCGGAGGTCTGCTTGGCCGTCCGGTACAGCGGCAGCGTGCCCTCCGGCAGTTCCACCTGCCGCCGGACGAACTCCACCACCTGCTCCGGCACGTTCTCCCATGCCGGGAAACACCCCACGCGCTGGTACGACTTCAGCATCAGCAGCAGCGCCGGCAGATGCTCATCGCCGTCCGTCGCCCCGGCCACCCACTCCAGCTCATCGCGAGTCGGCGAGAAGAACGGATTCGGCCTGCCCGACGCCCACCCCGGAACCTTCCCCACCTGCCGACAACCCACCCCGTGGCAGCTTTACGTCACCATCTGACAGAGCCCTACTGGCCCTGCTGCAGAGCCTGTTCACGAAGGGCACGGACGAGCGTCGTGACATGAGGCCGGTCGCTGCGGCTGATCGTGACGGCACCGATGTGCCGGATCGGCCGCGGCAGCTTGATCGGGACGGTGCGAAGGCCAGGGATCTCGGGGGCGAGCGCAATGGAAGGGATCAGAGAGATTCCCATGCCCGCGGCAACAAGCGAGCGGGCGAAGAAGTAGTCGGTGGTGGTGCCGCGCACTTCCGGAGCGAAGCCGGCGCGTTCGGCGTAGCGGCGCAGGTATGCCTCGGTCTTCAGGCAGCCGAGCACCCAGGGTTCGGCCGCCAGCTCGGCGAGGTCGAGCACGTCGCTGCCGACGAGCCGACGCGTCTCCGGCAGAACGACGTGCAGGGGGTCTTCCAGGAGTGGGATCCACTCCATGCCGGAGCTGGGGCCCGGCCCAACCGGCAGTGGACCGTCGAAGTGATAGGCGAGCGCGACATCTACGGCGCCCTGGCGGACGAGCGGCAGGGTGTCCTCGGGCTCGCCCTCCCTGACGTGGAGCACAGTGCGGGAATGGGCTGCCATGAGCCGGGCGAGGGCGCCGGGCAGCAGGAGCCGACCGCCGCTGGTGAAGGTGGCGATGGTGAGCCGTACCCGACCCGTGCTGAGCTGGTCGACCCGCCGTTTGGCGTGTTCGAGTTCGGCGGCGACCGATTCGGCGGCGCCGACCATGATCCGACCGGCCTGGGTGAGGGTGACGCCGCGGGTGCTGCGGGCGACGACCTGGGCACCGAGGCTGCGTTCCAGGGCGGCCACGTGCTGGGAGATGGCTGAGGGGGTCAGGTGCAGGGCAGTGGCGGCTCGGTTGAAGCTGCCGTGCTCCGCCACCGCTCGCAGGACGCGGAGCCGCTGCACATCGATCAACAGTTTGCCTTAAGCCCTTTTCAGTAAGTGAGCACTTCTGCTGATGACAGTACGTGTCCAGGATGAGGGCATGCAAAGGGTCTGCGTCATCGGAGGGAGCCGGTACTTGGGAAAGTTCCTGCTGGAGGGCTTGCAGGCGGCGGGCCAGCAGGTCACCGTGGCCAACTGCGGCTCCACCCAGGCGCTCGCCGGTGTCGAACACCTCGTCGTGGACCGCAATGACGAGGCCTTTTTGACGGCCGCGCTCGGCTCCCGCACCTTCGACGTGGCGGTCGATCAGGTCCGCTGCGCCCCCGCGCAGGCCGCTGTCGTCGCCGTCGCCGGCCGGACCCGGTGCCACGTCATGACGTCCACGATCGAGGGCCACGACCCGGCGACCGCCGCACCGCGGGCTGTCCCACCGAGCGCACCGGTACCGGAGGCGATCGTGGACCCGGCCACCTGGCTGGTGGTCATGAACCTTCCCTGGCGAGACGATGCATACCTGGAGGCGCACTGCCCCGAGGACAAGCGTCAGGCAAAGACCGTCTTCGCCCGCGCCGACGGCTTCGAGTCCCTCGGTGGGTAGCGCGCACGTACTCGGCGGCGGTGAGCAGGAGTTCACCGGCCGGTTCGCGTACTGCGCCGAGCGCATCACCCGGGGCGAGGAGATCTCTGGGCACGCGAAGGCTCTGTCCGTGGTGTTCATCCACTGCGAAGCGCTGGGGGATCCGAGGCTGTGGGTGACCACAGCCGAACACCGGTGCGCTCGACGCCGGTTCCAGCAGCCCGCTCGACGTGCACGACCTTGCCGCGATCACCGCCACGCAGGCCGGACGGGAGCCCGACCGGGCCTCCCGGCGGGCGAGGAGGCTTCGCCGTTTGCCGTCGACCGCCACTACGCGATGAGCAACGTCCGCGCCGAAGAGCTGGGTTCTTCCTTCTTCCGTACCGCCGACCGGCTACCCGGCGCCGCCGCCGAAGCCCCCACCACCGAACCGTCACCAACCGCCTGAGGAGCAGGGCCATCATGCAGTACCGCACCATCGCAGAGACCACCGTCAGTGCCGTCGGCCTGGGCGCCATGCCGCTGTCCATCGAGCACCGTCCGGACGAGACTCGGGCCATTGCCACCATCCACGCCGCCCTCGACGCGGGTGTCACGCTGATCGACACCGCCGACTGCTACCACTGGCACGCCGACGAGGTCGGCCACAACGAGCTGCTGATCGCCCGTGCCCTGGCCGGCTACGGCGGCGACACCTCCGGCATCCTGGTCGCCACTAAGGGCGGTCGCGGCCGCCCCGGCGACGGGAGCTGGACCGTCACCGCCACCCCGGAACACCTCAAGCAAGCTGCCAAGGCCTCCGCCAAACGTCTGGCCGTCGACGCGATCGGCCTGTACCAGCTGCACAAGCCGGACCCCGCCGTGCCCTGGGCGGAGTCCGTCGGCGCGCTGCGCGAACTGCTCGACGCCGGTACGATCCGCGCCGTCGGCATCTCGAACGTCACCACCACTCAGATCCGCGAAGCACACGGCATCCTCGGCGACGGACTCTCCTCCGTGCAGAACCAGTACTCGCCGGCCGTGCGCGACAGCGAGGCGGAGCTGCAGCTGAGTACACAGCTGGGTCTGGCCTTTCTGCCCTGGAGCCCGCTGGGCGGCATCTCCCGCAGCTCCCTCGACGGCCTGTCCGGCCCCACCTCGGGCGGCACCGCCTTCCATCGCATTGCGGTCGACCGTGGCGTCAGCCCGCAGCAGGTCGCCCTGGCATGGCTGCTCGCCCGCTCCCCGGCGGTGATCCCGGTTCCGGGAGCCAGCCGCCCGGCCTCCATCACCGACTCGGCCAGGGCCACGGACCTCGAGCTGAGCAAGGAGGAGCTGATGCAGCTCGAGGACGCTCTGCCGGGTTGAGGCGGGTCACGGGGTGTCGCTTGTCGACCGTGACCTACGAAGCCGTATTTGAACCGCTCTTGGAACGAGCGGATCGAACGGAGTCCGTGGTCGGGTGAGCTTCCGGTTGTACGCGCATGAAGGGAGGGCGTCCTGCGGGCGTGACCGGGTTGGTGCGGCGCTGCCGTCCGCAGCCGATACACCGGCGCGTCGGTGTGGGTGTCGCAGGTCCAGCAGACGCGTTGGCCGTCGGCCGAGCGATGTTCGAGGCAGGCCGGGCGGACGCACCCGGGGCACGGCGACCGCACCTCCGTCCCCTTGCAGGGAAACGGATTGCAGATCGCCCGCTCGAACCGCAGCGCGTGGATGGCCCGGACCGGCCCGTACCGGGCACAGGCCCGTCGGCGGCGCCGGGACGCGCACACCCGCCCCTCCGGAGTGTCCTGCGACGGTAAAGGGTCCGTGCGGCGGGAGCCGACACGCGCCGCCTTCGCCACCACGTCCCCGCGCCCCGCCTCAACCAACCGGTGCGCAAGCCGGATCAGCGTACGAGGACAGTCCGGCGACGGCGCGCGGTCAGCGTCCGTGGGCAGGTGTCGAGATGCGCGTTGGGCCGATGCGGGTGTGGCGACTACTCGCCACACTCATGGGCGGCCGGATCCACCACGACACGGTCGAGCAGACCCCGCAGCAGGGTCTGCTCGGCCTCGGTGAGGTCACCGAAGAGCTCGCGCTCAGCCGCGCTCACCGCCTCGTCGACGCGCTCCAGGGCCTCCCGGCCGGCCGGGGTGATCTCCACGATGTGGCGTCGCCGGTCGGCGGGGTCGCGACGTCGCTCGCACAGGCCCGAAGACTCCAACTCGTTGAGGATCGAGACCAGTTGGCTGGGGTCGAGCTCCATCGTGGCCGCCAGTTCGCGCTGACTGGTGGCACCGGGGGCGAGTTGCATCAGGGTCATCGCGTTGCGCGGATGCAGCCCGGCGACGGCCAGGGCGGCACGGATGCGCACGCCGGTGAGCTCCCCGCGGAAGGACAGGAGGAAGCCGAGACGGTCGTTCGGGTGCGCAGCTGCCATGTCGTCCACCGTATCAGTGGCTCCATTGTGGAGCATGACAAATCATTGATAGCCTTCAACGATTGTCATCCATAGATCGTTGGAGCTCCATCATGTTCATCGGCTACGCCGTCGTCGCCGCGCTGCTCGCGTTCGGCCTGTCCGCCTCCGCCTTCATGACCTTCACCCGCAATCCGCAGGTCGCGGGCAGCATGACCAAGCTGGGCGTGCCCGACTCCTGGCTGCCCTGGCTCGCGACCGCGAAGGCGGCAGGCGCGCTCGGCCTGCTCGCAGGTCTGGTCGTCGCACCGCTCGGCATGGCCGCCGCCGTGGGTCTGGTGCTCTACTTCGTCGGGGCGGTGATCGCCCACCTGCGCGCGAAGGACTATGCCGTGGCTCCGGTCGTCGTGCTCACGGTGCTCTCGGTGGCCGCGCTGGTGCTGCGTACAGCCTCCGCCTGAGCCCTTCCCGCCTCTCATATCACCCTGTGTGCAGGACGAGAGGCCGCGTGGTCGCGCGTTCGATGCCGGTGCGGGGGGATGCTCCGTGGCCGGTCCTCGGCCACGGAGCATGCGGGGGTGTTATTCGTCGCGTGGTCGGGCGTTCACGGGTCCACGCCGTTCCAAGGGCACTGCCCCACACCACATCGAGGCGACACGTCTTCGCCATCAGGTCGAAGAAAACCTGCGGCCGCGACGCACTCCCTTCCCTGCCGTGACTTCGAGCGACAGGCGGCCAGGGGCGCTCGGATCCGCTCCGGTCAGACCTCCGTGACGATGCGCAGTGGGCCACTGTGCCGACCGACAGCCGGCCATCGGGGATCCGAACCGCATGGCCGAGTGCGATCCGGGAGGCCGAAGGGGCACCGTCCTCGCTCGGGCTCAGGGCACCGGATTCAGGTGGCTCCGGTCACCATGCGTCGATGACCGGTGCGTCGGGTTCGTGCTGCCGCCAGGCCTCGTTGAGGCGCGCGAGCCGGTCCGCGGCAGCGATGCCGCGCAGGGACGCGACCTTGCCGTCGCTGACGTCGAACGCCACGGCGCCCACCACCCGGTCGTCGATCACGGCGAGGACGGCCGGGGAGCCGTTGACCAGCGCGATGTGGAGCGCTGGGGAGCCGCCGGCCAGCCGCCGCTTCGCCGGAGTGGGCTTGAAGCCGGCCCGCACGAAGATGGCGACGCGCTCGCGCGTCTCGTACCGCAGCAGCCGCCTGGCGAGTCCGGCGCCGTCCGAGACCGCGGTCGCGTCGGCGGTGAGCATCGCCACCAGCCGTTCGGTGCGCCCCGACGTGGCGGCGGCGAGGAACTCCTCGACGATCCGGCGCGCGGACGCGGGGTCCACCTCGTGGCCGCCGCGGCGCTCGGCGGCGACGCGGCGTCGGGCCCGGTGGAGATGCTGCTGGCTCGCGGACTCGGTGATGTCGAGGATCCTGGCGATCTCGGCGTGGGGATACGAGAAGGCTTCGCGCAGGACGTAAGCGGCCCGCTCGACCGGCGAGAGGCGCTCCATGAGGGTCAGTACGGCCAAGGAAACCGATTCGCGCTGCTCGAAGGTGTCGGCAGGGCCGAGCATCGGGTCGCCCTCGAGAAGTGGCTCGGGCAGCCAGGCACCGGCCGCCCGCTCGTGGCGTGCCTGCGCCGAGCGGAGCCGGTCGAGGCAGAGATGGGTGACGACCTTGGTCAGCCACGCCTCCGGCACCTCGATATGGTCCCGGTCCGCGGCCTGCCAGCGCAGAAACGTGTCCTGCACGGCGTCCTCGGCGTCGGCCGCCGAGCCGAGCAGGCGGTATGCGAGCGAGGCCAGCCGGCCCCGGCTGGCCTCGAACCGATCGATGGCTGCGCTGTCCATGCGGAGCAGCCTATGCGGCAGCCCTCACACCGACCCGGTCAGGTGCGGTGGCCAGGCGGCGCTTGCGCTTCGGCATGCCGAAGGTCGGGTGGACGATGCCCCACCCGGCTCCCTTGAGCACGAACGACTTGAGCCGCGCGGCGGTCCGGCCGCCCAGGTACCAGGACTTCGACCGGACGTCCTCGTCCACCATCTGGAAGATCGCGTCCCGCCGCCCGAGGCTGATGTGGTTGCCGTAGTACTTCAGCCCGGTGGTCGGGACTTCGCTGCCCGTCAGGCGCGCGACGATCGCGGCGGACGCCTGCATGTTGGTGAAGCCGGCCGAGGCGCAGGACATCGGCAGCGGCCGGCCGTTCTCGCCGATCGCGTAGGCGCAGTCACCCGCGGCGTAGACGTTCGGGTGCGAGACCGAGCGCATGGTGCGGTCGACGACGATCTGGCCGGTCTCGGCGACCTCCAGGCCGCTGGCGGCCGCGATGGGGTGCACGGCGAACCCGGCCGACCACACGGTCACGTCGGCCGGGAAGGACCTGCCGTCTGCGGAGATCGCCCGTGTCGGCTCGACCGCTTCGATGCCGGTGTGCTCGTGGACGGTGATGCCGAGCCGGTCGAAGGCCCGGCGCAGGTGACGGCGGGCCTTCGGGGAGAGCCAGGCACCCAGCTCGCCGCGGGCGGCGAGCGCGATCGAGAGGTCGGGCCGGGACTCGGCGAACTCGGTGGCGGTCTCGATGCCGGTCAGCCCCTCACCGACGACCAGCACGGCGCCACCCTCGCGCAGGCCGGACAGGCGCTCGCGCAGACGCAGCGCCGAGGACCGGCCGGTCACATCGAAGGCGTACTCGGCCACACCGGGGACGCCATGGTGGGCCACGGAGCTGCCGAGCGCGTAGAGAAGCGTGTCGTACGCGATCTCGCCGTCGCCGTCCTCGCCGGTCACGGTGACGGCCCTGCGCTCGGGGTCGACGCCGGTGACGCGCGCCACGCGCAGTCGCACCCCGGTGTCCGCGAATACGTCGGCGAGCTTGCGGAACGTCAGGTCCTGGCCGATCGCGAGCTGGTGGAGCCGCATCCGCTCAACGAAGTCGGGCTCAGCGTTGACGACGGTGATCTCGATGTCGGCGGGGGAGAGCCGACGGGCTAGGTTTCCGGCGGCGAAGGCCCCGGCGTATCCGGCGCCGAGTACGACGATGCGGTGCTTCATGGCGTTGCTCCTGTCTCGTTCGCGTGCCCCTTGAACGAGACGGCGCTCCGATTGCTGACAGGAGCCGGGTGTGACGTGGGTCACCGAACCGTGCGCTGCTGGAGCAAGTCGCGCAGGACGATCCGCCGATCCCTGCGGAACGCGGGAGGCTGCGCGAGGCGGCCGGGCCGAGTCAGGTACAGATCGCCGGAGCGCTGGACGCCCGGAGTGAGTCGGTGGGAGATCGAGGGCCGGCCGGATCGAGCCGCGGCGGCCGAAGCGCGCCGCTTGCGCCCGGCTCCCGGAGGGCCTCGTCCAGCGGTTCCCCGCCCCGGCGGACGACGCGTCCAGCCGCTGTCGAGGCGCCGGTGGTTCCCGACCCGCTCACCGGCCCGGTCCCGGAGTCGGTTCCGGCGGCACGAGATCCTGTGCCGCTTGCGACGCCTGATCCTCAGCCGGGTTGCTCGGCCATCACGACCAGACCCGGCCCGCTCTGCTCATCTGCGGGGAGCCGGAGTTCGGCGACCGGGCGCAGTCCGGCCTGCTCGATCAGGTCGACGAGTTGTTCCGGCCGCCATTTGTGTGTCGTCCAGCGAACGGGTACTCCTCCGTAGGCCTCGGTGCGGAACGCGTCTTCGTCGCCGACGTGCGTTGCGGTGATGAAGTGTCCGCCCGGCTTCAGGGCGCGCGCGAACAGGGCGAGAACCTGAGGAAGGACGTCACGGGGGAGGTTGAACAGCGACCACCACCCGAGCACGCCGCCGAGGGACGCCTCACCGAGGTCGAGGTCGGTGGCGGAGGCGACGCTGAAGCGGCATTGCGGATGAAGACGACGCGCGTTCTCGATCATGCGAGGAGAGAGGTCCACCCCGGACACGTCGAGTCCGCGTTCGGCGAGGTAGGCGGTCACCGTTCCGGGTCCGCAGCCGACGTCGAGGACAGGCCCGAGCTCTCTCACGGTGTCGGCGAAGGCGTCGATCGATGCCTTGAGCCATGGATGGCTACGGATGTCGCCGACTCCCGTCGTCACCACCATGTGGGCGTAGTTGTCGGCCACCCGGTCATAGGACTCACGAACCACGTCGAGATCCGCCGGGCGGTCGATTCGGTGTGCGCGCATCAGCCAACGATAGAGCGGTGCGAAGGGACTTGGGGCAGGTACAGCGGTTTGCGCCGAGCCGTTGATCACGGCCCGGCTGCACTCGTGAGGGCTTTGACGAGGTTCTCGTGCCCGCGGCGGGCCGTGCGCTGTGCCGAGATCGCCGGGGCGCCCAGGATGCCGTCGAGGGGCCGACAGCGGGCGAGCGGCCGGCGGTGACCGCGTGCATGGTGCTCACGCACAGGCAAGGGCGGCCGCCGCCCGGCTGTCGCAGCGGGAATGAGCGAGGTCTCGCGCGCCCCCGTCCCGAGCTGCCGAAGCGAGGCGGGCGGTCAACCTTCGGGGGCGTCCGCGTGCCAGGGGGCGCCGGCTCGGGTGGGGCGGGCGCCGGTGGCGATCCGCAGGGCGTACACAGGCGCGTCCGCGACGTCCCGCACGAGGCCGAGGTAGTGGTGTCCGGTCATGTGGCACCAGGCGGGCAGGTCGAGCGGGGCTGCCGGGTCGGTGGCGGTGACGTGCACGACGGTGCCCGGCTCCGCGCCGTCGATCTCCTTGCGGAGGCGCAGCAGGAGGGTGACGCAGAGCAGGCCGGTGCCGTCGACGGTGATGTCCGGGGCAGGGATCCCGGGATTCATGGTGCTCATCGGCGGTAGGCGGTGGCGGCGACGGCGGGCAGGAGGGCGAGGGAGAGGATGCCGCCGGTGAGGGCGAGGGCGGGGTAGGAGGTGGCGGCGACCATGATGCCGGAGGCCATGCCGCCGGTGGCGCCGGCGATGGCGATGGAGACGTCGACCATGCCCTGGGTCCTGGCGCGGGTGGCGAGCGGGACGGTGTCGGTGATGATCGCGGTGCCGGAGACGAGGCCGAAGTTCCAACCCAGTCCCAGCAGGGCCAGGGCGAGCGCGAGGAGGGCGACGGAGTCGCCGGGCGCGGCAGCCGCGAGGATGCCGGCGGCCAGAAGGGTGAGGCCGGAGGCGGCTGCGATCTTCATGCGGCCGTAGCGGTCGACGAGCCATCCGGTCAGCGGTGAGGGCAGGTACATGGCGCCGATGTGGATGGCGATGACGAGGCCGGAGGTGGCGGTGCCGTGGCCGTGGTCGTGCATGTGGACCGGTGTCATCGTCATGACCGCGACCATGACGAGCTGGGTGAGGATCATGACCAGGGCGCCCAGGACGACATCCCCGCGGCCGTCCCGCGCGTCCCCGGCGTCTGCGGTGGCCGAGCCGGAGGCGGCTTCGATGGTCTTCGTCTCGGCGAGGGTGCGGGCCAGGAGCAGGGGGTCCGGTCGCAGCCAGAGGGCGAGGACGAGGGCGGCGAGGGCGTAGGCGGCGCCGGAGAGGATGAAGGGTCCGGCGAGGTCGGGCAGGCCGAGGGTTTCGGCGAGGTGGCCGGTGGGGGCGGCGAGGTTGGGTCCGGCGACGCCGCCGAGGGTGGTGGCGACCAGGACGGTGGAGACGGCTCGGGCGCGGTGGCCGGGGGCGGCGAGGTCGGCTCCGGCGTAGCGGGCCTGGAGGTTGGTGGCGGTGCCGGCGCCGTAGACGAACAGAGCGATGAACAGCAGGACCGGGTTGTCCAGGACGGCGGAGGCGATGACGCCGGCCGAACCGATGGCGCCGGTGAGGTAGCCGGCCGCGAGGCCGGGGCGGCGGCCGCGGGCCTGGGAGATGCGGCCGACGGCGATGGCGGCGAGCGCCGATCCGGCGGTGAACAGGGCGCTGGGCAGTCCGGCGAGGCTGGTGGAGCCGAGCATGTCCTGGGCGAGCAGGGCGCCGACGGTGACGCCTGCGGCGAGGCCCGCACCGCTGAGGATCTGCGAGGCGACCAGGACGCGCAGGATCCGGGGCTGCGCTCGGGCGGGGTCGGGTATGGGTGCCTTCGTGGTGGGCGCGGTGTTGGTCATGTCTCTTTTCCGAAGCGGCGGTGAGGGATCGGGGAAAGGGCATCGACCGGCGTGTGGTCTCGCCGTGTCGGGCCGGTCCGGGGGTGCGGCCGTTGTGCACCGGCCCGGCGTCGGATGAGCAGTGCTGCGGGCCGGTGCACGGGGTGTTCTCAGGCGGCGTCGAGGGCCTGGGCGAGGTCGGCGATCAGGCCGTCGGAGTCTTCGAGGCCGACGGACGGACGGATCAAGCTCGGCGCGCTCGGCCGGCCGTAGCGGGTGCAGAGGTTGCCGCTCCTGCGGCCTTCGACGACGTCGAGGAGGTCGGCGGTGGTGTCGAACGCGAAGGTGGAGTGGTTGTGGAGCGGGGTGTGGACGGCCCCCTCGACGTCGCGGCGTTCGCCGGCGTGGACGCTGCGGGTGGACAGTCCGTGCGCGGTGGTCTCGGTCATGCCTCTCCTGTTCGTCTTCATCGTCGAATTCCTCTGTTTCGGGCCGGTCGGCCCGGTCACTGCGCGGCAGCCGCCTCGGTGAGGGCCGTTGCCGCCGTCTCGATGTCCTCCGGCGTGGTCCAGCGCCCCAGGGACAGCCGCAGTGCCCCGAGCGCGCGGGCCGGTTCGAGCCCCATCGCGGTCAGCACCGGGGAGGGGATGTGGGTGCCGCTGTGGCAGGCCGATCCGGTCGAGGCCGCGATCCGGTCGGCTGCGGCAAGGAGTTCGTGTCCCAAGGCCCCCTCGATGCTGACGTTGAGCGTGTTCGGCAGCCGCTGGTTCCTGGGCCCGTTCAGGTGGGCCCGGCCCGGCAAGGCCACAGCCAGCCGCTGGTGGAGATCGTCGCGCAGGGTTGCGAGCCGGGCCGGGGCGCCGGCGCCGAGTTCGTCGGCCGCAAGCCGTGCGGCGGTGCCGAGCGCAACCGCCAGGGCGACGTTCTCCGTTCCCGCGCGCAGGCCGTGCTCCTGCCCGCCGCCGTAGACGACCGGCTCCAGTCGTACGCCGTTGCGTATGTACAAGGCGGCTGCGCCCTTGGGCGCGTACAACTTGTGCCCCACGATCGTGAGCAGGTCCACGCCCAGCTCGCCGACGTCGAGCGGGATCTTGCCCACGGCCTGGGCGGCGTCGCAGTGGAAGAGCGCGTCGTGCTCGTGGGCGAGGGCGGCGAGTTCGGCGACCGGCTGGAGGGCGCCGGTCTCGTTGTTCGCCGCCATCACCGAAACCAGCACCGTGTCGTGGGTGAACGCGTCGGCCAGGGCCGCCGGGACGACGAGCCCGTCCCTGTCGACGGGCAGCATCGTCACGCGTGCGCCGTGCAGCCGTTCCAGCGCCGACACCGTCTCCAGCACGGCCGGGTGCTCGGTGGTCTGAGTGATCACGTGCGGGCGCGGGCGGCCGGAGGCGAGGACCGCGCCGCGCAGCGCGAGCAGGTCGGCCTCGGAGCCGGAGGAGGTGAAGACGATCTCGCCGGGCCGGGCGCCGATCAGGCCGGCGACTTGGGCGCGTGCCTGATCGAGTGCCCGTCGCGGTGCGTGGGCGTAGGGGTGGCCGCTGGAGGGGTTGCCGAAGTGGTCCGTCAGGTGAGGCCACATCGCCTCGGCCACTCGCGGGTCGACGGGGGTGGTGGCGTTGTAGTCCAGGT
Source organism: Streptomyces sp. NPDC101194 (assembly GCF_044767885.1). Lineage (NCBI taxonomy): Bacteria > Bacillati > Actinomycetota > Actinomycetes > Kitasatosporales > Streptomycetaceae > Streptomyces > Streptomyces sp. NPDC101194. The sequence continues at coordinate 348,955 of NZ_JBIWOS010000008.1, forward strand.
AGACCGGTCCGCCGGCGAGCCCCGGGGGCGGCGGGAGCGTGCGGTCGGGGCCGTTCACGTCAGGTCCGAGGCGTCGACGGGCAGCTCGGACAGGCGCCACTCCAGCATGCCGTCGTTGAGGCGGATCGCCGGGCGCCCGTGGTCGGTCAGCAGCCGTACCGCGTCGTAGGCCAGGGCGCAGTACTCGCCGCGACAGTAGACGATGATCTCCAGGTCCTCGGGCAGCTCGTTGATCCGGTCGGTCAGCTCCTCGACCGGGATGGAGATCGCGCCGGGAATGTGCCCGGCTCTGTACTCCTCGACCGGCCGCACGTCGAGTACGACGACATCCCCGGCGGCGATCCGGACCCGCAGCTCCTCACGGCTGAGCTCGTTCGCGGTGTCCTCGCCGAGGTAGGCGTCGCGGGCGGCGGGCACGGCCGCCTGGTGGGCTTCGGCGACCTTGCGCAGCAGCGCGAACAGCTGGGCGACGTCGTCCCCGGCGAGGCGGTAGTGGATGCGCACACCCTCGCGGCGGGTGGCGACGAAACCGGCCTGTTTGAGGGTCTGCAGATGCGCCGAGGCCGTGGTCAAGTTCAGCCCGGCCGCCTTCGCGAGCGCATCGACGGTGCGCTCGCCCTGTGCCAGCAGGTCCAGCAGCTCCAGGCGCTTTCCGCTGGCCAGCGCCTTTCCGCTGGCCGCGAACGCGTCGTACAGCTTGGCCTTCGTCGCGGTCTTCGTGTTCTCCGACATGGCATCCTCCATAAATCCATGGATTATTGTAGTTGAATCTTGCGGGTGTGACCACACGCCCCGCTTCCGAGATCCTGGAGGACGCCGTGGGCTTCGCGGACGATCACCTCATCCCGCTCGTCGACGAAGGGCTTGGCAACAGCGCCTACCTGCTCGACCTCGGCGACGGACGCGCGCTGGCCATGGACGTCAGCCGTGACCTGCGCGTTCCGCACGCGGCTGCTGAACGGCGCGGACTGCGCATCGCGTTCGCCGCGGACACACATCTGCACGCCGACTTCCTCTCCGGCGCCGTCCAGTTGGGCCACGACACCGGGGCGACCGTGCTCGCTTCCGCGGCCGGCCGCCGTGCCTTCGCGCACCAGGCGTTGGTGGACGGCGACGAGGTCGATCTGGACGGCCTGACGCTGCGGGTCCTCGCCACCCCCGGACACACCGACGAGCACCTGTCCTTTCTGCTGCTGGACGGCTCCCGGGAACTCGGGGTGTTCACCGGCGGGTCGCTCATCGTGAACTCCGCCGCCCGCACCGACCTCCTCGGCCCGGAGCGCACCGAAGAACTCGCCCGGGCCCAGTACCGGTCGCTGAAGCGGCTGACCGAGCTGCCGGACGAGACCGCGGTGTGGCCCACGCACGGCGCCGGCTCCTTCTGCTCCGTCCCGCCCGGCACCGAGCGCACCACCACCATCGGCGCCCAGAAGCAGGCCAATCCGCTGCTTGCCGCGCCTGACGAGGACACCTTCGTGGCCCAGCTGATCGCGAGCCCGGGCACCTACCCGGCGTACTTCGACCGGCTGGGCGAGATCAATCGGCGCGGCCCGGCGGTGCTGACCGCGCAGCCGCTGCTGCCTGCCCTGTCCGCTCAGCAGGTGCGGGCCCTGATGGCCGCCGGTGGCCACGTCGTCGATGTCCGCCCGGCCGTCGGCTACGCCGCCGGTCACATCCCCGGCTCCCTGTCCATCCCGCTGCGCGACCAGTTCGCCACCTGGCTCGGCTGGCTCGTGCCCGACACCGCACCCTTGGCCTTCGTCGCGGGCGAGGACCAGGATCTGAGCGAGATCGTCTGGCAGTCCCACAAGATCGGCTACGAGCGCCTCTCCGGCCACCTCGTCGGCGGCTTGGATGCCTGGCTCGCCGACGGCAATCCGCAGGCCGCCACCGTGTTCGTCTCCGCCGGCCGCGCCGCCGGCCGCCCCTACGTCGATGTCCGGCAGGAGGCCGAGTTCGCCGCCGGGCACGTCCCGGGCGCGGTGCACCTCGAGCTCGGTGGCCTGGCCGCCGCTGCCGCCGACGCCCCCGCCGGCGCCGTCGTGGCCTGCGGGCACGGCGAGCGCGCCATGACCGCCGCCAGCCTCCTGGAGCGCGTCGGCCGCACAGATGTCGCCGTCCTCGACGGCGGACCGGCCGACTACGCAGGCGCGCACGGAACACGGCTCGTCCAGGGCATGGAGGGCACCCGCTCGTGAACACCACCGCTACGGTCATCACGCCGACGGACGCCGACGGACGGCCCGTACGGCTGGGTCTGCGGGAGAACTGGCTGCAGTTCACCCTGCTCGTCATCGTCAACGTCTGCGTCGGCGGCCTGGTCGGCCTGGAGCGCACCACCGTCCCGCTGATCGGCTCCGAGACGTTCGGCCTGACCAGCGACCTGGCCGTTTTCTCCTTCATCATCGCCTTCGGCCTCACCAAGGCCCTGACCAACCTCGCCGCAGGAGCGCTCACCGCCCGGTTCCGCCGCAAGCAGCTGCTGGTGGCCGGCTGGCTGCTGGGCATCCCCGTCCCCTTCGCGCTCGCCTGGGCACCCTCCTGGGGCTGGATCGTCGCAGCCAACGTCCTGCTCGGCCTGAACCAGGGCCTGACCTGGTCGATGACCGTCAACATGAAGATCGACCTCGTCGGCCCCGCCCGGCGGGGACTCGCCACCGGCCTGAACGAAGCCGCCGGCTACACCGCCGTCGGGGTCACCGCCCTGCTCACCGGCTACCTTGCCACCAGCTACGGCCTGCGCCCCGTCCCCGAGCTCATCGGCGTCGTCTTCGTCGCCGCCGGCCTGGCCCTGGCCCTGGTCGTCCGCGACACCGCCGCCCACGTCGCCCTCGAACTCGCCAACCACACCAAGCCCCTGCCGAGCGACGAGGACACCGGCCTGAAGGCCACCTTCACGCGCACCTCCTGGCACAACCGCTCCCTGCGCGGCGCTAGCCAGGCCGGGCTGATCAACAACCTCAACGACGGCCTCACCTGGGGCGTCTTCCCCCTGCTCTTCACCGACCACGGCCTCGGCCTGGCCGCCGTCGGTCTGATCAAGGGCCTCTACCCCATCCTGTGGGGCCTCGGGCAGATTCCCACCGGCCACCTCGCCGACCGCATCGGTCGCAAACCACTCATCGTCTACGGCATGCTCGTCCAGGCCGCCGGATTCGTCCTGGCCCTCGCCCTGCTCGATCGGCCCCTGCTCGCCGGAATCCTGTCCGCTGTCGCACTCGGCCTGGGCACCGCCATGGTTTATCCGGCCCTCATCGCATCCATCTCCGACCACGCCCACCCCGCCTGGCGGGCCAACGCGCTCGGCACCTACCGGTTCTGGCGGGACATCGGCTACGCCGCCGGCGCCCTCGTCGCCGGCGTTCTCGCCGACGCCCTCGGCCTCGACGCCACCGTCATCGCGGCCGCCGTCCTCACCGCCGCCTCCGGACTCCTCGCCGCCCGCTGGATCACCGACCAACGGCCCGCCGCCCGTTGAACGGCCCGCCTGCCCCGGCGCCACCGGGGCAGGCTCCGGGCGACCGGCCACAGACGCCGCGGCGGCTCCCCTCCTCGAAGGCATGCACCTCCTGCGGGCTCCACCCCTCGGCGAGGTCGAGCAGGCACGGTCCGCTCGTAGGCGCCTGCTCCTCGCCGGTGTCGTCGGTGCTGCCCTGGGGCAGTGTGGTCTCACAGAGGCCGAGTGGAATGACTTCGGCCGCTCGCTCCAACCGACAGGACGCGTGGACGACGACAAGGGGCAGAGGAATGAGTGTCGCCGGAGTGATGGCTACGGCACTGGTGGTACAGCACGAGCCCGGAGGGGGACCGGGCCGTTGGACGGCCTGGCTGACGGAGCGGGGTGTGACGGCGCATGTGGTCCGGGCATACGAGGGCACCCCGCTTCCGGACCGGCTGGAACACCCCGCGCTCATCGTTCTCGGCGGCGCCTACCTTCCCGACGACGACGCTCTCGCGCCCTGGCTGCCCGCGACCCGGGCCCTCGTGCGCCAGGCCCTCGCCGAAGAGACGCCGACGTTCGGTATCTGCCTCGGGGGCCAGATGCTCGCTCACGTCGCAGGCGGCGAAGTACGTGGGCAGCACGGACCACCCGAGTTCGGCAGTACTCGGCTCAGCTTGCGTCCCGAGGCAGCCGGGGACCCGCTGTTTCACGGGCTGCCCGCACATCCTCCGGCCATCGAGAACCACGTCGACGCCATCACTGCGCTTCCTGCCGGCGCCCACTGGCTGGTCCGTAGCGAGCACTGCCCCTACCAGGCATTCCGAATAGGCTCCGCAGCATGGGGCGTGCAGTTTCATCCGGAGACGACGGCGGAGCGGGTCCGTGGCTGGAACCGCGACCGGTTGAACCGAAACGGTGCTCCAGCCCCGGAGACCCTGCACGCTTTGGCACTGCGCGACGAACCGGCAGCCACCGACACCTGGCGCACCGTCGCCCACCGTTTCGCGGACATCGTGACCGCAAGAGCCAAGCGTCCGGGGCCACAGGTTCGTTGACGAACTCGTGCACCGTCGCCGGTGAAACGTCGGGGGCCGCGGCCGGGACCGGAAGCCGGTGCGCCCTTCCTGCCGATGGTGCCGGGGCAGTGGACCATCCCGCGCGTGTCGTTGCGACACGACCGCGCCGTCATTGCCACCCGCGTTCCCACCGACCGACTGCGCACCGCGCACCGCACCGGCCGCCCCTGTACGGCGCGGCCGTGCACCAGCCGCCATCGCTCCCTACCGGCCGGGCCGCCCCGGAACGCCAGGCGTCGATCGCCCGCGCGCCGAGGGGTTGTGGACTCCCGATTTCGTGGCGCGAGCCGCCGTCGCGGTGCGGTGCAGGTGAATCAGCACCCGCATCATGACGCGGGGGTCGGTGACCAGCACGCGACCATCCGGTTGGTGACACAGTGCTCGGTCCGCCCGCGGAACCATGGTGCGTGGTCCGATCAGATCGCATCCCGCGCCGAGCAGTACTTCCTCAACGGACGTGAACGGGAAGGCGCTCCCGGTTCCTGCAGTGGTGGTCAGGACGGCAGTCGGCAGACCGTGCAGTGGGGAGGCAGCGGCCGGCCATCCGAGCCAGTTCAACGTGGTGAGCAGCGGTTCGGGGAGAAAGCCCTCGGGCGCAGCGATCAGCAAAGCGTCGGTCGTTGCCACCGCTGCGTGCAACCGCGCAATACCTGGGGGCAGTTCCCCGGCTTGCGGCGCGGCGTGGGCGGTGGGAGGGGCATCCGGTGCCTGCCACGTTTCGATGCTGATGCCGGTGGGGCCGGGCCTGGCGAGGGACCGCAGCAGCAGCGCACCGAAGGGATCGCAGCTCTTGTCGGCACTCAGGCCCAGCACATGCACGTCGTTCATCGTGGTTTCACCTTCGCGGAGGGGCGGTTGAGTCAGCACTGACGGGTACGTGCCCTGGGGCGCAGCCGGCGAGCGAGGAGGATGCCCACCACTGCGAGCAGCCCGGTGAGGACGAAGACGCCGAGCAGCGCCGTGCGGGTGGAGCCGTCGTAGTTCTTGGCCAGTGCGATGGCCGCACCCCCCAAGCCGGCGATCAGGGCCGTGGCGAGAGTCTGCGCGAGCTGGAGGGCGCCGCTGGCCTCGCCCTGGCGATCGGACGGTGCTTGCTCAAGGGTGTCGGTGGTGGCGGCGTTGAAGCCGATACCCATACCGAGGCCGCCGATGCCCCACCCGGCGAGGGCGATCCACGAAGGCAGCGCGCTGGTCAGGATCGTCAGCGCCATCAGCACAACGCCTGCCAGCAGCACGGCGAAGCCGAGCGCGGTGGCGGCGGCGCGTCCGTCCCCGCCGGTGTCCCGCTTGGCTTGCAGGCCGGAGCCGATGACCCAGGTGATGGCTCCGGCTGACAGCCCCAGGCCGGCCAGGGCGGCGCTCATGCCGCGCAGCTCTTGCAGGCCCAACGGGAGGAATGCCTCACTACCGAAGTAGACACCACACAACAGACCGCGGAGGACGATGCCCGCGCCGAGGCCGGGCCGGGCGCTGAGGGTGCCCTCGGGCATGACCCGGCGAAGTGCGGGAACGGCGACGGCGAGGCCGAATACGGCCAGAGCGATCAGCAGGGCGAGGTTTCTCAGCAGCAGCGCCTGGAGAAGTACGCCGGTGCCTGCCGTGAGCAGCATGGCGCTGGGCAGTGGGCGCTTGCACCATCGAAGATCGGGGGCCGTTGCGACGGAGGGGACGGACTCCGCCTGTCGTAGTTCCCGCAGTGGCGGCAGAGTGAGCACCGCCGCGACGGCGATGATCGGCAGCATGATCAGGAAGATCGACCGCCATGTGGTGTGATCGGCGAGAACGCCGGTGATCGCCGGGCCGATGAGTGAGGGAATGGTCCAAGCCGACGACAGGAGGGCGTACATCCTTGCCCGCAGGCGCTGAGGGTAGGCCAGCCCGATCATGGTGTAGGCCATGGACATCACGGCTCCCACACCGAGGCCCTGGCCGAAGCGCCCCATCAGGAACAGCGGCCAGGTACCTGCGACGCCGGCCGCCACACAGCCCAGAGCGAAGACGAGCATGCCGAGCGCCATCGGACGCCACGGCCCGCGGTGGTCAGCGGCACGTCCGGCAAGCACCGTGCCAATGATGTTGGCCAGCATGAGCGCGGACAGGCCCCAGCTGTACGCGCCGAGGCCATCGAGGTCCTCGGCTATTCCCGGGAGAACGGTGGCCACGCCGAGGGACTCGAAGGCGACCATGCCGACCGACAGCAGGACGCCGAGCGTGAGTGCGCGGTAGGAGGCGCCGAACACACTCTCCTTGGCACTGCGGGTATGCGTAGCGGGGGCGAGCGGGGCTTGTACTTGCGAATCTTCGAGCTGGCTGGGCGTGGTCTCACCGGGACTGCGGGGCATGACACTCCTGAAGGCTTTACGTTCCATGCCGGAACGGAACATAAAATAATCTATACTCGCCCCATGGTGAACAGTGCAAGTGGATCCAGGGGCCCTGCCGCCCGCAAGGGCTCCGGCAGGCCGCGCGACGTCCGCATCGACGACGCCGCACCTCAGGCGGTGATGGAGATCCTCAACGAGGTCGGTTACGGCGGGCTCACGATGGAGGCTGTCGCCACTCGCGCAGGAACCAGCAAGCCCGCCCTCCGTCGCAGGTGGCGCTCTCGTCAGCATCTCGTCGTGGAGTCGTTGACCCGTGTCGTCGGCGTTGCCCCGACTCCCGACACCGGTTGCACGCACTGCGATCTCATCGCCGGTATCGGCACTCTCAGCAAGGCGTTCACGACGACGGTCGGCCGCAGGGTGCTGCCCGCGCTTGTCGCCGATCTGGCCAACGACCCCGAGCTGGAAAAGGAGTTCCTCAACGCCTACTTCCATCCCCGGCGCGCGACCACGGCAATGGCGCTGCGGCGGGGCATCGATCGTGGCGACATCCGGTCCGACGCCGACATCGACCTGCTGCTGGACATGTTGGCGTCGACCACGTATTACCGGGTTCTCTTCGGCCACCTGCCCATCACGCCCGAACTCGCCGAGGGTGTTGTATCAGTGGTCATGGCAGGCGTCGCCACCGAACGGTGGCGCAGCGATCATTAGGGCTGTCCCGCAACCCCCGGCGGGCGCACGACGGCAACTACGGCACCTCGCCGCTAAGGGCTGTCCCGTAATCCCTGGCGGGCGCGCGACGACAGCTACGGCACCTCGCAGCGTTGTCGGAACATCCGCATACATCCAGTATGCGGACGTCCCTCCGCCTTGCGATGCACCGCATCCGACGCCGCGCGTTGATCCACCAGGGATTACGGGACAGCCCTTAGTCGGAACGTCCGCATACATCCAGTACGCGGACGTCCCTCCGCCTTGCGATGCACCGCGTCCGGCGCCGCGCGCTGCGTCCTGGACGGTCTTCTGGCTCGAAGATCAAGCAACGGGCCAAGCATCACGACATCGGCAGGACGGTCAAAGCTGTCGAATCGATCAAGGAACGTCAAACTCGTCGGCGTCAGTTGACGGCCGGTTCTCACGAGTGCGGCGAAGAGACACGGGCATGGTGCCATTCGGAGGCCAGAAGACCGAAGAGCAGGTCGTCGGTCCATTCCTCCTTGATCCAGGTACCTGCTCGACGGCGGCCCTCCAGGACGAACCCGACTCGCTGAAGAAGTGCGGCCGAACGAGCGTTTCGCGCGTCGCAATCGGCTGAGACACGATGGAGGCCTCGGGTCTCGAACAAGTCGGTGAGGATGGCGTGTACTGCCTCTGTGGCGTAGCCGTGACCTTGCTCCTTGCTGTCGAGGGTGATGCCGAGTTCCGCTTGCATGATGTTGTCGTGGAGACGCACCCCGGCGTCACCGACCAGGCGACCGTCGGTTTTGAGTTCGATCGCGTACTGGAACCAGCCCGGCTGGTCGGGGGAACCGTGGGCGAACGTGCGGGCCAGTTCCTGCGCCGCTTCGAGGGAAACCGGAGCTGTCCAGCTCTGATGGCGTGCGACCTCCGGATCGGAGCGATAAGCGGCCAAGCATGCTGCGTCGGCAGCGCGGAAGCGGCGAAGTACCAGCCGAGACGTCTCAATGAGCATGACGTGATCATCATATGCCCTCCGAATTCCCGACGGAGGATTTCCCTTCTTATTGAATCTCACTCGTCTCAGGTGAATCCGGGGGCGCATCTCGGTGTTCGGGCGACGGGGCACCTTCGGATTCCCTCGCCGAGCGGGCTTGGCCCCATTGAGAATTGTCTGCCAACGGGCCATCGCTTCGCGTGGCTGCTGGGCAGGAGCGGTGGTGTTCAGGGGCAATCCTTGGCTCCATCCATGGTCGGTGCACCGTTCGACCGACCGTGACCGCCATGTACGGATCAAGCCCATCAGCGTCAACACCTCACCCGCTGTCACGCACCAACTCTTCAGCCGGCGAAGACCGCTCTGCGCAGCGGGCCGATCGCACCGCAGGCGCGGAAGAAGCCGCGAGCCGTGCCGCGCAGCGCCCTGCTCCTCGCGGTGGCCAGGGTGAGGTAGCGCAACGAGGTGCCGACGGACGCGAATCCGTCCATCAGCATCCGGCTCTCGTAATCGCGCACTGCGGCGGGCAGCGCGAGTTCGCCGCTACGCACCCGGACCAGGGCGTCGCGCAGCAGGTGCGCGTCGTGCAGAGCGGCATTGCCGCCGAGCCCGCCGACCGGCGGCATGAAGTGAATGGCGTCGCCGAGCAGTGTGACATTCGTGGTGTTCCAGTGCTTTGGCTTTCGCGCGGCGGCGAAGTCGAACCGCTGCACGGTGGCGGCAGGTGTGTCCGTGATCATCCTGCGCAGGTCGGGATGCCAGTCGGCCATCCGGCCGGCAACGGCCGAGCGCAGGTCCGGGCCGGAACCGGAATTCAGCGTGCTGCACAGCGCGTCCCGGTGCGACACGTGTGCCCACATCAGATAGTCCTCGTCCACCGGTTCGGTCTCGGTCTCGCGGCGGCGGAACACCGCGGTGAACAGGAAATCCCGCTTCGGCAGGACCATGTTCTTGCCGCTGAGCAGTTCCGGCGGCAGCCAGGCCAGGTTCGTCTCGGTGAGCGGAAGCTTGCCGCCGATGCCGACACCGGGCGCGTCGGTGGTGCGCGCGTCCGGCAGGAACTGCCGGCGCACCCGGGAACGGCTGCCGTCCGCGCCGACCAGCAGATCGCCCGTTGCCGTGCTGCCGTCTGCGAACGAGGCGACGACCCGCCCGCCCGGCAGTTGTTCGTAGCCGACGAATTCCTTGTCGAATTCGACGATGTCATCCAGGCCGTGCAGTAGCAGGCGGCGCAGGGCGATCCGGCTGACCGCGTGCGTTGCCTCTGCCGGACCTGGCGCGAGCACGTCGTCCTCGCGCATCAACTCGTCCAAGCGCTCGGTGAACACACCCATGCCGCGGCCGGGATCGCCGGACGTGGCGATCAGCGTGTGCCACAGATCTTCGGGCAGGCAGGCCTGCAATGCCCTGCTTCCGACGGGTTCGATGTTCAGGCGATAGCCCTGCAACCGGGCGTCGGGCGTGGTGTCGCGTTCGTACACGGCGACGTCGATGCCCGCGCGACGCAATCCTTGTCCCAGGCAGAGCCCGCCGATGCCGCCGCCGATCACGATGATCCTGGTCATGTCGGAGATCCTCCGCCGAGCAACGTGTCCAGTTGAGCGAGAACGGCTGCGGCGTGCTCAGAGCCGAGGCTGGCGCCCTTGACCGAAGCGATCACCAGCCGTGCCGCGATGACCGGGTCGACGCCGTCCGGCCAGGCGCGCTCGGCGGCGCCGTCGGCGAAGACCGAGGTGAGCGAGGCTTGCCAGCCGCGCTCGTTGGCCGTGATGGCCTCGGCGAGTTCCGGGTCGCGCAACGCGGCCAGGTCGATCTCGCGTAGAACCACGTGCAGGTCGGGATGCTCGGCGATCATCCGGCCGAGCGTGGTCAAATGCGCGTGCAGCTTCTCCCGAGGCGTACCCGTCGCGGGTGTCGCGGTCCAGAACTGCCGGGTCGCGTGGCCGGCGACCGCGCAGACCAGATCCCGTTTGGTGGGGAAGTGGTGGTGGATCGTGGAGTGGTCGATGCCGACCGCGTTCGCCACCTCGCGCAGCCGCAGCCCGCCCAGTCCCTTGGCCGCGATCTGCTCGTATGCCGCAATCACCAGCGCTGCCTTGCGCTCCGCCCCGCCGGGACGTTCGTCGGCCACCATCGGTCTCCTCTCCACCAACCACTTGGTGGATTGGACCCTACGCGGTGTGACGATGTCAACAGACAGGGCACATAAGCGCGTTGAGCAGCGGGCGGGCGGCGTCAACGCTGGAGTCGCCCGACCTCTCATGAATGACCGATGGTGAGAACAGCGAATCGGAACCGTCGCTGACGCCAACCGCTGCTCACTCGCGGCAACCTGCGCCGGTACAAGCCCGCCGCACACCGGATGTCAGGCCCTGACCCCGCCTGCCACCAGCGGCTTGGTGAACTCCTCACGCCTCTCCGCAGATGACAGGCATCCGTTTTGGCATGTCTGCCCGCAGGGCGGGCTGGTCCACCCCGGTGCTGCGATCCAAGCAGTTCTTGTCGTCGATCAAGGTCTGTCCTGGCCGTGCGTCGATGAGTTCTGCTTCGACGGCGAGCAGGTCCAGCAGCGTCTCGCGCTCATCGGCCTCGGCTCCGCTCAGCGCGAAGGCGATCGGCAGACCGTGCAGGGTGCACACCAGGTGCAATCGACAGTCTCGCGGGAGCGGCTGCATTCGACCGGTGAAAAATCCACCACCCATACATCGTCGGTCCACAGGGGGTGCTGCGGGCCGGCGTGCGGGTGAGGCGCCGGATCGGATCAGTCGCCTTGCGCGCAACCGCTGGTCGCAGCCGGGCTGCTGGTGCAGGTGGGGAAACAGATGCCGCAGGTGAGCGCAGGTGTGCCGCAGCCACCCGGCCTCGGAGGCGAAGCCCGACATGACCTGCATCATCGCCGACGTCACCAGCTCCGCGTCGCCGAGCCGCGATTCCTACGGGCGGTCGCCAGGGGGCCCATTGCGGCAAATCCTTCAGTGGATCGTCGGTCTTCACATGGAGCGCGATGACGGGTTGGTCCAACTCTGCTTTCACGCAATGACGTTGGACTTTTCCCCTCCAGCCGCGCGGGTGATTCTCCCGACTGCCCGGCATATGGAGATGGGCGTCCTGTGGACTCAGGCGCCCACGATCCCGTCGATACCCTCACGCAGAAAGTCCGCGTGCCCGTTGTGTCGGCCGTACTCCAGGAGGACGTGCACCATCACCATCCGCAGCGATACCTCCTCGCTCCACCTTGGCTGATACCCGACCTGGTCCAGGGACTCGGCATCCCGTTCGATACGGCGCGAGTTCTCCACCTCGGCCTCCCAGGTCACGAACGCCTCCTCCCTGGTCGACGCGCTCGCGTCGTACGCCGCCTGGAAGTCGATCCTGTCGGACCAGACCATGGGTGCGTCGTTGTCCTCGAACACGCGACGGAACCAAGCACGCTCCACCTCTGCCATGTGCCGCACCAGACCGAGCAGCGAAAGCGTGGACGGCGGCATCGACTGCTGCCGCAGCTCCTCATCGGTAAGCCCTTCGCACTTCATGGCGAGGGTCGCGCGGTGGTAGTCGAGGAATGCCCGCAGCGTGTCGCGTTCGTTTCCGAAACTGGGCGGTCCTATGCGGTTGTCGCTGGTCACCGGCAGTGCTCCTCATCCATGTCTGCATTCAGGGCCAGTATCCACTTCCATCGACTCTCCCAAGACGATTTCCGTCAACCGGACCTGACTGCCACCACGGAGGTCGCCGGTCGGAGGAATCAGCAAGGACAACGGCGCTCGCCGAACATCTGCGCCACACGGCCGTGTCCGAGTCTTCCCTCCGCAACGCACACGGAGGCCCCGACGGGCGGCGGTCCTTCCACGACGGCCGGCCAAACACCTGAGGGGGCATCTCCGTGACCTTTCAGAGCTGAATGGACTTCGTCTCGAGGAACTCCGCCAGGCCCTGCCGGCCCATCTCCCGGCCGATGCCGGACTGCTTGTAGCCACCGAACGGAGCGAGCGGGTTGAAGGCGCCGCCGTTGATGTCGATCTGCCCGGTACGGACCTGCCGCGCGAAGGCGACTGCGCGATCCTGGTCGGCCGACCAGACCGCGCCGTGCAGACCGAAGGCGGAGTTGTTCGCGATGGCGAGAGCTTCGTCGTCGCCTTCGAACGGGATGATCGAGAGCACAGGGCCGAAGATCTCCTCCTGTGCGATCACCGAGTCCGGGTCGACTCCGCCGAACACGGTCGGCCGTACGTAGTAGCCGCGGTCGAAGCCCTCGGGCGCGGTGGTGCCGCCGGTCACCAGGCGCGCGCCGGCTTCGATGCCTTGCCTGATGAAGCCGCGTACCCGGTTGCGCTGGGCGCCTGACACCAGTGGCCCGAGCCTGGTCTTCGGGTCGAGCGGATCTCCGGGCACGAAGCCCTCCGCGACACTCTTCGCCATCTCCAGTGCCTCGGCGTGGCGCTGTACGGGGACGAGCATGCGGGTCCAGGCGGTGCAGGTCTGCCCTCCGTTGAGGAACGCGTTGGCCACGCCCACCTTCACCGCAGTGCTGAGATCGGCGTCGTCGAGGATCACGTTGGCGGACTTGCCCCCGAGTTCGAGCGTGACGCGCTTGATCGACCGTGCTGCGAGCTCGGCGACACGGGCACCGCCGCGCACAGAACCGGTGAACGAGACGACGTCCACCTCGGGGTGCGTCACCAGTGCCTCTCCCACGCCCGGGCCGTAGCCGCTGATCAGGTTCACCACGCCGGGTGGGAAACCAGCCTCGTGAATGGCGTCGAACAGCCGGTACGCAGCAAGGGGAGCCACCTCACTCGGCTTGACCACCACGGTGCAGCCGGCGGCGAGCGCGGGCGCGATCTTGCAGGTGATCTGGTGCAGCGGGTAGTTCCACGGCGTGATCGCCGCGACGACACCCGCGGGTTCGGTGAGGACGAGCGAGTTGCCGATCCGCTCTTCGGTCCGGTCCTCATGCAGCAGGTCGATGTAGCCGGCGATGTCGGTCAGGGGGAGTGCGGCCTGAATCCGGGTGGCGATACGCATCGGCGTGCCGACGTCGGTGGCGATCGTTTCAGCGATCTCCGACGACCGTTCGGCGAGGCCGTGGTGCAGCTTGCGCAGGTACTCCGCCCGCTCGGCGCGCGATGTCGCGGCCCAGGCGGGAAACGCCGCGCGTGCTGCCCGCACTGCCCGGTCCGCGTCCGCGGCAGTGCCGTTGGGGACGACACCGATCACGTCCTCGGTGGCCGGGTTCGCGACGGCGATCGCTTCAGCCGCTCCCGGCGCCCACGTTCCGTTCACATAGGTCGCATTGTGATCGATCAAGGTGCTCTCCTGCCCCGACCTCGTCTGTCTTCTCGTAGAACGACGTGGGTCCTTGTTTCACGGTGGGTTCGACATTTCCCGAGGCGCTCCGGATGTCGCAGGCCAACGCGATCCCGAACCGGGCGGCGAGGGCTCATCCGTTCAGCACGGGTGTGCAGCAAGTTCCCCCACGGGTCGTTACCGTGGGGCCTGGCTCGACTGTCCTGCTCGCCCCGGGTCTCCTCTCGGCAATCACCGGCCGTCCGAAGGTCGGTAGGTCCTCGCACATCCCGGCTCGGACCGGCGCGACCGAGACGGCCGCGGTCGAGTACGTCAGGTTCGGTCGACCGCGGCCGTCCGGTCGAGGAACCGGCGCAGGCCGGTCCGTACTCCGTCCGTGGGGACCGTGGCTGCAAAGCACGCCGCCTCGACCGCCAGGCCCTCGTCGATCGGCAGGTTGACGCCACGGGTAACCGCGCGCAGGCAGGCCGCTACAGCCGTCGGTGCGTGCCTGGTGATCCGCGCGGCCAGGTCACGCGCGGCGTCCATGAGCTCGTCGGCCGGTACGACGGTGTTGACAAGACCCAGTTCGGCGGCTCGGGCGGCCGGGATCGGGTCGCCGGTCAGGATCATCTCCAAGCCGCGCTTGCGACCGACGTGCCGCGGCAGGCGCTGGGAGCCGCCGAAGGGGGGTGGAAAGCCGAGGGAGATCTCGGGTTTGGCGAATGACGCGTGCTCGGCGGCGATCGCGAGCGGGGCGGCCTCCGTGATCTCGCAGCCACCACCGTAGGCGAGGCCGTTGACCGCGACGATCACCGGCTTGGGGAACTCCTCGATCCGCCGGGTCAGCGTGTGGCCCCGGCGGACGATCTCGCGCAGCGCACGTTCGGGCCCGCCGGCGATGCTGGCCGCAAGCGAAGGGATATCTGCGCCCGCGCTGAACGCCCTGCGCCCGGCGCCGGTCAGGACGACCGCCCGGATGCTGTCGTCGGAGTCGATGACGTCGAGCTGTGCGAGCAGTGCGTCGATCGTCGGATAGTCCAGGGCGTTGAGCTTCTGCTCCCGGTCGATGGTGATCACTACGACCTGGTCGTCCCGCTCGATGCGTACGGTCATGCCGGGTTACTCCGTTTCGCCTGGGTTCGGACTCATCGAGGCTATGACTCGCGATCCAGGACGATCCATTAATTGTCCTGGATACAATGGAGCGCATTTCCCATCCGCCTCCGCGACGGACAGCAGGTGCCGCATGAGACCGTCCTCCTACAAGGCCGTCGTCCACGAGTTCGCCGCAGCCATCCGCTCCGGCGCGATCCCGGCCGGCACCCGGCTCCCGACACACCGTGCTCTCGCGCGCGAGCGGCGGATCGCGCTGGCCACGGCCACCCGCGTCTATGCCGAACTGGCCGCTCTGGGGCTGGTCGTGGGAGAGCCGGGCCGGGGTACGTTCGTCCGAGTGCGGTCCGGCTACGACGGGCTCGAACCATCACGCACGCTGCCGGTGCCCCGGGTGGCGGACCTGTCGTTCAACCAGCCCTTGGCCCCCGGGCAGGCCGACCAACTGCGGCTGGCCCTGCGCACGATGGCGATGTCGGGAGACGTCGAGGCGCTGCTGCGCCAGCACCCGCCGGGCGGACACCGCCACGACCGGGCGATCGTGGCGACCTACCTGCTGGGTCGGGGGATCGACACAGTGCCGCAGAACGTCCTGCTCACGAGCGGGACCCAGCAGGCGCTCGACATCGTGCTGCAGACTCTCACACGGCCCGGTGACGTCCTCGCCGTCGACGCGCTCACCTACCCGGGCATCAAGCTCCTCTCCTCGGCACACGACCTCGATCCGGCCCCCATCCCCGTCACAGCCACGGGACCGGACCTCGACGCACTCGATCAGCTGTGCCGCACCCGGCCCGTCCGCGCGATCTACACGATCCCCACCGTGCACAACCCACTCGGCTGGGTGCTCGACCGTGAGCAGCGCGACCGGCTGGCCGCCCTCGCCCGCACACACAACTGCCTGATCATCGAGGACGGCACCTACGCGTTCCTCGAACCCTCGCCGCCACCACCGCTCCAGGCCCTCGCGCCCGAACGGACCTTCTACGTCGCCGGACTGTCCAAGAACGTGGCCCCCGGCCTGCGCTTCGGCTTCGCCATCCTGCCCGACCGCCATCTGGAGTCGGTCACGAGCGGTCTTCGTACCGCGGCCTGGGGAGCCCCGGGAGTCGTCACCGCGCTCGCCACCGGCTGGATCGCCGACGGAACGGTCACCCGCCTGGAGGAAGAACGTCGCGAGGACGCAGCCGCCCGGCAGGCCATCGCCCGCGCGGCGCTCGCCGGCATGGACATCACGGCACACCCGGTCTCCTACGTCGTGTGGCTCGGCCTGAAGCCGCATCAGCGCCCCGATCACGTCGCGACGGTGCTCGCGGAGAAGGGGATCCTCGTGTCGACCGCAGACGCATTCGCCACCGGACCTCGCCGTCCCCAAGCACTCCGACTTGCCCTCGCCACACCACCCCGGGACGAGCTCGGGGCCGCGTTGCGCTGCCTGAAGGACACGATCGACACCATCCCTCCATGACACGGCCATGAAGCCCTGGCCCGGACACCAGCCGTAACGTACAGAGGATCACGTGCTCGCCGATGTGGCGGTCCGCTCGTCGTGCGCATGAGGCGGGCGAGGGGTTCCGGCTCTTCTTCGCACTCGTGGCGGGCGCCCACTCAGGTCGGATTGAGTACGAGCGCCCATGTCCGGCGCATCCTCGCGCGGCGAGTATCGGTGCAGCGCCGCAACAGAGCGGCGCCGTCCCGATTCGGTGTTGAGGCAGTTATGGAGAATCCCATGTCCCGACGTGTTGCTCTGTCCGTTGTTGGTGGTGTCGTTCTTCTCGGTGGTGCCGGTGCTTTCGCTTTCGCCCAGGCCGCAGAGCAGGCCCCGGTGCTGACGCACAGCACTGCCCGCTACACCGCTCCCGACGGGGACCGTGACGGCGTGCTGGCCTTCGCCACCGATGTCACGGCGTCCTCCGGTGTCAAGAGCGTGAAGGTGCTGGCCTGGCCGCAGAACTCGTCCCTGGCCAAGAAGGGCCTGACCGCCAAGGACATGGCGGCAGTGGAGTCGGCCGATTGCAAGCCCTCGGGGCAGGACACCGTGCGCTGCACCTACACCGCCGGGGTCACCGGTGCCGACGCCGCATCGTCCCCGCGCGGTGCCTGGCACATCGCCGTCCTGGCCACCGCGCAGGACGGCACCACGACCTTGGACACCGAGGCGGCCGGTTTCACCGTCCGGTGACCCGGACGCGCACATGGTCGAGAGCAAGTGCCGCCGACGACGCGCGCCAGTCCGCATTTCCCCGGCGGAGGCGAACAGGCTGCGTCAGCTTCCGGTGTCGAGTTGGACATGATCGATGCCTTCGTCCAGAAAAGTGATCAGATCCTGCGCTTCGGAGTGGACAGCTTCTTGTTCCAGGGCGGTGAGAGGGCGCAGGGAACTGATGCGAAGGTGGTGGCCGCGCACGGTCCAGGTGGCGGCGACGCGCCCGTCGACCAGAACCACGCGGTGGCCGGCGACGGACAGACCGAGGTGCGGGGCGTCGACGATGCGGCTGCGGTCGTGGTAGCCGAGGATGGCGTTGTCGAAGGCAGGGAGGAACCGGACGGGGGCCGGGGTGTCGGGGTGGGGGCGGGGTGCGTCGGGCAGATCGAGCAGTTCGCGGCCGCGTTGGTCCCGGAAGACGACGAGTTCCTCCCGGGCGGCTTTGACAGCGGCGGGAAGACCGGCGAGGCCGCACCAGGCGCGTAGGTCAGCGCCGGCGGCGGGCCCGTGGGCGGCGAGGTAGCGGCGTAGCAGTTGCTGCCCGATGGGATCGCCCTCCCCGGCGGGCAGGGAGTCGATGTCCCGTCGCAGCCAGGTGGCCAACGGCAGGTTGCGTACGCCGGCGGTGTGGTGCCAGAGGCCGCGGGGCGGGAGTTGGGCCATGGGGATGAGGGCGGCGACGAGCAGTTCGCCCAGAACCCGGCGTGATGGACCGGGCCAGCGGTCTTCGACGGCCTGTACGAGCTTGCTCATGGTGCGGGGCTGCTCGTCGGCCATGACCGGGCGGCCTGCGGCGGCGACCTCGTCCAAGTCGATGCCGGCCAGTTCACGTCGGTAGGTGCCCAGCATGCGTTGGCGCAGCATGGTGTCGTGGCGGGCTCGCCAGGCGAGCGCGTCGTCGGAGGTGACGAGGTGGACGGTGCGGCGCATCAGGTGGGTGCGCACCACGGTGCGCTCGGTCAGCGCGCCGTTCAGTTGCTCGGGTTCGAAGTCGGCAAGGCGGGACCACAGCCCGATGAACGGTTCCTGGGGCTCTTGCGCCTGCAGCCCGCACAGGTGGGCCACCGCTTCGGGCACGGATGTGTCGCTGCGCGTGAGCAGGTGCTGGCGGGCGAGGGTGGCGCGGTTGAGGGCGCGGCTGTCGAGAACGGTCATGGCTTCAGGCTGCGGCCCGCTCGTGGGGCGGGCGTCGGCGCAGGTCCGTGCTGCTGAGGGCGAGAGGGGTGCAGGAGATGGCCGGCGGGCTCCACACCAAGGCGCCCAGGCCGTAGCGGCGGCAGGTGGGCAGAACCTCGCGCTCGATGCTGCGGTTGAGTACGGAGCAGGTGGGCTGCTCGGTTCGCAGGCGGTGCAGGCCCCGCTGCTGGGACACCCATGGGGCTTCGACGATTTCGGAGGCCGGCAGGTTGGAGGAGCCGATCGCGCGGACCTTCCCGGCGCGCACCAGGTCGGTGAGCGCGGAGAGGGTTTCCACGTTGTGCGTGTGCGGGTCGGGGTGGTGGATCTGGTGAAGGTCGACGCAGTCGGTCTGCAGCCGCTTCAGCGAGCCCTCGACGGCCTGGACGATCCACCGCCGGGAGCTGCCGCCGCGGTTGGGGTTCTCGTCCATCGGTCCGTTGAACCTGGTCGCCGGCACGACCTTGTCGCGGCGTCTTTCGACGGCCTTGCCGACGATCTCCTCGGTCTCGCTGCAACCGTAGACGCCGGCGGTGTCGACGAAATCGATACCCGCGTCGAGTGCCTGGTGGATCACGCGCACACAGCCGTCCTGATCCGGATCGGCCATCCTGCCGAACATCATGGTGCCCAGGCAGCAGGCGCTGACTTCGATGCCGGTCCGTCCCAGCTTTCGCATCCGCACGGTGACCCGTTTCCTTCCGGTGTTGTACCTGCTCGGTGCCTGTGCCGTCCGGGCACCCGTGTGTCTGCGGTGGCCCGGACGGCGCGGAGATGTCGGTTGGGCCGGTTCAGCCGTTGTAGGGGGCGGTGACGTCCAGGACCCAGGTGATGCCGAAGCGGTCGTTGAGCATGCCGTACAGCGGCGCCCACTGCGCAGGCTCCAGCGGACGCACGACGGTCGAGCCGTCGGCGAGCTTGCGCCACAGGGCGCTGATCTCGTCGGCGTCGTCACCGCGCACGGAGACGAAGAACGGGTTCTCGCCCCGGTTCCAGGGCAGATCCGAGGGCACGTCGTAGGCCATGACGTGGAAGCCGTTGTCGCCGACGACCTCGCCCCACATCACCCAGTCCGCCTCGCTCTCGTTCTGCACGGCGCCCGCGTCCTTGTAGGTGACCGCGGCAGTACGTCCACCGAAGACGGACCGATAGAAGTCCAGCGCCTCACGTGCCGTGCCCCGGAAGTTCAGGTGGGTGGTGGTCGTAACAGACATGGCGTGCTCCTAGCTTCGTGTGACGAATACTCCGCCGGGCCGGCACAGGTCCGGTGGCGGTTGCCGTGACCAGGGGCGATGCCTCCCGGACGGCTCGTATGCCACCCTGCCCGACGTAGAGGACAGGTTGTGTCCTGTACTGCGGGAAGAATCGGTGTCATGCAGAAAACGTCCTCCAGGCTGCTCGCGCTGCTCTCCCTGCTGCAGACGCAGCGTGACTGGTCCGGCGAAGACCTCGCCGAGCGTCTCGACATCACCTCACGCACCGTGCGTCGAGACATCGACCGTCTGCGCGAACTCGGCTATCCCGTCACAACCGTCAAAGGACCGGCTGGAGGCTACCGCCTGGAGGCCGGCACTCACATGCCGCCCATGCTCTTCGACGACGACCAAGCCGTCGCCCTCGCCGTGGCCCTCCAGACCGCGGCCACCGGCACCACTGTCGCCGAAGACGCCACTCGCGCCCTGGCCACCCTGCGCCAGGTCATGCCACCCCGCCTTCGACACCGCATGGACCTGCTGCGCATCACCGCCGTTTCGCCACCCACAGCCCGCGACACCCCGCGGGTCGACACTCAGGTCCTGGTGGAGCTGAGCCGCGTCATCCGTGTCCGTGAGGAGTTGCGCTTCGACTACACACCGGGCCCGAGCACCTCGGCCGACGACGTCCGCCGCGTACAACCCCACCATCTGGTCACCTGGTGTCGTCGCTGGTACCTCGTGGCCTGGGACCTCGACCGCGAGGACTGGCGCACCTTCCGCGTTGACCGCATCCGGCCCCGCACCCCCACGGGTCCCCGCTTCAGCCCGCGCGAACTCCCCGGCGGTGACGTTGCCGTCTTCGTCGCTGGCCGATTCCGCGGCAACGACGGCACCACCACCGACTGGCCCTGCCGAGGCGAAGTCGTCCTCCAGCTCCCGGCCGCCGAGGTCGCTCCCTTCGCCCAGGACGGTATCGTCGTGGAACTCGGCCCCCACCACTGCCGACTCACCCTCGGCTCCTGGTCGTGGACCGGCCTCGCCGCCGCTATCGGCCGCTTCGACACCGATATCGAAGTCCTCGGCCCACCCCAACTGGCCACGGCATTCACAGACCTAGCCGCCCGTTACGCCCGCGCCGTACGCACCACAGGGACCGGGATCGATCCGGCGCCGTGAGTCCAGAACGCGCCGTGCCACTCAAGCCTGCGAGCCTCCCGGGCCGACCCAGCACTCAGCCAGGCGTGAGCCGAGAACGGGGCGGAGGGGGCGATGTCGAGCGCCCCCCGTGTCCGTGCTGCGGCGTCCAGTCCGGACCGCCCTGCCGCTCGCGCGGCGGCGCGGTCGTCGACACCCACCACACCGGCCGGTTCACGAAAGTGCTCCGCCTGACGAAGGCGCTGCGCGTGCCCACCCCGGCCCACCGGGAACCTGAGCAGCCGCCGCGGTCCGGCGCGCCGCCCCCGGCCCCCGCCGTCGAGGACGCTCCGGGTGCGGACATCCGCGTCGGCCGCGCCCGCTGCTCGCACCTGAATCAGGAACTCGACACTAAGGGCTGTCCCGTAATCCCTGGCGGGCGCGCGACGACGGCTACGGCACCTCGCCGCGTTGTCGGAACGTCCGCATACATCCAGTATGCGGACGTCCCTCCGCCTTGCGATGCACCGCATCCGACGCCGCGCGCTGATCCACCAGGGATTACGGGACAGCCCTTAGAGCTCGTAGTCCTGGGCCAGTTCCTCCCAGCGAATGCTGCGAAGCGCCGGGTCGGCGTCCTGGCCCGACGGTACGTCCGGAATGGGCTGGAACCAGACGACGGTGAGGGCGGAACGGTGCAGCACCGGGTCGAGCTCAGGGGCGACCGCTGTCGAGCGGAAGACGCCGACGCAAGCCACGGAAGGCAGCACCTCGACCGGGCCGAAGGCGCCGGCGGTCTGGTCCGGGTACTCGCGGAAGGGCGGAACGAGATGGACCGGCGTGGAGGGAAACGCGCGTTCGGCCTCCTGCTGGAGGCCACTGACCTCCATGTCGTTGATGAGCTTGCACGGGTAGCCCTCCAGCATTCCCTCATAGGTCGAAGACATTCGCAGCTCGGTGAGCTCGATCGAACGACCGGACGAGAGGACCATGCGGCTCAGCGACATGCCGGCATCCTATGCGCACGATCCACTTCCGATACACGTCCTGTCGCACAGAGCGACCAGGGACGACGCCGGTGCTCCGGTCGGGAGATCTCTGCCCGGAGTCATCTCTCGTAGCGGGTGGCCAGGGCCCGTATCGTCTCGGCGATCCGGTCGCGGAGTTCGGCCGGTGCCATGACCTCGATGTCGGTGCCCAGCCGCAGAAACTCTCCGTGGGCGTGGTCGATCGATTCGATGGGTACCCAGGTCTCCGTCCATCCGCCACCCGAGGGTGTCACGCCGATGCGGCGGGCGCCCCTCGGGGTGAGCCGTACCAGAGCCTCCCCGGTGTGCAGCCGGGCTCGGAAGTCGGCCAGATAGCTGTTCCAGTGCGCGGCCAGGTCGAAACCGTCCGTGATGCCGAACTCCTCCTCCAGGCGGTGGAGTTCGATGATCTGGTCGACCCGGTAGGTGCGGATTCCGGACGGCCCGCTCGCGACCAGGTACCAGCGGCCGGCCTTGAGAACGAGCCCGTACGGCTCCACCCGCCGCTCGATCTCCTCCGGTGCCCGCCAGCGCCGGTACCGCAGGACCACTGCACGCCGTGCCCACACCGCGCCTGCGACCGCGACCAGGTGAGGCGTACGGTCGGCGTCGCCGTACCAGCCAGGGGCGTCGAGCAGGAAGCGTTCCTTGATCCGGTCGGCGGGCTCGCGCAGCTCCGCCGGAAGAGCGGCCCGCAACTTGAGTTGGGCGGTGGTGAGCGCCTCGCCGAGGCCGAGATCGGCGGCGGTGCCTGGAAGTGCGGCGAGGAAGGCGGCCTGCGCCTCGTCCGCGGTCAGCCCGGTGAGGCGGGTCCGGTAGCCGTCGACCAGTCGGTAGCCGCCCGCGTGTCCGGCGTCGCCGTACAGCGGGATACCGGCGGCACCGAGCGCCTCGACGTCCCGGTAGACCGTACGGACGGAGACCTCCAACTCCTCGGCCAGTTGCTGGGCCGTCATCCGGCCCCGGTTCTGGAGCAGCAGAAGCAGGGTGACCAGGCGGCTCGCACGCATGCTCCCCAGTATCCACTGACAGTGGATGTCAGCGGAGTTCCCCTAACCTGCGGCGCATGGACGACTTCGACTTCCTGCACGGCTCCTGGAACGTGGTCAACCGCCGCCTCACCGCCCCGTTCGGCGGCCCGGGTGCCGGCGCCTGGGAGGAGTTCCCCGGCCACTCGGTGACCCGGTCGCTGTTCGGGGGCGCCGGGAACTTCGACGAGATCACTTTCCCCACCCTCGGCCGCCAGGGCGTGACCCTGCGGCTGTTCGACCGCGAAACACATCAGTGGTCGATCCACTGGTCGGACAGCCGGACCGGCCGGCTGGATCCGCCGGTGATCGGCAGCTTCACTGGCGACCGCGGTGACTTCCACGGCGAGGACACCTACGACGGCCGCCCGATCCGGGTGCACTTCACCTGGTACCGCCTCGGCACGGACGCTGCCCGCTGGGAGCAGGAGTTCTCCGGCGACGCAGGCCATACCTGGGAGCTCAACTGGATCATGGACCTCACCCGCACCGGGTCGGCCTGCGCATGAGCATCGTCGAATTCCGCCAGTACACCCTGCATCCCGGCGCCCGGGAGACACTGATCGAGCTGTTCGAGCGCGAGTTCGTGACCGGCCAGCAGGCGGTCGGCATCACCGTCGGCGGCCGGTTCCGCGACCTTGACGACCCGGACCGCTTCGTCTGGGTGCGCACGTTCCCCGACATGACGCACCGTCGACGCGCACTGGAGGCGTTCTACACCGGCACGGTCTGGCGGGATCACCGCGACGCGGCCAACGCCACCATGATCGACAGCGACGACGTCCTGCTGCTGCGTGGTCCGGGCTTCGCGCCGGAGTCGGGCACCCGCGAGGTGATCGCGACGGTCTGCCGGCCGTCGCACGCGGCTGCCTTCGACGCGTACGCCGCTCGGCACCTGGGCCCGCACCATGCGCTGCACCGCACCGAGCACGCCGAAAACGACTACCCCCTCCTGCCCGTCCGCACCGGGGTGGACGTCCGGGTCTGGTTCGGCTTGGCCGAGGCGCCACCCTGGCCAACTCGGCAGCTGCGCCTGGAACCCGTGACGACGTGCAGGTGACAGCACCGAAGAATGCCTCCGACCAGCGAGAAGGAGCACCGCCAAGGTCAGGGTTCCCCCACCCGTCGGAGGCACTTGTCAGGTGAGCAAGCGAATTCGATTGCCACCCGCGCTTGCGGGTGTCGGGCGGCGGTAGCAAGGTCGTCTCGCAGGCCGGTGGCGTTGGGCGGTGGGGGAGCGTGTCGGCGCCGGTCCGGGCTACGCAAAGCGTTCGTGGTCGGCCAGCACCGCGTCGATCACATCGAGATGGACGGCGACTCGCCCGTCCCTGGGATCGGAGCACTGGGTCAACGTCAGCAGGGACTTCCAAAGTGCCCAGCCCCTGGCCCTGGCCCAGGTGCCGTCATCCTGGCCGACTGTGTGCCGGAATGCCTCGCGGCTTTTCTCGCGGAGCATCGTCCAGGCGATCACGAGATCGCAGGCGGGATCGCCGATGCCCGAGGTACCGAAGTCGATGACGGCCGACAGCCTGCCGTCGGCGACAAGCAGGTTGTTGCCGCCGATGTCGCCGTGGAACCACACCGGCGTTCCACGCCAGGGGGCCTCGAGTGCCGCTTGCCAGGTCTCGGTGGCCCTCGCGGTGTCGATCCGGCCGCTCAGGGCGCTGATGCAGCGACGCGTCTCGTCGTCGTAGTGGGCGGGTGACGCGCCGCGATACCCGCTGTGCGCCCCAGCGAGAGGACCGCCCTTGGATTCACATCGCTGAAGGGCGAGGATGAACCCGGCAACACTGGTGGCGAACCGGGTCATGTCGTCGATGCGTTCGGGAGAGGCCGTCTCGCCAGGCAGCCAGCCGCGCACGGACCAGGGGTAGGGGTATCCCGCGCCGGGGGCTCCCTTGGCCAGGACGGTGGGGACATCCACCGGCAGCGCGGGGGCCAGGCGAGGCAGCCAATCACATTCCTTGCCGACCGCAGGGGCATAGCCGGCTGCGGTGGGCAGACGGACCGTCATGTCGTCACCGAGGCGGTAGGTGCGGTTGTCCCAGCCGTCGACAGCCACCGGGACCACGGGCAGACGGCTCCACTGAGGGAACTGAGCGGCGATCAACCGCTTCACCAGGGCGGCGTTGATTCCCGCGCGCCCGTCCGACACAGCTGTAGGCATCCGCTGATCCTCACCGGTGAGATCGGACCGGACAAGTGATTAACGACGCGAGACACATCTGAGTATCTGGAGAACCGCCGCATTTGGGCTTGTATCACAAGCCCGTCCTCTCGGGCAGAACCGGGACGGACTGGGCGAAGGCGACCTCGACCGGGAACGAGCGCCTTCGCAGATGCCCGCCCCTGTGGAACACGCGGGGCCGGAACTGCCTGAACGCTGTGTGCTCGCGCGCGGCTACCTGAGCCAGCGGGTCCCCACGATGCCGCAGGCGTACGCGGCCGAGTCGGCGGCCCGGTAGTTCCGCATGGCGAGCCGGGGCCCGAAGATGCTGGTTCCCGCCCCCGCGAAGCCGGGGTTGGTGAACAGCCGGAGCTCGTCGGCCAGGTCCTCCTGCAGCAGGGCGGAGACCAGGCCGGCGCCGCCGAAGCAGACCAGATCCCCGCCGGCCTGCTTCTTCGCCTGTTCCACGGTGTCGGCCAGCTCACCGTTGAGCACTGTGGTTCGGGGCCAGTCGAATTCGGGCCTCCCTGACCGGCTCACTACAAACTTGGGGAGTGCGCCGATGGCGCGGCTGAACTCCCAGTCGGGGTCGTCGGGATGCTGCTCTGCCATCCGGCCCCAGTGCCCCAGGTAACCCTCATCCGTCATGGGGCGGCTCAGCAGGATGCCCGAGGCGTCAGTGAGGAGGCCGTTGAAGGCCGCGCGGAGGTCCGTGCTCCACGGCCAGTCGGGGCCCCAGTTCCACAACTGCCAGCTGGTGTTCGGCAGGCTGCTGTCGACGTATCCGTCGATGGAGATCTGCATCGCCACGGTCAGGCGGCTCATGTTCTTCCGTCCCCTCGTCATAGTTCACGACTCCGGATCGCTCGGAGGCCGCCCCCAGTCTCACTCAACGCAGCTGGACTCGACAGGCTCTGCCGATCCGGGCCGACATCGAGACGATGGTTCCGGGAGAGTGACGCCCTCTCAAGCGAGATCACCTTCATTGTGTGTCGAGAACGAGGGCGACGCGGGCGATGCCGCCGATCCGGTTGAGATTGAGCGTCACGTGCTTGAGCGTGCGCCCGTGCACCGTGAGTTCGGCGGCGACACGCTCGCCTTGGGCGCGAGCGTGTCTGGTGAGCGTGTTTGTCGTCCTGGTGTCGACGTTCATTCGGATGGGGTCCGGCTATGGCGGTGTGTTGTGACGTCCACCGATACGGTGGCCAGTAGTGATAGGTGGCCACGCGCTCCTCGCCGGTCATCCGACCTGCAAGTTTGCCGGCGGAGCCCCGCGGGCTCGCGCAGGCCGCCAAGGTCAGCGGCGTTCGGACCGATGAGTTTCTGCGCGCCACGGCGTCCGAGGTGTGGGGACGGTCGCGTCTCCCGTCGAATCGGCCATCGAGGTCGAAGAGAGAGTCGGTGTGCGATGAAGCTGGTTGTGCAGGAATTCCTGACGCTCGACGGTGTCTCCCAGGGGCCGGGGTCCCCGGAGGAGGACACCAGCGACGGGTTCACGCGGGGTGGCTGGTTCGTGCCGCACCTGGACGAGGAGTTCGAGCGGCTGGCCGGCACCTGGCTCGGCGAGGCGGACGCGTTCCTGTTCGGCCGCCGTACCTATCAGAACTTCGCGCGGGACTGGCCGAAGATGACCGACCACCCCTCCGCCGGCATCTTGAACGGCCTGCCGAAGTATGTGGCCTCCCACAGCCTGGTCAAGGCCGAGTGGAATCCGACCACGATCCTGTCCGGCGACGTCCCCGCCCAGGTTGCCGAGCTGAAGCGGCAGCCCGGCCGGGAACTGCAGATCCACGGCAGCGCGCAGCTGGCCCAGTCCCTGTTGGCCGCCGGGCTGATCGACACGTTGCGGCTCGTGATCGCCCCGGTCGTGGTGGGCCAGGGCCGACGCCTGTTCCCGGACGGCGGCGCACCGGCCGGCCTGCGGCTCGTCACCCATCAGACGACACCGGGCGGCCTGTCGGTGCACATCTTCGAATCGACGGGGCTTCCGGAGTACGGGACCTATGGGGCCGACGCGTAGGCCCATGGTGCCGGGCGGGCACCCGCGATCACCGCGAGCCGCTGCTGGACGTGATCGGTAACGCCTGCCGGGACACCGCCCTCGCCCGCCACCGCGCAGCAGTTCGAGAAGAGCAACGACGCCGTGAGTCACCCGGTCCTGCACCCGCCCGGACCTTCTGCGCCGATGTGGGTGCGGGCAGTCCGACAGGGCGGACGTGCACCGTTACGGAACATCACTGTCCGTGGCCGTGTGCGCATGCCGTGGAGACGCCGAGTCACTAGGATCGTCATCGTGTCCACCGTAGGTGTGGCGTCGGCTTCCCTGATCCCCGCCGGGATCACGGTCGTGACGCGCTATCTCGACCTTGCCGGTGTCTTCTCGTGCGCACTGCTGGGGGGCGCCGTGGCCCGCACGGCCGGCCTGGACCTGTTCGGGTTCCTCGTGGTGGGCGTCATCTCCGGTCTGGGCGGAGGCATGATCAGGGACGTGCTGCTGCAGCACGGCACACCGGTCGCGCTGACCGACTACGCCTATCTGCCGACCGCCGTCGCAGGTGCAGTGGTCGTCTTCCTCATCAAGATCAGCGAGGCGTCCTGGACCCGGCTCTTCGCCGCTCTCGACGCCGCCGTCCTGGGGTTCTGGGCGGTCACCGGGGTCAACAAGACGCTCGCCGTCGGTCTGGGATGGCTTCCGGCCATCCTCCTGGGCACCGTGACCGCCGTCGGCGGCGGCGCCCTGCGCGATGTCGTTCTCGGCCGGGTGCCGGCTGTCTTCGGGGGCAACGGTCTGTACGCCACCGTCGCCGTCGTGGTCGCCGGAGTCACGGTGATCTGCGTGTACCTCGGCGTTCCGGCGATCGGCGTCGGCCTGGGCATCGTCCTGGCCCTGGCCTTCCGGCTCACTGCCCTGCGGTTCGGCTGGAATCTGCCCAACAGCCTGGACTGGCAGCCCCGGTCGAAGCCGGCCGCGTCGCTGCGGCGCGGTACTACGGCCGGGAGCGGCAACGGAGATCAGTCCGACCCGCGCAAGGAGACGTCGTGACCGACCGAAACCGTGGAGTGCTGTCCGGCCTTGTCGGTATCCGCTCCGATCTCGAGGACCTCTACCGGGATCTGCACAGGCATCCTGAACTCGGCCTGCAGGAGCACCGCACGGCGAGGAAGGCGTCCGACGCCCTGCGGGACCTCGGTTTCGAGGTCATTGACGGGGTCGGCGGCACGGGCGTGATCGGCGTACTGGCCAACGGTGACGGTCCTACCGTCATGGCCCGCGCGGACATGGACGCGCTCCCCGTACGCGAGCAGACCGGTCTGCCCTATGCCTCCACCGTGACCGTGACCGGCCCGGACGGCACCGAGCAGCCGGTGATGCATGCCTGCGGGCACGATGTGCACGTGACCGCTCTGCTGGGCTGCGCACGGCTGATGGCCCAGTCCAAGGACGCCTGGCGCGGTACCTTCGTGGCGCTCTTCCAGCCCTCGGAGGAGAACGGCGACGGCGCCCACGCCATGATCGACGACGGTCTCACAGCAAGGGTGCCCCGGCCCGACGTCGTCCTCGCCCAGCACGTCCTGCCCTATCCGGCGGGCTACGTCGGCACCCGCCCGGGGCCCTTCCTGTCGGCCGCGGACAGCCTGCAGATCACTGTTCACGGTCGAGGGGCTCACGGCTCCATGCCCCAGGCCGCGGTCGATCCCGTGGTGATGGCTGCCATGATCGTGGTACGCCTGCAGACCATCGTCTCCCGGGAACTTTCCGCCACCACCCCCGCCGTCGTCACGGTAGGCAGCGTCCACGCCGGTACCGGCCCCAATGTCATCCCCGACAGCGCTGCCATCGACCTCAACGTCCGCACCTACGACGACGTCACGAGGAACCAGGTGCTGGAAGCGATCGAGCGCATCGTCCGGGCCGAGTGCCAGGCGTCCGGGGCGCCGAAGGGACCCGCGATCGAGCGAACGGCCTCCTTCCCGCCCACCGTCAACGACGAGGGAGCGACCCGGCACGTCGCCGAGGCGTTCGCCGCCCACTTCGGCGACGACGCACACACCATCGACCTGCAGACCGCCAGCGAGGACATGAGCGAGATCCCCAAAGCGTTCGGCGCGCCGTTCACCTATTGGGGCATTGGAGGCATCGACGCCGAGCTGTACGCCGAGGCCGCCAGGAAGGGCACCATCGCCCAGGACGTCCCCGTCAACCACAGTCCTGCCTTCGCCCCCGTCGTCCAACCCACCCTGGACACCGGCGTCAGCGCCATGACAGTGGCTGCCCTCGCCTGGCTCGGCAGTTGACGTGAACCCGGCATTTCCGCCAAGCCGTGGCTGAGGCGGCCACCAGCCGACCAGGTCGGCCGTCTCCACCAGCCTGTCGCCGATCGAGTCGAGTTCCTCGGGGTAGGTGACCCGCATCCCGGCCTCCCGCACCGCCGCCCCCGGCTCAGCGTCTTTTCACCCTTGCACACCGGCATGAAGAGAGTGGACTCCACTGGCGGTCAACAGGTGATTCCGGACGCGGGCACTCACCGCCCGCTGTCGCCGGGTGCGAGCAGCCTCGTCACCTCGGCGAGCGCCTCGGCTCGTCCAAGAGCCGGCGGTTCGCCTGCCCACTCCGGCAGGTGTACAAGCGGACGAGGTTGACGACTTGTTCTTCGCCGCCGTCGGAGAAGGCATCCCGGGGCCAGGTGTGAAGTCCGACGTTGCGTTTGGCGGTCGCCGGGGCAACTAAAGGGCTGTCCCGTAATCCCCGGCGGGCGCGCGGCGTCGGCTACGGCACCTCGCCGCGTTGTCGGGACGTCCGCATACATCCAGTATGCGGACGTCCCTCCGCCTTGCGATGCACCGCATCCGACGTCGCACGCTGATCCACCAGGGATTGCGGGACAGCCCTTAGCGCATTCGGAGGCGGAGCACCGTCCCACCGCAGGTCAACTGCCGCAAAGCCCAGCCCCCGAACTGAGAGCGCGAGTTCGACCGGCACATGGAGGTCGCCCTGGGCAGGCCCATCGGTCCCGCCTTCGCGGATGGCAAGAAGGCCGATGACACGGCGGGAGCGAACAAGACGACGTGCCCGGTTCGCAGTCTCCGGCCATCAGGCCGACTCGGAGGCTCTGACCTCGCTCTGAGCAGAAATCCGATGGCGGCCGGGGCCGGTGCCGTTGAGGCCGCCGCCACGGTGCCAGGAGTGTCAACTTCGTGATGGCTGATTCACTCTGAGTTGGGATGAGTGTGAATGGCGCAACGGGGGCTTTCGGTCAGGACGGGGCGGGCGGGAGAGACCTGGGAGGCGTGTGGGGTGGGAACGGTGTGGCATGGGTGACGGCGTGGCGGGGGTTGTCCGGGGCCGGGTATCACAAACCTGCGGCGCGGGGTTGGCCGACCTCAACCATTGATCGCTTTACGCATTCCCCCTGATGCGTTGCGCTACTGGGTGTTTCGACTCCGCCGCGGCGCACAGAGGTTCGCCAGTCAGCGGTGGATTCCAGCAACGCCGACTCAAGGGGAAGCACCATGTCCACACCTCCTGCTGCTCCGCTCCGGGTTGCCCTGGTCAACGGCAGCTTCGAACAGCCCGCCGTCACCCATGTGGAGATCCTGCCGGACGCCTCGCAGACGCAGGCGCCCAAGCGGGTCCCGGGCTGGCTCACCACCGCCACCGACCACATGATCGAGCTGTGGCATTCAGGCTTCAACGGCGTGCCGTCAGCCGACGGCGCACAGTTCGCCGAGCTCAACGCGTACCAGGTCTCCACGCTCTACCAGGACCTGCCCACCACGCCCGGAACGAAGCTGTATTGGCGGCTGTATCACCGCGGCCGCCAGGGGGACGACACCATGGCGCTGGACATCGGCGCGCCGGGATCCACAGTGCAGCAAAGGCGCTTCACCGACGGCAACACCGCCTGGGGTTACTACACCGGCACCTACACCGTCCCGGCAGGCCAGACAACGACGCGCTTCGCCTTCCGCTCCATCTCCGCCGCCGGTGGTAACCCCAGCATCGGCAACTTCCTGGACGGCATCTTCTTCGGCACCGCTCCCTACATGGTGCTCGACAAAACCGCCATCCCCGCGGGACCACTGGACGTGGGCGACGTCGTCACCTACCGCATCACCGCCAAGAACGAGGGCGGCGGCGCGGCCGAGAACCTCATCCTGACCGACGTCATCCCACCGGGCACGACGTACCTGCCCGGCTCCCTGCGTATCGTCGACGGCCCGAACGCCGGAGCGAAGAGCGACGCGCAAGGCGACGACCAGGCGTACTACGACGACGCGGCGGACAAGGTCGTCTTCCATCTCGGCAACGGAGCCACCGCTGCGGAAGGGGGCAGCCTGCCCAGCACCGAGATCCTGTCGGCCGGCACCACGGTGGAGTACCGGGTCACCATCGACCGGGCCAGTGGCGGCAAGCAGATCAGCAACACCGCCACCGCCTCCTACGAGAACCGGCTCGGCGACAAGCCGGAGCCCTTGACGTCCACCTCCAACGAGCAGGTCACACAGGTCAAGCCGGCCGCCGACCTGGCCGTGGCAAAGGCAGCCGACGCCACCACCGTCACGGTCGGCCAGACGGTGACCTACCGCATCAGCGTCCACAACGCCGGCCCGAACGACGCCACCGACGTCACCGTCACCGACGAGCTCCCCGACGGACTCACCTTCCTGTCGGCCGACGGCCCCGGAAGCTACGACCCGGCCACCGGGCAGTGGACCGTGGGCGACCTGGCCGACGGCGCCACTGCCACCCTCGTGCTGCGGGCCAAGGCCAACAAGGCCGGCCCGATCAGCAACACCGCCACCGCCACCGGCAACGAAAAGGATCCCGACACCACGGACAACACCGACACCGTCACCGTCTGCGTCGAACCGGCCCCCTCCTGCTGCGACCCCTGCTCCGCCCGGAAGTAGCCCGACGAAGGGCCTATGGTGAGCTGACGGCTGAAGGGCAGCACCACCGCCTCGCGCGAACCGAGGGAGGTCGGACTCCGCAGCCGCCGGGGTGCTGCCGGGGCATGGTGGGCATGCCCACCATGCCTGCTGGGCCGGGAGAAGCTGATCGGGGTGCAACAGTGGACGTGCGAACAGGGCCTCGGCGGACGCCTGGGAGTTTCGATCCCGCCTGGGGGCATGGGTCAGCAACCAACGGAGCAGGGCCGCACCGGGCGGGGAGAATGTCGTCCGCGGTCTCCCGCGGCCCGAGCAGCACCGGCCCCACGAGCGAGGCCGTCGGCAGCTCACCCTCGAGCCGATGGGCCGGCCAACCTCACCGCGGCCCTGGACACGTCCTGCGAACGTGGGGCCGACCCGGTCGACGCCCAGATTGACTGGTACCTGCCACCCGACCACCGCGACGACATCTACCACGGCTGCCCCAACGCGGGCTTCCTCGGCGACGCCCCCGCCTCGACGACGACGCCCGCGCCCGCTACACCACCGGGCTGACCGCCAACCTGCACTGCTTCAGTCGGGCCGTCCAGGACGTCACTGGACTGGACGAGAGAGAAGCCTGGTCACGCTCGCTCGCCCTCTTCAGCCAGATGGCCGACGCGCTCCTGCTGTCCCGCGCGGTCGCCTCCGCCGACCCGGAACTGTCCGACCAGCTGCTCGCCGCCGCCCGCCAGGACCTCCACGCCCGCGCCCACCGCGGCTGAGACCGCATCGCCGGCCCGCAAGTGAGCAACCGCCGGTACATGTAGCACCGGCGGATCGGAGCGTCTCCGTCCACCGGGCAGACATTTCGGACGGGTAATCAGCTCCCGGCCACGAAACATGCGACATGCCCTATCCCTCCACGGCGCGGCAGGACCTACAGAGGGCCGACGGGGCGATAGCCCTGGCCGACGGTGTTCTGGCCACCCTCGGCCACGTATGTCGTTCCAGGGGTGCCGTGTCATGGCGAGTGAGCTGTCCTCCGTCGCCGTACTGTTCTCCTGCTGGAAGGACGGTGCAAGCCTCGCCACGGCCCCGAGCGATGCCTTGGGACGTACGCACTCCTCCACCATGCCGTCGCAACGGTCCGGTGAAGACCGATCCGGGGAACACCGGGGAGGGCGGCGAGCGCCCCCGACACCGGGCGGGACGTGCCAGGACCATCGGACGGTGCGGGTCCGTTCAACAAGGTCAGAGGGAAGGACGATGAGCATGGAGCAGTTCCCGCCGATCCCGCTTGCCGAGTGGCGTGACACAAAGGAGACGCTCCACCGCTTCGCACAGATCGTCGGGAAGATCCGCCTCGCTGCCAGCGTCCGACGCAACCACTGGTGGAATGTTCCGTTCCATCTCACCGGCCGCGGCATCACGACGCGCCCGATGGGGCAGGTCGACGGCAATCCGATCTTCACGATGGACTTCGACTTCGTCGCGCATCAGCTGGTCGTCTCGACGTTGGACGGCCGGGAGATCTCCTTTCCGCTCGTCGGCCAGTCGGTTGCTTCCTTCCATGACGCGGTCATGGAGTCGATGGCAACGTCGGGCATCCGGGTGCGGCTGGACACACCCAGGCCCTTCGATCTGCCCGACTCCGGCCGGCTGTTCGCCGAGGACACCGAGCATGCGACGTACGAGCCCGCGCAGGCCAACCGCTACTGGCGGGTCCTCAGTCAGGTGGCGTCGGTGCTGGAGGAATTCGCCGCGGGGTATTCAGGGAAGGTGAGCCCGGTGCACCACTTCTGGCACACCTTCGACATCGCGCACACTCGGTTCTCCGAGCGTCATATCGAGCAGTCTCGGGAACTGGATCCTGTCACCCGGGAGGCGTACTCCCGGGAGGTGATCAGCTTCGGCTTCTGGTTCGGGGACGACGCCTTCCCCGCACCCGCCTTCTATTCCTACACCGCTCCGGAGCCGGCGCACCTGGCCGAGGAGCCGCTCGAACCCGCGGTGGCGCACTGGGTCGCCCGGAACGGCAGCCACCTGGCCGTACTGCCGTACGACGAGGTCCGCGCCGAGGCCGATCCGCGTGCCGCCGTACTCGCCTTCTACGAGAGCGCGTACCGGGCCGGTGCCCGGCGCGCCGGATGGCCGATCGACCCCCTCGCATGCCCGGGCGGGGTGACGGATCCGCAACTGCGATCCCACAGACCCGACCCGGCTTCCGGATGAGGCCCGACAGCAGACGCGAAACCGACATCGGGATGGCCACCCGGCCGCTGCCCCGTCCGGAGGTCGGTGCGCGCCTGCTCGCCGATGGGCGGACCGGTCGACGGGCCCGCCACGACGAGGTGGCCGCCTGGATCGCGCATGCAGCAGAGCAACTCGGAGCGACGGCCGGCGGGGTGCAAACGGCAAACGCCTCAGCGCCGCGATCGGCTATCTGCGGTCCGGTGGGCATGGGAACGCTACGGGTCTCCGGCGCGCTTGCCGGACGTGGCATCAGGGTTGCGGGCTGTCCCGTGATCCCTGGCGGGCGCGCGGCGTCGGCTACGGCACCTCGCCGCGTTGCCGGGACGTCCGTATACATCCAGTATGCGGACGTCCCTCCGCCTTGCGATGCACCGCGTCCGACGCCGCGCGCTGATCCACCAGGGATTGCGGGACAGCCCTTGCATGACGAAGCCCTTCCCTGGTGGAGGGAAGGGCTTCGTGGGTGAGCGCTGGGCAGGCCTTGCACCTGCATTTCCCCGCGGGAAGCGGGGCGTCTTTCCTTGGACCACCAACGCAGCTTCAGTCACCGCGAGTTGCGGCGAACTGGCAAGATCAACTATAGCGCATGCGGGCCGTCGGCCGGGCCCGGCCGACGCGCGAGGGTTTGCCGGGTTTTCGGCTCCGGCGCATGGCTGCGCGCTCGGCTGCTCCGTCTCGCGCAGCTTGAACGCCGCCTCCGTCGTACGGCACAGAGCCTGCACCGCACGACGCAGCGAGCGCCAGGAGGCGAGGCCGGGGATGACGCCGAAGGGGGTCGCGGGCCACCACCAGGCGCCGAGCACCGTGAATGCCGCGCTCCAGGCGAGGGCCCCGCAGGCCGCGTCATAGGCGTCGCGGGCCTCGGCCAGCGTGGCGCGAGCCGGTCCGCCGCACCGAGCAGGAGGGTGGTCCAGCCGCGGACGACGTCGCCGCCGGTCTCCCCCCGACGTTCTCCCCGGTGAGGCGGAGGCGGCCGCCGGACCAGGTCGGTGACCGCCGCAGCCCGCCCGCTCTGGCCCGCGCGTCGAGCCGGTCGGCGCGCAGCGCGTGGCCGTCGGCGTGGGCCCGCATGGACTGCCGCGCCAGCACGTCCGGTTCGACCCAGCGCCGTACCCGCCACTTGGTGTCGGTACGGCTCGGCGAGCCGGCTTCGCGAGTTCCCGTTCCGGTCGCCGCCCTGCCACTGGAACACATCGCGAACCGCGACAACATGAACACCGCCACCAACCCGGCATCCCATTGGCTCTTCCCCGGGCGGGCCAGCCGGCTCGCCCCGATCACCTGTCCGCACTCTTGGGTGAGATCGCGCCCCGGCCGCAGCCGCCCGTGGCGCCCCCATCCGGCAGCGACTCCCTTGAACTGCCCGGCCTTGTGGTCCTGGACGCCCTCGGCTGCCTCGACAAGACCACCAGCCGACTCATCAGGGAGACCGGCGGGACATGGAGCCGATGCATCCCTCGGAGATCACGCACGGTCAACAGCCGGCTGGGTTCCTCGGGAAACCGGCGACACCGAAAGGGCCCCCACTGCTATCAGACCCCAAGTCGGGGCAGCCGTTGACGGGACGCGCTCTCGATTGCACAAAACCGCTCGCGGTCGGCAGCCGTCGGCGCGATGCTGTCAGGATGCCTGCAGAGACCGCCTACCACGACGAACTCGGCGACCACTTCGCAAAGATTGCCGACACCAGCCCCTACAACGCGCACACTGATCGGCCCGCGATGCTCGCA
This sequence comes from Streptomyces sp. NPDC101194, assembly GCF_044767885.1. Classification (NCBI taxonomy): domain Bacteria; kingdom Bacillati; phylum Actinomycetota; class Actinomycetes; order Kitasatosporales; family Streptomycetaceae; genus Streptomyces; species Streptomyces sp. NPDC101194. The sequence continues at coordinate 384,668 of NZ_JBIWOS010000008.1, forward strand.
CTTGCGGGGGACGTTGCCGGGCTGAAGGTTCTCGACGTCGGCTGCGGGGCCGGGCACTACGCGGCCGAACTCCTGGCGGGTGGTGCCGAGGTAGTCGGAATCGACGGTAGCGCCACTCTGCTGGGGCACGCGCGGGAGCGATTGGGCGACCGGGCCGAACTGCGCATGCACGATGCGGAGAAGCCGCTGGACTTCATCGACGACGCATCGTTCGACGGAATCGTGTGCGCGTTGATGCTCCACTACATCGCCGACCGACAGGGTCTCCTCCGCGAGCTACGACGCGTCCTGCGTCCGGGCGGGTGGCTGCTGGTCTCGACAACGCACCCGACGGCTGACTGGCGAAAATTCGGAGGCTCGTACTACGCCGAGGACTGGGTCGACCGCCCGGTCGCCGGAACCGCGTGGGCGATCCACTACCGACGCATGCCGCTGGAAACGTTCATGAACGAGCTGCTGGTTGCGGGATTCATGCTTGAGAGACTCACCGAACCTCGCCCAACACCTGGCCTGCAAGAACTCGACGAAGCAGCCTACAACAAGCTCCAGGAAGCTCCGTGCTTCCTCGCTGTCAGACTTCTGCGGCCCTGACAGCGCGCAATTCGCGCCTCCCCGGCGAACACGCACAGTCACTGCCTCGTCTCTCAAGCGCCAGGGCCGGCAACACTCGAATACGTGCCCTCGCTCGCACCGGCCTTTTGGACCACCCTCCCGCCAGGCTCGACGCCGCCGTTCCACCGAACGCTCGCTCACCTGCAACTTTTTTGCGATCACTACGGTCTTCTCACTCGCCGCGAACCGCTCGCCTGCCTTCAGCCGCACTCGTTCACGAAACGCCCGCTGCCCAGCAGTCAGCCTCCCACCCTCCACATATCGCATCCCACCGGCATTCCGCAGGGATCGCCAACAGCCATCACCCGATGACGATGCGAAAACCTCAGTAGCCGGAGGTGTCACCGTCGCCGAGCCGATGACAAGGGCGTGCGGCATGTTGGTGTGCGGGCGCCGTCAGTCCGGTCAGGTCCCATACTCGTACTGTCGCGTCGTTGCTTCCGGTGACGGCGACGGGTCGGCCGTCCACCAGGGTCGTCGCCGCTCCCCAGACCATGCCCTTGTGGCCCTTCAGGGGTTCACCGACTGGCTGGCCGGTGACTGGATCCCAAGTTCCTACTGTCCCGTCCCCGCAGCCGACCAGGACGATGAGGCGGCCTCCGACCACTGCTGCCGTCACCGCGCCCACCTCGGTGTGTGCTTCCAGGGGCTCGGCTGCGGGCCGACCGGTGGCCAGGTTCCATGCCCGCACCGTCCCGTCGAAGTCGCCGGTGAAGGCGGTGGGGCGACCGTCGACCACGGCCGTCGCCACTGCGCGTACCTCGTTGGTGTGGTCTACCAGCGGCTCGCCGATCTGTTCGCGACCGGTCAGATCCCAAACCCGTACCGTCCTGTCGTTGCTGCCGGTGACGGCGACGGCGCGACCGTCCACCACAGAAGTCGCCACCGCCTCCACCCAGTCGGTGTGGCCGGACAGGGGCTCACCGATCTGTCTCCGGTCGGCGAGATCCCAGACCCGTACCGTGCCGTCGACATGACCAGTGACGGCAACGGGGCACCCGTCCAATACGGTCGTCGCCATCGCGCACATGCCGCCGGTGCCATGATTCAGCGGTTCACCCACATGTCGGCCCGTGGCCAGATCCCACATGTGTATTGCATTGCTCCCGCCACCAGCGATGGTGACGGGACGACCGTCGACCACTGCCGTCGCCACCGACCACACTTCGCCGTTGCCGATGAGGCCGTTGTGACCGACCAGAGGGACACCCGTAGGTCGGCCATCACCGAGGTCCCACATGCGGACCGTCTCGTCCTGGCTTCCTGTGACGGCGACAGGACGCTCGCTCACCATGGCTGTCGCCAATGCCCAAACGCCGAATTCATGGCCGGTCAGGACTGATCGAAGCCCGGAAGCGCCGCTGTGTAGATCGTCAGACATGACCAGCACGGTAGCCGCTCGCGACGAGGGATTCCGCTTCCCGGCCGACACCTGGGTCCTGCATCGCTACTTTGGTGGCCTTGTCCGAGGACCAGTGCCGACTGGGCGTGAACGAACCAGCGGGCCAACCGTCGGCGAAGGGGCAATGAAGACGGTTGGCCCGCAGGCTCCGACAAGGCGATCCGCAAGCAGAGGAACGGGGTTGAGCGAACGATCGACGCCCTCAAGAAGTTCAGGGTCGTGGCCAGGAGATGCGACAAGCGCGCCCATGTCTTCCACGGCACGGTCACCGTCGTCTCGATCCGACTCTCGCTCCGGTGTGACCCGCCGGACTGAATCTACGCGGACTCCATCAGCTCTCGGAGCCGGTTCAGGTCCGCAGCGACCGTGCCGGCGTCACGCTCGAAATCGGCATCGCTCATCTGAGGCTGCCGGCGAAGGGTGAACACGACCTCGCTTCCCGTGTCGTCGCCGACCACACGGACCGGGTTGTAAGTGGTTTCCCCGGAGGGCAGTGTGACGTTGTGGTCGAGTACACCCAGTTCATTACGTGGCACGAAGGTCACCACGACCCTTCCCATGGGGGAGGATTCCGCGACCCATTGACCATCGATCTTCTTGATGGAACCTCCCGGACCACGGGCCCACGCGGGCAAGTTCACCGGGTCCGACGCATAGGCGTAGACATCGTCGATCGTGCGGTCGATATGGACGCTGAGGTGGCGTGATTCTCTGTCGGCGCTGTTCATGGCGGTGATGGTATTGGGCCACCGTCGCCGCCTTCTTGAACGGATCGGACATGTTTGATCCGCCGGACGGGTTCTGGCCAGGTTGTGGGCTGCCCCGGGGTTCCTGCCTGGCGTCGGCTACGCGACCGGACCGAGGCCGACGCCAGGCCTCGCGTGCACGAGGCACTTCTCGCGGAGCTGCGGGCGAAGAAGGGGTGCGGGGACCAGGACTTCGGCGTAGTCGGCGTGCGCCCGTTCTGTGATCACGCGAGGCCGAGGAGCGTGAGGGGTCGGCGGGCGTCGCGTGCGTTGCAACGGAGGCCGGCGGCAGTGTTCTTGACGCCGCTCAGCCGGAGCGCGCCAGCGGCGAGGTCGCGCCGGGTCGCCATCGTGCGGGGTGCGTTGCCGGTCCGCAGTTGGGAGGCGTCCTCGGTGAGATCCACCACGGGAACCGGGCCGACCCCCACCAGGGGCTGCTCGAACTCGCCTGCGCGATCACCGCCCTACTGAGGCTGCGGGAAGGATGTCGAATCGAGCGATCACGTAGCCCGCTTCCCCTGTGCGAGGCATAGTGACCAACATGATCGGACGCCTGTTCTCTCTCGTCATCGACTGCCCCGACCCATCCGAGCTCGCGAGCTTCTACGAGAGCCTGCTGTCGCTGTCGCGAGTGGAAGACACGACTGACTACGTAGTACTCAAAAGCACGACGGGCACGGACACCGTGGCCTTCCAGCGCGTCGACGGATTCCGGTCGCCACAGTGGCGTGACCCCGATCGACCGGCCCAGATGCATGTTGATGTGATGGTCGACGACTTGGACCTTGCCGAGCCTGAGGTACTGGCCCTGGGTGCCACGTTGCTCGAAGGGTCGGACAAGCCGATCGGATATCGCGTATACGCAGACCCGGTTGGGCACCCCTTCTGCCTCGTCACACGCGAAAGTGTGATGCTCAGCGAGTGACAGCACCCTTTCGCACGGTCCTCTCCCCACGGCTGCCACAGACGAGCCGGACCCTGATTCTGAAACCATCAGTCAGACCGTGTTCTACGTGGCGAGGCGGGCGATCTCAACAAGCAGGCGTTCAGCGAGGCGTTGGACAGAGCGTTGTTCGACGATGTCGCCTCGACGTGCACGCGCGCGGCGGCGACTGCATCGGACAGGCCGGTGGTGACGAATGTTCAGTCAAGGTCGGTGAGCCGTAGCGACTTCGGCGGCGAGCTCGTCACGACGACGAACGCGCGCTTGCGGAGCTCGGCGGGCCCGTAGCTGGTCTTGTCGTCCCGGCCGTTCGGCCCCGTCGACGACGTCAAAAACCGGCGCCCGAGGGCGACGGCGCCCGAGTGGGCGACTCCCTCGCGCGCAGATACCGGCGGTCGTCGGGTTCACGGTTCCGTCCCGGTCTTCGATCTTTCCCTCGACGGAGACGAAGGTGACGCCGCGCTCGGCGGTGACCGGGCGGGCGGCGTGCAGGCTCTCCCACATCGATGGGGCACCTGCGGCGTTGACGCCCACGATCCGGGCGCCGGGGGTGTGTTCGTTCGTCCAGTGTGCGACGCCGTTGATCAGCGTGCCGTCGCCGACCGGAAGGACAACGACATCGAAGCGGGTGCCGCGAGTGAGCTCGGCCCCGATCGTCCCCGCCCCCCTCGGCAACCGCCGTCTGTAGGCCGTCCAGGACATGGACCCGGTCGGGATGGTTCACGGCGTGGGCGGCCGCGGCCTCACGCGCCGTCAGGTCCGGCCGTGACCATCCCCGCGCCGAAGGCCTTCATGCGCGCCCTCCTGGCGGAGTCGACCGGCTTGGGCACGAACACATGCACCGGCATCCCGCGGGCTCGCCCCGCATACGCGACGGCGTGCCCGACGTTGCCCGAGCTGGCGCACACCGCCGCAGTGCTCGGGGCGAGCGTGCTCAGCATCAGATCGGCGCCCCGGCCCTTGAGGCTGCGAACCGGGGGCGGTAGTCGCCCCGGCTTGCCGCCTTCTGGGTGCGCCCACAGCTCTCCTTCTCTCTGTACGGGGCATCGTGTGCCTCTGTCGATCACTTCTGACAGTCATAGTACGCTCGTTCATTAAACGAGCGTTCTGAGATCGATAGATTCGAGGTGCCGTGAGAGTCCGACCCTGTATGGAGAGCCCTCCGAGCCCCCTTCCCGACACAGCGGAACAGCGGCACAGAGCCGGCACCCGGCTGGCAGAAGTGGACGCGCTGCGCGGCTTCGCGCTGCTCGGCATCCTGATGGTGAACATCACCTATATGGCCTCCGCCTATCACGGCACCGGTCTGGAGGACCCGAGCCTCGGTGGCCCGCTGAACGAGGCCGTTCGCCGGCTGGTGGCGGTGCTCTTCGAGGCGAAGTTCTTCCTGCTCTTCTCGTTCCTGTTCGGCTACAGCTTCACGCTGCAGATCAACTCGGCCGAGCGACGCGACGCCCGGTTCACGCCACGCTTCCTGAGGCGCCTGACCGGGCTGTTCGTGATCGGCGTCGTACACGCCGTCATCCTCTTTCCCGGCGACATCCTCACCCTGTACGCCGTCCTTGGCCTGACGCTGCTCGTGCTGCGCCGCAGCCGGCCCCGTACGGCGGTGCGGACCGCGGTTGCACTGCTGGCAGTGACCGCCGTCGGATACGCGCTGCTCGCGCTCGCCCTCAGCCACGCGGGCGGGGGCGGTATCCCGCCGTCCACGGGACCCGCCGCGGCCCAGGCGACCGAGGCTCTGCGCGGCGGACCGACATCGGTCATCCACACCCACCTTGAGCAACTGCCGGACGTGGCCCTCCTGCTGATCTTCTTCCAGGCGCCCTCCGCGCTCGCCGCCTTCCTGCTGGGCCTGGCCGCCGGACGTCGACGAGCCCTCGCGGACACCGACCAGCACCAGCGGTTCCTGCAGCGGCTCCAGTGGGCCGGCTTCACGGTCGGACTGCTGGGCGGCATCGTGTACGTGGACGCGAGCCTGAACCACGCCGGGCCCGCGTACCAACTCCTCGCCATGGGCCTCGACGTGATCACTGCTCCGCTGCTGGCCGCCGGCTACGCGGCGACCGTGCTTCGCGTGGCCCACGGCCGATGGGGCAGGGCCGTGGTCGCCGCGCTGGCGCCCGCCGGTCGCATGTCGCTGACCAACTACCTCGGTCAGTCCCTGATCTGCGCCCTGCTGTTCACCGGCTACGGGGCCGCGCTGGTCGGCCGCGTCGCGCCCATTGGTGTCGCTGCGACCGCTCTGGCTCTGTTCGTGGCGCAGGCCGTGACCAGCCGATGGTGGCTGCGGCACCACGCCTACGGCCCGCTGGAGTGGTTGCTGCGCGCCTGGACCACGCTGTCGATCCCGCCGTGGCGACAGCGTGGCAGAACCCGGTTGCGCCAACCGTAGTTCCCGCAGGTTCAGTTCCTTGTCCCGGTTCACGAAGAAGGGTGCATTGGTATGTACGGCAGAGACGCGGCAACCGCGGTTCGACAGAAGACGTCGAACCGCGTTCTGGTGGCGACCGGATTCCCGGTACTGGGGGCTGTGGCCGGACTGCTGCTCAAATTCCTGGCGAACTGGGCGGCCTCCTGGCCCTGGAATCCGTTGGAGGGACCGGTCGCACTCATCGACAACGCGCCCGAACCGACGGCGACGGTGGTGAGTCTCCTTGTCGGGGCCCTGGCGGGAGTCGTCCTCGTACTCATGGCCGAGCACGGCTACGTCACCATCACCATCGAAGACGACCGGATCACAACGGCTCGTGGCGACTCCAGCCAGAGCGTGCCCCGGACCGCGGTCAGCGCGGTGTTCGCCGACGGCAAGCGGCTGGTGATACTCGGCAAGCAGGGCGAGGAACTGGTCGCGGAGCACAAGAACGAGGGCGCGGACCTGCCCTCGGTCACACAGCTCGCGGAGGGCTTTCAAGCCCACGGGTATCCGTGGCTGCCGGACGGAGACCCCTACCGGGACACGTACCGGCGATGGGTCGAGGAGATGCCGGGCCTACCGGTCAGTGGCAACGCGCTCCTCAAGGCACGGGCCGAGGCCCTGAAGAAGAAGGACGAGAAGAACATCGCGGAGCTGAGGCGGGAACTGGCAAGTCTCGGCGTGGTCGTCCACGACACGGGCCACAGACAGTGGTGGCGTCGCATTCAGCAATCGGATCCCCAGTGAAGCGACCTCTGAAAGGCCGCCGGGGCCCTGGGTGGTGTGCCGGCGGTCCCGAAGCGATCTCCGGAGGGGCAAGGCGCTCGAAGGAGCACCCGAGAACAGGATCGAAACGATCGCCGCTCTCCTCCGCGTCAGCGTCGGTCCCCTCGACAACCACGTGCCCGATCTCGAGGAGCTCCGCGCCTCCCGCGTAGAACGTCAGCTCGAAGCCCCATTCGGAGCAGGCACGGTTCGCGCCGGCGCCGCCGACCGTACTTGTCCCGTTCGGCGGCTTCATCCTGTGTCATACGTCGCCCACCCCGAGAGAGCGGTCGGGACTCGCGGCGCGGGACGGCGGACCCCGCGCCGGCTCCCGCCCGTCGTGATCGCGGGTGTCCACGATCACCCGTTCCCATGCCGTCACCGTGACCGCCAGAGTAGTGAACAATGGCCGGGTACGAGTGGATCACGGCACGGGAGGCAGCGGCATGAGGGGCCCAATCACGGCAGGGGTCGACGGGACGGACGAGAGTCTCGCAGCGCTCGCCTGGGCGGCCCGGGAGGCCGTGCGGCGGGACGCGCCGCTGAGGGTGGTGCATGCCTGGAAGCACCAGCCCGACACCGCGCCCGAGGTCGCCGGCCGGGACGCCCAGCTGGCCTGGGTGCGCGAAGGCGTCGCGCGGGCCGTCGCGAGCGTCGTCGAGCGGCACCCGCGACTGATCGTCACCACCGACGTCCTGGAGGGCCCCCCGGCGGAGACGCTGCTCGCCGCCGCGGGGGAGGCGGAACTGCTGGCGCTCGGCTCGCGCGGACACGGCCCGGTCGTCGGGTTCCTGCTGGGCTCCGTCGGCCAGCAGGTGATCGCAGGGGCGACCCGCCCGGTCGTCCTGGTCCGCGCCGACGACAAGCCCTCCGCGGAGGTCGCCGGGCACGAGATCGTCGTGGGCCAGCACGGCGAACCCGAGGACAGCGCCCCCGCGTTGCGGTTCGGCTTCGAGACGGCTGCCGCGCGCCACGCGAGCGTACGGGTCGTACGGGCCTGGTCGCTGCCGCCGGTGTTCGCCTACAGCCCCGCATCGCTCAGCCTGCTCGACGAGGCCGGCGGTCTGGAGCCGTTCGAGAAGAAGGCACTCGCCGAGGCGGTACAGCCGTGGCGGGATCGGTACCCGGACGTGCGGGTCGTCGAGCACGTGGAGATGGGCAGCGCCGGGCAGGTGCTGCTGTCGGTGGCCGGACGGGCCCAGCTGATGGTCGTCGGCCGACGAGCCCACCGCACCGCCGTGGGGGCCCGGATCGGCTCCGTCGCGCACGGCGTCCTGCACCACGCCGAATGCCCGGTCGCCGTCGTCCCCCACGACTGACCGGCCCCCTCCTACGCGGGTTCAGGCTCGAGCAGGGTCGGCACCGGGGATTCCCGCGCTCCGGGCAGGATGTTCCCGTTCCGTCTCCACCCGCTTCTCGCAGGGCTGTACCTGGAAGCGGGCAACGGCGGGCTCGGCCCATGCCGGCCGAAGGACCGGTACCCAGTCCTCCACCTCGAACCACGGGGTACCGGTGTGCCCTTCCAGATTGGCGTGCAGCGTCTTCTCCTTGGCGGCGAAGGCGTCGAACAGGTCCAGGGCCCGTTGCCGGGGGCTTCCTTCGTCGTCCCACTGCACCAGGAACAGCAGCGGAATGGTGACCCGCCGGGCTTCCTCGCGTCGGGCGCGGGGCACGTAACCCCCGGCGAAGAAACCGGCGGCCGCGATGCGCGGCTCGACCACCGCCAGCCGAATGCCGAGGGCGGTCCACCCCGAGTACCCGACCGGGCCGCCGATCTCGGGCAGCGAAAGGAGGGCGCCCAGGGTGGTCCGCCAAACGGGTTATTGCGCGGGCTCCGTGGCCGGATGCCACGGAGCCGACGCCTCGGGCGCCGACATCGAGCGTGACTGGGTGGTCCGCACGGCCTGCCGGAACCACGCGGAGCGCGTCCTGCTCACGCACGACCAGGTACGCGAGCACGAGCTCCCCGCGGTCGCAGGGAAGGCCGGCGAGCCACGGTGGACAGGGTTCGTATGCCGATACGGGTTCGACCCCGGCCAGCCGGCGCAATGGGGGTTGAAGCGCTCGACCCGACCGAGCTCCTAGGCTTCGCTGTTGTCGCCCCGCACCTCGACCAGGTCGTGCTCAGCGACCGATTCGCAGCGGAAGAACGGCAGAGGGCCAGCTCCGGTCATTCGCCGACCGATGGCCCTCCAGCCCCTCACCGGGCCGCAGGTGACGCCCGAGCTCATCGACATTGATCAAGCCGCGGGGCCACGTAGTGACTCCCGGAGCCATCAACGAACGACTCCCGAGCAGTGCGGAGAGCAACCTGCCTCGCCCTCGAACGGTCGGGAAGGGGCAGGGCGTGCGAGGACGCAGGCGTGCGGCTTCAGGAGAGCGAGGTCGGTTTGCGGGGCGGTGGGACGGCCCGGATCAGTTCCCACAAGGGGCGTGAGCCGGCCGCCCAGACGGCGAGGGTGTGGCGGTCGACGACATGGAGGCGCTGCTGCTCGGCGAAGGTGACGGCCGGTGCGGTGACGCGGCCGTTGGTGACGATCACCGCGACGTCGGCGGCGTGGACCTGGCGGGCGGTGCCGTTGAGGACCTGGAGGTCCGGGGTGCCCACGGCGGAGCCTGCGAGGCCGTTGCGGCGGTGTTTGCACTGGATGACCCAGCGCCGTCCGTAGGGGTCGGTGGCCTTCACGTCAGCGCCCAGGTCGCCGGCGCCTCCGACACGGACCGCGTCCCGGCAGCCGTCACGGCGCATCAGGTCCCTCACCGCGTCCTCGAACCGGGTGTGGTGCAGGGCGTCCAACTGCGTCAGCCCGTAGCGCAGCCCCTGCGCACGGACCGCTTCCCACCGTGCTTGCTGCTGCTTCCGGTGGAGCCGGACTCCGCCGGCCAGCACGGCGAGGACACCGATGGCCGCGAGGACCCACCAGTGGACCAGCAGCCAGTCGACCACGGCCACCACCAGAGCGACGGCCAGAACCGCGGCCACGAGGAGCCCGAGCAGCCGGTCATCCGCACGCTGCTGCCTGCCCGACCGGCGGGTGCGCCGCCGCGTCGACGGGCGCCCGGTCGCCGCGGGTCGGCGCCTGCGGGGGCTCACCGGCTGGCCTGTGTGACGCCGCTCGCGAGCTGGCCCAGGAAACTCAGGAAGCCCTGTCCCACCGGGGTGGGAGCCAGGAGGATCCCGAGCGCCAGGACGATGACGACGGTCATCTTCTCGTCGAAGCGGCTGCGGGACTCGGTACGTCGGCGCAGCCGGAGAAGGACGACCACTGCAAGCAGCACAGCTACGTTGATAGTAAGCAACCGCCCAGACCTCCCGCACGACCGGCCCACACGCAGATGAGGCCGCTACGTGCCACCCCGCCTTCTTGTGTAGCCGGGCCTGAGTGATGGTGGAGGCAGGTTGCCGACGAATGGCACAAAGCCATCGGATCTGGCCGAATACCGCGGGCGCCGCCTGTAACGAGGCCGGGACGGGGCGGCCGCATCATCTGGCACAAGCAGGTGCCGGCCTGGAAGGACGGCACCGATGGCTTCGTACGCGGAGCGGGTCTTGCCGGCTGTGGCAGGCCCCACCGAAGGCAGGAACCCGCCGGTCTCGCTGCGGGATTCACATGCCTGGGCCTCGGCGCGGACCGCACCATCTGGTGCCGGTCGTCGAGGACGAGGGCGGCCCGCCCGTTTGTCAGCGAGGCCGAGGCCGGTCTTTGCCGTACAGGCCGGTGAGGCGTTGGGCGGCGCGACGTGGTCGGGGAGCGGCAAGCCCGGGGGGCCGTACAGGAGGGTAGGGACCCGACCTCGTGTTCGAAGTGCCGACCGGAGCCGACCGGCACGGAACGCTCATCATGACCCGGATGCAATGACCTATGGAACGTTGCCTTTCCCGTCCGTGGTCAGGCAGCGGATTCGCGTAGCGCTTGGCGCAGGCCGACGATGCGGGCATGCGGCCTTCCGCCGGAAGGGTGTCGCAAGCGTTGTCAGCGCTTCGCGCGTGGCCTGGCCTGCCTGTCGGCGGTTCCGCCTCGAAGTCGACGCCGCGATCGGACAGCAAGCCTTACCCCTGCACATGTGACGCGGGGTGGCGCGGCCGAAGCGGTGGGAAGCCGACGACGAGTTGTGGGCGGTGATCGAGCCGCTGCTGCCCGGAGCCGAACGGTGGTCCTGGTATCCGGGGTGCAAGCGGCGGTTGCTTCGTCGGCTGCGGTGATGGCGAGGACGACGAGCCCGGGCTCGCTGGGGTGCTGTGTGTGGATGGTTTTCACGCCCGTACGGCTGTACACCGCCTGCGTCGAGGCCTCCACGCACCTCCGTGGTCCCGAGCCGGATGTGTCGAGAAGGGATAGCCTTTGGGCTGGGGCAGGCGGGAATCCCGGCCCGATTACGGCGGGCCGGGATTCTGTGTCGTGTGCCTGGTCG
>NZ_JBIWOS010000009.1:0-135100 GCF_044767885.1 Streptomyces sp. NPDC101194
CACCGTCAGATCATCGGCGAAATGCCGGTCACCCGTGGCGTCGGGCACGTACTTCACACAGACAACGATCCTCAAGCTCACGCCGGCTCTCCTACTGCATCGTCATTTCTGGGCTGCCTTGTTGCACGCAGCATAGGCGCCTGATGGGGCGGTTTCCGGTCGGGTCGACCGGAGCTCCGAGGGAAATATTACTAGCCAGTACACCCAGTGCTTCACCGATGAGCAAGCGCTTGGAACTGTGATCTGGCCAACGTGCCGCACCCATGTGCCGCTTGGGAGTTCTCAGTCCCGCAGGGCGGTGAAACGGCCCTGGTGATAGAGCAGCGGGCGACCGCCTCCGGCCGGATCCCCGACCACGGCCTCCGCGACCACGATCCGATGGTCGCCCGCCGGGATCCGGGCCACCACGCGGCAGACCAGCCACGCCGGCACGCCGTCGAGCACCGGCACACCTTCGGGGCCACTGCGCCAATGGGTGGACGGGCCGAACCGGTCGGCGCCGCTGCGGGCGAACGTGGCGGCCAGGTCCTGCTGGTGCTCACCGAGTATGTGGACGCCGATGTGCTCGGCCTCGGCCACGACCGGCCAACTGGAGGACGAGGTTCCGACCCCGAAGGAGATCAGCGGCGGCTCGGCGGCGACGGAGTTCAAGGAGGTGGCGGTGAAGCCGACCGGTCGGTCACCTGCGGCGGTGATCACTGCGACACCGGCGGCGTGCCGCCGGAAGACCGAGCGGAGGAGTTCGGGGGAAGCCGTACGGGAGGTGCCGAGCTCGGGCGAAGCCGTCATGGAGGTGTCCTTCTGCGGAAGAGGTGTACGGGGCCTTGTTCGTTCAGGCACCCGGACAGCGCGCACTCGCATTGCGGGCGAGATCCACGTGGGCCCGGCCGTAGAGAAGGAGTTCCGGCAGCATAGCGTCAGACTGACGATGCGTGGTGGGTGCAGTCAAGGGCGTTCCGCAATGTGGGAGATGCATCACGGTCCGTCACATCACCTGTCCCAGCGCGGCGACGACATCGACGGTGCGCGGCTGCCCGACGGCCCGACGGACGATCCGGCCGCGGGGGTCGAGGACCAGTACGGTCGGCGTCCGGCTGATCCCCAGCTCGCGCACAAGAGTGAGATGCGCCTCGGCGTCGATCTCGACGTGGGTCACGCCGTCCACCATGCGTGCCACCTCGGAGAGAGTGCGCCGGGTGGCCCGGCACGGCTGACAGAACGCGCTGGAGAACTGCACCAGGGTCGCCTTCTCCCCCAGTTCTGCGCCGAGTCGGGCCGCGTCCAGCGTTCCCCCGTGCGTGTGCCCGTCCACCTGCGGCCTCCTGTCAGAGCTCTTCGCAAGACGTCAGCACCGCCGGGCACCGCGGCATTCCCCGCACCTCCACGTGACGAGAATCTCGCGCCCCGCGCCCCCTGAGACTGGCCACCGCGACGCGCATGGGGCACGATCGGCCCAATGCCGCAAACCTACGGCTGCGTAACTTCCGCCGGGAGAACCCTCCCCAGGCGCTGAAGAAGGGTCTTCCCCAGATGGCAGAACTCGTCTATCGACCGGTCATCGGCGCCGCTCGTACGTTTTTCAAGGCGCTTGACCTGAAGATCGACGCTCAGGGTTCCGAGCACATCCCGAAGACCGGTGGCGCGGTGCTGGTCAGCAATCACATCAGTTATCTGGACTTCATCTTCACCGGGCTCGCGGCGCTGCCGCAGAAGCGCCTCGTCCGCTTCATGGCGAAGGAATCGGTCTTCCGGCACAAGGTCTCCGGTCCCCTGATGCGCGGGATGAAGCACATCCCGGTCGACCGCAAACAGGGCGAGGACGCGTACGCGCACGCGCTCGCCTCGCTGCGGTCGGGAGAGATCGTGGGCGTGTTCCCCGAGGCGACGATCTCGGAGTCGTTCACGCTGAAGAGCTTCAAGTCGGGTGCCGCCCGGCTGGCCCAGGAGGCCGGCGTCCCGCTGATCCCGATGGCGCTGTGGGGGACGCAGCGGTTGTGGACCAAGGGACGGCCGCGCAACTTCAAGCGCAACCACATTCCCGTGACGATCCGGGTCGGCGAGCCGGTGGAGGCACCCACCGACCAGTACGCCGGCGCGATCACCCGACGACTGCGGGAGCGGGTCCAGGAGCTTCTCGAAGCGGCCCAGCGCGCCTATCCCGTACGCCCGAAGGACGCCGGCGACACCTGGTGGGTGCCGGCGCACCTCGGCGGTACGGCTCCGACGGCAGCCGAGGTGCGCGGGGCGAGCTGATCCGGCCGGTTCGCGGCCGTGGCTGAAACGTCACTCCGGAGCGCCGACACGATCCGTGCTCCGGAGTTCGGCTTCTCCGACCACTGGGCGGGTTTGGCACCTGCGGCTTCGAGTTCGCCGATCGTCCGAGCCGGTCGGCCGGTCGGCGGGCGGCCCGTCCGACAGGGCCGGACCTACGGCGCCGAAGGCGGTGCACGTCGGGGGACGACGGCCTTGACCCCGGGACCGGGTCTCAGAGTGTCGTGGGGAGAGTGCGCCACAGCTGCAGGCGGTCCTCCGCAGACCGCAGGCTGTGCAGTACCGCCGGATGTGGTGCCGCATAAAGCACTGGATAGTCCACTTCATTGAACGCCTGCCGTACCGGCCACGCCAGCCGCTCGCCGTCGAGCGAGAAGTGGGCGTCGACGCCGGGCTTGTTGCCGCGAGCGTCCTGACGGTCCCAGCGGTCACGGCCGGGCAGCCTGACCGCGATGAGCCCGTGCAGGGGGCCGGGCTCCCCGTCGTCCTCACGGAGCGCCTGATAGCAGAGCGCTGTCGGGATGCCCGCCGCACGGAGGAGGGCGGCAAGGGCGTGGGACTTGGCGTGGCAGATGCCGTTGCGTGTCGCGAGGACGTCGGAGGCGCGCCAGGCGACCCGCATGTCGCCCGAGTCGACCGAGTGCGGAATCGTGTCGCGCACGAAGGCATAGGCAGCAGCAGCGTATGAGTATGCGTCGACGGTCTTGCCACGGAGAGCGGCGACTGTCTCCCGTACCACGGGGTGCCCGTGATCGATGGCCTCATCCGCTGCAAGGTAGGCGGAAAGTTCCGGGACTTGCTGGATCAGCTCCATGGCCTCGAGCCTAAGTATGCGGTCGACCGGATGTCAATGACTTTCCGATCGACCGCATACTTATTCAGGCTGATTACTTCGCCATCTCGTCCTTCAGCGCAAGAACGAACGCGTCGACATCGTCCTCCGTCGTGTCGAAGGAACACATCCAGCGCACATCACCGGCGGCCTCGTCCCAGAAGTAGAAGCGGAAGCGCTTCTGCAGCCGCTCGCTCACCTCGTGGGGCAGCCGGGCGAAGACGGCGTTGGCCTGGACGGGATGGAGGATCTCCACCCCGTCCACCGCACGCACGCCATCCGCGAGCCGTTGGGCCATGGCGTTGGCGTGCCGGGCATTGCGCAGCCAGAGGTCTCCGGCGAGCAGCGCCTCCAACTGCACCGAGACGAAGCGCATCTTCGAGGCGAGCTGCATCGACAGTTTGCGCAAGTGCTTCATGGCACGCACGGCGTCCGGGTTCAGGACGACCACGGCCTCGCCGAAGATCGCCCCGTTCTTCGTGCCGCCGAAGGAGAGGACGTCGACGCCGACGGTGTTGGTGAACGTCCGCATCGGTACGTCCAGCGACGCAGCCGCGTTGGCTATCCGGGCCCCGTCCAGATGGACCTTCATGCCGTGACCGTGGGCGTGGTCGCAGATCGCGCGAATCTCGTCGGGTGTGTAGACCGTGCCCAGCTCGGTGTTCTGGGCGATCGAGACGACCTGAGGCATGGCCCGGTGCTCGTCGTCCCAGCCGTACGCCTGCCGGTCGATGAGCTCGGGCGTGAGCTTGCCGTCCGGGGTGGGCACGGTGAGCAGCTTGAGACCGCCCACCCGCTCCGGGGCACCGCCCTCGTCGACGTTGATGTGGGCGGACTCCGCACAGATCACCGCGCCCCAGCGGTCGGTCATCGCCTGGAGGGAGACGACGTTGGCGCCGGTTCCGTTGAAGACCGGAAAGGCTTCGGCGGTGGGGCCGAAGTGGCTGTGCATGACGCGCTGGAGGTGTCCGGTGTACTCGTCCTCGCCGTAGGCGATCTGGTGACCGCCGTTGGCGAGGGCTATGGCCGCGAGAATCTCCGGGTGCGTGCCCGCGTAGTTGTCACTGGCGAAACCGCGTACCTGTGGGTCGTGGTGGCGTCGCGCGTCGGTCCTTACGGTTGCGGGGTCAGCCACAGGCGCTTTCCGTTCACTTCCGGGGCGGGCCGGTCCCAGACGCCGACGATGGCGTCGGCCAGGTCCTTGACGTCGGTGAAGCCCGCGAATTTCGCATGGGGGCGCTCGGCGCGCATCGCGTCGTGCACCAGTGCCTTGATGACCAGGATCGCAGCCGCCGTTCTGGGCCCTTCGTCGCCCCCCGCCTTGCGGAAGGCGTCCGCGAGGGCAAGGGTCCAGGCCTCGGCCGCGGCCTTCGACGCGGCGTAGGCCGCGTTTCCCGCGGTGGGCTTGCTCGCCCCCGCCGCGCTGATCAGCACATAACGGCCCCGGTCGCTGCGCTGCAGACCCTCCTGGAAGGCCAGCGAAGTGTGCTGGACCGTGCGGATCAGCAGCTTCTCCAGCAGGTTCCAGTCGGCGAGGTCGGTCTCGCCGAAGGTGGAACTGCCTCGCCAGCCACCGACGAGATGGACCAGGCCGTCGATCCGGCCGAATTCCTTCTCCGTCTTGTCCGCCCAGTCGCGGGTGGCACCGAGATCCAGCAGATCGACCGTGTCGCCCGTGACGGTGGCGCCGCCGTGGGCGTAGCGGGCGGCGTCGACCGCCTCGGCCAGGCGGGTGGCGTCCGCGTCGGAGGCGACGACGGTCGCCCCTGCTTCGGCGAGCCTCAGCAGCGCGGCCCGGCCCGCCGGGCCGGCGGCTCCGGCGACCGCGACCACGGCACCTTCGAGAGCACCGCTCCCGTTGCCCTTGCCGTTTCCGTTCATGGCCACCGCCTCCTCAGGACCGGCGCTCACGCGGCTGCCCGCTCGGCGTCCGCGGCAGTGATCCCCTTGGTCGAGGCGATCACATTCTTCAGCTTCTTGGAGAGCGCCTCATAGAACATGCTCAGCGGAAACTCGTCCGCAAGCACCTCGTCGACGAGCTTGCGCGGCGGCTGCGACACATCGAGCGCGTCCGGGCCCTTGGCCCACCGGGAGCCCGGGTGGGGGGCGAGGTAGGTGGAGACGAGGTCGTACGCGGCGAACCAGTGCACGAGCTTGGGACGGTCGATGCCGTCGCGGTAGAGCTTCTCGATCTCGGCGCAGAGCTGGTTGGTGACCTGCGGGGCACGGTCCCAGTCGATCCGCAGCGTGTTGTCGGTCCAGCGGACGACGTCGTGCTTGTGGAGGTAGGCGAAGAGCAGCTGGCCGCCGAGGCCGTCGTAGTTGCGGACGCGCTCGCCGGTGACGGGGAAGCGGAACATCCGGTCGAACAGCACGGCGTACTGGACGTCGCGACCCTGCGGGAAGCCGTCGGCCTCCAGCTTCACGGCCTCCTTGAAGGCGGTGAGGTCGCAGCGCAGCTCTTCGAGCCCGTACATCCAGAACGGCTGGCGCTGCTTGATCATGAAGGGGTCGAACGGCAGGTCGCCGTGGCTGTGCGTCCGGTCGTGGACCATGTCCCAGAGCACGAAGGCCTGCTCGCAGCGCTGCTGGTCGCCGACCATCTCGCGGATGTCGTCGGGCAGTTCGACGCCGAGCAGCTCGACCGACGCCTCGGTGACCCGGCGGAAGCGGGCGGCCTCGCGGTCGCAGAAGATCCCGCCCCAGCTGAACCGCTCCGGGGCCTCGCGCACGGCGACGGTCTCCGGGAAGAGCACCGCGGAATTGGTGTCGTAACCCGAGGTGAAGTCCTCGAAGGTGATGCCGCAGAACAGCGGGTTGTCGTAGCGGGTGGCTTCGAGTTCCGCCAGCCATTCGGGCCAGACCATCCGCAGCACGACCGCTTCGAGGTTGCGGTCCGGGTTGCCGTTCTGGGTGTACATCGCGAAGAGAACCAGGTGCTGCACCCCGTCGGCGCGGTCCTTGGCCGGCTGGAAGGCGAGCAGCGAGTCGAGGAAGTCCGGCACACCGAAACCGGCCGCGGCCCAGCGGCGCAGGTCCACGACAAGGGCACGGTGGTAGGCGGCGTCGTGCGGAAGCAGCGGGGAGAGATCCTCCACCGCGGCGATCACGCGCTCCAGGGTCGCCTCGGCGACCGCCGGCGACGGCGCGCCCTCGGCGTCGAAGTCGATGGATCCGTCCTTCGACTGCCAGGGGCGGATCTCCTCCACGGCATTCTTGAGCACGGGCCAGGCCGGGTGATCGACCACCCGTTGATCCGTAGCTATGTCACCTGCGGCGACGTCGTGCACAAGAATTTCCGTCATCACACTTCCTCCACGGGAGAACCTCGCGTCAAGCAACCGTATCCATGTGCGGTTCCTTCAGACAAGTGGGACTCAGAAGATTATCCTGCCGACCCCCCATGGTCACCGCGATTCTTCCTGCACAGCACCCACAGGGCGACCACTTCCGTCGACCTGACGCATTCCGGCCACCGCCGACCCGACAGGCCTCGAACACATGCGCGACCAGGTCGGGCGGGACGTGCGCACACGGGTGACACGGCACTGCGGACACGGCCGCGGACCGGCGAGGCGGACGGCGTCCGCCCGTCGCTCCAGCGGTGGGGATCCGCCGCGTGAGCATCCGTGCCGCCCTTGTCGCAACCGTCGTCACCGGGCTCCTGCTCGGTGCCGCTGATGCTTCGGGAACACGGCGCCGCTCCCCCGGCGCCGGGCGGTTCCCTCCCGGCAGCGGGCCGTTAGGCTGCCGAATTGCCGTAATGCCGTGGTGCTTCGTGGGTAGGAGCAGTCCGCGGGGGAGACGCCGTCGACGGAAGCGAGTTGCCTTGTCCTTTCTCACCATCGGTCATCGCGGAGTGATGGGCGTCGAACCGGAGAACACCCTGCGGTCGTTCGTCCACGCGGAACGGGCCGGGATGGACGCCATCGAGCTCGATCTGCACCTGAGCAAGGACGGCGCGCTGGCCGTCATGCACGACGCCGAAGTGGACCGCACGACGGACGGCAGCGGTCCGATCGCCGAGAAGACCCTCTCCGAGCTCCGCGAACTCGATGCCGGGCTGGGCGAGCGGGTGCCGGTCTTCGAGGAGGTGCTCGACGCCGTCCGGTCCCCCGTACAGGCCGAGATCAAGGATGTGGCCGCGGCCCGCGCCCTGGCCGAAGTGATGCTGCGACGCGGCCTCGTCGACCGGGTCGAGGTGTCGTCGTTCCACGACGAGGCGGTCGCCGAGATCGCCCAACTGGTACCGGGGGTACGGACCGTGCTCATCGCCAGCCGATGGCGGAACGACGTGGTGGACCGGGCGAAGGCGGTGGGCGCGGCGACGCTGGCACTGAACATCCGCCGCCTCACCCTGGAAGTGGTCGAGCAGGCACACTCCGAGGGACTGAAGGTCATCGGCTGGGTGGTGAACACCCAGGATCATCTGCGGCTGGTACGCGCCCTGCGGCTGGACGGCGCGACCACCGACTACCCGGAGATCCGCCGCGCCGGCCGCTTCACCGCTTGACCGCCGCCCCGGTCAGACCAGGTCCTTGACCAGGAGTTCGAAGGCGAGATCGTCACGCTGCGGGATGCCGAAGCGCTCGTCGCCGTACGGGAACGGGCTGAGCCTGCCCGTACGACGGTAGCCGCGGCGCTCGTACCAGGCGATCAGGTCCTCGCGTACCGAGATCACGGTCATGTGCATCTCCGTCACCCCCCAGCCGTCCCGGACGGTGCGCTCGGCCTCGGCGATGACCACCTTGCCGAGGCCGGCCCCCTGCAGCTCGGGACGGACCGCGAACATCCCGAAGTAGGCGGCGTCGCCACGGTGTTCGAGCTGGCAGCAGGCGACGAGCGCGCCGTCGCGCTCCACCACGAGCAGTCGGCTGCCGGGCCCTTCGACGACCTTGCGGACGCCGTCCGGGTCGGTCCGCTGCCCCTGCAGGATGTCCGCTTCGGTGGTCCATCCGGCCCGGCTGGAGTCCCCGCGGTAGGCCGACTCGATCAGCGCCACGAGTGCGGGCACATCGGCGTCGGCCGCATCGCGGAAGGTCAGCTGCAAGTCCTGGGCGGGGGCTGTGTCCATGGCGATGGCTCTCCGTTTCTCTGCTGTGGCCGTGCCGCAGCAGCGTAACGCGCGTGTTCCGGCCTCAGGGTCGCTCGTTCGGATCACGCCGGGCTCTCGCGCCCCGGCGCCGAGCCCCACAAGCCGGTCCGGCCCGATGCGAACGAATGAGCCCGAGGGCTCCCGTACTCCCTGGTGGATCAGCGCGCGGCGTCGGACGCGGTGCGTCACGAGGTGGAGAGTGACGTCCGTATACCGGACGTACTCGGACGTACCGCCGCCGCAGCGAGGTGTCGTGACTGTTGTCGTGCGCCCGCCGAGGATCACGGGACAGCCCCTTAGAGTGCGGCGCATGGTTCATGTGCTGAGCAGCCGGATCCTGTTGCGTCCGGTCGATCCCGAGCGATCACGGGTCTTCTACGGGGAGTCCCTCGCCCTGCCTGTCTACAGGGAGTTCGGCACCGGCCCAGAGCGGGGCACGGTCTACTTCCTCGGCGGCGGTTTCCTGGAGGTCTCCGGCCGCGCCGCCGCACCGCCGGTGCCCGGTCTCGAACTCTGGATGCAGGTGGCGGACGTCCGGGCGGCGCACGAGGAGGTGTCGGCCCGCGGCGTCGAGGTGCTGCGGCCGCCGGTGCGCGAGCCGTGGGGGCTCGTCGAGATGTGGATCCGTGACCCGGACGGGCATCGGATCGTCATGGTGGAAGTGCCGGCGGACCATCCGCTGCGCCACCGCCCCTGACGCGGTCGCGTCCGCACCAGGCCGTCAGTGCGGCGCGCGGCTGCGCTCCGCACAGTCGACGAGCACGGGCAGGGCCCTCTCCAGACTGCCGTCGTGGTCGGCGAACGGCAGGCGCAGGTGGTGGCGGAAGCCGTCCACGGCGGAGAAGGCGGGACCGGGCACGATCAGTACGCCCGCACGGCGGGCCAGCTGGGCGGTGGCCTCGGCATCCGCGCCGGGGATCTCCACCCAGAGGGCGGAGCCTCCCGCGGGCCGGTCCCATCGCCATCCGGTCCGCTGGGCGCGCAGGAGCCGTTCGGTCTCCGTCAGGCGTTCACGCAGTCGGGCGCGGCGCGCGGCTCGTGCCTCGGGCAGTTGCCGCAGCAGCTGCACGGCCACCATCTGGTCCACCACCGGGCACGAGAGGTCGACGGACTTCTTGATGCCGGCCAGACGACGGACGACGGTGGCGGAGGCGCGTATCCAGCCCACTCTCAGGCCGCCCCAGAAGAGCTTGGACAGGGTGCCGACGGTGGCGGTGGCGGCGGGCGGCAGCCGGGCGGCCAGGGAGACCGGTGCGGTGTCGTGACACAGGGACAGTTCCGCGTAGGCGTTGTCCTCCACGGTGTACAGGCCCTGTTCGGCCAGCACGGCGGCCCAGGCACGGCGGGTGTGCTCGGCCATGGCGCGTCCGGTGGGGTTGTGGACGGACGGCTGGAGATAGACGAGGCGCGGGCGGATGTGGCCGGCCAGCCGTGCGAGTGCGGCGGTGCTGTCGCCGTGGGCGGCGTCGGCGGGCAGCGGGACCAGCCGGGCGCCGCGGGCCCGCAGCGCTTCGAGGGCACCGCGGTAGGTCGGGTCCTCCACGATGACGGTGTCGCCGGGCTGGACCAGCCCCTGGGTGATCAGCCAGACGGCCTGCTGGGACCCGGCCGTCACCAGGATCTGTTCCGGCGAGGTCGGCAGACCCGCCGAGCGGTGGTACTCGGCGATCCCCTCGCGCAGTTCGGGCAGACCGTACGGCTGGTACCCGTCGCCGGCCAGCGCAGTGGTGAGGTCCCGGGCGGACAGTGCGCCGACCGCCTCCGCCACCGCGGGCAGGCCGTCCAGCGCGCCGCTGGACAGGTCGACGACCCCGTCCCGGGTCCCGAAACTGGCCAGCCGCCCCTCGGTCGCGGGCCCGCCCACCGCACCCGAACCCCGTAGCCTGGAACCGCTCCCCTGCCTGCTGTCGAGCCACCCTTCCGCTTCCAGCAGCCCGTACGCCGCCGTCACCGTGCTGCGGCTGACACCGAGCGCCGCCGCGAGGGCGCGCTGCGAGGGCAGCACCGTACCGGGGGCGACGTCTCCCCGTTGCGCCAGCTCGCGCAGCGCCTCCGCCAGCAGCAGCGGCATCGCACCCGCACCGCCCTTGGACCACCCGGTCAGCAGGCGCGACAGACGGGTGGGAGGAATGCGGTCCATGACCCCATCATCACCCGCCGCAGGCCAATTGCCGCCAAGTGGTCGTTGCCGCTCTCCGGCACCCGACACATGATCGGGAGAACGCCGTTGCAAAGGAGCAGAACATGGCGACCGTGGTGCTCGTCGGGACACTGGACACCAAGGGTGCGGAGTACGCGTGGCTCTCGACGCGCCTGCGCGAATCGGGATGCGACGTCGTTCTCGTCGACGCCGGTGTGATGCCGCCGCCCGTCGGTGCCCCCGCGGGGGACGTCGACGCCGCCGCCGTCGCACTCCGCGCCGGGCATGATCTGGAGGCGCTGCGCGCCGCCGGGGACCGCGGGGCGGCCGTGACCGCGATGGCCGAGGGAGTCGAACTGGTCGTCGGTGATCTGCACCGCGAGGGCCGGCTGCACGCGGTGCTGGCGGTGGCCGGCAGCGGCGGGTCGTTCATCGCCGCGCGTGCCATGCAGGCGCTGCCCGTCGGCGTTCCGAAACTGCTGGTGTCCACCATGGCCGGCGGGGACGTGTCGCCGTACGTGGGCAGCAGCGACATCACCATGATGTACAGCGTGGTCGATGTCGCGGGCATCAACTCGGTGTCGTCCCGGATCCTGGGCAACGCGGTGGCCGCGGCGGCCGGCATGGCCGCCCACCACGAGCGGAGCGTCGACCGTCCGAGCCCCGGCGGAAGGCCGCTGATCGGTGCCAGCATGTTCGGCGTCACCACGCCGGCGGTCGATGCCGCCCGGCGGCGTCTGGGCGAACTGGGATACGAGGTCCTGGTCTTCCACGCCACGGGGGCGGGCGGCCGGGCGCTGGAGAAGCTCGCCGCGGGCGGGTTCCTCGCCGGTGTCCTGGACCTGACCACCACCGAACTCGCGGACGAACTGGTCGGCGGAGTACTGAGCGCCGGACCGGACCGGCTGACCGCGGCCGGCCGGGCGGGCATCGCGCAGGTCGTCGCACCGGGCGCCCTGGACATGGTCAATTTCGGCGCCCGGGAGACGGTTCCGGAGCGTTTCGCCGAACGTCGTCTCCTGGTGCACAACCCCACGGTCACCCTGATGCGCACCACGGCGGCCGAGATGACGGAACTGGGCACCCTCGTGGGGCGGAAGCTGGCCTCGGCACGCGGCCCGGCAGCGGTCCTCTGGCCGCTCGGCGGCGTCTCCGCCGTCGATGTCCCGGACGGTCCCTTCCACGATCCGGAGGCCGACGCGGCGGGGCTGGAGTCCCTGCGCGCGGCTCTCCGGGGCAGCGCCGTCGAGCTGCGCGAGATCGACGCGCAGCTGAACGACCCCTCCTTCGCCGTGGCCGCCGCCGAGCGTCTCCACGAGCTGATCACCGCTCACGACCGTTCGTCCGCGGACGTCTGAGTCGCACACCTACCGAAGAGGAGCCCTTCCGTGAACCGCAACCAAGCCCTGGCACGCCTGACCGACCAGGTCGGCGCGGGCAAGGCAGTCATCGGCGCAGGCGCGGGCACCGGTCTGTCCGCCAAGTGCGCGGAGGCCGGCGGCGTCGACCTGCTGATCATCTACAACTCGGGTCGCTACCGGATGGCCGGCCGGGGCTCGCTGGCGGGCCTGCTGCCCTACGGCGACGCCAACGCGATCGTGCTGGACATGGCCGGCGAGGTCCTCCCGGTGGTGCGGGACGTCCCCGTGCTCGCCGGTGTGTGCGGCACCGACCCGTTCCGAATCATGGGCAACTTCCTTGACCAGCTGAAGGCCGTCGGTTTCACCGGTGTGCAGAACTTCCCCACGGTCGGTCTGTACGACGGCAGGTTCCGCGAGAACCTGGAAGAGACCGGCATGGGTTTCGGTCTGGAGGTCGACATGATCCGCCAGGCACACGAGCGCGACCTGCTCACCGCCCCCTACGTCTTCGACCCCGGGCAGGCCGCGGACATGGCGCGGGCCGGTGCGGACGTGCTCGTACCGCATGTCGGGCTGACCACCAAGGGGTCCATCGGCGCCTCGACCGCGCTCACGCTCGATCAGGCCGCCGCCGCCGTGCAGGACATGCACGACGCCGCCAAGCGCGTCAACCCCGACATCATCGTCCTCTGCCACGGCGGCCCGATCGCCGAGCCCGAGGACGCCCGCTACGTCCTGGAGCACACGTCCGGAATCGCCGGCTTCTTCGGTGCGTCGTCCATGGAACGGCTTCCCACCGAACGCGCCATCACCGACCAGGCGCGTGCCTTCAAGTCCCTCACCCTCGGCTGACCCGGCCGGGTGGGTACGGCGCGCGGCGGGAAACACCCCCTCCGCGCGCTCCCCGTACACCTCAGTGCGCCGCGTACGACGCTCCCGGTCCGGGCATCGACTAGGGGAACCCGTGTCGTACGTCCAGGGGGAGGTGCGCCGTGCACGGACCGGCGATGTCGGGCTGGCTGCTCATGGCGTTGTGCGCGACGACGGGCGCGTACTGCCTGTTGCGCACACGAAGCGAGACCGCGGAGGGGCGCAGGACGGCCCGTGCTGAGGCCTTGATGGGCTTCGGCATGGCGGCCATGGCGATGCCGGCCGCCGTCGTGACACCACCCGAGTGGGGGTGGGCGGTGTACGCGGTGCTGTTCGGCGCGGCCGCCTTGCGCGCGCTGTGGTTCTCCCGGCGCAGCGGGCACCATCTTCACCACCTGGTCGGGTCGGCGGCGATGGTCTACATGGCGTTCACGATGGCGCCCGGCGATGGAGGGGGGCATGGCGGGCACGCGGGCCATGGCGGCATGGCGACGGCCGGGGGCATACCCCTGCTGACCGGACTGCTGCTGGCCTACTACGCGGTGTACGTACTGCGGTCGGGGGCCCGGCTGATACCGGTGGCCGCCACGGCGGGGGGCGGCGGACCGGTCGGGGAAGTGCCGGTCGAGGGCGGCTGGGGCACACGGCCCGAGCTCGCACTCGCCTGCCGGCTGACGATGGGGATCGCCATGTTCGCGATGCTGCTCACTCTGTGAGACAGGGGGACGAGCAAACCGTGGCGTACGTCACTTGCCGCGCACAGCCATACCGTGGCCACCGCGCCGCTCATAGGCTGACGCCATGTTGGTCTCCCTGGCCCTGCTGCTGCTCGGCGCACTGACCGCTGTTGTGACCCCGCGTCTGATGGCGCGGGCGCAGTGGCCGGACCGCGAGCCGGTCGTCGCGCTGTGGTTGTGGCAGTGCGTGGTGGCCGGAGTGCTGGTCTCCTTCGCGCTCTCCATGACCTTCAGCGCGGCAGCGGCCTGGCAGGCGGTGCGCGGGCATGTCTTCGCACCGGCGCCGCGCGCCGTGGTGGAGGCGTATGCGCTGAGCGGGCACGGCCGGTGGTCCGCGGCCATGGCGGTGCTGCTGGCGCTCGGCGGGGTGTGGACGGCGGCGATGCTGACGCGGGAGATCCACCGGGCTCAGGTGCGCCGCAGGCACCGCCGGGCGGAATTGCTGGTGCGTTCCCCGCTGATGCCCGGGGAGGAGCCCGGCAGCGGCCGGCTCGTCGTCCTGGAGGGAGAGCGCCCGGATGCCTGGTGGCTGCCTGGTGCGGCGCCTCAACTGGTCGTCACCACCGCGGCACTCGGTCGGCTGAAGGGCCGTCAACTGGATGCGGTACTGGCCCATGAGCAGGGGCATGCGAAGGCCCGGCACGACTGGTTGCTGCACTGTTCCGGCGCCCTCGCGACCGGTTTTCCGCAGGTGCCGGTGTTCGCCGCCTTCCGTGACGAGATGCACCGGCTGGTCGAACTGGCGGCGGACGATGTGGCGTCGAGGCGCTTCGGACGGTTGACCATCGCCCTGGCCCTGGTGGAACTCAACGAGGACCGGGGCGTGTTCGGCCCGTGCCCGTCGCCGGACGCGCAACTGCCGCGGCGGGTGAACCGGCTGCTGACGCCGGTGGAGCGGCTCACCGCCGGCCGCCGGCTCCGGCTGACCGCGGCGGGCGCCCTGGTACCCGTGGTTCCGCTTCTGGTGGCCTTCCTTCCGGGACTCAGCGCACTGGGATAGCCGGATGCGCGGATCTTCCGGGAAGATCGCCCCATGCCCTCCCCGCCCGTCGCACCACCGGGCCGCACCCGATTCCGCGCCACGCCGTTCGGCACGGCCACGGTCTGCGCCGCCCTCTCCCTGATCCTGCTGATCCTGGTCGCCGTGCGCTGGTCGCCGCTGATGTCGGCCGACCGCACGGTCGCGGAGGCCCTGCACCGCAAGGCGGTCACCGAGCCCGCCCTCGTCCACGTGAACCGGATCCTGACCGACTGGGTGTGGGATCCGTGGACCATGCGCGCGCTGATCGCGGTGGCCGTGGTGGCCGTGTGGTGGCGCGGAGCGCGGACCCTCGCGGTATGGGTGGCGGTGACGAGCGTGGTGTCGGCCCTCCTGCAACAGGGACTGAAGTCCGCGGTCGGCCGGGAGCGGCCGCGGTGGCCGGATCCGGTGGACTCCGCCCACTACGCCGCGTTCCCCTCCGGTCACGCGATGACGGCGACGGTGAGCTGCGCCCTGCTGCTCTGGCTGCTGCGTCGGCACGGCACCGGGCCCCTGGTGTGGCGGACGGCTCTGGTGACGGGTTGGGTGTCGGTGATCGGGGTCGGCGTCACCCGGCTCTATCTGGGGGTGCACTGGCTGAGTGACGTGCTGGGCGGCTGGCTGATGGGGGCGGCCCTGGTCGGGTTCTCCGTCGCCGGCTTCGCCCGGTACGAGGAACGCGGTGGCCCGGCCTTGCGTCGGCGTTCCTGATCCGGGGAGGATCGCGCCCATGCAGATCAAGGGTGTGCTCTTCGACTTCTCCGGGACCCTGTTCCGCATCGAGCCGATCCGGTCCTGGCTGCGGGCCGTCCTCGCCGAGCGAGGGGTGACGGTCGACGGGGCCGACTTCGAGCGGTACGCGCGGGGGCTGGAGGACGCCGGGGCGTTGCCGGGCGGTCCACCTCCCCGGCAGGTGCCCACCCGGCTCGCCTCCTTGTGGGCCACCCGTGACGAGAGCGCGGAACTCCACCGGGCGGCGTACACCGGACTGGCCCGGCAGGTGGTCCTGCCGGATCCGGGACTGTACGACGCGCTGTACGAGCGGCACCGGTCACCGGCTGCCTGGCAGCCGTACCCGGACGCGGCGGAGGTGCTCGGCGCGCTGCGCGACAACGGCACCCGCGTCGGGGTGGTCAGCAACATCGGCTGGGACCTCCGGCCGGTGTTCCGGGCGCACGGGCTGGACACCCTGGTGGACGCCTACGTCCTGTCGTACGAGCACGGCGTCCAGAAGCCGGACGCACGACTCTTCCACAGGGCCTGCACACTCCTCGGACAGGATCCGACCGATGTGGTGATGGTCGGCGACGAACCGCACGCGGACGGCGGGGCGGCAGCACTGGGCTGTGACGTGCGGCTTGTACGGCATCTGCCGGTGGAGGAGAGGCCCGACGGGCTGCGGACGCTCGGACTGCTGCCGGACGTTGCCTGATGGACATGTGAGAGATGTCCCTGACGCGCAATGGGTCCGATTGTCACATCGTGGCCTTAGCCTGTAAGCATGTCCCGCTCTCCATGCTCCTCCGATTCCGTGCGTACCGCCGCCGTGGTGAACAAAGAGATTCGTGACCTGTGGCAGCGCTCCGGCGGCTGCCTGTCCCCCGAGGACGAGGAGCACTACCAGCGACTGCTGGTGGAGTGGGCGGCGGTGACCGGCGGGAGTGCCAGGCCCGCCGCCTGACGCGGCTGTCGGCCCCGAGTGGCTCCCGGACGGGCCGTGCCTCCCGCCGGGCGGGAATCCGCCCGGCGGGAGGCACGGGTGCGCTGCCGGTCCGACCGGCGCAGGTGTGACGGGGTGACCGGCCGGATCAGCGGTCGAAGTACTCCGGCTGCGTCTGCACATTGAGCTCGTCCAGTCGCACCCGCTTCGCCGGGTCGGTCCGCCGGTCGTCGAGCTTCAGGACGTCGAAGCCCTTGGCGATGTCGTTGGAGTAGATGTAGCCGTTGTAGTAGTACGCCGACCAGGAGCCGGCCGTGGTGACCGCGTCGGTGCTGACGGGGCCGCGCTCGAAGTAGCCGATCTCCTTCGGCTTCGAGGAGTCGGTGAAGTCCCAGACCGAGACTCCGCCCTGGTACCAGGCCTGGACCATCACATCGCGGCCCTCGACCGGGACGATCGAGCCGTTGTGGGCGACGCAGACCTCCGTGTCGGCCTGCGGGCGGTCGATCTTGAAGTAGCTGCGGAAGACCAGCTTGCGGTGGTCCCCCTTGCCGACGATGTCGTAGATGCCGTCGGCACCGCGCTTCGGGCCGACCTCCTCGTTGCAGGTGGCCGCGCCGCCGCCGCCGAGTTCATCCGTGAAGACGACCTTGTCGGCCTTCTGGTTGAACGTCGCGGAGTGCCAGAACGCGAAGTTCACGTTGTCCTGCACCTGGTCGATGATCTTCGGGTGCTCCGGGTCCTTGATGGAGAAGAGCAGACCGTCGCCCATGCAGGCTCCGGCGGCCAGATCCTTCGAGGGCAGCACCGTGATGTCGTGGCAGCCGGTGGTCTTGGAGACACCCGGGTTGGTCGGAGCGCCCGGGTTGCCGCCGTCCGGGAAGAGGACCGGGAAGTTCACGACGGCGGCCTTCTCGGGTGCGTTGCGCGGCACCTTGATGACGGAGATCCCGTCGTGCGGCGGCTGGCAGTCGGGGAACGCCTCGCTCGGCGCGTACGAGGAGACGTACACGTACACGTTCTTGCGTTCGGGGACCAGCGTGTGGGTGTGCGATCCGCAGGCGGTCTCGACAGCGGCTACGTACTTCGGGTTCCGCTTGTCGCTGATGTCGAAGACCTTCATGCCCTCCCAGGAGGACTTCTCCGTGGCGGGCTGGGTGGTGCTGGTGCAGGAGTTGTCACTGCGCGAGGAGTCGGTGGACAGGAAGAGCAGGTTTCCCGAGACCGAGATGTCGTTCTGCGAACCGGGGCAGAGGACCTGGGCGACGGTCTTGGGGGACTTGGGATTGCTGATGTCATAGATCCGGAAGCCGTCGTAGTTCCCTGCGAAGGCGTACTTCCCCTGGAAGGCCAGGTCCGTGTTCAGCCCCTTGAGCGCGTCTTTGGGGACGTTGGCCAGATGGGTGATGTTGCCGCTGTGGACGACCTCGTCCACGCCGGGTATCTCACCGCTCCTGATGGCGGCCGTGGCTTCGGCTTCCTGGGCGGCGGAGACATCGGTACGGGCGGCGGCCGCGTCACCGGGGTCGGGCGTCGCGGCCGCGGGACCGGCCAGGAACAGCGTGGCCAGCAGCCCGGCGACCGCTGCGGCGGCCCCGAGGCGTCTGCGCCGCACCGGGCTCGTGTGCAACGAAATCACTGCGTCCTCCCATGTATCCGAACGTAGTTGAACGGTTCACGGACCTCGGCAGTATCGTCCTTCCCATGGCCATCCCAACAGATGGCAACAGAGACGTAATGAAAGTTTCCGATCACTGTCGCGCGGAAGCGTGTCAGGACGGTGGGCAACCACCTCATATGGCAATGGAGGTCCATTTGTTGATCCGCCGTCAGACCATGTGTGTCCGCCGCTTCGTGTTCGTCGCGGCCGTCGTGTCCGTCGCTCTCACCCTGGGCGCATGCGACACGGGGAGCGGTGACAGCCGTACGAAGGCGCAGACGGACGGGGGCCCTTCGGTGGTGGCGCCCGGAAAGCCGGGAGAGCCCGCGCGGACGCTCTCCGCCGAGGAGGCGCTGAAGGCCGCCGGGGACGACACCCCCAACTCCGCGGACTTCCGGTACGTGCAGATGATGATCCAGCACCACGCGCAGGCACTGGAGATGACCGAACTCGTCCCCGGCCGCTCCGGCTCCGCCGCCGTCGAGCGGCTCGCGGAACGCATCACCGCCGGCCAGAAGCCGGAGATCGGCGCCATGCAGGGCTGGCTCAAGCACAACGGCGGAGAAAGGCGCGCGAGCGGCCACGACCACGGGTCGATGCCCGGCATGGCGACGCCGGCGCAGCTCGCAGAGCTGCGGGCGGTGAACGGCACGGCCTTCGACAAGCTCTTCCTGAGGCTGATGACCACCCACCACCAGGGCGCGATCACGATGGCGACCGAAGTGCTCTCGCAGGGGAACAATGTGCAGGTCGAGGAGATGGCCGGGGACGTCGTCGCCCAGCAGACAGTGGAGATCGATCGGATGCGCGCGCTGTCGTCCTGACCACGCCCCGGGCGCGCCTCTCCCCCGTCCCGACCGCCGGTGTCATGCTGGAGGCATCCCGCGGGAAGAGGTGCGCCGTGCTCCGTGTCGCCGTCGTCGGCTCCGGTCCGAGCGGGGTCTACACCGCGCAGGCGCTGGTCGAGCAGGACCGGGTGCCCGGCGTCCGGGTCGATGTGCTGGACCGGCTCCCCTGTCCGTACGGCCTGGTGCGCTACGGTGTGGCCCCCGATCACGAGAAGATCAAATCGCTGCAGAACAGCCTGCGGACCGTCCTGGAGCACGAGCGGATCACCTTCCTCGGCAATGTCGAGGTGGGCGGCGGCGGGATCCCGCCCGAACGCATCGGTGAGCTCTACCAGGCGGTCGTGTACTGCGTCGGGGCCGCGACCGACCGCGGCCTCGCCGTCCCCGGCGAGGACCTGCCCGGCAGCTTTTCCGCGACCGAGTTCGTCTCGTGGTACAGCGCGCACCCGGACGCCGCCGCCAACGGCTTCGCGCTGCGGGCCCGTTCGGTCGTGGTGATCGGTGTCGGCAATGTGGCGGTGGACGTGGCGCGGATTCTCGCGCGCGGCGCGGAGGAGCTGCGCCCCACCGACGTACCGCACGGAGCGCTCGGCGCGCTGGCCGGGAGCCGGGTCCGCGAGGTCCACATGGCCGGCCGGCGGGGGCCCTCGCAGGCCAGGTTCACCACCAAGGAGCTGCGGGAGCTGGGCGGGCTGCCGCATGCCCGGGTGGTGGTGGACGAGGCGGAGCTGGCCCTCGATCCGGCATACGTCGATCCGCCCGCCGGGCCGGCGACGACCGTGTCCTCTCCACCCGACGTGCCGCCCCTGACGGCGGCGGCGCGGCGCAACATCGAGGTGCTGCGCGGATGGGCCTCGGCCGGCGCCGTGGGCGCGGGCCCGGGAGGAGATCCGGCGCGCACCATACACCTGCGGTTCTTTCTGCGGCCCGTCGAACTGCTGGAGCGGGAGGGCCGGGTGGCCGGGGTGCGGTTCGCCCGTACCGAGCCGGACGGCAGCGGAGGGGTACGCGACTCCGGGGCGTACGAGGACATCGGCGCCCAGCTCGTGCTGCGGGCCGTCGGCTACCGGGGACTTCCTCTGCCCGGCCTCCCGTTCGACACGGCGCGCGGGACGGTGCCGCATCTGGCGGGGCGGGTGCTGCGGGACGGCGTGCCGTCGCCCGGGGAGTACGTCGCCGGCTGGATCAAGCGGGGGCCGACCGGGGTGATCGGCTCGAACCGGTCGTGCGCGAAGGAGACGGTGGCGTCCTTGCTGGACGACGCACCGCTGCTCGCCGGGCGTCCGTCCGTGCCCGATCCGGTGACCGCCCTGCGGGCGTGGGGGTTGCGGCCGGTGGAATGGAAGGGCTGGCTGTCCATCGAGCGGGCGGAGGCGGCGCTCGGCCGGTCACTGGGCCGGGGGCCGGTGAAGATCCCGGACTGGGCGGGGCTGCTGGACGCCGCGGAGGATGCCGAGCGGGGTGGATCGTGAGGCTACCGGTCCTCGCCGATGCGCTGCACCTGCCGGTTGGCGGCGTCGAGGACGGTGTCGAGGAGCCCGGGGAACAGTGCTTCCAGATCGTCTCGGCGCAGCCCGTTCATCTTGGCCGTGCCGCGGTAGATCTGCTGGACGATGCCGCTCTCGCGCAGCACCCGGAAGTGGTGCGTGGACGTCGACTTGGACACCGGCAGGTCGAAACGGGAACAGGTGAGCTCGGAGTCGGCGACGGCCAGTTCACGCACCACGCGCAGCCGGATCGGGTCGGAGAGCGCGTGCAGCACCGCCTCGATGCGGATCTCGTCCCGCGCGGGGTGGTCGAGCGCGCGGCCACCGACCGCAGCGGCGCTTTCGACGGGGGCGCTGGCTGGGGTCACGATGGCTCCATTTCCTGGCTTGGTCCGGTCTCCCATAATACGAGACTCGTCGTAGTTTGAGATCCCACCGCACGACGGGTGCGGCCGCGCATCGTCCTTCCCGGCCGCCGTCGACGCCGCCCGCACCACCTGCGGCGACTTCGCCATCGCCGTGCTCGACGAGGTCGACACCCCCGATCACCGCCGCACCCGGATCGGCGTCGAGGAGGCACGACCGAGTCGGCGGGCCGGCCGCAGCGGGCCGGCCCGACCACCGACACCGCACGGCCGCGGCGCGGCCGGTCAGCCGCTGAGCAGGTCCGGGTTCTCCGCGAGTGAGGCGAGATGCCCGGCCGGATCGGCGATCAGCCTGCGGGCCGTCAGATCGAGCAACCCCGCCACGCCCGTGACCTGCGCAGCGACCGTGCCGTCCTCCTTGACGACCTCCTGCGCCACCGCGAACGTCTTCCCCTCGCCGTATTCGAACCGGCAGGTCACCCGAACCCGGTCACCACCCCTCAGTTCGCGCAGGAACTTCACCGTCGTTTCGAGCGCCACCGGCCCGACCCCACTGGCCAGCAGCTTCTCCTGCGGCAGGCCCGCGGCGCGCAGCAGTTCCCAGCGCGCGTGCTCGGCGTACTGCAGGTAGACGGCCTGGTTCAGATGTCCCTGCGTGTCGAGTTCGTAGCCCCGAACGGTCACGTCCACAGAAAAGGTCATGGCCGTCCCAACATCACGACGCATTCCGTCATTCCCCGCACCACCTTCAACCGCCGTTTCCTGCCAGCGATCCAGGAGCGAGTCACCTCGCGGTTCGGCGCCCGGGCGGCGGAGAACTTCTTCGTCTTCGGCGAGGTCGCCGCCTTCGTCAACGACAAGTGGAACCGCGGCTAGGTCAACCATTCGGCGCAGTTCTACACATGGAAGGAACGCAAGGAGGATCGGCGCCGCGGGTCCGTACCTCAGGTGGCGGGGCCGGAGGCGGGGGCCCGGTCCTCTCGTGGAGCGGGCCCTCTCGGCGGCACGGTGGACTCGCGGACGACGAGGGCGTAGCCGGGGCGGGGCCGA
The DNA here is from genome assembly GCF_044767885.1 of Streptomyces sp. NPDC101194. Taxonomy (NCBI): domain Bacteria; kingdom Bacillati; phylum Actinomycetota; class Actinomycetes; order Kitasatosporales; family Streptomycetaceae; genus Streptomyces; species Streptomyces sp. NPDC101194. The sequence goes on from NZ_JBIWOS010000009.1 coordinate 21,398, forward strand.
CGCGGTTCGGGAACCGGGTTGCCGGAGAGCCGTTCGACGAGGCTGTCGACGGCGAGCCGCGCGATGGCTTCCTTGTCGGGGGCGATGGTGGTGAGGGTGGTGGCCCCGTACAGGCTCTCCTCGATGTTGTCGAAGCCGACGACGGCGACGTCCTCGGGAATGCGCAGGCCGCGTGCGGTGAGGGTGCGCATCGCTCCGATGGCGATGAGGTCGTTGTACGCGAAGACCGCGTCGGGTCGCTCTCCCCGGTCCAGGAGTGCGGCCATGGCTGAGGCGCCGTCCTCGCGTCCGTACCCGTCGGTGACGACGACCAGTGACTCGTCGGGCTCGATGCCGGCCGCGGCCAGTTCCTCGCGCCAGCCACGCAGACGCAGGTGGGCGGGCTGCCGTTCGCGTCCGGTGCGGGAGCCGAGGAAGGCGATCCGGCGGTGGCCGCGGTCGATGAGGTGGCGTACGGCGTCACGGGCGGCGGCCACGTTGTCGATGGCGATGTGGTCGTACGGAGCCTCGTACTCCCGCTCGCCGAGAAGGACCAGGGGCGCGGTCTCGGTGCGTGCCATGAGGTCCTCGGTCTCCAGATGGATGGGACTGAGGATGAGGCCGTCGATGACATGGGAGCGGAAGCCCTGGCTGACCAGGAGTTCCTTCTCCCTGAGGCCGGCGGTGTGGTCGACCAGGACGGTGTAGTCGTGCCGGGCGGCCGCGTCGACGACCGCGCCGGCCAGTTCGGCGAAGTACGGGTTGCCGAACTCGGGCACTGCCAGGGCGATGATGCCGGTGCGGCCCTTGCGCAGATGGCGAGCGGTGAGGTTCGGCCGGTAGCCGAGTTCGTCGATGGCCTGTTGCACCTTGGCGCGCATCTGTGGTGTGACGTGCTGATAGTTGTTCACCACGTTGGACACGGTCTTGATGGACACGCCCGCCCGTTGCGCAACGTCCTTGAGGCTGACGCCCACGGCACTCCCTGACTCGGCTCGGTGCGCACCGTTGCGCACTGGATCGGCTCGGCTCGCGCTTCGAGGACCGGGGGTTGCCCCGTCCGGCACGGCTCAGCCGGTTCTGCGGCCGCGCGCAAGCCAGCGCTGGGCCACGACGACAACGATAAGGAACCCTCCGCTGACCACCGACTGGTAGGAGGAGTTCAGCGAACCGATCTGGTTGATGAGGTTCTGGATGACGGCCAGCAGCAGGACGCCCCAGAGGGTGCCGCTGATCGAGCCGGCGCCGCCGACGAGGAGGGTACCGCCGATGACGACGGCGGAGATGGCGTCGAGTTCCATGCCCACACCGACGATCGTGACGCCGGAGGACAGTCTGGCCGCGTTCAGCGCACCGGCGAGTCCGGCGAGCAGCCCGCTGAGCGTGTAGACGAGGAGTTTCGTACGGGCCACGGGCAGGCCCATCAGGGCGGCCGCGTCGCTGCTGCCGCCGACGGCGAAGAGGGACTGGCCGAACGAGGTGCGCTGCAGGAGCAGTCCGCCGGCACCGAACAGCACCAGGGCGATCAGGACCGGGTGTCCGAAACCCCATACGCTCCCCTGGCCCAGTTCGGCGAAGGCGGAACCCTTGGGGACGAGAGGGGTGGTGGCGCCCTCGTCGGTGAGGGCGAGGAGTATGCCGCGGGCGGCCAGCAGGGTGGCGAGGGTGACGATGAAGGGGGGCATCGAGGCACGGGCGATCAGGAGGCCGTTGAGCAGACCGATCGCTCCGCACACCACCAGGGGCACGAGCAGCGCGGGCAGGAAACCCCCTTGCGAGGCCCAGGCGGCGAGCACACCGCCGAGGGCGAAGACGGAGCCTACGGACAGGTCGATGCCGCCGCTGATGACGACCAACGTCATGCCGAGGGCGACCACGGCGAGGAACGACGCCTGCACGGTCACACCGCGGGCGTTGTCCAGCGTCGCGAACGTCGGGTAGACGAACGAGGCGGTGATCACGACGGTCAGCAGGACGGCGAGCACGCCCTGACCCCGCAGGAGGTCGACGAACCGCCGTGCGATCGTCGGCCCGGGGCCGGATGCCGGGCAAGGCTCGCCGTTCCCCGGCGCCTTTTGGCTCCTTCTCGGTGCCGGGGACTGGGCGAGGGCGGCAGGTGTGGATTCGTTCATCGGGACCGACGCTCCCGGGCGACGTAGACGGCGGCGATGATGATGGCCGCCTGGGCGATCTGTGCGGTGGAGTCGGGAAGGTCGTGCTTGACCAGGGTGGCGCGCAGCAGCTGCATCAGCAGGGCGCCCGCGACGGTGCCGAGCACCCGGACGGAACCCCCGCTCAGCGGGGTGCCGCCGACCACGACGGCCGTGATGGCGGAGAGTTCCATGAGGGTGCCGAGCGAGGAGGGATCGCTGGCGGTCAGCCTGGCGGTGGCGAGGATGCCGGCCAGGGCGGCCAGTACGCCGCAGAGCACGTACACGCCGATGAGCACACGCCGTACGGGCAGGCCGGCGAGGGCCGCGGCCGAGCGGTTGCCACCGACGGCGACGATCTGACGGCCGAAGGTGGTGCGCTGCACGAGGAAGGCGACGGCCACGGCGAGGACCGCGGCGATCAGTACGACCAGCGGGACACCGAGGAAGGAGCCGGTGCCGAGCGAGAGCAGATCCGGGTTGACGATCTGCTTGAGCCGGCCGTCGGCCATGACGAGGGCCAGGCCCCGGCCTCCGACGAAGAGCGCGAGCGTGGCGACGATCGGTTGCAGCCCGACGAGCGAGACCAGTGCGCCGTTGACCGCGCCGACGGCGGCGCCGGCCAGCAGCGCCACGACGAGCGCGGGCACGAGCCCGTATCCGAGATAGAGCGGCAGGAGCGCGGTGGCGAGCGCCATCGTCGAGCCGACGGACAGATCGACGCCCTCGGTGCCGATGACCAGGGCCATGCCCAGGGCGACGATGACGACGGGGGCGACCTGGACGAGCTGGGTACGCAGATTGTCGGCGGTCATGAAGTGCTCGGTGAACAGGGCGTTGAAGACGAGCACCACCGCCACGGCGAGGTACACGCCGTACTCCTGGTACCAGACGGGGTCGCGCAGCCGGGCCAGGGGGCGGGCGGAGGTGGCGAGGGCGGCCTGGGTCATCGGGGATCCTCCTGGGCGGTCGGGGCCTTCCCCGCGGGCGCCGGCGCGTGGTCGGCGAGCACTTCGAGCAGATGGCTCTCGGTCACCTCCTCGCCCGTGAGTTCGCCCGCCACCGAGCCGCCGCGCAGGACGACGACGCGGTCGGCGCCCTCGATGAGTTCCTCGACGTCGGAGGAGATGAGCAGGACGGCGAGGCCCTCACGGGCGAGGTCGTCGACGAGGCCCTGGACCTCGGCCTTGGCGCCGACGTCGATGCCCCGGGTCGGTTCGTCGAGCAGCAGCACCCTGGGTTCCAGACAGAGCCAGCGGGCGAGAAGGACCTTCTGCTGGTTGCCTCCGGAGAGTTCGCCGACCTTCTGTTCGGGGCTCGCCGCCTTGATCCTCAGCCGCTTCATGAAGATGTCGACGACGCGGTCCTGCTTGCGGCGGGAGACCACCCCGAATCGGGAGAGCCGGGGCATGGCGGCCAGCACGATGTTCTCGCGCACGGAGAGGCTGGGCACGATGCCGTCGGCCTTGCGGTCCTCGGGCAGCAGACTGATTCCGGAACGGATGGCACCGGCCGTGCCGATCCTGCGCAACTTCTTTCCCCCGATGGCGAGTTCGCCGGAATCCAGGCTCAGTGCACCCGCGAGGGCCCGCGCCGTCTCGCTGCGGCCGGAGCCGAGGAGGCCACCGAGGCCGAGCACCTCGCCGCCGTACAACGCCAGGGATATGTCGTGGAGTTGGTGGCGCCGGTTGAGGCCGGTCGCGGTGAGTACGGGGGTACGTGCCGCGTCGTGTCCCCCGCTGCCGAAACCGGTGAGGCCGGTGCGGCGGACGTCGGACAGATCGCGGCCGAGCATCATGGAGACGAGCCGCATGCGGTCCAGGCCGGCGAGGTCGCCGGTGTGGACGTGGCGGCCGTCGCGCAGCACGGTGACGCGGTCGCAGATCCGGTAGAGCTCGTCCATGCGGTGGCTGACGTAGAGAACGGCGATGCCTCGGCCGCGCAGGTTCTCGACGACCCGGAAGAGGGTCTCCACCTCGCGCGGCTCCAGCGAGGAGGTGGGCTCGTCCATGATGACGACCCGGGCGTCGACCGAGACGGCGCGGGCCAGGGCGACCATCTGCTGCGCGCCGATGCCCAGTGTGCGCAGGGGCGTTCGGGGGTCGACACGTACGCCGAAGCCGTCCAGCAGTGCCGCGGTCTCGCGGTGCATCCGGGAGAAGTCGATGAGGCCGAGGCGGTTCCTGGGCTCACGGCCGAGGAAGATGTTGCGCGCCACGCTCATCAGCGGGACGAGATTCACCTCCTGGTAGATCGTGGAGATCCCGGCCTGTTGTGCCTCGAACGGCCGGGCGAATGCCACGGGGCGTCCGCTCAGCCGCAGTTCGCCCTCGTCGGGGCGGTGAACGCCGGTCAACACCTTGATCAAGGTGGATTTGCCCGCGCCGTTCTCCCCCACCAGGGCGTGGGTCTCCCCGGCGCGCAGGGCGAGGGAGACGCCGTCGAGGGCGACGACGCCCGGGAACCGCTTGCTCACCGAGCGGGCTTCGAGGACGGTGCCGGCGTCGGGAGGAGAGGTGATGTCCGCCGGGTGGACGGCCGGCTCCGGCGCCTGTGGTACTGCTTCGGGTGATGCCATGGGCGGTATCGGCCTTCCGCTGTTCCAGGGGGTGGGCCCGTGCCGCCGCGGCGGGGCAAAGTGCGGCTGCGGCGAAGGGCTTCGCCGCGGCGGTGGACCAGGACGTCGCGGATCCCTGCGGACCGCTGCGGTCAGAACGCGCCGCCGAGCGAGACCTTGGCGTTGGACTCGTCGTACGCCCGGTCGGAGATGATGACGTTCGCCGGGATCTCCTCACCGTTGTAGAACTTCTGAGCGGTCGCGAAGGCGAGCGGCCCGAAGCGCGGGTTCGACTCGATGACAGCGTTGTACTCGCCGTCGACCAGGGCCTGCACGGCATTCCGCGTACCGTCCACGGATACGATCTTGATGTCCTTGCCGGGCTTCTTCCCGGCCGCCTTCAGCGCGGTGACCGCACCGAGCCCCATCTCGTCGTTCTCCGCGTAGACGGCGGTGATGTCGGGCTTGGACTGGATCAGCTGCTCCATCACCTGCTGCCCCTTGTCCCGTGCGAACTCGCCGGTCTGCTGGGCGACGATCTCCAGTCCGGGGGCCTGCGCCTCGAGCTGGTCGACGAAGCCCTTGGTGCGGTCGGTGGTGACGTTGTTGCCCGAGGCGCCGAGGAGGACGGCGACCTTGCCCTTGCCGCCGGTCGCCTTGATCATCGCGTCCGCCGCTCGTTTGCCCTGCTCCACGAAGTCGGAGCCGAGGAAGGCCACATAGTCCTTGCAGGCGGTGGAGTTGACCTTGCGGTCGATGGTCAGGACGGGGACCTTCCTGGCCGCGGCCGCCTTGAACGCCGGTTCCAGTCCGTCGGAGTTCAGCGGGGCGACGATGAGGAACTGGGCACCCTGCGACAGCATGTCCTGGATGTCGCTGATCTGCTTGGAGAGTTGCGACTGCGCGTTGGTGGTGAGCAGCTTCCTCACGCCCACCTTCTCGGCCTCGTCCTTGATGGACCGTGTCTCGGCGATACGGAACGGGTTGGCCTCCTTCTCCGACTGAGAGAAGCCGACCACCGCATCCTTGAGGTCCAGCTTCGGCGCGCCGTAGGCCTGCAGCGAGCACCCCGAACCGGAGCTGCTCTCCGGAGACTTGGCGGTCTGGGCCCCTTGGCCGCTGTCACCTCCGGCGTTGTCCGGGGTTTCCGACTTGGCGCAGCCGGAGGCGGCCGACGTGACAACGGCGAGGAGGAGGCAGGCCACGGCGAGGGGACGGGATCGGCGCTGGATCATCATGCGCGGGACGCTCCTTGGCGAGGTGACGGCACGCTTGGAGGCGTGCCGTCGGGGCATGACCGGACGATGCATCAACCGCCGGGCCACTGATGCCGCCGCATGCCTCACGGTTCCGCTCCGAGCTGCCGAACAGCCGTGGGAACGGTGGTCATGAGCGCCTGCGCGGCCTGTCGGCAGCTCGGTTTACAACGTTATATAGGCGGTGTGGCGCAGGCGGCAAGAGAGCTGCCGGCGCCTTTCCGAAATGCGCCGGTCCCGAAGCGCGATCTGTTCGCGGCCGACCCCCGGATGACGCACAACCACCGGGCAGCGACTCGACTCCGTACCGTCGTGGGGCCATACGGCCGCACGAGGGTCGGGCGGCATGTCACGCCACGCTCCAGGGGGCTGGGCAGCGTCGTGGAGCCCGGACGAACCGCCGGGCTTCGGCCCCGACCGCCGATCGACGCACGACGGAACACCGCGTGCGGCCAACGAAGTTCGCCCCAGGCCGGAAGTCGGCGACGACGCGGACGCGATCGACGCGGTCCCGTGGTCCCGTGGTCCCGTGGTCCACCGTCGCCGTCGTCCCGCATCTGACACAATGGGTCGGATGCGAGGATGGACGGACCGCGCACCGTGGTGGGTGGTCGCGCTCGTCGTGGTGTACGTCGTCGTCATGCTCTTCGTGGGAGCCGCCTCGCACATCGCCGACCTGGCCCGCGACGGCCTGTTCCCCTATCGCTGGGCGCCGGACTGGCTGAACCTGTACTGGTCGTCGCTGGCGGCCTTCGACTCGGTGGCGGCGCTTCTCCTGATCGCCGGGAGGCGGGTCGGCGTGGACCTGATGTGCACCGTCATGGCAACCGACCTGGCGGCCAACTGGTATGCGGTGTACGGAATCCAGCACAGCGATGTGGCAGCGGAGCCGGGGCTGCAGCGCCTCGCCGCCTTCGCTCTCCTCGTGCTCCTGACCGGCCCGTTCGTCCGCGCCCGGCTCAGCCCCGTCGGTCGATGACACGCGGACCCCTCGGGCCCGAGCCTCCTGCGGCACGTCACGGCGTGCCGGACGCCCGGGCCGGCGAGGTCCGAGCGGTCAGACCGCGCGGAGGTACTGGTCCGGCGTGCGGAGTTCGCCGCCCAGTTCACGGGCCGCGTACTGGGCCCAGGAGGGGCTCCGCAGCAGCTCACGCCCGAGGAGGACCGCGTCGGCCCGTCCTTCGGTGATGATCTTCTCGGCCTGCTGCGGTTCCGTGATCAGACCGACGGCCGCCACGGGGAGCGAGGTCTCCGCCTTGACCCGTTCGGCGAAGGGAACCTGGTAGCCGGGCCCGGTCCCGATGCGGGCGCGCGGGGCGTTCCCACCACTGGAGACGTCCAGCAGGTCGACGCCGTGGGCCTGGAGCTCCTTGGCCAGCCGCACGGTCTCGTCGACGGTCCAGCCCTCGCGCTCGTCCTCGTCGTTCTCCGTGAGCCAGTCCGTCGCGGAGATCCTGAAGAGGACGGGCAGTTCCTCCGGCCAGACCTCACGCACGGCGTCGACGACCTGAAGTGCGAAGCGGACGCGGTTCTCGAAGCTGCCGCCGTACTCGTCGTCACGCCGGTTGCTGTGCGGGGAGAGGAACTGCCCGATGAGGTATCCATGGGCTCCGTGCACCTCGGCGACCTCGAAGCCCGCGTCGAGCGCACGGCGGGCGGCCTCACGGAACTGATCGACGACGCCCCGGATCTCGTCCACCGTCAGCTCGTGCGGTACGGGGTGACCGTCGTCGAACGGCAGCGGGCTGGGGGCGACGGGCGTCCAGCCGTGCGCGTCCGGGCCGACGGGGTCGCCGCCCAGCCAGGGGGCCGCCGTCGACGCCTTGCGACCGGCGTGCGCGAGCTGAATGCCGGGAACCGACCCCTGCCCCTTGAGGAAGTCCGTGATCCGGCGGAAGGCGGCCACCTGGGCGTCGTTCCAGATACCGAGGTCCGCCGGGCTGATCCGCCCCTCGGGGCTGACGGCCGTCGCCTCGGTGAGGATGAGCCCCGTTCCGCCGATGGCGCGCGCCGCGAGGTGGGCGAAGTGCCAGTCGGTCGCGACGCCCGCGTTCGGCCCCACCGGTTCGGCGCTGTACTGGCACATGGGCGCCATCCACACCCGGTTGGGAATGACGAGCGACCGCAGGGTGTAGGGCTCGAAGAGGGCACTCACGTCGGACTCCGTTTCGACGGCACGAAAGACTCGCTAGTACGATACCTACCGTACTACGAGACCTGTCAAATTACGACGCCTCTCGTACAAAGGCATGGACGCGCGTGAGGCCCGTTCCCGGCCGGAAACGGGCCTCACGGCACCGCTGGGTGCGCGCGTACGCGATCTATCCGCGACGCCTGAGCGTGATGACCGCGTCCGCGTCATACCCCTGGGTCCAACTGCGTCCGGCGCCCGACTTCCAGGTCACATGGGCGGTGGCTCCGTCGATCCTGACGCCCTCCACCGTCATGGCGCGGTCACCGTCCCGCACGTCTCCCCGGCGCAGCTCGCGCGCCCGGACGGTGACGGGCTCCGCCGACCCCGCACTCTCGGCCCCGTCCGCCGCCAGGGCGAGGGCCGCCGCCAGTTCCCGGGCGCGCTCAGGAGTACAGACCAGCACGGACTCGCCCGTCGGCGCCGCGACCCGGACCTCGACCCCCGAGCCGACGGGGACCACCTCCAGGTCCACACCGCGCCCCTCGCGATCCTCGATCCCACGCGTCATCGCGCCACCTCTCACTTCACTCTTCGCCCGGCGCACCCCTCGACCGGGTGCGGCCGGATGCCCTCCGGCGGACACGGACCACCGAACCCCCGGCCACCGGTGCCGACCGCCGGTCCGCGGCAGCACCGCCGGGGCGGCCTTCCAGAATTCCAGCACACGCGCCTGCCCGCCGAAGGGCAGGTCACCAGCACGCGTGGACAGGCGCGAACGACCACCGGCCGGTCGGAGCGAGACCCCTTCGAAAGTTTCTGAACCTGTCCCCTACGGCCGACGACAGGGACGGCCCTCCACGCGGGATCTCCCGGAGCAGGGAGGCTCCCGGAGGGACGAGGGCGGAGCGCCGGTTCCCGCGCGGGGCCCGCGCAGCCTCCTCGGCCAAGCCGTCCCGGACCGACCGGCGCCGGTGAGGGGTTGCCCCGGCCAAAGAGCACACCGGCCGGCGCCGGGCCGCCCTCCTATTCCGTTGCGGGCCGGACCGGCGCCACGTAGCGTCCCGCCTCATGACGACCCCCACCCTGCACACCGGGCGGCTGAGGCTGGAGCCGTACGTGCCCGCGGACGAGGACGACTTCGTTGCACTCTTCCAGGACAGCCGGGTTTCCCGGTGGATGGGTGACGGACCGCAGACCGAGGCCGAGGACCGCGCCCTGTTCGGGCGGGTCTTCAGCAAGGTGTACGCACAGGGTCTCTTCGACGTGTGGGCCGTACGGCTCGGCGATCGCCTGGTCGGCCACGCGGAGATCAAACCCTCCCCGTCCCCGGAGGTGGACGGCCACGAGATCGTCTACGCCCTGGCTCCGGCCGAGTGGGGGCTGGGTTTCGGTACCGAGATCGCGCGTACGGTGACCTCGTACGGATTCGACACCCTCGGGCTCAGCGAGGTGTACGCGACGGTGGCCGCGGAGAACGCGGCGTCGCTGGCGCTGCTGGGCCGGATCGGCTTCCGGCACGTCGGGGACGCTCGTGAGGACGACGGCCGCACGATCCGGATACTGGCGCGCCCGGCGGGCGGTGACGGCACGGGATCCGGTCAGCCGCGGTAGACGTCCAGACGCCCGCACATACCGAACCTGCCGTGCACGGAGGGGCGTTCGGCGTGCACACAGGCGCCGGCGAGGTATCCGGCGTCGCCGCGCGCCAGGGCGTCGAGCTGGCCGCCGGTCACCTCCGACGCCGCGGCGGCCCCCTTCCGCCAGCGCTCCCGCCAGCCCTCGGTCCTCGGACGCACGAGTGCGGCGGCGGCCCGATGGAAGGCGGCGAGTGGTTCGGGGTCGCCCGCCTCGGTGGCCCGGCGCAGCGCGAGGAACCCCTCGACGGCGAGGTCACGGCGGGCGCGTGCGGCCCGTTCCTGTTCCGCCTCGGATCCGTCGACGGGGAGGGCGACCGCCGCCCGGTAGGCGTCGGAATCCGCCAGGTGGCGGGGCGGCAGGGTGAGGACGGCGTCACCGGCCTCGGGCAGTCCGCTGTTCTCCATGAGGACGACGATGCGCAGCCCGTCCTCGTTGACGAGGCGGTGGATCGTGCCGGGCGTGAACCAGACAAGGGCGCCCGGCGTCAGTGGTGTCCGCCGGAACCCCGACGCGGTGAGGGTCTGCACCGAGCCCTCGCCGGCGACCACCACATACCCCTCGGAGCAGGTGAGATGGACGTGGGGCGTCCCGCCGCGCAGGCCGTCCTCGGTGGGCCAGTCGTACACCCGCAGATGGGAGACGGCGACGGAGCCGGGCAGTCCCTCGAAGGTCGGCACTGGTGCTCCTCGGTCTCTCGGTCACGGCACCGGGCAAGCGCTTTCTACTTCTGCTGCACCGTACTTCACCGGCCGGGGAAGCAACAGGGTCCGGTGTCCGGGGCCGCCCTGCGGGCCTCTGTCAGTGGTGGGGTGCAGACTGGCCCGTATCCGACACAACGGCGTTTCGGGAGGTTCGGCCATGACCGACGTACTGCTCACCGTAGGCACCCGCAAGGGACTCTTCATCGGCCACCGGCGCGGTGGCGCATGGGAGTTCGACGGCCCGCATTTCAATGCCCAGGCGGTCAGTTCCATCGCCATCGACACCCGCAGGCGCGTGCCCCGGCTGCTGGTCGGCGGGGACAGCGCGCACTGGGGCCCCTCGGTGTTCCATTCCGACGATCTGGGCGGCACCTGGGTCGAGCCGCAGCAACCGGCCGTGAAGTTCCCGGGGTTCACCGAGACATCGCTGGAGCGGGTCTGGCAACTGCACCCCGCCGGCCCCGAAGCGCCCGACGTCGTCTACGCCGGGACGGAGCCCGCCGCGTTGTTCCGTTCCCAGGACGGCGGGGCGTCCTTCGAGCTGGTCCGCCCCCTGTGGGAGCATCCGACGCGTTCGAAGTGGGTGCCGGGCGGGGGCGGCGAGGGTCTGCACACCATCCTCACTGACCCGCGGGACGCCCGCGCCGTGACCGTCGCGGTCTCCACGGCCGGGGTGTTCCGCACCAAGGACGGCGGCGCGAGCTGGGCTCCGTCGAACAAGGGGGTGTCGGCGGTCTTTCTCCCCGACCCGGATCCCGAGTTCGGCCAGTGCGTCCACAAGGTGGCCCGGGACGCCGTCGATCCGGACCGGCTCTACCTCCAGAACCACTGGGGGGTGTTCCGGAGCGACGACTCGGGAGACAACTGGACGGACATCGGCCGGGGGCTGCCGTCCGATTTCGGCTTCGCCGCTGCCGCGCACCCGCACCGCGCGGACACGGCGTACGTCTTCCCGATCAATGCCGACATCGACCGCGTTCCGGCCGAGCACCGCTGCCGGGTGTTCCGCACCGGCGACGCGGGCAGCACCTGGGAGCCGTTGTCGGCGGGCCTGCCCGAGGAGACGCATTACGGGACGGTGCTGCGCGACGCGCTCTGTACGGACGACGCCGACCCGGCGGGCGTCTACTTCGGCAATCGCAACGGCGAGGTGTACGCGAGCGCGGACGACGGGGACACCTGGCAGCAGCTCGCCTCGCATCTGCCGGATGTCCTCTGCGTCCGGGCGGCGGTCGTCGGCCCCTGACCATCGGGGCGCTTCGTCGCCGCCATCGGCCGCCCGCGCCGGCTCGTGACGGGTTCCGACCCGGGGCAGGGCCCGACCCGGCGTCCGACGCTCTCCGTCGGCCGCCGACATCGACATGGACTTCGCCGGTCCCGACATCCTGCCGGTCGAGCGCGGGGCGGCGTTGTCCACCCTCGATGTCGAAGAGCGCTGATCGCGCCAGAACTTCGGTGAGTCGTCGCGCCCGGTCCGGCCGCCGTACCGGATGGTGGAGCGTCCCCGACCGGCCGCCGTCGTGGCCGCCGGTCGGCCGCGTGCCGAAGTGAGCGCGCCCGTCGAGGACGCGCTGAGCGGGGCCGAGGAATCGCCGCGGACGCGGCTGATCGCCTATGACCATGTCCGGGAGCGGCACGAAGGACCGGTGGTCGGCGCGGTGGTGCGGGACGCTTCATACGAGCGACGCGCAATGCGTCCGACCGAAGGACGTGGCACCGGACCCGGGAGGGAACCGATGCCACGCCGCATCCGGCGGAACGGCCGTGCGACGGCCCCGGGTTACGGCAGTTGCCAGTCGACCGGCTGGGCCCCCTGGCGGAGCAACGCTTCATTGGTGCGGCTGAACGGGCGCGAGCCGAAGAAGCCGCGGTCCGCCGACATGGGCGAGGGGTGCGCGGACTCGATGGCCGGAAAGCCGTCGAGGAACGGCCGCAGATTGCGCGCGTCACGACCCCACAACACGGACACCAGCGGCTTGCCGCGTGCGGCCAGAGCCCGGATCGCCTGCTCGGTCACTTCCTCCCAGCCCTTGCCGCGATGCGCGCCGGGCTTGCGGGGCGCAGTGGTGAGCGCCCTGTTCAGCAACAGCACGCCCTGTCGTGTCCAGGGCGTCAGATCCCCGTTGGACGGCCGCGGAAGCCCCAAGTCGGTATGCAGTTCGCGGAAGATGTTCTCCAGGCTGCCGGGCAACTGGCGCACCTCGGGGGCCACCGAGAAGCTCAGCCCCATCGCCATCCCGGGCGTCGGATAGGGGTCCTGACCGACGATCAGGACGCGTACGTCGTCGAAGGGCTGCTGGAACGCGCGCAGCACGTTCGCTCCGGACGGCAGGTAGGTGCGACGCGCCGCTACCTCCGCACGCAGGAAATCGCCCATCGCGGCGATCTGTCCGGCCACGGGGGCAAGCGCGTCGGCCCAGCCGGACTCGACTACTTCATTCAACGGTCGTGGTGCCACGAAACATCACTCTACCGGCGTACACGACCGCCTTCCCGCCCCGGAGCCGCCCCATGGAGACCCATCTTCCAAGCCCCCGGTCATGGCTCGCGGTACCGGGGGTAGGCTGCCGCCGTCCTCATCACTTCTTCCTGGAGCCGGTCCATGAGCTCACGCGGGCGTTCGCCGGAGAACCACGCCGTCGGCGCGCGTCGGGACGGGGCGACGGGTCCCTACGTGCTCGGCGTGGACTCGGGCGGCTCGGGGCTGCGGGTGGCGCTGGGCGCCGTCGGTACGTCCGGCCCGTCGGACACGACGGTCTGCGCCGAGCCGGTGCGCACCGGAGCCACGGGGATCGACGCGGGCCATCTGCTCGAACAACTGCTGCCCGCCGCCCGTCGGCTGCTGGAGCGGCACGGCGCGGGCACCGGATCCCGGATCGCCGCCGTGGCGGTCGGAGCCGCCGGTATGGCGACACTCGGTGGACAGCTGCGCGCCGAGCTGCCCTCGGCTCTGGAGCACGCGTTCGGGGTGTGCCGACTGGCTCTCGCAGCCGACGCGGTGACCGCGTACGCGGGTGCGGTCGGTCAGCGCCCGGGGGCGGTCGTCGCGGGTGGCACCGGCATGATCGCGCTGGGCACGGATCTGACCGACTGGCACCGGGCCGACGGCTGGGGGCATCTGCTGGGTGACAGTGGTGGCGGCGCCTGGATCGGGCGGGCCGGCCTCGACGCGGCCATGCGCGCCCATGACGGCCGACGCGGCGGGTCCGCCGCGTTGCTGGCCCGGCTGGAGGCCGTGTTCGGACCGGCACCGGAACTGCCCGGGATGCTCTATCCGCGTACCGACCGCCCTGCCGTGCTGGCCTCGTTCGCGCCCGAGGTCGCCGCGTGCGCCGGGCACGATCCGGTGGCCGCGGGCATTCTGCGCGAAGCCGCGGGGCACATCGCGGAGGCCGCCGCGGCCGTGTGCCCGAAGGCCGGAGCCGACGACGAACGGTACGAAGTGGCCTTGACGGGTGGCCTGTTCCGGATGGGCGATGCGCTGCTCGTACCGCTGCGTGAGGAGCTGTCCCGACAGGTCCCGCAGGCACGGGCGGTCCCCGGTTCGGGTGATCCCTTGACCGGTGCGCTGTCCATCGCCCAGGCGTTGGCCACCGGGGATCTGCGACTGCCGCACCATCCGACGCTGCTCCGCGTACTCGGTGACGATCCTGGGCAGGGCCCGAACAGCCACCGACAGAGCGGGACAGTCGACCAGTAAGCCTCTCATCGGATAAAAGCGGACAGATAACGCCCGACTGGGCCCTCCCCGAACGGAGGCGTACCCAAAACCAGTAGCATGCGGCGCCATGAGCACCCCCACTGGGCCCGCTTCCGGCCTGCCTGTACGAATGCCGCGACCTCGCCAGTCCGGACGGCACCGCCGCCCGGAGCCCGTGGTCGCACCCGAGGGCGCCGCCGCGCTCGTTCTCGCCGTTCCCGGCACCCCCTCCCCGGCCACGCGCGGCCTGGCCGAGGAGGTGATCAGCATCGCCCGTTCCGAGCTGCCCGGCCTCAACGCCCGCATCGGCTATCTCGACGGTGACGACGACGAGTACCCCACGCTCTCGTCCGTGCTCACCCACAGCGCCGCCGAGCGCGTCGCGCGCTTCGAGCAGGCGCAGGCCGCCGGCCGCGAGGTCGCCGAGCCCGAGGGTCCCTCCGCCGTCGTGGTGCCGCTGCTCGCGGGGCCGGACAGCGCCCTGGTCCGGCGGATACGGCAGGCCGTGATGGACAGCGGTACGCAGGTCGAGCTGACCGATGTGCTCGGACCGCACCCCTTGCTCGCCGAGGCGCTCCACGTACGGCTCTCGGAGGCCGGACTGGCCCGCGCCGACCGGGCCAGGCTCTTCACCGTGGCGACGGCCGCCGACGGCATCGTGCTGGCCACGGTGGGTGGCGAGGAGGCCGTGCAGGCCGCCGGGATCACCGGCATGCTGCTGGCGGCCCGGCTCGCGGTACCGGTGATGGCCGCCGCACTCGATGTGGAGGGTTCCGTCGCGTCGATCGCCGACCAGCTGACGAGCTCCGGCTCGGCGCAGCTCGCGCTGGCGCCGTACCTCGTCGGTCCCGAGGTGCCCGAGGGACTGCTGGACGCCGCCGCGAAGGAAGCGGGCTGCGCGACGGCCGAGCCGCTCGGCGCCTATCCCGCGATCGGCAAGCTCGTGCTGTCGATGTACACGACGGCGCTCGGCATCACGCCGACGACGGCGCAGGGTGCTCAGGCACACTGACCCGGCGCCGGGTACGCCCGGCAGGATGTACGTCCCCGATCGCCGGACGGCCCTGGTTTCCCGGGCCCGTCCGGCGATCGCGTCGTACGTGGCGTGGTCTCGTGAAGCCGTGTCGTGCCGTGCTCTCAGGCGAAGATCACGCAGGACGCGGCGGGGACGTCCAGGGAGCCCGCGTGACGCGGAACGCCGGTCACCGGGTCGAGCGTGAACCAGCTGACGTCGCCGGACCGCTCGTTGGCCGCGTAGAGCCGTCGGCCGGTGGGGTCGAGTGCGAGGTCGCGCGGCCAATGCCCGCCGCAGCCCACGGTCGTGACCAGGGACGCCTTCGCGCCCTCCGCGTCGAGCGCGAGGACGGAGATGCTGTCGTGGCCCCGGTTGGCGGTCCAGAGGAACCGTCCGTCCTGCGAGACGACCACCTCGGACGGGTATGTCACCGTGGCCACGTCCCCCGCCGGCCCCTCGGGCAGCACGGACGTCTCACCGACCGGTTCCAGGATCCCGGTGGTCGCGTCCCACACGCACACGGTCACGGTCGGTTCGAGTTCGTTCAGGACGTAGGCGTGACCGCCCGCGGGATGGAAGGCCAGATGACGCGGGCCCGTGCCCGGCCGCAGGGCCGTCTCCCCGTGCAGCCGCAGCTCCCCCGTGGCCGCGTCGAGTGCGCAGATCCGTATGGAGTCGGTCCCGAGGTCCACGCTGAGCACCCAGTTCCCCGCAGGGTCCGGGAGCACCTGGTGGGCGTGCGGGGCCTGTTGGCGATCGGCGTTCGGACCGCTGCCCTCGTGCCTGAGCACGGACGTGGCGGCGCCGAGGGAACCGTCCGCCCGCACGGACAGGGCGGTGACGCTGCCGGAGCCGTAGTTGGCGGTGAGCAGATGTCCGCCCGCGAGCGCGAGATGGGTCGGGCCGTCGCCCTCCACCGACCGGACCCCGCCGATCGGCTCCGGCACCTCACCGGTGATGTCGAGGGCGGCGGCCGCGCCGCGCCCGGTCTCGCTGACGGCGTAGAGCACACGGCCGCC
Organism: Streptomyces sp. NPDC101194; assembly: GCF_044767885.1. Lineage (NCBI taxonomy): Bacteria > Bacillati > Actinomycetota > Actinomycetes > Kitasatosporales > Streptomycetaceae > Streptomyces > Streptomyces sp. NPDC101194. The sequence continues at coordinate 37,547 of NZ_JBIWOS010000009.1, forward strand.
CGGGCCATGACCCAGAGCGAGGTACGAGGGATCGGGAACGGCGTCCGTCGCGCCGACGACGGTCAGCGCCCCCGTCTCCCGGTCCACGGCGGCGACGGTGATCCCCCGCCCGCCCGCCGAGGTGAAGGACCCGATGAACGCCCGCCCCGTGCCGACCTCGCCGCCCGTCGCACCGCTCGTCACCACAACCCCGCCCCTCTCCGCCGACTGACCACGGCCGCTCCCGCCGCCGCGGTCTTCCGGGGCGACGGTAGCAGTCGCCCTCACAGGTCCAGACCAGAGCCCGGTCCCCCGTCGGCTCCGCGGAGGCCGCTTCACACACCGATCGACGGGGCGCGCGGATCGCTGCGCAGCGGTGCGGCGAGTTCGGCGAGCGCCCGCTCCAGACCGTGCAGATGGGCGAGCGCGGGTTCCGCCACGGCCGGATGCGGGGGGACACCCGGCACGCGGGCCCTGCGCTGCGGGTCCGGGCCCGTCAGTGCCTCCACGGCGGCCTCCACCCGCCAGCAGGCGGCCGCGAGGCGCGCGTCGTGGGAGGCTTCCGGGTCCGCCGCGACACCCGCCAGCCCGCGCACCTCCCGTGCGCACGTGTCCAGCAGACCGAGCACCTGTCGGGCACGGGCCTTGCGGGCGCGCAGCGGGCTCAGCGGATGCACCAGCGGAGCCAGGGACAGCCGAACCCGCCCCAGCAACGCCTCCAGCTCGGCGATCCGGGGCGCGGGGTCGGCGGTCGCCGATCCCGCGAGTCGCGCCGCGGCTTCCGCCGTGCAGGCGTGCACGCAGCGCAGGGCCCGCTGGATCCAGGCGTCGGTCGTGGCGTGCGTGGTGACCGGGAGCACCAGGAGCACCGCGAGCATCGCGGCGAGCGCCCCCGCGACGGTCTCCGTGAGCCGCAGCACGAGCAGGGCGGGGTCGAGTACGCCGAGGAGTCCGTAGAGCGCCCCGGCCATGACCGTCACCGAGAACACCATCCAGGTGTACGAGACCGCCGCGGTGTAGAAGATCCCGAAGACGCCCAGTGCGACGAGGACCGCGCTGGGCACGGCCGAACCGTGCAGCGGTACGACGACGGCCAGCCCCACGGGTACGGCGATCAGTGTTCCCAGGATCCTGCGGCAGCCGCGCACCAGCGTCTCGCCGCGCGAGGCGGTGTTCACGAAGACCCACCAGGTGGCACCCACGGCCCAGTACCAGCGCTGCTCGGAAAGAAGCAGTCCCGCGGCCAGGGCCACGGCTCCGCCGACGGTCGCCTGGATCGCCTGGCGCGTGGTCGCGCGGTCCAGCCCCTCACCGGTCGTCGGAACGGGCGGGGCGGCGACAGGCAGCCGTCGCTCGTAGCACCAGAGCCCGAAGCGGACGGTCGACGAGGCGATCAGGGAGAGGGCGACCGCGGAGTACAGCTCCGGCAGTTGTCCGGGCAAAGTGTGGAGGAACTGCGCGGTGAAGAAGGCCATGAACGCGAAGACGCCCAGCGAGTGACCGCGCGGCCCCCATCGCCGGGCGTACACGCCCAGCCCCATGACCGCGAGAAAGGCCGCGTTCCGCGCCGGCGGACAGTCGTGCAGCACCGCGGCGAGGGCGAGCACGGGGAAACCGACGGCGGGCAGCAGCGCGGTGGTGATCGCCTGGTCCCGCACCGTGGTGTCGAGCACCGTGAACAGGGCCAGCAGCGCGGCGAGACCGCCGGTGACGGCCGCGACGAGCGAGTGACCTGCCAGGCCGCACACGGTGACGGCCGAGCCGATGCCGAGGACGGCCCGGACGGCGCTGCGCAGCCGCGATCGGCCCGGGTCCGGGGAAACGAACATCCTCTTCAGCACGGCATGCTCCCGCTTCTGCACACCGGTCCTGCGCACCGGCATGAAAAAGGCGCCGCGGGGATCCGCAGCGCCATCGACGGATCCATCACAACATCTTTGCGACTCATGGCTCAACCGAAAGGTGAACCAGTGAGCCATTGGCCCAGTCAATGCGCGATGGAAGAGGCCACCGTTGGACCAACGGACAGCGATCGGGCCGAACCGGCCCGAACCCCGCCCCGGGGTCACCCGCGCGGAGCCGTCGCGGGCCGCTCCTTCTGTGCCCCCCATGCGCACGGGATACGGGCCGGGCTGTACGGAACCGGTCCGGAAGGGGCCCGTCCCCCCGGCCATTGGTACAGTCGCAGCCCGGATCGGCCTACCAGGAAGCGACCAACGGACCATGGCGGTGGACGCCCTCGACACCCGCATCCTGCGCCTGCTCATCGAGCAGCCGCGTACCAGCGTCCGTGAGTACGCGCGCCTCCTCTCCGTCGCCCGGGGCACCCTCCAGGCCCGTATCGACCGCCTGGAGAGAGACGGTGTGATCACCGGCACGGGGCCGGTCCTCTCCCCTGCCGCCCTGGGCCACCCGGTGCTGGCATTCGTTCATCTGGAAGTCACCCAGGGGCATTTGGACGAGGTCGGCGAGGCGCTCGGCGCGGTGCCGGAGATCGTCGAGGCGTTCTCGACCACGGGTGGCGGCGATCTGCTGGCCCGGGTGGTGGCCCGTGACAACGGGCATCTGGAGGACGTGATCCAGCGGTTGATCCGGTTGCCCGGTGTGGTCAGGACGCGTACCGAGGTGGCGCTGCGCGAGCGGGTGCCGCACCGGTTGCTGCCGCTGGTCGAATCGCTGGGCCGCACGGCCGACGGCGAATCCCGGTGATCCGTGACTCGGCACGCCGGATGTCCTGACTTCCCGGCACATTCCCGCAACCGCCCGGTGAGGAATCCGCGCCGCCTTCTCCCCTGGCCGGCGCCGGTGGACGGCGGGGCGGGTGATCGGCGTGCCATCGAGCTCCGGGGCCCGATATCCTGATCTTGCCGCGCGCCCCCCACCCGTCCCGATCCCGATCGGGTCGCCGCCGTGGCAGTCGAAGCGGCCCACAATTCGAGATTGGTGTACAGGTGCTGGTAGCAGGTCGGTACCGCTTGGTGTCCTCCATCGGCCGAGGCGGCATGGGCGAGGTGTGGCGCGCCACCGACGAAGTGCTCGGCCGGGCGGTGGCCGTGAAGCTGCTGCTGGGCGACCAGGCGGACGAGTCGGCCACGGCCCGATTCCGTCTGGAGGCACAGACCGCGGCCCGCCTGAGCCACCCTCACCTGGTCGCGGTCTTCGACTTCGGGGCCTGGGAGGACCGCTTCTTCCTCGTGATGGAGCTCGTCGAGGGCAGAAGCCTGGGCGATCTGCTGAGGGCCGAGGAACGGCTCGGCGCCGAGCAGGTCGCCAGGATCGCGGGACAGGCCGCCGCGGGACTCGCCGCCGCCCATCGGCAGGGCATCGTGCACCGTGACATCAAGCCCGGGAACCTGATGCTGGATTCCGAAGGGTCCGTCAAGATAGGCGACTTCGGCATCGCCCAGTTCGTCGACGATCCCTCCGCCGCCTTGACCACCGCGGGGCAGATCGTCGGCACCAGTCTCTACCTCGCCCCGGAACGCGCCCTGGGCCATACGGCCGGTGCGGCGTCCGACATGTACTCCCTGGGCTGCGTGATCTACCAACTGCTGCTGGGCGAACCGCCGTTCCGTTCGGACACGGCGACCGCCACGCTCTATCAGCATGTCGATACGGCGCCCGTGCCACTGGGGCAGCGGGGCGTCGACCTCTCCCCGGCCTTCGACTCCTATCTGCTGGGGCTGCTCGCGAAGCAGCCCGAGGACCGGCCCACCGCCCAGCAGGTCGCCGACTGGTTCCAGAGCGACGCGTGGCGAGGACAGCCGGAGCCCCTGCCGCTGTACGCCCCCATGCCGCCCCCTCCCACCTCCGCGGCAGCCGGTGCCCCCTATGCCTCGTCATCCACTCCCGCGTTCAGCCCCACCCCGTCGCCCGCCTCGGCGCCGCAGGCCGACGGTCCGACGACGTACCGCCTGCCGCAGACCGGCGGGCACAGGCGGCGTGCGGCGGAGCGCTCCGCGCCCGTCAGGCGGCGTACCGGCGCCCGCGAGGCGATCAGACGTCGCCCCAGGGTGGCCAGCGCCATAGCCGGCACGGTGGCCTTCCTCGCGGCCGTCTACCTGGGGATGAGCCTGTTCTCGCCGGATTCCAGCTCGGCCGGCACTCCGGACACCGGTGCCACCACGACCACCGGACCCGAAGCACCGGCCCCCGACGGGCCGACGCCGGACAGCGGAAACAGCGAGAACAACGAGAACGACGGAAACCAGGGAAACAACGGGAACGGCCGGAACAACGGGAACAACGGGAACGGCTGGGGCAACGGCAACAACAGGAACCACGGAGACGACGGCGACGACGAACAGGACTGAGGCCCGGCGCCGACCGTCAAGCAGCCGTCAGGACCGGCGGTCGGGGCGTCAGCGGTTCATCAACGAATGCCGACGGGCCGGTCGGCTTGCCTAACGTCGCAGCCATGGATCGACGTATCGTCCGGGCCGCAGCCGGCCGTCGCACCGCTCGGGCACAACCTCCCGGGGACACGACCGCGCACGACCACGGCTGGGCCGGGGACCTGCGATTCGCGGTCCACTGCGCCGTGACGCTCCTCGGGCTGCTGCTGGCCGTCGACGTGGCGGCCGGTCGCTTCACCTGGCCGCGCGCACTGTTGTGGACGAGCCTGGCCGCCCTGCTGTTCGTGGTGCTGGTTCCGCCACTGATCCGTGCGGGTGCGGGGTGGTTCTCCCGCCGGGGCCTGGTGCGCGAACACATCGTGCGCACCGACCGGCTGGTGTCGGTGCACTGGTCGGACGGCGTCTCCCAGCGTCTGGTGCTCCGCGACGCGGACGGCCGTCGAGTCGAACTCGACCCCCAGGTGCTGCTGGACAATCCGGCGCTCTGGCACCAACTGGACGAGGACGCACGCGGCTGCGTGAAGCGCGGAACACTGCGGTGCGGGGTGACGGCGCTGCGGCAGCTGGCCGACCGTATCGACCGCCGGACCGCGCGTACGGTGTTCACGATCTCCGGTCTGGAATAACCATCCCGCCCTCCGCGGCAGTTGTGCGATCCCACCACCGCCGCTTGACCAAACTTGCCAAGTCACCGGCCACCGTTCGCAATTTGTTGACGTGACCATGGCGGCATGTGAGTGTTCGGTCGCTCGATCACGGACGACGAGCGGACGACGGGGCCGGTCCTCCACGGACGAAGCAAAGGTGCCGCCGTATGCCGGCGCCCGTGATCGAGACCCCCCCGACTCAAGGAGTCTCGATGAAACGCAGACCGATGACGGCCGGGACGACCCTGGCCGTCCTCGCCGGAATGCTCGTCGCCACCAGCGGCCAGTCGGCTTCCGCAGAACCGTCCCCGCCCGCCCCGACCGCCCTCTCGGCCGCGGTGTCGGCGGCCGACAGGGCGGCGGCCGGCGGTCTGGACGCCCTGGCCAAGGGGCCCGACGAGCGCTACGAGCGGCAGATGGTGACCCCGTGGGTCAAGGGCATGTACTCCGTCGCCTATCAGCGCACCTACCGCGGCCTGCCGGTCGTCGGCGGTGACGCCGTGGTGGTGGCGGACTCGAAGGGGCGGGTACGCGGCACCCAGTCCGCCGTGTCCCGGCGGATCAACGTGCCGACCACACCGACCGTTTCCGCCAAGGCGGCCGAAACCACCTCTCGCAAGAAGCTCACCTCGGTCAAGCGGGTCGATTCGCACCGCCTGGTGGTCCGCGCCACGGGCAGGACCTCCAGGCTGGCCTGGGAGACGGTACTCACCGGGCGCACCGCCCAGGCGCCCAGCCATCTGCATGTCTTCGTCGACGCGGGCACCGGCAAGGTGCTCGACAGCTACGACGACGTCAAGGCTGGTACCGGAAACAGCCAGTGGAACGGTCCGTCCCCGTTGGCCATCGACACCACCGCCTCGGGCGGCAGCTACTCACTGCGTGACCCGAACCGGCCCGGTCTGAGCTGCGCCGACTACAGCACCGGCAGTGTGTTCAGCAAGTCGAGCGACTCCTGGGGCACGGGCAACGCCTCCAGCAAGGAGACCGGCTGCGTCGACGTCATGTGGGCGGCGCAGCACGAGTGGAACATGCTCAAGGACTGGCTGGGCCGCAACGGACACGACGGCAACGGCCGCAGCTGGCCCGTCAAGGTCGGGCTGAACGACGTCAACGCCTACTGGGACGGCTCCACGGTCTCCATCGGCCACAACAACGCCAACCAGTGGATCGGCGCGATGGACGTGGTGGGCCACGAGTTCGGCCACGGCATCGACCAGTACACGCCGGGCGGCGCGAACAACGAGTCCGGGCTCGGCGAGGCCACCGGCGACATCATGGGTGCCCTCACCGAGGCGTACACCAATGAGCCGGCCCCGTACGACGACCCCGACTACACCGTCGGCGAGAAGATCAACCTGGTCGGCAACGGGCCGATCCGGATCATGTACAACCCGGGACAGATCGGCGACCCGAACTGCTACAGCTCCTCGATACCCAACACCGAGGAGCACGCGGCGGCCGGCCCGCTGAACCACTGGTTCTACCTGCTGGCCGAGGGATCGAACCCGGGCGGCGGCAAGCCGTCCAGCCCGACGTGCAACAGCTCCTCGGTCACCGGCGTCGGCATCCAGAGCGCCGGCAAGGTCTTCTACGGCGGAATGCTGCTCAAGACGAGCGGGATGACCTACAAGCGCTACCGCACGGCCACGCTCACCGCCGCCAAGAACCTCGACTCCAGTTGTGTGCTCTTCGACCGGACCAGGGCCGCGTGGGACGCCATCAGCGTCACCGCCCAGAGCGGCGACCCGACGTGCACATCCGGCGGCACCAACGACTTCACGATGTCCCTGGACCCGGCGTCCGGCTCGGTGAAGCCGGGCAGTTCGGTGACGGCCGCGGTCCGGACCGCGGTCAGCTCCGGGAACGCGCAGACGGTGAACCTGACGGCGAGCGGTCTGCCCAGCGGTGTCGCCACGTCGTTCAGCCCGCCGTCGGTGCAGTCCGGGGCCTCCTCGACGATGACCGTGTCCGCGTCGTCGAACGTCGCGCCCGGCGCGTACACCTTCACGGTGAAGGGTGACGGAACGCAGAGCCACACCGCGCAGTACACCTTGACGGTGGACAACGGCGGCGGCAACCCCGGCGGCGGCGCACCCGACATCAGCGTCGCCGACGTGCAGGCCCACCTGACGCAGCTGAACACCATCGCGACCCAGAACGGCGGCAACCGCCGTGCGGGCAGCGCCGGTTACACGGCCTCGGTCGCCTACGTGAAGGGCAAGCTGCAGGCCGCCGGTTACACGGTCAGCGAGCAGACCTGCACCAGTTGCACCTACCGCGGCAACAACCTGATCGCCGACTGGCCCGGCGGCCCGTCCGACCAGACCGTCATGTTCGGCGCCCATCTGGACGGTGTCGCGGCCGGTCCCGGCATCAACGACAACGGTTCGGGCTCCGCCACCCTGTTGGAGAACGCGCTCGCCCTGGCCCAGCGGAACCCCACGATGACCAAGCACGTCCGCTTCGCCTGGTGGAACGGCGAGGAGCAGGGCCTCCAGGGTTCCCAGTACTACGTCGGCCAGCTCACCGCCGCCCAGCGCGGCACCATCAAGGCGTACTACAACTTCGACATGATCGCCTCGACCAACGCCGGGTACTTCATCAACAACGTCAACTCGGCCGCCTCGGCACCGATGAAGGAGTACTGGGACTCGCTGGACCTCGCGCCGGAGGAGAACGTCGAGGGCCAGGGCCGGTCCGACGACTACTCCTTCCAGCAGGGCGGTATCCCCACGTCGGGTTACGCCACGGGTGCCGGCGACACCAAGTCGTCGGCGCAGGCCGCCAAGTGGGGTGGTACGGCAGGCAGGTCCTACGATTCCTGCTACCACCAGTCCTGCGACACCACGGCCAACATCAACGCGACCGCGCTCGACCGCAGCGCCGACGGTGTCGCCTACACGGTGTGGAAGACCTCCGTCGGCACCACCGCCCCGGCCGATGACTTCTCCGTCGCGGTGAAGCCGGTGTCCGGGAACGTCCAGCCGGGCGGCTCGGTCACCGCGAGCGTGTCGACGGCGACCACCGGCGGTTCCGCGCAGACCGTGAACCTGTCCGCGTCCGGGGCGCCGAGCGGTGTCACGGTCTCGTTCGCCCCGGCCTCCGTGCAGTCGGGTGCGTCGTCGACCATGACCGTCTCCGCCGGGAACGGGACCGCGCCGGGTACGTACACCCTCACGGTGACCGGCACCGGCACAGTCGCCCACACCACCACGTACTCGCTCGTCGTCGGTGGCGGCGGCACCTGCCGGCCCCGACAGGTCGTCGCCAACGGCGGTTTCGAGGAGGGCGTCGCGCCGTGGACCCAGACGGACGGCGTGATCAACAACCGGACGTCGGAGAGGCCGGCGCACGGCGGCGCGTACACGGCCTGGCTCGGCGGCTGGGGATCCACGCACTCCGACACCGTCTCGCAGTCGCTGACCATTCCGGCGGGCTGCTCGGCCTACAAGCTCTCGTTCCACCTGCGCACCGACACCGACGAGTCGGCGGGTGACCCGACCGCGTACGACACGTTCACCGTCAAGCTGGGCACCAAGACGCTCGCGACGTACTCCAACACGGACGCCACGGGCTCCTACGTCCAGAAGACCTTCGACGTCGGTGACCTGGCCGGCCAGACGGTCGGCCTCACGTTCACCAGCAATGAGGACGCCTATCTGCAGACCAGCTTCGTCGTGGACGACGTGACGTTGAACGTCGGCTGATCGGGCATCAGGAACGATCCGGGGCGGGGCGTGTACGCACACGCCCCGCCTCCGGTGTGTCAACGCACGACGGCCGAGAGCCTCCGGGTGAACTCGTCGATCTCCGGCCGTCCGCCGTGCCCGGCCGTCAACCTGGCGTGCAGACCGCGCAGTTCCTGGCCGAGGAGGGTCGACGCGGTCACCTCGGTGGCGTCCAGTACGGGTCCTGCGATGTCGATTGCCGCCTGCGGGTCCCGGGCACAGGCGTGGGCGTCGGCCATCCGCACCAGGAACAGCATCCGTGCCGAGTGCATCCCGGACGGGAGCAGGCCCAGCGCGGTACGGGCCGCCGCGACCGCGCGCAACGCCAGTCGGCGGTCCCCGGTCGCCGCGGCCAGGTCCCGCAGCGCCCCGGCGGCGCCTGATTCCACCCGCAGGCGCACGGAGGCGACGGAAAGCCAGGGTGCCTCCGTCTCGTCCCGCTCGCCGACCCGGTCCATCTGCGACCAGGCGCGGTCGATGTGCCCCAGCGTCCGAGGGGCGTCGCCCCGTACCGCGTGTCCGCGTGCCTGGTAGAGATCGCTCATGGCGCCCGCCCAGTACCGGCCGGCGGCCGCCTGCCGGATCGCGCCGCCGTAGGAGAGGGCGGAGGGTCCGTCGCCCTCCAGCCGCGCCAGTGTGCTCATGTCGCTGAGCGCCGCCACCTCCGTGCCGACATGACCGGCCATGCCGGCCCAGACCAGCGACCGGTCGAGCCAGGCCATCGCTGTGGCGTTACGGCCCCAGAGCAGCCTCAGGCAGCCGGCCGACTGCGCGTACTCGGCCGCCAGCGGGGCAAGTTGGCGTTGGTACGGTGCCGCGGGCAGGGCCATCCAGCGGAGCATCGCGTGCAGGGTGCGCTCGACCACCGCGGTCGCTCCGGGCCAGGCACGCTCCTCGTCGGCCCGCAGGCAGACGGCGAGCAGCGCCGTCAGGGCGTGCACGGTGTCGATGTCCAGCGGCGGGCACGAGACCGTGGCCGGGCCCAGGGCGCAGAAGGCCGAGTGCAGCGCGATGACATCGGCGCGTGCGGGAACGGCGCAGCCGTCGCGGCCGTGCACCGGGCACTCCAGACCGTAGGTGGGCAGGCTCGTGGGCAGGACGGTGTCCGGTGGCAGCGTCGAGAGCAGGGCGCCCCCCGAGGGCTCACCGGGCAGTGGTCCGGTCCGCGAGGTGCTCGGCGCGGGAGGTGCGGTGCCCGGCGCGGGACGTACGACCTCGCCCGTATCGCCCGTTCCGACCAGCCCTTGGGCCTCCGCCGCCTCGCAGGCGTCGACGAGGTCGCCGCCGGCCGCCAGCAGGTTGTCCAGCCTGCGGGCGAGCGGCAGGGGGGTCTTGCGGGTGCCGTGCTCCAGCTTGCTGATGGCGGTGTGGTCGTACCCGACGCGGGTGCCCACCTGGGCCTGGGTGAGCCCGGCGCGCCTGCGCCACTGACGCAACCGGGTCCCGAAGTCTCTCCACGCCTCTGTGGTACGGACATCCGGCGAAGGACGCATAGCCGGGAGGATAGCGAGCACGTGTACGCGCTGTCCCGGTGCGGCGGCAAGATGGCGCCTTCCCGCGCCTCAGCCCGGTCTCCCCCGCCGCGCGCCGTCCGGTCGTCGGCCCCGCCAAGGTCCGGAGCGATGCCCGCGGGTCGCGGAGCGCCGGACGGTCCGTGCCGTCATGTCCGCTCCGACCGCCGCCCCGCTTCGCCACACCTGTGCACGATCGACCGGTCGGACGGAGGGATCCGCATGAAGGAGCGACCCGCCGGGCATATGACGGTTACCCGTCAGGAGGTGGTGCAGTGGGCCGCATCAAGATCGTTCGACGTCCCCAGCTGCCTTCGCGGCCTCCGCCCCTCGATCTGCGCACTCCGTCCGGCCGACCGCTGCCGTACTGAGGGCGCCCTTCAGCGAACACGCACACCGGGCCGCGCTTCGCCTCCGGGCCACCGGGGGCAGGCGTCTCACCCGGCATGCCCGCGCGGTGCGGAGCGGGACACGGCCGCGCATGCACAACACGGGCACGCGGTGCGGTGTTCGGTCGCCGGGCAGGTCATGAAGGCCTCGGGCTCCGGGTCGTTACGGGAAACCGCAGGGTGCCGGGTGCGGAGAACATCATCCGGTTCGAAGGACATCCTCGTACCGGCTCCGGTGGGCGCTTTCTAGCGTTGCCGGTGAGGCGCGACGGACTTCTCGCGTCTCTCCGCCACCGGCCAGGAGCCAGTTCATGGATTTCGTCACTCCGATCCTCCCCCAGGAACCCGCGGGCGGTGTCGCGGGCTGGGCAGCCGACCTCGTCGACACCATGGGGGGTCCGGGCGCCGGCCTCGCCATCGCCCTGGAGAATCTCTTCCCTCCGCTGCCCAGCGAGGTCATTCTCCCGCTGACCGGGTTCGCGGCGGGTCGGGGCGTCATCAGCCTGGCCTCCGCGCTCCTGTGGACCACGCTCGGTTCGGTGGTGGGGGCGGTGGCTCTGTACTGGATCGGGATGCTCTTCGGCCGTGACCGGGTGCATGCGATCTGGGCGAAGCTGCCGCTGGTCAAGACCTCCGATCTGGAGCGCACGGAGCAGTGGTTCGCCAAGCACGGCACCAAGGCCGTCCTCCTCGGCCGCATGGTGCCGATCTTCCGGAGTCTCATCTCCGTGCCGGCCGGTGTGGAGCGCATGCCGCTGCCGCTCTTCCTGGCCCTGACCGCACTGGGCAGTCTGCTGTGGAACTCGGTGCTGGTGATGGCCGGATACTGGCTCGGCGACCGGTGGGACCTGGTGGAGACGTATGTCGGGGTCTTTTCCAAAGCCGTTCTGGCCGTGGTCCTGGCGGCAGTCGCCGTGTATGCGACCCTTCGCTTCCGTTCCCTGAACCGGCCCCGGGCCCGCTCGCGTTCCCGCGGCCGGGCGCAGCACCGCCGTACCTCATGAATCCCTCGCCGCCCCGTACCCCGCCGGTCGTCCCCGCGCGAGCGGAACGATCTTGCCGAGACCGTGGAGCGCGGCTAGCCTCGACATCCGTGCAGGCGGACTCCACAGACAGCGCGGCCGACCGTCCTCCGGAGCCGCCGACCGGCCTGGGGCACGATGCGGGAGGCGCCCCCGTGGCTCATCCGTCCCCGCGTTCCCGCAGGGTGACGGGCGCCCTGCTCAGCTGCTGCACCGGTCTGTTGGGACTGCTGTATTTCGCCGTGCCGGGCACGTTGTCGGGCCCGTTCGTCCTGTGGCCCCGTACCCGGCGGCGTGCCCTGGCCGTGCTGAGCGCCGGAGCCCGTCGGATCACGGAGCTGGAGCGGATCCGCCGGAGTGTCTTCTTCGGTGATGTGTTCCCCGCGCACGACACTTCGGACGGGGAAGTCCTTCGCTACCTGGCCGTCCGCGCCTACGCGGGGACGCTGTTCGGCTTCGTGGTGGCGCTGCTGGGGGTCGGAGTGGTCCTGGCCGGGCTCCTGATGGTGGGGGTGGCCCGTGCCACCACGAGCTGGCAGGAGTTGCTGACCCAAGGGGTGCTCGGCGGTGTCCTGCTCTTCCTCGACCTCCAGGGAATCCTCTCGCTGGGCGCCCTCGACGCACGGTCGGCGCGCGAGCACTTCGGCCCGTCCGAGCGGGAGTTGCTGGAGCGGCGCATCGCGGAACTGGCCGCGAGCCGTGCCGGAGTGCTCCGGGCGGTGGACGTGGAGCGCAGGCGCATCGAGCGGGATCTGCACGACGGCGTGCAGCAGCGGCTCGTCGCGCTGGCGATGCTGCTGGGCCGGGCCCGCCGCAACCGGACGCCCGAGCAGGTCGATCTGCTGCTCCGGCAGGCGCACCAGGAGTCCCAGGAGGTCCTCACCGAGCTGCGCGAAGTGGCCTGGCGCGTCTATCCGTCGGCGCTCGACGACCTGGGGCTGGAGGAGGCGCTCGGCGGCGTGGCCCAGCGTTGCGGCATCCCCCTGCGGGTCGAGTTCGATCTGCCGGTGCGGTTGTCGCGGCCCGTGGAGACGGCCGCCTACTTCGTCGTGTCGGAGGCCGTGACCAACGCGGCCAAGCACTCCGGTGCCACCCACATATCCGTCAGCGTCAAGGGCGACGCGAGAGGGGTTTCCCTGTGTGTCCGGGACAACGGCACCGGTGGCGCGGATCCTTCGGGCAGCGGGCTCGCCGGGCTGCGGGGCCGGGTGGACGCGCTCGACGGACGGCTCCACATCGACAGCCCTTCCGGGGGCCCCACCACCATCATCGCGGAGCTGCTGTGCGCGTAATGCTCGCCGAGGACTCGACCCTGCTCAGGGAGGGACTGGTACGCCTGCTCGCCGAGGAGGGGCACGAGGTCCTCGCGGCGGTGGGTGACGGGACGGCACTCCTCCGGGCGGTCGAGGCGGACCCGCCGGACCTCGTCGTCGTCGACATCCGGATGCCGCCCACCCACACCGACGAGGGGCTGCGGGCCGCGCTGGAGATCCGCGAGCGCTGGCCACTGGTCGGTGTGCTGGTCCTCTCCCAGCACGTGGAGCGCAACTACGCGGTCCGGTTGCTGTCCGCCAACGCCGAGCGGGTCGGATATCTGCTCAAGGACCGGGTGGCCCAGGTCGACGAGTTCCTGGACTCGCTGGAGCGGATCCACGCGGGCGGCGCGTCCATCGACGCCGAAGTCGTACGGCAGTTGGTGATCCGGACCACGCACGTCGACCCCTTGGCCGGGCTGACCCCTCGGGAGCGCGCCGCCCTGCAGGAACTGGCCCAGGGCCGCACCAACGCTGCCATCGCGCAGCAACTGCACATCTCACTGAGTTCGGTCGAGAAGCATCTCAACTCCGTCTTCGAGAAGCTCGATCTGGCACGGGACACGGGCTACAGCAGACGAGTGCTGGCGGTCCTGCGCTATCTGGAGTCCTGAAGCGCCTCGGCCGCTCCCCTGGCTCCCCGGCCCCTCGACCTCGCAGCGCCGCGGCATACCGCCGGACGACGCTCCATCAGAGTGTTCGCTTCACTCGAGCGACGGTCAGCAAGGGTGAATTGTCATCTTTTAAACGCTTTCGCATCCTGAGTCCCGCACGCCACGCATTCCACGGGCCGGGCATCCAGGAGTCCGCGACCGGCCGGGGCGTGACTGGCGCGCGGCCCGGCCGGGTCGCGGCGCGACTGTCCGCCGACGCCCCGTCCGTCCGGGTGAGCCGTCGTCGGGCCGGGGCGTGCGCCCGGCGCCTCCACTGTCGGAGTCGTTTGCCCGCACGGTGATTGACACAGTGTCAGGCAAACGCCGGACACCCGGGGCGGGTTCCGTACCGGCCCTCCTTGATCGATGATGATGCCAGGGCCGCCGTCCTCGGCACGGCGCCGGCTGTCCCAGGAACAGGAAGGGGTTCCCCATGCGGGAAACGACGCCAGACCGGTCTCCGTCGGACGATCGGACCGTCCGCGGCCCGGACGAGGAGGCCCAGGTGATCGTGGTGGGGGCGGGTCCGGCGGGCTCGGCCGCGGCCTTCCATCTCGCCAGGGCGGGCGTCGACGTCCTGCTGCTGGAGAAGTCCCACTTCCCCCGGGAGAAGGTGTGCGGGGACGGCCTGACGCCCCGAGCGGTGCACCAGCTCATCAGAATGGGCGTCGACATCAAGGCTCCCGGATGGACGCGTTCACGCGGAATGCGATGGGTCGCCGGGGACCACCAGGTGCACATCGACTGGCCCGCGCTCGGTCGCTACCCGGATTTCGGGCTCTCTCGGAGTCGGCACGACTTCGACGACATCCTGGCCCGGCACGCCGTCGCCGCCGGAGCCCGGCTGCGCAGCGGGGTGAAGGTGACCGGGCCCGTGACCGACCGCGCCGGCCGCATCACCGGTGTCACCGCCACGACCGGGACGAAGGAGCCGTTGGTCTTCCACGCACCGATCGTCGTCGCCGCCGACGGTGCCTCCGCCCGGCTCGCACTCGCGATGGGCCTGCAGCGGGACACGAGCAGGCAGATCGCGACGGCCGCCCGCCGTTACTACCGCAGCCCGGAGCGTTCGCGGGAGGAGTATCTGGAACTGTGGGCCGATCTCCGCTTCCCGGGCAGTGATCACTACCTGCCCGGATACGGCTGGATCTTCCCCATGGGCGACGGCCGCGTCAACGTCGGTCTGGGTGCGCTGCCCCATCGGCGGCACGGAAAGGCCGATCTGCGCGCCACACTGGACGAATGGCTGGCCCGCACCCCGCACGCGTGGGGGCTGCGCGAGGAGAACGCGGAGGGCCCCGTCCGCAGTGCGGCTCTTCCGCTGGGCTTCAACCGCCATCCCCTCTACACCCGAGGGCTCCTTCTCGTCGGCGACTCCGGCGGCATGATCAGCCCCTGGAACGGCGAGGGGATCGCCCAGGCCATGGAGGCGGGCGAGGTCGCTGCCGAGACCGCCACGCTCGCCCTCGCTCTTCCCCGGGGACCCAGGCGGGAACAGGTGCTGCACCGCTATCCGGTCGAGATGAACCGCCGCTGGGGGCGCCACTACCGTCTCGGCAACGCCGCCGCCGACCTCGTCTTCAGCCGTTCGGGATTCCAGCCGGTCCTCAACCGCTACGTCATGGGGTCGCCGTTCCTGCTCAACACCCTGGCCCGGCTGCTCACCGATCTCACGGACAAGCCCTCGCGCGACCTGGTCGACCACCTGCTCAACGGTGCCGTCCGACTCGTTCCCGCACCGAAGGCGCGACGCAGAGGCTGAGCCCCGGGGCCGGATCGCCCGGATCGGGCGGCAACGATCGCGGCGCGGCGGGTGCCGACCCCCGTCGCGCCCCTGTCACGCCGGGTCCGCGACGCCGGTCGGAAAGGCGAGGAAAGACGCCGGCCGGAGAACGGACTTCTCGTCCCCCGTGAGAGGAAGGCGGCATGCTCTTCCTGTCCCCCGTGAGAGGAGGGCGGCGCGCTCTTCCCGTACCGGAGCCGCTCGGCGCCGCGGGTGACGCGGAGCCCCGTTACGACCGCCGGCGCGGCTTTCCGCGCTTGCCGCCCTTGGTGCCGCCGGAACCGCTCCGCGCGGTGCGGCCGCCGGAACCGCTCCGCGCGCTCTTCCCGGCCGCCTTCTTGGCGGCCGTGGGCTTGCGTCCCGCGCCGCCCGTCCCGGAGCGCTTGCTCTCCGACTGCACCGGGGCCTTCGGACGCCCTCGTGAGCTGTTCACGGTCCGCCCGCGGACGATCCCGATGAAGTCCTCCACCAGGTCGGTGGTCTCGTCCTCCGGCCACGACAGCGCGACACGGGACTCGGGTGCGTCCGAGACCGGTCGGTACGTGAGGTCCTTGCGATGATGCAGGCGGGCGAGCGACTGCGGGACGACGAGGACGCCCACGCCCGCCGCCACCAGCGCGATGGCGTCCGCCGTCGTGGCCGGACGCTCGATCGCGGGGCGTCCCGGCCGGTGCTCCCATTCGAGGGTGTCGTCGAGCGGATGCAGCACGATGTCGTCGGCGAGATCACCGGCGGAGATCTCGTCGACCGCCGCGATGACATGGTCCTTCGGGATCACGACGACCGTGGTCTCGGTGTACAGCGGAATCGCGCTGAGGCCCGTCCGGTCGATGGGCAGCCTCACCAGTCCGGCGTCGGCGCCGCGCTCCCGCAACACGTCGGACGCCTCGGCGGCCGACACCCCGACGAGGGTCAGCGGAACCTCGGGCAGCCGCTCGTTCCAGATCCGCACCCACTTGGTGGGGGTCACCCCCGGTACGTACGCGAGCCGGAACGACGGGGTTTCTTCCGAGCTTGTCACTCCGCCAGGTTACCGGCCCTGGTCAGAGGTGGCGCACACGCTCGATACCCTTGACATCATGACGTCGCACAAGACCACCCAGACAATGAAGCCCGCGACCGCGGCGAAGAAGCTGGGTGTGTACCTAGAGGCCACCCCCGCCGAGTTCCAGGAGGGTGTCGTCTCACGCACCGAGCTGAACGCACTGCAGGCCGATCCGCCCCAGTGGCTGCAGGAGCTGCGACGCAACGGCCCGCACCCCCGGCCGGTGGTCGCGGCGAAGCTGGGTGTCTCCATCTCGGGGCTCGCCCGCGGCGGAGTCACGGACGCCCTCACCACGGAGCAGATCGAAGCACTGAAGAAGGAAAGCCCCGACTGGCTGCAGCAGGAACGCGCCACCCAGGCCGGGGTCCGGAAGGAAGCGGCACGCATCAAGGAGAGGAACGCGGCCCGCGACGATCAGTCCCGCGCACCTCGTTCCTGACCTCCAGGGCCTCTCGCTCGGATCGTGCCGGGCTCGTGTGCCCCGCGTTCCGCTCGGCACCGCTCCTCGCCCCCGCCCTGGTCGGCAGCGTGTACCGGCATGCCGGAGCTGTCGGCGCGGGTGCCGCTCCAGCGCTCCACCGTCAGCCCGGTACGCGCCGGGCATGCCCGAACTCGCCCGGCAGGCAGCCGAGTTCACGGGAAGGCAGGAGAACGGCGGAGTCCTGCCCCACGTACCCGGCCGCACGGTCGGAGACCGGAAAAGGTCTTCGGGCGTGCGGCGATCGCGCCTTAGCCTGGCAAGTGGCAACGGCACCCTGACGGGTGCGACCACCGCGGGCTCGTCGATCGGGGGATTCCGCATGCGGGGGCAGGGGGCGGACAGCGCTGTCGCGACACGGCTGGCCCGTCGTGCGGTGGAAGCGGCGGCGCCACAGGAACTGGCACAGTTCGCGATGACGGCGGAGGCCTTCCACCGCGCCGCCCCGCACGGACGGCTACCCTTCGGTGGGCGTGACGAGCCGTTGGGGCTCGGCGTGGAGGCGGTCGCCGCGCTGCTCAGCACCGCGGCCCTCACCGCGGCGGTCCAGGTCCTGGAACACCTGGCTCAGCAGTCCACCGAGCGCGCCGTCGACACCGTGCGGCGACGTGCGTTCCTGCGGCTGCGACGACGGCGTCCCGAGGTCACGGCCACCGTTGCGGTACCGGAGCGACTGTCGAACGAGCAATTGGCACAGGTACGTCTGATCGCCATGCGGACCGCGGCACGCTTACGGGTCCCCGAGGCACAGGCCTGGACCATCGCGGACGGAATCGTCGCGGAGCTGGCCACCATGGCCCCGGGCGCCTCACCGCCGGGTGAGTCCGAGGAGGGCACACCGGAAGCCGGGCAGTGACCGTGCCCATGGCTGAACGCCCACGAAGCGGGCACACGGACCTCTCGGGCCTGCCCTCGGGGACCACCGTTCGTTTCGTACTGCTCATCGTGGCGGTGGCCACTGCGGCGGCCGTCCTGGGAAACGGCCTCTCGTCCATGATCTTCACCACGGTGGATCTGTCCGACGTGGTGGACTACTACGACTGCGCGGTCCGTGCGACGGAGGAAGCGGCCCGCCGACGGGCCGGGGCATCCGACGTGAGCATCCCGCCGGTATTCGAGTTCGACTGCTCCGATCCGCGTGCCGGGACGAGCTGGACGGTACCCGTGGTCACCTCGGGCTGTCTCCTGCTGGTCGTCCTCGGCGTCTACGCCTCGCTGCCGGCCTGGCGCACCCGGCGGCGCGACTACCGTCCCCTGACCGGCATGCCACAGGTATCGGACTACCTGCAGGATCTGGTGCGCGAGACGGGTGTGCGGCCCAGGGTCACGTTCCTCGCGGAACCCCTCGATCCCCGTATCGCCGCGCTGGCGTTCGGTCGTGTGCGGCAGCGCCGTGTGGTGCTCAGCGGCGGACTGCTCACCTTGTACTCCCTGGACCGCCGGGCGTTTCGCACCGTGGTTCTCCACGAACTCGCCCACATCCGCAACCACGATCTGGACATCGCCTTCCTCACCCTGATCGTGTGGCGCACGGTCGGACCGCCGCTGCTGATCGCGTCGCTCCTCGGCGCGCTGGCCAGTCCCTTCATCGTGGTCGAGATGCCCGCCGTGACGGCGGCCGCCCTCGCCTTCACCGCGGAGGCCGTTCTCCTGGCCGCGCTGGTCACCCTCCTCAAGAACTCGGTGCTGCGCAGCCGGGAGTTGTACGCGGACGCACGTGTGCGCTCGTGGGAAGGGTCAGCGGATCCGCTGCGGCGGCTGTTCGCCGGATACGGACGGCCGTTCGCGCCTCCCGCGCGGGGACGGTTCCCCCTGCTCCGTGTCCATCCGCCGCTCCCTCTGCGCGTCAGGGCACTGGACGACGACCGGGTTCTGACCGGCGTCGGGTTCTGGGACATGTTCGCGGTGGGCGCGGCGGTGGCGTCTCTCCACGGCTTCCTGACCCTGGGGCCGATCGGTGGGGGGACCCAGGCCGGTTCCGCCATCGGTGTGGTGGCGGACGCGGTGGCGACCACGCTGCTGATCGGGGCTGCGGGAGCGGTGCTGTGGCGGGCGGCGGCACGGCCGCCGGACCGTGACTCTCCGGTGCGGGTGGGACGGGCGGGCATCGCTCTCGGCCTCGGCCTGTGTGTGTCGTGCCTGCTCTCGCCGTCCGGGGCGTCCAGCCTGACCTCGCTGAACGGCAAGGGGATCGCGATGGCCTTCCCGTTCGCGGCATTGCTGTGCCTGTGCGGCTGGGCGCTGACGCGATGGCTGACGCTGGTGGCCCGGTCGTGGACACCGGTCGTGTTCCGCAACGACCGTCCGGGGCTGGTGTTCTGCACGGTGCTCGCGGTCTGCATCGCCGGGCTTGCCTCCGCCTTCGACTTCCTGATGACTCTGCCGGCCATGACGCTGTACGCGGCATCCTTCATCGCCCCGTCGCACCCGCCGGTGCTGGTCTTCGTCGGAAGTGTCGGCTACCTCGCCGTGAACAGCACCACGTTCCTCCTGACGACACTCACACTGACCGCCGCGCTCGTCCCACTCGTGGGGCAGCGCGTCACCTGGCGCAAGGGCATGCAGCACACCTTCACGGAGTTCGGACCGCCCCGGCCGGCGGCGGGTGTCCTCGCACGGTTCGGCGTTCCCACGGGGCTGGGGGCCGCCTTCCTCGGAGTGCTGGTGCCGGTGCTCGGCATCCCGTTCTCCGTCTGGTCCCTGATCATGCTGATGGGCATCGCGCAGGCGGCCGCCGCGCTGTGGGCCGGGAGAGGGTGCGCGCCCCTGCCCCTCCCCCGGGGGCTGATCGCCGCGTACAGCTCGGGGGTGCTCACCCTGCTGGCCTGGACCACCGGAGTGGAGGTGCTGACGGGCTGCCTCCTGGGCGACGGTCCCTGCCGACCGCTCCCCGGCCACGACCACATCCGTCTGGCGATCACGGTGGCGGCTCCGGGAGCCGCCACGGCCTGGTTGCTGCATGCGGCGCTTCTCGCACTCACGCGGCGCCCGAAGCGGTACCTCTGACCGTGCGAGCGGTGTGGATGACACCACGTCGGCACCAGTACCCCGACCACCGGACGGGCGGCCCGAAACGCTTCCGGAAAGGTGCGCGGCCTCGGTCGGACCCGGCGACCCGGCGACCGGGGGGTGCCCCGCCCCGCCCCGGTGGTGTCGACCTCTACCGTCCCTCGCCCGCGATCCGTCGGGCCCGCAGGGCGACATAGAGCTCGGCGGCGTCCACCGGCCGGGTCGGGGAGCGGCCTGTCAGCTCCGTGATGCGTGCGATCCGGTACAGCACGGTGTTGCGGTGGCAATGGAGCCGCCGCGCCGCCTCGGCGGTCGAACCGTTCGCGGCGAACCACGCGTCGAGAGTGTCGAGCAGAACCGCGTCGCCGTCCTCGCCCGACAGCAGTGGCCCCAGCACGTTCGCGCCGAGTTCGGCCGCGGACTCGGCGTGCGCCGCTACGAGGGTGTCGATGGGGGCGGTGCCGTAGCAGTGGACGCCCGCCCCGGCCGGGGCCACGCATTCCAGGGCGACGCGTGCCTGACGCACCGCCTCCGGCGCGGCGGCGAGTGAGGTGAACGGTCGGCTCACGCCCACCCGTGCGGTCGCCGCCCGCCTCACGGCCCCGAGCGCCGCGATGGACTGCGCGTCGCCGGTCGGGGCGGCAAGACCCAGTCGCTCGCCCAGCTCGGTGGTCCAGACGGATGCCACGCCCATGCTCGCCAACCGGGCGGTGATGCCGGGCAGCGGGTCCTCCCCGTTCCGCCCGACCTCGCCCGCCACCACACGGTACGAGGCCCGTTCCGGCAGGCCCAGGGCGCGCTGGACGCCCGCGGCGCTCCCGAACCGGGCATCGCTCGCTCCCTCGAAGACGCCGAGCAGGGTGACCCGCCGCGATATCCGTTCCTGCTGTTCCCGGTCGTCGGCGACCAACCGGTACGCCTCTGTGGCGGCCGTGGAGAAGCGGTCGAGCTCACCCCAGAAGTGCGACGACCGGCGCAGCAGTGCGTCGGCCTGCTCGCCGGTCGTGGCGCGGGCGATCGCCCACTCCCAGATCTCCAGCCCGCCGAGCCGGAAGGCGTGCAGCAACTCCGGGAGCGGGATGCCGTGCTCGGCCTTGATCCGCCCCGCCCGCCGGGCCGTCTCGTCGCCGATGTCCGGGCCTCCGGTCTCCCTGCGCAGGAGGGCCTCGATGTTGGCACGGACGATGTCGCGGAGTACATCGGGAGGCAGCCGGCTCCGTGTGGAGAACGACTCGTCCTCGGTGATCTTCCGGACGGTCACATCGGTGAGTTCTCCGAGCGAGGCGAGGATCTCGCCGAAGACATGCTCGCAGCCCGTGGAGTCGTTCATCCCGTAACCGTACCCGCGCACCCCGCCAACGGAATTGTGCCGCTGCACAAAGCAGTTCGGAGAAACTCGCGGTGCTCGCCCATGGCGGGGAGCTCCACCGTCCGCCATCTTGGTGTGGCCCGGAGAACCTTGTGCCATGAACCAAATCCGCGGCACCACGCCCGCCCGTGCCGTCGCGACCGAGGGAGATCACCATGACCGCCGCAGCCCCCATGGACAGCACCCGGAGCATGCCCGAACTCGACGCGGTCCTGCGCGAGCTCTCCGAGGGCGAGCGGCGCTGGGCGGCGACCTCACCGGCCGAGCGCGGTGCCCTTCTCGACCGGGTGCATGCCGCCGTCTCGGCCGAGGCCGAGACCTGGGTGCGGATCGCGAGCCGGATCAAGCTGCTGCCGGACGGCTCCCCGCTCGCCGGTGAGGAGTGGCTCTCCGGTCCCTATGCGCTGCTCACCTCTCTGGAAGTACTCGCCCGCACGCTCCGGACACTCGCTTCGGGGCGCGGGCCGCTCGACGGCGCAAAGTTCGGGCGGGCACCGGGGGGACGGGTGAGCGTCCCCGTCCTCCCGCTCACCGCCTACGACCGCCTGCTCCTGAACGGCTTCAGCGCCGAGGTGTGGATGCCGCCGCGGGTCGACGCGGACACCGTACGGCGCCGGGCGGGCCTCGGCGCGCGCCACCCGGAGCGCACCGCGGGCATCGGACTCGTCCTGGGCGCCGGCAATGTCACGTCCATCGCACCGCTCGACGTGCTGTACGAACTGATCGCGCACAACCGGGTCGTCGTGCTCAAGCTCAATCCCGTCCTGGGCGACCTGGAACCGGTCTACCGGCGCGCTCTCGCACCGCTGCTGCAGCACGGCGTCCTGCGCATCGTCTCGGGCGGCGGCGACGTCGGCGGATACCTCGCCCATCATCCCGCTGTCGCGCACGTCCACATCACCGGCAGCCTCGCCACCCACGACGCCGTCGCCTTCGGGCCCGGCGAGGAGGGCCGCGCCCGCAAGGCCGCCGGCACCCCGCTCCTCGACAAGCCGATGACGAGCGAACTCGGCGGCGTCTCCCCGGTCATCGTGGTCCCGGGCGTCTGGAGCGCGGCCGACCTCCGCTACCAGGCCGAGCACATCGCGACCCAGCGCCTGCACAACAGCGGGCACAACTGCATCGCCGCGCAGGTGGTCCTGGTCAGCAGCGACTGGCCGCAGCGCGAGGCATTCCTCGGCCATCTCCGCGACGCCCTGCGGAAGGCCCCGGCCCGACCCTCCTGGTATCCGGGCAGCGCGGAAAGGCTCGCCGACGCGACGCACAGCTATCCGCGGGCCGAATGGCAGGGCGCCGAGGGCTCACGTCTGCTGGTCGAGCCCGGCGACGGCGACGACGTGTCGGAGCTGGCGACGAACGAGTACTTCGCGCCCGTGCTCGGTGTCCTCACGCTGCCCGGCACGGGCGCCGAGTTCCTGGACCGGGCCGTCGAGACGGCCAACCGTGATCTCTTCGGCACCCTCGGGGCGAACATCGTCGTCGACCCCACCACTCTGAAGCGGCTCGGCCGGGCATTCGACCACGCGTTGGCCGCGCTGCGTTACGGCACGATCGCCGTGAACGCCTGGACTGCGGTCGGCTTCCTCACCGCGAGCGCCCCGTGGGGCGCCTTCCCCGGCCACACCGTCGCGGACGCCGGGAGCGGGGTCGGTGTCGTGCACAACGCCCTGCTCATCGACGCCCCGGAGCGGACCGTGGTCCGGGGACCGTTCCGGCCCTTCCCGAGGTCGGTCGTGGGGGGCGAACTCGCGCTCTTCCCGAAGCCGCCGTGGTTCGTCACCGCACGCAGTGCCGCCGTGACGGGCCGTCGCCTCACCGAGCTGGCGCGACGGCCGTCGTGGTCGCGGGTGCCGGCCGTGTTCACCTCCGCCTTCCGCGCCTGAGACTCGCGGGCCGGTCGGGCGCCGATCAGGCGGTCGAAGAGCGAGCGGTGGCGCCGATGCGCCGGCTGCCGCCTGCTTCGGGACGCGCCAAGGGGCTGCGCGGGGAACGGACTTCGCGACCGGTGTGAAGTCCGGGCCCCGCGCCGCCTCCGCTCTCGCGGCTCGCCCACCGCCGGGCCTACTCCTGCGGTGCGACCACCGGGACGCTCTCGGGATTCAGCAGCTGCGTCAGATGGCGGGCCGACGCGTCCCAGGACCAGGACTTCCGGGCCCACTCACGGCCTGCGGCGCCCATCTCGTCCGCCAGCTCCCCGTCGAGCAGTATCCGGGTCAGCGCGCCGGCGACGGCCGCGACGTCGGTGCCGTCCACAACGTGTCCGGTGCGGCCGTCGACCACCGTGTCCGGAGCACCGCCCGAATCGCCGACGACCACCGGCAGACCGCTCGCCGCCGCCTCCAGGAACACGATGCCCAGCCCCTCCGCCTCCAGACCGCCCTTCCGGGTACGGCACGGCATCGCGAAGACGTCCGCCGCCGCGTAGTAGGCCGGTGTCTCGGTGTGCGACTTCCCGCCCACGAAGCGGACCGCGCTCCCGTCCAGGCGTCCCGCCATCTTGCGCAGCCGGGCCTCGTCCGGCCCCCGGCCGACCACCACCAGCACCGCGTCGGGCACCTCCCGCCGGATCAGTGGCAGGGCGCGGATCAGCATGTCCTGGCCCTTGCGTGGGACCAGCCGGGCCATGCACAGGATCACCCGCTCCCCGTTCAGGCCGAGTTCGGTCCGCAGGTCGAGTCGGGCAGCGGCGTCGGGCCGGTACACCTCCGCGTCCACCCCCGGCACCAGGCGGCTCATCCGGGCACGTGGGCCGAGGGCGGGCTCGATCCGGGTGCGTGTGTACCCGCCGAGGTAGGTGACGACGTCCACGCCCTCCCCGATACGGCGCATCATCCGCCGCGCACCAGGGGTCCTGGCCCACCAGATCTCATGACCGTGGGTGGTCGCGACCATGCGCCGGATGCCGCTGCGGCGCAGGGCCGGCGCCATCAGGGCCAGCGGCGCGGCAGCCCCGAACCAGACCCGGTCGCACCCATGCGCCTGAGCGATCTCGACGGCCCTGCGGGTCACCCGCCGGGTCGGCAGCAGCATGCCGCTGGAGTCGCGTACGACGGGAAACGGGAGGGCCGCGTCGTACGCGGCATCGCCCGGCTCGCGCGAGGTGTAGACCACCACGTCGTCGTCGGGTATTCGGGTGACCATGGCGTGGACGAACGTCTCTATGCCCCCTTGACGCGGCGGGAAGTCGTTGGTGATGACAAGGGTGGAACCCATGAATGTGTCGGATCCTTCAGCTGGATGGGGTCGTGCGGGCCGAGAAGAGGTAGTTGCGGCAGTCTTCGGTCACATCGGTCACGTGCGTCCAACCCCGGTTCCACCAGCGGTACATGTCGTAGCCGAGAGCGTCGAGCCGGCCGACGACCTCGTCCGGCGTCATGGCGTACTTCTGCAGGTGACGGTCCTCGATCTCCAGCAGGAGGGCGGGTCGGTGGCGCAGCAGTGTGTGTCGGGCGCCCGACAGCACGGCCGCCTCCGCCCCCTCGACGTCGGCCTTGATGAAGTCGACACGGTCCAGCCCCATGTGGTGGCAGAGCCCGTCCACCGTCCGCACGGGTGTGGTCACCGGACGGGAGGTGGCGAACTCCGCGTTGGGGCCGGGCCCCGAGGCACCCTCGGTGAGATAGGCACGCCCGTGGACGGGCAGCAGCCGACGCCGGGGCAGGCTCATCGTGCCTTCGTGCGCCCGCTCGCCGAGGGCCATGCGGTGCACGGTGACGTTGTCGCAGCCCAGAGCGGATGCCGCGGCTCTCAACCATTGCGCGGGGCCATGCAGCGGTTCGACGCAGTGCACCTTCCCCGCCGGTCCTGCCAGCGCGGAGAGGCTCCACGTGTAGAGGCCGTACTCGGCCCCGATGTCGAGACAGACGGCTCCCGGCTTCACCAACGGCCGCAGTCCCGCGACTTCCTCCTCCACGAAGTGCCAACGCGAAGCCGCCCAGCGCAGTGTGAGCGCGATGGACGTCACACGCACCCCGGAGTACCGACGGCCACCGGTCCGGAGGCCCGGGGGTTCCGGACGACATGCCGGCCTGCCACTCATCGAACACCTTCCGGCCTGCGGGATGTACGGGTGCTGCTGCCGAGCGGCACCGCACGCGATCGGCCTTCCATCGCATCATCGGATGCGCTGTGATCACATCCTTCTTCAGGAGCAGATCGCCCGGCAAGTCAGACCTGGGACGTACCCCTCAGGGCCAGGGCATTTCGGCCCGATCGGGCGGATCAGCGAGCCGGGCTCGCGTGCCCGGTGCGATCCGAACGAGCGCCCTGCGCCGACAACAGTTCAAATCGGCCTGAAAGAAGACGAATCACAGCACGGCGGCGGACCGGAGCGGCGGGGGATGCCTCGTGGACGTTCCAAGCGGCGGTCCGGCACCCACATCGAAGGTGTGGGTGCCGAAACCCTCGAACATCCGGTCCGTCACGAAACCCACGTCCGTGGCGGGAAGTTGCATCCGCAGGTGCGACCCGAGAACGGCCGCGCGGACGACGGAGCCGCAGGAACGGCGCAGCGGGGAGTCGGGGCGGCAGCCTCGAATTCCTTCAACTCACGTAGAGGTGGCCGCAGTCGGGGCTCCGCTTCAACGACCCGGACCCACCTTGCCGCGGCCGGACTCACCGTGGCCGGTGTCTCGTGTCCGAGCCGGGCGACGACCGCGGACCCGTCGTCCCGTCACGCCCCCGGCGACCGGTGCGAGGGCGGACCCTCGCCGGTCGCGGACGGCCGACGACGACACACGGCCTGCTCGGTGCGGTTCTCCGGTCAGGAGTAGAAGTTGCGCTGCCACCGGTGCTCGGCCAGCACGGCGAGCTGGTCGGCGGTGAGCGGACGGCCGTCGCTCAGGGCCGCGTTGCGCTCGACGTTGCGGACCGTGCGCATGCCGGGGATGACGGTGGAGACCGCCGTCGAACTCAGCACGAACCGCATTGCGTGCTCGGCGAGTTCATCGAGGGTGATGCCCAGGTCGGCGACGATCGCGGCCGCCCTCTGTCCGACCTGCGCCGGGCGGTCGCCGCGGAAGTACCGGTTGCGCCAGTCGCCTTCGGGGAACGTCGTCCCGGCGTCGATCCGGCCGGTCAGGCCGCCCTCGTCCAACGCCACACGCACGATGACACCGACACCGTGCTCCGTACAGGCCGGCAGCAGTTCCTCGGCGGGCGCCTGGTCGAAGATGTTGTAGATGACCTGAACGCTGTCCACAGCACCACTGCGGACGAGTGCGAGCGCGGTCTCGGGCTGGTGGTCGTTGACGGAGACGCCGAAGGAACGGATCTTTCCCGACTGCTTGAGTGCGGAGACCGTCTCCAGCCAGTCCCCGCGGCCGACCCAGTCGTCGCTCCAGACATGGAACTGCAACACGTCGAAATGGTCCAGTCCGCTCACGCGCAGGCTGGTCTCCAGGCTCTCGCGGATGTGCTCGCCGGGGAACGTCGCGGCCGGGTCCAGTCCTTCGGGCGCGGGCCACATTCCGTTCTTCGGCGGCACCTTGGTCGCGACGAGCACCTCTTCGCCTGCCCGCTCGCGGACGACCCGGCCGACGATTCGTTCGCTCTCACCGTAGCCGCGGGCGGTGTCGACGAAGTTCACCCCGAGGTCGATGGCACGGTGCAGGGCGCGTACGGAATCGTCCTCCGTGGCACCCACCCAGCTGGACTCACCGATGCCCCAGGCACCGTATCCGATCTCGGAAACGGACAGTCCGCCGAGTCCCAGCTCGCGGTAACGCACAGTCGCCCTCCATGTCATGACCCCCCGCCCTGGACGGACGAGGTCTGCGTCCGGAATCACCTCGACGATAGAGGAGTCGGGCCGCGAGGTCAGCCGGGATTCGGCGGCGGCCACCGGTGTGAGTCGGGATGAGGGGTGGGGTGCGCGGTTCGCAGGACGGCGCTCGCGGACGGGGTTCCGGGAAAGGCCGGTTGGGACAAGTTGAAGGTGCCGGCGTCGGGTTCGTAGGGGGCCGGGGGGCTGCCCGCCGTGGGGCGGGCGGACCGGTGCCGGCCCGCGCGAGCGGCCTCGGGCCGGCCGCTCCCGCGCCCCGCCACGGGCCGTGGCGGGGCACGGTGCTCAGCGGGCGGCGAGATCGCGTGCGGCCCGGGCGATGTGAGTGCGTGAGATGCCCGCGATGTCGAGGAGTTCGGAGGAGGTGCCGGAGCCCGGCAGGTTGCGCACGGCGAGGTGGACGACGGCGGGCGCGAGTCGCTGTGTGGCGAGTGCGGACAGCACGGCCTCACCGATGCCGCCCTCCGGGTGGTGGTCCTCGACGACGACCAGCGCGCCGGTCTCCCGGGCCGCGTGGGCGAGTGTGTCGAGGTCCAGTGGCTTGACGGAGTACAGGTCGATGACCCGGACGGGAATGCCCTCGTCGGCCAGCCCGTCGGCGGCGGCCAGGCATTCGTGGAGGGTGACGCCGGCTCCGATGAGGGTGACCCGGTCGCTGCCGCTCGCACGCAGGGTCTTGGACCCGCCGACGGGGAAGGTTTCGTCGGGGGCGTAGAGGACGGGGTAGGCGCCCCGGGTGGTACGCAGGTAGGAAATGCCGTCCAGGTAGGCCATGGCGGCGGTCAGGGCCGCGGCGGAGGTGGCGTCGCCGGGGTAGAGCACGGTGGAGTCGTGGACCGCCCGCATCATGGCGAGGTCCTCCAGACCCATCTGGGAGGGGCCGTCGGCGCCGATCTCGACACCGCAGTGGGTTCCGCACAGACTCATGGAGATCTGCGAGACGGCGGCCATGCGGATGAAGTCATGAGCTCGGGTGAGGAAGGCGGCGAAGGTGGTGGCGTAGGGGCGGTAGCCGCGTACGGCCATGCCGACCGCGCTGGCGATCATCTGCTGTTCGGCGATGTAGGTCTGGAAGTACCGCTCGGGGTGCGCCTTGCCGAAGTCCTCCGCGTGGGTGGAGTTGCCCACCTCGGCGTCCAGGGCCACGATGTCGGGCCGGGCACCGATCGCGGCGAGCGCCTTGCCGAAGGCGACGCGGGTGGCCACGGTGTCACCGACCTGGAATTGCGGCAGCGTCACCGTCACGGGAAGGGCCTGGGCGGCGGCGGGCGCCGCGGGCGGGCGGGGTCCGCGCACGGTGAGGTGACGTACGCCGCCCAGTTCGTCGACGGCGCGCGCGGCGAGGTCGGCGGGCAGCGATTTGCCGTGCCAGCCCTCGGCGTCGGCGACCTCCTGGACGCCCTGCCCCTTGACGGTCTTCGCGACGACGACGGTGGGGGCCTGTCCGTCGGCCGCGGTGGCCAGGGCCTGTTCGACGGCGGCGAGATCGTGGCCGTCGACCACGAGGGCGCGGCAGCCGAAGGCTTCGGCTCGGCGGGCGTAGGCGCCGGTGTCCCAGCCCAGCTCCGTGGGGCCTCTCTGGCCGAGACGGTTCACGTCGATGATCGCGACGAAGTTGGCCAGGCGGTGGCGGCCCGCCTTGTCCAGGGCTTCCCAGACCGAGCCCTCGGTCATTTCGCTGTCGCCGCACAGCACCCACACCCGGTACGACTCGTGTTCCAGGTCGCGTCCGGCCAGCGCGATGCCGACGCCGTAGGCGATGCCCTGGCCCAGAGAGCCGGTGGCCACGTCCACCCAGGGCAGTACCGGAGTGGGGTGGCCCTGCAGGCGGGCGCCGTCGCGGCGGTAGGTGGCCATCAGCTCTTCCTCGCCGATCGCACCGGCCGCGAGGAACATGGCGTACAGGAGCGGGGAGGCATGCCCCTTGGAGAAGATCAGGTGGTCATTGCCCGGGTTCTTCGGGTCCTGCCAGTCGTAGCGCAACTGGCGTGTCATGAGGACGGCCATCAGATCCGCGGCGGACAGGCTGGAGGTGGGGTGCCCGGACCCGGCGGCGGTGCTGGCGCGTACGGAGTCCACGCGCAACTGCTGAGCCAGCTGGAAGACCTGGTCCAGACCGCTGTCGGGCCCGAGGGAGACAGTGGTGGTGTTCTCGGCCGACATCGCGGCCTCCTCTCTCGTCCTGCCTTCCGATCCGGCCGTTCCTGTCCCGACTGCTGATCCGGCCGTTCGGCAGTTGCGATGTACGAGCCGCGCACCGGGCTGTGCGTGGCACCTGCGCCCCTGCCGACCGTATGTCCGTGGCGCGAGCGCCGCGATTCAAGCGCGTGCGGGTCCGATGGCGCGGCCCAGCAGCGCCGTCAGTGCCGACCAGTGGCGTTCGTCCGCCGTGCTGTCGTACGCGGCGCTGTCGGCCTGGGTGAAGCCGTGGCGCGCCCCCGGGTAGACCTCGCTGTGGTGACGTACACCCGCTGCGGTGAGGGCTTCGTCGAGGCGGTCGATCTGTTCGGGCGGGAGCGCGGGGTCCTGGTCGGCGTGGCCGAAGTACAGTTCGGCGGTGATCCGGTCGGCGAGCAGGTGCGGGCTGTCGGCGGAGTCGGTGGCCAGGCGCGCGCCGTGGAAACCGGCCGCGGCCGCGACCCGATCCGGGTACGTGCCCGCGGTGCGCAGGGCGAGTCCGGCGCCCATGCAGTACCCCGTGACACCGACCGGACCGTCAGTCGTCAGGGGCGATTCGGCCAGCCAGGTCAGACAGGCGTCCGCGTCGCGCATCGCCGCGTCGGGTGTCAGCGACTGCATGATCGGGCCGATGCGCTCGAAGATCTCGGGGCGTACGGCCGGGTCGATGAAGTCGGGCAGTTCGACCACCGGCGCTCGCCCGTGGCGGTGGAAGAGATTGGGTACCAGGACGGCGTAGCCGGCCTCGGCCAGACGGTCGGCCATGCTCTTCAGCTGCGGACGGAGCCCGAAGGCATCCATGTAGAGCAGCACCGCGGGGTGGGGGCCGCTGTCGTCGGGGTGGGCCAGGTAGGCGTCGGCGACACCGTCCTGTGTGGGAATGTCCACGGTTGTTCCGCGCACGGAGGTCATGGGCGGCTCTCCTCTCCTGTCGCGGTCAGTGATCGTAGACGGCCGGTGACCGCTCGGGCGACTGCAGGGCCGCGACCGGGCGCGTTGCGCGGCCGGGACCGGCGACGAGACTCGGGCAAGGACCATCACGTCGTAGGCGCTGTGCCGGTCTTCCGACTCGATATCGTCGTCCGGCAGCCCCGGTGAGCGAACAGAGACCGAGCAGCCGGCAGGTGCCGTTCCCGGCAGGGAGCCAAGACGGTGAAGGATCCGAAGCCCCGATGACAGACAACTCCGAGATGATCGACTTCGTTCGGGCGCGCCTCGCCGAGGAGGAACAGATCGCGCAGGCGGCGGGCGGCGAGAGCTGGCGGTGCCCGGCCGACGTGTCCGGCGAGGTCCACGACCGCTCCGGCGGCATCGCGTTCGTCCTGCGCGATCGCGGCTTCGACCGGCACATCGCCTTCCAGGATCCGGCGCGTACGTCCCGTCGCATCGAGACGAGCAGGGTTCTCCTCGACGAGTACGCGGAGATCGCCGACAGGGACACCGACCGACCCGAACACGACTTCCCGTCCGGCCGCGCCGTCGGCCTCGGCTTCGCCGTCCGGCAGATGGCCGCGGAGCACGCCGGCCACCCGGACTACCGGGCCAAGTGGCTGCCACGGTTCATGCAGTAGCGTCCGACGACTGCCGCAGCCGGCCAGGCCCTCGCCGGTGGCATGCGCGCCGCTGTTCGGTGGCTGGTCGTTCCCGCACTCCACGGCCCGGCCCCGGACGGCGTCGCGATGCCCTGCCCGGATCCCAGCTTGAGGGCAACGGGCAGGGCGACATCCTTGACCTGTACGACCAGGGCCTGGCCGCGGTACGCGGCTAGCGTTCTGACGAACGATCCTTCACCGGAGCAAGATCGCCAGCAGGTCACCGAACCCTCGTTGATCTTGGATCGGCTCTCAGAATCCGTTCTCACTCAAAAGCGGGTCGAACCCCCTTCCGCCGGACCCCTGCCCGGCATCTACGACCCGACCGGGCCGGGCAAGCTGCTGTTGGCGTCCTTCGCCGCGATGGCGGAGACCGAACGCGAGAGCATCCGGGAGGCAACCCTCGAAGGACTCCACGCGGCGGCCCGCAAGGGCAAGCACGGCGGCCGGCCACCCGTCATCACCGACGACATGCTCCACACCGTGCTCCGCCGCCGCGTGAACGGCGAATCGGTCGAGCAGATCCAGCCCGACCTGATCATCCCCACCCGCAAACGCAAGGGCCAGGCCCCCGGCGTCGCGAGCATCTACCGGGCCCTCGCCGAGCACGCCAAGCGCGAGACACACCCCGAAGCCATCGAGGTCGCGCACGCCGACTCCGCCGCCCTCCAGACGGCCGGCGAGGTCCCCGGACCCCGCCTCGCTCTCTCTGACCGAGCGGCACCCTGATTGCGCGCGGCTACTTGTCACTTCGCGGCAGCTTCGGGAGAACAGGGCCGAGAGTCCCGTGAGTTCACGCAAACTGAAGGCCCTTCTGCGGGAACCCGAGGATGGGCTGTCGTGTTTTCGTGGGTTCGGTCTTCGGGTTCGGGTTCGGGCGAACATGCGAGGTGAGTGCCGAGCGGACCGCCCCTTGGGCGGCACGCTTCCCCCATCAAAGGCGTGCACCGGTTGAGCAAACTTCACCGAGGGTGGCCGTTCAGCGGCCTGGAGAACGCCTCAAGAATCCTGAAGTTACGTCACCGAATCGAAGAACACCCCAAGGAGACAGAACACCCTGGCCACGGGGACATGCAGTCAGAAAGGCTCATAGGAACTCACGGGATGTCGCACACCGAGGCGGAATACGCGACACGTCACCATGCGAGCCCACCAGTACCGAGGCGGTTCACCATGCCGGTGGGCGGTCAGTTCACGATACGGTTTGCCGCACTTTCTCGGACAATCAACTCTGGTGTCAAAAGGATGTGTTCCGGGTCTCGCTGCGGTTCTTCGATTCGAGCCAGTAATAATTGCACGCAGGCGCGCCCGGCCTCTCTCAGCGGCTGATGGAGACTGCTCAGGTTGGGGGAGAGCAGTCCAGCGGCGGAGGAGTCGTCGAAACCAATGACGGCGACATCGCGACCGGGTATAAGGCCACTGTCGCGCACCGCCTGGTAGCAAGCGAAGGCCAACGTGTCGCTTGCTGCGACCACCGCGGTGACACCTGCCGGGAAGAGCCTTCCGACCGCCTCCCGCGCGACGTCGACATCGTCCCCTGCACTTACCCGCAGTCCACGCACGGGGAGTTGATGCCGACGCATCGCCTCTCGCCAACCCTGTTCCCGGTCGTCACCGACCCCGGACCCCCGGGGCCAACCGAGGAAGGCGATTCTCCGGTGCCCCAGGCCGACCAGATGGTCGACGGCCGATGCTGTTCCGTGTGCACCGTCCACATCCACCCAGTCCTCCGGGTCACGCGCCGACGAGCGGCCGAAGGCGACGAACGGGATGCCGCGCTTGCGTAGCAGGCTCAGACGGCGGTCGCCCCGGTAGGTGTTGGTCAGGATGAAAGCGTCGACGGACCGCTCACGGGACAGCTCGGCATAGCGGTCTGTCTCCTCGTTGCCACCGGTGGATTCCGCGAAGAGGAGGATTCCATATCCGGCCTTCATGGCTGATTCCGACACCGCATGAAGGAAGCGCTCCGGGGCGGGTCCGAAAACACCATAGGCGGAAAGTTGAACTTCGAAACCGATGAGTCGACTGGAGTTGGTGCGCAGTGAGCGCGCGGCCCTATGAGGCCGGTAGTCCAACTCCTCGATGGATCTGCGGACACGCTCCAGGGTCCCTGACGCAAGCAGTTCCGGAGAATTCAGCGCATTGGAAACCGTCTGGCGCGATACCCCTGAGTGTTCCGCGACCGAAGCCAAGGTTGCAGGCTTACCGCGGCGCCGTCCACTCGGGTTGGAGTTGTGCGCCATCATTCCCTCCACTTACGATGCCGTGCACAAAACAAGCGGCTTCACCTCTCGAAAGAACCTTCTTCCACGCGTGGATGCCACCCGAACTTTTCGGCGAACGACTCCGCTGCGCCTCCAGGCACCTCCTGGTCCGGGAAGCACTCCGCCTCACACAAGAACCACAGCGGCACCTGGTGCGGCCCTTGATCAGGGTGAGCCGTCGACACCCATACATCCCGCTCGGCAACGAGCCGCTCCAGAGCATCGCGCATAGGCTCCGCCGTCCGGCGACGAACGGTTCCTGT
Organism: Streptomyces sp. NPDC101194; assembly: GCF_044767885.1. Classification (NCBI taxonomy): domain Bacteria; kingdom Bacillati; phylum Actinomycetota; class Actinomycetes; order Kitasatosporales; family Streptomycetaceae; genus Streptomyces; species Streptomyces sp. NPDC101194. The sequence continues at coordinate 70,910 of NZ_JBIWOS010000009.1, forward strand.
GGTCTCCATGAGGACCGACCCTAGCCAAGCAGGCGCGAAGCGCGCCTGCGGCGCAGGACCTACTCCCAGCGGCCGATGAACCCCTCAGCTTTTGTCTCAGGGCGACCGACTTCGGTGCTCGGACAGCTCTGACTCCACCGGCACGAGCCGGACCGTAGCCGGCCCCGGGAGCCGCCCGGCGATCATTTCGCGAACCCCACCAGGACCGAGGCCCGAGACCGGAGATGTAGAGAACTTGCCGGCCAAGCCCGTGATCGTTCTCACCGGGATTTCCCGTACCTCAACTACTCACACCCGGGGTCCCGTGGGTTCCGGGAAACTGCTGCTTCCCCGGCGCGAACCCACGGGTCTCCCGTGTGCTTCAGGCCGACCGCCTCCCGTCCGGGGTTCCAGGTAGGCGTCCCGTAGCCGTGGCAGCACTTCGGACCCGTATCGTGCACCGGCTGCCCGGGCCAGGACCAGGAAGCTGCACAAAGGGTGGGAGACCGCGGCGTCGCCCCAGTCGAAGAATGCGAATCGACCTGGCTCGGGGTTGAACAGCTGGCCGTCGTGCAGGTCGGAATGGTCGAGGGAGTCAGCGATGCCCACGTCGGCAAGTTTCGTGCACCAGTTCACGAGGCGCGGCCGGAGCTCATAGACCGGCAGGCGCACCAGAACAGACCACGGTCGTAGCCGCACTCTCCGTTGCCCTGTCTCGCGTAGGCCGCGAGCAGCGAGCTCGCGCAAGTCGCGTACGGCTGCCGGCACCAACCCGAGCCTCCTCGCCTTCACCCCGATCACAGACCGATCGGGCGAAGTGAGAACGCTTCAGGAATCCCGAAGTGACGTCACAAGACGGAAGAGCACCCCTCACCGAGGAAGAAAGCCCTGGCCACGAGAGCAGGGACGCAGTGAGACTCAGGAGAACTCACGGGATGTCGCACACTCCGACGAACAGCGACGCCGCAACGATCAGGGCGGTCACGACATGCCCCGCAGTTCCGTGATCACGTTGCGGATATCGGTGCGCGGACCGCGGTTGTAGGGGAGCTTGGACAGCAGGACACCCATGGCACAGGAGTTGCTCACAGCCGCGTACGTCAGGCCCGCGCCGACCGCGGTTCCGATGAGGTGCGCGCCGGGAACGAAGAGGCCCACCACCCCGGTGACGAGGACGATCGAACCGGCGACGAGCCGGACCTGGCGCTCCATGTCCCAACGGTCGGCGCCGCGGTTCGTGGGAGCGCCTGCCATCTCCCAGGCGCTGATGCCGCCCTCCAGCACGCGGAGGTTCGGCAGGCCGGCCTCGGCCAGAGCCTTTTCGGCCTGGGCGGCACGGGCACCGGAGCGGCAGACCAGGACGACGTCCTCGTCGAGGTGGGCCAGCAGTTCGTTCCGGTGCTCGCGCAGGGTGTCGAGGGGCACGTTGCAGGCGCCGGGGATGTGGACCGTGCGGAACTCACCGGACGTGCGCACGTCGAGGATGCGCGGTGCGCGTTCCTCCTGTAGGAGGCGGTGCAGGACGGCGGGGGTGATCGAGGAGGTCTGGGCGGACGTCTCAGTCATGGGCGGGGCTCCGTTCGAAGAGTTCATGCACGTGGGTGGGTGTTGCGGGCCCGAGTGACCGCCCCGGGCAGAGGGATGCCCCTGCCCGGGGCGTACCGGGAGGCTGTGGGAGGAGGTCGGTCAGACGGCGGCGGGGTCCGCCGACAGGGCCCAGGCGGCGTAGCCGCCGAGGATGTCGGAGACGTCCTCGAAGCCGTGGTGGCGCAGGAGGCTGGCCGCGATCGAGGAGCGGTGGCCACCGGCGCAGTGCAGTACGAGGGGCCGGTCGGTGGAGATCTCGTCCAGGCGCGCGGGCAGTTCGCTCAGGGCCATGTGCAGGGCGCCCTCGATGAAGCCGTTCGCACTGCGCTCTCCGCAGGTGCGTACGTCGATGACGAGCGGAGGGTTCTCTCCTCGCAGAGCGGTGCGCAGTTGTGCGGCGGCCAGGCGGCTCGCGGGAGCGACCTCCTCGGTCAGCGCCTCGAGGGCGTCCTCGGGGTTGCGCAGGTAGCCCACTACACGGTCGAAGCCGATACGGGCGAGGCGGGTGACGACTTCCTCCTCCCGGTTCTCCGGAGCCATGACGATCAGCTCGTCGGCCGGATCGAGGACGGTGCCGGCCTGTTCGGCGAACCGGCCCTCGACGGGGACGTTGACCGCGCCTCGCAGGTGGCCGTTGGCGAATTCCTGCGGGGAACGGGCGTCGACCACGACCGCCCCCGCCCTGCGCAGTTCGGTGAACTCGGCCAAGGACAGCGGGCGTGGCGCCGCGGCCGAGTCGAACAGGAGACGGTCCTTGCGGTTGAGTTCCGCGTCGAAGGCGAAATAGCCGGGCGCGGCGGACTGGCCGGCGGTGACGAGTGCGACGAAGTCCTCACGACTCATCGGCACGCAGGCGTAGTTGGTGGCGCGCTGCTCCCCGATGGTCGACTGTTTCTCGGTGGAGAGGTTCTTGCCGCAGGCGGAGCCGGCGCCGTGGGCGGGGAAGACCCGGACCGCGTCGGGCAGTGCCATCAGCCTGTTCTGGACACTGTCGTGCAGCATCGCACCCAGTTCGTCGGCGGTCACGCCCACGGAGGCGAGCAGATCGGGGCGGCCGACGTCGCCGATGAACAAGGCGTCGCCGGTCAGCACCCCGTAGGGAACCATGTCGTCGGCGTGCTCGTACACGAGGACGCTGATCGACTCGGGGGTGTGCCCGGGGGTCTCCATGATCTGCAGGGCGACATCGCCGAGGGAGACGCGTTCGCCGTCGGCGAGCTTACGGATGGGGTACTCGGTCTCTGCGCGGCGGCCGTAGCCGATCCAGGCGCCGGTGCGGTCGGCCATCTCCAGGTGCCCGGCGACGAAATCAGCATGGAAGTGGGTGTTGATGACGCCCACGACGGTGAATCCGTGCGCCCGGGCGTCGGCCAGGTACTCCGAGACGTCTCTGCGCGGGTCGACGACCACGGCCTGGCCGGTCGTCTCGTCGGCGATCATGTACGACGCCTGTGACAGGCAGTCGAGGTAGTACTGGGTGAAGAGCACGGTAGAACCTCCGTCGGGGGACGCGCACCCGGCCGGGTGCTGAGAGTTGACCGAAGGCGCGGCAGCGCCTTCCGAATGGGTCCGAGGTCGAGGCTTCAGATCACCTCGGCGGCCGCGGCGCCGTGGTCGAGGGGCCGGTACTCGTCGGGCTCCCTGGCGTCGATCACGAACGCGCCGTTCGCGAGCTCCGTCGCGAAGACGGTCAGATCCACTTCATGCATGAAGATCCCCTGTTCCCCGATACCCCCCTAGGTATCGAATTCCTCTGACCATAGACAGCCCAGCAGCGGGAAGTCAAATACCCCTCGGGGTATCTTGGCTCACAGGTGAAAAATACCCATAGGGGTATTTTGATCTGCGGGTTTTTCGGTCCTGTCCGGAAGGGAGGAGCGATGGAACAGTGGACCGGCGCGGTCTCTCCCACGCCTGAGGTGCGGCTGGGCCTCCGGGAGAACCGGGCTCAGTCCACTCTGCTGGTGATCGTCACGGCCGGCGCCGGTTCGCGCGTCGGCCTGGAGCGCACGACGGTTCCACCTTCGGCTGCGCGGAAGGGACATCGCCGCCCCGGCAACGGCCGGAGCGACGACCGTGACAGCGATCGTCACGGCCCACTCCGCCTGTCCGACGGACTGGTGACCTCTGTTCGCTCCCCCAGCTCGTCAGGGTCGCCACGGGGAAGATCACGCGTGCGGCTGCCCTGAGGACCGCGCCGCCGCCCGTCGGTGCGGGCCGGTCCGAGCGACGTCGATGCGGCGAGCCTCAGGGACAAGAGGGCTTCCCGGCGGCTCCCTTGCCCACCTGGGCTTCCCCGTGCCGAGGTCCCACCCGGACAGTGGGCCGCGCCGCGGGACGGGCCGCAACCGTCGCTCCGGCCTCATTCCTACGGCACGTCGATGTCGATGTACCAGCCCATGCGCCTGAGGCGCTGCTGAGTGCCCAGGGTCAGCGAATGGTCCGGGCCGAGGGTGCGGACGTAACCCGACAGCACGACGACGAGAAGCCGAGCGGCTTCTTCGGTGTGTCCGAGGGTGTGCACCGCGGCCGCCAGGTTCCCGCCGGCGGCGAGGGTCTGGAGATCGTGCTCGCCCAAGGTGGTCCGGTAGGCCGTGTACACCCGTTCCAGCAGGGCGAAACCGTGTTCCTGAGCACCCGACTCGAACAGGACGGCGCCGAGGACGGAGGCGGTCTCCAGTGTGGCGGCGTGGTCCGGGCCGTGAACGCTCTCCCTCCGCTCCATGGTCCGCGTGAGAAGCGCGAGCCCCTCCTCGCGTTCGGCGCTCATCACCAGGGCCGTGGCGAGATTGTGGGCATAGGCCAGCGTGTCCGGGTCGTCGGGTCCGTTGCGGAGCTTGCTGCGGGAGTACGCCTCGCGATGCATGGCTTCGGCTTCCGGCGTCAACCCCATTTGGTACAGCGTGTGGCCCAAGGTGTCGTAGAGGGAGATGGTGGCGGGATCGTCCGGGCCGAGGTTGCGTTCGTAGTCGGACAGGAGGGCGCGCATCACCGGCTCGGCCGACGCGTGGAGGTCGTGGCTGAGCAACTCGGAGAGAAGCTCCTCCTGATCGACGGTCGACGCGGGCAGCGAGCGCACCTCCTCTTCCACGGGCGGTACGGGAGGTTCCATGGGTTGCTCGGGAGGCGTTGTGGCCGACGGCTCGGGGAGCGCCCTCCCCTCTGCCTCGGAGGGCGGCGCCTTCCTGCTCCTGCGGCGTCCGAAGCGCATCTGGGACCTCTTTCCCGCCGTGGTGGATCCTGGGTTCTCCGTCGGAGCGCTCGGTGCTCAACCGCCGACATGCGCGAACGGCGCCCAGACGAGGGGTGGGTAGCCGGCCGCGCGCAGCCTGCGGACGGCGTCGTTCAGGGCTGCGGCGGTTCCTTCGGATCGCAGGGCTCCGCCCCTGACGAGCGTACGGTAGAGATCCGCGCTCAGTTCCTCGGTTGCGATGCTCCCCACCGACCACAAGGTGCCGATGACATGTTGCCAGCCGGCGTACTGGAACGCGCTGGCGACGTTGATCGCTTCATCGGGTACCGCAGCGCCGCCGAGGGCCGTCTTGCAGGCGGAGAGGAAGGCGAACTCGCCGTGGGCGTGCCGGTCGGCCCGGAGATCAGCGACGGTCAGCACCTCATCGTGCAGGACGAGCCCTCCCTCCGACGGGCGAAGCAGTTGCTGGCCGCCGTGGCAGCTCAGGTGCACCCAGCGGTGGGTACGCAGTGCGTCGCGTACGGCCGCACGGGTCGCCCGCTCCCCCTGCAGCACCGTGGCCCGGGGAATCGCTTCGCGCAGGGCGGTCAGTTCCCCCGCGACCTGCGGCAGGGGGAGGTGGCCCGGGGTGACGGGCATCCCCACCACCAGCATTCGGTCCGCCGTCCCGGGACGGGGGGTGGCCTGCCGGTTGGCGAGCAGGGCACGCACGGTCGGGGTGTACGAGGGGGTGACCCGGTCAAGGACACAGGCGCCGGCTGGGTCGCCCGGGGACGCGGAGTCCGGCAGGCCGGCGGCGTGCAGGGGCAGCAGCGCCAGCGGTCCTGCCGGACACCACCACAGCCGTGGCCGAGGCCGACCGGCGGGAGGAGCCCCGGTGTGTCCGAGGGTTGTCAGCACCGGCTCCGCAATGTCGTGCCACAGCCACTTCAGCGTGCTGGTGACCAGGAGGTTCAGCTTGACCCGGGCGAGGGCGTCGCGCGGGCCTTCCTCGTACTGAGCGAGCGCGTTGAGGTAGCGCGCGGTCCGTTCCAGCATGCGCGGGTACGTGAGGCGGCCCAGCCGGACAGCCCGGACGGCGCTGGTCGTGACGATCAGGGCGTCGGTGCTCCACTGGCTGGAGACGACCATGACGATCGGGCCCCGGTTCGCGGCTTCGCGCAGTTCGGCCCCTTCGGCGGGTCTCCGGAAGTCGGCAAGCCCCGGCAGGCGTCTGATGTGCGCGAGGAGTTCGTCGCGTTCCGCGACCAGGGTCAGCCGCCGGTCCGCGATGCGGGCCCACCACGGATTGACTGATGCCGCCTCCGGCGTTGCGTTCAACTCGCTTTCCAGGCGAGTGAGTCGGTCGGCCAGTTCCCGGTCCACGGAGTCGAGAGTGTCCAGCCCGTCGCGCAGGTCGAGCAGTTGTGCCCAGAGGACGGACCGGCCCTGTTCCAGCAGTTCCACCGCGCGCTCCGGGTCGCCCGCGGCCACCGCGCAGCTCGCGGCCTCGGCCGACAGGCCGCTCCAAGCGGTGAGTTCGTCCTCCTGCGCCGTCCGTTCCCTGGCCGACGAGACGAGGGACGGCAGAAATCCGAGCGCTTGCGCGTACTGATCGGTGGCCGCGCCCCAGGCACCGCTCCGGGCCAGGCACCGTGCCGCGTACGCCGCCGCCGAGGCACGTGCCCAAGGCGGCGCCGTCAGGTCGGAGGCGAGCTGCTGCCAGAGAGACAGAGCACGGCCGTCGTCCGCGTGTCCGCGGAGATCCGTCAGGAGACGGGCGAGGTGAAGCACGACCGAGGCGTGCTCGGCGTGCTGCGCGGGAGTGCTCTGCAATGCCCGCTCGGCGAGTGCGACAGCCCTGTCCGCGTCGTTCTCCTCGCCGATGAGGCGGTAGCGGCTGTACAGGACGGCGCTCAGGCCCCGCAGGTGGGTGCCCAGGTCCGGATCCCTGGGGCCGGCGCCTGCCACGGCGCGTGAGCACGCCGCGTAAGCTTCTGCGAGATCCTGCAGTCCGCCGAGTTCCGCGGAAAGCAGTTCCGGCCCCCGAGTGTTCCGTAGCTGCTCCCATTGGAGCCGCGCCGCATCCGCGCGCAACTCGCTGACGCCGAAGGGCGTGATTTCGTCACGCAGGCCGAACTGTCGGGCCATCAGTGCCTGACCGAGGCTCGCTTCGTAGGTCGCCCGCCTCGGATCGTCCCGTCCCAGCCCGTCCAGAGCCAGGCGGAAAGCGTCGATGGCCTCGTCGAGGACCCGCGGCTCATGGGTGCGCGCGTGGGTGGCACGCAGCACCCAACCCCATGTGTGCAGCCGCCCGGAGCGCCGTGGATCCCCGGTCCCTGCCTCCTTGACGGATTCTTCGCCACAGTGGACGGCGTGATCCAGGTCTTGCCGGCTGCCGGTCTCCTGGAAGCGGCTGAGCAGGACGGCACCGAGGCCGGACAGAGCATCGAGCCGGACGCCCGTCGTGGAACCCCTGTCGGCGGCCTGGGTCAGCAGTTCGACCGCCTGCCCGAGCCGGTGCGGGTCACGGGTGAGCACGAAGAGTTCGTGCAGCGCACCGCCGAGCCTGGCCCTGCGTCGCGCGAGGTCCGGGTCGCTGCCCGGGGTCGCTGCCACCACCGCGCGTAACTCGTCCACGGCAAGGGCGAGTTCATCGCGGTCACCGGTCAGACGGAACCGGGTCAGGCGCGCGGCGGCGAGATTCTCCTCGAACAGCAGGCGGCGACGGCCCGTCGGCGGGACGGCCCTGACTGCCCGGGAACTGAGTCTGGCCGCCTCAGCGGCGGCAACGAAGTCGCCGCTGCGATTGGCCTGTGCCTGCAGTGCGGTGCTGAGGTTGTCGAGGCGCTCGGGCAGATTCGCGTCGGCCGGATCGGTGGCTCGGAGAGCGGCTCGTGCGGTCACGGTGGCCCGGTCGAGGTCCGACGGGTCGCCGCAGCGGTCGTACCGCATACGCAGCGCCAGACTCAGATCGGACATGTCCCCGGACCAGAATCTGTGCTCCTGCGGGTATGCCTCGACCGTCCCGCCGAACAGCTCGATCGCTTCGTCCAACTCTGTCCGGCCCTCTGTGAACTGGCCCTCCTTGAGCAGCCGGATCGCCAGGCGGCCCCAGTGCTCGGGGCCGAGGAAGCCGTGATCGATCCGTGCTCCTGCGGCGAGCATCCGACGCGGCTCTTCGGGGACCAGGGACGGGTCGACGTCGCCGACCCGGGCGTAGAACAGGAGTGCCTCCCACAGATCGGAACCATTCCTGCTGTCGTCGGCTTCATCGCGGGCCCAATGAAGCCGGGCCAGCGTGTGCCCGATCTCGACACTGCAGCCGCCGGGCGAGAGCGCCGTGCGCCAGAGTCGGCCCGCCCGGGCCATCACCCCGGGGCCCAGTACCGCCTCCCGGTCTCCGGTCCGCTCGTACCGCTCGATCCGCTCGTTCAGAACCGTCAGCGCCTCGTCCTGCGACGAGCTCACAACAACCCCCGTATGCAGGCTTGTTCGTCTACCGTAAGGGATTTGCGCGACTACAGATCCGCCTCGGCGAAGGAGTTCCCCATGTCCACCGCTGACAATCGTGCCGCTGCGGCGTGGCTGTGCTCCGCGGTACCGGATCTGATGGTCGGCGCCTTGGCGACGAACAGGTGCTCACCTGGATCGATCAGGCCACACAGGCCGTCCGGGACGGCGAATCGGCCGTCGCCGTATGCCGGCGGCTCGGCTATTCGACACGCACCGACCCCGACAAGCACGCCGGCGACCTGGTCGGTCTCGACGACTTCGGACTCGATCCCGTGCGGATCGAGGGTGACTACCATTGCCCGACCGGGCGTTGTTCACGCCGCGCCCACCCGGACGAGAGAGGCCGGGAACCGCGCTGCGCGGTCGATGACGCCCCGATGGTCCTGCGCGCCCGGCCCCGTCCGTGAACACGCTGCTCGCGGAAATGGGCAAGAAGGTCGCGGACCGCTGGCTGAGCGCCCTGCTGCTGCCCGGACTGCTGCTGGTGGCGGCGTCCGTCTGCGGAGTTCTGCTCGGTCACACCTCGGCACTCGATCCGGCGGAGCTCACCACCGAACTGGGCCGACTGGGCAGCCGGCTCGACTCCAGGCCTGCGGCGACGGTCCTCGCGGTCGTCGGCGGCCTGCTGGCGGCCACCGCCGCCGGGCTGGCGGCCCAGGGAGTGGCGGCGGGAGTCCGGAAGGTGTGGATCGCGCACCGGCCGCGCCGCTGGGTGGCACGCCGCAGGGAGAGGGCGAGGGCTGCGCGGGAGCGGGCCGGGGGGCAGGGGCCGGACCGGTATCTGCCCGTACGCGCTACGGACATCGGGGATCGCTTCCGCCTGGTCGATGAGCGGGTCGACGCACAGTACGGCCTGTCGGTGGCCCTGGTCTGGCCCCGTCTCTGGCTGCTCCTCCCGGAGACGGTACGGCCGGTGATCAGTGATGCGTCCAGCCGGTACCGGCGCGCGGCGGAGACCGCCGCCTGGGGGCTGCTGACGGTGGCGCTCGGCGTGGTCTGGTGGCCTGCGCTCCCGGTGGGGCTGGCCATGACGCTGATCGGCTGCCGCAGGGGCCGGGCGGCGGCCGCGGCCCTGGCGGACCTGGTCGAGGCTGCCGTCGACACACAGCAGCGTCAGCTCGCCGAGGCCCTGGGGATCGAGCTCCCACACGGCCGTGTCACCCCTGCGGAAGGACTGCGAATCAACGACGTTCTCAACAAGCGCGCGTGACCTCGGCCGAAACCTGTGCGACGACGCGGGACTCCGCCTTCGCGCCGTGGCGGTGCTGGGGAGTTCGGTCGTGAGGGCGGGGCTCCACGGCCCGGGACAGGCGGGATCGCCGCCTGCTCACGCAACACCGCTTCGACTCCGTGCCCACGTGCCGCCGCCCGACCACGTGGACGGGGAGTGGGGCCCGGTGGAAGGACACCTCGCCGCCGGCTGCGCAGGCGACCGGGTGAGCCGCTGAGGTGTCCGCACGGCAAGGAATGCGGCCGGCGTCCGGTGCCGCCCCGGTCAGCCCGACCTCGGCGGCTTCTGCGCGTCGAAGGCGAAGAGAGTGTTCTTGGCCGCGGCCACGACCAGCGCACGCCCCACAACGGTGACGCGCGGGCTGGCGCCTTGCTCGCCCGTCAAACCATCGGCCTGCGGGTCGGTTGTCCACAGGGGTTTGCCATCGTGCGGCGACAGCGCGACCAACCGGCCGGTGGCCGAGCTGAAATACACCGCGTCGGCTCCCGCCACGGGACCCGACGCACCCTCCACGCCAGTCTGCCGCGACCACTTCTTCCGGCCGGTCTCCGGGTCGAGCGCGGTGACGAGACCGGTCTGCCCGCTCACGTAGACGGTGCCGTCCGCCATGCCGGGCGTCCCCGCGTATGTCTTGGCCAGTCGGGAGTACGTGACCTTCCGCGAGGCCGGGTCGACCCGCGCCACCCCGTCGTAGCCGGCCAGCGCCGGTCCCTCCATGTGCACCTGAAGGAGTACCAGCCTGCCGTGGGCGACGCCCATCGGCACGGCGGGGCCGTCGACCTCGATGGGCGCACCCAGGGTCCCCGAGGCGCGATCGACCGTGTACAGGGTGGGGTGGCGCACCTCCAGGGCATCCACCTCCGCATCCGTCGCGCACATCGCGAGGAGCTGTGTGCCCACCGGGACGGGGGCGCACTGCGTGCCCGCGGGGAACGATGTCGTCCAGGTGACCTCACCGCTGTGCGCGTCCCGCGCCTCGAAGCGGGAATTGGAAGCGTCGACCGTCACGACGGCGGAGCCGACCACGAGGGCGTCCTGAGTCAGACCCGCGACGGCCTTCGACTGGGCGCCGGACGGCACGGACCACAGCTCCCGGCCGTTGTGCGCGTCGATGGCCACCACCTCGCTGGGAGGGTCCTGCGGGGCGTCCTGGGCGGCGAAGCGGTAGCCGAGCACCGTGTCGTCGGTGGCACCCACCAGGTGCATGCCCTGGACGGGGACGCCCGGGCTCTTCGCCGTCCACACCCGCGAGCCGTCCCGGGCCCTGATACGGGTCGCGACAACACCGCCGCCCCCGCAGAACAGCGCGTCGCGGCGCGCGACGCAACGCAGCTCGTCGGGGGTGTCCTCGCGACCGCCCAGCACGGTCTTGCGCCACGGCGCGAAGCCGTCCGGAAGTGCGGCACCCGGCGCCGCAACGCTGTTGCCCTTGCCACCGCCGCTGTTCCCCCCGAAGCCGCCCGCCTTCAGTACGGCGACTCCCCCGCCGATCGCCGCCACCGCGACCGCGGCCGCGAGCACAGGACGCCACCGGCTACGCAGACGGCGGCCGATGGGGGTGCCGGTGCTCCCTGTATCGGGACCGGTCGGGTCGGTGGTCGGGGCAGTCGGCGCCGGAGTGGCCCGCGTCTCGAAGTGATGCTGCGTGATCACGTCGCGGGTGCAGCTCGCGCCGACCCCGTTCGCGTCGGTCCCACCGAGGTCGGCCGGCAGGTCCCGCAGCAGCACGAGGAGTTCGTCCGCCGAGGGGCGCCCGTTGGGCTCCTTGTCCAGGCACGACTCGACGACCGCGCGCAAGGTCACCGGCACGGCACCCAGCGACGGCTCCTCGTGCACCACCTGATATGCGGTCATGTATGGGCTGTCGGCGTCGAAGGGCCCGCGGCCCGTCGCCGAGTACACGAGCAGTGTCCCCAGCGAGAAGACGTCGGACTCGGGCCCCACACCACGCGGCGCCTGCAACTGCTCGGGCGACATGAAGGGCGGCGTGCCGATGACCCGCCCTGTCATCGTCAGCGTCTCCTGGTCGATGGCGCGCGAAATGCCGAAGTCGATGACGCGCGGGCCCTCGGGCGAGAGCACGACGTTGGAGGGCTTCAGGTCACGGTGGACGACCCCCACCCGGTGGATGTCGCGCAGCGCCTCCGCCAGCCCGATGGCGAGCCTTCTCAGCTCCGCTCCGTTCAGCGGGCCCTTCGCGGCGATGCGCTGGGCCAGCGTCTGACCCTCGATATAGGTCGTCGCCATCCACGGCTGCTCGGCCTCAGGGGCAGCGTCCACCACGGCGGCGGTGAACGCGCCGCTCACCCGCCGCGCGGCCGCCACCTCCTGCCGGAAGCGGATGCGGAACTCGTCGTCCCCCGCGAACTGCTGGTGGATCAGTTTGATGGCGACAGGTCGCCCCGAACTCGTACGGGCCAGAAAGACCGTGCCCATGCCACCCGAGCCGAGCCGCGCCTCGAGCGGATAGCCGCCGATCTCGGCTGGATCACCTCCGCGCAGCGACACTCTTCCCGACCTCCCGTCCCCCGTGCACCTCTGGCACTACGGGCCTGCGTACTTGTCCTGCAGACAAACTAGCCGCAGGACAGTACGGCAGAGCAAAGCGGGTGACGAACAGACAGCCCGGACTGCTCCCGTGCCGCACCCGACGAAGCCCCGCCAAGAGCACGGCGGGGCTTCGTCGGGTCGTGGACCACCGCGCGGTGCGGCCCGTCGCCACACGCGGAACCCCCGTCGGCACAGCTTCCGTTCTAGTGGTCGTCGCAACACCCCAGTTCAGGGGATGCGATGGACTTCGAGATCCGGACGGGGGTTCGTGACCTCGCACGCTCGTCACCAACAGCGTCGATGCCCCTGTCTACGGCTCCACCGAAGCGATCGACCGACCGACGAAGCTCAGACGCACCTGACGGTCCGCATTGCCGATGTTCGTGTCCGCCAACATCCGCTAGGACAACCCCGACCCTGCCGATAGGCCCGCCGCAGCCCCGATGGGTGATCCATAGCAACGATCGGAGGCTGCGGTCCCAGGGCCGGAGATCACTGGGTGCTCGGATGGTCGCCGGGGCGGATGGAGCGCTGGCAGGTCATGGCGCCGTGGCCGAGCACCAGGTACGCGCGGGACAGGATGGGCCCGGCCTGGGCTGTCATCGCCGCACGATTCGTCGAACGCCCACCGGGCCCGCCGCCCCGAAGGTGGGAGGAGAACCAGGTTCTCCTCCAGTGCGTCACCCAGCGCCTCCACCGTCTTCCCGACCCGGTCCGAGGCACGAGGCTCGGGTCCGTGGCCTGCACGCGGCCACCCCACATTCCGCACCACATTGCGCTCGTCATTCCGCACCACATTGCGCTCGTCGAGCTCCATCGCCCCCCGGGGCGTGCATCATCAAAGGAGGGAAGTCCATCGACGAGGAGTGGCGATGAGGTTGTCGTTTCTCGAACCCCTCTACGCGGAGCCGGGCCCGTTCGTCTCCGTGTACCTGGATACCTCCCGGGACGTCGAGCATCCCGAACGGGCGATTGCGCTGCGCTGGCGGCGGCTGCGCGAGAGTCTGTCGCGTCAGGGCTCGGACCGGGCGCTGCTGAACGTACTGGAGGAGGCGGTCGGTGCCGACACAGCGGTGCCGGGGGTGCATGGTCAGGCCATCTTCGCCGCCCACGGCACACTCGTCCTGGACGGGGAGCTGCCGAGGCCGCCCGAACGCGACTGGGCGCGGTACAGCACCCTGCCGGACGCGATGCCCCTGGTCAGACAGCACGTTCCGGAGATCCCCTACATGGCCGTAGTCGTCCACTACGGCGGCCTTCCGACCGCCGAGACCCATGGCTGGGTAACTCTGGAGGCGGAGACCGGCACCTGGCCCGCGTCCACCGTCACCCCGGGTGAGCGGCTGCACCGCAGGGTCGCGGTGGCGACCTGGCACCGCACCTCCCTCCGGCTCGGCCACCGGCTGGACGAACGGGCGCGGCGCGCCCATGCCGACGCAGTCGTCGTGGGCGGGAACGAGTGGGCGTGCAACGTACTGATCCGCCGCCTGCCGCACGCCCTGCGGGACAAGGTCGTACGCGTGCGCGGCCGGACCCCCACCGACACCGGACGCGCCCTGTTGGAGCCGCAGCTCGACGGCGTCTTCCGCGGCCGCATGGCCGCGCACGACCGGGAACTCGTGGACATCTTCATCGGCAGGCGCGCCCTGGACGGCCCCATGACGGAGGGGCTGGCCGCGACCGTCGCCGCCCTCCAGCGCGGCCAGGTCGCGGCACTGCTGCTGAACCGGCCGCCAGGGTCTTCGCTGCGGCTCTGGACAGGCTCCGGGCCCACTCAGCTCGCCCTGACCGAGGCGGAACTGACCTCCTTCGGCGTTCGGGCCCCGCGCGAGGAACGCGCCGACGAGGCCCTCGTCCGGGCCCTCGTCGGCACCGGCGCCGAGCTGGTCGTCGTACCGGAGAACGAGCTGAGGCTTTACGAGGGCGTGGGCGCTCTGCTGCGGTACACCGACACAGGGACCCCGTCCTGATGCCGGCGCGCTGTGCCTCGGTTCCGCGCGCGGCGCGATCCGGGGCGCAGGTAAAAACACCCAGCCCCCGCTGATCGCCATGATGGTCCCCGCTCTCGGCTTCACCGGAGACCAGCAGGTCCTGGAGGTCAGGACCGGATACGGCTGGCCGGGCAGGGCGTGGACAATGCCGAAGTTGTACTCGGCGACGGGACCCTCCGCATGCTGGCCCGTGCCCCGCATGACGCCGTCATCGTCTGCGCGGTCTTCTCGCGAGTGCCTGAGCCGCTCGTGGATCAGCTCCGCTCCGGTGGTCGGCTCGTCCAGCCGATCGGGCATGGTGGGCAGGAGCACGTCCAGCTGTGCGAGCGGCGGGCCCGCGCGGCCCGGTGCACCGCAGGCCGGTCACCGCAGCCCGGTTCGTCCAGCTGTACGGCGCCCATGGCCACCCAGCACTGACGCGTCAGCGCTGATAGGTCCCGACCAGGGTGCCGGAGGCCAGTTCCCTGCCTTTCAGGGCACAGTGCACGTCCTCGGCGTCCGGGTGGTCGTGCAGCGGCAGCGGCTCGGCCAGGGCGTACAGGCGGAAGAAGTAGCGGTGCGGCCCGTGCCCCGGTGGAGGCATCGGCCCTCCCCAGCCCACGCGGCCGAAGCCATTGGGCCACGGAAGGCCCCCCTGGGGCTTCTGGCCCTCCGCCGCCCCGGTGCTCCTCGGATCGATGCCGGTCACCAGCCAGTGCAGAAAGATCGTCCCCGGCGCGTCCGGGTCCTCGCACAGGAGCACCAGCTCCGTGGCCTCGTGGGGCACCCCCGACCAGGTCAGGGGCGGTGAGATGTTCTCACCCTCCCCGCTGTACCGACGGGGGATCACCGTTTTGTCGTCGAACGCGGTGCTGCTGAGTTCAATTCCGCTCATGCGCGCCGCCATACCCGCAACGGCGGCACCGGCACCGGTCCGCACCTCAAATCCCCCGTTCGGCCGAGCCCACCCCTCCCGCTTCCGGAAGCGGGAGGAAAGATGGCAGTGTGCCGACAAGGATCCTGCTCGAAGGCCGCCCTGGCGCGGGCAAGACGACCGCCCTCCGCCGGCTGGCCGCGCTGCTGCCCACTCACGCGGCCACCGGCTTCACCACGGAGGAGATCCGGCAATCCGGCGCCCGCGTCGGTTTCGCCCTGGAGACCCTGGCAGGCCGACGGGAGGTGCTCGCCCATGTCGACCTGCCCGGTCCGCCACGGGTAGGGAAATACGGCGTCGACCTGGGCGTCATGGAAGGACTGGCGCTGCCGTCGCTTCGACTGGCAGCAACCGAGGGGGCAACAGGGCGGCTGGTGCTCATCGACGAGCTGGGGCGGATGGAACTGGCGTGCACGGCGTTCCGGCACGCGGTCGGCTCGCTGTTCGTCGCAGAGGTCGACATCGTCGCCACGGTTCACATGCACCCGGATCCGTTCACCGACGCCCTCAAGCGGCGCGCCGACATCGAGGTCGTCCAGCTCACCTCAGCAAACCGGGACGCCCTGCCGGGGAAGCTCGCGGCCAGGCTGCAGCAGCCCCGGACGCACGGGAGGCCTCCCTCTCACGGATGAGAGACCGGACTCCGACACCCTCCTCGGTCGTGCGGATCACGATGGCCTGGTACTCGACGAAGAGGGCTGCAGGAACGTTTCCGGCGTGACTGCTCCGGTGGTCGCGGCGTACGGGGACGCTGTCGGGTCCCGCGGTCGCGGGTACGTCGGCCGGCGGGACTGTAGTGATCCGTGCGAGGAAGGTCTCCCGGGTGCTCATATCGCCGCTCCCTTCTCGGATGCGTCGCCGCCGGGCCTGGAAGGACTCGCGGGGCGGTACGGGTGTGTCACAGGTGGCCCGGCCAACGGCTCAGCGGGCCCGGCAGCCGGCCGCTGGTGGCGCCCGCGCCGGAACCGCACACGGGCGGCGAGGTAGCCCTACCTTGTGTCGGCGAACAGGCGTGGAACCTCCGACACACCACTGGCCGATCTTCCGCGGCCGCCCGGCGGCTCACGGCCCCGATCATCGGGGCGGGGAGCATGTAATCAACCGCAACGCCGGGGCGAGCAGGCCCCGGCGAGGCCCGACTCGGCCACCACGCTGCGCACCACACGGGCAGTGCTCGCCGCCTACAAGGCCACGGCGAGGAGGCAGCGCGCCCAACCGCTGCTGAACAGCCGCGCATTCGTCTCTGCCGTCTCCTCGCTCGACCCGCCCGCCGCCAAATTCGGCGAGCAGATCATCGCGGCACAGGACCGCCCACACCCCGACAGAACCTCACGCGCCCTCTCACTTGGTCCGGCCGGACATCACCCCTACAGTCGTGACTTCCTCGGAGCTACCCGAGGAACGACAACCGCACCTGCCTGTCGGTATTGCTGGTGTTTGTATCCACCAACCTCCGTTGAGGCAACGGCCAAAGCACCCGATCGCGCCCACCAGGTCTTGAGGCGTCGGAAGGCTGTCAGCTTCAGCGCCATGGCGTGGCGCAGCAGGTCAGGAGGGTTCCGCAGCCGCCTGGTAGGTGCCAGGAGCCCGGTGAGCGTCAAACGAGAGTCATGGCATCGACGACGGCACTGCGTCGACCGTGGTCGACGCCGCCCCGTCCGTGAGCTCAGGCGCGGGTTCCGGCACGGCGCCCACCGCGGCATGCTGCGTTACGCGGCATTCGGGGCTCTGGGAGACGCCTCAACGAGCCCGCGTCTCCAAGTCCGACAACAGGTCGTCGAGCACCATTGCCGTCCCAGGTCGAGCAACCTCACCACGCGAAAAACCGCAGTTCAGGCACCCTTGTCCGCCGGCTCAAGAATCGCCACGCACTCCACGTGGTGCGTCATCGGAAAGACGTCACGAGGATCGACATTCAGAGAACCTGCAGGTCCGAGGCTGTTCGTCCTTGAGGTCATCCGGTTGGCCGCGTCGTAGGTATGCATCACGGTGCGACCATCGAAGCCGGACTCGGATATGAGACGTCCGGCCGGATCGTACTCGTAGTGCCACTCCAGGCCCTGGGGATTGATGACACCCGTCATACGCAAGTTGGCATGCCACGGGTGTGCCACGTGACGTCGCCTCTTTCGTCGACGAGTTGGCGGCCGGGAGCGGTTCGGGGACACGCCCGACGCACTGCCCGCGCCTCCGGAGCCGTGGCTCCGATTGACGGCACGGCCGGGGGGTGTGACGATGCGCCGATGTCGGACCTGCACGCCCGGATGGCCGCCCGGGTCGGTGACCTCACGGCCGTCGTGGTCGCGCGCTGCGCGGCGGAGGCGCCGTTCTACGGGGCGCTGCCCCGTGCCACCCTCCAGGGCGAGGTGGCGCGGTCCGTCGCGGCGGTGCACGCGCTGTTGCTCAGGGCACTGCGCGACGGCGACGGCGGGGGTTCGATGGGGCCGGGCGATCTGACCCGGCTCATCGAGTGGTCGGCGCGCCGGGCCGAGGAGCGCGTCCCCCTGGAGGCGGTGATCGCCGCGTACCTGATCGGCGCCGAGGTGTGGTGGCAGACGCTGACCGAGGCCGCGGAGCCCGGTGAGCTGGCCGGGGCGGGCGGCAAGCTGCTCGCCTGCCTGCACGCCGCGCTGCCCGCGGTCGTCCTCGCCCACCAGAACGCCCAGGAGGACCTCCACAGCGAGGACAAGCGCGTACGGCGGGCCCTGCTCGGCGCCCTGCTGGCAGGACGGCCGTACGAGGAGCTGGCGGGCATGGCGCGGGTGGCCGTGGCGGGTGAGTACGAGGTGGTTGCCTTCGCGTTCGAGTCCGACCCGCCGAGCAGATTGGTGCAGTCCTCGCTCGACGCCTTCACCGGGATCCCTGTGCTGATGGACCACGTCGTTCGGATCGCCTTGTTGCCGGGCAGGTCCGACGTGCCGGGCCTGGTGGCCCGGCTGGAGAAGGACGTGGGGCAGCCCGTGCGCGCCGCCGCCGCCCGCTCCTCCGTACCGGCGGCCATCCCCTCGGCGGCGCAGGAGGCCGGCCGCGTGCTGGATCTCGTCCGGCGCCTGGGACGCCCGCCCGGGTGCTACCGCCTCGACGACGTGCTGCTGGAGCACCAGCTCGCGCGCCCCGGGGACGGCCTGGTGCGGCTGGCGGCCAAACTCGACTCCCTGGAGGAGCATCCGTATCTGCTTGAGACGCTGCGCGTGTTCGTGGAGCGGGGGCTGAACCGCCGCCAGACGGCGTTGGAGCTGTGCGTCCACCGCAACACCCTGGACTACCGGTTGCAGCGAGTGAGCGCGCTGACGGGCCTCGACCTCGCGGTTCCCGCGCAGGCGCGGCTGATCCAGGCGGCGCTCGTCGCCAGGGACCTGGCCGGGCCCGCGGATCACCGCGGGGTCACCGGATCGCAGGGATCCGCAGGAGCAGCGGAAAGCGGATGAACCACGGCCGGCGTCGGCGAGCGCTCGGCCTGTCATCTGTCAGAGCCAGGCGCCGAGTTCCTCGTGCCGCGGTGCGCGGACCGGGCCGGCGCCGGGGTGGTCGAAGACCATGACGGGCCGGTCCGCGTTCCAGCCGGACCAGCCCGGCTGTCCGGTGGTGGCGAAGGCGCACCAGGCCCGGTGCATGGCGTCGGCCAGTGGCTGGGGCGCGCCGGGCCCGGTCAGGTCCTCGGCGGCGCGCAGGTTGTCGAAGACGAAGCCGAGTTCCAGCGCATGGCACGCGCCGAGTCCCATCACGGGCGAGCGCCAGCAGAATTCGTAGACGAAGGTGCGGGCGGGCCGGGAGTCGGCGAGGCGGTTCAGCGGCCCCCGCAGCAGCAGGTCGGTGGCCATCTCTCCCAGGATCTCACCGGGTTTGGCGTGCGGCCGGGTGGCTCGGTACAGGCGTGCCACGCGTTGCGGGACACGGATCTTCAGCAGTGCCAGCCGCAGGGTGAGCCAGCTGATCCGGTTCACGGTTCCGCCGGGTACGAGCCACAGCCGGTACTCCTCCCGGTTGCAGCCCAGCAGCAGGTCGGCCTCGGGAAGGGGCGGGGCCGCGGGCACCACGTCGCCGTCGACCACGATGTGGAAGCCGGGACCGCCGCCGATGGGGTCGGACCGGTCGACGACGGCGGCCTGCGCGTCCAGCAGCAGGTCTCGGTCCACCGCCGCGAACGCCTCGGCGGTGGCCGGGATCCGCAGTCTCTTCGCCATCGCCCGTACGGTCTTCGCGCCCTCGCGACGCGAGATCGTGTGCGGCGGGCCGCTCTGCAGGATCGCCCGGTGGAACAGCCCGGCCGCGCCGGGGCTGGTCATGAGGGCCGCGACGCTGATCGCGCCGGCGGACTCCCCGCACACGGTGACGTTCGCCGGATCTCCACCGAAGGCGGAGATGTTGTCGCGGACCCAGATCAGGGCTGCGATCTGGTCGAGGAGGCCCCGGTTGACGGGGGCGTCGGGGAAGACCCCGAACCCCTCCACGCCGAGCCGGTAGTTGACGGAGACAAAAACCACCCCGTCGCGCGCGAAGGCGCCCCCGTCGTAGAGCGGCAGGTTCGCCGAGCCGTTGCGCAGGGAACCCCCGTGGATCCAGACCATGACGGGCAGCCGGCCCTCGCTGACGGATGGGGTCCAGACGTTGAGGTTGAGACAGTCGTCCCCGGCGATGCTCGGATCGGGTATCAGCCGGTCGAGGGGCGGGCGGTAGGGGCGTTTGGGGGCGGTCGGCCCGTACTCCAGAGCGTCTCGTACCCCTTCCCAGGACTCGACCGGGGCGGGAGCGCGGAAGCGGTGGGCGCCGAAGGGCGGGGCGGCGTAGGGGATGCCGAGGAAGGTGGCGATCCCGTTGTGGAGACGGCCTCGGACCTTGCCCTGCCCGGTGGTCGCGATGAGCTTCATGGCGGTCCTTCCATGTGCGAACGGGGGCCGGCCGCCCCTGGTCGAGGGAGCGTCAGGGGCGGGCGGCGTGGATCGGGACGGCCGCCGGTCACAGCGGAAGGGATCTCCGGGAGCGGGTCACTGGCTTGCGAGGGCGTTGCGGCGGACGTCGGACCAGGTGCCGCTGTCGGTGCAGATCCCGCAACCGGCCCCGAAGAACTGTGCCCTCGCCGTCTGGTCCCCCATCAGGTGTGCCTTGAACCAGGCGGTGGTGGGCGCGGCGAACGGGCCGGGGTCGCCCACGACCGTGAGGTGATCGGCGCCGCGCAGTTCCCCGTAGATGGCCGGTATGTGGTCGGCGTCGTTGTAGAAGGCCTTGACCAGGAAGGGGAAGACGATGCTGTCCTTCTGCCCGGCCAGGAGGAGCGCGGGTACGTGTACGTCGTCGATGTCGGCGAGCGGCCCGGGCTGGATGGGCAGGATGGTGTCGATGCGCGGGTCCGAGCCGACGACGATGGCGGCGGCACCGCCCTGCGAGTGACCGGACGCGCCGATGTGCTCCAGGTCGACACGGTCGTAGAAGGGGCTTCCCTGGTCGGCGTTGCGACGGGTGAGCAGGTCGATCCCGGCGCGCATGGAGATGCCGAGGTTGGACTGCGGGGTGTTGGCGGCGGCGACGATGAAGCCCTGACTGGCCCAGTGGAGCAACAGGTCGCGGTAGACGACCGGGAAGGCGAAGGTGCCGTTTCCCCACACGATCACGGGGTGGCGGCGGTTGCTGGTCGCGATGTCACGCGGGTAGTACAGGGTGGTCACCGCCCCGACCTCCACCGCGGTCGCGTAGGGGCCGGGAGCGCCGTAGTCGGCCGCGGCCGCCTCGGCACTGGCACCGGCGGGGGAACCGGTGGACGCCGCTGCCGCTCCCGCGCCGGCAGAAGCCGTCAGCAGGAGCAGGAGCAGGAGCGAGGTCAGGGGGATGAGCAGTTTTCTCCGGAGCACAGCGGACTCCCGATGTCGTCACGGTGAACTGGAAGTTTCATCCGGCTCACGCCTTGTCTGATCGCACATCCTGAAGCACGGTTCGAGACCCGTCTCTGCGCAATCGCGGCAAGCAGCGACGTCGGAGTTTGTGCAACATACCGAGAGGCCTGAGCGCGGTGAGGGTGCCATGCTCGGTTCCGCCGCTACGACCAAGAGCCCGCCGCCCGGTCCCGAGAGGAGAACGCCAGGAACGGAGAAAGCCCCGCACACCGCCCGCCCCGCAAGACCTGCACGGTCAATCAGGTGACGCTCCATCAGAACGAGCGTCACATGAGCGCCACTACACCGATGGGCATCTCGGGCACAGTCGCCGGGGACCTCACGCTGTGCCGGGAGAAGTTCCGGCGGCCTCTGCCGCAGTCGCCGGACGAGTTGCACGGCCCCACTCAGGGGGTCGTGGAGCTGCCGCTGCATATGGCGTGGTCGGGGCTGACCTCGTACGACATGAGCAAGCCTCGCCGGCGCACGGGCCTGTACCGCACCGTCCTGCACGAGGGCCTGCACGATGATCTGCCCCACCACCTCAACCGGGATCTGCTTCTCTAGATATGGCCGGTGTTGCGCACCCTCGTCGGTCGCACCGTACGCGTCGTGCGGGAAGGCGCCTTCCCCTGAAAAGGACCAGCACCGAGATCGGTGACACGGTGCGGGTGACCTACGAGAAGGAGACCGCGAACCTGCGGATCGTGGGCGCGTCCTTCGACACCTCGGGCAGCGAGCTGCTCAGTAGCCTGCGGACCGGCGGGCAGCAGTGCGCACCACTCAGTCGGCGCGGCCGGACTTCCCCTCTGCGGTCCCACCGGAGCAACGCGCTATCCGAAGAAGCTCAACCGCACCTGACGGTTGTGATTCAAAATGTTGGTATCGACCAGGCACACCGACTGCCACGTCCCCAGCTCCAGCCTGCCCCCGATCACGGGCAGTGTCGCGTGCGGCGGGACGAGGGCGGGAAGTACGTGGTCGCGGCCGTGACCGGGGGAACCGTGACGGTGCTGCCAGCGCTCGTCGGCGGGGAGCAGGGTGTGGAGGGTGGCCAGCAGGTCTTCGTCACTGCCCGATCCGGTTTCGAGGATGGCGATGCCGGCGGTTGCGTGCGGTACGAAGATATTGAGCAGACCGTCCCCGGCCGCGGCTTGGGTGAGGAACTGCTCGCAGTCGTACGTGAGGTCGGTGACGGTCTCCGCCGCTCCGGTGGTGACGTGCAGGACGCTCGTCGTGAAGGCGTGGGGCATGGGTCCATCCTCTCGCCCTTGCGGCGAGATCGCGCGTCCACGTGCCGAGACACCATTGACCGTTTCAGTCATGGATCGCTACGTTCGGCGCCATGTTCCGTTCAGCTCTGCTCACTTCGCGCGGTCACATCGACCTGCTGCGGGTGGCCTCCGCCGCCTGTCGTCGCGGCTGCTGACGTTCCTTCAGCTCTTTCGTCCTGGGTGACCGGCCGCCCGCCCCCTCCGCTGTGCGTGCTCGTTCGCACGAGCCCCGGCACAAACCGCACCATCGACGGCGAACCGTAGCCGCTCGCCGTGCACGCGGCAGTGGTTCACGTGCGCGTGCGGCCGGGTGCGGCTCCCTCGTGCGGGGACTGCTCGATGGGGCCCTCATGACCAGCGGCCGCGCTCTCGTCCCACCGGACATGCCCTCGGACGCCGATGACCAATCTGTTCCGTCCGCTCGCCGGTCGCTCGATCCGGAGCCGGTCGCACCGGCTTCCGCCCGAGGTGTACGCACGCGAGCGGTACCCCGTTGGACACGGCGTGCCGTGGGGCCGCTGTCGCTCCTCGCGCCGTGGCAGGTGCTCAGCGCCCTCCCCGCTCGTACCGAAAGGCCTCGTCATGAATGTTCATCTGCACTGGTTCCTGCCCACCGGCGGTGACGGCCGGACGCTCGTCGACCGGCACGCGTACGCCGACGGCGGGATCAAGCGGAACCGGATCACCCCGGTGAGCGGGGTGCGCGCGCCCGACATCGAGTATCTGACGCAGATCGCCAAGGCCGCCGAACAGCTGGGGTTCGAGGCCGTGCTGACACCCACGGGGACCTGGTGCGAGGACGCCTGGCTGACGACGGTCGCCCTGGCTCAGCACACCGACCGGCTCAAGTTCCTGGTGGCGTTCCGTCCGGGCCTGATCTCGCCGGTGCTCGCCGCGCAGATGGCGGCGACGTATCAGCGGATCACCAGGGGACGGTTGCTGCTCAATGTGGTGACAGGGGGCGACTCGACGGAGCAGCGGCGCTTCGGCGACCGTCTGGACCACGACCGGCGCTATGCGCGGACCGCGGAGTTCCTCTCGGTGGTGCGGGGTGCGTGGAACGGACGGCCTTTTGATTTCGACGGTGAGCACTACCGGGTGGAGGGCGGACTGACCGCGCTGCCGCCGGACCCGCTGCCGGACATCTTCTTCGGTGGGTCGTCGGCGGCTGCCGGGCCGGTGGCCGCCGCTCACGCCGATGTCTATCTGACCTGGGGCGAGCCCCCGGCGGCGGTGAAGGGGAAGATCGACTGGATCCGTGGACTGGCGCAGGAGCAGGGTCGAACGGTCCGTTTCGGCATCCGGCTGCACACCATCTCCCGCGACTCCTCGCGCGAGGCGTGGACGACGGCGGACCGGCTTCTGAACGATCTCGATCCGGAGACGATCGCCGCCGCTCAGCAGGCGTTGGGGCGGAGCGAGTCGGTCGGGCAGCAGCGGATGCTGGCGCTGCACGGTGGCTCACGCGACAAGCTGGAGATCGCGCCGAATCTGTGGGCCGGTGTCGGCCTGGTACGGGGCGGTGCGGGCACCGCGCTGGTCGGAAGTCATGCGGAGGTCGCCGACCGCATCGAGGAGTACCACGCGCTGGGTGTGGAGCACTTCGTACTGTCCGGATACCCGCACCTGGAGGAGGCGTACTGGTTCGGCGAGGGCGTGACACCCGAGCTGGCAGCGCGCGGCCTGCTCTCCACCGTCCCGGCGTCGCCCCTGCTCGGGATCCCCGCCGCGAACGGCCGGCCCGCGTCCGCGCCGGGCGGGGCTCCGCTGTTGGTCGCCGACGGTCGATGAGCCCGGTCACGGGAGTGGGCCCGGTCGGGAAGGTGAGCCGGTCGGGGAGTTCGTCGGAGCGGTGGGCCGGTCAGGGCGGTCGGCGGCGGAGTGGTCGAGGGGGTGAGCCGGACGGCGACGCCCCGGCGTCCCTGTGGGCGGGCCGGGCCGTCGAGGGGCCGGTGAGCGAGAATCGTGGCCGCTCCCGGGAAGATCCGCGCCCCCGGACAAGTTGGTAGAAGCGTGAACAACTTCGGGGTGGCCTCAGCGCGGACGGTCGATGTCGTCGTGGTGGGCGCCGGGCAGGCAGGACTGTCCGGCGCCTACCACCTGCGACGTGTCGGCCTGGAACCGGACCGTGACTTCGTCGTGCTCGATCACGCTCCGCGCCCCGGCGGGGCCTGGCAGTTCCGCTGGCCCTCGCTCACATACGGCAAGGTCCACGGCATGCACGCCCTGCCCGGAATGGAGCTCACCGGAGCCGATGACAGCCGGCCCTCGTCCGAGGTGATCGGCGAGTACTTCGACACCTATGAGCACACCTTCGACCTGCGGGTTCACCGACCGGTCGAGGTGAGCGCGGTGCGTGAGGGCGAGGACGGGCGGCTGCTCGTCGAGACGTCCGAGGGCACGTATGCCACCCGCGCCCTCATCAACGCCACCGGCACCTGGGACCGGCCGTTCTGGCCGCGCTACCCGGGCCAGGAGACCTTCCGGGGGCGGCAGCTGCACACCGCGAACTACCCGGGGCCCGACGAGTTCGCGGGGCAGCGCGTGGTGGTGGTCGGTGGCGGAGCCTCCGGTACGCAGCACCTGATGGAGATCGCCGAGGTGGCGGCGGAGACGTACTGGGTGACCCGTCGGCCGCCCGTCTTCCGGGACGGGCCGTTCGACGCGGACCGGGGGCGGGCCGCCGTGGCGCTGGTGGAGGAGAGGGTACGGCGCGGGCTGCCGCCGCAGAGTGTGGTGAGCGTGACCGGGCTGCCGCTCACCGACGCGATCCGACACGCCCGCGAGAAGGGTGTCCTCGACCGGTTGCCGATGTTCGACCGGATCACGCCGACCGGGGTCGCCTGGGACGACGGCCGCACGGTCGAGGCCGACGTCATCCTCTGGGCGACCGGATTCCGGGCGGCCATCGATCATCTCGCACCGTTGAAGCTGCGTGAGCCGGGCGGCGGCATCCGGGTCGAGGGCACGCGGGCGGTGCGGGACGAACGGATCCACCTCGTCGGGTACGGGCCGTCCGCCAGCACGATCGGCGCCAACCGGGCAGGGCGGGCAGCGGTGCGTGCGATCACACGGCTGCTGGACGAGCCGGACGTGGAGAGGGGATCGGGGAGAGGGACGGACGGAGAGTTCGCCCCCGCCGTGGTGTGACGGCACGGCTGCCGTCACAGCCGACATGACAACGCGGATGCCGACCGGAGGGGGCGACAGCGGCGGGTGCCGACGGCCCGGGTGCTCTGGTACCGAGTTGCCCGGCACTCAGGCGCTCAGCCGCCGGACGCGCTGCGGCGGTTGCGGTTGAACTCCTCCACGTTCTTCCGCTGCTCCGCGTAGCTGTCGGTGAAGCGCGTGTCCCCCGGCGCGACCGTGACGAAGTACAGCCATGGTCCAGGTGTGGGGGTGATCGCGGCCGCCGTCGCCTGCTCCCCCGGATTCCCGATAGGCGTGGGCGGCAGTCCCCTGCGCTCATAGCTGTTGTACGGGCTGTCGATCTTCGTGTCGCCCGTGGTGGTGTCCAGGGAGCTGCGGTTCAGGGCGTAGTTGAGCGTGGAGTCCATCTGGAGCGGCATGCCCCGGCCGAGCCGGTTGTAGATGACTCTGGCGACCTTGCCCATGTCGTGCTCGGTGTCCGCTTCGGCCTGCACGATGCTGGCGATCGTCACCGTCCGATAGACGGAGAACCCATTGCGTCGCGCACCCGTGGTGATGTGGTCGGCGCCGAATCGCTGGACCGCCGTGTCGACCATGTACCTGAGCAGGCCCTGCGGGGTGGTGCGGGAGGTGACGGGGTAGGTCGCCGGGAAGAGGTAGCCCTCGGGATTGCCGTTCGCCTCGGCCGGCAGCGGCAGATCCGCCCCTGCGACGGCCTTCTCCGTGGTGCCGGACTCGACGGACAGGGCCCGGTCGACCGCGGCGTACACCTGGGACGCCCGCCGGCCTTCGGGGATCACGAGTGGGCGGGCGTGCTCGACCTTCGGCCCCCGTGTCAGCAACGGTACGAGGATCGCTGCCGCCACGGCGAGAACGAGGACGACACCGATGAGCAGCGCCAGGCGCCCGCGGCGCGGTGCGCGGTGGGTGTGATGTGGCGGGACGTCCGGGGACTCGTTCACCATGCGGGCACGCTATCCCGCCGACCGGAATCCGGAACCGGTAGACACGGGCCCTGCCATCCGCGACGGAACACACGAACAGGGGATCGGATGTTCGCTGGAACGCGTGATCGCTTCGCTATTCGTTGCTCAACTCCCCCGCGAAAGATGATGATTACAGGGCGCAACCGACGGGCTGCAGACCGCGACTGCGCTGTCCCACAGATGCACCACGTATCAAGGAGAAACACCGGATGAACCTCATCACCAACCTGCTCGCCGGCATCGTCCACTTCGTGGGTTGGCTCGTCTGACCATTGCTCCGCACGACGCCGTCGCTCCCCGTCCCACGGGAGCGGCGGCGTCGCCGCGTGTTCGGACCTCGGCCGGGGTGTGTCCGGGCACGCCGATCAGTTTGCCGCGGGAGCCAGTCGGGTGTCCCGCCGCACCAGGGCGGCGTAGCGGCCGTCCTGCTGAAGGAGTTCGTCGTGACTGCCCCGCTCCACCGTGAGGCCGCCGTCCAGCACGATGATCTGTTCGGCGTCGCGGACGGTGGAGAGCCTGTGCGCGATGGTGATGGTGGTGCGCCCCGCGGAGAGGGCGTCGATCGCTTCCTGCACGGCGAACTCCGTCCGGGTGTCGAGGGCGCTCGTCGCCTCGTCGAGCACCAGGACGGGAGGGTCGCGCAGAATCGTACGGGCGATGGCGAGACGCTGCTTCTCGCCGCCGGAGAAGCGGTAGCCGCGTTCACCGACCAGGGTGTCGTAGCCGTCGGGCAGTGAGGCGATGTGGTCGTGGATCTGCGCCGCGCGGGCGGCCGCCTCGATCTCGGCGTCCGTCGCATCGGGTTTGGCGAAGCGCAGGTTGTCGGCGACCGAGGCGTGGAAGAGGTAGGTCTCCTGGGAGACCACGCCCACGGCTCGTGCCAGGGTGTCGAAGTCCAGATCGCGCACGTCGACCCCGTCGAGCGTGACCCGGCCGCCGGTGACGTCGTAGAGCCTGGGAACCAGGTAGCTGAGCGTGGACTTCCCGGAACCGGTGGGCCCGACGACCGCCAGGCTGCCGCCTGCCGGCACGGTCACATCGATGCCGCTGAGCGTCGGGCCGCTCTTCTCGTCGTAGCTGAAGTCGACGCCCTCGAAGCGGATCT
The DNA here is from genome assembly GCF_044767885.1 of Streptomyces sp. NPDC101194. Lineage (NCBI taxonomy): Bacteria > Bacillati > Actinomycetota > Actinomycetes > Kitasatosporales > Streptomycetaceae > Streptomyces > Streptomyces sp. NPDC101194. The sequence goes on from NZ_JBIWOS010000009.1 coordinate 98,231, forward strand.
CACCGCGGACCCTTTCCAGCCGGACGGGGTTCTCCGGCTCGGTGATGTCCACATCGAGGTCGAGGTACTCGAAGATCCGCTGGAAGAGCGCGAGGGACGTCTGCATCTGCACGCCGGTCGAGAGCAGGCTCACAGCGGGGCGGAAGAGACCCTGCTGGAGCGAGACGAAGGCGACGAGCGTGCCGATGGAGACGGCGGGACCACCGGACTGCAGGGCGAGCCCGGCCGCCCAGTAGATGACGGCGGGCATGGCGGCCATGACGATGCCGATCGTCGACATCCGCCACCGCCCGGCCATGCTGGAGCGCACTTCGAGGTCGACCAGCTTCTCGGACTCCTCGGCGAAGCCCTTGGTGAGGGAATCCGCCCGACCCATCGTCCGGCCGAGCAGGATGCCGCTGACGGAGAGCGACTCGGTGACCGTGGCCGCCATGGCGGCCATCTGCTTCTGGCGGCGGGAGGTGATCTTCTTGCGTTCACGGCCGACCCGGCGGCTGATCCAGACGAAGACCGGCAGCAGGAGCAACGAGACCAGGGTGAGCCGCCAGTCGAGCGCCAGCATGGCGACGACCGTGGCGACGACCGCGGTGAGGTTGGAGACCAGCGACGTCGCCGTCGACGTGACGGTCGCCTGCATGCCGCCGATGTCATTGGCGATGCGGGACTGCACCTCACCGGTGCGGGTCCGGGTGAAGAAGGCCAGCGGCATCCGCTGCAGTTGGGCGTAGACCGCGGTGCGCAGGTCGTGCATGACGCGCTGACCGACCGTGGTGGAGATCAGGGTCTGCAGGACACCGAAGACGCTGTTCATCACGGCGGTGAGGATCATGCCGAGGGCGAGCAGCGACAGCAGTCCCGTACGCCCCTGCGGGATGGCGGTGTCCAGGATCTCGCGCAGCAGGAACGGCGAGGCGACCGACACCAGCGACGAGGCGCCGACGAGCAGCCCCACCAGGGCCAACCGCCCCCGGTAGGGACGGAAGAGACGCAGGATGCGGCGCAGCTCGGCGGGCGGGCGGCTCTCGTCCCGGGGCGGCGGTGTCCAGGTGATTTCGTCGGGTTTCATGGGCTCCTTCGTCGGGTTCGACAGTGCGGCCTCAAGGCCGGGTGACCGGATCCCGCGACACGGATCCGGCGACTCGGCTTTTGAGAGCATAGCTCATTGTTACCTATGCTCACAATTCACAAGATCCTGATATTGTTCCTCCATGGAATCCTCCGACGCCGAGGGCGTGCTCGCCGAGCAGCTGCTGCGGGTGACCCGCAGACTCCAGCGGATTCAGAGCCGCCAGCTGGAGCCGATCGGTATCACTCCCGCGCAGTTCCGGCTGCTGCGCATCGTCGCCCACTGCGACGGTCCGCCCCGGATGGCGGATCTCGCACAGCGCCTGGACGTCGTCCCGCGCGCCGTGACCAGCCTGGTCGACGGTCTGGAGGCGAGCGGACGGGTCCGTCGCGCCCCCGATCCCGACAGCCGCCGGGTGGTCCGGATCGAGATCACCGAGGAGGGCCTCGCCACGCTCCGGTCACTGCGCGACGCGCGCCGGGCCGCCGCAGAGGAGATCCTGACTCCGTTGACCGCCGATCAGCGCGAGGTGCTCGGCGGACTGTTGTCCGCCCTGGTCGACGGGATGCCGCAGCGCCGCTGCTGAACCCGCGCGCCCGCGCACCCGAGGGGTGTCGCGTGTGCCGCTGCTGTGCCGAACCGAACAGAACAGAACCGCCGAGGAGAGCCCGACATGCCACTGCTGGAGCCGAAGCCGGAAGCACTCCGCCCCGGTGCGGTGCGTACTCCGTCCCCGGACCGGGTCCCCGACCGACAGGCTCCGGGTACGCCGGAACCGCTGCGCGGCGAGCTGATCGACCTGCTGGGGCCGGAGAAGGTGCTGTGGAAGGTCTCCGACCTGGTGAAGTACGCCTCCGACGCCAGCCCCTACCGGTTCGTCCCCCAGGTCGTCGTGGTCCCGGAGGACATCGACGACATCTCGGCGATCCTGTCCTACGCGCACGGCAAGGGACGCGAGGTCGTCTTCCGGGCGGCCGGCACCAGTCTGAACGGCCAGGCCCAGGGGGAGGACATCCTCGTCGACGTGCGCCACCACTGGGCAGGCATCGAGGTCCTGAACGGCGGCGCGCAGGCCCGCATCCGGCCGGGGACGACGGTCCTGCGGGCCAATGCCGCCCTCGCCCGGCACGGACGGTTGCTGGGGCCCGACCCGGCCAGCGCCATCGCCTGCACGATCGGTGGAGTCGTCGCCAACAACGCCTCCGGAATGACCGCGGGAACGACCCGCAATTCCTACCGGACCGTCTCGTCCCTCACCTTCGTGCTGCCGAGCGGCACGGTCGTCGACACGGGCGACCCCGCGGCCGACGAGGACCTGGCCCGTGCCGAACCGCGGCTGTGCGAGGAACTGCTGGCGCTGAAGGCGGAGATCGAGGCCGATGCCGGGCTCACCGCCCGGATCCGCGCCAAGTACGAGATCAAGAACACCAACGGCTACCGGCTCGACGCCTTCCTGGACGGCTCGACGCCCGTACAGATCCTGCGCGGGCTGATGGTCGGCTCCGAGGGCACCTTCGGCTTCATCTCCGAGGTCGTGTTCGACACCCTGCCCCTGGACCGCCGTGTCTCCACCGCCCTGCTCTTCTTCCCCTCCCTCACCGCGGCGGCGGCCGCCGTGCCCCGGTTCAACGAGGCGGGGGCGATCGCCGTCGAGCTGATGGACGGCAATACGCTCCGCGCGTCCGTGAGCGTCCAGGGTGTGCCCGCGGACTGGGCCGAGCTGCCCAAGGAGACCACGGCGCTGCTGGTGGAGTTCCGTGCCCCCGACGAGGCGGGACAGGAGGCGTACGAGCGGGCGGCGGCAACCGTGGTCGAAGGGCTCGACCTGGTCGCCCCCGTGGCCTCGGTGACCAATGGGTTCACCCGCGACGCCAAGGTCATCTCGGGCTACTGGAAGGCCCGCAAGGCGTTCGTCACCGCGGTCGGCGGCTCCCGTCCCTCCGGCACGACGCTGATCACGGAGGACTTCGCGGTGCCGCCCTCCCGGCTGGCCGACGCCTGCGAGGCCCTGCTCGCGCTCCAGGCGGAGCACGGCTTCGACGCCGCCGTGGCCGGTCACGCGGCGCACGGCAATCTCCACTTCCTGCTCGCCTTCGACGCGGCGAAGCCGTCCGACGTCGACCGGTACGCCGCGTTCATGGACGACTTCTGCCGGCTGACGGTGGAACGCTTCGACGGCTCCTTGAAGGCGGAGCACGCCACCGGCCGCAATATCGCCCCCTTCCTGGAGCTGGAATGGGGCCCGAAGGCCACCGAGCTGATGTGGCGCACGAAGCAGGTCATCGACCCCGACGGGGTGCTGGCTCCCCGGATCGTCCTGGACCGTGACCCGAAGGCCCACCTGCGGGGGCTGAAGACCATCCCCGAGGTCGAGCTGATCGCCGACCCCTGCATCGAGTGCGGCTTCTGCGAGCCCACCTGCCCCAGCCATGACCTGACCACCTCACCGCGCCAGCGGATCGTGCTGCGCCGGGAGATGATGCGACAGCCCGGCGGTTCACCGGTGGAGGAGCGGCTGCTGGACGCCTACGGCTACGACGCCGTCGACACCTGTGCGGGCGACTCGACGTGCAAGCTCGCCTGTCCGGTCGGCATCGACACCGGCGCCATGATGAAGGACTTCCGGCACCAGCGGCACTCCCCCCGCGAGGAGCGGATCGCGGCACTCACCGCGAAGAACTTCAAGGCGGTCGAGGCGGCGGCACGGCTCGCCGTCGCCGCCGCCGGCCGGATCGGCGACCGGATCGGCGACGGTCCGCTGGAGACCATCACCGGGCTGGCCCGCAAGGCCGTACGCCCGGACCTCGTGCCCGAGTGGCTGCCCGAGATCCCCGGTGCCGCCGCGCGGAAGCTGCCCCGCACCTCCCGTGTCGGGGCGAGCGCCGTCTACTACCCGGCGTGTGTCAACCGCATCTTCGGCGGCCCCGAGGGCCATCATGGCCCGTCCCTGCCGCAGGCCGTCGTCGCCGTCTCCGCCCGTGCCGGAAAGCCGGTATGGATCCCGGACGACGTCGCGGGGACCTGTTGCGCGACGATCTGGCACTCCAAGGGCTACGACGAGGGCAACACCGTGATGGCCAACCGCATCGTGGAGGCGGCATGGGGATGGACGGCGGGTGGAAGGCTGCCGCTGGTCGTCGACGCCTCCTCGTGCACACTCGGCATCGCCCATGAGGTGGTGCCCTATCTCACCGACGACAACCGTGAGTTGCACCGGGAGCTGACCATCGTCGACTCCCTCGTCTGGGCGGCCGACGAGCTGCTTCCGAAGCTGACAGTTCTCCGAAAAATCGATTCGGCAGTCCTGCACCCGACGTGTTCCATGCAGCATCTGGACGACGTGGAGCAGCTGCGCAAGGTCGCGGAGGCCTGTGCCGAGGAGGTCGTGATCCCTGACGACGCCGGGTGCTGCGCCTTCGCGGGTGACCGGGGCATGCTGCACAAGGAACTGACGGCCTCCGCGACGGCGAAGGAGGCGGCCGAGGTCGGCACCCGGAAGTACGACGCGTATCTCTCGGCCAACCGCATGTGCGAGATCGGGATGGACCGGGCCACCGGGCACTCGTACTACTCGGTGCTGATGGAGTTGGAGCGGGCCACGCGGCCGGGGGCCGTCGTGAGGTGATCACCGGGGGTCGACCCGGCCCGTCCACGGTCGGCCGCCGGTCCTGACGAAGTCCGCGAGCGCCGGGTGGGCTCGGAATCCGAGCCCACCCGGCGCTCGCGTGTGCACGAAAGTCCATGGTTTCGGAGCAGGAGTCCAATCGCTCCCCTTGCGCATCAGCAGCCTCAACTACCAAGGTCCATGGCGAGGTTCATTCACCAGCCGCGCACGTCAGACCCCCCTTCTGGAGGATCGATGAACGACGCAGCACAGCAGAACGACGGTACGCAGGACGGTGACGAAGGCTCGATGAGCCGCCGCTCGGTCCTGTGGACGACCGCCTCGGTGGCCGGCGCCGGGCTCGGACTCGGCGCTCTCGGCAGCGGCACCGCAGCCGCCACCACGCCCGGCCGGGGCCCGGAAGCCGCTGTCACGGAGCAGGCGGCCGCTCCGAAGCGCCAGGGTCGCACCATGGTGGGAGTGCCGTTCGAGCGGCGGTCCACCGTCCGGGTCGGCTTGGTCGGCCTCGGCAACCGTGGTGGCAGCATGATCGACCTCTTTCTCGCCGTCGGCGGCGTACAGGTCGTCGCCGTCTGCGACCCGGTCAAGGCCAAGGCCGAAAGAGCGGCCGCGAAGGTGACCGCCGCCGGTCAGCCGGCACCCGCCGTGTACACCAACGGCGAGAACGACTACGAGAACCTCTGCAAGCGCGGGGACATCGACTTCGTCTATGTGGCGACGCCCTGGGACTTCCACTTCGAGATGGCGAAGACCGCCATGCTCAACGGCAAGCATGTCGGCGTGGAGTGTCCGATCGCCCTCCGGCTCGACCAGCTCTGGGAGCTGGTCGATCTCTCGGAACGCACCAGGCGCCACTGCATGCAGCTGGAGAACTGCTGTTACGGGCAGAACGAGATGCGGGTGCTCCGCATGGCGCATGCCGGGCTCTTCGGCGACCTGCTGCACGGCGCGGGCGCGTACAACCACGATCTGCGTGGCCTGATGTTCGACCCGAAGTACTACGAAGGTCCGTGGCGCAGGCTCTGGCACACCAGGTTGCGGGGCGATCTCTACCCCAACCACGGCTTCGGTCCGGTCGCCAACTACATGGATCTCAATCGCGGCGACCGTGCGGTGAGCATCACCAGCGTCGGTTCGCCGTCCCTGGGGCTGGCCGAGTACCGCGAGAAGAACATGCCGGCCGGCGATCCCAGCTGGAAGGAGACCTATATCGAGAGCGACCGGACGATCAGTCTCGTCCAGACCGCCAAGGGACGGGTCATCCGTCTGGAGCACGACGTGTCCACTCCGCACCCGTACTCGCGGATCAACAGCCTCGGCGGTACGAAGGGCGTCTTCGAGGACTACCCGGCCCGCATCTACATCGAGCCCGACCACACGAATGACAACTGGGGCGACTTCTCCAAGTACGCACAGTGGGACCACTGGCTGTGGAAGGAGCACGCCAACCCGCCCGGCGGACACGGTGGCATGGACTACATGCTGGTGTTCCGGCTGATGCAGTGCATGCGGCTCGGACTCGTTCCCGATTTCGACGTGTACGACGCGGCGACGTGGACCTCGCCCGTGCCGCTCAGCCATCTGTCCATCAAGGCCAAGGGCGCCCCTCAGCAGATCCCGGACTTCACGCGCGGTGAGTGGAAGAAGGCGCGCTCCGGCATGGATTCGGAGAATCCGGAGAAGGCCTGACCGGCCGGCACCACGGGCTGCAGGGCCCGGCTCCACCGAGCCGGGCCCACACCCCGACGGTCTCACGGCCATGGCGCGATTCACGCCGTCCACGGGGAAAACCAATTGCTCCGACGGACGTCCCGGAGAGAGCCTTGCACGGTTTGAGTCATTCAACGAACAAACCGACACATGGGACGTCATGCAGATTCGCGATCTTCCGTACTCGGATCCTGGCGATCCCGATGTCCGGTCAGGGCCACGCTTCCTGCTCTGGCTCGGCCGCAGCCAGCTCGGCGGTCAGCTCAAGGCCATGTCCTGGGGGCTGTTGCACCAGTGTTCCCTGGCCGGACTGCCACCTGCCGTCGGCCTCGCCGTGCAGGCCGTCGTCGACCGGTCGGGCAGCCGGCTCGCGTGGGCGGGCGGCCTGATCGCGGTCCTGGGCGTGCTGATCGCGCTGGGCGACACCATGCTCCACCGGACCGCCATCACCAACTGGATCACCGCCGCCGCGCGCGTTCAGCAGCTGCTGGCCCGCAAGACCGCGGAACTCGGCTCGGCATTGACCCGCCGGGTCGCCGCGGGCGAGGTCGTCGCGGTCTCCACCGGCGACGTCGAGAAGATCGGCTGGTTCGTCGAGGCGCTGTCCCGCTTCGCCGCGGCCGCTGCCGCCCTGGTGCTGATCTGTGTGGGGCTCATCCTCTATCTGCCGTCGCTGGGCGTCCTGGTGGCACTCGCCGTGCCGTTGCTGGCCCTGGCGGTACTGCCGCTGCTCCCCCGGGCCACCCGGCGCGCCGACCTCCAGCGGGAGAAGGCGGGCAAGGCGACCGAGCTGGCCTCGGACACCGTCGCCGGGCTGCGGGTGCTCCGCGGGATCGGCGGTGAGGAGCTGTTCCTCGGCCGCTACCGACGTGCTTCCCAGGAGGTCCGCAAGGCCGCGGTGCGCAGTGCCCGGATGTGGTCGCTGATCTCCGCGATCCAGGTGCTCCTGCCCGGCCTGCTGCTCATCTCGCTGGTCGTGTACGGGGCGACACTCGCCCGCGACGGCAGGATCGGGGTCGGTCAGCTGGTCACGGTGTACAGCGCGGCGACGCTCTTGCTGTTCCCGCTGCGCCACTTCGAGGAGATCGCGATGGCGTACTCCTTCTCGCGGCCCTCCGCCAAGCGCGCGGTGCGGGTGCTCTCGCTGCACCGCACGGACCGGCCGTCGACCGTCGACGCCACCCCGGTCGGTGATCTGTACGACCCGGTCACCGGGCTGATGGCCCCGGCCGGTCTGTTCACCGCGGTGGTCTGCGGCGATCCGGACGAAGCGGGACGGCTGGCCGAACGGCTGGGCGGACACGCTCACGCGGAAGCGGACCGGGGCCCGGACGTGGACGCGGCGGAGGACGGAACGCGGGGCGCACCGGCTGCCGGAACGGACGACGCCGAGGACGACATGGTGGCGGCGCAGCACCCCCCGTCCGTCCTCCTCGGCGGCGTGCCGCTGGACGAACTCCCGCTGGACTCCGCCCGGACGGCGGTACTGGTCCAGGACAAGGACCCGGTCCTGCTCTCCGGCACCCTGCGTGAACTGCTCGATGTTCCCTCGTCCGGCCGGGTGAGCGCCGAGGACGCGCTGTCCGCCGCCCAGTGCGGTGATGTGCTGGACTCGTTGGCGCAGGCGTCCGCGACGACGGACGGCGGCCCGATGACGACACGCATCACCGAGCGAGGGCGTTCGCTCTCGGGCGGTCAGCGCCAGCGGCTCGCCCTGGCCCGTTCGCTGGTGACGGATCCGGAGGCGCTGATTCTCGACGAGCCGACCTCCGCCGTCGACTCGCACACGGAGGCCCGGGTCGCCGCCGGGATCAAGGCGCTGCGCCAGGGGCGCACCACCGTGGCCTTCGCCTCGTCGCCGCTGCTGCTCGACCTGGCGGACCGGGTGGTACTGGTCCACGAGGGCGTGGTCGCCGCGGTCGGCCCACACCGTGAACTGCTGCACTCGGACGCCCGCTACCGGGCGGTCGTGACGCGCGAGACGGACGACGAGATCGCGGCCCTGGCCTCCCAGGGCACGCTCAGGACGATCGAGGAAGTCGAGGAACGGGCATGATCGGCGTCGCGGAACCGACGTACGACCCGGCCGCGCCGGAGTCGGCGACGACCCTGCCGGTCGGCACCCCCACGACCGTACGAAAATATGTACGGGAGCTGCTGGGGCGTCATCGCAGGCCGTTCGCCGTGCTGGTCGCGTTCAACGCCATCGCGGTGATCGCCTCGCTCGTCGGCCCGTATCTGCTGGGCGGGCTGGTCGAGGACCTCTCCGACGGCGTCACCGACCTCCATCTGGAGCGCACCGCCGGAGTGTTCGCGCTCGCGCTGATCGTGCAGACCGTCTTCACCCGGATGATGCGTCTGCGCAGCGCGATGCTCGGCGAGGAGATGCTGGCCGACCTGCGCGAGGACTTCCTCGTACGGTCGGTGGGTCTGCCGCCGGGTGTGCTTGAACGGGCCGGGACGGGGGATCTGCTCTCCAGGATCACCACGGACATCGACCGGCTGGCCAACGCGATGCGCGAGGCCGTGCCGCAACTGGCGATCGGCGTGGTGTGGGCGGGGCTGCTGCTGGCCGCGCTGACGGCGACGGCTCCGCCGCTGGCCCTCTCGGTGCTGATCGCCCTGCCCGTCCTGGTCATCGGCTGCCGCTGGTACTTCAAACGGGCCCCGTCCGCGTACCGTTCGGAGGCCGCGGGGTACGCGGCGGTGGCGGCGATGCTCGCGGAGACCGTGGACGCCGGGCGGACCGTGGAGGCGCACCGTCTGGGTGCGCGCAGGGTGATGCTGTCGGACCGGCGGATCAAGGAGTGGACGGCTTGGGAGCGGTACACACTGTTCCTGCGTTCCGTTCTCTTCCCTGTCATCAACACCACCTACGTGACGATTCTCGGTGCGGTGCTGATGCTCGGCGGCTGGTTCGTCATCGAGGGCTGGCTGACCGTGGGGCAGTTGACGACGGGTGCGCTGCTGGCGCAGATGATGGTCGATCCGATCGGCCTGATCCTGCGCTGGTACGACGAGTTGCAGGTCGCTCAGGTGTCACTGGCGCGGCTGGTCGGCGTGCGGGACATCGAACCGGACGCGGGCGACGCGGAGGTGATCCCGGACGGCCGGGACGTCCGGGCCGACCAGGTGCGCTTCGGCTACCGCGCCGGTATCGACGTTCTGCACCGCGTGTCGCTGGACGTGGCACCGGGCACACGCCTCGCGCTGGTCGGCCCGTCCGGGGCCGGCAAGTCCACGCTGGGCCGGCTGCTGGCCGGCATCTACGCGCCACGGGCCGGTGAAGTGAAGCTCGGCGGTGCGGAGTTGTCGCACATGAAGGCCGAGCACGTACGTACGCATGTGGCACTGGTCAACCAGGAGCACCATGTGTTCGTCGGTTCACTGCGGGACAACCTCCTCCTGGCCCGAGCCGGTGCCGAGGACGCCGAGCTGTGGGCGTCGCTCGCGGCGGTCGACGCGGACGGCTGGGCGAAGGCGCTGGAGAAGGGGCTGGACTGCGAGGTCGGCTCCGGCGGCCTGGCGCTGACGCCCGCTCAGGCCCAGCAGATCGCGCTGGCCCGGCTGGTACTGGCCGATCCGCACACCTTGGTGCTGGACGAGGCGACGTCGCTGCTGGACCCACGGGCCGCCCGGCACCTGGAGCGGTCGCTGGCCCGGGTGCTGGACGGCCGTACGGTCGTCGCGATCGCCCACCGGCTGCACACCGCGCACGACGCGGACGTGATCGCGGTGGTGGAGGGCGGCCGGATCAGTGAACTCGGCAGCCATGACGAGCTGGTGGCGGCGGACGGCGCCTACGCGGCGCTGTGGCGGTCCTGACACGGCTGAGGAGCGATCACGTCCGCCGAACCGGCCCCGGCGGCCGGCCGTCGGCCGATCCCGCGTTCCCGGTGACCGCGCCGCCGTGACCGTCGGGCCCGTGCGAGCCCGCCGACGAGATCCTCGTCGGCGGGGTCGCACACCGGTTGCGCCGGGCGGTGCGAACGGCCGGGGCCGTCCCAGCGGGATCACCGCCCGAACCGGCCACGGTCGCACCGCTGCCGGCTCCGCCACGCCGGGCGGCCGGTGCTCAGTCGCGCCGGGATGCCCGGACGATGCGGGCGACGATCTCCTCCGCGACGGCCGCCACGTCGGCGTCCACGACGAGGTCGACGTTGCCGTCCGGGTCGGCCGTGAAGACGGTCAGTCCTTCGTCGGTGACCTCGACCGTGCCGCGCCGGACGGTGTAGAGGTCGGGGCGCAGCAGGGAGAGCGCCGTGATCGGGTCGTGCGGGACGCTCCACGGTTCGCCGGTGAAGCCGGTCCAGGCGTCGATCTCGCGGGCGAGTGCGGCACCGTAGGCACCGGCTTCCCGGATCGCTTCGATACCGGGCCGCTCGATGCGCAGCCGCGTGGTGATGTCCAGGCCGGTGACGACGGTGCGGATACCGGAGCCGAACACGATGCGGGCGGCCGTGATGTCGCTGACGATGTTGTGCTCGGCCTTGGCCCCGGGCCCGAAACTGCCGCCCATCATGTACAGGGTTCGTACGCCCGCGGCAAAGCGGTCGTCGAGGCGGATCGCACGGGCGATGTTGGCCAGCGGGGCGATGGCGATGACATCGGTCGCGCCGGGCCGGGCGAGGACGGAGTCGACGAGGAAGCGGTCGGCGGCGACCGTGTCGCGTACCGGCTCGGTCTCCAGGTCGGTGAAGGCCCTGCCCTCGTGCCCGGCCCACCAGACCTCCTTGCCGGAGAGGGTTTCGGTGGCTCCGGGAACAACGGTGAGGTCGTGGCCGGCGAGCGCGCCGAGCCGGTGTGCGAGGCGGGCCCGGAGCAGGGTGTCGCCGTAGACGGTGGTGATTCCGGTGAGGCGGGCCTCGGGCGAGCCGAGCAGGACGCCGAGGGCGAGCGCGTCGTCGACGTCGCTGCCGATGTCGGTGTCCAGGAGGATGTCGGCGAGGTGATGGGTCACGGTGTTCCTCGGGTCGTGGGAATGGGCTTCTTCGGGCGGGCGGCCGGCGGTCACTTCAGACCGCTGCCCGCGATCGACTGTGTGAAGTACCGCTGCAGGCGCAGCAGGACGACGAGCGGGATGACGGTCAGGACGACGGCGGCGGCGAACACCTGGCCGTAGTCGACGACCATCTGGCCCTGGAGGGTGCCGAGGGCGATCGGGCCGAGTTGTTTGTCCGGTTCGGTTCCGACGAGCAGCGGCCACATGTAGGACTGCCACTGGAAGGTGAACAGGGTCAGTCCGGCGCCGATCAACGCGGGCCGCGACAGGGGCACGTAGATCCGTAGGAAGATGCCCCACCAGCCGAGACCGTCCATGCGGGCGGCCTCGACGAGTTCGCGTGGGACGGCGAGGAAGAACTGACGCAGCAGAAAGATCGCCAGGCCGTTGCCGATGCCGGGCAGGACGAGTCCGGCGTAGGTGTTCTGCAGACCCCAGTCGCGGAAGACGTCCGAGAGCGGGATCGCTATGGCGTCGAACGGAATCATGAAGCTGAGCAGGATCACGGCGAAGACGAGCCCGCGGCCTCGGAAGGTGAAGACCGAGAGCGCGAACGCGGCCATCGCCGAGAGCAGCAGCCCCAGCAGGACGGTGGCGGCGGCCACACCGATGGAGTTGAGCACGGCGCGGCCGAAGTCGCCCTGGAAGAGCGTCACATAGTTGTGCAGCGTGGCATCGGTCGGGATCAGGCTGCTCCAGGAGAGCCGGTCGAGCCCGGCCAGGACCTTGTCACCGGGGCGGAGCGATCCGGTGAGCACCCACAGGAGCGGGAGGGCGAAGAGCACGCCGATGACGACGGCGGTGACGAGCGGCATGTGTCTGAGAGCAGAGGGGCGGCGCCCCGTCGGCTGCTGGGAGGCGGTGGTCGTCTTCATCGGTTCACTCCTCGCCCTTGCCCCGCATCATCCTGAACTGGACGGCTACGACCGCGAGGGTGATGGCGACGAGCACCACCACTTCGGCCTGGGCGAAATTGATGTCGCCGACGCTGTAGGCGCGGCGGAACACGTCGTACATCATGAGATCGGTCGAGCCGTCGGGACCGCCGCGGGTCAGCAGTTGCACCGGGGCGAACACCAGGAAGTTGGAGACGGTGTCGGCGACCAGGACGAAGGCGAGCGGGCGGCGCAGCAGCGGGAGCGTGACGTGGACGAACCGCTGCCAGGCGGTGGCACCGTCGACCGCGGCCGCGTCGTAGCACTCCTGCGGGATGTCCTGGAGGCCGGCGATCAGGAACATCATCCAGTAGCCGACGCCGACCCAGGACATCAGCACGATGATGGCGAAGAGCGCCTGTTGCGAGCTGGTGAGGAAGGGCTGCGGCGGAATGCCCATCGTGCCGAGGACGGCGTTGAGCGGCCCTTCCGGGCGGTAGAGGATGCCCCAGACGACCGCCGAGACGGCCGGCGGTACGGCGATGGGTGCGAAGACCAGCGACCGCCAGAAGCGGACGCTCGCGAAGCGACGGTTCAGCAGGACGGCGAGACCGAGAGCGACGAGGACCTGGAGCGGGTTGATGACCAGGCTGAACAACAACGTGACGCGGACGCTCTGCCGGAACTGGCTGTCGGCGAAGAGGTCCGCGTAGTTGTCGAAGCCGACGAAGGTGGTGACGCCGTCGACGAGGCTGTGGTGGCGCAGGCTGCTGACGACCGCCATCGCGGCGGGCAGCAGTCGCAGCACGACGAGGGCGAGCAGCGCGGGTGCCAGGAAGTACAGGGCGGTCCGGCCCTGCGAGGCGGGGCGGCGGCGCGGGAAGCGCTTCGGGGTTCGGGTGGCCGTGGTGGTCATCGCAGTCGCTCCCAGGTACGCACCAGTTCCCCGGACGCCTTGACCAGCCGGGGTTCCACGGCCGAGCCGTTGCGGATGTCGGAGAAGGCGGAGCCCATGACGGTCTCGAACTGGGTGTAGCCGATGCTGCGGGGGCGGCTGACGGCGGTGTGCGCGAGTTCGTACCGCATGATCGTGGCCACGCCCGAGGTGCTCCTGGTGGCCTTGTGCTCCAGGTCCGCCGCGTAGCGCTCGAAGGCCGCGCGGTTGGACGGGATGAGCGGGGACGCCTCGACCGTCTGCAGGCTGCCGCCGGTGGTGAGCGCGGCGTACTCCATGAACCGCAGTGCCGCATCGGGGTGTCGGGCGTACGGGTTCACTCCCCAGGACCAGGAGTCGGTGGGAGTGACGGCCCGTCCCTCGGCGAACTTCGGCTGCGGCGCGGTGCCCCAGGTGAAGTCCTTCAGTCCGGCGAAGGCGCCGAGGTTCCAGGGACCGCCGACGAAGAACGGCACCCGGCCGGAGGTGAAGAGCGAGGAGAGCTGGTACGAGGGGATGCCGCGCGGTGAGGAACCGTCGGCGAAGAGCGTCCGGTACCAGTCGAGCGCGTCGATCCAGCCCCGGGTGGTGACGGCGGGGGTGAGCATGTCCTTGCCGGTGATGCCGGAGCCGCCGTGCAGCGACTCGACGAGTGGCTGGAGCCCGTAGTAGAGGTCGGTCTGCTCCAGCAGCAGGGCGTGGTCGGCACCGGCCCGCTCCATGGTGCGGCGGCCGACGCTCTTGGTCCGCTCCCAGCTCCAGCGATCGGCGGGGGCCGCTCCGGGCAGGGGTGCGCCGGCCCTGGTCAGCAGGTCCGCGTTGTAGAAGAGGTACTGGGTGGACGTCCAGATCGGCAGCGAGCGGAGCCTGCCCTGCCAGGAGCTGACGCCGTACTGCTCGGCGGTCACGGCGGCCCTGGCCCGGCCGGCGATCGGGGAGAGGTCCGTGAGGAAGCCGCGCGCGGTGAGCGCCGGTACACGGGGCTGGTCGACGGCGTACACGTCGATCGCGTCGTCCTTCGCGGAGAGCCGCAGTTGGAGGACGTCACCGAGCTGGTCCGGCGGTACGGGGGTGTAGTCGATCCGCAGGTCGGGATGGGCCCGCTCGAAGCCTCGGATGACCGCCCGGAACGTCTCGGGGGTCTCCGGACCGAGGAACCGTACCGTTGTTCTGCCGTCCGCCGGACGACCGCCCGAGCAACCCGTCAGGACCGCGGCCGACGCCACGCCGAGCGCGGCACCGAGTACGGTTCTGCGGCTTGGAGAGCTCGTCATACGGCTCTCCGGCCTGCAATGGACATCAAGTCTCCAAATCGTTTTGCATCCCTGATGCGGCGCATGTGCGGCGCGATCGCAAGCACAATACAAAACGTTTTGCACCATGGATAGAGTGACCTCGAACACCGGGACAACATCCCGGACGACAGCGGGAGGCCGATGGTGCAGGGCGGGAGCCGGGTCAAGATCGTGGATGTGGCGTCCGAGGCGGGCGTCAGCGTCACCACGGTCTCCCATGTGCTGAGCGGTCGCCGCCCCGTGTCGGCCACCACCCGCGCCCGGGTCGAGGACGTCATACAACGCCTCGGCTACCAGGCCGACCCGTCGGCACGCGGCCTGCGCACCCAGCGCACCCGCACCCTGGGGCTGGTCGTCCCGGACATCACCAACCCCTTCAACACCTCGATCGCCGCGGGCATGCAGGAGATCGCCCTGGCCCACGAGTACCTCACCGTGGTCTGCGAGGCCCCGATGGACGGCCCGCACCTGCCCGCGGTGATCCGGCAGCTGGTGGCGCGCCGCATCGACGGCATCGTGATCGGCCGGTACGGCGCCACCCGGCGCGACCTGGACCGCATCGTGGCGTCGGGATCGAAGCTGGTACGGCTCGGCGGGGTGCTGGAGACGGGGCTCGGCGATGTGGTCAGGGCCGCCGAGACCGAGGGAATGCACGACCTGGTCGGCCATCTGGTGGGCCGCGGCTACCGGCGTATCGCGTTCATCGGCGGCACACCGGGGGTGGAGCCGGGCGGGGAGCGGTTCGCGGGCTACCGCAAGGCCCTGGAGTCGGCCGGGCTGCCGGTCGCGGACGAGCTCGTCGTCTGGACCGGCTTCACCCGCGAGGGCGGGCGGACCGGGGCCGCGGTCGTGCTGAACGCGGCGGAGCGCCCGGACGCCGTGGTGTGCGCCAACGACCTGATCGCGATCGGCGCACTGGACACGGCACGGGCCGCCGGGCTGCGCGTGCCGCACGACGTGGCGATCACCGGGTACGACGACATCGAGGCGGCCTCACTGGTCTCCCCCGCACTCACCACCGTGCTCAACCCGGCGCGCGAGATCGGGCGTTCGGCGGCACAGCTGCTGGTCGACCGTCTCGACGGGGACGGTACGGGGACGGCCAGGGAGATCGTCCTGGCCCACCGGCTGGTACCGCGCGAGTCCGCCTGAGCGAACCGGGAGGTGCCGGGTCCGGCGGTCAGATGAAGTTCAGCGCCGCCGCTCCGCCCAGTCCACCGAGCACCATGAAGGCCGGCATCAGCACCTTCAGCTCCACCCAGCTGCCGGCCCGGAACCGCATGCCCTTCGGCGGCCCGATCGGGTACCAGCGCTTGCGGCCCACCGGTATGGGCCACAGGATCGGGCAGCCGGAGACGGTCAACGCGTCACCGATGTCGTGGACGAGCGCCCCGAGCACGATCGGCAGCCCGAGCCACAGATACTCCTGGCCCGGGGCGCTGAACAGCCAGTCCGAGCCGTTGCCCGGCTTGTCCAGGACATCCGCCAGTATCCAGGCACTGGTCGCGCCGAGCAGCCACACCAGGACGTCGCTGGACATCCGCGCGGCCCGCCACAGCAGTCCTTCGACGGCGAGCACCAGGTGCACGAAGAGGATCGCCAGAACCGCCCACCGACCGCCGGTGATCGCCGCGCCCGAGGCCCCGGCACCGATGAGGACCGCCCACAGCCAGGTGTGGGTCAGCGTCCGATGGCCGCCGTTGCGGTTCGAGTCGCCGCGCATCCGGGTGGCCTTGTAGACCGCGTGCGAGAGCTTGTCGACGATCTCGCAGAGGCCCCGGGAGACCGGCCCGAAGGCGCGTGAGATGGTGGCGGACTTGTGGTCGAGGTCCGGCGCGAGGGCGGCCCCGGCGGTGATCAGGGCGCCGACGACCAGGACGGGCCACGGCATCGCATGGCCGGCGGCGGCCGCCGCCGCGCCCACCCCCAGCCAGGCCGCCGCCCCTGACAGAGAATGTGCCGGTCCCATCATGGTTCTTCCCGCCCCCAAAGTCGTCCTGCTGCCATTGCCGCCCAGGCACGGCCGAGTTGAGTGGGCAGCGTATCGTCCGTGATCTTCGTGCGGTCGTCCGGTTCCCTCATCCGGACGGAAGGCAGGCAAGATGGGGGCGTGACCCTTATCGATCAGCTGCCCCCGACCGACGACCCCGACGCCCTCTTCGAGGCTTTCTCGTCCTGGACCGAGACACGGGGCATCACCCTCTATCCCGCTCAGGAGGAGGCGCTGATCGAGGTGGTCTCCGGCGCGAATGTGATCCTTTCCACCCCGACCGGCTCCGGGAAGAGCCTGGTCGCGGCCGCCGCGCACTTCACGGCGCTGGCCCAGGACAAGGTCACCTTCTACACGGCGCCGATCAAGGCACTGGTCTCGGAGAAGTTCTTCGACCTGTGCAAGCTGTTCGGTACGGAGAACGTCGGCATGCTCACCGGCGACGCCTCCGTCAACGCCGATGCGCCGGTGATCTGCTGCACGGCCGAGGTGCTGGCCTCCATCGCGCTGCGCGACGGGAAGTACGCCGACATCGGCCAGGTCGTCATGGACGAGTTCCATTTCTACGCCGAGCCGGACCGCGGCTGGGCCTGGCAGATCCCGCTCCTGGAGCTGCCGCAGGCCCAGTTCGTCCTGATGTCGGCGACGCTCGGCGACGTCAGGATGTTCGAGGAGGACCTGACCCGCCGCACCGGTCGCCCGACGTCCGTGGTGCGCTCCGCGACCCGGCCGGTGCCGCTCAGTTACGAGTACCGGCTCACCCCGATCACCGAGACCCTCACCGAGCTCCTGGAGACCAGGCAGTCGCCGGTGTACATCGTGCACTTCACCCAGGCCGCGGCCGTCGAGCGGGCGCAGTCGCTGATGAGCATCAACATGTGCACCAAGGAGGAGAAGGAGAAGATCGCCGATCTGATCGGCAACTTCCGCTTCACCACCAAGTTCGGCCAGAACCTCTCGCGCTACGTACGTCACGGCATCGGGGTGCACCACGCGGGCATGCTGCCGAAGTACCGGCGTCTGGTGGAGAAACTCGCCCAGGCGGGTCTGCTGAAGGTGATCTGCGGTACGGACACCCTCGGTGTCGGTGTCAACGTACCCATCCGCACGGTGCTGTTCACCGCGCTCACCAAGTACGACGGCAATCGCGTCCGTACGCTGCGCGCCCGGGAGTTCCACCAGATCGCGGGCCGCGCGGGCCGGGCCGGATTCGACACGGCGGGCTTCGTCGTGGCGCAGGCGCCCGAGCACGTCATCGAGAACGAGAAGGCCGTCAAGAAGGCGGGCGACGACCCCAAGAAGAAGCGCAAGGTGGTCCGCAAGAAGGCCCCCGAGGGCTTCGTCGCCTGGTCGGAGACCACCTTCGACAAGCTGATCCAGTCCGATCCGGAGCCGCTGACCTCCCGCTTCCGCGTCACGCACACGATGCTGTTGTCCGTGATCGCGCGCCCTGGCAACGCCTTCGAGGCGATGCGTCGCCTGCTGGAGGACAACCACGAACCGCGCAGGGCACAGCTGCGCCACATCCGCCGGGCCATCGCGATCTACCGCTCGCTGCTGGACGGCGGTGTCGTGGAGCAGCTCGACGAGCCGGACGCGGAGGGCCGGATCGTCCGGCTCACCGTCGATCTCCAGCAGGACTTCGCGCTCAACCAGCCCTTGTCCACCTTCGCGTTGGCCGCGTTCGACCTGCTGGACCCCGACTCCCCCTCGTACGCGCTGGACATGGTCTCCGTCGTCGAGTCGACGCTCGACGACCCGCGGCAGATCCTCGCCGCCCAGCAGAACAAGGCGCGCGGCGAAGCGGTCGGGCAGATGAAGGCCGACGGCGTCGAGTACGAGGAGCGCATGGAGCTGCTTCAGGACGTCACGTACCCGAAGCCGCTGAGCGAGCTGCTGTGGCACGCGTACGACGTGTACCGCAGGAGCCACCCGTGGGTGGGCGACCACCCGGTGTCGCCGAAGTCCGTGATCCGTGACATGTACGAACGCGCCATGACGTTCACGGAGTTCACCTCCCACTACGAGCTGGCCCGCACCGAGGGCATCGTGCTGCGCTACCTCGCGAGCGCGTACAAGGCTCTGGAACACACCATCCCGGACGACATCAAGTCCGAGGACCTTCAGGACCTGATCGCCTGGCTCGGCGAGATGGTCCGCCAGGTGGACTCCAGCCTGCTCGACGAGTGGGAGCAGCTCGCCAACCCGGAGGTGGAGACCGCCGAGGAGGCGCAGGAGCGGGCCGACGAGGTCAAGCCGGTCACGGCCAACGCCCGCGCCTTCCGGGTGCTGGTCCGCAACGCGATGTTCCGCCGGGTGGAGCTGGCCGCGCTGGACAAGGTCGGCGATCTCGGCGAGCTGGACGGCGACGCGGGCTGGGACGAGGACGCCTGGGGCGACGCGATGGACGCCTACTGGGACGAGTACGACGATCTGGGCACGGGTCCGGATGCCCGCGGGCCGAAGCTGCTGAAGATCGACGAGGACGCCGCGCACGGTCTGTGGCGGGTCCGGCAGACCTTCGCCGACCCGAACGGCGACCACGACTGGGGCATCAGCGCGGAGGTCGATCTGGCCGCGTCCGACGAAGAGGGCCGGGCCGTGGTCCGCGTCACCTCCGTCGGCCAGCTGTGAGGGCGTACGCCGTGGGGGCGGCGCCGCTGCGAGAGTGGAGACGAACCACATGACGAACCCCGCCGAGCGCCTGGTCGATCTGCTCGACCTGGAGCGGATCGAGGTCAACATATTCCGTGGGCGCAGCCCCCAGGAGTCCCTGCAGCGGGTCTTCGGCGGGCAGGTCGCCGGACAGGCCCTGGTGGCGGCCGGCCGCACCACCGACGGGGACCGGCCGGTGCATTCGCTGCACGCCTACTTCCTGCGTCCGGGCCGGCCGGGTGTACCGATCGTCTACGAGGTCGAGCGCGTCCGGGACGGCCGGTCGTTCACCACCCGCCGGGTCACCGCCGTCCAGCAGGGCCGGACGATCTTCAATCTGACGGCGTCCTTCCACCGGCCGGAGGAGGCGGGCTTCGAACACCAGCTGCCGCCCGCCCGTGAGGTCCCCGACCCCGAGGAGCTGCCGACCGTCGCCGAGGAGGTGCGCGAGCACCTCGGGTCGCTCCCGGAGGCGCTGGAGAGGATGGCCCGTCGGCAGCCCTTCGACATCCGGTACGCCGACCGGCTGCGCTGGACGGAGGAGGAGGTCAAGGGCGCGGACCCGCGCAGCGCCGTCTGGATGCGCGCGGTCGGCCCGCTGGGCGACGACCCGCTCGTGCACACCTGCGCCCTGACCTACGCCAGCGACATGACGCTGCTCGACGCGGTCCGCATCCCGGTGGAGCCGCTCTGGGGTCCCCGCGGCTTCGACATGGCATCGCTGGACCACGCGATGTGGTTCCACCGGCCGTTCCGGGCCGACGAATGGTTCCTCTACGACCAGGAGTCGCCGGTCGCCACGGGCGGACGGGGGCTGGCACGCGGCCGGATCTACGACCGCGGGGGAAATCTTCTGGTCTCCGTGGTTCAGGAGGGGCTCTTCCGCCGCCTGGGCGCATGACCGTGCGGGGGCTCAGACGCCGGGGAGCGGGTCCTGCTCGACCTCGTGGCGGCGGGTACGGATGTCCGGGGGCGTCGGGTGCAGTTTGGCGTCGCAGGCGGGGCCGAGGCCGGTACGGCGCGAATCGGTGCCGGTGAGCGGGCGGCCGCACATGCGGCAGCGCACCACCCGTCGCCGGGTGGTGCGGCCGGCCGGGCCGTCGTCGGGCAGGGGATCGATCCCGGATCCGGGGAGGGGTTCGGCGGAGTCCACGGATCGATCTTCCCAGGACGCCCGTCTACTGTGCGACTTCCGAACGGCACACGACGGAGGAGTTCACGGGTGAGCAGCGTGCTGGCACTGGAGTCGGTCCCCCGGCCGAAGAAGGACCGGAAGGCGGAGGAGAACGGCGTTCCGGGCGCGGTCGATCCCATCGGTCATGTCGTCAGGTTCGCCGACGAGGTCGGTGGCGAGTCCCGGGTGGTCGCCCATGTGGAACGCGAACTGCCGCCCGGCGGGATACCGGCGTACCTCGCGGCCCGCAAGACGGGTGCGCGTTCCTTCGTCCTGTGGGCCGATCCGGAGCGCCGGACCAGGCTGGCCACCCTGTCCACCGCGTCCGCGGCCGACGGCGTCGCCACGTACCGGGTGTGGGGCGCGCAGGGCGAGCTCATCGGCACACTGGTCCGGGAGAAGGCCCTCTGCGGCAAGGGGCTGCGGACCCGCTGGACGGTCGCCCAGCCCGGCTGCCCCGAGGCCGTCGGCCTCAAGGGACGGATCTTCTGGTGGTACGTGTGGTGGCTGCTGTTCCCCGTCCAGGTGGCCATCGGCGTGGGCAGTGTCCTGAGCGGCGGCGGCGATGTGGCACGCGGGCCGCGGCGCATCATCTGGCGGGCCCGCCAGGAGATCCCGCTGGAGTTCTGGTCGGACGGCGACGAGGTCCACGTCCACGTACCGTGGGTCGACTGGCGGCTCGCGGCCGCACTGACGGCGCTGATCCGCACCTTCGACAGCTGGATGGGCACTCCGTGGGACGACGGACGGTGGTGAGCCGGACGCGGCCCCGGTCCTGCGGCCCGACCGGTCAGAGCGCGAGGACCCTGGCCTTCTGAGCCTCGAACTCGCCCTCGCTCAGCACTCCTTGGCTCTTGAGATCACCCAGCACCTTGAGCTGAGCGATCTTGTTGCTCATCTCGTCCTCCTGCGCGAGGGACGTGGGAACGGGAGACGCGGGCGCCGCGGGGGCGGGCCGGGCCTGCGCCCGCACGGCGTCCTGCTGCGCCCAGCGGCCCGCCTGTCGCCGGGAGACCCGATGGGAGACCGAGGTTGCGGTTCCGGCGATCACCGCTGTACGGGCGACACCGCGAAGAAGGCCTGGCATGGTGCATCTCCTTTGACTGGCTCCACGGGAACGGTCGGCCCGGCCGAGCCGTGCGGGACGGTCGGTCCGACGGGACCGTGGGCGGCTCAGGCCCTCGCCTCGGCCGCGTCGAGCGAGGCGAGGACCTCCTGGATCGGGATACGGCCGTCGGCGACCACTCGGCCTCCGGAGCGGCGCAGGGCGGCCGCGAACGGTCCCGCCCACACGTTCTCGTAGACGAGGATTCCGGCCGCGCTGCCGGGTTCGAGGATCGCGCTCGCCTCGTCGATGTCCTCCTGGCCGAGCAGGCCCGAGGACGCCCCTTCGAACACGGTGAGCGCCTCGCCACCCTCCCCGGTCAGTTCGGAGAGCTCCACTCCGTCGACGGTGCCGTCCTGGTTCTTCCGTACGAAGGTCAGATCCAGGAGGCGGATGATGCCACGGTCGACCAGGTCGACCAGCAGCGGCAGTCCTTCTCCCGTCATCCGTCCGCCCGCCGGGAACTCGACCACCAGGTAGTCGATCGGTCCCGTCTCGTCGCTCTCGCCGCTCATGCCAGCTCCTCAGCATCTCGACTGCCCCGGGTCCGCCGGAGACACGGCCTCCGCCATTGCACCAGCGGGTGGGCCGGAACGCATCTCGGTCGTGGACGCGGGTGGCGCGGGCCCTGTTGCGGCGACCCGGGGAGCTGCCCGTGGACCTCGCCGGTCGGTGCCCGCGCCCCGGAGGCGACCCGGGAGTCCGGCCGCCGGGGAGCGCTCCTCATGTCGGCACGTCCCCTGGCTCGGATCCTGCCGGTCCCGCGCCGCCGGGCGGGTGAAGGTGGACGGGGGCGCGGGAGTCGCACGGGCGCGCGCTCTTCGGTACGACGGCTGACGGGCCGGGAGCCGGCCCGTGGGTTCCTGCTGGGTCAACCGTCACGTACGTGAGCTCTTGTCGAAGGTGCGGCGGGCCGGGGCATCGGCGACGGCAGGCCGGGCGCGGCCTCAGACCGCCTGCTTCTCCTGCGGACCCGCGCACAGCGCCCAGATGATGAAGACGTTGATCGCGATGAGCACGATCGACCACAACGGGTAGAAGGGCAGCCACACGAAGTTGGCGAGTGCGCCCAGGCCCGCCAGCACGATGCCGACGCCCCGTGCCCACGTGGCCCCGGTGAACAGCGCACAGCCGGCGAGGAGGATGACGATGCCCAGAACGAGGTGGATCCAGCCCCAGCCGGTGAGGCTGAACCGGAAGACGTAGTTGTGCGTGGCGAGGAACATGTTGTCCCTGGCGATGGCGGCGATCCCTTCGAAGATCGCCATCGCCCCGCCGAAGATCATCAGAATTCCGGCGAACGCGGTCCAGCCCCATCGGAAGGGATGGTGCGAACTCGGGACGGTGTCACGCACCACACTCGGCCCGTTGCTGGTACCGGCCATTGCGGCCTCCTCGGGTAGCGGAGCGATCCGGCGGACCCGAGTGGGCCCGCCCGAGCCCTTCCGCACCAGCCTGGCACGTCCGTACCGGGTCAGCAGAACGAACACGTCCGGCCATCTCCCTCGACCGGAATTCTCCGATCAGGGATATCTTCTCCATTATGAGAGAATCTGGTGCGGCAGAGCCCGGCTCCGTCGACGCCCGGCTCGCCGCGCGGCTGGGCGAACTGCGTACCGAACGCGGCTGGTCGCTGAACGAGCTGTCCGGGCGCAGCGGGGTGAGCCGCTCCACGCTGTCCCGGTTGGAACGGGGCGAGTTGAGCCCGACCGCCGCTCTGCTCGGCACGTTGTGCACGGTCTACGAGCGGACCATGTCCCGGCTGCTGATGGAAGTGGAGGCGGAACCACCGCAACTCGTTCCCGCCGCGCGGCAGCCGGTGTGGCGGGACGACGCGTCGGGCTTCGTGCGCCGCTCGGTCTCGCCTCCGCACACCGGCCTGCGCGCGGAGATCATCGAGGGCACCCTCGACGCGGGGGCCGCCATCGCGTACGAGAACGCCCCCGTGCCCGGCGTGGAGCAGCACGTCTGGGTGCTGGAGGGGACGGTCGAGATCACCGTCGACGGCATCGCGCACACCGTGCGCAGCGGTGACTGTCTGCGCTTCCGACTGGCCGGCCCTTCGCACTTCCACTGCCCGGGACCGGAGCAGGTCCGCTACGCGCTGGTGATCGTCCTGCCGTGAGAACCGCGAGAACCGTGACCACCGTGAAAGCCGCGAGAGGACCCGCTTCATGATCGAGATCGTCCCGGTCTCCGGACCCGAACTGATCACCTACGCCGATGAGTTGGCCGCCCTGCTGGTGGAGACGGTGAACGGCGGATCATCGGTGGGCTTCCTCGCTCCGCTGGAACGTGACACGGCCGCCGAGTGGTGGCGGGAGAGGGCCGGGGCCGTCGACGCCGGACACCTCCAGGTGTGGATCGCCCGGGACGCGGAGCGGGTGACCGGAACCATCGGCCTGGCCCGGGCCCCGCTGCCGAACGCCCGCCATCGCGCCGAGGTGGCCAAACTGATGGTCCGTCCGTCGGCCCGCGGCCAGGGGCTGGGCCGGTCACTGCTCACCGCCGCCGAACAGTCGGCCGCGGAGTCGGGGATCACGCTGCTGGTGCTGGACACCGAGAGCGGCAGCCCCGCCGAACGGCTCTACCGTTCGGCGGACTGGACGGAGTGCGGATCGATTCCGGGCTACGCCGCCGATCCGGCGGGGGCCCTGAGGCCGACGACCCTCTACTGCAAGGCGGTCGGATCCGCGGCGGAGACATCGGATCGCGCGGCGGGCCGCTCCACGCCCCTGCCCTCGCCCTCGTAGGCGACGGCAGCCCCTCAGCAGCCGGATGTTCCCGCGTCCGCGCCGCACGGGGCACGGATCAAGTTGGGCACAGGAGTTCGGCGGCCTCACTCGTACCGGCGCCCGGGACCGCCCCTCGGAATCACCGGTGCGCGCGGGCGGGACAATGTCCCTGGAAGCCCGACTACGAGGAGACCTCATGGCGCTGTACGACATTCCCCTGCGCACGCTCACCGGCGAGCCCACCTCCCTGGCCGACTACCGCGGCCGGGCGGTCCTGTTGGTGAACGTCGCGTCGAAGTGCGGACTCACCCCGCAGTACGCCGGCCTGGAGCGGCTCCAGAACGCGTACGCGGACCGCGGCTTCACCGTTCTCGGCGTGCCGTGCAACCAGTTCGCGGGGCAGGAGCCGGGGACACCGGAGGAGATCCGGACGTTCTGCTCGACGACGTACGGTGTCAGCTTCCCGCTGCTGGAGAAGACCGACGTCAACGGGGAGGGGCGCCACCCCCTGTACGCCGAGCTGACCACGCTCGCGGACGAGGACGGCGAGGCCGGTGACGTCCAGTGGAACTTCGAGAAGTTCCTCATCTCGCCGACGGGTGAGCCGGTCGCGCGACTGCGCCCGCGCACGGAGCCGGAGGACCCGGAGCTCATCGCCGCCATCGAGTCCCAGCTGCCCGCCTGACCGCTCCCGTCCTCGGTGCCGGACGGCCGCTTCGCACCCGATCGCCGGACGGACCGGACTCTCGGCCCGTCCGGCGATCGAGGACGGCCTGCGCCGGGACGCGGGCCGCGCACATCACCGCCAAGCCCTCAGCGGATCGGCATGCCCGAGAGGGTGCGGGCGATGACCAGGCGCTGGATCTCGCTCGTGCCCTCGAAGATCGTGTAGATGGCCGCGTCGCGGTGCATCCGCTCCACCGGGTACTCACGGGTGAAGCCGTTGCCGCCGAGGATCTGGACGGCCTGTGCCGTGACCTTCTTCGCCGTCTCGCTCGCGTACAGCTTGGACATGGAGCCCTCGGCGGAGGTGAACGGCTTGCCGGTGGTCGCCATCCAGGAGGCGCGCCAGACCAGCAGCCGGGCCGCGTCGATCCGGGTGCGCATGTCGGCGAGCTGGAAGGCGACGCCCTGGTTGTCGATGATCGGCCGGCCGAACTGGGTGCGGGTCTTCGCGTAGTCCAGCGCGACCTCGTACGCCGCACGGGCGGTGCCGACCGCCATGGCGCCGACCGCGGGACGGGAGGCCTCGAAGGTGGCCATCGCCGCGTTCTTCACCCGCTCGCCACCGGAGGCGGCGCGCTCACGGGCCCGCGCCAGGCGCTGGTCGAGCTTCTCCTTGCCGCCGAGCAGGCAGTGACCGGGAACCCGGACGTCCTCCAGGACCACCTCGGCGGTGTGCGAGGCGCGGATGCCGTGCTTCTTGAACTTCTGCCCCTGGGAGAGACCGGGGGTGTTCGGCGGCACGATGAAGGAGGCGTGCCCCTTGGAGCCGAGCTCGGGGTCGACCACGGCGACCACGACATGGACGTTGGCGATGCCGCCGTTGGTCGCCCAGGTCTTCGTGCCGTTCAGCACCCACTCGTCCTTCGCCTGGTCGTACACCGCGCGGGTGCGCATCGAGGCGACGTCGGAGCCCGCGTCCGGCTCGGAGGAGCAGAAGGCCGCGACCTTGACATCGTCCGCGTCGCCGTACATCTGCGGGATCCAGGTGCCGATCTGCTCCTCGGTGCCGTTGGCGAGGACGCCCACGGCCGCCAGGCCCGTACCGACGATCGACAGGGCGATGCCCGCGTCGCCCCAGAAGAGCTCCTCCATCGCCATCGGGATGCCGAGGCCCGTCGGGTCGAAGAACTGCTGGGCGTAGAAGTCGAGGGAGTAGATGCCGACCTTGGCCGCCTCCTGAATGACCGGCCAGGGTGTCTCCTCACGCTCGTCCCACTCAGAGGCCGCCGGGCGGATCACATCCGCGGCGAAGCCGTGAAGCCAGTCACGGACCTGCTTCTGGTCGTCGTTGAGTTCAAGCGTGAACTCGGCCATGTTCCCCTCCACGTACTGCCTTGAAAAACCACTCGTTACTTGCGGTAACAGCAGTCTGTTACCGACAAGTAGCCCATGTCAACCGCCCAGGTGCCGATCCGCGCACCGCAGGGCAGGGTGTTACGTTGCGCAGGCAGGACGCAATGTGCACGGCCAGGGGCGGGGAGAGGGCGACATGGAGACCACACGACAGGCCGAGCGGCAGCGGACAGCGGCCGAGAGTCGCCGCCGCGAGCTGCTGGAGGCCGCCGACCGCGTGGTGCTCAGGGACGGGCCGGGTGCCTCCATGAACGCCATCGCGGCGGAGGCCGGAATCACCAAACCCATCCTCTACCGGCACTTCGGCGACAAGGGCGGCCTCTACCGCGCTCTGGCCAAGCGCCACACGGACGCCCTCCTGATCGCCCTGCGGGCCGCGCTCGACGCACCTGCCGAGCGCCGCAGACGTGTGGAGTCCACGCTCGACACCTATCTCGCGGCGATCGAGGCCCGGCCTCAGGTCTACCGCTTCCTGATGCACCCGTCCGACGACTCGGCCCCGTCGAACGAGCAGGGCTTCGATGTCGGCCGGCACTCCGCGCCGCTGCTGCGGCGGCTCGGCGAGGAGCTCGCCATGGTGATCGCCGAGCGGGTGGACCTGGGTCCCGACAGCGAGGCGATGGCCCGCATCTGGGGCCATGGCATCGTCGGCATGATGCATGCCGCAGGTGACTGGTGGCTGGGTGAACGCCCTTGTTCGCGCGAGCAGTTGGTGCGCAGCCTGGCGGATCTGCTGTGGGGCAGGCTGGCCGCCGTCGGCGACCGACCCGGGGGCCCCGGGTTCTGAGGGAGTGTTGCGGTCAGCGGCCGGGGGCCCAGGGCGCCCGGCGGACCGCGCGCAGAGCTCTCGCCCGGCGCAGCCCGGTCAGCCGGTCCGTGTAGACCGTACCTTCGAGGTGGTCGCACTCGTGCTGCAGGCAACGGGCGAAGAAGCCGGTCCCGGTGACCCGCACGGGCTCGCCCGCCACGTTCACGCCCTCGACGACGGCGCGGTCGAAGCGCGGGGTGCCGGCCTCGATGCCGGGCAGCGAGAGACAGCCCTCCGGGCCGCGCACGGTGATGCCGTCCGCCTCGACCAGCTTCGGATTGACGAGATGTCCGAGATGCCGGACGTCGTCGTCGTCCGGACAGTCGTAGACGAACACCCGCAACGGAACGCCGACCTGATTGGCCGCGAGCCCGACCCCGTGGGCCGCGTACATGGTGGCGTACATGTCCTCGACGAGGCGGGCGAGCGAGGGACCGAAGTCCGTGACGGGTTCGCAGGCATCGCGCAGCACCGGATCACCGAGCAGACTCATGGCACGAATCAGTCCGGAACTGCCGGGGATCGGGCGGTTTCGCATGGCGGCAATCGTACGTTCCGCGTCGCCTCCGCGTTCCCGACGGTGCCGCCGTGCGGTCACCGTGCAGGACATCGATAGGCTGGGCGTGGACCGATGCAAGGAGGATCTAGGACGATGGCAGGCAACACGGAGCCGTTGTCGCCGCGGGCCAAGCTGGCCGTGACGGCGGGTAAGGCCGCGGCGGCGGTGTCGCGCGCCGCGGGGCGCGGCAGCGGATCGGTGATCGGCGGCCGGGTGGCGCTCAAGCTCGACCCCGACCTGCTGGGGCGGCTGGCGCAGCACCTGGACGTGATCCTCGTGTCGGCGACGAACGGCAAGACGACGACGACGCGGCTGATCGCCGAGGCGCTGCGGGCCGCGGGCCCGGTCGTGTCGAACGCGCTCGGCGCGAACATGCCGGCGGGCATCACCTCGGCACTGGCGGGCGGCTCGGACGCGAAGTACGGCGTCATAGAGGTGGACGAGAAGTATCTCGCCGGGGTCGCACGCGACACGACGCCCAAGGTGATCGCGCTGCTCAACCTCTCCCGCGACCAGCTGGACCGCGCCGCGGAGACCCGGATGCTCGCGGAGAAGTGGCGTGAGGGGCTGTCCGGCTCGAAGGCCGTGATCGTCGCGAACGCCGACGATCCGCTGATCGTGTGGGCGGCGTCCTCCTCCCCCAATGTGGTGTGGGTGGCGGCCGGCCAGGCGTGGAAGGACGACGCCTGGTCCTGCCCGTCGTGCGGCGGTGTGATGCAGCGCCCCGGCGACGACTGGTTCTGCGGCGAGTGCGGATTCCGTCGCCCCGCCCCCAGCTGGGTGCTGCACGGCGACTACGTACTGGACCCGCACGGTTCGGCGTGGCCGATCCATCTCCAGCTGCCCGGCCGCGCCAACAAGGCCAACGCCACCAGCTCCGCCGCCGTGGCCGCCGTCTTCGGCGTGCCGCCGCAGGTGGCGTTGGAGCGCATGTATCAGGTGCAGGCCGTCGCGGGCCGCTACGACGTGGTCGGATTCCTCGGCCGTGAGCTGCGGCTGCTGCTGGCGAAGAACCCTGCGGGCTGGCTGGAAACGTTCTCCCTGATCGACCCGCCGCCCACCCCGGTGATCCTCTCCGTCAACGCCCGTGGCGCCGACGGCACGGACACGTCCTGGCTGTGGGACGTGGACTACACCCAGCTGGCCGGTCACCCGATCTTCGTGCTCGGTGACCGCAAGCTGGACCTCGCGGTCCGTCTCGAGGTGGCCGGTCTCGACTTCCGGGTCTGCGAGAACCTCGACGAGGCCGTTCAGCAGGCACCGCCCGGCCGTATCGAGGTCATCGCCAACTACACCGCCTTCCAGGACCTGCGCCGTCGTGTCGGCAACTGAACCCGGCCCCGGCCGCCTCCGGAGAGGACGAAGCATGAGCAACAACGGTCTGCGTCTGGTCTGGGTCTACCCCGACCTGCTCAGCACCTACGGCGACCAGGGCAACGCGCTCGTGGTGGAGCGCCGGGCCCGGCAGCGCGGTCTCGACGTGCAGCGCGTCGACGTCCGCAGCGACCAGCCGGTACCGACGTCCGGCGACATCTATCTGATCGGCGGCGGTGAGGACCGGCCGCAGCGCCTCGCCGCGGAGCGGCTGCGCCGCGACGGCGGGCTCAGCCGGGCCGCGTCCAACGGCGCGATCATCTTCTCGGTCTGCGCCGGGTACCAGATCCTCGGCCACGAGTTCATCAACGACCTCGGGGAGCGCGAGCCCGGTCTCGGGCTGCTCGACGTGGTCTCCACCCGCGGGGAGGGTGCCCGGTGCGTCGGTGACGTACTGGCCGACATCGACCCACACCTCGGCCTGCCGCCGCTGACCGGTTTCGAGAACCATCAGGGCGTCACCCATCTCGGCCCGACGGCACGGCCGTTCGCCCGGGTACAGCTCGGCCGGGGCAACGGCACCGGCGACGGCACCGAGGGCGCGTACAACGACACCGTCTTCGGCACGTACATGCACGGGCCCGTGATGGCACGCAACCCGCTGATCGCGGATCTGCTGCTGAAGCTGGCGCTCGATGTCAACGCACTGCCCCCGACGGACGACCGCTGGTACGAGGCACTGCGCGCCGAGCGCATCGCCTCGGCGACCCAGCCCGCCTGATGAGGCGTATTTCGCTCAGCTGAGCGGCGTCCAGCAGGCGGACGGCCGGTTCGGTCCCGCCACCCTGCGCCGGTAGGGTGGCGGGGAACCAACCGGACGACGTGGTCCGGTCGTCGGCCCACGTTGCAAAGGTTTCCCGGGCAATGCGAATTGGTGTGCTCACCTCCGGCGGCGACTGCCCCGGCCTCAACGCCGTCATCCGCTCCGTCGTGCATCGCGCGGTGGTCGACCACGGCGACGAGGTCATCGGCTTCCACGACGGGTGGAAGGGGCTCCTCGACTGCGACTACCGCAAGCTCGACCTCGACGCGGTCGGCGGCATCCTCGCCCGCGGCGGTACGATCCTCGGCTCCTCCCGGGTCCAGCCCGCCCATCTGCGGGGCGGCGTCGAACAGGCCAGGGGCCATGTCGCCGACCTCGGTCTCGACGTGATCATCCCGATCGGCGGCGAGGGCACGCTGAAGGCGGCCAATCTGCTCTCGGAGGCGGGCCTGCCGATCGTCGGGGTGCCGAAGACGATCGACAACGACATCGCCTCCACCGACGTGACCTTCGGCTTCGACACCGCCGTCGGCGTCGCCACCGAGG
This sequence comes from Streptomyces sp. NPDC101194, assembly GCF_044767885.1. Classification (NCBI taxonomy): domain Bacteria; kingdom Bacillati; phylum Actinomycetota; class Actinomycetes; order Kitasatosporales; family Streptomycetaceae; genus Streptomyces; species Streptomyces sp. NPDC101194. The sequence continues at coordinate 128,526 of NZ_JBIWOS010000009.1, forward strand.
CACTCGACCGGCTGAAGACGACCGCCGAATCGCACCAGCGGGTGCTGATCGTCGAGGTCATGGGCCGCCACACCGGCTGGATCGCCCTGCACTCGGGCATGGCCGCCGGGGCGCACGCCATCGTCGTGCCGGAGCGCCCCTTCGACATCGACGAGCTGACCGAATTGGTCGGCAGGCGATTCTCGGCCGGCAAGAAGTTCGCGATCGTCGTCGTCGCCGAGGGCGCCAAGCCGCGCGAGGGCTCCATGCAGTTCGAGCAGGGCACCAAGGACATCTACGGCCACGAGCGCTTCGCCGGCGTGGCGACACAGCTCTCCACCGAGTTGGAGCAGCGCCTCGGCAAGGAGGCCCGCCCGGTGATCCTCGGTCATGTGCAGCGCGGCGGCACCCCGACCGCGTACGACCGTGTGCTCGCCACCCGCTTCGGCTGGCACGCGGTGGAGGCCGCGCACCGAGGCGAGTTCGGCATGATGACGGCGCTGCGCGGCACGGACATCGAGATGGTTCCGCTGAGCCGGGCCGTGGAGACCCTGAAGACGGTCCCGGCCGAGCGGTACGCCGAGGCGGAGTGCGTGCTCTGAGCGACACCCCTGTCCCACGAACCGCCCCCGGCCGCAACTGCGGCCGGGGGCGGTTCTAGTCTGGTCGGGACAACCGGCACGAAACGGGGATGTCCCCAGCAGGAGTGAACAGATGGATCACAGCGGGCACGGCATGAACATGGACATGCCGCCGTTCACGCTGGGACGTGGGCTCCAGTTCTCCGCGGACCCGTTCTTCCTCATCGGCTGCGTCCTCGCCATCGGGTTGTACGGGTACGCCGTGCTGCGTCTGCGCAGGCGCGGGGACGGCTGGCCGGTCGGCCGGACCGTCTTCTTCGTCATCGGTGTGCTGAGCATCGCCCTGGTGATGTGCACCAAGCTCAATGACTACGGCATGGTCATGTTCAGCGTGCACATGGTGCAGCACATGGTGATCAGCATGCTGTCACCGATCCTGCTGCTGCTGGGTGCTCCGGTGACGCTGGCGCTGCGCGCGCTCCCGGTCGCGGGGCGTGGCCGGACCGGCCCGCGCGAGCTGCTGCTCATGCTGCTGCACAGCCGCTACATGAGGGTCATCACGCATCCGGTCTTCACGATCCCGATCTTCATCGCCAGCCTGTACGCGCTGTACTTCACCCCGCTCTTCGACTTCCTGATGGGTTCGAAGACCGGGCACATCGCGATGATGGTGCACTTCCTCGCGGTCGGCCTGGTGTTCTTCTGGCCGATCATGGGCGTCGACCCGGGGCCGCACCGGCCCGGCTATGTCATGCGGATGCTGGAGCTGTTCGCCGGGATGCCGTTCCATGCCTTCTTCGGTATCGCGCTCATGATGGCGTCGACGCCGATGGTGGAGACGTACAAGCATCCGCCGGCCTCGCTCGGCATCGACGCGCTGAGCGATCAGAACTGGGCGGGCGGCATCGCCTGGGCCTTCAGCGAGATCCCGTCGGTGCTGGTACTGATCGCGCTGGTCTTCCAGTGGTACCGCTCCGAGCAGCGGACGGCGAAGCGCTCCGACCGGGCGGCCGACCGGAACGGGGACCAGGAGCTGCAGGCGTACAACGCCTATCTCGCCTCGTTGCAGGCGCGCGGGCAGTAGCGGTGGGCACGCCTCCCGGGTGACGATGGCATCCACGGCCGCGTGGCCGACGAGGAGGGTGCGGGCATGTCCGGATCCACGAAGACCATGGGAATGATCACCGTGGTGGCCCTGGTCGTGGTCACCTGCTACACGGTGGCACTGGGCAGCAGCGGCTGGCTCTGGTTCGGGTGGGTGGTGCTCGGTCTGATCACCCTCGCAATGGCCGCGACGCGCGAGTCCTGAGCCGGGCCTCCCACCCGGCTCGGGACGACCGGGGTCAGAAGCGGAAGACCGGACCGGTGAGCGTGTCCGCCTCGCAGGCGCTGGGGAACGTCTTGCGCCAGGTGACGGGGCGCCCGTCCCACGTGCCGATGGCCATGACCGTCACCGGGGCGTACTCCTTGGTGCACAGGTGCGGTTCGCCGGGCAGGCGGTCCAGGTCGCCGGCCGCCGCAACGAGCGCCGCGCAGGCGGTTGCCGCGTGGGGATGGCGCGCGTCCGGAGCGGGTGGGCAGGACAGCGCGACACCACGGATCCAGGTGTTCTCGCTGCCCGAGACCGTGAGGAAGAGGCTGCGGTCCGGCACGGGTTCCTCGGACCGGGCAGCCGCGGCGGGCACCGCGGTGGTCAGGGTGAGCACGGCAGCGACGGCAAGGCTCGCGCGCAGGCGCATCGGGGATCTCCTGTGTCTCGGGGGTCCGGGTGGTCCGGGCTCGGGCCGGGCGCGTCCCGGCCACCCGTCCCGGCCCCGGGATCCCGCCTTCGGGACCCCCGCAAGGTGATCCCGGAAGTCCGCGCCGGGCAAGGAGCCGCGCCGCCGGTCCCACGGTCCGGGGCCGTCGGCGGGTCCGGCTGGAGTACCGCCCGGAGAAAGTGCTGCACCCGGACGGATTCGACCGGCGGGTCCCCCCGAGCGCCTGCCGTTCCTCCTGCCGTGCGGCCCCTAACGTTCGGCCGAGGTGCCGCCGGAACGGCGGCCGGAACCGAGGAGCTCGTGTGATGGGGAACCATGTCAGGCCGGCCGTCGCCGTGATCGTGATGGGCCTGTTCGTCGCCGTGGTCGGCGGTTGCTCGAACAGCGGCGGTACGAAGCCGTCGGCGTCGGAACCCGCCGCCGCGAGCAGACCGGCGGCAGCGGGAAGCCCCTCCGCCCCGTCGCAATCGGTCTCCGCCCCGGGAACCGTGGCCACCGCGTCCACCCCGCTCGGGACCATCCTGGTCGACGGGAAGGGTCGGACCCTCTACCTCTTTGCGGCCGACACCACATCCCGGTCGAACTGTTCGGGCGCCTGCGCCAAGGAGTGGCCGCCCCTGATCGTCAGCGGCGAACCGGTCGCCGGCAAGGGCCTGAAGGCCGGTCTGCTGGGAACGACGAAACGTGACGACGGCAGCAGACAGGTCACGTACAACGGGCACCCGTTGTACTACTTCGCGGACGACAGAGTCGCCGGTGACACCAAGGGCCAGGGCGTGAACGACTCCGGCGCGAAGTGGTACGTGCTCGACCCGTCCGGCAACAGGATCACCGGCGTGGCCGGTTCACCGAAGCCGGGCGCTGCCCGGCCGACCGGCGGCGGGTACTGACGCCGTGCACACTCCGCTCACGCACGGCCGGGTCCGTGTCGTCGTGGCCGCCACGATCATCTGCGCGACCCCCCTCACCGGCTGTTCGAACGGGGGCGGCAGTTCGACGCCCTCCAGTGCCGCACCGTCCGTCGCCCGCTCGGCCGCTCCGCCCCGCTCGGCGTCCCCGGTCGGCAAGGTGCTGATCACGATCAAGGACTTCACGTTCGAGCCGGCCCTGCTGACGGTCGCCCCGGGGGCGCTGATCACCGTGGTCAACGAGGACGCCGCGCCCCACAACGTGACCGCCACCGGCAGTGCCGCATTCGGCACCGGCGATGTCGCGCCGGGGAGGACGGTCACCTTCACCGCACCGGCCAAGGCCGGAACGTACCCGTACATCTGCACCATTCACCCGTACATGAAGGGTTCACTCGTCGTCCGGTGACGCCCGACTGCCCCCGCACGGACGCAACACGGGGGCCGGCCCCCGGCGTACCTTCCCCATCTGCGGTTGTGCGCCGGGGGGCTGGTCCCCCACCGGGTCTCCACGCTCCCGAACCCATGAAGCAGTTGTGATTTGACTCTTGACAGGTGCGCATCACCACGCCACCTTGGGAGCGCTCCCACAATCAAGACTTGCACACAACGGCCGTCGCACACCTCGACGGTGAACCGCTCCCACGGCATCGGGCCCCGCACGCCGCCCGACTCCGCTCCGCACCACCGCGCCACGCCCTCCTCCGCCCCGCCCCTCCCCCACGACACCCGCCACTGGAGGATTTGTGTCGACATCTCATGGAACGTTCAACAGCGCCTTGGGGGGTGGCCCGCTCGCCATGGGCCTGTCCCAGGGCGCCGCCGCCGCCGCGCCGGGCCGACCCGCGGTGCCACGCCACCAGCACCGCCTGCGCCGACGCCTCGAAGGCCGCGGCGTACCTCGGTGGCGCCCTGCCCGGGGCGTCGAGCCGTGAGCGGCCGCCCCGGGACCGGCGCACCGAGGCGCACCGTTCGCGTCGCCGTGGACCCGGCGGCGGGCATCGCGCCCCGACCGGGCCGCCGCCCCGCGCAACACCCCCACGAACCCGCCTGCGGGGCACCTCCGCAGGCGTACGAGAGGAGCACGGAGCCGCAATGAGAATCAGAGGCACCACCCTGCACGGAGTACGCCGAAAACTGGCCGCACTCTCCGCCCTGGCGATGGGCGCGGCGCTGGCGGTGGCCATACCCTCGCCGGCGTCGGCCGCAGCCCGGGTCGACAACCCGTACGTGGGCGCCACCGCGTACGTGAACCCCGACTGGTCCGCCAAGGCGGCGGCCGAACCGGGCGGCAGCGTGATCGCCGACGAGCCCTCCTTCGTCTGGATGGACCGCATCGCGGCGATCGAGGGCGCGGGCGACGCGATGGGCCTGCGCGAGCACCTCGACACAGCCCTGGATCAGGGCGCGAACCTCTTCCAGGTGGTCATCTACGACCTGCCGGGGCGGGATTGTGCCGCACTGGCCTCCAACGGTGAGCTCGGCCCCACCGAACTCGGCCGGTACAGGACCGAGTACATCGACCCCATCGCCGCGATCCTCGCCGACCCGGCCTACGCGAGTCTGCGCATCGTCACCGTCATCGAGCCGGACTCGCTGCCGAACCTGGTCACCAACGCGGGCGGGACGGCCGGATCGACCGAGGCGTGCGCGACGATGAAGGCGAACGGCAACTACGAGAAGGGCGTCGGCTACGCCCTGCACGCCCTCGGTGCCCTTCCCAACGTCTACAACTACATCGACGCCGCCCACCACGGCTGGCTGGGCTGGGACTCCAACTTCGTCCCGGCGGCCCAGGAGTTCAAGAAGGCCGCGACATCGGAGGGCGCCACCGTCGCCGATGTCCAGGGCTTCATCGTGAACACGGCCAACTACTCGGCTCTGAAGGAGCCGTACTTCAAGGTCACCGACACGGTGAACGGCACCACGGTGCGCCAGTCCAAGTGGGTGGACTGGAACTACTACGTCGATGAGCTCTCCTTCGCGCAGGCGCTGCGCACGGAATTGGTGAGCCAGGGATTCGCCTCCGACATCGGCATGCTGATCGACACCGCCCGCAACGGCTGGGGCGGTTCCGCCCGGCCCACCGGTGCGGGTCCGCTGACCGGCGTGGACGACTATGTCAACGGGGGCCGCGTGGACCGGCGCATCCACGCGGGCAACTGGTGCAACCAGAGCGGCGCGGGCCTCGGCGAGCGTCCGACCAGCGCCCCCGAACCCGGTATCGACGCCTATGTCTGGGCGAAGCCCCCGGGCGAGTCGGACGGCAACAGCCAGCCCGTCGACAACGACGAGGGCAAGGGCTTCGACCGGATGTGCGACCCCACGTACACCGGTAACGGCCGCAACGGCAACAACCTGACCGGCGCTTTGCCGAACTCCCCGCTCGCGGGACACTGGTTCTCCGCGCAGTTCCAGGAACTGGTGCGCAACGCCTACCCGCCGCTGAGCGGCGGCGGTGGCGACGACACCCAGGCGCCGACGGCACCCACGGGTCTGAAGGTCACGGGCAGGACGAGTGGCAGTGTCTCGCTGTCCTGGACGGCGTCGACCGACAACATCGGTGTGACCGCGTACGACGTCTACCGCGCGGGGGTCCGGGTGGGCTCCTCCGCGTCGACGTCCTACACGGACACGGGCCTGACGGCTTCGACCGCGTACACCTACACGGTCAGGGCCCGGGACGCGGCCGGTAATGTCTCTGCGGACTCCGCGGCGGTCTCGGCCACGACCGACCAGGGCGGCTCCACCGGCGGCGGCACGCTCAAGGTCCAGTACAAGAACACCGACTCCTCGGCCACCGACAACCAGATCCGGATGGGTCTGCAGCTGGTCAACACCGGGACGGGCGCGGTGGATCTGTCGACGGTGAAGGTGCGGTACTGGTTCACGCCCGAGGCCGGTGCGAGCACCTTCGGCACCGCCTGCGACTACGCGGTGCTCGGCTGCGGCAATGTGACCCACGGCGTGTCCTCCTCGGGCAGTACGGCCCCGGGGGCCAGTCACTACCTGGAGGTCGGCTTCGGCGGCGGCAGTCTGGCCGCGGGCGCCTCGACCGGGGAGATCCAGCTGCGGCTCAACAAGAGCGACTGGTCGAACTTCGACGAGACCGACGACCACAGCCACGCCACCAACACCGCCTACGCCGACGCCTCGAAGGTCGCCGTCTACACGGCCGGAACCCTCACCTGGGGCACCGCTCCCTGACCGGTTCCCCCGTCGTCGTCCGGGCGGACGGCGACGGGGCCCGGCCCGGGGGGGGGGGGGGGCGCCCCCCCCGGGGGGGGGGGGGGGGGGGGGGGGGGGGGGGGGGGGGGGGGCCCCCCGGGGGGGGGGGCCGCGCGGGT
>NZ_JBIWOS010000009.1:135110-355225 GCF_044767885.1 Streptomyces sp. NPDC101194
CCGAACCGGCACGGTAGCCGGGCGGGTACCGCCGCCGGGCCGAGCCCCGGACGCGGGGGGGGGGCCCCGCCGCCCCCCCCCCCGCCCCCCCGCGACCGGTATGTCTCAGGCGGGCTGGATGCCGGGCCGCCCCGCCTCGGTCACGAGCGAGGTACGGGTCGACACGGGGGCTCCTGGGGTGGTGACGTACGGAAGCACCCGGAAGTCCGCACGGCAGCGCTCCTGGGTCAGCGAGCAACGTACGTAGCCGCGCTGGAAGTTGGTGAACTTGATGTGCTCGTTGGCCGCGAGCAGTCGGGCGCCGGAGGGGTCCAGGTCCATCCCGTCCTTCGTGGTGGAGATGGACGAGCCGACGAACTCGACGCCGAGCGTGGGCGATCCGGGGTCGTCGAAGTCCTGTTTGAGATCGGCGGCGAGGTGGCGGTGCATGTCACCGGTGAGAACGACGGGGTTGCTCACGCTGCGGTCGGTGATCTCCTTGAACAGCCTTCGGCGCGCGTCCACGTAGCCGTCCCAGAAGTCCATCACGAAGGCCTGACCGGGTCCGGGGTCGGTGTCGACCTGGGTCACGGGAATCTGCTGGGAGATCATGTTCCAGGTCGTGTCCGAACGTCCGAGGCCGTTGTAGAGCCACCGCTCCTGCTCGGGGCCGAGGATCGTGCGGCCGGGTTCGAGCCGTTCGTCGCAGCCGCTCTTCGTTCCGTCGCCGCAGGGCTGGTCGTCGCGGAAGAGTCTCGTGTCGAGGATGTGGAACGTGGCCGTGCGGCCGTAGCGAAGACGGCGGTACATCCGTGCCTCGAAGCCGTTCGGTCTGTTCGGCAGTCGCAGCGGCAGGTGTTCGTAGTAAGCCTGGAAGGCGGCCGCGGCACGTTGCCGGAAGACCGCCGGGTCCTGGTCGGGTTCGTTGTCGGCCTTGGACCTGTCGCGTGCCCAGTTGTCCTCGACCTCGTGGTCGTCCCAGACGACGGCGAACGGGTGGACCCGGTGGGCGGCGATGAGATCGGGGTCGAAGCGGTGCAGGGCGTGACGGTTGCGGTACTGGACGAGGTCCATCGGCTCGGGGCGCAGTTCGGCGGCGACGGGGACGTTGCGTACACCGCCCATGGCGTCGATGGCGTTCTCGTAGATGTAGTCGCCCAGATGCAGGACCAGGTCGACGTCCTCCTCGGCGAGGTGCCGGTAGGCCGTGTAGAAGCCTTCGAACCACGCCTGGCAGGAGACGAAGGCGAAGTCGAGCTCCTTGGGACGGCTGTGCGGCGGGGGTGCGGTGCGGGTGCGGCCGACGGGGCTGTGCACGCCGCCGGCGCGGAAGCGGTAGTAGTAGTGCCGGCCCGGCTGGAGTCCGGAGACCTCGACGTGGACGGAGTGGGCGAGCTCGGGCACCGCGCGGGTGCGGCCCCGGCGTACGACGGACCGGAAGCGTTCGTCGCGGGCGACCTCCCACTGGACGTCGACGGAGTACGGCGGCATGCCTCCGGCGCCGTCGGGAGCCAGGGGCTGGGGCGCGAGGCGGGTCCACAGCACGAATCCGTCGGGCCAGGGATCGCCGGAGGCGACTCCCAGGGTGAACGGATCCTCGTGGAAGGGCGTGTCGCCCCAGGCGCTGCCCGCCGACAGTCCGGCCGCGGCAAGCGCCATTCCGACCGTCCCACCGAGCATCGCCCGTCTCTTGAACCCTCCGGCGCCGCCTGGCCCACTGTTCATTGACATGAGACTCGTCCCTTCGTCGGGCGGGATCCCGTCCGGTACGAGGTGGGATCGGCACGTGATTTCACGTCCGCCCATGTGGTAATCACAGGCTGAATATCACAGGGGAACAACACCCCACAAGACCACGCACGGGTGGTCACATTGCCGTTCACAGCGGTTAGTTGGGGATACATCGCCCCTTCTCCGGGGCGACCGAGGGAGGGTTCGGCAACACCCTTGACACCCCTGAGGGGGGCTCATAGTCTCCACGCCACAGAATTAACGTTAGATTTCACATGAGGAAAATCGGTGCGACGGAAGGACGTGCTCGTGTCCGGTTCCTCGGCGGCGGAGGTGCCCGCCCCCGGCCCCGCCGGGGGCACAGCGACCGACACTCCCGAAGACCGGGCGCTGCGGCCGTTCGGCCTGCGGTGCGAGCACCGCGCCACCCCGCTCGGGATCGACGAACCCGCGCCCCGGCTCTCCTGGCGGCTGGCCTCCGCGCACCGCGGGGACGACCCCGTGGCCTATCGGGTCCGTGTCGCCGAGCGCCCCGAGGACCTGGACGAAGGCGGTCGACTCCTCTGGGACACGGGACGAGTGTCCGATCCCGGCGCGATCGCCGTCCAGTACGCCGGCCCCGCGCTCCGGGGCCGCACGCGCTATCACTGGCGGGTCTCCGTCTGGCCGGGCGGGCCCTGCGCGCCCACCGAGGCGACGTCCTGGTTCGAGACCGCCTTCACCGACGTGGGGGCATGGCGGGCGTCGTGGATCACTCACGACCCGCGTCGGATCGACGTCATGGACGCCCCCACCGAGGGCGAGTTCGCCCTCGACGACCACGGGCTCTCCCCGTGCCCCGTGCTGCGACGCGCCTTCACCGGATCGCCCGGCACACGCGCCCGGCTCCATGTCAGTGCGCGCGGCCTGTACGAGGTCCGGCTCAACGGCGTTCGGGTCGGTGACGCCGAACTCGCGCCCGGATGGACCGACTACCGCAGACGCGTCCAGTACCAGACGTACGACGTGGGCGAGTTGCTGCGTGACGGGGAGAACGTTCTCGCCGCGACCCTCGCCGACGGTTGGTGGAGCGGATTCGTGGGCTTCGAACCGCGCAGGGCCGGAGCCCACTACGGCTCGTTCCCGCAGTTCCTGGCCGAACTCCACCTCACCGGTCCGGACGGCCGCAGTACCGCGATCGTCACCGACGACAGCTGGCGCACCGGCACGGGAGTCGTCCGTCACGCGGATCTGCTGATGGGCGAGTGCCATGACCTGCGGAACGCGGCCGACGGCTGGGAGCTGCCCGGGTTCGACGACTCCGGATGGTCCCCGGCCCTGATCACGGACACCGATCACCGGTTGCTCGTGGCGTCCGCGGACGAGCCCGTCCGGGCGATGGCCGAGCTGCGCCCGTGCTCGGTCACCCGGACGTCAGCGGACATCCATCTCGTCGACTTCGGCCAGAATCTCGCCGGACGGGTGCGGCTGCGGATCGCCGGGCTGGCCCCCGGGGCCCGGGTGGTCATCCGGCACGCCGAGGTGCTGGACGCCTCGCACCGTCTGTACACGGCCAATCTGCGCACCGCCGCCGCGACCGATGTGCTCGTCGGGGACGGACGCCGCGACATCGTGTTCGAACCGCGCTTCACGTATCACGGCTTCCGATATGCCGAGATCAGTGGCGTCCCCGAGCTGACCGAGTCCGATGTCGTCGCCGTGGCACTGCACAGCGACACCCCGTGGGCCGGGGAGTTCGACTGCTCGGACGCGGAGCTCCGACGACTCCACGACTGTGTGGCGTGGGGGCAGCGCTCGAACTTCGTCAGTGTGCCCACGGACTGTCCACAACGTGACGAGCGGCTCGGCTGGCTGGCCGACGCGCAGGTGTTCCTGCCGACGGCCGCGCTGAACGCCGACGTCGCCGCGTTCTTCACGAAGTGGCTGCGCGATGTCGATGACGCCCGTACGCCCGACGGCGGCTTCACCAATGTCGCCCCGCGCCTCGTGGGGGTCGCCGACGAGGGAGCGCCCGGCTGGGGCGACGCGGGTGTGATCATCCCGTGGCACCTCTACCGCACCTACGACGACCCGCGGTTCCTCGAACGGGCGCTGGTCGGCATGTGCGCCTGGGTCGATCTGATTCACCGTCACAACTCGGATCTGGTCTGGCGCAGGCGGGTGGGTCCGCACTTCTCCGACTGGCTCGCCCCCGGCACTCCCACCCCGCGCGACGTCGTCGCCACGGCCTACTTCGCGCACAGTGCCCGCCTCACGGCGCGGGCGGCCGACGTCCTGGGGCGGAACGAGGCCGCGAACCACTACCACCGGCTGGCCGACGACATCCGCCGCGCGTTCACCGAGCAGTTCGTCACCGTCGACGAGGGCGCCGACGGGCTCCCCGCCGTGCGCGTGGCAGGAGACACCCAGAGCGGCTATCTCCTCGCACTGGGCTTCGAGTTGCTGCCCGCGGAGCTGGTGGACCCCGCCGCGCGCCGCCTCGCCGAACTCGTCGAGTCGGCCGGTCCCGCCCTGCTCACCGGCTTTCTCGGGGTCGCGCTCGCCGCGCCCGTCCTCGACGCGCACGGCCGGGCCGATCTCGCCCACGCTCTCCTGCGCCGCGACGAAGTCCCGTCGTGGCGGTTCCCGCTGCGGCACGGCGCCACCACGATCTGGGAACGCTGGGACGGGTGGACACCCGAGGCGGGGTTCCGTGCTCCGTCGATGAACTCCTTCAACCACTACGCGCTCGGCTCGATCGGCGAATTCCTCTACCGCGGTGTCGCGGGCCTCGACCAGGTACCGGACTCCACCGGATACCGTCATCTGCGGGTACGGCCCCGCCCCGGCTCCCTGCGGCACGCGAGCGCCCGCCACGTATCGGTCCGCGGCACCGTCGAGGTGGCCTGGGAGAGGAACGGCGGCCGGCTCGCCCTGCGTGTACGGGTCCCGCCCGGCGCCGTGGCCGACGTGCACGTGCCGACCACCGACCCCTGCTCGGTCCGTGAATCGGGGGCGGTCCCGAGCCCCGACGACCCCCACGTCACGTTGATCGCGACCCGCCCCGACCACGTTCTCTACCGCGTGTCCTCGGGCGTCTACCGCTTCACCGCGGCCTGGCCGCCCGTCGGCGGCCCTGCCGGTACGCCGCACGCGGATTGTCTTCGACCGTCGCCCACCCCGAGCCCACGTACACCAGGACCGGCGGCGAAACCATCGTTCGCCCGTTCGCACGAGGAGGACACACCATGACGACGGGTTCTCACAGCCGACCGGGCCGGAGCACGGTCGGACGCCGGGGATTCCTCCGGATCGGGGGCGGTGTCGCCGCACTCGCCACCCTTCCCCCCGCGCTGACGGCCTGCTCCGATTCGAGTGGAGCCTCCGGCAAGCTGCGCATCGTCGGCGTCGCCGACCAGCAGAAGCCGATCGAGGAGCTCGTCGGGCTGTACCGCAAGTCCCGTCCCGGTGACGGGTTCTCCACCTCCTTCGCACCCACGGACCAGGTACAGACGGTGGTGCGCACCCAGCTCGCCGGAGGCAACGCCCCCGATGTGCATGTGCTCTATCCGGGCAGCGGCAGTGCCATGTCCATGGTCGAGCTGGCCAAGGCCGGGCTGCTCGCCGACCTCAGCGACCAGCCGTGGACCAGGGAGGTCCCGGCGAACTTCCATCCGGCGTACCGGTACCGGGGCAAGACGTATCTGTATTCGGCGGGCAGCAGCGTCATCGGCGCCATCTACAACAAGAAGGCCTTCGCCGCGGCCGGGGTGAAGCCGCCCGGTACATGGGGCGAACTCCTCGACGTCTGCGCCAGGTTGAAGGCCAAGGGCGTGATCCCGATCGCGCTCGGCACGCAGACTCCCTGGGTCACCCAGCTGATCACCTACGCACTGGTGCCCAACGCGGTCTACGCCGAGAACCCCGGCTTCGACGCCGAGATGGCCGCGGGAAAGGCGCATTTCCGCGGCTCCGGGTGGGCCGACGCGATGGGCAAGTACAAGGAGTTGCAGCGCCGGGGCTTCTTCAATGACAACCCCAACGGGACGACGTACGAGCAACAGACCTCGATGGTCGCGAGCGGCAAGGCGGCCATGGCCGTCCAGGTCTCCGCCGTGCTCGCCAACTTCCGGCAGGCCACCGCGACACCGGACGACCTCGGCATGTTCCCGTTCCCCGGCGGTGACGACGCGGCGCGTCTGTGGATCCCGGCCGGCATCGTCGTCGGTCTCGGTGTCTCCGCGCGGTCCAAGAAGGCGGCCGGGGCCAAGGACTTCATCGAATTCCTCGGGGAACAGAAGAACGTCGACCGCTGGGCGCAGTCCGTTGCCGCGATCCCGTTCAAGCGCGACGCGTCCACCAGGATCGACCCCGTCCTCGACGGCTTCCTGCCCGTCATCGACGACAACCGGGCCGTCCCGTTCATGGACCAGAGCTGGCCCAACGCCGAGGTCCAGCCGGCCCATTTCGCCGCCGTGCAGAATCTGCTCGCGGGCAGGACGGATGTCGACGGCGCGCTGGGGCAGATGGACGAGGCCTACGGGAAGAAGTCGTGACGACGACCTCCGAGAGGCCGGTCCCCGGCACGGGCGGCAAGGTCACGGGCCCGCCCGACGGCCCGGTCCGCCGCCTCCGGTACCGCGATCACACCACCCCACCGTGGATCTCCGTGCTCCCGGCGCTCGTCGTGTACGGCGCCGTCGTCCTGTACCCCAGCCTCGCCGGGGTGATGTACGCCTTCACCGACTGGTCCGGCATCGGCGGCTTCTCCTTCACCGGGCTGGACAACTTCCGCACCCTGCTCGACGACAGCCGGGCCCTGGAGTCCGTCGGCAACACCCTGCTGCTCACCGTCGCCGTGGTCGTCGTCCAGAACGGCGTCGGCCTGTTGCTCGCACTCGGCGTCCACACCAACATCAGGTCCCGCGCCCTGCTGCGGCTGATCTTCTTCGCGCCCGCCGTCGTCAGCCCCGTCATGGTCGCGATCCTGTGGAAGTACGTCTACAACCCCGAGAACGGCGCGGGCCTCAACGGTGTCCTCGGTGCGATCGGACTCGGCGGTCTGCGTCAGGACTGGCTCGGCGATCCCTCGCTCGCCCTGTGGTCCGTCGCGGCGATGGTCGTGTGGCAGTACGCCGGCTACTCGATGGTCGTCTTCCTCGCCGGTCTCCAGGGCGTCCCGGCCGAACTCCACGAGGCCGCGAGGATCGACGGCGCCGATTCCTGGCAGCGCTTCCGCCACGTCACCTGGCCGCTGCTGGCCCCGGCCCTGACGATCAACCTCATGCTGTCGACCATCGGCGGTCTCAAGCTCTTCGACCAGGTCTACGCAGCCACCAACGGCGGCCCCGGAACCTCGAGCGAGACGCTGTCGACCGTGCTGTACAAGGAAGCCTTCGTGTACGGGAAGTTCGGCTACAGCACCGCCGTCGCCCTCGTCCTCGCGTTGTTCGTCGCCGCGGTCTCCCTGGTCCAGCTCCATCATCTGCGCGCCAGGGAGGTCACCGCGTGAGCACCGCACCGCCCCGAGGGCCCGTGGCACGGAGACCCGGGCGTGGGGGGCGCCGACCGCGCTACGGGCGGTACGTCCTCGAACTGGTCATGATCGCCGTCGCCGTGGTCTTCCTGTTCCCGGTGTACGCCCTGATCACTCTGGCGATGAAGGATCCCCGGCAGATCGCGGACTCCCCCCTCTCGCTCCCCTCGCCGCCCACCTTCGCCAACTTCGGCCATGCCTGGTCCTCCGCGTCGCTGGGGCCCGCGCTGCTCAACAGCACGATCATCACCGTCGCGAGTCTGCTGCTCCTCGTCGTCCTGGGTTCCACGGGGGCCTACTGCCTCGCGCGGCGCGCCCGCGGCCTCGGCTACGGGGTGTACATCCTCTTCCTGCTGGGCATCGTGCTGCCCTTCCAGCTCGGCATGATCCCGCTCTACGAACTCGTCGACGACCTGGGCTGGCTGGGCACGTACCAGGGCATGGTGTTCTTCTACACGGGCATCCAACTGCCCTTCACCGTCTTCCTCTACACCGGATTCATCCGGGCCCTGCCGCAGGACTACGCACAGGCCGCGCTCATCGACGGCTGCAACCACCGGCAGGCGTTCACCCGGATCGTCTTCCCCCTGCTGCGCCCGATCACCGGCACCGTGATCATCCTGAACGCCGTGTTCGTCTGGAACGACTTCTTCACACCGCTGCTGTACCTGGGCGGCTCCGACAAGGAGACCGTGCCCGTCGGTGTGTTCGCGTTCGTCGGTCAGTACGTCTCCGACTACGGACTCGTCTTCGCCGGACTCGTACTGGCGGCGCTGCCGATCCTCGTGGTGTTCGTACTTCTCCAGCGTTATGTGATCAAGGGCTTCGCGGGCGGCCTCAAGGGCTGAGGACATCTCATGACACACCCGGCGCATCCGTCGCTCCCTCCGAGCATCGCCGCGATCCTCGCGGAACCCCCGCGTGCCTTCTCACCCACGGCCATCTGGTGGTGGAGCGGGGAACGGCTCGACCGCACACGGCTGCGGGCCCAGCTGGAACGGTTCACGGAGGGCGGTGTGCACAACCTCGTGCTCCTCAATCTGGCGCCGTCGGGCCCGCTGTTCGGTTCCGACGCCGACGACCCGCCTTTCATGTCGGACGCGTGGTGGGAGCTGCTCGACGGCGTGTGCGACGACGCCGGTGAACTCGGCGTCAGCCTGTGGTTCTACGACCAGCTCGGCTTCTCCGGAGCGGACCTCCAGGCGCGTCTGGTCGATGAACAGCCCGCCCACGCCGGCCGCCGGCTCGTCCGGCTGAGTGCCGTCGTCGAATCCGCGGCGATGCCGGCCGGAGAGCTGCGGTGTCCCCCGGACGGATGCCCGCTGGCGGGCCGCGCCGAGCCGGTCGACGACGCCGGCCGGACCGTCGGCCCGGCAGTCCCGGTCGCGGTGGAGGACGGGGTGGTACGGGCGCCGGGCGCGGGCCGCTGGCGCCTGACGCTCCATCACCATGTCCCGCTCGGCTTCGACTATCTCGGCAGCGGGGCGTGTGCGGCGCTGCTCGACCGGGTGCACGGGGAGTTCGAGCGCCGGCTGGGCGACCGGCTGGGTACCGTCGTCGTCGGCTCGTTCCAGGACGAGCTGCCGTCCCTGCCCACCTGGTCCGCCGGTTTCACCGAGGCCTTTCTCCGTCTGCGCGGATACGACATCACCGCACGGCTCGACGCCCTGTACGACGACAGCACGGATGCGGACGTCCACCGCGTCCGGCGCGACTACCAGATGACCCGCGCCGAACTCGCCGAGGAGGCGTTCTTCCGGCCGCTGGCCGCCTGGCACGACCGGCACGGCCTGCTCATCGGCTGCGACCAGCAGGACCCGGCTCGTGCCGGACACCCCGTCGCCGGCGTGGAGTTGTACGCCGACTACGCCCGCACCCACCGTTGGTTCTCGGCCCCCGGCTCCGACCACCACGGGGATGCCCGCATCCACTCCTCGCTCGCCCATCTCCACGGCCGTCCCCGCACCTGGATCGAGGCCTTCCACTCCACCGGCTGGGGCGGCACGCCGGAGGAGACGTTCGACTGGTTGCTGCCGTGGCTCCGCGCCGGAGCGACCCTCTACAACCCGCATGCCGTCTACTACACGACCAAGGGCGGCTGGTGGGAGTGGGCACCGCCCGCGACCGACTGGCGTCAGCCGTACTGGCGCCACCATCGTGTCCTGGCCGATGCCGTGACCCGGCTGTGCGCGATCCTGAGCCTCGGCCGCCATCTGTGCGACACCGCGATCCTGCTGCCGACCACCACGGCCCAGGCCGGTACCGCACCGGACGGGATCTCGGGCGCGGCGAGGCGGGCCCAGTCGACGTACCTGGAACTCGTCGGCGACATGTCCTGGTTCCGCACCCGTCCGGGCCTCATGGACCGACTCGGCCTCGACGCCGACGTCATCGACGACGCCTCCCTGGCACGCGCCCGGGTCGCGACATGTGACGGCGACGTGCGCCTGAGGGTCGCGAACGAGGCGTACGCCACGGTCGTGCTGCCCGCGTGCACGGTCCTGGAACAGGAGACGGCACGGCGCCTCGTCGAATTCGTCCGCGCCGGTGGGAAGTTGATCGCGGTCGGCGCTCTCCCCGAACACGTCGTCGGCCCCGGCCCGGACACGGCCCCGGCCGAGCTGCGCTCGTGCTTCGCGGACGGCAGCGCCCTCTTCGTCGACGGGGCGGACGATCCGGCGGGTTCGCTGGCGGCCGCGCTCATGGGACAGCACCCGGTGGTCCGGGCCCCGGTGCCCGCACTCGCGCGTCGCACGGAGGGCGCCACGGTGGTGTTCCTGACCGCGGGATCCCCGCGGGCCACCCGGGCGACCGTCGCGGCCCCCGACGAACGCGGTGCCGCACTGGGCTGGCTGGATGCGCGGTACGACTTCGACCCCGACCGCTACGCGCGCCGCGCACGGGTACGGGTACGGGTGCCGGACGCGGTGGGCCCGGCCCTCCTGGTCGACCCCTTCGGCGGCGTGCCCCGGACGTTGCCGGTACGGCCGGCCGACGACGACGCCGGATACGCCGAGGTCGACGTGCCCTTCGACCGGGGGCCCGCGGCGTTGCTGGTGTTTCCGGACCGCACCCGGGACGCGGCCCCGACCGAGGTGTCCGGGACTCCCGGTGCGGCAGCGGCCGTCACCACCGTCGGGATCCCTCCGGAAGCGGAGTGGGACATGACACTCGTCCCGACCCTCGACAACACCTGGGGCGACTTCGCCCGGCCCGCCACCGGCCCGCCCGGTGGCCCGGCCGTCACCGAGTGCCGGACCTTCCGGCACCGGGTGGAGGCGGCCGGGGAGGACGGCGTGCGGGACGGCTGGGCCATGCCGGACCGAGCCGACGAGCAGGCCGGGGACACGGTCCACGCGACCTTCGGTCCGCACGCGCTGCTGCTCCGCGACGGCGCCGGAACCGACGGCGCGTCGGTCCTCGCGTGGTCCGACACCCTGGGAGTGCGCAAGGACCCCGTCCACCGTGCCGTGCTGGGGCCGAAGGGACATGTGCCGGAGGAGTTCGCGCACATCGGCCCCTCGGCCGCCGGACGGATGGCGCTGTTGCGCACGGATTTCTTCCTCGACGAGGACTTCGACGGACATCTCGCGGTCGGCGCCGCGGCGGCGAAGCGGGTCCGCATCGACGGTGCGCCCGTCGCCCTGGACGACGGGGGCCACCTCGCGACGGGCCCGCTGCGGGCGTCGTCGGGCCGCCACCTGCTCGAACTGGAACTGACACCCGATCACGACTGCGCACTGCGGGCGCACGTGGCGCTCGTACGCGATCCGGGGCGCTACCGGCGCCCGGAATGGATTCACGCTGCCGGAACGATGGGCACGACGCTGCGTCTGACGGCCCTCCCCGTCCGGGCCGTCGTCCAGGTCGCCGCGCGAGTGCCCTGCCTCCTGCGCGTCAACGGACATGTCGTGGGCAGACAGGGCGGGTTCGATCCGTACGCCGAACACGCGGTGCCCCGCGTGCGACGGCATGACGTGGCGGCGGCCCTGCGCATCGGTGACAACGAGATCACGGTCGAGGCGTCGGACGGAGGCGACCGTGCGGTCCTGGTGGACGCGGCCTTCGAGGACGGGAACGGCGACCGGGTCGCGACCCTGCACAGCGATGCCCGGTGGTGGGCCGGGAGCGGGCGGGGACGTGTACCGGTCGCGGTGCGTCGCGAGCCGGTGGGCGACCCGGCCGCCCTGTATCTGCGCCGCCGCCCTCATCCGCTGCCGGGCGCCGCGTGGCTGGACCCGGAAGCGGACGACGGCACGGTGGTGCCGGTCCGGTTCGCCGTACCGGGGCGCCGGGGAGCGGTGGAGTGGCTGTGGTGGGAACTGCCGCCCGGAGCCGTCGGGCTGACGGTCCGCGTGTACGGCGAGGCGACGGTCTTCGTGGACGGTTCCGCGTGCGATGCGGCGGTCACCGCCGTCGACGCCCGGGACATGCGGACCATCACGGTCGATCTCTCGGCCGGTGCCCCTTCCGGCCCTCGGACCGCGGCCCTGCGCGTCCGGACGCTTCCCGGTCGCGAGGGAGGCGCCGCCCTGGCCGGTCCGGTGCGCTGCGAGGTCGGCCCCGGAAGGATTCGCCTCGGCGACTGGGAGACGCGCGGCCTGGCCGAGTACAGCGGCGGCGTGCGCTACCGCCGATCGGTGAACGTGCCCGTGGGCGCCGCGGAGGGGCCCGTGTCACTGGATCTCGGGCGGGTCCGGGGGACGGCGGAGGTGCGGGTCGGTGACGCGGAGGCCGGGGTGCGGGTGTGTTCCCCGTACGTTTTCGATCTGACGGGTCTGGTCGGGCCCGGGGCCAACACCCTCGACATCACCGTGTTCGGGACGCTGGCACCCCACCTGGACGCGGCGAGCCCGACCCACTTCGTCTTCCCGGGGCAGCGTGTCAGCGGGCTGCTGGGTCCCGTCCGGCTGCGAACAGGTGGTCGCGGGGAGGGCGAGGCGCGGGTGTGACACCGTCGAGGCCGCCCAGGACCGGCGACGCGGACACCGCTGACCGGCGCTTCCGGTTCCCCGGCGACCGGGGGAGTGTCAGTCGCTGTCGCTACGGTCCTACCCATGGAACGGACATCTGCCCAACGCTTCGATCCGCTGCCCGGACGGATCGCCCATGTCGGCGGTATCGAGTCGCTCGTGCTCGACGGGCATCGCTACTACTTCGGCTTCGACTACAGAAGCGACATCGTCCTGTCACCGCTGATCGACGATCCGGAGGCGATGGCGGCCTTCGCGAGCGAACACATGCGACAGACGACCGGCACGCATGACAGGAACCACTGGGCGAGTCTCGTCGCCGCGGCAACCGGGAGCTCGGGCCTGGCGGGGGTCGCGGAGTGCGAATTCACCACCGAGGGCCTGCGCGATGCCCTGCCGGCCCCTGCGAGCCACCTGCTCTACCTCTTGGGCGCGGCCACCGGCTGGGACGACTGGTTCGAACAGTCACCGGAGGCGGAACGGGCGTGCGAGCGACTGGGGCTGGACGAAGAGGACCCGGAGTTCATCGACCAGTGCCTGCAGGCGGTCCAGGAGCACGGGCCTCGGGCCCGGCCCGACGAGTGGACGGTGGCCCGCTTCCACCTCGGCGCCGCGGTGCGGCATCTGCCGGGCAACTGGGCAGTGTTGTTCGCTCCCGTGGCGGAGGGCGTCGCGAACCGCGGGTGAGATGCCCCTTCGGAGCGCGCATCGCGATCCGGCACGGATCCGACCGCATGTTCCGACCCGGCGTTCTCGGTGCGGGAGGGGTGCCCGGGCCGCCGCTCTGCGGACCGTGGCCCGCACCGGGACAGGGTGCTCGCGTTCGTCCTGTTCAGTGGCACGGCGTTCCGTCATGATGAAGCGTCAGCAGTCGTCCCGCTCCCCGTTCCTGAGGGCTGTCCCGCAGAATCGCGCAGAAGCCGCCGCTCGCCGAGGAAGCCGGGCACGGCGTGATCCGAACGAGAGGCCCCAGGAGCCGCCCCGTGTTCTATTACGTGCTCAAATACGTCGTCCTCGGGCCGCTGCTACGGCTGTTCTTCCGGCCCAGGATCGAGGGCCTGGAGCACATTCCGAAGGACGGCGCGGCCATCGTCGCCGGGAACCATCTGTCGTTCTCCGACCATTTCCTGATGCCCGCGATCCTGAAACGGCGCATCACGTTTCTCGCCAAGGCCGAGTACTTCACCGGACCGGGGGTGAAGGGGCGGCTGACCGCCGCCTTCTTCCGCAGCATCGGGCAGATTCCGGTGGACCGGTCCGGCAAGGACGCGGGGAAGGCGGCGATCCGTGAAGGGCTCGGTGTGCTGGGCAGGGGCGAGTTGCTGGGGATCTATCCGGAGGGCACCCGCTCGCACGACGGACGGCTGTACAAGGGCAAGGTCGGCGTGGCCGTGATGGCGATCACCGCACAGGTGCCGGTGGTGCCGTGCGCGATGGTCGGTACGTTCGAGATCCAGCCGCCGGGACAGGTCGTCCCGCGGATCAGGCGGGTCACCATCCGCTTCGGCGAGCCGTTGGACTTCTCGCGTTACGCCGGTCTGGAGAACCAGAAGGCGGCGATCCGGGCCGTCACCGACGAGATCATGTACGCCATCCTCGGCCTCTCCGGACAGGAGTACGTCGACGAGTACGCGGCCAAGGTGAAGGCCGCACAGGGCGAGCAGGACGCGAAGCCGAAGAAGTTCCCGAAGCTGCGACGCCGACGGCGAATCCGCGCTCGGTGAACTCCTCTGGTCCGGGCTCCGGCCCCGTCCTAGCGTGCTCCTCATGAGCAAGGGAAACGCATGGGTTCTGGGAGCGACGGGACAGATCGGGCGGGCCGCCGTGCAGGCGCTCGTCGAGGACGGCTGGGAGGTGACGGCCGCTTCGCGGGGTGGCGGGCGGGACGCACGGTGGGACGAGGCGGTGCGCGCGACGGCTCTCGACCGGGACGAGGACGGCGCGCTCGCGGCGGCCCTGGGCGAGGGCTGTGACGTACTGGTCGACATGGTGGCCTACGGCGAGGACCACGCCCGTCAGTTGACCGGACTCGCGGACCGGATCGGTTCGGCGGTGGTCATCTCCAGCGGTGCGGTGTACGAGGACGATCGGGGCCGAAACTTCGACACCCAGGATGAACCCGACGGGTCTCCGCGGTACCCCGTGCCGATCCCGGAGACCCAGCGCACCGTGGCGGCCGGCGACGCCACCTACGGGACCCGGAAGATACAGCTGGAGCGGGATCTGCTGGCGGCGGGGGACGCGCTGCCGGTGACGCTGTTGCGGGCCGGCGCGATCCACGGGGTGCACTGCCGGTCGCCGCGCGAGCTGTACTTCGTGAAGCGGCTGCTGGACGGCCGCGGGCGGCGGGTGCTCTCCTACGGCGGGACGTCCCGGTTCCACCCGGTCCATGTCTCCAATCTGGCCGAGCTGATCCGGCTCGCGGCCGGCCGGCCCGGTTCGCGGGTGCTCAACGCCGGGGACCCGCAGGCGCCGACGGTGACGGAGATCGGCGAGGCCGTCGACGCGGTGTTCGGCCGGAGGACCGAGACCGTGCTGATGGCGGGCGCGCCCGGTGAGGACGGCGTCGGCTCGACGCCGTGGAGCGCCGCCCATCCCATCGTGTACGACATGACGGCCGCGGAGCAGGAACTCGGGTACCGGCCGGTGACGGGCTATGCGGAGTCGCTTCCGGCGACGGTCGAGTGGATCTCCGCACAGCTGGAAGGAAGGGACTGGAGGGAGGCCTATCCCGTCATGCTGCGGGCGTACGGGGAGAAGCTCTTCGACTACGCGGCGGAGGACGCCTGGCTGGAGACGTACGACCGCACGGCATGAGGCGGACCCCGTACGCGGGAACGGGCGGCCGGAGGTTCGAGACCGCCGGCCGCCCGTGTCCCTCGGTCGTGACCGTTACGCCTTCGGCGTGGCGTGCGGGGCGCACGTCACGTCGTTGCTGTCGGTCCCGCCCGTGAGCAGGTAGGTGTCCACCCGCTCGTTGATGCAGGGGTTGACCAGACCGGTGACGCCGTGCGAACCGGCGTCCCGCTCCGTGATGAGGCGCGAGCCCTTGAAGCGCTTGTGCAGTTCGACGGCGCCTTCGTACGGGGTGGCGGCGTCATGCGTGGACTGCACGATCAGCACGGGCGGCAGGCCCTTGCCGGTCTTCACGTTCAGCGGGGTCTGCTGCTTCGCCGACCAGGTCGCACAGGGCAGGTTCATCCAGGCGTTGGCCCAGGTCATGAACGGGTATTCCTTGTGCAGCCGGCTGTTGTCGCGGTCCCACTTCTGCCAGCTGGTGGGCCACTTGGCGTCCGTGCACTCGACCGCCGTGTACACGGCGTTGCCGTTCTCCGAGGAGATGTTCCCGGCGGTGTCGGACATGTCCGGGCCCGCCGCGTCGACCAGAGCCTGGGTGTCGCCGCCCAGGTATGCGCTCCAGATCCGGGCGACGGGCGCCCAGGAGGAGTCGTAGTACGGCGCGCTCTGGAAGAAGCCGATGAGCTCGGCGGGGCCGACGACGCCGCCGATCGGGTTCTTCTTCGCCGCGGCGCGCAGCTCCAGCCACGCCTGCTCGACCTTCTCGGGGGTGTTGCCGATGTGGAAGACGGAGTCGTTCTTGGCGACCCATGCCTTCCAGTCGTCCCAGCGTCCCTGGAAGGCGATGTCCTGGTTCAGGTTGGCCTGGTACCAGATGTTGTCCTTGGCCGGGTTGACGACACTGTCGACCACCATGCGGCGGACATGGGTCGGGAAGAGCGTGCCGTAGACCGCTCCCAGGTAGGTGCCGTAGGAGACGCCCAGGTAGTTGAGCTTCTCCTCACCGAGAGCGGCGCGGATGACATCCAGGTCGCGGGCGGTGTTCGGCGTGGTCATGTGCGGCAGCATGTCGCCGCTGCGCTGGGCGCAACCGTCCGCGTACTCGGCGGCGAGCTTGCGCTGGGCGCGCTTGTCGGCCTCGGAGTCGGGTACGGGGTCGGCCTTGGGGGCCTTGACGAACTCCTGGGGATCGACACAGGAGATCGGCGCGGAGTGGCCGACGCCGCGAGGGTCGAAGCCGACGAAGTCGTACGCCTTCGCCGTGTTCGCCCAGAGCGGGTTCTTGTTGGTGATCCGGGTGGGGAACCGCATCCCCGAACCGCCGGGGCCGCCCGGGTTGTAGAGCAGGGCGCCCTGTCGCTCGTCCTTCGTGCCGGTGCTGACGTGCCGGTCGACGGCGAGCTTGATCTGCTTGCCGTCGGGCCTGGCGTAGTCGAGCGGCACGGTCACCCAGCCGCACTGGATCGGCTTGGCCAGGGCCCAGTCGGCCGGACAGTCCTTCCAGTCGATGCCGGACCTGGCCGCCCGTGCCGCGGCGATCTCTACGCCACGCGCCTCGGAACCTTGGTGACGGCCTTCGGCCGTGGCCGCCGGTGCGGTCACCGCGCCCGCTATGAGCGTGCCCGCGATCAGAGCGCCGGCCGAGCCGAGCACTGCTGTGCGTCTCAAGTGGAACCTCCCCCACATCAGAAGCGCCGCCGATGGCGGCGCGTTTCGTTCTTGACCTCCCGCGGATCCTGTCGTCTGTGAGGTTCCTGGGAACAGGCCGTACGCACACTTCTTTACCGAATCGATAACCGGAGACCCGTGTCCCGCTGAGCGGTGTTCATCCCACCGAGGCTCCGAATACGTCGTTCATCGCGCTGTCCAGGGTGGAGCGCAGCAGACGGGCGTCGGGAGCGAGGGCCGTCACCAGCACGGCCGGTCCGGCCAGCGGGGTGAGGACGGCGGTCGGTCCCAGCAGGCGCGCTCGGGGGCATTGGTCGTCGAAGGACGGGTCGACGAGAAGAAGTTGACCGACGGCACGGTGCCCGCCCAGGACGGCCGGACCGTCCCAGCCGCCGGGCGCTCCTGGACCGTACGCCGTCTGCTGGTCGATCAGCGGACGGCCGGCGCGGTACACGGTGAGACGACCGGTGAAGGTGCCGCCGCTCTCGCCGTGGCGGCCGAGGATCTGCTCGTCGCGCAGCACCAACCGTGCGGTGGGGGCGAGTTCGACCCGTGTGGTCATGCGCAGGGAGCTGCCGTGCACCGAGACGAGCTGCTCCGGCAGCCAGCGGAGCCGGCCCCGCTCCCCCACGCTCAACTCGACTTCGTAGGTGGCGGGTTCGGCGACCCTGCCCGCCCCCGGCAGGGCGATGGTCGCCGCCGCCGAGTCGACGGCGAGCCATGCGTCCTCCTCCACCCGAGCCTCGATGGCGAGTCGGTCGCCGCCGAGCGGCGCGCTCATGGCACCGACGACGGTGACCCGGGCGTACGGCCCGTGCGGGGCCCTGGTCCGGCGCAGGGCGAGCGGTCCGTCGCTCTCCAGCACGGGGAGCGAGGTGACGCCCCGGCCGTCGACGGCCGCACCGATCCGGGCGACGGCCCGGACGCTCACGCGGTCCAGGCGGCGAGCCGCCCCCGTACCCATTCCGCGACGGGCCCCACGCCCTCCCCGGAGGTGAGCGAGGTGAGGACCACGGGGAGCGGGCCACGCTGCTGAGCGGCGTCGCGGGCCATCCGGTCCAGATCGGAGCCGACGTACGGGGCGAGGTCGGTCTTGTTGATGACGAGCAGGTCCGAGGTGGTGACGCCGGGGCCGCCCTTGCGCGGGACGTCGTCGCCGCCCGCGACGTCGATGACGAAGATCTGGGCGTCGACCAGTCCTTTGGAGAAGGTGGCGGTGAGGTTGTCGCCGCCGGATTCGACCAGGATCAGATCGAGCGGCCCGACGGTGTCCTCCAGGTCCTCGACGGCTTCGAGGTTGGCGGAGATGTCGTCCCGGATGGCGGTGTGCGGACAGGCGCCGGTCTCCACCGCCTGGATGCGCTCGGGCGGCAGGACGGCATGGCGCAGCAGGAAGGCGGCGTCCTCCCTGGTGTAGATGTCGTTGGTGACCACGGCGACGGAGAGCTGGTCGCGCAGGGCGCGGCAGAGGGCTGCGACGGTCGCGGTCTTGCCGGATCCGACCGGCCCTCCGAGCCCGATGCGCAGGGCGCGGCGGGTACCGTCGGGGCGGGCGGCATCGGCACTCACGGCGGCGGGTCCGTGCTGGGCGTGGTCGAGGTGCATCGGTTACGTCTCCAGGTTGTTGCGGGACTACGAGGCGAACAGGCGGACCGGCCAGGTCGCGTGGGTCTCGGCGGTGATGTCGAGGAGAGGGGCGGAGGGGGCGGGCAGCGCGTCGACGGCTCCGTGGGCCGCGGCGGCGGCCTGTTGGGCGATGCGGTCGAGTTCGGGTGCGAGACGGGCGAGGACGGCGGTGGCCTCGAAGGGGTCCAGGGAGAGCAGACGGACGACGGCGGTGGCGGGACCGCCGACGGTTTCGTAGGCGACGCAGTACGCGGCGTCCTCGGGCCCGAGTCCCGCCGCGCGGGCGGTGAGGCCGAGCACCACGGGCTGGTGGGCGCCGCGCGGCCTGGACCGGGCGAGCGCGGCGAGTTCCGGACTCGGCCAGGTGGCACCGGCCGCCCGCATCAGCTGCCGTCCGAGCCTGCGCGCGACGGCACGCAGTGCGGGCGACGGGGTGCGGGCGTCGGCGGCTTCGTCGAGCGCGAGCGGGTCGTGGCCGTGGGCGGCCGCCGCGGCGAGTGCGGCGGCCGTGAGTCCGGTGGTGTGCAGGCGGCCCCGGCAGAACTCCGCGAGGTCCTCGGCGTCACGGATGCGCCCTTCCCTCACGGCCGGTTCGGCGCCGCCGGAGTGGGCGTGGCCACCGGCGGGGAACCGGCCGTCGGCGAGGACGAGCAGGGCTGCGCGGGTCATCGCACGGTCCGCATCAGAAGAGGAAGTAACGCTGGGCCATGGGCAGTTCGACGGCCGGTGCCGGCTCGACCGGTTCGCCGTCGATCGTCACGGCGAAGCTGTCGGGGTCCACATGGACCCGCGGCAGCGCGTCGTTCTCCCGCATGTCGGCCTTCGTCACACCACGCGTGCTGGTGATCGGCACGAAACGCTTCCCGAGAGCGAGTCGTTCGGCAAGCCCGTCCTCGATGGCCGCGTGCGCGACGAAGTTGAACGAGTTGGCCGCGGGGGAACGGCCCACCGCTGCGAACATCGGGCGGGGCAGCACCGGCTGCGGGGTCGGGATGGAGGCGTTGGCGTCGCCCATCTGCGCGTACGCGATCTGGCCGCCCTTGATGACGGTCTGCGGCTTGACACCGAAGAACGCCGGCTCCCAGAGAACCAGATCCGCGAGCTTTCCCGTCTCCACCGAGCCGATCTCCCGGTCCAGGCCCTGCGCGACCGCCGGGTTGATGGTGTATTTGGCTACGTAGCGACGCACCCGGTGGTTGTCCGCCCGCCCGTCGCCGGGCAGTGCGCCACGGCGTCGCTTCATCACATGGGCCGTCTGCCAGGTACGCAGGACGACTTCGCCGATGCGGCCCATCGCCTGGGAGTCGGACGAGATGATCGAGACGGCCCCCAAGTCGTGGAGGATGTCCTCGGCCGCGATGGTGGAAGGCCGGATCCGCGACTCGGCGAAGGCGAGATCCTCGGGCACGGCCGGGTTGAGGTGGTGACAGACCATCAGCATGTCGAGGTGTTCCTCGACGGTGTTGACGGTGTGCGGCCGGGTCGGGTCGGTCGAGCTGGGCAGGACGTGCGGCTGGGAGACGACGCCGATGATGTCGGGGGCGTGCCCGCCGCCGGCGCCCTCGGTGTGGTAGGCGTGGATGCAGCGTCCGGCGATGGCCGCCAGGGTGTCGGCGACGAATCCGGCCTCGTTGAGGGTGTCGGTGTGAATGGCGAGCTGGGCGCCCGTCTCCTCGCAGACGCTCAGGCAGGCGTCGATGACGGCGGGGGTGGCGCCCCAGTCCTCATGGATCTTGAATCCGAGCGCACCGGCACGCAGTTGGGAGTGCATGGCCTCGCGCGACATCGTATTGCCCTTGCCGAGCAGACCGATGTTGACGGGGTAGGCCTCCAGAGCCTCGAACATCCGGGCAAGGTGCCACGGGCCCGGCGTGATGGTGGTGGCCTTGGTTCCCTCGGCCGGTCCGGTTCCGCCGCCGACCAGGGTCGTGACACCACTGGAGAGCGCCTGGTCGATCAGCGTCGGCGAGATGAAGTGGACATGAGCGTCGACGGCGCCCGCGGTGAGGAGCTTGCCGTTGCCCGCGATGATCTCGGTCTCGGGGCCGATGACCAGATCGGGGTGGACACCGTCCATGGTGTCGGGGTTGCCGGCCTTGCCGATCCCGGTGATCCGGCCGTCCCGGATGCCGAGGTCCGCCTTGACGATGCCCCAGTGGTCGATGATCACGGCGCCGGTGACGACGGTGTCCGGAGCTCCTTCCGCGCGGCTCGTGCGCGCCTGGCCCATCGACTCGCGCAGCACCTTGCCGCCCCCGAACACGGCCTCGTCGCCCGCGAGTCCGGGGCCGCCCGAGCGGTCCTCATCGATCTCGACGAGCAGATCGGTGTCGGCCAGCCGGATACGGTCGCCGGTCGTGGGGCCGAACAGATCGGCGTGGACGGCGCGGTCGAGTTCAGCCATCGAGGGGACCTCCGGTCTCGCCGCGCAGGCCGGGGACGATGCGCCGCCCGGCGAGTGGAACGAGTTCGATGTCGACGGGGATGCCGGGTTCGAAGCGCACTGCGGTCCCTGCGGCGATGTTCAACCGCAGTCCGTGGGCGGCCGGACGGTCGAAGACCAGGCCCGGATTGGCCTCGGCGAAGTGGTAGTGCGAGCCGACCTGGACGGGCCGGTCGGCAGCGTTGAGAACAGTGAGGCGGGTGACGGCGCGGCCCTCGTTGAACGGCACGGGCCCGTCACCGTGGAGGATCTCTCCGGGAATCATCGTCGCCACGCCCCGTCAGACGATCGGTTCGTGGACGGTGACGAGCTTCGTGCCGTCGGGAAAGGTGGCCTCGACCTGGACGTCATGGATCATCTCCGGAACTCCGTCCATGACGTCGTCGCGGGAGACCACCCTGCGTCCCGACGCCATCAGTTGGGAGACCGTGCGGCCGTCGCGGGCGCCCTCCAGCAGATGTGCGGTGATCAACGCGACCGCCTCCGGGTGGTTCAGCCGCAGGCCTCGTGCCCGACGCCGATGAGCCACGTCGGCAGCCACATGGATGAGCAGGCGTTCCTGTTCATGCGGGGTCAGTTGCATGCCTCCACCTCACAGTCCTGTGCCCGTTGCCGGCCCTGGGCACAGCGGACACCAGTCGCCGTCGACGAACGTCGAACGGGTGCCTCGCGGCGAGGTATGCACGCTAGAGCCGAAGTTTTTCCGGCGCGTTAAATACAACCGGCTCCGTCACCCTTGGTGGCGCACGGCGGCAGACCGCGGTCTTCCTCCATTCCATGAGAACCAGGCCCCGCAGCGCGTTCTCCGACCGTTACGGCCTCCCGGCGTCATCGAGGGCGCCGACCGTGCGAGGAGCCCTCCGCGCCACCGCCGCCACCCTCGGCACCACGTGGCGGGCCGCACGACCGTCCGCGGGGACCCGCGCGGCGGTGGGCCTTGCCCACCCCGGCCGCACGCCTGGTGCCGTCGGCTGCGTCTCAGCGGGAAGCCGGGCGGAGGAGCGATCGCTGCGCCGGGCGGTCACGCCCCGGGCTCTGGACGGTGCCGGAATGCGGGTCACGGGTGCGGATGTGGCCGGGAGCCGGGGGCAGCGCCTTCGGCACGAGCCTCCTGCCGTCGGGCGGCCATCGGGTGTCCTCCCTGACGCGTGGGGATCGTGGCCGCGTCCGCCCCCTCCGCGGCGTCCATGCGCCACGGACCTCGGCCGGCGCTCAGCGGCCCGGCTCGTGAGGCCCCCGGTGCTCCGCCGCGATACCGAAGCGCCGCCGTTCGCCGGAAGCGGACACCGCGGAGCCGATCGAGGAGACGGAGCTGATCACCTGCTCCTCTGCGGCCGCCTCATCGTTCTCCAGTCGCTCCAGGTCAGCGGCCGAGACGAGGGCCACGAGCGGCTTGCCGTGCCGCGTCACGACCACGCGCTCACCGCCGTAGACGACGCGGTTGATCAGTTCGGCGAGCTCAGCTCGGGCTTGCGTCACCGGAATCTCGTAGGCCATGCTCCCTAGCTTATGTAATGTCCACCTGGTCCGCCGTGGTCCGTGGCGACAGCGATTATCCAGGTCAGAGGCTCTCGCGTGCTCCCGTTCGGGAGAGGTGCGTGAGACGGGACGAGACGAAGATTTTTCTGGTCGCCCTGAAATCCTGGCGGGTCTCAGCGCGGATCGACACCTCACATGACGCGATCGGGCACTGTCACGGTGGCCGGCCCGTGGGACGATCTCCGGGTTGATCACGTCGAGGGAGCCGTCTGCGGTGGGGGCACCGCCGTCGTACCAGGGGCATCGACACGCGGTCGAGATCAACAGCGAACAGAACGGTCGGCGGCCATCAGCCGAAGCGTCGAGCGCAGTTCGCCTGGCTTCGCACGTGGAGTTGGCACCGGGTGTCGATGAGGCTGCAGCCCGGTGCCACCGAGTCCTTCTGGAAGCGGAGGGTCCCTTTCCAGGCAGTGGGAACCGGGAACCGCCCCCACCTCCATGCATGCCTCAGGCCTGAGCGATCTCGACATGGTGCGGCTTGGCCGCCTGCGCCTTGGGCACGGTGACGGTCAGCACCCCGTCGGCCAGCGTCGCCGTGACCTTTTCGGCTTTGAGGTCCGTCGGCAGCAGCGTCCGGTACTCGAAATGCCCGGTGCGCCGCGTACTGTGGCGCAGGGCGCCCTCGCGCTCACATTCTTTGTACTCCCCTGTGATGCACAGTTCCCGGTCGCTGATCTCGATGTCGATGTCCTGACGCTCGATCCCGGGCAGCTCCGCCTCGACCACGTAGGCGTCGTCTGTCTCATGCAGGTCGGCCAGGGGCGACCATGCCCCGCCGGAGGGCTCGGTGCCGATGGCTCCCAGGAAGCGGTTCATCCGCTCGAAGAGGTCATCGAACTCGGCGGCGGTCGGCTCGCCCCAGCCCAGCGAGGGGAACGGCCGTTCCAGGAGACGGCCGGGCCTGCGGTGTACGACGGGAAGACCCATCGCGGTTCACCTCCGCAAAACGACGATTCGGGTACACCTCCATGCTGCGTGGCTGCCTATCGCCTCGCGAATCGGGCAAGAACCACCGGGCAGGAACAGATGTATCGCACGAAGGCCGACGGGGCGATCCGGTCCCGAGGCCGCGACGTCGCCGCCACACTCGTTCGGGCGGGCCACCGTCAGAACGGCCGGACCAACGCGGATGAACGGTTGCGCAGAGCTCGAGTCGCTTGTGCGGGAGAGCATTCCGGGCGTTGCCGCGCTCAGGAGCGGCGGGCGGGAGGGGCGTTCGACAGCCGGAGCCGGTTCATCCCACGGTGCCTGGCATCCGGACGACGGCCGCCAGATCCGCGGTCTCCAGGACCGGGTCGTCGATGAGGGTCTGGTGTACGGCTTCCAGGATGGGGAGCTTCGTCGCCGCGGTGGCGAGGGCGACGTCCTTGGCCGCGAGGGCGAGCGTGAAGTGGGAGCCGGTTGCCGTTGCCCGCGCCGCGGCCTGGCCGAGCGGACCTCTGCCGAGGGCGTGCAGCGCGAGGTCCTGAGGGAGGCCGAGGGCGGCGGCGAGCGTGAGTGTTTCGCCGATCAGGGCTACTCCGCCGATTACGGCGTTGATGAGGACCAGCTTCAGCGCGGCACCCGCGCCTGGAGCACCGCAGGCGGTGACCGTGCCGAGTCGGCCGAGGATCCCCTCGACGGAGGTGGTGTCGCCGCCCGCCAGAATCAGCAGCTCTCCGCTTGCGGCCCGGTCGACGCTGCCCATGACCGGGGCGTCGAGGAGGGTGACGCCTTCTGGGAGCCGGGTCGCGAGGGCACGGACGGCGTCCGGGCCGATGGTCGAGGTGTCGATCCAGGTCGTACCTGGACGCAGTCCGGGAATCATTGCGTCGGCGACGGCAAGGACCGCTGCCGGGTCGGAGAGCATGGTGATGACGACGTCCGCGTGGGCAACAGCTTCAAAGGGCGTGGCGGCCCGGGTGGCGCCTGCCTCGACCAGTTCGTCGGCGTGCACGGGGGTGCGGTTCCACACTGTGAGGCGGTGACCGGCAGCGAGCAGGCGGCAGGCCATGGGCCTGCCCATGCTGCCCAGGCCGAGGAAGGCTATCTGCTGCGATCTCGGATCGTAGGAGTTCTGGTTCTGTGGCATGGCCTCGACGCTATGAGGCCCTCGGTCATGCGACAAGCGAATGTTTAGCATTGATGCCATGACGAGTTCGCATGACATGGGTCTCGGCCTGTATGAGATCTTTCTGGCTGTCGCCCTGGAGGGCTCCTTCACCGGTGCCGCCCGCACCCTCGGCTACACCCAGTCGGCTGTTTCACGTCAGGTGCAGAGTCTGGAGGAGGAGGCCGGGGCACAGTTGTTCGAACGGCTGCCGCGCGGGGTGCGGCTCACCGAGGCAGGCCGAGTGCTGCTGCCCCACGCGGAGGCGGTGCGCAACCGGCTCACGGCGGCACGCGCGGAGCTGGACGCGCTCCGGACCCTGGACGGGGGGCTGTTGCGGCTCGGCTCGTTCTCCAGCGCCAACGCCACGTTGGTGCCGCGGGCGCAGGCAGAGTTCAGGGTCCGGCATCCGGGCGTCACCATCACCCGCATCGAGGGACCGTCCGTGAAGCACCTGGGGCGGATCGTCGGAGGCGAGGAGGACTTGGCTGTGGTCAGCCCAGCTCTCGGTGCTCCCCCGCCCGACGGCGCGACCCTTCACCACCTGCTGGACGAGCCCATGCTGGTTGCCCTGCCGCGCGGCCACGCGCATGCGGGCCGACGCGCGGTACGGCTCGCCGACCTGGCCGACGAGGAGTGGGTCGTCGGCCATGAAAGCCTGGCGGACACCCTGTTCCGCCCTCTCGTCGACAGCGGCTTCACCCCCCGTACCGGGTTGATCGCACAGGACTGGATCGCCAAGCTCGGCGCGGTCGCAGCGGGGCTCGGCATCACCCTTGTACCGGCGTTGGCCGCTGCGTCCGTGAGCCGGGACGTCGTCCTCGTCACCATCCACCCGCACGACGTGCCCTACCGGCAGGTGTACGCGGCGACTCCCCCCACACCGACGGAAGCTGCCCGGACGTTCCTCAAGGTCCTCCACGAGACAGCGGCCGCATTGCGCGGATCCCGCGGATTCTCCCGACGTGCGGCGCGGTGACGCCCGTTGCCCGGAAGCATGCGGTTCCGGTCCACGTCCGCGAGTCGACTCAGGCGGGCAACAGGGAGTTCCCCTGCTCCCACGATCGCCCCAGCAATCCACTCACGCCGTCGCTGCTTGTACCTCCCGCGGCTCGGTGGGGAGTTCATTCTGTCTCCGCGCAGCCCGCATCACCTCCGCGGCCTCGCCGTCGACCAGCACATGGACCACGAGCGGCAGTTGCTGACGCACCGGCTCGTCAACGCCGAGGGAATGGGACGCGCCCCGCAAGGGCCCGCCGGGATCGTCGTCCCCGCGCCCACGGATCTGCGCGATGGCCTCGCGGACCGTCTTCGTGACCGCGACAGCCGGGGAACGGCGGCGCCGGACTTGCGGCACACGGACATGGCCTTGTGGGAGAAGAACGCCGAGTCCGCGCGGACGACGACGCGCGCGGTGATGCTCACGGCCCGGACGTGGTCGGGGCCTCACGCTGCAGACGGGGCTCCCTTGCCGGAGCCGGCCGCTTTCGCCGATGTTCTGCCGTCGACACGGCATCCGCCGCGACATGGGGCGCGTCGGCTCGAGCCACGTCCTGGCCGCGTTCATGCGGCAGGCCATCGCTGCGAACGGCATCATGGGCGGCGGCATCGTCGCCTCGTCTCCTACCCGGACAAGAGCGGTGCACCCCCGTCGCGTTCCTGCGCCTGCGGTGCTGCCCGGGAGGGTGTAGGCAGGAAATATGCGCCTGCGGCAGCGGTTTGCAGACCGTCCTCGCTCACGGCACACCAGTGACGCTCTGCTGGCGCTGCCGCTGGGTTTGATCATGACAATCGTGCTGACCGACGTGCTGAGCCCCGGTTTGCCGATGGGCCCGTCGCTGCTGATCGTGGCGCCCGCGCTCACCGCGTCTTTCGCCTCCACCCGCATGACCGGGGCGATCGCTGCGCTGGCGGTGGCGGGCATGCTCATCATCGGCCTTCAGGAGAACCAGCTGCTCGGCAGATGGACGGACTTCGGGACGCAGCTCATCGTCCTGCTGGTGGTCTCGGTGATCGTGACGGTCTTCCGTTATCTGCAAGAGCGGCACGCCCATGAGCTGGCGCTGGTGCGGACGGTGTCGGAGGCCACGCAGCGGGTGGTACTGCGGCCGCTGCCGCACCGTATCGGCCCGCTGCGGGTCGGATCGGTGTATATGGCGGCGCAGGAGCAGGCCCTGCTCGGCGGCGACCTGTACGCGGCCGTCCGTACCCCCACGGGCACCCGGCTGATCATCGGGGATGTGATGGGCAAGGGTCTGACCGCGATCAGCGACGCCGCTCTGCTGCTGGGCGCCTTCCGGGAGGGCGCGCACCGTGAGACCGGTCTGCCCGACCTCGCGGCCTACCTGGACCACAGCGTGTGCTGGAACCTGGCCGACCCCACCGAGGCGGAGAAGGCCGGCGAGTGCTTCATCACCGCCGCCATCCTCGACATCCCCGACGCGCTGCCGCAGGTGGACATGGTCACCTGCGGGCATCCGCCCGCCTTGCTGCTGGACGGCCAGAAGGTCTCCACCTTGCACGCCACCTGCCCCGCCCCGCCGCTGGGCCTGGGTGAACTGGTCGGCCACCTCTACCACGTCGACACCTTCACGTTCGGCCCCGGAGACACGCTGCTGCTGCACACCGACGGGGTGATCGAGGCCCGGAATGCCAAGGGCGTCTTCTACCCGCTGTCCGAACGCGCCGCCTCGTGGGGCCACCACAACCCCTCCGCGCTGGTCCACCACCTGCGCACCGATCTCATCGCCCACGTCGGCGGACACCTGGCCGACGACGCCGCCGCGATCGCCGTCCAACGCAGCCGACGGCCGCCGGCTGCCGAGACGGCCGAGCAGGCGCTCCTACCGCGACCCACTGGCGAAAGCGACCAAGCACTCAATTCGGTGATCTGAGCACGGGCGGGTTCACGCTCGTCCTCGCCACCGCCGACTCCCCGGATGCCGTACTACGCGCGGTCCTCGTACACCATGCCGTGTGCCCTCCAGTCGATCGCCTTGGCAGACGCTCCTCCCCTGCCGGAGCCCGGCCTCGGCCGACAGGGCGGTGACGCCGCTCCTTTTCTTCTCGTACGGGCGTGCAGCGTCGCCACCACCCCGTCACGACGTTGACCAGCGGGTTTATAGGTCTACAGCGGCAGCGGAGTGGCGGGGCTGCGGAATTTCGTCGCCCTGGCTCTCGACCTGGAGGACAGCGAAGTCGGCGTTGGTCGCCGCGATGGTTTCGGGGTACGCCTGAGCCTTCTCATGTTCGGCCAGAGCCCGGTAGATACTGGATGTCAGCGTCGTCCAGCCCCAGATCACCGATGGAGGCGACGTCCAGCATCACCGTGAGCAGACTGTCCGCTCCGCACCGAGCTCGATCTGCGGCACAGCGTCGATCTTCCCAGCAAGTGAACCAATACACGTTGCCTTGGAGGCTGTGGCTACGGCTGCGCGGGTGATTGGGTAGGCGTGGGTTCCCCGCCCGGGGCGGGATGGGTTGCCCAGCTGTCGGTGGTTTGCGGCTCGGTCCGGCTCCCTCTGTTGGACACCACGCCGCAGACCGCGAAGGTCACCCCCAACACGCCGAAGATGATCGCCAAGTTGCCCTTCGCTTGGATGTCCGCCTGCCGCGCTGCAACCTCCCTCCCCCAGAACGCCGCATCCTTCTGCATGGTCGACTGGTGCTCGAAGAAGCAGCGCATGAAGCGCTGATCGGGTGGAGCATCTGCCCTGGCGTCGCAGTCGGCGTCCTTGAAGAGATCGATCTTGTTGCTGTACATGTCCAGCGGCTCATCGGGCACCTGAGAGGTCGCGCTCAGTGCGACCGCCGACAAGATCACCGCCGTGGTCATGCTGAGCATCGCCAAGACGATGCACAACACGGTTCCGGAACTGCGCCCTTGGGATGACATGACAGGGAGATTGACGGCATGCGTGAATCACCGTCAGTCCGGCTGCGCTTGCTGACCAGTTCGCCGGATGCGCCCGACTTTCCTGCCTCCCGTGCCTGATGAAGAGCCATGCCGCAGCAGGGACCTCATCAGGTTCAGAGAAAGGTACTTACGATCCGTCGGCCGCATGGCGTGGCCGAGTGCGGGGCGGCGGCCCTGGTCGCCGCCGCATCGGTCTCCTTGGTGGTGCGGCTGCTCGTGCGGGTGGGCGAGGCGCTCGTACGGTGATGGCCCGTCGTGGCCGTGCTCGCCCTGGCGCCTGGCGCGCTGCGGCAGCCGCGCGAGCACACGGCACGAGGACGGCGTCTGTCCGTGCTGCGGTTCACCCTGGCGGAGATCGACGCGCTGGACGACCGGCAGCTTCATCCGCGACACCAGGGAGTGGAGGCCGGTCCTCGCATGAGCCCGACCGGGTTCGAGCACGCCTGCGCCGAACTCCTCTGAGCGCCCCGCTTCGTCGCCTTCGTGAGACATCCGCCCTCAGCGAACGGCCAAACAACCTCTGACCTGGGAGTTTCAGTGGATCACCAGGATCACACCCCCTCATGGCTGCCTGTACGTCCTGTACATTTTTCACAGAAGCTCGCACAGGCCCTGCACAGACCCGGATACGCGGACTGCGTACAGACCCGGAGGAGAGGCGTCACCCATGCCGTTCCGTCCCAGCGCCCGCTACGTACTGCCCGAGTTCACCGAGCGCACCACCAGCGGAACCCGCACCTTCGACCCGTATTCCAAGCTGCTCGCCGAGCGGATCGTGTTCCTGGGCACCCCGGTCGACGACACCGCGGCCAACGACCTGATCGCCCAGTTCATGTATCTGGAGCATGACGATCCGGACCGACCCGTCTCCCTCTACATCAACTCCCCCGGAGGCTCGTTCGAAGCCATGTCCGCGATCTACGACACCATGGAGTACCTCACCTGCGACGTGGAGACCTTCTGCCTGGGCCAGGCCGGTTCCTGCGCCTCCGTACTGCTCGCCGCAGGCGCTCCGGGCCGACGGCACGCACTGCCGGGAGCCCGGGTCGTCGTACAGCAACCCGCGCTCAGCGAGCCGGTGCAGGGCCGGCCTTCCGACCTGGAGATCGAGGCCCTGGAGCTGGAACGGGTCCGCGAAATGCTCATCACACTGCTGGCCCGCCACACCGGCCGTGACGCAGAGCGGATCGCCACCGACATCGAGCGCGATCTCATTCTCGACGCCCCGGGCGCCAAGGCGTACGGCCTGGTGGACCACCTCACACAGAACCGGAAGTCATCGCTCCCCACGTATGGCACGAGGTGAACGCCCGGTGCAGCCGCCACACTTGCCGCAACTGCCCGCACTGACCCGCGCGGAGGGGGAGTTCATCGACCACTACCTCGAAGTCCTCGACCAGTTGGGCCGGATCAATCCGGCCCGTGGCAGCGACACCTACGGCGCGTTGCGCGCCGCGCAGGCACTCGTGTCCCGGGCGGGCGCGCTGCGGGATGCCCTCGCGTCGATGCATGAACGCGGCGAGGCGCAGATCCACACGGGAACCCTGGCACGAGCGCTGCGCGTACTGGACGGGGAGCGGCGGGCCGGACGTGTCACCGTACCCCCCGCTCCGCCGAGTTGATCAGTCTCCACCGGCCCCGGCACCGCCGGGGTCCGGTCGGCTCCCCCACCCCCGCCGACAGCCGGGATTCGGCCAACTCCCGTACACGACACGCCCGGTGGGTACATCGAAATTCCTCGCTCGTTCGGCGTAGGAAGCCCCCCTCACGACGGATATCTCAACTTGCGCTTTTCAGATGACCAGTGAACGGAATCAACGATTCCAGTGCTGGTACGAGACGGGTCCCGGTGAACGACCCCACCCGAGAGTGCGCCGCCTCCACCCGAACGGGTCATTCGTGATGATCCACGCAAATCATCGCTTCCCTTCGGAAATCCGGCAGTCGGTGAGTCAAGATCCCTGGGACGACAAGCCCCCGTCACCGCGACGGGGCGGTCCGGGCGGACGCCGAGTCCTGCCGTCGTCCGGATGTCTGGTCGACAGAAGTGGATCGGCAGGAGTGGAGGACCCGAGCACAACGGGTCGGCCGGATCACCGGTCGATCCTCGGGGTGAAGCCGCCGAGCGCGGCCGGGCAACTTCGCCAGCCCGAACCCGACAGGTCATCCTTCACAGGCGGCTGACGAAGGGTTGCGCATGACTGCGCAGGTTCATGTCCCGTCTCTGCTCGTCCGGGCCGGTACGGCCTCGGTTCTGACTCTCGCCGCCGTCGGCGGCACCGTGCTCGCCCCCGGCGCCACGCCGGAGGCCCAGGCGGCGACTCCCTCGATGAAGGCGCTGAACATCGCCGCGTCGAAGAAGGGGGCGCCGTACCGGTGGGGGGCCACCGGTCCCAACCTCTTCGACTGTTCGGGACTGACGGTCTATTCGTTCAAGAAGGCAGGCAAGCGGCTCCCCCGCACCGCCCAGCAGCAGTACAACAAGACCCGCCATGTCTCGGCCTCGCACAGGAAACGCGGCGACCTGGTCTTCTTCCATTACGGTCGCAGCGTCTACCACGTGGGGATCTACGCCGGCCACGGCAAGATCTGGCACTCGCCGAGGACCGGCGCGGTGGTCCGACTGGAGAAGATCTGGACGAAGCGCGTCTACTACGGGCGGGTCGGCTGACCCGTCCGGCGGATCCTCACCTCCCTCCGGCCCCGACCCGCCGGCGGTGCACCGCCCCGTGCCGCTGATCCGCTCGTCACCGGTGCGGGGCGGTCACCCGACCCGACGCGGCACGCCCTGCGTCGCTCCCGCCCTCGGTCAGCCCTGCACGGGGATGCTCCAGGGAAGCGCGATCCAGACCGTCTTGCCGCCGTCGGCGGTGGGGGTGACGGTGAGCCGGCCGCCGCACTCCTTGGCGAGACAACGGATGATCACCATGCCGCGCCCGTTGTCCTGCTGAACGGCGGCGGGCAGCCTGCGGGGCCAGCGTGGGTGACTGTCCGTCACCCCCAGATAGAGCTGTTCCTCCTGCTCCAGTCTCAGGTCCACGGTGAAGGTGGGCGACTGCCCGAAGGTGTGCTGGACGGCGTTGGTCGCAAGCTCCGAGACGATGAGGCGGATACTGTCGGCGAACTCGGTGTCGACGGTCAGGCCCCATTCGGTGAGCACCCGGACCACATGCTTCCGGGCCGCCGAAACCGAGGCCGGATCGCTCGGCAGAGTGACGCTTGCTTCTTGATGGTCTGCCATGGCGAGCCGTCCCTTTCCCACCCGGACCGACGCTGGATCGGCCCCGGTTGCGCTTCGCGCCAGATTGCCATCGATGCTGCCCTCCGCGACGGCGATCCATCAGGATATGCATATATCTGTCGCTCAATGCGGTGAACCCTGCCCCACGAAACCGTTTGCGGGCGCCACACTGTCCGCTCGGCACGAGAGGGAGGGAGGCCGCGCATGCAGTACGGCCCTGCGGTACGACGCCGCAAGCTCGGGGAGGAGCTCCGGAGTCTGCGCCACGCGTCGGGACTGACCAGTCGGGACGCCGCGCGGATGCTCGGCTGGCACCAGTCCAAGGTGAGCCGGATCGAGACCGGTGTCAGTGGGGTGCGCCCGGCCGACGTGGCCGGGCTGATGGACGCGTACGGCGTGGACGACACCCGGCTCCGGACGCTCCTGGAGACGTTGGCGGGCTCGGCGGGCGGTGGCGGCACCGGGTGGTGGCATGCCTATCGTGGTCTGATTCCGCCGCAGTACCGCGACTTCATCAGTCTGGAGTCGCAGGCGCGGACCGCACGGACCCTGGAGACCTCGGTGGTGCCGGGACTTCTGCAGACGGCGGACTACGCACGCGCGGTGACCCGGGCTTCGCTGGACGATCCACCCGCCGGCCGGCTGGACTCCCTGGTGGAGGTGCGGCTCGCCCGGCAGGGGGTGCTGCGGACCGATCCGCCGCTGCGGCTGAGCGCGGTGCTCGACGAGGCGGTGCTGCGGCGCGAGGTCGGCGGGCGCCTGGTGATGAGGAACCAGCTGCGCCATCTGGCTCGGGTGGCCCAACTTCCCCATGTCGAACTCCAGTTACTGCCGTTCTCGGTCGGCGGCTACGCCGGCCTCACCGGACCTTTCGTTATCTTCTCATTTCCGAACACTTCTGATCTGGACGTGGTAGTTCTTGACCATTTGACGAGTAGCCTCTACCTGGAGCGGAAAGAAGACCTTGAGGCGTACAGCTCGGCCTTCCGCACCATGCAGGCACATGCGCTGTCGCCGCAGCACTCGTTGGACCTCATCGCCGCGATCGACCGCGGCGGTCAGTAACCCCGGACCGCCCGAGAGGGGCGTCATGTCGGATTGCCTCGCACA
This sequence comes from Streptomyces sp. NPDC101194, assembly GCF_044767885.1. Taxonomy (NCBI): domain Bacteria; kingdom Bacillati; phylum Actinomycetota; class Actinomycetes; order Kitasatosporales; family Streptomycetaceae; genus Streptomyces; species Streptomyces sp. NPDC101194. Next base: position 167,740 of record NZ_JBIWOS010000009.1, read on the forward strand.
GCACGAGTTACGGTGGCGGCGCAGCAGCCGCAGCACGGGAATGAACAACTGCGTGGAAACCGCGCCGTTCGGTCACGGGCGGCTGGCCGTGCGGGACTCCAAGGACGTGTCCAGGCCACCACTGCGGTTCTCCGCGGCGGCCTGGACCACCTTCGTCTCCGGCCTGCGCCGGGGTCCGGACGACTGACAGGCAGGACCGTCCCACGAAGGAAGCCGTCCGCGGAAGCGGTCGATCGACCGTCGGGGTCAGCCGACGGGGGCGGTTCGCCGCACGATCGCCACAGCCTTGGCGATCTGTTCCTCGGTCAGGTCCGCCCGCGCCGTCAGCCGCAGCCGGGAGACGCCGTCCGGCACCGACGGCGGCCGGAAGCAACCCACCGCGATGCCTGCGGCGCGACAGTCGGCCGCCCAGCGCACAGCCGCCTGTGCCGAGGGTGCCCGCACCGAGACCACGGCCGCGTCGGGGCGTGCGACGGTCAGCCCGCCCGCCGTCAGCCCCGCGTACAACGCGGCGGCCACCGCCCGGGCCCTGGCGGCGCGCTCCGGCTCGCGGCTCAGCAGTCGCAGGCTGCCCAGGGCGGCGCCCACGGCGGCCGGTGCCAGACCCGTGTCGAAGATGAACGTACGGGCCGTGTTGACCAGGTGTTCGATGACCGCGGCCGGACCGAGTACCGCTCCACCCTGGCTGCCCAGGGACTTGGAGAGGGTGAGTGTGGTGACGATTCCCTCGCCGCCGGCCAGACCCGCGGCGGCGAGCGCACCCCGACCGCCCTCCCCCAGCACACCGAAGCCGTGCGCGTCGTCGACGAGCAGTGCGGCACCCTCCGCCCGGCAGGCTTCGGCCAGTTCGGGCAGTGGCGCGGCGTCGCCGTCCACCGAGAAGACCGAGTCGCTGACCACCAGCGCGCGCCCCGCGTGTGCCCGCAGAGTCTTGCGCACGGCATCCGGATCGGAGTGCGGCACGACGGCGGTCTCGGCCCGGGAGAGTCGGCAACCGTCCACGATCGAGGCGTGGTTGCCGGCGTCGGAGACGATCAGCGAGCCACGGCCGGTGAGCGCGGTGAGGGCGGCGAGATTGGCCGCGTAGCCGGAGGACAGCACCAGTGCCGCCTCGAAGCCACAGAAATCAGCCAGTTGGTCCTCGAACTCGGCGTGCAGCGCGGTGGAGCCGGTCACGAGCCGTGATCCGGTCGCGCCCGCACCCCACCGGTGGGCGGCCTCCGCCGCTGCGGCGGTGACGTCGGGGTGCCGGGTCAACCCCAGATAGTCGTTGCTCGCGAGATCCAGGAGCTCCGGTTCGGCGGGTCGGGGGCGGAGCGTGCGGACGAGTCCGGCGTCCGCACGGCGGCGCGCCTCGTCGTCGATCCAGTCGAACGGGTCGAAGGGCATGAGCGGTCCCTTTTGTAGGCAGCTCACAGAGGCTAACCGGGGGCGCAGCCGGTCATGGTGTGGCAATACACACACCCTCGACGCGCGCTGTTGTCCGGTTCCTCCTTGGCCGCGGGCCGTGCCATAGGCCAGGATCAACGCCATGGACCTCCTGAACACGCTGGTGGACAAGGGACTGCGGCGCGAAATGCCGACCCGGGAAGAAGCTCTCGCCGTACTGGCGACCTCGGACGACGATCTGCTCGAAGTGGTGGCCGCGGCCGGAAAGGTGCGTCGTCAGTGGTTCGGGCGACGCGTGAAACTGAACTATCTGGTCAATCTCAAGTCCGGGCTCTGCCCCGAGGACTGCTCGTACTGCTCGCAACGGCTGGGATCGAAGGCCGAGATCCTCAAGTACACCTGGCTGAAACCGGACGAGGCCTCGAAGGCCGCCGCGGCCGGGGTGGCGGGTGGCGCCAAGCGGGTGTGTCTGGTGGCGAGCGGTCGTGGCCCGACGGACCGTGATGTCGACCGGGTGTCGGAGACCATCGAGGCGATCAAGGACCGGCACGAGGGCGTCGAGGTGTGCGCCTGCCTCGGTCTGCTCTCCGACGGACAGGCCGAGCGGTTGCGTTCGGCGGGCGCGGACGCGTACAACCACAACCTCAACACGTCCGAGGGCACGTACGGCGACATCACCACCACCCACACCTACGCGGACCGGGTGGAGACCGTGCAGCAGGCGCAGGCCGCCGGGCTCTCGGCGTGCTCCGGGCTGATCGCCGGGATGGGGGAGAGCGACGCCGATCTGGTCGATGTCGTCTTCTCGCTGCGCGAACTGGACCCGGACTCGGTGCCGGTGAACTTCCTGATCCCGTTCGAGGGAACCCCGCTGGCCAAGGAGTGGAATCTCACCCCGCAGCGGTGCCTGCGCATTCTGGCGATGGTCAGGTTCGTCTGTCCGGATGTGGAGGTACGGCTCGCGGGCGGGCGCGAGGTGCATCTGCGTTCGATGCAGCCGCTCGCCCTGCACCTGGTCAACTCCATCTTCCTCGGCGACTACCTCACCAGTGAGGGGCAGGCGGGGCAGGCGGATCTGGACATGATCGCGGACGCCGGTTTCGAGGTGGAGGGAGCGGGGACGACGACCCTGCCCCCGCACCGCGCGCAGCCGGGTGGTGGCTGTGGTGCGCACGAGGGCGGGTGCGCACCCTGCGGCGACGGGCCCGGTGAGGCCGTTGCCGAGACCGGTGAGGTCCCGGCCGCACGCACGGATCTGGTGGCGGTGCGCCGGCGCGGAGCGGGAACGGAACTCGCCCCCAATGCCTGAGCTCCTCTCCCCGGCCGAGCTGCGGTCCCTGGACCGGGCCCATGTCTGGCATCCGTACGGCCCGATGCCCGGACGTCAGGAGCCGCTGGTCGTGGAGTCGGCGTCCGGGGTTCGGCTCCGACTCGCCGAACCGGCCCACGGGCAGGACGAACTGGTCGACGGCATGTCGTCCTGGTGGTCCGCGGTGCACGGATACAACCACCCGGTGCTCAACGAGGCGGCACGCGGTCAGCTGGACCGGATGAGTCATGTGATGTTCGGCGGGCTCACCCATGAGCCCGCCGTTCGGCTGGCCACCCGGCTGGTCGAGATCACCCCGGAGCCGCTGCGGCATGTCTTCCTGGCCGACTCCGGCTCCGTGTCGGTCGAGGTCGCGGTGAAGATGTGTCTGCAGTACTGGCGATCGGCCGGGCGGCCCGCGAAACAGAGGCTGCTGACGTGGCGCGGCGGCTATCACGGGGACACCTGGCAGCCGATGTCGGTGTGCGACCCCGAGGGCGGCATGCACGGGCTGTGGTCGGGCGTGCTGCCTCGGCAGGTCTTCGCGGACGAGCCGCCGGCCGGTTACGACACCGAACCGGATGCCGCGTACGTGCGCCATCTGCGGGAGCTGATCGCGGAGCACGCCGACCGGCTGGCCGCGGTGATCGTGGAGCCGGTGGTGCAGGGCGCGGGCGGGATGCGCTTCCACTCCCCCGCCTATCTGCGCGTGCTGCGCGAGGCGTGCGACGCGCATGACGTGCTGCTGGTGTTCGACGAGATCGCCACGGGTTTCGGCCGTACGGGGAAGCTGTTCGCCGCCGGTCACGCGGGGATCTCTCCCGATGTCATGTGCGTGGGCAAGGCGCTGACCGGCGGCTATCTGACGATGGCGGCGACGCTGTGCACCTCACGGGTCGCGGAGGGCATCTCCAGCGGCGAGGTGCCGGTGCTGGCCCATGGACCGACGTTCATGGCCAACCCGCTCGCCGCCTCGGTGGCGTGTGCCTCCATCGACCTGCTGCTCGGCCAGGACTGGGAGCGGGAGGTCCGGCGGATCGGTGCGGGACTGAGGGACGGTCTCGCCCCGGCGGCGGCACTGCCCGGGGTCCGGGATGTGAGGGTGCTGGGCGCCATCGGTGTCGTACAGCTCGATCACGAGGTGGACATGGAGACCGCCACCCGGGCCGCGGTACGGGAGGGCGTGTGGCTGCGGCCGTTCCGCGACCTCATCTACACGATGCCGCCCTATGTGACCGGTGATGACGACGTGGCGCGGATCTGCCGCGCCGTGTGCGCGGCTGCGCGGGAGGGCTGAGATGACGGTTCTGGTGGTGACGGGCACGGGCACGGAGATCGGCAAGACGGTCGTGACCGCGGCCGTGGCGGCGTGCCGGGATCGGGCCGTCGCGGTGCTCAAGCCCGCGCAGACGGGGCTGGCGCCCGGCGAACCGGGGGACGCGGCCGAAGTGGTACGGCTGGCGGGCGGCCATGTGACTGCGGTCGAACTGGCCCGGTACCCCGATCCGTTGGCCCCGGCGACGGCCGCCCGCAGAGCCGGACTCCCACCGGTGCGGCCGTACGAGATCGCCGAGGCGGCCGGGAAGCTGGCGGCCGAACATGATCTGGTGCTGGTCGAGGGCGCGGGCGGACTGCTCGTACGGTTCGACGAGGAGGGCTCGACCCTTGCCGACGCGGCCCGACTGTTGTCCGCGCCGGTCGTGGTGGTGACGCCGGCCGGGTTGGGCACGCTCAATACCACCGCGCTGACCGCGGAGGCCCTGCGGGCGCGGGGGCTGGAGTGCCTCGGCGTGGTGGTGGGCAGTATGCCCGCCGAGCCGGACCTCGCGGCGCGGTGCAATCTGGAGGATCTCCCACTGGTGGCGGACGCCCCGTTGCTGGGTGTGGTGCCGGCCGGTGCGGGCGCACTGGCTCCCGCCGACTTCCGTTCCCGGGCGGGTAGTTGGCTGTCGGCTCGGCTGGGAGGGGATCGGCCCGCCGGATGAGCGGCCCAGGCGCACGGGACGGGGGAGAATCGAAGTAGTCGTACCTTTCCGGTCGAACGCCGTGCGGCCGGGCGCCGTGTGGAGGAGGTCCGTCATGCGTCTGCGCGACACGAAGATCCCGCAGGACACGGTGCACCACCCCGTCTTCGCCCGGTTCTACGCCCGGATGAGCGTGGCGGCGGAGACGGGGGCGGGGCTGGCCGCGGTGCGCTCGGAGCTGTTGGCCGGCCTGTCCGGCCGGGTCATCGAAATAGGTGCGGGCAACGGCCTGAACTTCGCGCACTACCCGCCCACGGTGTCGGAGGTGGTGGCCGTCGAACCCGAGCGCGTCCTGCGGCAGTTGGCTGTGCGATCGGCGCTGCGCGCCGGGGTTCCGGTGGATGTGGTGCCGGGCACGGCGGAATCCCTTCCGGTGAAGAGCGAGGCGTTCGACGGGGCGGTCGCGTCGCTGGTGTTGTGCACCGTTCGAAATGTGGAGCGTTCGCTCGCGGAGATCGTACGGGTGTTGCGACCGGGCGGTGAGCTGCGCTTCTTCGAGCATGTGCGGGCCGACGACCGGGCCATGGCAGCGATCCAGCGCGCACTGGACCACACCGTGTGGCCGCTGGTGACCGGCGGGTGTCACACGGCGCGCGACACCCTGGCCGCCGTCGAGAGGGCCGGATTCGTGGTGGAGGCCTACCGCCGGGTCAGGATGCCTGACTGGGGAGTCCGGCTGCCCACATCCGCCTGTGTGCTGGGCGTGGCACGGCGGCCGACGGTGGACTGACGCGTCCGCCCGGCACGGCGTGCGGCGTCGTCACGGGCTCCACCGGCGTGTTCGCCCACCGCGGTGTGCGGGGCCGTCACAGGCTCCACTGGCGCAGTTCGTCGGCGATGGCCCGGACGTCCGCCTTGCCCTCCTTCACCAGCCTGGCCAGATCGCGCACCTGCTCCGGCGAGGTGATGACCTTCAGCCCGGAGGCGACGAGATAGCCGTACGCGACAGCGGAGGAGAACATCGCGTTTGAGTGTTCGAGCGCGGGGACGTGGAGCAGCAGCTGCAGCAGGGCGGCGGCCCTGGAGTGCGGGTCGCTGTAGACGGGACTGCCGAAGATCTCGGCCTCATGGCGGGCCACCGCGGCCACGAGCGCCCCCCAGTCGACGACCTGCGGATCGCCGGGGGTCTTGTGCTCGGCCACCATGAGCAGCCAGGAAAGGTCGATCTGGAGGTTCAACGCGTGCCTTTGCGCTCCGGGCCGAACTCCTCGGCGAAGACCGACTCGTACTGCTTCATGAAGTCGGCCGCGGCCTCGACAAAGGTGTGTCCGACCTCGCCCGCATCCTGCCTCACGAGCTCCTCTATGTAGCGGTTCACGCTCATCCCCCTCTGCAGCGCGCGCTGTCGCGCGGCCTCGGCGGTCGCCTCGTCCACTCTCACGTTCAGCTGAGTCTTGGGCACGACAACACGCTAGCGCCGGTCCGCTAGCACCGGCAAGGGGGGCACCAAGGTGCCCCGTACACCGGTCGCCGGTACGGCCCCCCTCCCCGCAGCCGCGCACTTCCGTCCGCAGGCCCTCCGCCGTGCTCACCTCACGCGCCGACGACCGTGCGGTGTTACAAAGGTCAATGTGGCCACACGTTTCGGCCGATTCCGGAACGCACCGGTTCGGTCACTCACGGACAGGCGCCCCTGGAGCCTCGCTGGACAGGTCTTCGCCCTCCAGGTGGTTGTGGTGGTGTTCCTCGTGGCGGCCGCTGTGCTGGCGCTCGTACTCCAGTCCCGGCACGACAACAGCGCGGAGGCGAGAAATCGTTCGATCGCCGTCGCGCAGACGTTCGCGCACTCACCCGGCATTCTGGCCGCGTTGAGGTCGCCGGACCCCTCCAAGGTGCTCCAGCCGCACGCCGAGGCCGCACGGAAGGCCGCCGACGTCGACTTCATCGTGGTGACGAACACGAAGGGGATCCGCTACACGCATCCCCAGCCGGACCAGATCGGGAAGAGGTTCGTCGGCAGCATCGGGCCGCCGCTGGCCGGCCATGTGTACACCGAGAGCGTCAACGGCCCGTTGGGCCACGAGGTGCAGGCCCTCGTCCCCGTCTTCGATCACGGGGACAAGGTCGTGGCCGTGGTGGCCGCGGGCCTGAAGGTCACCCACGTGACCGGTGTGGTGGCCCGGCAGCTTCCGATCATCCTCGGCACCGGAGCGGCCGCGCTCGCCGTCGCCACGGGCGGAACCGCGCTGGTGGCCAGGCGCCTGCGGCGGCAGACCCACCGCCTGGGCCCCGCCGAGATGACCCGCATGTACGAGCATCATGACGCGGTGCTGCACGCCGTGCGCGAAGGCGTACTCATCGTCGGCGCCGACGGTCGGCTGCTGCTGGCCAACGACGAGGCGAGACGGCTGCTGAATCTGCCGCGCGACGCCGAGGGACGGCAGGTCTCGGACCTGCCCGGCCTCGATCCCGGCACGGTCGAACTGCTCGCCTCGGGCCGGCCCGCCACGGACGAGGTGCATCTTGCGGGAGACCGCCTGCTCTCGGTGAGCCAGCGCCCCACGGAACGTCACGGCGCCCGCGAAGGGACCGTCGCGACCTTGCGCGACTCCACGGAGCTGCGGGCGCTGTCGGGCCGGGCGGAGAGCGCCCGCCAGCGGCTGAGACTGCTGTACGACGCCGGGCTCGGCATCGGTACGACCCTCGACGTGGCGAGCACGGCCGAGGAACTGGCACGGGTCGCGGTCCCCCGTCTCGCCGACTTCGTCACCGTCGATCTGGCCGACCCGGTTCTGCGCGGCGACGAGCCGACCGGTACGAACACGGACCTGCGCCGCGCCGCCGTGCACGGCATCCGGGACGACCACCCGCTCTATGAACGCGGCCGGCTGCACGAATTCCTCCCCTCCACACCGCAGGCACGGGCCCTGCGGAACGGCCGGTCGCAGCTGGTGCCCGAGCTGTGCATCGCACCCGACTGGCTCGCCCAGGACCCGGAGCGGACACGGTCGATCGTCGACTACGGAATCCATTCGCTCATCACCGTGCCGCTGCAGGCGCGCGGCGTCGTCCTCGGTGTGGTCGACTTCTGGCGGTCGGAGAAGCCCCAGCCCTTCGACACGGACGACCTGTCCCTGGCCGAGGAACTGGTCGCCCGGGCGTCGGTCAGCATCGACAACGCCCGCCGCTACACGCGGGAGCACGCCCTGGCCGTGACGCTGCAGCGCAGCCTGCTCCCCAGGGAGCTGCCCGAGCAGAGCGCCCTGGAGGTAGCCCATCGTTACCTGCCCGCGGTCTCCGGGGTGAGCGGCGACTGGTTCGACGTGATCCCCCTCCCGGGCAGCCGGGTGGCACTGGTCGTCGGAGACGTCGTCGGCCACGGCCTGCACGCGGCCGCCACCATGGGACGGCTCCGGACGGCCGTGCACAACTTCTCCACCCTCGACCTGACGCCCGACGAGATCCTCGGCCACCTCGACGACCTGGTCGGGCGCATCGACCAGGAGGAGGTGGAGACGGCCGTCGGCGCGGGGGTGATGGGAGCCACCTGTCTGTACGCGATCTACGATCCCGTCTCACGCGACTGCGCCATGGCGCGGGCCGGGCATCCGCCGCCCGCACTGGTCCGGCCCGACGGCGGCGGCGTGACGTTTCCCGACCTCCCGGCCGGACCGCCCCTGGGGCTGGGCGGTATGCCGTTCGAGACCGCGGAGATGGAACTGGAGGAGGGCACGCAGCTCGTCCTGTACACCGACGGGCTCGTCGAGGACCGCACCCGGGACATCGACGAGGGGATCGAGCTGCTGCGCCGGGTCCTGGCAGCCCATCCCGGCCGCTCACCGGAGGAGAGCTGCCGGGCGGTGCTCGACGAGCTCCTGCCCGGCCGGCCGAAGGACGACGTGGCGCTGCTCATCGCCCGTACCCGGGCGCTCCCGCCCGACTGTGTCGCCGAGTGGGACGTACCGTTCGATCCGGCCGCTGTGGCGGGGATGCGCGCCGCCGCGACCGAGAAGCTCGACGACTGGGGTCTGTCAGCGCTCTCGTTCGCCATGGAGCTGGTGCTCAGTGAGCTGGTCACCAACGCCATCCGCCACGGCTCCGCACCGGTCACGCTGCGGCTGCTGAACGATCACGGCCTGACGTGCGAGGTGGCCGACGGCAGCAGCACCTCACCCCATCTGCGCTATGCGGCCGCGACGGACGAGGGAGGCCGCGGCCTGTTCCTCGTCGCGCAACTGACCGAGCGCTGGGGCACCCGTTACACGCCTCAGGGGAAGGTCATCTGGGCCGAGCTGTCGCTGCCCGGGCCCGAGGAGGACGTGGACGGCACGGCGTTGCTGGACATGTTCGACACGGAGCTCTGAAGGCGGGATCTGAGGGTGACGGGATCCGGACCGCCGGGGTTCGCGGCCGATGGACTTCCGCGCCCATGGGGGTTGCGGTCGACGGGTTGCGCGGCCGACGCGATGTCCGGGGCGACGGAGCTTCCCGGCCGAAGCGTGAGCGGTGCCCCCCTGTCCGCTCCGTGAAGTCGCCCGGCGGTGAATTCGTTCGCCGAACGGGGCGGCGCTCTGCTTGGCTCGCACCATGAGCGATCTTCACATCCGTTGCGCCGACCTCGCCGACATCGACGCGGTGCTGCGATTCTGGCGGGAAGCCGCAGAGGGCACGAGCATCAGCGACGACCACGACGGGATGACCCGGCTCATTTCAAGAGACCCCGAGGCCCTGCTCCTGGCAGAACGTGACGGTCTTCTCGTGGGAACCGTCATAGCCGGTTTCGACGGCTGGCGATGCTCCGCCTACCGATTGGCCGTACATCCGGACCACCGGAGGCAAGGCATCGCCACCGCCTTGACGGCAGCGGCGGAACAGCGGTTCATGGCCTTGGGCGGGCGCCGGGTCGACGCCATGGTTCTGGAGGCCAACGACCGGGCCCACCGCACATGGGCCGCGGCCGGCTACCACCGCGAGGATCACTGGCGGCGCTGGGTGAAGCCGCTCACGGACTGAAGTCATCCGTCCGGAAGAGTGGTCGACTTTGCCGATCCTTTACGATGGACGGAGTCCTGACCGATCCTTCCGAAAGGTGTGAGCGTCCGCCCATGGGCGAGCCCCCCAGTAGTCGACATCGCCGACATCGAGCGATCCTCCTGCCCCTGCCCGATCATGGGACGGAGGTGAACCGATGACCGAAGTGCTTCTGCTGCTCGTGGCGGTGCTGCTCTCGCTCGCCTGCGGCGCCTTCGTGGCGGCCGAGTTCTCCCTGACGACCGTCGAGCGCGGTCAGCTCGAACGGGCCGTGGAGCGGGGTGAGCGCGGCGCGGCAGGCGCCATGAAGGCCGTGCGCAGCCTCACCTTCCAGCTCTCCGGCGCACAGCTCGGCATCACCGTCACCAACCTGGTGGTCGGCATGCTCTCCGAATCCTCGATCGCGAAACTGATCCGCGGTCCGGTGGAGGCCGTGGGCCTGTCCCCGAGCGTGGCGTCCTCCGCGGCCCTCGTCCTGGGAACGGCGCTGTCCACCGTGTTCCTGATGGTCGTCGGCGAGCTCGTCCCGAAGAACTGGGCGATCTCCTCCCCGCTCGCGGTGGCGAAGGCCGTGGCGACCCCGCAGCGGGCCTTCACCGCCGTCTTCCGGCCCTTCATCAGTCACCTCAACAACACCGCGAACCGGATCGTGCGCCGCTTGGGCATGGAACCGGCCGAGGAACTCGCCTCGGCCCGCAGCCCCCAGGAGCTGGTGGCGCTGGCCCGGCACTCCGCGAAGGAGGGGGCGCTGGAGGCGGACACCGCCGAGTTGTTCGTCCGCACCCTCAACCTGTCGGAGCTGACGGCGGAGAACGTCATGACGCCACGGGTGCAGGTCACGGCGCTGGAGGTGCAGGCGACCGCGGAGGACGTCGCGAATGCCACCCGCGCGACCGGCCTGTCCCGCTTCCCCGTCTACCGCGGCAGCCTCGACACCGTCGTCGGCGTGGCACACATCAAGGACGTGCTGGCCGTCCCGGCCGAGCAGCGATCCCGTACGCGCGTCTCGGAGATGCTGCGCGAGCCCCTGCTCGTACCGGAGACCCTCACCGTGGACCGCCTCCTGGACCGGCTGTCCGGCAAGCTCGCCATGGCCGTCGTCATCGACGAGTACGGCGGTACGGCCGGTGTCGTGACCCTGGAGGACATCGTCGAGGAGGTGGTCGGCGAGGTGCGCGACGAACACGATCCGCACGAGACGCCGGACCTGGCTCCGGCCGGCGAGGACGCCGACGGGCGAACCCTTTGGTCGGCCGACGGCGCCGCCCGACTCGACCAGCTCAAGAGAATCGGACTGCGTGTGCCGGACGGACCGTACGAAACGCTCGCCGGGCTCGTCGCCACCGAGGTCGGCCGCATCCCCGCCGTGGGTGACTCGATCGAGCTGGACGGCTGGCGGGTCGATGTGGTGGACGCCTCCGGGCGCCGTGCCGCGCGGGCCCTGCTGCATGCGCCGCTGCCCGACGACGAGCGGACGGAGGACGCACGGTGATCGCCGTCCAGCTCTTCATCGGACTGATGACCCTGGTCGTCAACGCCTTCTTCGTCGGCGCGGAGTTCGCTCTGATCTCCGTGCGCCGCAGCCAGATCGAGCCCGAGGCCGAGACGGGGAACCGGCGGGCGCGGAGCGTCGTCTGGGGCCTCGAACACGTATCGGCGCTGCTCGCGGCGGCGCAGCTCGGCATCACGCTGTGCACGCTGGTCCTCGGCATCGTCGCCGAACCGGCCATCGCGCATCTGCTGGAGCCCGTCTTCGACGCGGTGGGGGTGCCGCACGGACTGATCCATCCGATCTCGTTCGTGATCGCGCTGTCCGTGGCGACGTATCTGCACATGCTGCTCGGCGAGATGGTGCCCAAGAACATCGCGCTGGCCGAGCCCGTACGGGCCGCGCTGCTGCTCGGACCGCCGCTGGTCGCCCTCGCCAGGGCGCTGCGCCCGGTGATCTTCGCCATCAACGCCTTCGCCAACGCGCTGCTGAAACTCCTGCGGGTCGAGACGAAGGACGAAGTGTCCGCCACGTTCTCCGACGACGAGCTGGCCCGGCTGGTGAAGGACGCCGGGGATGCCGGACTGGTCGACGACCGCGCCGCCGAGCGGCTGCACCACGCCCTTGAGCTGGGCCGTCGCCCGGTGCGGGATGTGGTGATGCCGGTGGAGCGGGTGATGTACGCCAAGGTCGGGACGACGCCGGAACAGTTGGAACGGCTCTCGTACGAGACCGGATTCTCGCGCTTTCCGGTGATGGACAGCGAGGCGCGCATCCTCGGCTACCTCCATGTGAAGGACGCCCTGGACGCCGCACCGCGCGATGTGCCGTTCCCCGTCACGGCGATGCGCCCCATCGCCCGGGTGCGGGCCGCCACGCCGCTGGACGACGTGCTGACCGCGTTGCGGCGCAGCCGGACGCATCTGGCGGCGGTGGTGGACGAGGACGGCAGGCTGGCCGGAATGGTCACGATGGAGGACGTGCTGCGCGAACTGGTCGGACGGTCACAGGCGCGCTGATCGGAGGGCGGGGCCGGCGGGCGGTCCGGGGCGGATGCGGCCGCGGGCCGACCGGCGGGCCGCGAGGCGATCGGGTGCGCATCCGACCGCACCCGCGCTGCCGGCAGCCGGGGTGCGCGGTTCGGGTCCGGCCGCGCACCCTCCCGGTGAAAGGCACCGCCACCGGCACGGTTAAGCTGGCATTCCATGGCAATCAGCACCGCACTTTGGTCCTTCGCCCTGGTCGTAGGGCTCCTCACCCTCACTCCCGGTCTCGACACCGCTCTCGTCCTGCGCACCTCGGCGCTCGGTCGCCGCAAGCGTGCGCTCGGTGTCGTCCTCGGCATCCAGAGCGGCACTCTCGCCTGGGGCGCGCTCACCTCGCTCGGTGTCACGGCGCTGCTCACGGCCTCGCACATGGCGTACGAAGCGCTGCGTTACGCCGGAGCCGCCTATCTGCTCTGGATGGGCGGACGCTTGATCGTCGACACCCTGCGCGGCAGGCACACCGAGGAGGAGGAACAGGGGTCCGAAGCCCGTGCCGCGGGTCCTCACGGGACCGACAGCCTCACTGCCGGATGGCGGCAGGGCGCCCTGACCAATCTCCTCAACCCGAAGATGGGTGTGTTCTACGTCGCCGTCCTGCCCCAGTTCATACCGGCGGGCGCCCCGCACTTCGCCACGGGCCTGCTGCTGACCGGGGTGCACATCGCACTCGGTCTCCTCTGGTCGGCACTGCTGATCGCCTTCGCCCAGGCCCTGCGGGGCTGGCTGCAACGCCCTCAGGCCCGCAGGCTGCTGGACCGGATCACCGGAACCGTGATCACCGGATTCGGTCTGCGGCTGGCCCTCGGCGACTGAGGGGCTCTCGGCTCACAGCGGGCCGCCTCGCTCCGTACGGACCGCCCGCCGCCAGGGCCTTCGCACCGCCGTCCGGAGCCTCCCGGAGCCGTTCGGAGCATTTCCGAACCTCAGGGGCTGTCCGGAGGCGGTCGGATTGTGCCACGGTACGATCGCATCGCCATGGAATCGAATGCCTCATACACCAGTCTTGTCGCGGTCGGCGACTCGTTCACCGAGGGCATGTCGGACCTGCTGCCCGACGGCTCGTACCGGGGCTGGGCCGATGTCCTCGCCGGTCGGCTCGCGCTCCGTGGGCCGGGGTTCCGCTACGCGAACCTCGCCGTACGCGGCAAGCTGATCGGCCAGATCGTCGACGAGCAGGTCGATGTGGCCGCCGCCATGGGGGCGGATGTCATCACACTCGTCGGCGGCCTCAATGACACACTGCGGCCGAAGTGCGACATGGGCATGGTCCGCGGACGGCTCGAAGAGGCCGTGGAACGTCTCGCCCCCTCGTGCAAGAAGCTTGTGCTGATGCGCAGCCCCGGTCGCAACGGGCCGGTGATGGAGCGGTTCCGGCCACGGATGGAGGAATTGTTCTCCCTCGTCGACGCATTGGCGGCACGGCACGGAGCCTCGGTCGTCGATCTGTACGGGGCACCGGCTCTGGGTGATCCCCGCCTGTGGGACGTCGACCGGTTGCATCTGACGGCCGACGGGCACCGGAGGGTGGCGGAGGCGGTCTGGCAGACGCTCGGGCTGCCCCCCGAGAACGACTGGCGGACCCCGCTCCCCGCCTCGGTCCCACCGAAATGGGCGATACGACGTGTCGATGACCTCCGTTTCGCCCGCCGGCACCTGATGCCGTGGATCGGGCGCCGGCTGACCGGCCGCTCGTCCGGGGACGGACGAACGGGCGCCCAGTACAGCGCCGAACAGGGAAGGGCGTTCTGGGTCACCCCCGAAGACTCCCGCGAACCCGGCCCGGTGGCGACATGGCGCCGGGTGGACACGCCGCCGCCCTCGTAGCGAACCCACGAGCAGGACCGCGGCGGCGTCGGCCCGCACGAACCGCGGCGGCGTGGGTCGGCGACAATGTCCGCCGGGGCCGATGGCGCCCCACGATCTGGGGCGTTCCCCGGCCCGATTGGAGTGCGGTTGATGAGTTCGCAGCCGGTCAACGGCTTGATGGCTGCCGAGTTCGCCGTCCTCGACGCCTCGGAACTGGCCGGCGATCCGGAGCTGGAGGCCGGGTTCGCGGAGTCGGCACACCGGATTCTGGCTGACCTGGTCGGTCGGGGCGCCGCTCTGGGATGGGTGGAACCACCCTCCTTGGACGAGGTCGCCGTGCTGCTCGACCAGGTTGTCCGCGCGGTGCGGGCGGGGGACGCGGCCCTGCGTGTCGCCTACCTGGACCGGCGCCTTGTCGGACTGGGGTACTGGCTGCGGTACGCCCGGCCGACCCACAGGCCGCACGCTGATCTGGAGAAGGTCGCTGTGGACGACGCCGTCCACGGTCGCGGCGCCGGCCGGGCGCTGACCGCTGCCCTGATCGAGGACGCCCGGGCCGCCGCCGTCGAAGTTCTCACCCTGGACGCCCGTGGCGACAACGCCGTTGCCCTGCAGCTCTACCGCTCGCTGGGCTTCGCCGAGTACGGCCGCCTCCGCGACTTCGTCGCCGTCGGGCAACGCCGCTACGACAAGGTCTTCTACATGCTGGACTTCCGCCGAGAGAACTGACGGCCGCCACCCGCGATCAGGTGAGCGGTGCGTGCGCCTGCCGTTGGTTCTTGACCATGTGCGCGGGTAGGCGTGGTAGATATCTCCGCGGCGAACGGCCAGGACCGGGCGGCGCCGGGCCCGCGCCGCGGGCCGGGGTGACCGACGGCGGGCCCCACCCCCGGCGGCCCGTATCGCCGGAGCGCCCGCATGGTTCTTACGCTCCGGTGACGTGTCCGCGCGGTGCCGGTGCGGAGGGGATACCGGGACCTAACGTGGCGTCATGCGTGTACTGCTCACCGGCGGAGCCGGATTCATCGGGAGACACATCGCCGAGACGCTGAAGGCACGGGGGCACGAGGTGGTGGTGTTCGACGCGTTGCTGGAGTCGGCCCACGGCCGGGGTGCCCGGCACGACGGGGAGGGCCTGATCGTCGCCGACGTGAGGGACCGGGCGGCCGTGGCCGCGGCACTGCGGGGAATCGACGCCGTGTGTCATCAGGCCGCGATGGTGGGCCTGGGCAAGGACTTCGCGGACGCTCCCGAATACGTCGGCTGCAACGACCTGGGAACGGCCGCGCTGCTGGCGGAGATGGCCGCGGCCGGGGTGCGGGACCTGGTGCTCGCCGGATCGATGGTCGTCTACGGCGAAGGCCGGTACGACTGCCCGCGGCACGGGCGGGTCCGACCGGGGCCGCGGGCCGTGGACGATCTGGCTTCGGGTCGCTTCGAACCGCGATGCCCTGACTGCGGGAGCGGATTGACGCCGGGGCTCGTGGGCGAGGACGCGCCGACCGACCCGCGCAACGTGTACGCCGCGACGAAGCTCGCACAGGAACATCTGGCTGCCGCGTGGGCCCGCGCGACGGACGGGCGGGCAGTCGCGCTGCGCTACCACAACGTGTACGGGCCCGGGATGCCGCGCGACACACCGTACGCGGGCGTCGCCTCCTTCTTCCGTTCGTCGCTGGCCCGGGGCGAGGCGCCGCAGGTGTTCGAGGACGGCGGCCAGCGGCGCGACTTCATCCACGTGCGCGATGTCGCCGTCGCCGATGCGGTGGCGCTGGAGGCTGTGGGGCAACGGGCAGCGGGGAGCTTCGCCGTGTACAACACGGGGAGCGGTGAGCCGCACACGATCGGCGAGATGGCGTCGGCGCTGGCCTCGGCGCACGGCGGTCCGGCACCGCAGATCACCGGTGAGTACCGCCTCGGTGACGTACGCCATGTGACGGCGGACTCGCGGCGGTTGCGCGACGAGCTGGGCTGGCGACCGGAAGTGGGGTTCGCCGAGGGGATGAAGGAGTTCGCGGGCGCGGCGTTGAGGGGTGCGCCGAGTCCGTCCGGAAACCCGGGCAGGGCGGCAACGGGCTCTCGCTCCCCGGACGCGCTCAGCCTGCCGCCGGGAGCGTGACCTCGAAGCGGCAGCCGCCCGTCACGTTACGGACCTCTGCTCGGCCGTCGTGCGCTTCCACGATGCCGCGCACGATGGCCAGTCCGAGCCCGGCACCCGCCGGAGGCGTACGGGCATGGCTGCCGCGCCAGCCCATGTCGAAGACCCTCGGCAGATCCTCCTCGGGGATGCCCCCACAGCCATCGGTCACCGACAGCACCACGCCGTGGTCGTCCCGTCGGGCTGCCACCGCGACCGTACCGTCGGGCGGGGTGCGGCGGATCGCGTTGGCGAGGAGGTTGCCCAGGACCCGACTCATCTCCTTGCTGTCGACCTCCACCGGCACCGCGTCGATCCGGTCCGCGACCAGTCGCACCCCGTGCTCCCGTGCCAGCGGGTCCGCGCCGGCGAGAGCGTCACCGACCATGTCGTGGACGGAGGTGCGAGTGGGCGCCAGAGTGAGCGATCCGGCGTGGATCCGCGAGAGTTCGAAGAGGTCGCCGACCATCTCGTTCATCCGCTCCACTTCGGTGCGTATCTGCCGCAGGTAGCGGCCGGAGTCGGCGGCCACGCCGTCCTCCAACGCCTCCGACATGGCCCGCAGCCCCGCGAGCGGGGTCCGCAGATCGTGCGAGATCCAGGCGACGAGCTCACGGCGCGATGCCTCCAGTGCGCGTTCCCGCTCGCGGGAACCTTCGAGCTTGGCACTGGTGGCGGCCAGCTCTCCCGCCAGTGAGGTGAGTTCGGCACTGGCCTGCTCCACGGGTGCGGAGAACGTGCCGCCGTCACCGAACGAACGGGCCGCGAGCGCCAGCTCCCGGCTCCTCGCCGCCACCCAACGGCCCAGCATCATCGCGGTGATGAGGGACACCACCGCGGCCATGCCGACGACGGTCGTGACCACGGTCAGGTCGTGCGGCGACAGGAACATCGCCCGGGCGACCGCGAGCGTCCCGGCCAGCATCGCAGTCACAGCGACGGCCGCGACGACGGTCACCGACACGACGAGCGAACGGTGCCGCAGGAACCGCAGAGCCAGTGCACCGAGGAGTCCGGCCGCCGCCGCGCCCAGAAACGCGAGGAGCGCGATGAGAAGGATGTCGGTCATACGGGTGCTCCCCCGGCGCCCTGGCCGATGACCGGGTCGGTCGCGGCGCCGGACGGTGCGTCGAGGTCCGTGCCCGACCCCAGTCGGTAGCCCACGCCCCACACCGTCCGGATCAGCCGTGGGCGGGCCGGGTCCGTCTCGACCTTGCCGCGCAGCCTCCGGACATGGACCGTGACCGTCGAAAGGTCCCCGAAGTCCCAGCCCCAGACCTCCCGCATCAGCTCCTCCCGGGTGAAAACGCGCCCCGGGTGGCGCAGCAGAAAGGCGAGAAGGTCGAACTCCCTCAGAGTGAGGGCGATTTCATGGCCCTCGCGGGTCGCGCGCCGGGCCTCGGGATCGAGCCGGAGCCCAGCGGCCTCCAGCGCGGCCGGGGTGGCGTCCGCCGAAGGTGCCGGCAGTCTGCTCCGGCGCAGCACGGAGTCGACGCGCAGCACCAGCTCGCGCGGGCTGAACGGCTTGGTGACGTAATCGTCCGCGCCGGTTTCCAGGCCCAGGATGCGGTCGTCCTCATCCCCCCGCGCCGTCAGCATGATGACCGGAACGGGGCCCTGCACCCGCATCCGGCGGCAGGCCTCGAATCCGTCCATGCCGGGCAGCATCAGATCGAGGACCACCAGGTCCGGCCGTCGTCCGGCGAAGCACTCCAGGGCCGCCGGGCCGTCGCCGACGTGCCGTACCTCGTAACCCGCCCGGTCCAGATAGCCGACGACGACTTCGGCGACCGTCGGGTCGTCGTCCACGACGAGTACGTGGCCGCGCGGGGTGCCGGAGGCGGGGCCGGAATCCGGGGTGCCCGGGATGTTCTCCATGCGACCACCCTGGCACCCCGCTGCCGGGCGGCGGTCCCCCGAAGGGTCGACGTCCGTCTTTCGTAAGAACCTGTAGCCCGAAATGCCGGGTTCCGCTCCGTAGTGTGAGCGGGGTGACCGACACCTCCCCCACCGACTTCCCCCGCGCCGATGTGGTTCTGCCCTGTCTGGACGAGGCGGCGGCGCTGCCCCGGGTGCTGGCAGGCATCCCAGCCGGCTGGCGCGCGATCGTCGTCGACAACGGCTCCACCGACGGCTCGGCGGATCTGGCCCGTTCCCTCGGGGCAACCGTCGTACGCGAGCCGCGGCGTGGCTTCGGCGCCGCGTGCCATGCCGGGCTGCTCGCCGCCCAGGCCGACTTCGTGTGCTTCTGCGACTGCGACGGCTCCCTCGATCCCGGGTTGCTGCCCGGTTTCGTGAGGCGGATCGCCGATGGGGAGACCGATCTGCTGCTGGGCCGGCGCCGACCCCAGGGCCGTGGCGCCTGGCCGCTGCACGCCCGTGCGGGAAATCTGGCGTTGGCCCGGATGCTGTACCGGCGGACGGGACTGCGATTGCGGGATCTCGGCCCGATGCGGGCCGCTCGTCGCGCGGACCTGCTGGCGCTGGATCTCACCGACCGGCGCAGCGGATATCCGCTGCAGATGGTGGTGCGCGCTTCGGATGCCGGGATGCGGGTCGCCGAGACGGATGTGCCGTATCTGCCACGTACCGGAAAGTCCAAGGTCACCGGCACCTGGCGGGGAACGTGGCACGCGGTACGCGACATGCGGGCGGTCCTGAGCCGGCCACCACAGGAGAACGCGGCCCGGCCGACGCAGTCGGGGGTGTCCCGATGAGCGCAACGGCCCGCCCCGGCGACACGCCCGGCCGCTTCGCGCCCTCCGGCCCCACCACTCTCCTCGTGATCGCCAAGGAACCGCTGCCCGGCCTGGTCAAGACCCGGCTCACTCCGCCCTTCACTCCCGTCGAGGCCGCGCAGCTCGCCGAGGCGGCGCTCGGTGACACACTGCGCACCCTCCTCGCCCTCCCTGCGCGGCGGCGTGTGCTCGTGCTCGACGGGCGGCCCGGGCCCTGGCTGCCGGACGGCATCGAGGTGGTCGCGCAGAGCACCGGGCGGCTCGACGAGAGGCTCGCGGCGGCGTTCGCCGGCTGTACCGGGCCGGCGCTGCTCATCGGCATGGACACCCCTCAGGTCACCCCGGCGCATCTGGCGCTCGCGCTCGCACCGGACGCCTGGGACGGTTGCGACGCCTGGTTCGGTCCTGCCGACGACGGCGGCTTCTGGGCGCTCGGCCTGGCCGTCCCCGACCCCGGTCTCCTACGGGGTGTACCCATGTCCGTACCGCAGACCGGCACGGTCCAGCGGCGGCGGCTCGTCGAGGCGGGCCTCACCGTGCGGGACCTCCCCCCGTTGCGGGACGTGGACGACGCGGCGGACGCCGCACACGTCGCCGCCGCCGCACCGGGCGGGCGGTTCGCCGCGACCCTCGCCCGGCTGACCGGGGCGGTGACCCGGTGAGCGGTACGGCCGCAGACCACGTGGTGAGGAGGCCTGCGCCACCGGACCTCACCCCGTGGAGCGCCGACCCGTACGCCAACGCCCTGCGCAACGGCCACGGCCCGCTCTTCCTGCGCCGCACCGACGGCTGGCTGCTTCCCCTGGATGTCGAGCGCTGGTGCGCGGGCGCCGACAGCGCCGACCTGTCGGCACTGCGCCGCTGCGAAGGACCGGTCCTCGACATCGGGTGCGGCCCCGGACGCCTCGTCGCGGAGCTGGCCGGGCGGGGTCATCGGGCGCTCGGCATCGACGTCAGCGAGGCGGCTGTCGCGCACACGCTGCGGATCGGTGGTCCGGCGCTGCGCCGTTCCGTCTTCGACCCGCTGCCGGGCGAGGGCCGTTGGGGCTCCGTCCTGCTCGTCGACGGCAACGTCGGCATCGGCGGCGACCCGCAGGCCCTGCTGATGCGCACCGCGGAACTGCTCGCCCCCGGCGGGCTGCTCATCACGGAGACCGCGCCGCTCGACATCGACGAACGGGTCCGAGTGCGGCTGGTCGACGGACACCTCGCGCCGACGTGCGGCGGTGCGCCGGACCCCACCGGCCCGGGCGACGTGCACTTCGCCTGGGCCCGGATCGGCTCCCCCGCGCTGCTCCGGTACGCACAGCCGCAGGGCTGGCAGCTCTGCGATCAGTGGACGGCGGACGGCCGCTCCTTCCTCGCCCTGCGCCGCAGCCGGAGGGTCCGGACGGTGAGCCAGAGCGCCGACACGGCGAACAGCGCAGCCGTGATCAGCAGCCAGTTGCCCAGAAAGACATCGACGGACAGTCCGCTCGCCGCCTTGTAGTGGGTTGCCTGCCGGGCGATCAGGGGGAACCACATCAGGAGCAGCAGCCCGGAGAGAAAGCCGGGCACCCGTACGAAGTTGACCAGGTCCGAGCGCGGTCCCAGCACCCTGCGCACGGCCCGGTCCGCCGTCGCGTACACCGGCAGCAGCACCAGATCGTGCACCAGCGCCGAGCCGACGAACCACACCACGACGGCGAACGTGTCCCCCGCCAGCAGCCGTACGCCCGCGTAACCGGCAAGCGCGAAGGTGACGACCAGCAGAATGAGATGCATCGGCCCTTCCCCGTACCAGCGTCCGAAGGCCTCCTTCGGCCTCGGCCCGCCCGTCCGCGCCTCGTTCCGCTCCGTCGCGGTTCGCCCACTCCGCCCCATTACAGTTCTCCGAACGTCAGCCGGGTCACCCATTTGGTGTTGAGCACACCGGGCGCGGCCGGGACGATGATCCGCGCCGGATAGCCGTGGTCCAATGACAGCGTCTCGCCATTGGCCTCCAGCGCCAGCAACGAGCGCGAATCGCGCACCTGGTTGTCGCGGAGTGCCGACTTGCGGAAGGGCCCGCTGGGCTGCACGGACTCCACGAGAACCCCCGGCGGCCGATCCGGATATCCGGCGAGCGCCGCCAGGTCCCGCAGCCGCACCCCTCGCCACCACTGGTCCGAGGTCGACCAGCCCTCCACGCACGCGATCGGCAGGGCCGAGCTGTGCTGGGTCATGGCGAGGAGCTGTTCCCTGGTGAAGGAGCGCTCCCCGGCCGGGCCGCTGACGGTGAGTCGCCACCGTTCCCCCGTGTCGGCGGGGGTGACCCCGACGGACGCGGCGGTCCTGTTGATCTGGAAGCCGTTGGGTCCGGGCCCCGGGTCGGCGACCCCGCGCGGGGTGAGGAGCGCGGTGAGCCGCAGCACGTCGAAGCTCCGGCCCAGCGAGGTGACCAGGAGGAGCAGCGATCCGGCACCCACCACGGCGAAGGCACCGCGCCGGGAGATGGTCGGCGCGTCGGGGGACGGTGACGCCAGCTCGTCCCGGGCCGTTGCGGGTTCCCTGTTCCGCAGGACCCGTACGGTCCGTGGCAGCTTCAGCGCGACATGGGCGATGAACCCGGCGAAGAACAGCCACGCCCCGTAGAAGTGCAACGGGTAGAACGAACCCGGGAACACGTACTCCAATTGAATGTTGAGCAGGCCGGTGATGAACTCGAACAACGCGCCGCCGACGAGCAGCAACAGCGACAGCGTTTCCAGCGCGTGTCCCACCGAGCGGGCGGGCGGCAGCGCGAAGAGCTTCGGGATCACCGACCACAGCTTCGCCAGCAGAACCGGTACGAGGATGATGCCGCCCGTGACGTGCACCCCCTGCGTCAGCCGGTACAGCCAGTGCGGGCCGGTCGGCCAGGAGAAAAGATAGAACCCCAGCAACCCCTTGTCCGGTGTCTTGTCGTTGACCGCTGCCAGATCCGGGTTGTAGGCGGCGTACGACAGCAGCCCCGTCACGAACAGCAACGTCATCCCGACGAGCAGGACCAGACCGAGGACCGCCGTGAACCGGACGCCGCGCACCGGACTACGCCAGAACCCCGGCGCGGAAGGCAGCCTCTCCGAGACCTGGAACCGTTCGAGGAGCGCCGGTGCCCGCCCGGCGGTCGCAGCGGGCTCGGGACCGGGTCCGTCCGACGGGTCGCGCCCCGCCCGGCCCGAACGAAACGGGAAGCGGAACGCTCTGTTGTGACGCTTGTCGCCCATGTCCCGAAGCTAAGGCCGGGGCAACGGGCCCGTCCGCCCGCGACCCATGACGAGACTCTGACGTCACTCCCCGCTACGGCCAACCGGACCAATATCTGACGGTTTGATGACGTGGCCCGGTGGCACCGCCGGCAGCCGCCCCGTCCTGCATAGCGTGCCACGGTGAAGACCGAGGAACACATCACCGGCAACCACCCGGCCGGGCAGCGCACCGCCATCGACGGCACCGGTCGTCGCCGCGATCTGATCGCCGCCGCAGCAGGTGTCCTACTGGTCACGGTCGCGGTGTTCGTCGGCCGCCGGATCGAGGACACGGACGGCACCCTCTTCGTCGACTGGCCGCCTCTGCTGGCGTCCTGGGACCCGCACCTCGGCCCCGGTACCCCCGCCGCGCTCGCCGTTGCGGCAGCCGTGGTCGCCCATGGCCCGCCCCTCGCCGACCGGCTGCCCTGGCGCGGTCTCCTCGCCACCGCCTGGGCCGCCTCTCTTGCCTGGATCGTCTCCCTGGCAATGATCGACGGCTGGGACCGGGGCATCGCCGAACGGCTCAACACGAAACACGAATACCTTCGGGCCGTCGCCCGGTTCGACGACATCGGCGCCGCCCTGCGCGGCTTCAACGACCACATCCTCGTCGGCCCCCCGGGCAACTGGCCGACCCATGTCGCCGGCCATCCGCCCGGCGCCACGCTCACGTTCGTCGTGCTGGACCGCATCGGACTCGGCGGCGGCGCCTGGGCCGGGGTCTGGTGCATCGTGCTCGGCAGCTCCATGACGATCGCGGCCCTGGTCACGGTGCGTGCCTTGTCGGAGGAACGCCTGGCACGCCGGGCCGCCCCCTTCCTGGTCCTCGCCCCGATGGCCGTGTGGACGGGCACCTCGGCGGACGGCTACTTCGCCGCGGTCGCCGCCTGGTCCATCGCCCTTCTCGCCCTGGCCGCGACCCGCTCGACCCGCCTCCCCGCAACGGCAGCCCTCGCCTCCGGCCTGCTCTACGGCCTGACCTGCTACCTCAGTTACGGACTGACACTCATCGCGGTCCCCCTTCTCGCCGTGCTCGTACTCCCGCGCACCGCCCGCCCCCTGCTCCCCTTCCTGCTCGGCGCACTCGTCGTCCCCCTCGCCTTCACAGTGGCGGGCTACAACTGGTGGGAGGCCTACCACCTGCTCGTCACGCGCTATTACCAAGGGGCAGGCGGCATCCGGCCCTACTCCTACTGGATCTGGGCCAACCTCGCCTGCGCCACCCTCGTCTCCGGCCTCGCCACCCTCGCCGGCCTCCGCCGTGCCTCCGCCGGAGCCCCCGCCGCCCTGCACGCCCTGCGCACCCACACCACCACTCCTCGCCGACGACTCGCCCTCCTCACCCTCACAGCCCTCCTCGCGCTCCTCGTCGCCGACCTCTCCGGCATGAGCAAGGCCGAGACAGAACGCATCTGGCAACCCTTCGTCCTCTGGCTGCTCCCCTCCACCGCACTTCTTCCCCCGCACGCCCGCCGCGGCTGGCTCAGCGCACAAGCCGCCCTTCCCCTCCTCGTCAACCACTTGCTCCGGACCGGCTGGTGAGCATCGGGGAACGTGCTCGCCTCCCCGGTACACGGACCTGCCGTTCAGGACGCGCGGACCACCTTCGTCGGAGGCGGGAACACTGCCAAGAAATGAGCCCATCGTGATGCCGATGAGGGGGGCCAGGGCGTCCTCAGGCCCGGTCGCCGAGCCACTGGTGGATGGCGAGTGCGGTGGTACGGGCGTGTTCCTCCAGCATGGTGAAGTGGTCACCCGGCACGGTGACCTCGGCGTGCGGCAGGATCCAGTCCGGAGCGGGGTCGGCGCCGGGCAGTGGGTCACGGGCCCGTATGTACAGGGTGGGACAGGCGAGCGGCGCGGGTTTCCAGTCGCTGAAGAGGTCGAAGTACCCGGCCATGGCGGTGAGCCGATCGGGACTGGCAGAGGCGAACTCCGCCGCCCTGCGCAGCATGTCCGACGTCATCGCGGAGAGCACCTGGTCCTGGTCGCCGTACCCGGGTGGATAGGTGTCCACCAGGACGACGGCCGCCGGGACGACCCCCTCCGACTCCAGACGCTCGGCCACGGCATGGGCCACCCAGCCACCGGCCGACCGCCCCAGCAGTACCGGCGGGCCTTCGGTCGCGGCCGCGCGGACGGCGGTTGCCTGCGCGGTGACGAGAGCGTCGAGCGTGGCGGGCAGAGCCTCTCCGGGCTCGAACCCCGGATGCCGGACCGCGGAAACCGGCCGCAGCCCTCGCAGCCGGGCACCGAGGCGCGCGTACTCCTGCGGTCCGGACAGCGCGCTGAGCGCGGGCGAGCAGACCAGCCGGGCCCCCGCACCGCCCGCCGCGAGCATGACGGGCTCGTGCGTCGCACCGGGCGCCCCGGTCCTGTCGAAGACCGGGCGGAGGCGCGCCGCGATGGTCAGGAGCACCATGCCGTCCCAGCTCCGTCCCCGGGCGCATGCGGTACGAAAGAGCGCACCCAGGGAGTCCGGAGATCCCCCGGCGCGCGGTGCGTCGGCGGCCTGTACCCGGGCGTCCGACGGACCGCCCGCACCGTCATCCGTCGGCCGGCCGGCGGCGCCCGGGGCGTCGGCGCCCTCGGGCCGTGCCGGGCCGTCGGACGCGGGGCCGGCAGATGACGCCTCGACGGCATACCGCCGCGTCAGCTCGGCGGCGAGCGCGCGCGGCGTCGGGAAGTCGAACAGCAGCGTGGACGGCAGTGCCAGCCCCGTCCACGCCGCGAGCTCATTGCGCAGATCGACCGCGGCCAGGGAGTCCAGTCCCAGGTCCGCCAGCAGGATGTCCTCGTCGATCTCGCTCGCCTCCTCCCCGTGGCCCAGGACGCGGGCCGCCAGGGTCCGCACCTGTGCGAGCAGCACCCCGCGCCGCTCGCCGGGGGGAGCGGTCGCCAGGACCCGACCGGTTCGGTCCCCGCCGTCGTCGGCGTCGGCGGGGGTTCGGAGGCGGTTCGCCGCCTGCTCGCCGCTGCGGAGAGCGGCCGGGGCCAGGCGGGCCGCCACCACCACGGGTTCGTCCCCGGCCACGGCGGCGTCGAAAAGGGCCAGGCCTTCCGCCGGCCCGAGCGCGCCGAACCCGGAACGGGCCATCCGCCGCAGGTCCGCGTCGCCGAGGTGCGCCATCATGCCGTCGTCCTGCTGCCAGGGGCCCCAGACGATCGACGTACCGGGCAGGCCGAGCCGCCCGCGGTGTCGTGCCAGGGCATCCAGCACACAGTTGGCCGCGGCGTAGTTGGCCTGGCCGGCGGAACCGAAGGCACCCGCCACCGACGAGAACAGCGCGAACACGGCCAGGTCGTGTCCGCGGGTCAGTTCGTGCAGCGCGAGAGCGGCGTCCGCCTTGGGCCGCAGCACCCGCCTCAGACGGTCGGGGGTGAGCGCCGGGACGACGCCGTCGTCCAGCACCCCCGCGGTGTGCACGACGCCGGTCAGCGGGTGGGCCGCCGGTACGGTGTCGAGCAGGGCGGCGAGCGCGGTCCGGTCCGCGACGTCACAGGCATGCAGGGCCACCTGGGCGCCCGCCGCACGCAGCTCCGCGACGAGTTCCGGGGCCCCCGGGGCGTCCGGCCCGCGCCGGCCGGCGAGCAGCAGGTGGCGGACGCCGTGGGCGGTGACCAGGTGCCGGGCCACCAGCATGCCCAGGGAACCGGTGCCGCCGGTGACCAGGACGGTGCCCTCCGGGTCGAGCCGCCGCCGCTCGCGCGGCTTCGGTGCCGTCTCGTCCAGTTGCACCAGCTCCGGTACGCGCGCCGTCCCCCGGCGCACCGCCGCCTCCGGCACCGAGGCGGCCAGCAGGGCGGGCAGGGCATTCCAGGAATCGGGGTGTTCATCCACGTCGATCAGGGCGAAGCGGCCCGGGTTCTCCCGCAGGGCCGAGCGGACGAGCCCCCACACCGGTGTGTGTGACGGCACGCACGCCGTTTCGCCGAACGGGCCGTCAAGGCCGCGATCGACGCCCTCCGCGGAGAGACCGTCGTCGGCCGCGGTGACGGCACCGGACGTCACGAGGACGAGACGGGAGCGGGACAGGCGCGGTTGGGCGAGCCACTCCTGCACGAGCCCCAGCGCCCAGCTCGCCGTCCCCAGCAACCCGGCGGCCCGGTCCTGCCCGCCACCGGTCGTGTCCGGCGGCGGGCACGGTGCGACGACGACGGCCGACGACGCGTCGCACGCCGCCGGGCCGGAATACACCGGGACACCGGAACCGGGGGGCGCGAGGGCGTCCACCAGCCCCGTGCCCGCCGTGCCCAGAACCGCCCAGCGGGGCATGGCCGCGGGAACGGGCGGCTCCGTCAGCGGTACCCAGTCCGTCCGGTGGAGAGCGCCGGTGACCGCGTCCGGCGCCGTCGAGCCGGTACGCGGAAGAGGCCGTAGCGTCAGCGAACGGACCGTCGCCACCAAGGAACCCGCCTCGTCGGTCAGTTCCACCCCGGTCTGCCCGTCGGGGCCGGGGGCCATCCGTACCCGCACCCGCTGGACGCCGGTGGCGTGCACCCGCACTCCGTTGAAGGCGAACGGCAGGGACAACCCGCCGCCCGCCGGATCCGCCGTCCCGGAACCGTTCGTGACCAGGCTGTCCAGGGCCCGGGCGTGCAGTGCCGCGTCGAACAGCGCGGGATGCAGGAGGAACCCCCGGCCGTCCGGCTCCGGGCGCGGGGTCCGGGCCGCCTCGGGCAGCGCGACCTCGGCGTACAGCTCCTCCCCGTGCCTCCAGGCGGCTCGCATGCCCCGGAAGGCGGGACCGTACCCCAGCCCGTCGGCGGCCAGTCGCTCGTACGGTCCGGTCCCCGGACCGCCGTCGTGCAGCGGCACCGCCGCCTCCGGCGGCCAGGACGCCGCCGACCGGGACGCGCCGCCGGCCTTGGCGGCGGCCGCTCCCGATTCCGCGAGCTCCGGTGCCGACGCGAGAGTGCCGACGGCGTTCCGGAGCCACGGCCCGTCACCCGCCGGAGCGTGCGGCCGGGAGTGGAAGAGCACGGCCCGCCGTCCCGTGTCGTCCGCCCCCGCCACCTTCACCTGCACGGCGACGGCACCGTCCGCGGGCAAGCACAACGGCGCGGTCAGGACGAGCTCGTCCAGGACGGCCGCGCCCGTCAACTCACCGGCGTGGAGGACCATGTCGACGAAGGCGGTCGCCGGCAGCAAGACCTTCCCGGCCACCACGTGGTCGGCGAGCCATGGCTGGTCGTGCACCGAGAGCAACCCGCTCAGCAGCACCCCGCCGTCGGCCGTACGGGGGTCCGAACGCAGGAACGGATGGCTGGGCCCGGCCGTCGGGGACACGGCCGGATGCCCCGGGGCGGACTCCAGCCAGTACCGGCGGCGCCGGAAGGCGTACGTGGGCAGTGCGACGCGCCGCCCGCCGCGCCCGGCGAGGACAGCCCGCCAGTCGACCGGCACGCCGTGGGCGTGCAGCGCGGCCAGTGTGTCGAGCAGGGCGTCCGCTTCCGGCCGCGTCCCGCGCAGTGTCGGCAGGACCAGCGGTGCCGGGCCCCGCTTGCCGCCGCCCGCCGCGCCCGTGTCCGGGTCGGCCGGGGCCGGTCCGGACGAGGCGAGGCAATCTCGCACCAGGCCGGTGAGCACCCCGTCCGGCCCCAGTTCGACGTAGTGTGCCGCGCCCCGCTCATCCAGGTGCGCCACCGAATCGGCGAAACGGACCGGACGGCGCACATGGTCCACCCAGAACTCCGGTGTGCACAGCTCCTCCTCGGTGGCCGTCCGGCCCTGAACGGCGCTGATCAGGGGCAGCTTCGGCGCGGCGAAGGACAGCCGCCGGACCACGTCCGCGAATTCGGCCAGCACGGGCTCCATCCGGGTGGAGTGGAAGGCGTGGGCGACCCGCAGCGGCGTCGCCGAACGGCCCCGCCCCCGGAAGTGCGCGACGGCCTCCCGCACCGCGGCCTCGTCGCCGGAGACGACCACCGAGGCGGGTCCGTTGAACGCGGCGATCTCCACCGCACCCCCGGTCCCGGCGAGGTGGGCGGCCACCTCCTCCGCGCCGGCGGCCACGGCCGCCATGGCGCCGCCCGGAGGCAGCGCGTCCATCAGCCGGCCACGGGCCGCCACCAGTGTGCAGGCGTCCGCGAGCGACAACACCCCGGCGACGTGTGCAGCCGTCACCTCGCCCACGGAGTGCCCGGCCACCGGGCCGGGGCGCACCCCCCATGCCTCGAACTGCCGGAACAGGGCCGTCTCCAGGGCGAAGAGAGCCGGCTGCGCGAACCGGGTCGTGTGCAGCAGCGCGCCCGTCTCCGTACCCGGCCCGGCGAACATGACGTCCCGCAGGGGCACCGGCAGCAGCGTGTCGAGCAGGGCACAGGACTCGTCCAACGAACGGGCGAAGGCCGGATGCAGGTCCCGCGACTCGTACAGTTCACGGCCCATGCCGGCGCGCTGGCTGCCCTGACCGGTGAACAGCAGGACCGGCGGGCCGTGGTGGCGGGACGTGCCGGTGCGCACTCCGGGCCGGCCGTTCTCCTCCGCCACGGCCCGCAGGGAGCCGAGCAGTTCGGCACGGTCCCGGGCCACCACCACGGCCCGGTGCTCGAAGGCGGTACGCGTGGTGGCGAGCGAGTAGCCGATGTCCACCAGGGACACGTCGGGCGAGGCGGCCACATGGTCGTACAGCCGTCGCGCCTGGGCCCGCAGCCCCGGCACGTTCCTGGCCGACACCGGAAAGGCCACCGCGACCGGTCCGGGTCGCGTCGCACCTTCCGGCGGCGCCCCGTCACCGGCGGACCCGCCGTCCGCCATCGCATACGGCGGCGCGGCCTCCCCGCCGTCCGGAGCCTCTTCGAGCACCACATGGGCGTTGGTGCCGCTGATACCGAACGAGGACACCCCCACCCGGCGCGGACGGTCCGTCGCAGGCCACTCCACCGCCCGGGTCAGCAGCGCGATCCGCCCCGTCGACCAGTCGACCCGGGGGGACGGCTCGTCGGCGTGCAGCGTACGGGGCAGCACCCCGTGCCGCATCGCCTGCACCATTTTGATCACGCCGGCCACCCCGGCGGCGGCCTGGGTGTGACCGATGTTCGACTTCACCGAGCCCAGCCGGAGGGGACGTTGCCGCGCCTGCCGCCCGTACGTCGCGAAGAAGGCCTCCGCCTCGATGACATCCCCCAGCCGGGTGCCGGTGCCGTGCGCCTCCACCGCGTCGATGTCCCCGAGGTTCAGCCCCGCGTCCTCGAGCGCCTGACGGATCACCCGCTGCTGCGCCGGTCCGTGCGGTGCGGTCAGCCCGTTGCTCGCCCCGTCCTGGTTCACCGCCGAGCCGCGCACCACGGCCAGTACCGGAAGTCCGGCGCGGCGCGCCTCGGACAACCGGCTCAGCAGCAGCATTCCGGCGCCCTCGGCCCACCCGGTGCCGTCGGCAGACGCGCCGAACGCCTTGCACCGGCCGTCCGGAGCCAGTGCCCGCTGGCGGCTGAACTCCACGAACGACGAGGGCCCCGACATCACCGTGGCACCGCCGGCCAACGCGTAGGCACACTCGCCCCGGCGCAGCGCCTGGGCCGCCAGGTGCAGGGCCACCAAGGACGAGGAACACGCCGTGTCCACGGTGATGGCCGGGCCTTCGAGCCCGAAGGTGTACGCGATACGACCCGAGGCGACGCTTCCGGCGTTGCCGAGGCCGAGGTACCCCTCGACCTGCTCGGGCGTCCTTGTCAGGTGGCGGGCGTAGTCGCTGTACATCAGCCCGACGTACACCCCGGTCGCCGAACCGCGCAGGGTGCCGGGGACGAGACCGGCGTGTTCGAAGGCCTCCCACGCCACTTCGAGCAGCAGTCGGTGCTGCGGGTCCATGGCCAGCGCCTCGCGGGGAGAGATGCCGAAGAAGCCGGGGTCGAACCGGTCCGCACCGGAGAGGAAGCCGCCTTCGCGCACATATGTCCGTCCGGGCCGCCCGGGGTCCGGGTCGTACAGTGCCCGGGTGTCCCAGCCCCGGTCGGTGGGGAAGGGACCGATGACGTCCCTCCCGTCGGCCACCAGCCGCCACAGTTCCTCGGGAGAGGTCACGTCTCCGGGATAGCGGCATGCCATCCCCACGATCACCACGGGGTCGTCGTCCGACCGGGCCGCGCTCCGGTGCACGGGCCCGGCACCGGCGGGCGCGGCGGCGTGCTGTTCCCCGAGGTGGGCGGCGAGCGCGGCGGCCGTGGGAAAGTCGAAGGCGACGGCTTCGGAGAGCGGCAGGCCGGTCACCGCCGACAACCGCTCCCTCAGTACCGTCGCCGTCAGTGAGTCCATGCCCAGGTCCCGCAGTGCCGTGCCCGGCTCCACGGCCTGAGCCGTACAGCCGAGCACGGCCGCCACCTCGCCCCGCACCAGGGCGAGCAGGTCCCCCGACGGCTTCCCGGCGGCCTCCGCGCCCAGCGCCCCCGCCGGCCGGTCGGCGAGGTCCCGCCGCAGGATCTTCCCGGAGGTGGTACGGGGAATGTCCGCCACCTCGAACAGTTCGGCGGGCACCTTGGAGCCGGACAGTTCCGCACGACAGGCGGCGAGGAGGCGCCCCCGGTCCAGCCCGCCGCCCCCGGGCTCCGCGACCAGATAGCCGACCGGCACCTCGCCGAAGACGGGGTGCGGGCGTCCGGCCACGGCGGCGTCCGCGACCCCCGGCAGCCGCCGCAGCACCGCCTCCACTTCCGAAGGGTGGATGTTCACCCCGCCGCGGATGATCAGATCGTCGGCCCGGCCGGTGATCGACAGTCCACCGGAACCGTCGATCCTGGCCAGATCACCCGTGCGGAACCAGCCCTGGCGCAGTACTTCCGCGGTGGCTTCCGGCCTCCCGTGGTAACCGGTCATGACCCCGGGCCCGTTGACCCACAACTCGCCCTCGCCCGTGTCCCGGCCGTCGGCACCCCCACCGACCCGGACCCGGGTGCCCGGCAGCACCCGGCCGCACGTCCCGGACGCCGCCGCCCCGTCCGGCGCCGGCATGGTGACCGGGCCCGCCTCGGTGCTGCCGTAGTGCTCCAGATAGGGAACACGACAGAGCGCCTCGAAGGACTCGCGGAACCCGGGCCCCGCCGCGGCACCACCACTGACGCAACCCCGCAGCGCGGGGGCGCCGAGTCCGGTGCCGCCAGTGCCGCTCCCTTCTCCCCGGACCGCGTCGAGCAGCGCCGAATACGTGGTCGGGACCCCGCCGAGCAGAGTGAACGAGGCTTCCTCGCGCCGCAGTTCGCCGAGCACGGCCGCCACCGAGAACCGGGGCAGCAGCATCGCGCTCGCCCCCACCGCGGTCACCCCGAGGAAGCACACGATCTGGCTCATCGCATGATGGAGGGGCAACGGCCACAGCACGCGGTCCCGTTCGGACAGGCCCAGGACGCCGACGAGCCCCGACGCGACCGACGCGAGGCGGTTGCGCTGGGTGGACAGGACGCCCTTGGGCGTGCCGGAGGAGCCCGAGGTGTAGAGCAGCCAGGCCACCTCGTCCAGGGCGAGATCGTCCCGGGCCGGCCTCCGCGGCTCCGTACCCGCCAACTCCTCGTACCGCAGAACGCCTCTCGCGAGCGCGGCGGACCGGCCCCCGGCGCCGCCGGCCCCGTCCGCCGGTTGCCCGAAGCCCGCCCCCGAAGGCGAGTGCACGTCCCCGTCCTCGTCGCCGCCTTCGGCCATCATCACGGTCAGCCCGGGCGGCAGCGTCGAGGCTCGCCGCCGCGACAGGCAGACGCCGTCGGTGATGAGCACCCGGGCCCCGCTGTCGTTCAGCAGGCGGGCCAGCTCGTCGTCCGAGTTCCCTGGGTCCAGAGGTACGCCGATGCCGCTCGCCCGGGTGACGGCGAGCAGGCTCTCGACCGCCTCGACCCGGTTGCCGAGCAGTACGGCCACCCGGTCACCGCGCGCCAGGCCGAGTCCGGCCAGGTGACCGGCCAGCCGTGCGGTCCTCCGTTCCAGCTCCCGGTAGGTCACACGCCTGAGCCGGTCCTGGAAACAGACCTTGTCCCCGAGGCGCCGGGCGTGGTGCCCGAGCAGTTCCGGCAGTGGCGTGACGATGTCGGCGTGCGTACCCAACGCGTGACCTCCCTGAGACGACCCGCCGTTGAGGACGACGGCACGGTTCTCCAGGTTGCATCCCGGTGGGGAGGGCCTGTCCGGCCACGGAGGCGGCGGCCGGATCCACGGCAGCACCGCCCTCCTGGCCGATGCCTCGCGAAGGCGGCCAGGCAGCGCCTCCTCTCGCGAAATCGGCCACAGGTCCGACCACGAGCCCGAGTGCGGCAGGTCACGAAGCCATGGCCTGGAGGATGCCGACCGCGAACGCGACAGGCCCGCGGACGCTTCAGCCGCTCCCGACGGTGCGGTCTCGTGCGGGGCCCGGCAAGGCGTGCCGAAGCTCGTCGGCTGACATGTCAGGGAACCCGCCCCGAGGCTCCAGAAGGCAATTCGTGAATTTTGAGTGATTATGTCGTCACTTGATGACGGGGACACCGGACGGAGTCCGCCCGGTGTCCGCGGCCGGACGCCTGCCGACATGCCGGGGTGAGCGAACGCCGGACCCGCCCCGCCGCCCGTCCGACGCGAAGCGGACTCCGATCGAGCCTGCGATCAACGCACGGAAGGACCGGCACCAGCACGGCACCGCGCCCGCCGAGCAGAGGACCCGCCCCTGTCGGGTGTCCACGCGGCCTCCGGGGTCCACACCTCCACGACCGGCCTCGACGTGGCGAAGAGGGTGCCCGGCCGCAAGCGGGGACCCGCCGTGGACGTGTTCGGGCCGGTCGTCGTCGCCACCGCGCCGGTCGCGAACGCCCACGACGACGCCTGCTCGACGCCCGGGTTGCGGTCCGGCACGGGCTCGGCTCCCTCGATCAGAAGCGTTCCGGCTGAACGCCCCGGCAGCGCCGGCATCACCGGCCCGGGGCCGTTCCGTCTCGCACACGTATCGCACCCCGTGTGCGAAGCGATGGCCCAGGAGCCTCTGACCTGGACCTTATGGACTGGACGCTCACGAACCGCTGAAGACGACAGGTAAACTCTGGACACGTGACTGCTGTGTCTGCGAAGCCTCGCATCCCCAATGTCCTGGCCGGCCGCTACGCCTCCACGGAGCTGGCCGTCCTCTGGTCCCCCGAGCAGAAGGTGAAGCTGGAGCGTCAGCTGTGGCTGGCGGTGCTGCGCGCTCAGAAGGACCTCGGGATCGAGGTGCCCGACGCCGCCCTCACCGATTACGAACGTGTCGTCGACCAGGTCGACCTGGCCTCGATCGCCGAGCGCGAGAAGGTCACCCGCCACGACGTCAAGGCCCGGATCGAGGAGTTCAACGCCCTCGCCGGACACGAGCAGGTCCACAAGGGCATGACCTCCCGGGACCTCACCGAGAACGTCGAACAGCTCCAGATCCGTCTCTCCCTGGAGCTGATGCGCGACCGCACCGTGGCGGTGCTGGCCCGGCTCGGCAAGCTGGCCGGCGAGTACCGCGAGCTGGTGATGGCAGGCCGTTCCCACAACGTCGCCGCGCAGGCGACCACGCTCGGCAAGCGCTTCGCGACTGCGGCGGACGAACTCCTGGTCGCCTACGGGCGGCTCGACGACCTGCTGGGCCGCTACCCGTTGCGTGGCATCAAGGGCCCCGTGGGCACGGCCCAGGACATGCTCGATCTGCTGGGCGGCGACGCCGGAAAGCTCGCCGACCTCGAACAGCGCATCGCCGGACACCTCGGCTTCGCGCAGGCCTTCACGTCGGTCGGTCAGGTCTACCCGCGCTCGCTCGACTACGACGTCGTGACGGCACTGGTGCAGCTGGCCGCGGCCCCCTCCTCGGTCGCGAAGACGATCCGTCTCATGGCCGGGCACGAGCTGGTGACCGAGGGCTTCAAGCCGGGTCAGGTCGGTTCGTCCGCGATGCCGCACAAGATGAACACCCGCTCCTGCGAGCGTGTCAACGGCCTGATGGTCATCCTGCGCGGCTACGCGTCGATGACCGGCGAGCTCGCCGGCGATCAGTGGAACGAGGGCGACGTGTCCTGCTCCGTGGTCCGCCGGGTGGCACTCCCGGACGCGTTCTTCGCGTTCGACGGTCTGTTGGAGACCTTCCTGACAGTGCTCGACGAGTTCGGGGCGTTCCCGGCCGTCGTCGCCCGCGAGCTCGACCGCTACCTGCCGTTCCTCGCCACGACCAAGGTCCTGATGGGCGCGGTGCGCGCCGGTGTGGGCCGAGAGGTCGCCCACGAGGCGATCAAGGAGAACGCTGTCGCCTCGGCCCTGGCCATGCGCGAGCAGGGCGCCGAGCGCAATGAACTGCTCGACAAGCTGGCTGCCGACGACCGCATCCCGTTGGACCGCGCGCAGCTGGACGCGCTGATGGCCGACAAGCTCTCCTTCACCGGAGCGGCGGGTGACCAGGTCACCGTACTGATCTCTCGCATCGAGGAGATCACCAAGCAGCACCCCGAGGCCGCCGGGTACACACCCGGCTCCATCCTCTGACGCCCGGCGCCACAGCCGGATGACCGCCGAAGAGCTCCGGGCCGCCCGCGACCGCACCGTTCCCGATGTGGTCGCGGGCGGCCTGCGCGTGCTGTTCTGCGGGATCAACCCGAGCCTGATGACCGGGGCGACGGGCCACCACTTCGCCCACCCCGGCAACCGCTTCTGGCCCGTACTCCACCGGTCCGGCTTCACCCCACGGCAATTGAAACCGGCAGAGCAGACCGAACTCGTTCGCTACGGCCTGGGCATCACCAACGTGGTCGCCCGCGCCACCGCACGAGCGGACGAGCTGTCCACCGACGAGTTCCGCGAGGGCGGACGGATCCTCGCCGCCAAGGTGGCGGAGTTGCGGCCGCAGTGGCTGGCGGTCGTGGGGGTCACCGCGTACCGCACGGCCTTCGGCAGGCGAACCGCCCGCATCGGTTTGCAGGACCACACGATCGCCGCCACCCGCGTCTGGGTCCTCCCCAACCCCAGTGGCCTGAATGCTCACTGGACGGTCCAGACGATGGCGGAGGAATTCGGACGGCTCCGCGCCTCCGTCGAACACGACGGCACCGACATCACTGCGGAGACCTGACGCCCCGGGCGCCTGCACAGCGGCTTGCCCCCGTGTCCCCCCTGTCCTCGTGGCCGTGTGTCCGGCCCGTGACAAGGGACCGGCCCCGGGCTGGACACCGCAGAGGATTGCGGGCTGTCGGCACTCCGTATCGGATCAGCGGGCCGGCTCACATCATCACGGCGGATCGATCTCCGTCACCACAACGCTCAACTCGCAGCCAGGGCCTTCCTCCTCCAGGCAGAGCCCCATGGCGACCCATCGGTCCTCGATCCGCCAGAGCTCAAGGTGCTCGCAGCCCGCCACCGTCTCGGCCCATGCCTCCGAAATCTCCTCGCCGGCCATCATCCGCTCCTGCACACTCCACAGACTGATCGTCTGTGGCTCACCCCAGCGGCTGGTGAGCAGCGTCAGCAGCACGTCGTGCTCCGCGAGGCACTGGGCCCGGTGTTCCAGGCGCCCCACCTCGTCCTCGTCGTCGTCCCAGTGATCGGCGTCCGCGTGCAGGGATGCTGTGTGATAGCCGGGCCCGCTGACTCCCGAGTCCGACCGGATGCGCTCCGCGGGAAAGTTCCGGGTGCGCATCCCGTCGATGAGGCGGAGGTGATGTGCGGTGGTCATGCCGCCAGTAAACCGCCCGGCACTGACAAACCGCTTCCCTCACGCACTCTGAGTGGCTTTCAGCCACCTCGCTCCGTCGTCGAGGACGAGGTCATGGCACCGGGCGGTCCGGCGCCAAGGGCTGCCCCGTCATCCCTGGTGGATCAGCTCGCGGCGTCGGATGCAGTGCATCGCAGGACGGAGGGATGTTCGCATACCGGATGCACGCGGACGTTTCGGCAACGCGGCGTGGTCCCGTAGCCGTAGCGCGTGGCCGCCAGGGGGCGGGACAGCCCTCAAGCGTCCCTGCGTCTGATCGCCCACCAGCCCGCCAGAAGGGCGGCCGCCGCCCATGCCGCGGTCACCGCGAGTCCGCTCCACGGTCCGAGGCTGCCCATGGCGTTCTGGTGGAGCACCAACTGTCCTGCTCTGTCCGGCAGATACTGCGCCACACCGCTTGAGACGTCACCCACCACGAAGGAGACGATGAGCACGAACGGGATGAGCAGGCTGAGCACAGCTACGGCGCTGCGCATCAGTACCGCCAGTCCGGCCGCGAACAGGGCCATCAGGGTCAGATAGATCCCCCCTCCGAATGCCGCCCTCAGGGCACCCGGCTCCCCGAGGCCGATCGCGTACTCTCCCATGAACAGCTGCCCCACCAGGAAGGCGCCGAAGCTGGTGACAAGGCCTACCACGAGCGCCGATGCACCGACGAGCGTCATCTTGGCCGTGTAGAAGACATTGCGGCGCGGCACGGCGGCAAGCGATACCCGCAGGGCGCCATTGAGGTACTCGGACGAGATCGCGGTTGCTCCGAAGCTGATGGCCGCGATCTGTCCGAAGTTCAGCGCGGAGAACGCGTTGAAAATCAGATCGGCATCCGTCTTCTCCGCCTCGGTTCGACCGGCGATGGACAACGCGAGCACGGTCATGGCGAGTGTCGCCACAAGGACCGCTGTCAAGGATCCGGTGACCGATCGTACCGATCTGATCTTGATCCACTCGGATCGCAGCACTGCTGTGGTCGACATGGTCACGACTCCTGACGGTTGTGGGCCGGGTTCACCACGGACACGAAGTCCATGGCATCGGCGGTGAGGTCGAGGTATGCCTGCTCCAACGTGTTCTGTTCGTCGCCGAGTTCAAGGATGGTGATCCCTTCGGACGCGGCTGTCGCACCGATCTCCCCGGCCTTCGCGCCTTCGACGGTCCAACTCCCGTCTTCACTCTGCACAGGCTCATATCCTTTGCGGACCAGGACATCGCGCAGCCGAACGGACTCGGTCGTACGCACGCGCACCCGGGGCCTGCTGCGCGCGTCCAGGAATTCCCGCATCGGCAGATCGGCGAGCAGTCTCCCCCTGCCGAGAACCACCAGGTGGTCGGCGAACGACGACGTCTCGTTCATCAGGTGACTGGACACCAGGACCGTGCGGCCCTCTCGGGCCAACCGCTTCAGCAGCTCGCGGATCCAGATGATGCCTTCCGGATCGAGTCCGTTGGACGGCTCGTCGAGCATCACGACCTCCGGGTCCCCGAGGAGGGCCGCCGCTATGCCCAACCGCTGTCGCATACCGAGGGAGAACGTCTTGATGCGCGCTCCCGCGACCTGGCCGAGGCCTGCCTCCTCCAGAACCTCCTCGACTCTGCGCGCACCCATCCCGTTGCTGACCGCGAGAGCCAGCAGGTGGTTCCGCGCGGTACGCGAACCGTGGGCAGCCTGTGCGTCGAGCAGGGCGCCCACGCGGCGCAGCGGCTCGGCCAGCGTCGCGTAGGGCCTTCCACCGATCGTGGCGGTGCCACCGGTGGGCCGGTCCAGGCCGAGAACGAGTCGCATGGTGGTCGACTTGCCGGCGCCGTTGGGGCCGAGGAAGCCGGTGACTCGGCCGGGGCGCACACTGAACGTGAGGCTGTCCACGGCGCGGGTCGTGCCGTATTCCTTGGTGAGCTCATGGACGTCGATGCTGGTCATGTCCTCAGCCTCGCGGTCCCGCCGGGTGCCCGGCCTCCCCCGGCGGTGTGGATCACCTCCCCCGCACGGGGGAGCCGCCGGTCCCGTGCGAGCTGACACGATGACAGCATGTTCCGCCTCCTCCGCCCGTTGAGCTCCTCCGTCACCTACACCCGGTGGCTGCATCTCCTCGTTCCGGCAGCGGTCTACAGCGTGTGGCTCTTCATCTCCATGGACTCACCGTGGGTACCCATGGTCTTCGCCGTGCCGGTGGGTCTGCTGCCCGGCATGCGGCTGGCGGAAGGTGTTCAGGCCCAACTCCTGCTCACGCCCGAGGAGCGGGGTGCGCCCGATGCCGCAATCTCCGCAACCGCCGCGACCACCTGGGCGGATCGCTGGCGAACCGTGTTGTGGCTGGAGATACGACTGCTGCTCGCCGCCGTCGTGGGGTCGGCGACGGTGTGGTTGCCGGCAACCGCGGTCGATCTCGTCCTCGGCGGTTCCGGGACCGGCACGAGCGACCAATGGCTGGTCCGCGGAGTGGAGCCGCACTGGTGGTACGCGCTGCTCGCACCTCTGCCCATAGTGGTGCTGTTGACCATGGTCGTGGCGAGCGGCGAGCTGATCACCGCGACCGCCCGTCGGCTCCTCGGCCCCTCACCGGTCCAGCGGTTGACCGCTCTGGAGGAGCGCACCGAACAGCTGCTGGAGCGCAACCGCATCGCGCGCGAGTTGCACGACTCGATCGGGCACGCGTTGACTGTCGCGGTGGTGCAGGCAGGTGCGGCCCGGGCAGCTCGCGACCCGGAGTTCACCGAGCGGGCTCTGACCGCGATCGAGGAGACCGGCAGGGACGCGCTCGACGATCTGGAGCGCGTTCTGCGGGTGCTGCGGGAATCGGGAACCCCGGTGGGCCAGCGGCCGACGCTCGCCGAAGCCGACCGGCTCCTGGACTCCGCGCGCGGTTCAGGGGCGAAGATCGACGCGGACGTGTCCGGTCGGCTGGAACAGGTTCCCGGAGCGATCTCCCGTGAGGGGTATCGCATCCTTCAGGAATCCCTCACCAACGTGCTGCGTCACTCCGGGGCCGTACCCGTTCGTGTACGGATCAGCGTCGCGAACGGACGGTTGGAGCTGGAGGTGACCAATCCGATCACTGAATCGACGAGCACGCCAGGTGGTGGCAGCGGGTTGCGGGGCATCCGCGAGCGCGCCGCGCTGCTGGGCGGAAACGCCAAGTCGGGTCCGCACAAAGGCGAATGGAGGGTTCATGCGAGTCTTCCGCTGAACGGGACACGGGGCGTCCCGTAGTCTCTGGCCGATCCGCGCGCCGTCGGACGCGTGGGGAGAGGCATCCTCGTACCAGGTGTGTTCGGGCGATCCGACTGCACGGCGAGGAACCGCAGCCGTCGTCGTCCGCCCGTCCGGGCTTGGGAGCCGGCCCCTATAGGCTGACCGGATGCCGGTTACCGTTCTTCTGGTCGACGACGAACCTCTCGTTCGCGCGGGGCTGCGTGCGGTGCTCGAGGCCCAGCCCGACATCGAGGTGGTGGGCGAGGCGGGCGACGGTGCCGCGGTGATTCCCTTGCTGCGTCGGCTGCGCCCCGATGTGGTGGCCATGGACGTCAGGATGCCGCTGATGGACGGCATCGAGGCGACCCGGGTGGTACTGCGGACCGTACCGGATCCACCGAAGATCCTGGTGGTCACCACCTTCGAGAACGATGAGTACGTCTACGAGGCGCTCCGGGCCGGAGCGGACGGCTTTCTCCTCAAACGTGCCCGGCCCGCAGAGATCGTGCACGCGGTGCGACTGGTCGCGGAGGGCGAGTCGTTGTTGTTCCCGGCCGCTGTCCGGCAACTGGCCGCGGAGTACGGAACGAGCAAGGCACGGGCAGTCATGGAGCAGGCTTCGCTCACCGAGCGGGAGGCTGCCGTGCTGCGGCTGATGGCCCGCGGGCTGTCGAATGCCGAGATCGCCGCGAAGCTCGTGATCGGCGTCGAGACGGTGAAGACCCATGTCAGCGCCGTACTCGCCAAGTTGGGTGCGAGGGATCGCACGCAAGCGGTGATCGCCGCGTACGAGTCCGGCTTCGTCGCTCCGGGCTGATCACCGCCACGTCCGCAGACGCGTTGCCGCCCGCGGTCGCCCTGCACCCGGGCAGCGAGTACCATCCGCCTGACATGCGCACGAGCTGGGAGGACACACCGTGGGCCGGCTGACCGGTGGGGATCCGTCACTGCTGCGACGGATCAATTCCGCGGTGGTACTGCACGCCCTCCGAGGCGCCGACTCCCCCACCCTCACGGATCTGACCCGGATCACCGGTCTGTCCCGGCCGACGGTCGAGGGAGTCATGGAGGGGCTCTTCGAGGCCGGACTGGTCGTGGAGTCGGTGCCCGACGAGAGTGGAACGCGTCGCCAGGGGCGGCCGGCCCGCCGGTTCCGGTTCCGTGCCGAGGCCGGGCACCTGCTCGGCATCGAGATCGGTCCGCACCGGATCTCGGCACTGCTGTCGGGGCTGGACGGCCGAATCATCGGGGCGGGCTCCCGCGAGGTTTCGGAGACGGCCTGCGCAGACGACCGTCTCGACAAGGTCAGGACCGTGGTCGCCGATGTTCTGCGGCGGACCGGCGTGCCCCGGAGCAGTCTGCGCGCGGTCGGGGTCGGCAGCCCTGGCATCGTGGAAGCCGACGGAACCGTACGGCTGGGCACCGCGCTGCCGGGCTGGACAGGTCTGGCGCTGGGTGAGCGGCTCAGGCGCTCCTTCCGCTGCCCCGTCCTCGTGGAGAACGACGCCAATGCCGCGGCGGTCGCGGAGCACTGGAAGGGGGCGGCCACCGAGTCCGACGACATCGTGTTCGTCCTGGCGGGGCTGAGCCCGGGCGCCGGATCGCTGATCGGCGGGCGGCTGCACCGCGGTTTCGGCGGCGCGGCCGGTGAGATCGGCGCGCTGCATCTCCTCGGCCGCGAGGCGACGCCGGAGAAGCTTCTGTCGAC
This sequence comes from Streptomyces sp. NPDC101194, assembly GCF_044767885.1. Classification (NCBI taxonomy): domain Bacteria; kingdom Bacillati; phylum Actinomycetota; class Actinomycetes; order Kitasatosporales; family Streptomycetaceae; genus Streptomyces; species Streptomyces sp. NPDC101194. The sequence goes on from NZ_JBIWOS010000009.1 coordinate 208,462, forward strand.
GACGGACACGCCGTTGGATCCGTTGGACGAGCCCGCGGTCGCCGCGGTGTTCGCGAAAGCCCGGCATGGCGATGTCCGGGCGCAGGCGGCGGTCGAGCGGTTCATTCAGCGTCTGGTGCACGATGTCGCCGCGCTGGCGCTGGCGCTGGACCCGGAGCTGGTGGTGATCGGCGGCTGGGCCGCCGGGTTGGACGGTGTCCTGGACCCGCTCCGCCGCGAGCTGGCCCGGTACTGTCTTCGGCCGCCGCGGGTCACCCTCTCGCTGCTCGGCGAGGCGGCCGTGGCCACGGGCGCCCTGCGGCTGGCTCTCGACCACGCCGAGGAACAGCTCTTCGCGGTGGAGGGAACGGTGACGGCCCGCCGCTGAGCGCGACGGGCCGTACGTGTGCATCACGGATCAAAGGAGCCGACAGGACTCAGGATGCCTGGCGTTCCTCGTTGTGATGGCTGATCTCCAGGTCGCCCGAATCGCCGAAGGTGAGCCGGCACGTGTCGGCCCGATAGGTGGCGACGGAGAGTGCCGCCGTGCCACCGGCCGCGAGGTAGCGGGTGGTGACGACAAGAACGGGGGCGCCGGGAAGCCGGTCCAGCTCCTTGGCGTCGTCCACGCGCGCCGAGCCGAGCTCCACCGAACGGTCCTGGCCCTCGAGTCCGAGACGGTGCAGTTCGCGCAGGACGCTGCGGGCCCGGGCAGGGCCGGAGGGGGCGTCGATCGCGGAGAGGTCGGGCACGGACGCCGACGGGACGTACAGGAGTTCCGCCGCGACCGCCTGTCCGTGAGTGACCCGGATCCGGCGCACGATGTGCACCGGCTCGTCGGGCTCGACGTCGAGCGCCGCCACCACGGACGCCGGTGCGACCGCCGTCGTGCAGTCCACCGGCTGCCAAGCCTCGCCGGTGCCGCCACCGGACCAGTCCCGTTGTGCCGTGGAGACCGCGACCCCGACGCGCGGCGGGGCGACGGTGGTCCCGACGCCGCGGCGACGCTGGAGCCTGCCTTCGAGTTCGAGCTGCTCCAGGGCCTGCCGGAGCGTGGCTCGGGCGACTCCGAACCGGGCGGCGAGCTCGCGCTCGTTGGGCAGGATCTCGCCCACCGCAAAGTCCGAGTCGAGTGCCTCACTGAGCACGGTCTTGAGGTGCCAGTACTTCGGCTCCTGCACCGTTTCCAGCTGCGTGGTCCCCACCCTGTCCTCCGCAATCGCCCAGCGGCTTTTCCGCGACGTTATTTATTAAAGGTTCCTGTCTTAACGTTGAGACCATAGGACGGCACACCCCCTTGGTCAAGACCAATCCTCCATCGGTCACGCAGCGAAACGGACCTCTGCCGCAGAGCGTTCACAGGACGTTCGTGGTGCCGTGAGCAGCCCGCAGCACAACGCATCACAGCCGGACGGGCGGCGGGGCTCCGGGCAGGGACGGCAAGGTGCTCCTGTCGGGTGGACCGGAGGGCATCACTTCGATTGCGAGCGCGACGAAAGGGCGGGGGTTCCGGCTACTCCGCGGCCAGACCGATGAGCTTGTCGGGGTTACGCACGATGTATACGGACTGAATGAGCCCGTTCCTGATGTCCACCTGGAAGACGGAGTCGGGCTTTCCACCCGAGAGCACCAGGAGACCCGGCCCGCCGTTGAGCTCCAGCAACCGGAAGTCGGGGTCCGGGATCCGACCGTGGGCGACGGCGAACAGGAAACGGCCGACCTTGTCGGCGCTCTCGATGATCCGCAGCGGCGCCTTGGACTTTCCGCCGCTGTCCCCGACGAGCCGCACATCGGGTGCCAGCAGTGCCAGCAGCTCCTGGATGTCGCCACCCGCCGCCGCGGCGAGGAACCGCTCCGTGAGGTCGCGGCGCCGGGCCGGGTCGACGTCGTAACGCGGTTTGCGCTCATCGACGTGGCGCCGCGCACGTCCCGCGAGCTGGCGCACCGCCGCCTCGGACCGTTCCAGTACGACGGCGATCTCGGCATAGGGGAAGCCGAACGCCTCGCGCAGGACGAAGACGGCCCGTTCCAACGGTGACAACGACTCGAGAACGACCAGCACGGCGACCGATACCGAGTCGGCGAGGACGGCCTGTTCCGCGGTATCCGCAACGGCCGGTCCGAAGTCGGTCACAAGGGGCTCCGGCAGCCACGGCCCGACGTACGACTCACGCCGCGACCGCACCTGTCGCAGCCGGTCGACGGCAAGCCGGGTGACGATCCGCACCAGAAAGGCACGCGGTTCCCGTACGTCCTCGCGCGAGGCGGACGACCAGCGCAGCCACGCCTCCTGCACCACGTCCTCGGCGTCGGCGATCCCGCCCAGCATGCGGTAGGCGACCCCGACGAGCACGGGACGGTGGCCCTCGAAGACGTCGGTCGCGGTGTCGGCTGTCACCCCTCCATCCCAGCCGACGTGTGACACCGTGTCCAGCGCGAATCGCCCTGCCCCCTTGAACTGCAGTCTACCGAGCGGTAATTGTTATTGACGAGACGTCTAAGTCGCCCTCGCGCATGACTCATTCATGCCGGATCACCCCGGGAGCAGCAGCATGGCCACCATGGTCTCGTTCGGCGTCGACTCATCGCGGGGGCCCCGCACCGTGTCCGTGGCGTATGAACGGAGCGGCTGCGGAGAGCCGTTGCTCCTGCTGCACGGGATCGGACACCACCGTCAGGCCTGGGATCCGGTGCTGTCCGCCCTCACCGCGGAACGGGATGTGGTTGCCGTGGACCTCCCGGGTTTCGGCGCCTCCCCGGGGCTGCCCGACGGTGTTCCGTACGATCTGGCGAACGTGGTCCCTGTGCTCGGTGCGTTCTGCAAGTCCGTCGGCCTGGACCGGCCCCACGTCGCGGGCAATTCGCTCGGCGGGCTGCTGGCACTGGAATTGGGCAGAAAGAAGCTCGTGCGGTCGGTGACGGCCCTGTCGCCCGCCGGGTTCTGGACAAAGAGCGAGCGCCGCTATGCGTTCGCAACGCTGCGGGCGATGCGGCGGGGCGCGCTGTCGATGCCGATACCGGTGATCGAGCGGCTCTCACGCAGTGCGGCCGGACGTGCGGCCCTGACCAGCACCATCTATGCACGGCCCGGCCGCCGTTCATCCGGTGCGGTGGTGGCCGAGACCATCGCCCTGCGTGAGGCGACCGGATTCCATCAGACGCTTGACGTCGGCCGGAGTGTCACGTTCACCGACGATGTGCCGGGGCTGCCCGTGACCGTCGCCTGGGGCAGCCGGGACCGGCTTCTGCTGCGCCGTCAGGGAATCAGGGCCAAGCACACCATCCCCGGTGCCCGACTGATCCGGCTGCCGGGCTGCGGACATGTTCCGATGAACGACGACCCGGCGCTCGTGGCACGCGTTGTTCTCGACACCAGCCGCCGCTGAGTCCGGCCGCGGCCGGGTGTTCATCTGAGGTTGGTGTGCGCGCCGCCGACGGCAACGAGGGTGGGGGCGCTCGACCAGCCACCCGTCGTCCGCCGAACATTGCCCCGGAGGCGCCTCGATGTCGTACCGTCCGCGTATTCCGTCCCTCGACCGCCGCGGTGTGCTGCGCGGTTCACTCGCCGCCTCGACCGCGCTCGCGCTCCCCTTGGCGGGCGCCGCGGCCCCCGCCTTCGCCCTGTCCGGCCGCCCGCGCGCCGCCTGGGGTGTGCAGGTCGGCGACGTCACCGCGTCGTCCGCGCTGGTCTGGGTCCGGTCGGACCGCCCGGCCCGGATGGTCGTGGAGACGTCGGCGACGGAGTCCTTCCGCCGGTCCCGTACGTGGCACGGCCCCGTGGTCGGTTCCGGCACCGACTTCACCGGGACCACGCCGCTCTACGGGCTGCCGCCGGGCGAGCAGGTGCACTATCGGGTGACACTGACCGACCCCGGGGACCCCCGCCGCAGCGGCGAGCCGGTGTACGGAACCTTCCGGACCGCGCCCGCCCGCCGCCGGGACGGAGTGCGTTTCCTGTGGTCCGGCGATATCGCCGGTCAGGGCTGGGGCATCAACCCGGACATCGGAGGCTATGTGGTGTACGACGAGATGCGCCGCCTGGACCCGGACTTCTTTCTGTGCAGTGGTGACAACATCTACGCGGACGGGGTGATCGAGCCGAGCGTGCCCCTGCCCGACGGGCGTGTGTGGCGCAATGTCACCACGCAGGAGAAGTCGAAGGTCGCCGAGACCCTTGCCGAGTACCGCGGAAACTTCCGCTACAACCTGCTCGACCACAATCTCCGCGAGTTCAACGCGCAGGTGCCCTCGATCATTCAGTGGGACGACCACGAGGTACGCAACAACTGGTATCCCGGGCAGATCCTCGACGACCCCCGCTACACCGAGAAGAACGTCGACGTGCTGGCGTCCCGGTCGATGCGGGCATTCCGCGAGTACTTCCCGGTGTCCACACTGCGTGCCTCGTCGGACGAGGGCCGGATGCACCGCGTGGTACGGCACGGACCGCTGCTCGACGTGTTCGTCCTCGACATGCGGTCCTTCCGGAACGCCAACTCCCCAGGCCGGCAGCCCGACGACACCACCGGCATCCTCGGTGCCCAGCAGCTCCGCTGGCTCAAGGACGAGCTGTCGCGGTCCCGCGCGGTGTGGAAGGTGATCGCCGCGGACATGCCGCTCGGACTGTTGGTCACCGACGGCGCCACGGACTTCGAAGCCGTTGCCCAGGGCGATCCCGGAGCGCCGCTCGGCCGTGAGCTCCAGATCGCTGAGCTGCTCCGCCACATCAAGCACCGGCGGATCACCGGCACGGTCTGGCTGACGGCCGATGTGCACTACACATCGGCGCAGCACTACGAGCCCGAGCGTGCGGCGTTCAAGGACTTCGCGCCGTTCTGGGAGTTCGTGTCCGGACCGCTGGCGGCCGGTCAGTTCCCGGCCAACGCGCTCGATGCGACGTTCGGTCCCGACCAGGTCTTCGTGCGGGCACCCGACCGCGCGAACGTGTCGCCGATGGAGTCTCCGCAGTTCTTCGGCGAGGTCGACATCGACGGCGACAGCGGCGAGTTGACCGTCCGGCTGCGGGCCCAGGGCGGTTCCGTGCTGTTCAGCAAGGTGTTGCAGCCAGGACGCGTCGGACAGTGAACCTGCCCACCGGCAATCGGCCCCGCACAGTGGGCCGGGGCCGATTGTCAGTGGTGGGTTCTACGGTTCTTGCATGACCCGATCCGTTCAGGCATTGGCCTACTCACGCCCGTCCGCACTGGAGTCCTCGCAGTCCGGGCAGCTCCTCGGTCTGGAGACAGCCGGTGGCCTCACGCCGCGGGGCAGCGAGCCCCACCCCCGGTTCTTCTCCGGGTTCCTCGCCTCACCGAGGGTCGCCGCGCGCGGTCTGCTGGCGGTGGCGGACGTGGCATCCACGCGCTACTACCAGCGCACCCTGCCCGCCTCGCTCGACCCGGTGGTGACGGGCAACGGCGACCGTTTGCGGTTCGAGTCCTTCTCCGGCTGCTGCGGGGTGTACGCGCGCCTCGATGTGCTCCAGGACGGTTTGGACGGCGCCCGGACGGGTCATGGCACGACGAATGTGGATGTCAACAATCCACTCCGGGAGGCACTTTCGCGGATAGCGGGAGACGATCCACTGCATATGCGTGTGGGCCCGGACGAGTTGGCCGTCACCACCATGGACGGACCCGTCGTGGAGAAGAAGGTGCCCTTGCCCGACCGATGGCTGCGTGGCTTCGCCGAGGCGCAGGTGATGTCGGCCGGTTTCGATCTGCGGGCCGAACTGTCGGCCGCGGAGGCTGTGCGGTTCCTGCGTGGCCTGCCTCGCTCGTCGGGGAATGCCTCGCGGGGCGCTCAGTGGGTCGTTCCCGTCGGCAAGACGTTGCGGCCGACGACCCGACCGGTCGCGGGTGCGGTGTGCCTGCCGGGCCCCGAGCGGTTGGTGGCATTGCAACGAGTGTTGCGTCATGCGACAGCACTGCGGGTGTACGGGCCCGCGGCCGACGGTGCGGCCACGGCGAGCGCCTGGGAGGCGGTGCTCCCCGGTATGCGGCTCACCCTGACGCTCTCACCCGATGCCTCGCGGGGGTTCTCCGGCGAGGGCGGGGTGCTCGACGCGTTGGCCACCGACGACGCCGCTGCCGACGCAGAGTTGGTGTCCGTGCTCCTGGCCTGGGAGCCACGGATCGAACCCGCCGATCTCGCGGAGCAGTCGGGCCTGACGACGGAGCGGGTGCGGGCCGCGCTCACCCGGCTGGGGACGGCGGGCCGGGTCGGCTACGACCTCGCCGACGCGACCTACTTCCACCGCGACCTGCCCTACGACGCCGACCGGGCCGAGCGGCACAATCCACGGCTGGTGGCAGCCCGGCAACTGGCCGACTCGGGCGCCGTCGTACTCGACCGGGACGTGGCGACCGTGGCCTCGGCCGAACGCCGGTACCAGGTGAGGGAGAAGGATGGAGTGCTGAGCTGCACCTGCCAATGGTGGGTCGACCACCGCGGGCGCAGGGGCCCGTGCAAACACGCGCTCGCCGTCCGGATGGTCCGCCGCGGTGCGCAGGTTGCCGGAGGTGTGCGATGAAGGAGCTGCTCACCGCCGTGCGAGAAGGGCGCAAGGAGGATGTGCCGACCCTGCTGGCCCCGCTCGATTCAGCCGAACGACGTGCGGTGCTGGCGGAGTTGAAGGCACTCCGCAAGGAGGCGCGGGGCTGGCACTGGCACGAGCAGGAGAAGATCCGGAAGGCTCTGCTGATCGCCGGTGCCGGCTGCCACACGGGCGCCGCGGGCTGCGCGACCTGGATCGGCGGCCGGGACCTGCTGGGCTGGACACGGTCCCCGTACCCGCTGGTACTCGAGGTTCTCGCGGACCGTGACCCCGCCTGGCTCGGTGACGTCGCACACCGACTGGCGGCGCGGCCGGCGACGGCGGAGACGACGTACGAGCTCATCGACGAACTGGTGAAGATCGCGCAGTGCCCCGTACCCACCACGGACGGCTTCGTGCGGGGCTGGGCCGAGACGGTCTCGGGCGTACGGTGGCGACGACGCGGTGCGCGAGCCCTCATCGATCGTCTCCGCGCCGACCCGCATCTGACTGCTCTCGTCCCTCGGCTCTTCGAGCTGACGGAGCTGCCGTCGCAGGTGACCTGGTACGACCAGCCCGACAACCCCGGCCACTGGCCCCAGACCCTGGCCGTCCTGGCGGACGAGGGTCTGCTGGAGCGGCGGAACGTCGTCGACAGTTGTGTGACCCGGCTGCTGCGCGGAGGAAAGCCCGGAGACCTGCGTTTCTTCCTGACGGTGCTCCGTCGGCTCGCGCCGACCGAGCGGGAGGAGGCCGAAAGGATCGCGGACTGGATCGGAATGGCCGCGGACGGGATCTCCACCGTGGCCGGTCATGCCCAGGGAGTGCTCGCCCGGCTGGACGAGCGGGGCGAACTACCCGTACGGGCCCTGGCGGATGTCTCCGGTTCGGTGCTTTTCCGAGCCGAGAAGAAGCTGGTCCGGGCCCAGCTCGTGTTGATCGGCAAGGTGCTGCGACGCGATCCGTCGACGGCCGGCGAGCTACTGCCCGTCGTCGCCGAGGCCTTCGGGCACGAGGACATCGACATCCAGGAGCGGTCGCTCAAACTCGTGGCACGCCACCTGTCCGCCGTCGCCGATCCGGTGCGCGAAGCGATCGCCCTGTCCGCGTCGTTGCTGGGTCCGGCGCACCGCACGGCCGCGGCGGAGGTGTTCGGCGATCTGCTGGACGTACGGTCGGCCGCGGAGCCGTACGAGGAGGTCCTGCCGCCCGTCCCCGCCCCGCAACGTCTCGAACCTGCGCCGACGACGCTGCCCGAACTCGTCGAGGAGGTGGTGGTCCTCGCGAGATCCGCATCGCAGGAGAGCACCGCCTTCGAGCGGGCGCTGGACGGGTTGGTCCGCCATGCCCGCACCGATCGGCAGGCACTGGCCGACGCGTTGCGCGAAGCGCTGGCGGGACAGTGGTGGCTCGACGACGAACCGCAGTCACGGGTGGAGCAGCAGCTCCGTTCGGAGGCGGGAATCGAGCTCGTCGTGGCCGTCCTGCTCGGGCGGGTACCGGCGCAGGCCGTGCATGACGGGCGTGCCGCGTGGACGGGCACCGGGACCTGTGTCCATGCCGCACTCACGGGAGTGCTGAAGGCTCGGCTGTGGGAGGCCGCCGACGCCGTACTGAACGGCACCGCACCGTTTCTGCTCGCCTTCCCCACGTGGCACACGGGCTCGATCGACCCTGCCGTGCTCGTCGAGCGACTGCGCACCTACCAGCGGCTCGGGATCCGTCCCGGGGAGGCCGACTTCGCCCAGGCCCTGCTGCGGGTAAGGCGCAGCGGTCGGCACGAGGCCGCAGCGGCTGCGGCCCTCCTGGGCACCCCGGAGGGTGACCGGCTGGCCCTCTGGCTGCGGAACGACGAGCCGCTCGCCCGCGTTTTCCGCTTCGATCTGGAGAAGGGCCGTGCCTCGACACGAGGCTGGCCGCTGAGGGAGCCGACCGACTGGACGCGGCGCGTCCTGATGGCGAGCGAGGAACGCCCCTTCATCCAGCAGGAGTTCCCCCGTTCCTTCCACTGGCTGGGCCATCCGCATGCACCGGACCATCGCCTCTGCCACCACTGGGGCGACCACTCGGGCACCTGGCTCGCCACGCTCCCCGAGGACGGGGAAACCCTGGCTGCCTGGCTGCTGCCGACCACGGCGACCTGCGCGACGGACGAATTGCGTGGCACCGCCGAGCCGTTGCCCGGACTTGTCGAACTCGGCGGGCCGGCCGCCCCCGAGGCCATCCATCTGTCCGTGGCATACGGCCTGGGGGCCCGCCATCCGGACGACCGGTTGTCGGCGGTGGACGCCCTGCTGATGCTCGCGGCCCAGGACCGGCTGGACGCGTCGTCGGTCGGCCAGAACCTGGCGATCCTCCTCGACCACAAGTTGGTGAAGCCCAACCGGCTCGCGGACTCCGCCCGTACCGCGGCGGTCACCGGCGCGTACCGGATGGTGCTCTCCGTACTGGTCCCCGTGCTGCCAGGGCTGCTCGCTCAGGCGAAAGCGCCTCGCGGACTGAGCGACTTGCTCTCCGTGGCCGCCGAGTGCGTGGAGCACTGTGGTCCGGTGGGCTCGGAGCCGATACCCGGTCTCACCGAAGTGGTGGCGCGTGGCGGATCCTCGCAGCTGGTACGACAAGCGATGCGCCTGAAGACGGCCTGGGAGCGGACAGCCGAACCGACAGACGCCGGACCGACGGCCTCCGCGTCGACGGGAACGGGGTCAGGAACGCCGGACTCCGGGCCGACCGGGACCGATGCGACCGATGTGACCAGCGAGACCGGCGAGACCGGCGAGGACATCGTGGCGTAACCCGCGGGGGCAGGTCCGGGGCCGATGAGCCGCGCCCGGTCGGCACAGGGTCGGTCCGGGGCGGACCGGCGCCGTCCCGACCGGTGGTCACCGTCCGGGCGCGCCGCTCCTCGCAGCGGGCCCGGACGACAGCGACCCCGCTCCGACCCCGGGATACGCGGAACTCCGCCCCCGGGACACCCGGACCTCTCTCACCGCCCCGAGCCCGGAAGGAAGCTGCCGTACCCCGTCCTCACACCCGGCCCGGGCCTCGGGCAGCAGGACCTGCCTCTACCGGCCGATCCAGAATCGATCAAGACAATAATCCGCCAAAACAGACGATAGAGACCCAGATCATCACTTAACCCATCAGTCACAGAGTGTTCGTGGCCACGCAACACCGCTGGGTCACAGTGAGGGCATGACTGATGTGACATCCGCCAAGTCCGCCCGCCGCTCCCCTCACTGGCGGCGGGACGTGACCGAACTCGCCGCGCTGTTCACCGCGGTCGCGGTGGCCGACGCGATCGCCAACCTGATCGGACACCAGCCGGACGGACCGTACCTCCTGATCGCCTCGGCCGTGGCCCTGGCCGTGACAGCCGCTTTCCACACCTGGTGGGCGCGGCGCTACAGCCACGCTCCACCTCCGACCACCAGCGCCCCCGGTGCGGACAGCGACGGCACTGCCCCCTCCCAGCACACCGACCCCGTCGCGAGCACGCTCGTGACCCGACCCACCGCCGCCGGCCCGGCCCGGTCCCCCGAGGACACGGTGCTGTGGCGGATGCGTACCACCGTGCGGGACACCCCGGGCAGTCTGGCCGCGCTGTGCACAGCGCTGGCCCGGCACCGGGTCGACATCCTCACCCTGCAGACGCACCCGCTGGCGCAGGGCACGGTCGACGAGTTCCTGCTGCGTGCCCCCGCCCCGCTGCAGGCCCAGCAGCTGAGCCGGGCGATCTCCGCCGCCGGGGGTGGCTCGACGTGGATCGAGCGGGCCGACGCGCACGACCTGGTGGACGCACCCACCCGCATCCTGAGCCTCGCCACGCGCACGGCCCTGGACGCGGCCGAACTCCCCCTCGCCCTGCGTCAGCTGCTGGGCCGCTGCACCATCCACTCGCTGCCCGCCGTCTCGATCACGGGCCGCTCCACCGGTGAGACGGCACCCGTCGAGGGCATGCCGGAGGAGACGGTGATGCGGCTGCGCGATCCGTCCGGAGGCGCCATCACCGTCGAGCGGCCCTACCTTCCGTTCACCCCGACCGAATTCGCCCGGGCCCGCGCCCTGGTGGAGCTGGACGCCCGGCTCGGTCCCCGCATGCCACGCGGTGAGCACGTGCTGACCCTGCCCGAGGGCGAGGAGATCACCGTGCGCCGGGTGGATCGCGGCGATCTCGGAGCAGCGCGGGCCATGCACGACCGCTGCTCCGAGCAGACGCTGCGGATGCGCTATCACGGCCCCGTGCACGACGCGGACCGCTACCTCGACCACCTGCTGAGTCCCCGTTTCGGCCGCACCCTGGCCGTGGAGACGGCCTCCGGACGGCTGGTCGCCCTCGGCCACCTCCTCTGGGACGGCGACGAGACCGAGGTCGCTCTCCTCGTGGAGGACGAGTGGCAGCGCCGAGGCATCGGCTCCGAGCTCCTCGGCCGGCTGGTGACGCTCGCCATCGAGGCGGGCTACGAGAGCGTGTATGCCGTCACCCAGGCGTCCAACACCGGCATGGTCGCGGCCATGCGTGCGCTGTCCCTGCCGCTGGACTACCAGATCGAGGAGGGCACGCTGGTCGTCACCGCCCGGCTGGACGCGACTCCGATCCGTTCGCTGCCACCGTACGAGCAGGCCGGTCGCTGACCTCCCGACGCGACGGTTCCGCGCCGGGACCTCCAACCCCGGGACCACGTACCCCGGGGCCCGCGACCCGCCCCCTCCTCGAAGCCCCGCCTGCCGTCAGCTCAGTGCCTGGCACAGGTCGGCCCACAGGTCCTCGACGTCCTCCAGACCGACCGACATGCGCAGCAGCCGGTCCCCGACCCCGGATGCCTGTCGGTCCCCCTCGTCCACAATGCGGTGGCTGATGGAGGCCGGATGCTGGATCAGGGTGTCGACACTTCCGAGGCTGACCGCGGGCGTGATGAGCCGTACGGCCGAGATCACCCGGTGCGGATCCCCGTACGTCTCGAACGAGACCATCGCCCCGCCCAGCTTCGGATAGTGGACCCGGGCGATGCGCGGATCGGCCGTCAGTCTGCGCGACAGTTCGGCGGCGCTCGCGGAGGCGGCCCGTACCCGTACCGGAAGCGTGGCGAGCCCGCGCAGCAGCAGATATCCCGCCATCGGGTGCAGCACCCCGCCGGTGGCGAAGCGCACCTGCCGCAACCGGGCCGCGAACTCCTCGTCACAGGCGACGACGCCGCCCATCACGTCGCCGTGCCCGCCGAGGTACTTGGTGGCACTGTGCAGCACGATCCGTGCGCCGTGCTCCACGGGACGCTGGAGCACGGGCGTGGCGAAGGTGTTGTCGACGAGCAGCGGCACGGAGCCGCAGGAGTGCGCGACGGCACGGATGTCGGCCTCGGCGAGTGTCGGATTGGCGGGCGTCTCCACCATGACCAGCCCGGTGTCCGGACGGATCGCCTCCGCGATGCCCGCCGGATCGGTCCAGGTCACTTCGGTGCCCAGCAGGCCGGTGCCGAGAAGGTGATCGCTGCAGCCGTAGAGCGGACGGACGGCCACCACGTGGCGCAGTCCCATGCTCGCCCGGACCAGCAGGACAGCGGTGAGTGCCGCCATTCCGCTGGCGAACGACACGGCGCTCTCGGTCCCTTCGAGCCGCGCGAGCGCGGTCTCGAAACGGGTGGTCGTCGGATTGTCCAGCCGCGCGTAGACGGGCGGGCCTTCGAGCCTGGCGCCGGTGGCGGCGAAGGTGTCGATCCGCTCGGCCTCGCCCCTGGAGTCGTACGAGGGGTACGTGGTGGACAGGTCGATCGGCGGGGCGTGCAGGCCGAGCGCCGCGAGATCGTCGCGACCCGCGTGCACGGCTTCGGTGGCCAGCGCCCTGGACCGGGATGTCGTCAGGGGCGCCGTCGAGGCTTCAGTGTCCATGACACGACTCTGAACAAACACCGGGACTGGGTGCGCATCTCCCGTGCTACGTTCGGCAGATGGCCGATTCCGTCGCTCTCGACCCGGTGGACCTGCACATTCTGCGACTGCTGCAGAACGATGCCCGGACCACTTACCGCGAACTGGCCGCCGAGGTCGGTGTCGCGCCGTCGACCTGCCTGGACCGGGTGGCCAGGCTGCGCCGCTCCGGCGTCATTCTCGGCCACCAGCTCCGACTGGACCCGGCGCGGCTCGGCCGCGGTCTGGAGGCACTGCTCTCCGTACAGGTCCGTCCGCACCGCAGAGAGCTCATCGGGCCGTTCGTCGAGCGCATCAGGTCGCTGCCCGAGTCCCGCGCGCTCTTCCATCTCACCGGGCCGGACGACTACCTGGTCCATGTCGCGGTCACCGGAACCGCCGATCTGCAGCGACTGGTGCTGGACGAATTCACCTCACGCCGGGAGGTGGCCCGGGTCGAGACCCGCCTGATATTCCAGCAGTGGGAGTGCGGGCCGCTGCTGCCACCGGCCGTCGGACCGGCCGGGACGGGCCCCTGAGGCAGGATGATGGTGACGTGGAGGCCTCCGCCGTACGAGGATGTCCGCATGTCAGACATTCCCAGCAGCGCGCTGCCCCGCCAAGTCGCCGACGCCTACGTCGACGCGTTCATCGAGCTCGACCCGATCGCCGGCACCTATCTCGGTGTTACGGAGAGCTCGCGCCGCCTTCCCGACTTCTCCCCCTCGGGGCAGGAAGCCGTGGCCGAACTCGCCCGCACCACCCTGGCGAAGCTCGACGCCGCCGAGCGGCTGCCCGGCGCGGACAGCGATGCCGAGCGCCGCTGCGGACGCCTCCTGCGCGAACGCCTCACGGCGGAGCTCGCCGTCCACGAAGCCGACGAGGGGCTGCGCGCGGTCTCCAACATCTCCTCCCCGGCGCACAGCGTCCGCGAGGTGTTCACGGTGACGCCCACCGAGACCGACGAGGACTGGGCGGCGGTCGTGGACAGGCTGCGTGCCGTTCCGGCCGCGCTGGAGGGCTACCGCGAGTCGCTCGCGCTCGGTCTGGAGCGTCGGCTGTACGGCGGGCCGCGGGCCACCGCCACCTTCATCGACCAGCTCGACGAATGGGCCGCCACCGACGGATCGGGTTTCTTCCAGGAGTTCGCGGGCGCCGGCCCTGCCGCTCTGCGCAACGATCTGGACGACGGCGCCCGTCGGGCCACCGAGTCCGTCGCGGCGCTGCGCGACTGGATGCGAGAGGTGTACGCCCCCGCGGTCGAGGGTGCTCCGGACACGGTGGGCCGTGAGCGGTACGCGCGCTGGTCGCGCTACTACAACGGCACCGACCTGGATCTCGACGAGGCGTACGCGTACGGCTGGTCCGAGTACCACCGGCTGCTCGCCGAAATGAGGACCGAGGCCGAGAAGGTTCTGCCCGGCGCCGGCCCCTGGGAGGCGCTGGCCCATCTCGATGTGCACGGCAAGCACATCGAGGGGGTCGACGAGGTCCAGGTCTGGCTCCAGAGCCTGATGGACGAGGCGATCGAGGCACTCGACGGCACGCACTTCGAACTCGCCGAAAGGGTGCGGAAGGTGGAGTCCCGCATCGCCCCGCCGGGCGGTGCCGCGGCCCCCTACTACACGGGGCCGTCCGAGGACTTCTCACGTCCCGGCCGCACCTGGCTTCCCACCATGGGAGAGACCCGCTTCCCGGTGTACGACCTGGTCTCCACCTGGTACCACGAGGGCGTGCCGGGCCATCACCTGCAGATCGCCCAGTGGACTCATGTCGCCGACACCCTCTCCCGCTACCAGGCCTCGATCGGCGGTGTCAGCGCCAACCTGGAAGGCTGGGCGCTGTATGCCGAGCGCCTCATGGACGAGCTGGGCTTCCTGCCGGACGCCGAGCGCCGGCTCGGCTATCTCGACGCACAGATGATGCGGGCCTGCCGCGTGATCGTGGACATCGGCATGCACGCCGAAATGGAGATCCCCGAGGACTCCCCCTTCCACCCCGGTGAGCGGTGGACCCCGGCCCTCGCCCAGGAGTTCTTCGGCAACCACAGCGGCCGTCCGGCCGACTTCGTGGAGAGCGAACTGACCCGCTATCTCTCGATGCCGGGGCAGGCCATCGGCTACAAGCTGGGCGAACGTGCCTGGCTGCTCGGGCGGGACAACGCCCGCAAGGCACACGGTGACGCGTTCGACGCCAAGGCCTGGCACATGGCCGCGCTGTCGCAGGGGCCGCTCGGGCTCGACGACCTGGTGGACGAACTGTCCAGGCTCTGACCCCGCTCCTGTCCCCTCCCCGCCCCTCCCGCACTCGCGTCCACCGGCCACGGAACGCCCGGACGAGAGCGGGCGGGAGGGGCACTCTCCCGGCCCCGCCGGTCAGCAGCCGCAGTCTCCGGAGCCGACCGGCGCGGTGAGCGGGTCGGCCTCACGCCGCTGCGGCCCGTCCAGGGTCTCGAACTCGAAGCCCTCCCGGACCCAGTACTCGAAGCCGCCGAGCATCTCCTTGACCCGGTAGCCGAGTTCGGCGAGCGCGAGCGCGGCCCGCGCCGCGCCGTTGCAACCGGGACCCCAGCAGTAGGTGACCACGGGCACGGCCGGGTCGAGAAGGTTCCGGGCCTGTTCGGGGATGAGGGCGGTCGGCAGATGGACGGCGCCGGGGACGTGCCCCTGGTCCCAGGAGGCGGTGGAGCGCGCATCGAGGAGTACGAAGCCGGGGTCGCCGTCGGCCGAGAGCGCGGCCTCGACGTCGGAGACATCGGCGTGGAAGGCGAGCGAGGCGCCGAAGTGGGCGGCCGCCGCGGCCGGAGCGGCCGGCGGGACACGGAGGACGGGGTTGGCCGCGGTGGTGGGCTGCGTTGTCATGCTCAGAAATCTATGGTCGGCGTCCCTGCCCCGGAAGGGGAGATCCCCGGCACAGCTCTTGATCCGCCGGTGATTTCCCTGTTGCCTTCCAGGTATGACCGACTATTCCCCAGACTCGACGGACTGGCGCATCCTCGATGTCCTGCAGCGCGCGGGCCGTGCGACATTCGCCGAGCTGGCGCGGGAGGTGGCGATGTCCCCGAGCGCCGTGACGGAGCGGGTGCGCAGACTGGAGGAGGCCGGGGTGATCAGCGGCTACGCCGCGGTGGTCGACCCGGAACGGCTGGGGCTGCCGATTCTCGCGCTCGTACGGCTGCGCTACCCGAACGGCAATTACAAGCCCTTCCACGATCTGCTCGATACGACTCCGGAGATCGTGGAGGCCCACCACGTCACCGGCGACGACTGCTTCGTACTGAAGGTCACCGCCCGCTCGATGCGTCATCTGGAGGAGGTCTCGGGCAGGATCGGAGCGCTCGGCTCCGTGACCACGAGCGTCGTCTACTCCTCCCCGCTCCCCCGGCGTGCCATCAGCCGCTGACCGCCCCCGGTGTTCGGTGCCGTACCGCCGATCCGTGCCGTTCCTTCACCACTTCGAGCTGAGCGGGGATGCGACGGCGCAGATCCGCGACATGGCTGACGATGCCGACGCTGCGGTCCCGCTCGCGCAGCGAGTCCAGTACGTCGAGCACCTCGTCGAGGGTCTGGTCGTCCAGGCTGCCGAAGCCCTCGTCGATGAAGAGGGTGTCCAGCCGTACGCCGCCCGCCTCGTCGGTGACGACATCGGCGAGGCCGAGCGCGAGGGCGAGCGAGGCGAAGAACGTCTCGCCGCCCGAGAGCGTCGCCGTGTCGCGCTCGCGTCCGGTCCAGGCGTCGACGACGTGCAGTCCGAGGCCCGATCTGCGGCCGCCGGTGCGGGCATCGGAGTGGACCAGCGTGTAGCGGCCGGACGACATCTTCTGCAGCCGTGCGGTGGCGGCCGCGGCGACCTGTTCGAGCCGGGCCGCGAGCACGTACGACTCCAGCCGCATCTTGCGTTCGTTGTCCGCGGACGTACCCGCGGTGAGCCCGGCCAGCCGTGCGACCCGGTCGTACTCCTCGCGCAGCGGACCGAGTCCGCGCACCTCGTCCGCGACGGAGCGCGACAGCCTGTCCAGCTCGGCGCAGCGCTCGCCTGCGGCGGCCAGCGTCGCCGAGGCGTCCCGCAGCATCCGCTCGGCCGTGTCGTACGCGGCCGCGGCGACATCCACCGCGGCCGGGGGGCTCTGCGCAGCGTCACGGGTCGCGGTCTCGGCGAGTCGGTCGGCCACGGCGGCCGACTCGGACTGCCAGGCGTCGACCAGACGCTGGAGTTCGCGCTGCTCGGTATCGGTGAGGAGGCTCTCGGCAGCGGCCTGCGGGGTGGCGAACCCGGCCCGGAACGCGGCGTCCGCGAGCCGGCCGTCGGCCTCCTTGCGACGCAGGGCGGCCGTCTCCTCCTCGCGTACCGTCTCGGCGGCCTCGGCCAGCAGACCGACCCGGCGCTCCAGCAGGGCGGCATGCTCGGCGACGCTGCCGGAGTCACCTCGGGCGTTCACCAATTCCGCCTCCAGTGACTCCTGTTCACGGTCCAGGCCTTCGCGCAGAGAGGTGCGGGCCGCAGCCCGTCGCTCGGCCAGCCGCAGACCCTCGAGACGCTCCGACTGTTCCCGCTCGGCGACCGCGAGGGCCTCACGCGCCGCGTGCATGCCGGCGGCCGTCCGGTGCGCATGGGCATGCCGGCGTGTCAGATCGTCGACGAGGGCACCGAGTTCGACGACCGTGGGGTCGGTGGCGGGCTCGGCGGCAAAAGACGGAGGGGACTGCTCGCGACGGACCGCGCCGTCGTCGATCGCTCCGGACGCGACCGAACCGGCGGCGGCGACCCGGGCGGGCTCTGCGGTGTCGGCGCCGTCCCTGGGCTGCGGCACCACGGACTGTGCGGCGGCGCGGGCCGCCGTGTGCTTCTCACGTACGACCCCCAGCTCCCGGTCCGCCTCCGTGCGGGCCTCTTCGGCCCGCCGATAGGCGTCCAGGGCCCGTTCCTCGGTCGCCCGGTCGACATGGCCGTCGGCCGCGCGTGCAGGCCTGGGGTGGTCGGCCGAGCCGCAGACCTTGCAGCCCTCGCCGTCCACCAGCTCGGCGGCCAGCTCCGCGGCGATGTCGCGCAGTCGTCGTTCGCGCAGCGCCAGCCACGACTCGTGGGCTTCTGCAGCCCGCTCACGGGCCACGGTCAGCCGCTCGGCGGCGGCCGACGCCTCGACGGCGAGCGCGTCCCGGCGGCGAGCGGCATCCAGCCGTGCGCGGGCTGGCTCCAGGCGGCCGGCCAGGTGTTCGGCGCGGGTCGCCGCCTCCTGGGCCTCCTCGATGCGTGCCCGCAGGTCGTGCCGGACGGATTCCCAGTCGGCCAGTCGGCCCTTCGCCTCGCGGATCAGTTCGTCGTCCACGCGGGCCTGGCGCTCCAGTCCGGCCCGCTCGGCATCGATCTCCGCGCCGCGCCGCTCGGCGCGCTGTGCGGCGTCGAGCCCGCCCAGTTCCTGCCTCAGCTTTCGTTCCAGCTCCGCCAGGTGTTCCCCGCCGGCGTCGGCCAGGGTGTCGGGCAGCAGCGCACGGGCGCGGTCACGGGCCTCGCGGACCGTGCGGTAGGCACGCTCGGCCTCGTCGCGCAGCTCCAGCGCGGGGGCCACGAGGTCGGCGGCGCGGGCCTGCGCGAGCCGTTCCCGGTGCCGGTCGTGGTCGGGTCGGCCGGCTTCGAGTGCGGTGGCGCGACGCCGCGTCTCCTCGTACCGCCGCTGGAGTCCGGCGAGTTCACGTTCGGCGTCGAGGGTCAGACGGGCGGCCGTGCGCCGGTCGTCGGCCGTGGTCAGCACGGACTCGGCGATGTCGAGCCGTTCGCGGGCGGCGCCACGGGCCGTGGCGGCCCACGCCAGCACGCCGTCGGCGAGCCCCGGCTCGCCGGGCTGGAGGTCGGGCAGCTGCGATTCACGGGCGGCCGGACCGGCGGCCTGGGCGATCCGCTGGGCCACCGCGAGGACGCGTTCGTCGCCGGTCCGCACCTGTGCTTCGGCACTGCGGCGCAGTTCGGCCAGGCGTTCCTCGACGGCTGCGAAACGGCGGGTGTCGAAGAGCCTGCCGAGCAGTTTGCCGCGCGCCTCGGCATCGGCACGCAGAAAGCGCGCGAAGTCGCCCTGCGGCAGCAGGACCACCTGGCAGAACTGATCACGGCTCATGCCGATGAGCTGGGTGATCTCCTCGCCGATCTCCTGGTGCGAACGGCTCAGCTGCTGCCAGCCGTCGTCGGGGTCGAACACGCGCAGCCAGCTCTGGGCCTTCTCCGTCGTGAAGCCGCTGCCCTTCTTCTTGGGGCGGGGCTGTGCGGGGCGCCGGGTGATTTCGAGGCGTCGGCCGCCGACGGTCAGTTCCAGCTTGACCTCGGTGGGGAGGTCCGCGGGGGCGTGGTCGCTTCGCAGCGAGGTACCGGGGCTCTGGCGGGCGCCGGGCACCGCGCCGTAGAGGCCGTAGCAGACGGCGTCCAGGACCGAGGTCTTGCCGGCTCCGGTCGGCCCGTGCAGCAGAAAGATCCCGGCCGAGGAGAGGGCGTCGAAGTCGATGTCCTGAGTGACGCCGAACGGCCCGAAGGCGGTGAGGGTGAGGCGGTGGAGTCTCAACGGTTCACCTCGCGCACGCCGTCGTCCACCCGTACGTGGTCGAATGCGCCGCGCAGTACCGTGCGCTCCTGCTCGTCCGCTGCGGACCCGCCCCGCACATGCGCCACGAAGTCCTCCGCGATCTGCTGGTCGTCGCGCCCCTTGAGACGCTGTGCGTACGAGGCGAGCGGGTCGTCGGGGGCCCGGTCGGGTTCGAAGACGAGGCTGAGTGTGTGCGGAAAACGCTCGACGAGGCGGGCCATCGGCTCGACCGGGCGCACCGGGTCGGTGAGGGTGGCCTCCACCCAGGATTCCCGGTGCCGTTCCAGCGCGGGGTCCTCGACGAGGGTGTCGAGGCGGCCGCGGAGCCTGGCGAGCGGACGGGGCACCGGACAGTCGATGCGTTCGGCGGCGATCGTGCCCGAGGCGCCGAGGTCGATCAGCCACATCGTCTTGCGGTGGGAGACCTCGGAGAAGGAGTAGGACAGCGGCGAGCCCGAGTAGCGGACCCGGTCGGTGACCGTCTGACAGCCGTGCAGGTGTCCGAGCGCGACATAGTCGACGCCGTCGAAGACCCCGGCGGGCACGGCGGCCACCCCTCCGACGGTGATGTCGCGTTCACTGTCACTGGGCCGGCCGCCCGCGACGAAGGCATGGGCGAGCACCACGGATCTGGTGGTTTCGGGGCGGTTCGCGAGGTCGGCGCGGACCCGGTCCATGGCCGCGGTCAGCACCGCCTCGTGCCCGGCTCGCTCCGCCTTGAAGACGTCCTTCACCAGGGCCGGTTCCAGGTACGGCAGCCCGTAGAACGCCACATCGCCGTGAGCGTCGCGCAGGACGACCGGGGTGGCGCAGTGTGCGGGATCGGTGCGCAGGTGGATTCCGGCCTTCCCGATCAGTCCTGCGCCGACGCCCAGCCTGCGTGCCGAGTCGTGGTTCCCGGAGATCATCACGGTGGGCACACCGGCGGCGGCGAGCCGGTGCAGCGCGTCGTCGAAGAGCTCGACCGCGAACAACGGAGGAACGGCCCTGTCGTACACATCACCCGCGACGAGGACCGCGTCCACCTCGTGGTCACGCACCGTCGCCACGAGATGGTCCAGGTAGGCGGCCTGGGCTTCGAGCAGGGAGACCCGGTGGAACGACCGCCCCAGGTGCCAGTCCGACGTGTGCAGAATCCTCAAGAGTCGGCTCCGACCTGCATTGTTCTCTTCCTCCGCCCCCGGGGCCCGGGTCTGTCGCGCCGTGCTCGGTCCGTCCCGCGCGGAGCCTCGTTGTCCGCATCGGCCGCATCGACGGCGGTGAGCCCCTCTTCCCTCACCGACCACAGTGTCCCATCACCATCGACCGCCACCGCGGCCTTCGGGCGAGAAGATCGATCCGCGTTCCGGCGGAGAGGGCCCGCCGGGCACCGGGGAAATCGGCGTCACCCTTGACGGTGCACGCGTCGATGCCTGGCAGCAGTCGGGGTACGAGAGCCCTGCCCGGGAACGGCGGATCCGTGCGCACGCGCCGCCCGGCGACCGCCGGAGGGCCGGGGTGGCGAAAGCCCTCCCGCAGTGCGGCCGTGGAGGCTTCCGGTCGAGCACGGCAGAAGGTCACTGCCGGTCGGGGGACGGTCGTGGGCCCGTTGTCCGGCGCGGCCGGTCAAGGCCCGTGAATGCCCCGTGCCGCCGGGAGAGTGCGGCGGGGCGTGCCGGAGGGCCCGGTCAGGCTTCCTCGTACGCCTCGCCGCCCAGCTCCAGCCCGGCCTCGCCCGCCGTGGCATCGGCCAGCCAACCGCGGAACGACTCCACCTCGGCGTCCGGCAGCCCGATCTCGATGACGACGGCCTCCGCGTAACGGACCTCGCGCACGGTCCGTCCGGTGGCCCGGAGATCGTTCTCCAGCTTGCCGGCGCGCTGATGGCCGACGGTGATCGTCGCCAGGCGGAACCGCCGACGGGTGATGGTGCCGAGTGCGTCGAGGGCCTCGCCCACCACACCTCCGTATGCCCTGATCAGTCCGCCCGCACCGAGCTTCACACCCCCGTAGTAGCGGGTGACGACGGCGACGACGTACCGCATCTCTCGGCGTGTCAGCATCTGCAGCATGGGGACGCCGGCGGTGCCGCCGGGCTCTCCGTCGTCGCTCGCCTTCTGCACGGAGGCGTCGGCGCCGATCACGTAGGCGAAGCAGTTGTGGGTGGCGGTCGGGTGTTCCCTGCGGACACGTGCGACGAAGTCCTGCGCCTCCTGTTCGGTGGCGGCGGGGGCGAGCGCGCAGATGAAGCGCGACCGGTTGATCTCGGTCTCGTGCACGCCCGCTCGGGCGACGGTCCGGTACTGCTCCTGCATCCGGCCACCCTATGCCCCGGCCGGGAATGGTCCCGGGCCCCCGTCCGTTGTCCCGGTCATGTACGCAGACGCAGAGACGATCAGCAGGATCCTCCGGGACTCGGGCGAGACCTGGGCCGTGGTGGGCCTGTCGGGCAACCGGTCGCGCGCGGCCTACGGCGTCGCCGAGGTGCTTCAGCGCTTCGGCAAGCGCGTGGTCCCGGTACACCCGAAGGCGGAGCGGGTCCATGGCGAGGACGGCTATGCGTCGCTGGCCGACATACCGTTCCCGGTCGATGTGGTGGATGTCTTCGTCAACAGCGAACTGGCGGGCACCGTGGCCGACGAGGCCGTGGCGGCCGGGGCGAAGGCGGTCTGGTTCCAGCTCGGAGTGGTCGACACCGAGGCGTACGAGCGCACGCGCGCGGCCGGACTCGACATGGTCATGGACCGCTGCCCCGCGATCGAGATTCCCGCGCTGGCCCGGTAGCGGCAGCACGTCCGTCTCCCGTGCGGATGTGCGTGGTGTCACATCCGTTGCCCGGCTGGGACAATGACGGGCTGTGGGTACTACTACTGCGACTGCGACGACCGTCCGCCACAGCCGCGCCGAGTTGTCCGGACAACTGACCGATCTGGGCGTGGAGCGGAACGGTGTTCTGCTGGTGCACGCGTCGATGCGTGCGGTCGGTCCGGTGAGCGGCGGGGCCGAGGCGGTGGTCGGTGCGTTGCTGGACGCCCTCGGGGCGCGCGGCACACTCGTCGTCCCGGCGTTCACCCCGGAGAACTCCGACACCTCCACGCACTACCTCGACCGCGTGCGCGGTCTCACCGAGCGGGCACGCGAGGCCGTGCGGGCGAGCATGCCGCCCTTCGACCCGGACACCTCGCCCGCACCGTCGACGGGTCGTCTCGCGGAGACCGTACGGCTCACCGAGGGGGCGGCCCGAAGCGGCCACCCCCAGACGTCCTTCGTCGCGCTCGGCCCCTCGGCCCGGGAACTGGTGGCGCACCACCGCCCCGACTGCCACCTCGGTGAGGACTCCCCGCTGGCCCGCCTCTACGACCTGCGGGCCCAAGTGCTGCTGCTGGGAACCGGGTTCGACACCTGCACCGCGTTCCATCTCGGTGAGTACCGGGTGCCCGCCCCGCCCCGCCGCACGTATCGCTGTGTGGTGACGGCCGCGGGCCGGCGCCAGTGGTGGGAGTACGAGGACGTCGCGCTGGACGACGGCGACTTCGCAGACCTGGGAGCGGACTTCGCCCGCGCGGACGAGGGCACGGCCGTGCGCACCGGTCCCGTGGGCTCGTCGACGAGCCGTCTCTTCCGCATCACCGACGCCGTCGACTTCGCGTCCCACTGGCTGCCGTCGCACCGGGGCGGCTCACCGGTCCAGGCACTCGGCCGTGCACACGGCTGAGCTCAGCCCCGGACGCCCAGTCCCTCGACGACCACCGCTCCCGGCAGCGCCGCCAGTGCCTTGCCCGGGACGATCAGCTTGCCTCGCCGGCTGCCGCTGCCGATCAGCACCCATGCCTCGTCGACGACGGCGGGATCGATCAGCAGCGGCCAGGCGGCCGGGAGTCCGACGGGTGTGATTCCGCCGTACTCCATGCCGGTCTCGCCGACCGCCGTGTCCATCGGGGCGAAGGACGCCTTGCGGGCGCCGAGGTGCTTGCGGACCGCACCGTTCACATCGACGCGGGAGTGGGAGAGGACGAGGCAGGCCGCCAACGTCACCTCGCCGCCGCGCTTGCCCGCCACCACGACGCAGTTGGCCGACCGGTCGAGCAGTTCCGCGCCGTGGTGCTCGACGAAGACCGCCGTGTCGGCGATCGCAGGATCCGTGTCGACATGAATGATCTGCTCGGCGGGGACACCACCCCAGCCCTCGCGCACAGCGGTGGCGACGGGCGGGGTGAGCAGGTCGAGGCGGTCGGCCGCCGGTCCGGCGTTCTCGAAGGATCCGATGGGTGCGCGCATGCGCGCCACGCTAACAGCGCCCCGAGGGCCGTCGGTCGGGCGTCTCACCGTACGGGCGGGATGGACACCGCCATGGTGATCTCGGCGGGCTCGGAGCCGTCGTTGCGGTAGACGTGCGGGTGGTGCGCCTCGAAGGTGGCGGAGCCGCCGGTGGGTACGGCGTACGAGGTCCCGTCGACGACCAGGGTGAGCTCGCCCGCGGTGACGTGGAGCAGTTCGACGGTGCCTTCGGGGTGCGGGTCCGAGGCGCTGCTGTCGCCCGGCATCAGGCGCCACGACCAGAGTTCGAGGGGCCCCCTGGCCTCCGTGCCGACGAGCAGGGTGGTCGAACTGCCCGCCTCCGTCGACCACATGCGTACCGCCTGACCCTCTGGCACCAGTCGCACCGGTGATCCCTGCTCGTAGTCGAGCAGGGTGGTGATGCTGACGCCCAGCGCGTCGGCGAGCTTGACCGTGGTGCCGACGCTCGGGTTGGTGCGGGCCTGCTCGATCTGGATGATCATGCCGCGGCTGACCCCGGCACGGGCGGCGAGTGCGTCCAGAGTGAAGCCGCGTTCCCCGCGCCAGCGCTTCAGATTGCGCGCGAGCGACTGGGTGAGCTGATCGAGGTCAGACACATTCCGTCCAATATTCTGGATGACAGGGTCGAAAATAGTGCACTACGGTGTGCTGTACCCACCGTTCACCGCACTGTACTGCGAGGCGCGCAATGACAGCAGTCTTCGCCTTGGCCACCAGCCTCCTCTGGGGGTTGGCCGACTTCGGCGGCGGGCTGCTCACGCGACGCACGCCCGCGCTCACCGTGGTGGTCGTCTCGCAGAGCGTCGCCGCCGTGGTGCTGGGCGCCATCGTGGTCGCGACCGGCGGCTGGAGCGAGGCGGGACCGCAGCTCTGGTTCGCCGTCGCGGCCGGGGCCGTCGGGCCGATCGCGATGCTGAGCTTCTACAAGGCCCTGGCTCTGGGCCCGATGGGGGTGGTCTCCCCGCTGGGATCACTGGGTGTCGCCGTGCCGGTGAGCGTCGGGATCATCGTCGGGGAACGGCCGGGGCTGCTGCAGTTCGCGGGGGTCGCCGTCGCCGTGGTGGGCATCGTGCTGGCCGGCGGTCCGCAGTTGCGCGGGGCGCCGGTGCAACGCCGGGCGGTGCTGCTGACGCTGGTGGCCGCGTTCGGCTTCGGGTCGGTGATGTCCTTGATCGCGGAGGCGTCCACCGACGTCACCGGACTCTTCCTGGCGCTCTTCGTCCAGCGCCTGACCAATATCGCGGTGGGCGGTACCGCCCTGTACGCATCGGTGCGCCGCGGGGCACGCGCGCTGCCGGAGGAGGGCGGGGGTGCCGCGGTACTGGCCGCGCTGCCCGCCCTGGCGTGCGTCGGGCTCGCGGACGTCGCGGCCAACGGCACGTACTCGTTGGCCGCGCAGCACGGCCCGGTCACCGTGGCCGCCGTGCTCGCCTCGCTCTATCCGGTGGTCACGGCCCTGGCCGCGCGCGGAGTGCTGGGGGAACGGCTGCGCGGGGTGCAGGCGGCCGGGGCCGGCCTCGCCCTGGTCGGCACGGTGCTGCTGGCAACCGGTTGAGGGATCGGATCACGACGGCTCAGTCCCCCGGCGGGCCCGACGCCTCGCCCGGCTCCGTCAGGGCCAACAGCTGCTCGGGCGTGACGCCCGACGGGATCGGCACCGGGGCCGGGGTGCGCAGCGGCGGCTGCCAGCCCTTCTCGGGGTCCCAGTTGCGCACCACACGGGCGGGAGCACCGGCCACCACCGCCCGGTCGGGCACCTCCCCCCGCACCACCGCCCCCGCCGCGACCACCACATTGCGCCCGAGCGCGGCCCCCGGGAGGATCACCGCTCCGGTGCCGATCCAGCAGCCCGGTCCGATGGAGACGGGCTCCATGCGGGGCCACTGCTTGCCGACCGGCTCGTGCGGATCGTCGTAACTGTGGTTCGTGGACGTGATGTAGACATACGGTCCGCAGTAGGTGTCCGAGCCGATGGTCACCCGGGTGTCGGCGACGACATGGCTGCCACGGCCGAGCACCACTCCGTCCCCCAGGGTCAGGATCGGCTCCGGGCCGAGGTCCAGGTCGGGCATGAGTCCGGCGGTCAGCGTGACCTGTTCACCGATCACACAGTGCGCGCCGAGCTCGATCCACGGCTCCCCGAAGACGGTGCCCTGCGGGAAGGCCAGGCGGGTGCCCGCGCCGATCCGGCCGAAACGCAGCGGACCGGGGTGTTCCGCGGTGACCGCGCCCGACTCCTGCACCCAGCGCCAACCACGGTGGACGGCCCTGGACAGGGCGCGCCGCCGCCAGGCGGCAAGGGAAGAGAACGTGTTCCTGTTCTTCGGCACTCGCACACGGTAGTCGTCGGCACCCGGCACGATCACCGCGGCCTCCTGTGATGTTCACCCCACTCGGTGGCGGTCCCCCGCCCGTCGCATACCGTCTTCCTGACGCGATCGGACGACCGCGACCGCACCACACCTGAGCACGGAGGAACGGGCGATGTCAGAGCAGGCGTTGATCACGGCCATGGGCGGCAAGGAGCCGGTCATCGATGCGGATGCCTTCACCGCACCGACGTCGGTCGTGATCGGTGAGATCACGATGGCCGCGGGCTCCAGCGTCTGGTACCACGCCGTACTGCGCGCCGACTGCGGTCCCATCTCCATCGGCGCCGACAGCAACATCCAGGACAATTGCAGTGTCCACGTGGACCCCGGGTTCCCGGTCACGGTCGGCGAGCGCGTCTCCGTCGGGCACAACGCCGTGCTCCACGGCTGCACCATCGAGGACGACGTCCTGGTCGGCATGGGGGCCACCGTCCTCAACGGTGCCCGCATCGGGGCCGGTTCACTGATCGCGGCGCAGGCGCTCGTCCCGCAGGGGATGCAGGTGCCGCCGGGGTCGCTCGTCGCGGGCGTCCCCGCCAAGGTCAAGCGGCAGCTGACCGAGGAGGAACTCGAAGGCATCAGGTTCAACGCGGTCGGCTACGTGGAACTCGCCAAGGCGCACCGGCAGGCGCACGAGAGCTGAACGGAGCCGAGGGCCCGGCGAAGGTTTCCGCCGAGCCGCCTCGTCACCGGCCGGCACAGCCGCCTCCGTCCGGCCGGCCGATCGGTCGCCGCAGCTCAGTCCCCGGCCGGTACGGCCCCCGCGTCGGGCTCGGCCACGGTCGACGACTGCTCCGCCGCCTTCTTGGCCCGGTTCTTCACGATCAGCATCGAGGTCACACCGATCAGCACCGCGACCACCAGGCCGAGGTAGGAGAACCGCTTGAGCCAGGCCTCGGCGACAGCGCCCACCGAGTAGACGACGGCCGTGGTTCCGCCGGCCCAGACGATGCCGCCGAGCACGTTCGCGATCAGGAACCTCCAGTACGGCATGTGCAGCACACCGGCCAACGGCCCCGCGAAGATCCGCAGCAGTGCGACGAAGCGGCCGAAGAACACCGCCCACATGCCCCACTTCTGGAACGACCGCTCCGCGACGGCGATCTGGCTCTCGCCGAAGTGCTTGGGGAACTTCCCGCCGAGCCAGGCCAGGAGAGGCCGTCCGCCCTTGCGGCCGATGGCGTATCCGATCGAGTCTCCGACGACCGCGCCGACCGAGGCACAGGCCCCGAGGACCCATGGATTGATCCCGTCGTGCCCGACCGCCAGCAGTGCGGCACTGACCAGGACGATCTCACCCGGCAGCGGAATACCGAGGCTCTCGAGTCCGATGACGACGCCCACCAGGACGTACACGCTGACCGCCGGAACGGTCTCCAGCCACTCCTGGATGTGCAACGCCGGTTCCTCCCGTGATCATGTCTCGTCGCTCGCCGGTCGACTCCTCGGCGCACGGCGGAAATGCTACCTGTCCCGCCGTCGGCCCGGACAGCACGAAGGGCCGCCGCGCTCGCCCCGGCGGGGATGCGCGGTCGGCCCTGCGGGGGAGCCGCCCGGGATCAGGCGTTGGGGCGCAGCGTCCAGACGACCGTCATCTCACCGGTCACCGCGCCGTCCGCGCGCCGGATCTCGACGAGCACGGGGAACTCGGGCCGCAGGCCCTCGTCGAGTTCGGCGACGACGTCGGCCACCGGGCGGCCGAGAGTGGCCGTCGCCGTGACGACGCCCTTGGCGAGCTTCTTGTAGCCGATCTCCGCCTTCACCGCCAGCGGCACGGCACGTGACAACTGGTCGCCGAAGGCGGCGATGACGATCGCACCGCTCGCCGACTCCGCCAGCGTGAACATCGCGCCGGCGTGCGGTCCGGCGAGGTGGTTGTGGTAGTCGGCCTGGTCCGGCAGGCGGACCACCGCGCGCTCGGCGGTCGTCTCCAGGAATTCGAGATTGAGGGTCCGGGCCATCGGAACCGTCGCGGCGAGCATCTCGCCGACGGTCATCTGTTCAGCGCTCATGACCAGATGTTACTCATCGGTAAATGTGTTTGGCCATCCCCGGAATCCCCCCACCCCCTCGCGCGGTCACCGCCTTCACCATCCGCTCACGGGGGCGGACGTAGCCGAGCGGTCAGCGCCCCTCTATCGTTACTCGCCATGTGGCCAGGACAGCAGCCGCCCGGGGGCGAGCAGAACCCGCAGGACCAGAACCAGAATCCGTATCAGCAGCCGGGGTACCAGCAGCCGAATCCCTACCAGCAGCCGGGATATCAGCAGCAGGGTCCTCCCGGACAGCAAGCGGGGTACCCGCAGGACGGGCAGCAGCCGGGGTATCCGCAGCAGGGCCCGCAGCCCGGCTACCCGCAGCCGAACCCGTACCAGCAGCCGACCGTGCCGCAGTACGCGGTCCCCGGCCCGCCCGGCGGTCCGCAGCCGGACGACGGAAGGAAGAAGACCACCGCCATCGCGATCGTCGCGGCCACCGCCGTCGTCGTGGCTGCCGTGGTCACCGGTGTCGTCGTGATGAACAAGGACGACAACAAGGGCGAGGACGTCGCGGACGACAAGAACTCCTCGGCGCCCGCCAAGCCGTCCGAATCCACGTCCGAGGCGAACCCGCGCGGCTCCGACGGGGACGCCAAGCCCCTGATCGCAGGCTGGAAGGTCGTCACCAACCCCAGGTGGGGAACGCAGTTCGACGTACCCGGGGACTGGGAGGTCGGCTCTGCCGGCACGTTCTCCTACTTCGACGACAAGAAGAAGGGTGACGGCTCGCCCTACATCGGTTTCTCCGCACCGTCGTACTACCAGAGCAAGTGGTGCGTGAACGAGGAGAAGGACGGCAGCAAGGAGGACATCAACCTGGCCAGCGCGGGCACCAGGGGTGCCCGGGGCGCCACCGACGCGGCCCAGAACGCCCGCAACGAGGCCGGCGACTGGGCATGGGCCGCCTACGCGCAGCACATGCCGAAGAGCACCATCAAGTTGACCGAGGCCAAGCAGTACACCACCAAGTCGGGTCTCACCGGCCAGGTCGTCACCGCCACCGCCCCGAATGTCACGAAGCGGAAGAAGTGCGACAGCGACGGCAAGACGATCGCTTTCACCTTCAAGAACAAGAAGGGCGAGTTCGCTTCCTGGGTGCTCTACGGAGCCCACGACGTCAAGGACGAACTCCCGGACACGACGATCCAGCAGATCCTGAGCACCGTGCGGCTGGTGGACGTCGCCCCGCCCTCCTGACCCTCACCACCGCCGCCGGGAAAGCAGTTGGCACGACGGGGGCGCGGCCGCGATAGTCGCTCGGTGACTGCAGCTTCCGCCCCCGTTCCCCCTGTGCGCCGCTCGGGCCGCAACTACCGGCTCCTGACCGCCGCCGCGATCATCACGGGCCTGGGCACCCATGGTGCCCTGATCGCGGCGGCGTTCGCCGTTCTGGAGTCGGGCGGCGACGGCGGCGACGTCGGTCTGGTCGCCGCTGCCAGGGCCGCACCACTGGTGCTCTTCCTGCTGATCGGCGGGGCGGTCGCGGACCGCCTGCCCCGCCACCGTGTGATGGTCGCGGCGAACGCCCTCAACTGCGTCTCGCAGGCCGCCTTCGCCTGGCTCGTGCTGGCCGGCGATCCGAAGCTGTGGCAGATGATGCTGCTCACCGCGCTGTGCGGGACCGGGCAGGCATTCTTCAACCCGGCGGCCGAGGGCATGTTGATGTCCAGCGTCAGCCGTGAGCAGGCGAGCCGTGCCTTCGCCCTGTTCCGAATGGCCATGCAGGGCGCGACGATCGGCGGGGCGGCGCTCGGCGGCGCCATGATCGCCGCCATGGATCCGGGCTGGGTGCTGGCCATCGATGCGGCGTCCTTCGCGTTGGCGGGTGCGCTCCGCGCCTTCCTCGACGTCAGCCACATTCCCTCGCGCGCGCCGGGCGGCGGGCTGCTCGCCGATCTGCGCGACGGCTGGCAGGAGTTCATCGGCCGCCCGTGGCTGTGGAGCATCGTGGCCCAGTTCTCGGTGGTGGTCGCAGCTGTGGGGGCCGCCGAGTCGGTGTACGGGCCGCTGGTCGCCCGGGACGAGCTCGGTGGCGCCCGTCCCTGGGGCTTCGCGCTTGCCGCGTTCGGGGTCGGCACGCTGGGCGGCGCGTGCTTGATGACACGCTGGAAGCCCCGGCGGCTGCTGCTGGCCGGAACCCTCTGCGTCTTCCCGCTGGCCCTGCCGTCGGCCGGACTCGCGGTCCCGCTGCCGGTGGCCGGGCTCTGCGTGGTGATGTTCGTGAGCGGCGTCGCCATCGAGGTGTTCGGCGTCTCGTGGATGACGACCATGCACCAGGAGATCCCGGAGGAGAAACTGTCGCGGGTCTCGGCGTACGACTGGTTCGGCTCGGTGGCGATGATGCCGGTCGCCACCGCGCTCGCCGGTCCGGTCGAGTCCCTGGTCGGTCGCAGCCAGGCCCTGTGGGGCTGCGCGGCCTTGATCGTGCTGGTCACCGGCGCCGTGCTGTTCGTGCCCGAGGTACGCAATCTGACCCGCGCCGCCACCACCGAGGTGGTGGCGGCCAAGGCCTCGCGGCCGTCCTCAGCCGATGCCGAAGGCTCCGTCGGGCGGCTCGGGTGAGGCGACCGCCTCGCCGTCCCCGACCGGCCGGGCGGCTCCGGTGAGCCGGTCCAGCGCGCGGCCGTGCTCGACCCTGGCGGGGAAGGCGTCGGCGGCGCAGCGGCGGGTCAGCATCGCGATGTCGATGGGGCTTCGGGAGGCGACGAGAACGACATTGCCGAAGCGCCGACCGCGCAGCACCGCCGGTTCGGCGATCAGCGCGAGCTCTTCGAAGACGACCGCGAACGTGGCCAGTTGGGAGCGGAGGAAGTCGAACGGCGCACCGTCCGCGAGATTGGCGGCGTACGTCCCGCCGTCGCGCAGCGCCCGGCGGGCGGCCCCGGCGTACTCGACGGTGGTGAGGTGAGCGGGCACCCGGGAGCCGCCGAAGACATCCGCGACCAGGACGTCGAGGGATCCGGGCGGCGTCCGTTCCAGCCGACTGCGGGCGTCCTCGCCGTGCACGGCGATCCCGCTGCCGTCGGGGACCGGCAGTTGCTCGGCGACCAGGGCGAGGAGCCCGAGGTCGGCCTCGGCGACGTCCTGGCGGGATCCCGGCCTGGTCGCGGCCACATAGCGGGGCAGGGTGAGCGCACCGCCGCCGAGGTGCAGGACGTCCAGCGGTGCGCCCGGTGCCGCGGCGCAGTCCACGACGTGCGCGAGGCGTCGTACGTACTCGAATTCGAGATGGTCCGGCGCGTCGAGGTCGACGTACGACTGGGGTGCGCCGTCGACGGTGAGCAGCCAGGCCCTGTCCCGGTCGACGTCCGGGAGGAGCCTGGCGGTGCCCTGGTCCACGTCCCTGATGACGGGTATCGACTCGTTCACTCCCCCATTGTGCGGTGAACGATCAGCCGCTCATGACCGCGGTGACGGCTGCGGTGTGCGCGGCCGACTGCGCGAGCCCGGCGCGGGCCGCCGCGGCCCGGCACGCCGGGTCGAGGGGATTGCGCCCGAAGGCCTTCTTCGCAGCCGCGTCCGGGGTGATGACTTCCACGCGGGCGCCCTTCGCGACGAGCTCGGCCGCCTGCGAGCGCGGCGAGACGATGACCTTGTTGCCACTGGCCGTCGGAGCGATGACGACGACGCGTCCGTAGCCCTCCGCCAGATGGGCGTTGGCCGTGGAGTGCACCCCTCCGTCGATCCAGGACCGTCCTTCGACGGTGGCGACGGGCCAGACGGCCGGGACGGCGGAACTCGCGGTGACGGCGTCCACGAGCGGAATTCCACTGTCCTTGTCGAACGTGTGGAGTTCGCCGGTGGCCGCGTCGACCGCGGTGACGCGCAGGGCCCGCTCGGGCCAGTCGGACGACGGAAGGCGATCGGCGATGGCCGCGCGCCGTTGCTCCGCCGTGACACCGAGGCGGGCGCCTCGCGCGATCCGGGCCAGCTTCCGGCCGTACGCCTCGGGGGTACGCGAGGACAGCACGGCTCCCGCGTAGCGCAGGAGGGTCGGCACGCCGAGCCTGCCGCCGGTCAAGCCCTGTGGATCGGCGAGCTGGAGTTCGTACAGTTCGGGAAGGCCGACCAGCCCGGAGGCCAGCTGCGCGCCGACCACCGCGCCTGCCGAGCTCCCGATGATCATGTCGACGTCGCCGAGGTCCACGCCCGCCTTCGCGAGCCCGTACAGAATTCCGGTCTCCCAGGCGCTGCCGGTGACACCGCCGGCACCCAACACCAGTGCAGTTTCTGTCATGCCGTCAGTCTTGCGCACGGCATCGGGCCCGCCTCCCCTGGGGTACGGGAGGCGGGCCCCTGGTGCGGCACGTCTCAGAGCAGTCCGGTGACGGTGCCCGCGCCGACGGTGCGGCCGCCCTCGCGGATCGCGAAACCGAGCCCGGTCTCCAGCGGGACGTCACGGCCCAGTTCGACGGTCAGGTCGACCGTGTCACCGGGTCGCGCCACCGCCACCGCGCCGAGGTCGACGTCTCCGACGACGTCCGCGGTGCGGATGTAGAACTGCGGCCGGTAGCCGGTCGTGACCGGGGTGGTCCGACCGCCCTCCCGCGCCGACAGGACGTACACCTGCGCGGTGAAACGTCGGCTCGGCGTCACGCTGCCGGGCGCCGCCACCACATGGCCGCGGCGGACCCGGTCGCGCTCCACGCCGCGCAGCAGCAGGGCCACGTTGTCGCCGGCCTCGGCCGACTCCATCGGCTTCCCGAAGGTCTCCAGACCGGTGACGACCGTCTCGATGTCCGGGCCCAGCACCGACACCCGGTCACCGACCCGCACGGTGCCGCGCTCGACCGCCCCGGTGACGACGGTGCCCCGGCCGGTGATGGTCAGGACGTTCTCCACCGACAGCAGGAACGGCGCGTCCGTGTAGCGGACCGGCATCGGCACATACGTGTCGACGGCGTCCAGCAGCGCCTCGACGGCCGAGGTCCAGCGCGGGTCGCCCTCCAGGGCCTTGAGGCCCGACACCCGGACCACGGGGGCGGAGTCACCGCCGTAGCCGTGCGCGGAGAGCAGCTCACGGACCTCCAGCTCGACGAGGTCGGTCAGCTCCGGGTCGCCCGCGTCGGCCTTGTTGAGGGCGACGACGATGTGGTCGACGCCCACTTGGCGGGCGAGCAGTACGTGCTCGGCGGTCTGCGGCATGATGCCGTCGAGCGCCGAGACGACCAGGATCGCCCCGTCGAGCTGGGCGGCGCCGGTGACCATGTTCTTGATGTAGTCGGCGTGCCCCGGCATGTCGACATGCGCGTAGTGACGGGTGTCGGTCTCGTACTCGACGTGCGCGATGTTGATGGTGATGCCGCGCTGCGTCTCCTCCGGCGCGCGGTCGATCCGGTCGAACGGGACGTACGTCCCGGTTCCCCGGTCGCTGAGCACCTTGGTGATGGCCGCCGTCAGGGTGGTCTTGCCGTGGTCGACGTGGCCCATGGTGCCGATGTTGAGGTGGGGCTTGGTGCGCACGTATGCCGTCTTGGGCATGGCTCATTCCTTGGAATTCGAAGCTGAGTGAGAAGACCCCAGGGCCCCGCCGACCCTCCCCCTGCGGGGTCCGCCGGACTGTCGGGGGAGGGTCAGCTTCGGGCGCCGCCGATGGACGCTGCGGCAGCGGCGAACGCTGCTGCGACGACTGCCGCTGCGGTGACGGGGCTCACGGCAGCCTTCGGCGCGTCCGCGACTGCGGACGACGCTGCGAGGAAGGCGTACCGGAACATGACTCCGATGATGGCCGAGGGACCTGGCGGCGTCGAATGGTTTTCCCGTGCGGACGGCGCGGGCCGACAAGGGAGTTCGGCCTCCGCCCCTCCGCCCAGGCCGCGTCGCCACCGGGACGCCGGTGCGGGCACGGGCGGCCGTCCGGTACGTACCATCGCATTACGGCGATCGCACACGGGCGTCGGTTAGTCTCCCCGCATGCTCGACCCCGTCCCCGCCGCCCGGCCCGCCACCGGCCTCGCCGTGCGCTGTACGAGGGCTCTGCTCTCGCCCTGGTCCCGGTTCTCACTGCTCGTGGCGGTGCTGCTGGGCGCCGCGGCGACGACGCTGCTCCTCGATCCCCAACGGCTGCTCGCCACCGGCTGGCCCACCCGGCTGAGCGGGGGCGCCACCGCGATCGCGCTGTTCGCCGCCGCGTACGGCGTGTGCACCGTGGCCTTCGTGCCGCGGCCGCTGCTCAACCTCGCCGCCGGTGCGCTGTTCGGTTCGCAGGCGGGCCTGGCCGCCTGCCTGGCGGGCACGGTGCTCGGCGCGGGCATCTCGTTCGCCCTGGGACGGGTACTGGGGCAGGACGCTCTCCGTACGCTGCTGCGCGGGCGCTGGCTCAAGGCGGCGGACGGTCAGTTGAGCCGGCACGGTTTCCGCTCGATGCTGGCGCTGCGACTGTTTCCCGGCGTGCCCTTCGCGGCGGCCAACTACTGCGCGGCGGTCTCACGCATGAGATATCCGCCGTTCCTGATGGCCACGGGGCTCGGTTCGGTCCCGAACACCGCCGCGTATGTCGTCGCGGGCAGCGAGGCCTCGTCACCGACGTCCCCCGCGTTCCTGGCCGCGACCGGGTTCATCGTGCTGACGGGGATCGGCGCGGCCGTCGTCGCCTGGCGCAAGCGCCACCGCCTCGCCGCCGAGTGATCCGGTGCGCGCGGGGCGGGCAGTGGTGGGTCGGGCGGCGCGGGGGTACACGCAATGTTGTTCATCTGAGGGCGATACCCTGCCCGCGACCGACCGAAATCTCCGGGCGCGGCGCGGCCCTGCCCTCATTCGACTCCACATCCGCACGCTGCCGACGGCTCTCACGGCCGTCGGCCGATGCACGATCACCTCCGGGATGGCCAAAGCCCCATGAGCTGGTTCGAATCGTTCGTCCTGGGCCTCGTTCAGGGACTGACCGAGTTCCTGCCGATCTCCTCCAGCGCGCATCTGCGACTCACCGCGGCGTTCGCCGGATGGCACGACCCGGGTGCGGCGTTCACCGCCATCACTCAGATCGGCACGGAGGCGGCAGTCCTCATCTACTTCCGCAAGGACATCGTCCGGATCGTCTCGGCCTGGTTCCGTTCGCTGGTCGACCGGTCGATGCGGAGCGACCACGACGCACAGATGGGCTGGCTGGTCATCGTCGGCTCGATCCCCATCGGCGTGCTCGGTGTGACGCTCAAGGACCAGATCGAGGGCCCGTTCCGGGATCTGCGACTGATCGCCACCACGCTGATCGTGATGGGCATCGTCCTGGGCTTCGCGGACCGTCTCGCCGCCCGCGACGAGGCGGGCGGCAGGCACCGGGCCAGCAAGGAGCGCAAGACGCTCAAGGAACTCGGGGTGAAGGACGGCCTGATCTTCGGTTTCTGCCAGGCGATGGCGCTGATTCCGGGTGTCTCCCGCTCCGGCGCCACCATCAGCGGTGGTCTGCTGATGGGCTACACCCGCGAGGCGGCGGCCCGCTACTCGTTCCTGCTGGCGATCCCGGCGGTGCTGGCCTCGGGGGTCTTCGAACTGAAGGACGCGGGCCAGGGACATGTGTCCTGGGGGCCGACCATCTTCGCCACACTGATCGCGTTCGGTGTCGGCTATGCCGTCATCGCCTGGTTCATGAAGTTCATCACGACCAAGAGCTTCATGCCGTTCGTCATCTACCGGGTCATTCTGGGCATTCTGCTCTTCGCCCTGATCGGCATGGGGGTCCTGAGCCCCCACGCCGGCGAATCCGCCGGGTGATCCACTCTCCACTTCTCTTCCGATCCAGCGCTTTCCAGCATCCCCGCGCATCCACGCGTCATGATCGTCTCCCACTCGTCTCCCAGCTTCCTCCCTCCCAGGAGGCAGAGAGACGGCAGCCCGGCCGTGTGCTATCGCAAGTCCGGGGAGCATGAGGAAAGGCCCGCACAGCTGAAACTGTGCGGGCCTTCTGGGTGTTGAGCGGGTCCGACCGGACCGGACAGTGTTCATGTGGTCGATGGCCCGGCCTCAGGTGGCACACGCCCGGGTCAGGGCCGTCAGAAGTCCTCGGTGGGCCTCCACGGCTCCGGAGCAGATGGCAGGGCACTGAATCACGGAAGGGAGACGCGCTCTGCCGTGTCCTGGGGGCCGGTCTCCCCCACGGCGGCTGCGTGGTCGTCAGCTGCACCAGAAGGAACCCACTGGTGGCCGTCCCACTCCAGTATCCCGCGCGCCGTATCCAGGTCGACGTGATCACCCCGCGCGGGGCCGTCACCGAGAGGGACAGCTCTGCGCGCGCCGGGCTCGGGCCGGTGGGCGTCCCGGCGTTCGGCCCATTCGTCCAACGGCTCGTCGCTCAAAGGGATCTCCTTCCCTCCTCCTGGCGCCGCCGGTCTGCCCACCCTTGGGCGAAGGGCGAGGGCGTGTGACGCCTGGTTGTTCTGTCTCGGAAGGTTGTGGACGGTGGAGGGCACCAGCCCGAGCAGGTGCCCTCCACCGTCCACCGCACCCTGACCCGCTACCGCCTGGCCCGCCTCGATCACACGCCTGGCGCGATGCCCTGGCAGAGGCCGGAATCACCCACAAGCGAACCCTGCCCTACCGGCCCCAGACCAACGGCAAAGTCGAACGCCTCAACCGCACCCTGCTCGACAAATGGGCCTACGCCCGCCCCTACCGCTCAGAACAGGAACGACGCGACGCCTTCCCACGATGGCCGCACACCTACAATCACCACCGCGGACACACTGCACTCGCAGGCAAGCCACCCGCCAGCCGCGTCCCCAACCTCACAGGGCAATACATCCAGCGCGAATCCAAGGCATAACTGAAGAAAGGCCACCGATGAGAACTGATGCCGTCGCCTCTGGCCGTAAACCCCGGCTCGCCGTCCTCACGGGGGCTGGTATCTCCGCCCCTTCAGGGCTGCCCGTCTACCGAGGCGACAACGGGCTGTGGGACCGCAACCCGGACATCGCGAAACTCACCACCGCATCCCGCTGGCACGGCAGAGCGCAGCAGGCATGGGAGCACTGGAACGAACTACGGCAAGCCTCATCCCTCGCCAGGCCCAATCCGGCACACGAAGCGTTGGCCGCTGCCGAAACCTGCTTCGACGTGCGCATCGCCACTCAAAACGTCGACGGACTCCACGCCAGGGCGGGATCCAGGCATGTCACCGACCTCCACGGCAGCGTGTTCCACACCCGCTGCTCGGCGCGGGCATGCCATGCCCGCCATGGCGCCTGGTTCGACGAAAGCCTCCACGAAAACGTGCCCACCTGCCCGCACTGCGGGCGCATCGCACGGCCCGACGTAGTCCTGTTCGGAGAGCGACTCCCGGCCAGGAAGATGCGCACCTCGATCGACGCTGCCCGTCACGCCGATGTATGGATCGCCATCGGCACGTCCGGGACAGTGTTTCCCGCAGCCGGGCTCATCGACCACTGCCGTCCCGGCACGCTCCGAGCACTCGTCAACACCCAACCGTGGGCCGACAACCCTTCGCCGTTTGAGCGGGAAGTGCTCGGCGACGCTGCCGTTGTTCTGCCCGATCTGCTCGGTGAACTCCACGATGCCGTCAGCTGACCAAGACGGTGTCGGAAACAGCGCCGGAAATCAGGGGGCGGAATCGCCAACGCAGGCGGTCAGTTGACGGTCCAGGACAGCAACGTCAACGACAACGTGGCGGGTGATGGTGGCGGGATCGTCAATCTCAGTGGCACCGTCAACCTGTTCCGCACCAACGTCAACAGCAACGAGGCCACAGACGGACTAGGCGCCGGCGGCATTCTCAGGACCGGCGGCACAGTCATCCTCAACAGCAGCCGCGTCCGCGGCAACGTGCCGACGAATTGCGCGGGCACGGTACCCGGCTGTACCGGTTGAAGCAATGCCGCGCCGGAGCCTCCCAGCTTCTGGCGCGGCACCGTCTTGCAGGGGTGGAGCGCGTCAGACCGGCTGGCCAATCGGACGGACCACCAGCGTGTTTACGTCTACTCCGGACGGCTGGCCAACCGCCCACACGATCGACTCAGCGACCTGCATGGCGGTCAGCATCGGCCTCTCCGGCCGCCCGCCCAGGTTGTCCCAGAAGTTGGTTTCCATACCTCCCGGCGCGACCAGTGTCACCCCCACGCCATGCCCTGTCAGCGCGCGGCGGGCGTTCTCGGCCAGGCCGGTCAGCGCCCACTTGGTCGCACCATAAAGGCTGCCGGGAGCATGGATGAAGCCTGCGACGCTGCCCACCAAGACGATCCGACCATGGGTCGCCTTCAGCGCCTTCACCGAGGCTCGCATGACGATGGCCGGTCCCAGAACGTTGGTCAGCACCATCTCCCGCCAATGAGAGGGATCGCCGTCGATGACGCTGTCCGACCTGGCGAAACCTGCGTTGGCGACGACTGCATCCAGCCGCCCGTACCTCTGGAGGGTGGCGTCCACTGCAGACTGCGTCGCCTCGGGGTCGGCGGCGTCGGCGACAAGGCCCAGCAGTCGATCAGGACTTCCACAGTTTTCGGTGAACCGGTCGAGCCGGAGGCGATCGCGTCCGGTAATGGCGACCCGGTGGCCGCGCTCGAGCAGCAAACGCGCGGTGGTCGCCCCGAGGCCTCCGGAGCCGCCGGTGATCAATGCGACAGGGGAACAGGTCATGGTTCCGGAGGCTAGATCCTAGAGTCGACTCCAGGGCAAGCCGTACGCTCGGGGCATGGCTCAAACGTCGTCCCTCACGATCGGCCAGGTTGCAGAACGCACTGGTCTCAGCGTGCATACCCTGCGCTTCTACGAAAAAGAAGGACTCTTCGCCTTGCCGGTTCGCCGCGTTCGTGGGAACCGCGTCTATGGAGAGAAAGATCTTGAGTGGCTCCACCTGTGCACCAGGCTCCGCGCGTCCGGCATGCCCTTACCCGCAATCCGCGAGTACGCGGCACTCGTGAGAGAGGGGCCCACGACCCTCCAAGCGCGGCTCGCCCTCCTGCACACCCACCAGCAACGGATAACCACCCAGATCGAGGAACTGTCCTCCTGCTCGGCGCTGATCTCCCACAAGGTAGCCCTGTACGAGGAACAAATTTCCGGAGGTGGCAACGATCCACTCTTGCCCAGTTCACTTCCACATCAAGGGGAGCCGTCGAGCCGCGAGTAGGCACCGGTGCGTATCTTGCGGCCCGCGTCACGAACGTCTCGTGTGCCTTGCCGGCGATGACCTTGGTGTCTGAGCACGTGCCGCCGTACCGGCCCGACGAAATCAGACCCGCCGGACGATCACCCACCCCCTGGGCCATGTCCTGTCCTGCCATGCCCTGCCCCTGTCAACTATGAGGTGACTAAACGGCATTGGTGTTGCCGGGAGAGGTATGCCGATACCAGCCGCTGGTATGGCGGGCAGCAGTGCGAGGCCGAAACGCGCGCGGGAGAGAGCTTCGGCCTCCCACCCCTCTCCTGTCCGACTGCCCCACGACCTCGACCTACAGAGTGCTTCATGAAGTTCATCGGCTGCCCCGAGTCGGGTGTACGGTCCCGCCTCCCTGGGAACGGGAGGCGGGACCGTACACCCGCTACGCCGATCGAAGCCCGAAGCAGAGCAGCTCCTAGGACGGAGGCATGAGCACCTCGTCAACGAGGTAGACGGTGGCGTTGGCCGTCTTGATGTCCCCGCAGACGATCTTGGCGGTGTCGTTGACCTTGAACGACGTGCCCGACCCGGAGGTCTTGAGCGTGGAGCCCTCCAGCGTCTTGAAGCTGCCGTGGGAAAGCTCGCTGGGGGTGATGGTCTTGTCCACGACGTGGTAGGTCAGGACCTTCTTGAGTCGCGGCTTGTCCTTGAGCAGGCTGGCGAGTTGCTTCGCGGAGATCTTGTCGAAGGCCGCGTTCGTGGGAGCGAAGACCGTGATGTGCTTCGCATCATTGAGCTTGGTGGTGAGGCCGGCGTCCTTCAACGCGAGTGCCAGCTTGGTCAGTTTCGGGTTGTTGGCCGCCGCCGTGGCCACGCGTTCCTTGGACATTCCGGCGGCACTTCCCTTGCCGCTGTGCGGCAGCGAGGAGCATTCCGGACCGAACGGGCTCGGTGTGCTGGAGGGGCTGGATGCTGCGTTGCCGGCGAACGCCTGGGGGGCGAACGCGCCGAGCGAGAGCGGGAGGGCCACCGCAGCGGTGATCGCCGCGGCGCTCGTGCGGATGCGATGTGACCTCATACCGATTCCTCTTCCCTCTAGGCGGAGGTCCGTGAGGTGTCGATGGCGACCCTCGTAGGACGAGGACTGTGGCCCTCCTGGCCGGGGTGTCATCTGCACCGCTCCGGCATGCCTCGTGGACCACCGCATCAAGCCTAGACACCATTCCGTGCGGGGCGCACCCCGAGAGCATTCGGCCGGTCGCACCGCGCGCCCAACACGCCCGGTTCCGCCTGCCCGGCTCAAGATCGACGTGATGTCGGATTCTCGCCAGAAGGTGGGCGGCGGTCGATGTTTGACTGCCTCCATGACCAACACGCGGCCGAACAACGCCCAGCTCTTCCGTTCCCTGCACACCCCGTCCGCACCCCTCGCGCTCGCCAATGCCTGGGATGTCGCCAGCGCGCGCGTCATCGAGGCCGCGGGCGCCCCCGCGATCGCCACGACCAGTGCCGGCGTCGCCTGGTCGCTGGGTTCTCCGGACGGCGACCGCCTTGCCCGCGACCGGGCGCTGAAGGCGATCGCGCGGATTGTCGCCGCCGTCACGGTTCCGGTCACCGCCGACATCGAGGGCGGGTACGGGAAGGACGCCGCCGACGTTGCCGAGACCGTCTCCGAAGTGCTCGCGGCGGGCGTCGTCGGCGTCAATGTCGAGGACGGCACCCGTCCTCCGGTCGAACTCGCGACACGGCTGGCCGCGGCCCGGGAGACCGCCGACCGGGCAGGTGCGGACCTGTTCCTCAACGCCCGCGTCGACACGTTTCTGTTCGGGCTCGGCGACCCGGACACCCGATTGGAGGAAACCCTGACCCGGGCACACATGTACGTCGATGCGGGCGCCGACGGCATCTTCGTCCCCGGCGTCACCGACGCCGCCACCATCTCGGCGTTGGCCGGGGGCATCTCCGTGCCGCTGAACGTCATGGCCGGTACCGGCGCCCCGACGGTCGCGGAGCTCGGCGCTCTCGGTGTGGCCCGCGTCAGTCTGGGCTCGGGCGTGGCGCAGGTCGCCTACGCTGCCGCCCGTCGCGCCGCGCAGGAGCTCTTCGCCACCGGCGACTACGGCTGCCTCGCCGACGGCATGACCTTCCCGGAACTCGACGCGCTCTTCTCCGATTCCCGCTGACCGGCCCACCGGCCGGCTTCTCCCCCCTGGAGGATGGCGAACTTCCCCCCGCGGAAAGGCCGATCGATGTGCTGAGCCGCAACCGTCCCGCCGGTGCGGCCACTCACCGGTCGTCGACGATCGTCCGGACGGAGCGTCGGTTCGGGGACTCAGCGCTTCGCACGGCGGTGGGCCAGGATCCCGCCCATGATCAACCCGACCAGCAGGGTGACCGTCAGGACCGCCCAGAGCGGCAGGGTGACCGTGGTGACCCACAACCGGATGCCGACCGATTCGGTGTTCACGGCGATGAACCAGATCGCGAGCCCCGCCAGCACCACGAGCCCGATGGTGCGTATCCGTACGTCGCGGCCCTTGACGGAGAGGGTCGGCGGGGCGTGCGGCCGAGAGGTTTTCTGTGCCATGGTCCCAGTATCAAGCGGTCCAGACGATTAGTCCTGACAAGTCGCATCCATCCTCTGCGCGGTGATGTCACGGACGCAGGCCCCAGGGGCCCGGGACCGGCAGGGCACAAAACTGGTCGGCTCGCACCCCGCGGCGCACCGCACGCGGTGTCCCCGGGCTGCCGGGCTGCCGGGCTGCCGGGCTGCCGGGCTGCCGACCCGGTGTCGTCGTCCGACGTCGTCGGTGGACGGACAGTACTGTCAAAGACAGTGGCTGCGGTTTCCGGCAGGCGGCCCTGACGACGAAGGATTCGGAGCCGATCGCCCCGTCACCGGCCGGGTGATGTCACCGGGAGGAGCGTTTGCCATGGAGCGGACCACCTGTTGTGTGGTGGGCGGTGGCCCCGCAGGCATGGTCCTCGCACTGTTGCTGGCACGGGCGGGAGTGGCCGTCACGGTCCTGGAGAAGCACGGCGACTTCCTGCGCGACTTCCGCGGGGACACCGTGCACCCGTCCACCCTGGCGCTGCTGGAGGACCTGGGACTGGCCGAGCGGTTCGGCCGGCTGCCGCAACGGCGCGTGCAGACGGTCCAGCTGCCGCTCGGCCCGGACCGTTCGCTGGTCACCGTCGGAGACATCGGCGCACTGCGGGGCAAGTACAACTACATTGCGATGGTGCCCCAGTGGGACCTGCTCGACCTCCTCGTGGACGAGGCCGGGCGTGAGCCGTCCTTCTCCCTGCGGATGAACACCGAGGCGACCGCCTTCCTGACGGAGCACGGCGAGGTTCCTGCCGGTCGAGCGGAGCCGAGAGCTCGGGGGCGGGTCACGGGGGTCCGGTACCGCACGTCCGACGGCCGTACGGGCGAGCTGCACGCCACCCTCACCGTGGCCTGCGACGGGCGCGACTCGCTGGCCAGATCGTTGCCCGAGCTGGGGCTGCGGGAGTTCGCCTGCCCGATGGATGCCTGGTGGTTCCGGCTGCCGCGGCGGGAGAACGACCCGCACGGGCTCGTGGGAGGCGTGGGAGACCGGTTCGTCAGCGCCCTGATCGACCGTGGGGACTACTGGCAGTGCGCCGCGCTGATCCCCAAGGGAACCGACGGCCGTCGCCGCGCCGCCGGCCTCGGCCGGTTCATGGACGAGTTCACGGCCGCCGTCCCCTGGCTCGCGGACCGGGTGCACACACTGGGGTCGTGGGACGACGTGAAGCTGCTCGACGTACGGCTCGACCGCCTCCGCCGCTGGCACCGTCCGGGACTGCTGTGCATCGGCGACGCGGCACACGCGATGTCACCGGTCTTCGGCATCGGTATCAACCTGGCCGTCGAGGACGCCGTGGCCGCCGCCCGCCATCTCGTCGAACCGTT
Source organism: Streptomyces sp. NPDC101194 (assembly GCF_044767885.1). Classification (NCBI taxonomy): domain Bacteria; kingdom Bacillati; phylum Actinomycetota; class Actinomycetes; order Kitasatosporales; family Streptomycetaceae; genus Streptomyces; species Streptomyces sp. NPDC101194. The sequence continues at coordinate 251,121 of NZ_JBIWOS010000009.1, forward strand.
GCGCGGGGGCGCGGTCGGCCTGCGGACCGTACGCCGCATCCAGCGCCGCCGCCTGCCGACCACCGTCGCGACGCAGGCCCTGCAGTGCTTCGCCCACCGGAACGTCGTCGCCCCGGTGCTCTCGGGCCGACCGGCGTTCGGCGACGCGAAGCGCGCCCGGCGGCTGAGCGAGCTCGTCACGCGCTCGCGGTGGCTGAACCGCGTGCCGGCGTACTTCCTCGCCTACGGCGCGCTGCGCGAACGCCCGCCGGCCGCGTCGGTGCGCTGAGTCGGGGCCGCCCGTGTGCCGCCCGGGGCGGGGACGGCACACGGTTGAGCGTGCGGGCACGGACCCGCTGGATGCGCGTACGGGTCCGCCCCTACGGGCAGTGCCGGTGCCGGGTGTCACGCCGGCCCGGCGGGACGGCGCCGCGGGTGGCCGCCGGCCCGTCGGCTACACGCTGCCGTCGGCGGTGCGGCTTGCCAGGTACTCGGAGAGACCCGCCCCGGTGAGCGGGTAGTAGTCGGACAGCCGCCCGCCCTCGTCGAGGCGCCGACGCGCGAACGCCTCGCGGTCCTGGTGCAGCAGCGAGTCCTCGGCCAGGGGGACGGCCTTCTCCTGCGGCACGACGACGGCCCCGTCCTCGTCGGCGACGATGAGGTCCCCTGGCGTCACCAACGCGCCGCCGACACCCACCGGCACGTTGAACGCCGACGGGAACAGCTCCGTCTGCGAGGCGTAGTGCGGGGTCACGCCGGTGCACCAGACGGGCACACCGAGCGCGCGGATCCGTGCCGCGTCCCGCACCCGCCCGTCCACCACGATGCCGGCACCGCCGCGCAGTTTGAAATAGCGCACCAGCATGTCGCCGAGACAGCCCGTGAAGTGGCTCGCGTACGCCGATACCACCAGCACGTCACCGGGCTGCACGGACTCCAGGACGCCCCACAGCGCCGTCTTGCGCTCGGCGTCCTCCTGGTCGGCGCCGGAGAAGACGTCCTCGCGCTGCGGGAGGAACTGCAGGGTCACGGCGCCGCCGGTGATCTTGACGTCCGGCTCGCGGTGCAACGGCACGGGACCGTCGATGAAGGTCCGCGTGATGCCCATCTGATGCAGCTTCGCGCAGGCCGTCGCCGCGCTCACGTCCGTGAGGGCCTCCACCATGCGCGCGGTCGGGCGCTTGAAGGACGCGGTGTGGACCGGCGCCCGCATCGAGTCGTAGGTCCGCGCCTCCCCCGTCGACGGCGCTCCTTGATCCCCATTCGGGTTCATTCACATGCCTCTCCGCGCGCTCCGTCGCACGCACCACCAGTGACATCATCGCCTATCGATGGTAGATAACAGCCGATCGATAAGGACTGTCAACCGCGACAGGAGAGTTCAGTGCCCACAGCATCCATCGGGTGGTTCGAGGCCGCGCGCTTCGGATTGTTCGTCCACTTCGGCCTGTACAGCCTCGCGGCCAGGCACGAGTGGGTGCGCAGCCGGGAGGCCATGTCGCAGGAGGATTACGACCGTTACCTGGAACGGTTCGACCCGGACCTGTTCGACGCGCGGAAGCTGGCGCGGGCGGCCCGGGAGGCCGGCATGCGCTACGCCGTGCTGACCGCCAAGCACCACGACGGCTTCTGCCTCTTCGACTCGTCGCTCACCGGCTACACCTCGGTACGCGCGACGGGCCGGGACCTGGTGGCCGAGTTCGCCGAGGCGATGCGCGCCGAGGGCCTGCACGTCGGCCTCTACTACTCCCTGCTCGACTGGCACCACCCGGACTTCACGGTCGACCGCTATCACCCGCTGCGCGGGACGCCGGCCGAGCAGGAGCCGCGGGACATGGAGCGCTACCGCACGTACCTCCGCGGCCAGGTAAGCGAATTGCTCACCGGCTACGGGCCGATCGACCTGCTCTTCTTCGACTTCACCTATCCCGACAAGGGACCGGCCGAGTGGGGCGCACAGGAGCTGATGGCCACGGTCCGCGAGTTGCAGCCGGACATTCTCGTCAACGACCGGCTCGGGATCCCGGGTGACTACGTGACACCCGAGCAGTACCAGCCCGACCGGCCGTTGGAGCGGGACGGCGCCCCGGTGATGTGGGAGGCCTGCCACACGCTCAACGGCTCGTGGGGCTACGACCGGGACAACCACGAGTACAAGGACCCCGCGATGCTGGTCAGGATGCTGGTGCAGTCCGTCGCGTGCGGGGGCAACATGCTCCTCAACGTCGGACCCACCGGCCGCGGCGCACTGGATCCGCGGGCCCGGGACACGCTGGCGGCCATCGCCGACTGGACGGCCCTGCACGAGCGGGCCGTGCGTGGTGCCGGACCGAGCACCTTCGAGGCACCCGCGAACGCCCTCTACACCCAGGCCGGACGCCGGTTGTATCTGCATCTGCTCGCGTGGCCGCTCAAGCAGATCCACCTGGCCGGTCTCGCCGGGCGGGTGCGCTACGCCCAACTGTTGCACGACGGTTCGGAGATCCGGTTCCAGCAGTTGGACGGCACGCAACACGAACACAACAATCTGACCCCGCCCGGCCAGGCGGCGGGCACGCTCACGCTGACCCTGCCGATCGCCCGGCCCGGTGTACTGCTTCCGGTGATCGAGCTCGAACTGCTCGGTGATGAGTGATCCCATGACCGGCCCCCTGCAGGAGCGGCTGGCTCCGCTGCTGGATCCGCGCGACGGCGGAAGACTTGAGAAGCTGCTGGCCGATCCCGCGCGGTGGACCGGTGTCCCCGATGTCACCTGCCGTTCCGCCTGGGACGCGGTGCCCGCCGCGGTGCGCGACGGGATACTGTCCGCCGCCGCGGAGGAACTGGCCCGCCCTGCCCCGCGTCTGCTCGCCTCCGCCTGGGCCCGTGCCTTCCGTGACGGCAGTCGCAGCGCGTACGAGGATCAGGCCTGGGCACTGCAGGAACGGGTGGGCCTGCTGGTGCTGGCCGCCGTCCTCACCGGCGAGGTGGCGGCCCCGTCCGCGGCGCCCGGGGACTGCCCGCATCTCGACGGCGCGGTCGACGGGCTGGTCGCGTTCGCCGAGGCGAGTACCTGGTGCTGGGCTCCGCACGAGCGCAACGCGGCCGCACGCGAAGAGGTGGTGCCCGATCCGGACGACCCGTTCCTCGATCTCGGAGCGGCCGAGGTCACGGCGCTCTTCGCCTGGGCGGACCACGTGCTGGGGCCCCACCTGGACCGACGCATGCCGGGACTGCGCCGTCGCCTGCGGCGCGAGGTGGACCGGCGGGTGCTCACCCCGTTCGAACGGAAACGGGACTGGCACTGGATCGGCGCCGACGGTACCGCGAACAACTGGAACCCTTGGATCCACAGCGCCGTGCTCGCCGCCGCGCTGCTGGTCTGCGACGACGACGGCCGGCGCGCCCGCCTGGTCCGGCTGGTCGTCCAAGGCCTGGACCACTACCTGGTCACACTGCCCGACGACGGCGGGATCGACGAGGGGATCGCCTACTGGTGGGTGGGCGCGTGCCGCCTGCTGGAGGTGCTGGATCTGCTCGCCGACGTCGGCGGCGCGGATCTCGACACCCGGGATCTTCCGTTGCTGCCGGAACTGCTGCGCTACCCGCAGCGCATGCATCTCGGCGCGGACCACTACGTCAACGTCGGCGATGCGCCCGCGCGGTTGTCCGGCGAGCAGCCCTGGCAGGTGCCGTTCCGGTGGGGTGAACGGCTCGGGCAACCCGAGACGTCCGCATACGCGGTGGCGGGCGCGCGGGAGTCGGGATGCGCCGCGCCGCCACGGGCCGGCCTCGGGCGCGCGCTGCTGGCGCTGGCGGACCGGCGGTGGTGCCGGGCCGTCGGCGAGGCCCCTCCGGTGGACAGCGCTCCCTGGCTGGCCCGCGAGTGCTGGCTTCCGCGGCTGCAGATCCTGGTGGCGCGGGAATCGGCGGCGCGTACGTCCGGGCTGGCGGTGGCGATGAAGGCAGGCCACAACGGTGAACACCACAACCATCTCGACGTCGGTTCGTACTGGGTGGTCGCGGACGGCCGGCCGCTGGTCGTGGACGTCGGCCGGCCCACATACACCGCCGCGACGTTCGGACCGGACCGCTATGCGGCCTGGCCGTTCCAGAGCGCCTGGCACAACGTGCCCGAGCCCGGCTGCGGGCAGCGAACCGGCGCGGACCACGCGGCCCACGACGTGTCCGTCCGACTCGACGCACACGTCAGCGCGTTGCACGCCGACCTGAGCGGTGCCTACCCGCACGGCCTGCTCACCCGCTGGGACCGGACACTGCGCCTGGTACGCGCCGACGGCGGCGAGCCGGCTCATGCGGTCGTCGAGGACCGGTGGCAGGGGGGTGCCGAACCGTTGAGGCTGCACCACGTCCTGGCCGGTGAGGTGGAGTGCGGCGAGGGGTGGGCCACCGTCACGGGCGCCGGGGGCGAAGGGCTGCGGATGCTCTGGGATCCGCATGTCGCCGTCGCCTCGGTCGAACGCCGGGTCCTGAACGATGCGCAGCTGAGACGGAGTTGGGGCGACCACCTCAGTCGGCTGACGCTGACGGTCCGACAGCCCGCCGCCGAGGGCCGGGTCGCCGTGCGGTGGCAACGAAACAGTGAAGAGAGGGTTGCCGCAGCACTCTTGAAACATTCGGGGTGACCCACATAGCATCAGTAATCGATAGACGATAGCGATGGGGGTGATGACCGATGCGACTCCTTCGGGGGTGGCGGGCTGTCGCCGCGCCACCGGACACGCCGCCGCGAGAGCGGCGGCCCGCACCGACGCGGCCCCCCGCCGCGTGCCGCTCACGAGGGACCACGGTGCGACCGACGCTTCGCCGCCGATCGCACTCACGCCCGTCCGGCGCCGCGCGACCCCCGGTCCGCGGAGGCCGGCATCTTCACCGAAAACGGGCAGGGCCGAATTCCTGACCCGGAAAGAACCACCGAAAACCCATAAGACGTTCTCGCCGCGTCGCCCGAGCAGGCGATCGCAGACGATCGGCGGGAACGGACGACCCCGTCCCGGAACGAGGCGGGGCACACATGCCTGGTATCACCAGAGCTCCAGGCATGGAAATCACCTTCGACATCTTTGATGTCGGAAATGCGTGGACGTCATATCGGGAATCACAATTTCCGACGAACCAGCACTTGATCTGCGGTTTCGTCAAACGGTGCGATATGCCGATTTCCGCGCCCCCGCCGTGCGGGGTCTCCGCTTTCTTTTACTTGTTGACCTCGCCGAAACGCCTGTGCTTCGATCTCGACAATCGATTATTCATTGACTAAGCAATGGAGCGTGTCCCGAATGAGAAAAGTGTGGCGCCGCGCCTGCGCACTCGCAGTGGCTCCGCTGGTGATGGCGTCGGCCGCCGCCTGCGGTGGCAACGACTCCGAAGATGCCGCGGGAAAGAAGACCCTCCGCGTCATCGTCAACATCACACCCAACCTGACCGAGAAGTACTGGTCCGGGCTCTTCGCCCGGTACGAAAAGAACCACCCCGATGTGAAGGTGAAGCTGGAGCTGACGGGCACGATCTCGGCGAACGCGAAACTGACCCAGGACCTGGCCGCGGGCGACCCGCCCGACATCGCACAGCAGATCTCGCTGACCGCGGAGAACGCCTCCCTGTTCACCGACCTGTCGGACCAGCCCTGGACGAACGACACCCCGCTGGTCGACCAGTACGCCATCGACGGCAAGCGGTACATGGTCGGCGTGGGCGAGCAGATCCAGTCCCTCGTCTTCTACAACAAGGCCGCCTTCACCAAGGCCGGCGTCGACGCGACGAAGATCCGGACCATGGATCAGTTCACCAGCGCGATGGGCAAGCTGAAGTCAGCCGGCTACAAGCCGCTGCAGACGGCCGGTCAGTGGGTGACGGGCGCGCAGTTCTCGATGATGGCCGATGCCGGAGTCCTCACCGAGGACCCGCAGTGGACGGTCAAGCGCAACCAGGGCAAGGGCTCCTTCGCCGACAGCGGCTACGTGCCCTACCTGAAGCACTACAAGAGCTGGATCGACTCGGGCTACCTGGAGAAGAGCGCCCTGGGCCTGACCTACGCGGACGGCCAGACGGCGTTCCTCAACGGCAAGTCCGCGATGTACATCATGGGCTCGTACTTCGTGCCCGCCGCGGACGCCGCGAAGAAGAGCGACGAGATCGGCGTGTTCAGCATGCCGACCGACGGCGCGTACCCCTCCGGCCAGTTCGGCAACATCTCCAACCCGTACGTCGTGGTCAACAAGTCGCGGCACAAGGCCGAGGCGACCGAGTTCGTCAAGTGGCTGGTCACCGACCGGGAGGCCATCAAGAGCCAGCTCGCCGCCGACGGCAATCTGCGGGGCGGCTTCAGCTACCCGATGTCCAGCCTCGGCACCGAGGTGCAGAAGGTCCTGGACAAGGCTCCCTCGGTGATCGTCAAGTCCGGTTCCAGCCAGCCGATCTCCGGCTTCAGCGACGAGCTCAACAAGCAGATCCAGTCCTTGTACACGGGCGCGTCCGCGAAGAACGCCGCGGCCGGATTGGACAAGTGGTGGAACTCGCAGAGCTGACACGGCGGGGGCGGTCCGGCACCGCCCCCGCCCGGGCGGGGCGTGACCTGGACCGCCGACGCGCGCGGTTCCGGGAGGCAGCCGTCTCCCTGGGCCTGATGGGACCTGCCGTGTTGCTCTACACGGTGATGACCGTCGTGCCCGTGGGCGTCGCGGTGTATCTCAGTCTGACGAACTGGGACGGGTTCTCCACGGCCGAGTTCATCGGCCTCGACAACTACCGGCACCTGTTCGACGACCCCAGCTCGACCGATTCCTGGTACGTGACCGCCCTCATCGCCGGCGCGGGCACCCTGCTCATGGTCGGTCTGGGACTGGTCTACGCACTGGTCCTCAAGGGTAGGTCGCGGTCCAACTCGTTCTTCCGCGCGGTGGCCTACTTCCCGCACGTGATCAGCGCGCTGATCCTCGGGTACCTGTGGGCTGCGATCCTCGGCACCAACGGCGCCATCAACAACACACTGGCCAAGTTCGGTGTCGAACCGATCGGGTTCCTCTTCGACGAGCAGTTCGCACTGATCACGCTGATCGGCGTGATCGTGTGGGCCGGGTTCGGGTTCAACGTCGTACTGTTCGTGGCCGCCCTGCAGACGGTGCCGGCCGAACTGCTGGAGGCTGCGGCGATCGACGGTGCCACCAAGCGCCAGACGAACCTGCGCGTGGTGATCCCGATGATCGCGCCCGTGGTGACCGTGGCCACCGTGCTGAACCTGGTGGGCCTGATCCGTGCCTACGACATCGTGGTGAGCCTCACCGGCGGTGGACCCGCCGGATCGACGCAGACGTTCACCTACCTCATTCTCGCCCGGTCCTTCGAGGGCACCAAGGTCGGCTACGCGACGGCGCAGGCAGTGTTCCTGATGGTCGTGTCCGCCGCGCTGGCACTGCTCGTGACGGCGCTGCGCAACCGACAAGATCAAGCTGCGACAGGTTAGGAGCCGGTGGTGGTGGTACTAGAGGCGGAGATCCGCGACAAGCACAAGCGGCTGCCGGATCCCGACGACGCTCCCCGCGGCGAGGCAGAGCGGGAGTCACGCTCGGTCGTGCGCTGGGTGATGCTCTCCCTGCTGTTCGTGATCATGATCGTGCCGGTCTACCTGCTCCTGGTGAACGCGTTCAAGTCGCAGGACGACATCCTCGACAACCCGTTCTCGCTGCCGCTGGGCGGTCTGACGCTGGAGCATCTGTCCGCCGCCGTCGACAGCCCCCAGTACAACGTCATAGGCGGCTACGGGTTCACACTGTTCCTCGTCGTGATCGTGGACGTGCTGTGCATCGTGCTCGCGGGACCGGCGGCCTACGCGATCGCGCGCAGTCTCAAACGGCGCACACAACTGGTGCTGCTGTACTTCCTGGCCGGCACCTTCATCCCCGGCGCGGCCGTGATCATCCCGGTGATCTACGTGCTCCGCGAGATCGGGCTCGCGAACACCGTGACCGGTCTGGTCGCGCACGACGTGGCGTCGACCCTCCCCGTGAGCATCTTCCTGTTCGTCGGCTTCATCCGCACCATCCCGGTGGACATCGACCACGCGGCGACGATCGACGGCGCGGGCAGGTACCGGACCTTCTGGACGATCATCTTCCCGCTGATGCGCCCGGCGGTCGTCACGGTGCTGATTCTCAACTCGATCGGGATCTGGAACGACTTCATCAGCCCGCAGATCCTGCTCAGCCCGTCCTCGGGGCACTACACGGTGACGACGGCGATCTACGCCGGGATCAGCCAGTACTCGACGGACCTGACGAAGGTGTTCCCCAACCTTCTGCTCGCGATCGCTCCCGTGATCATCTTCTTCATCTACATGCAGCGTCACATCATCAGCGGCCTCACGGTCGGTGCGGTGAAGGGCTGACCCGGGCGACCCCGTTCCCATCCATCCATCCATCCATCAGAGGAGAGAGGACATTGGAGTGCTGACACAACGGTTGTCACGGCCCCACCGGGGGCTGTGGCCTGCAGCCGCCGCCGTGCTGGCGTCCCTGTGCGTCGTGGCGTCCGCCGTCCCGGCCGGCGCCCATCCCCATCCGGCCGGAGCCAAGGACGGCCGTACCTATTACGTCGCACCGTGGGGACGGGACACGGCCGGTGGCCGCACGCTGCTGACGCCGTTCCGGAACATCCAGGAGTGCGCCGACACGGCGGCTCCCGGAGACACCTGCGTGATCGCGTCCGGCACGTACGAGGAGACGGTCGTGCCAGCCCGTTCGGGCACGGCGGAGAAGCCGATCACCTACCGCGCCGCCAAGGGCGCGAAGGTGACGCTGAGCGGCGCCACGCGGGTCCAGGGATGGTCGCCGGTCACCGGCGACGACGTCGCCGAGATCGGCAAGACCGACCCCTACGCACCGAACTCGGCGTTCAGCGAGGCCGTGGCGGCGGGCCGGGTCTACAGCACGAACGTCGACCTCGGATCCGACGTGACCACCGTGCAGGTCTTCACGGACAAGAAGATGGGCATCGAGGCCCAGTGGCCCTACCCCGGCCTCGACCTGCTCGACCCGGAGCTCCAGTACGCCGGTGCGGGCAGTGCGGACGCCACGATCGCCGACGCGGATCTGACCCGCCCGGCGGGCTACTGGAAGGGGGCACGTGCGCTGACGAGCTACTGGTACGTGTCCGCCACGACCACCGTGAAGAGCTCCGGCGTCGGATCGGTGGAACTGGACGCGGCGCCTCCGTGCGTCCACAAGGTCGTGCCGAAGGACACCCGTTACTCGCTCTCCGGCAAGATCGGGGAGCTCTCGAACCCCGGCGAGTGGTTCTACGACCCGGACGCGAAGCGGCTGTACGTGTACAGCACGGACGATCCCGCTCTGCATCGGATCGAGGCGAGGACCAGGCCGCTGGCGTTCGACCTGACGAACACCAGCCACACCGCGGTCGAGGGCATCGACCTGTTCGCCTCGACGATCAGGACCGGCCCGTCCAGCACGAACGTGACCCTGGACGGCATCACCGGCACGTACCTGTCGCACTACACCGACATCACCCGCGGCACCACCGACTGCGGCAGCTCCGTGACCCGCGGTGTCGGTGACACCGGCATCGTGATCGACGGAACGCACAACAAGATCGTCAACAGCGATCTGTCGCTGAGCGCCGGCAACGGGATCGCGCTGCGCGGGCAGAACAACACCGCCACGGACAACGTGATCCACGATGTCGACTACCTGGGCACGTACGCTGCCGGCATCGCCGTGCAGGGCAACAGCCAGACGGTCATGCACAACACCATCTACCGGGTCGGCCGCAGCGGGATCAACCTGCAGTGGGGCACCACCGAGGGCCTCGCACCGGGGCCGGACCGGATCGCCCACAACGACATCTCCCAGTACGCCCGGCTGAGCCTCGACACCGCGGGGATCTACACCTGCTGCAGCGCCGACATGATGGGGTCGTCGATCGACCACAACCTGTTGCACGACGGCACACCCACCCCTGGCGTCACTCCGTTCGCGGTGGCCGGTGTCTACGCGGACAACGGGCAGAGCAACCTCGTGATCGCGAACAACGTGGGCTGGAACAATCTTGAGGGGACGGTGATGCTGAACGGCCTCGGCACCGGATCGCACGACAACCTCGTGTCCAACAACACCGGCGGCATGACGTTGTTCTACGTCAAGGAACCGGGTCAGTCCACCGGTACCAGGATCTACAACAACATCGGTGCCATCCGGGGTCTGGCCGGTGCCACCGACGGCGGACTGGTGCTGTCGAACAACCTGCCCGCGGAGACGGATCCGCTGTTCGTCGACGCGGGGCAGCGCGACTACCGGCTGTCCGAGGGTTCCCCCGCGCGCAGCCAGGCGATACCGCTGCCGGGCATCAACGACGGGTCGACCGACGCGACCCCGAGCCTCGGCGCCTACCAGTACGGTGCGCCGAAGTGGACGGCAGGCGCCCGCCGGTAGCAACCGATCGGCAAGAAGCGGGGCCCGAGCCGATGTCCGGCTCGGGCCCTTCGCGCTCGCCCGTTCCTCCCCCGGGCCACCGGCCTTCGCCGGCCGGGCATCGGCCCCGGGCCCACCGGGGAGACGCTGAACGGGCCGGGACGCCGAACGCGGCGGGGGTGTGTGCCCACGCACACGCGCCCCGCCCGACACGAGAGGTCCTAGTGGTTCTTCCCGGCCGCGGAAGCCTTTCGCGGCTTCCTCGTCGCACGTGCGTCGGGCACCGGTCCGCGCCCGGCCGCATGGTCGGCGAACGCGGCGGCCGCCACGTCGGCGTCGCCGGCACGCAGCAGGCTCACGAGGCGGCCGTGCTCGTCGGCCATCGCGTGCCGGTCGCCCTCGAAGAGGGGGTCGGAAATGGCGCGCAGCGCACGCAGACTCGGCTCGATGACCTCCCACATCCGGGCCAGGAACGGGTTGCCGGCGATCTGCGCGACCAGGGTGTGGAACTCGATGTCGACGTCGCGGAACCGGCTGACGTCGTTGGCGGCAACTGCGTCGTGCATCTGCTCCACGAGCGCGTCGAGCTCACTCAGGTGTTCCTCGGTGATGCGCCCGGTGGCGAGTTGAGCCGCCAACCGCTCCAGCGGCTCCCGCACCTGGCGGGCGTACTCCGCGTCCTGCGAGGAGATCTCGATCACGAAGTGGCCACGGCGCGGGACGTGCATCAGCAGCCCCTCACGGGCCAGTTGCTTGACCGCCTCACGCACAGGAGCCTGGCTCACCCCGAGGCGCCGCGCGATTTCCGATTCGACCACCCGGTCGTTCGGTGCGAGGTCGCCCTCCACAATGGCCTTGCGGAGCAACTCGTACACCTGGTCGGAGATCAGGGTTTTGCGGAAGCGGTCCTTGTTGGTGGCCAGCGTGGAGACAAATCCAGCCGACGCATTCGATGCCATGAATTCCCAATCCTGCGATGGGGGGAGAGCCGGTTGTGCCATGATACGCGCTCATCGTCTATCGATGGCGAGATCCCATGACGCGGTCCCATGGGTCGTAAGGATTCTCATCCCGCGGTTCCCAGCTGTTTCGCCAGCCATTCCAGTTTGACGACCTCGTGCGCGGGTCCGCCACCCTCGTGATCGTTGAACGGATACACGCTGATCTGCTTGTCCGCCTGGTCGACCCGGCGCTGCGAACCGTAGTGGTTGAACGCGGCGTACACGGTCGAGGGCGGGCAGATGTGATCCATCAGCCCGACCGAGAACAGGGTCGGCGCGTTCGCCCTGCGGGCCAGCGTGACACCGTCGAAGTAGGACATCGTGCGCGCCACCGTGGCCGCGTGCTCCCGGTGCAGCTTCACGAACCGCGAGACCTCGACATAGGGCTGGTGGTCGGTGATCGTGGTGGCGCGCGGGAAATGGCACAGGAACGGCACATCCGGCATGACGGCGACGAGATCCGGGACGAGCCCCGCCGCGGCCAGCGCGATCCCGCCGCCCTGGCTGGTGCCGGTGACCACGACGCGCGCCGGATCGACGGCCGGATGCGTGCGGACCGCCTCGACGGCACGCACCGCGTCGGTGAACAGGCGGCGGTAGTAGTAGCGCTGCGGATCGAGGACGCCGCGGGTGAGGAAGCCGGCTGCCGCCATGTCGCCGGAGGCGGGGTCCGGATCGGGGGTCTCGGCACCCTGGCCCCGGGTGTCCATGATGAAGTGCGCGTACCCCGCGCACGCCCACAGCCGCTTCTCGTGCGGGGCGCCGCGACCACTTCCGTAGCCCAGGTACTCCACGACGGCCGGCAGCGGCCCGGTGCGGGTGACGGGCAGTTGCAGCCAGCCGCGGACCGGATGCCCACCGTAGCCCGCGAAGGTCACGTCGAAGGTGTCGATCGTGGCCAGTCCGTTGTGCACCGGCTCGAACGTCGCGGCGAGCTCGAAGTCCCCCTGCTGTGCGAGGGTCTTGCGCCAGAACTCGTCGAAGTCCGCCGGCTCGGCCAGGGTGGGGCGATATCTCTCCAGCTCGTCCTGGGGCAGGTCGAAGAAAGCCATCTCGGGTCTCCGCGGAGGTCGGGGCCGGCTCGGCCGGAAGAAGGCGACCGCTTATCGCCTATCGATGATCCGAATCGAAGCAGGGCACTCTCAGCACTGTCAACCACACAGTCCGTACACGCGTTCGGCGGTGGTGTGCAGTACACGCTTCTGCTGACCGGCGGGGAGATGGGCCAGTCCGAGCCGCGCCACCGCCAGCGAGTCGGCCCGGGAGCCCCGGGGCAGGCAGATCGGCCAGTCGGAGCCGATGAGGCAGCGGTCGGGCCCGAAGGCGTCGACCACGTGCCGCACCAGACGCGCCACCCGGTCGGCCGGGACGCCGTGCTGCTGGGTGAGCAGGCCGGAGATCTTCACGACCACGTCAGGTGTCCTGGCCGCACGCTCGACGTCCCGGTACCAATCCCCCGGATCCGCCCTGAGGTTCGGGGGGTTGCCGAGATGGTCGACGACCACGGTCAGCCCTGGATGCCGGACGGCCACGTCCGCAGCGGCCGACACGGCGCCGGTGCCGAGGTTGAGTTCGAGCGCCACACCCGCCTCGGCCAGCACCGGGACGAGCGCGCGGGCCGACGCCGGCGTGTCGGCCCAGGCCGGTCCGCCCAGACGCATCCCGTTGGGCCGTGTGTCGCCCAGGCCGCCCAGGAGACCCCGGAAGCGATCCGGGCCGGCTTCCCCGTGGACGTGCAGGTTGGCCACGTATCCGGTGACCAGATCAGGCCGGCGCAGACGCAGGTCACGCAGGGCGAGCGTCTCGCCGGTGTCGCCGCGGGACGCCTCGACCAGGACGGTTCCGGTCAGACCGAGGCCGGCGCCCGCGTCCTCCAGATCCTCGGACGAGAACGACCGGTGGTGCACGGAATCCGGACGGATCCAGGGGAATCCCTCCCCCGGGTTCCACAGATGGGCATGGCAGTCGATCACGGACGGCTTCCTTCCCGGAGGCGTTGCCGAGTATTGACACGTCAGCCCCCGCCGGTGAGTCTAGCCATCGGTAATCGATGGGCGATTGTGAGGGGCCGGGTGTTCTTGATGCTCATAACCGGGCGAATCGGCGGCACGTCCGCAGCAGGAGTGGCGCACCGATGACGACCACCGCCGACGCCGCGCACGTGCCGCATGTGCGTGCGACCCGCCGCGTCACCGACGTTCCCCGGTGGGCCGCGCTCGAACGGGAACTGTTCGCCGTCCAGGACAAGGCGTGGCGCGTCTTCGCCGACCGCTACACCGAACACGACGGCCGCCTCGTCTTCCGCGGTGCACTGGGAGAGGGGCTCGACGGCCGCGACGGCGTGGACGACTTCTACGAGCCGTTCTTCAACTGGCCCACGCTCTATCTGCTGGGCGGCAGTGCGGATCTGCTGACCGCGGCGCGACGGCACTGGCACGGGGTCTCCGAGCAGCTCACGGAGATGGGCATGCTGGAGAGCGGCCTGGAGCGCGGCTACGACTGGTTCCACCAGGGCGAGGGGCTGTTGCTCTTCTACGGCCTGTGCCTCGCCGACCCCGGCGACGCACAACTGCGTGAACTGGCCGGCCGCTTCGCCGACTTCTACCTGCCGGGCGGTCCCAACTACGACGCCGAGCACCGCGTGATCCGTGCCCCGCACAACGGCTCCGCCGGCCCGCGCTGGGGCTTCAGCGACCACGACACGTACTTTCCGTGGAGTCTCGCCCTGCGCCCCTACGGGCTGCCGCTCGACGGGATCGACGACGTCACGTCCTTCGACGAGCTGGCCGCCTCCCCCGAGCGCGCTCGCGCCTACGGCCGGGCGATGTGGGACCGGATGGGCCGCGGCGACACCCTCGTGAACCTGGCCGCGACGGGGCTCGCCACCAACGCGTACCTGCTCGGCGGGGACCGGCGCTACGCGGACTGGGTGGCCGAGTACGTCGGCGCGTGGCGGGAGCGGCTCGCCGGGCACGACGTCGTGCCCGACAACGCCGGGCTGCACGGTGAGGTGGGCGAGTATCTGGACGGCCGGTGGTACGGCGGCCACTACGGCTGGTCGTGGCCGCACGGGCTCTCTCCGGTCGGGAGCGCCACCCTCGTCGGAGCGTCCAACGCGACGCTGCTGACCGGCGACCGGTCCTTCCTCGACCTGGCCCGCAACCCGCTGGACGCGGTGCTGCGCCGGGCCGAGCACCGGAGCGCCGACGAGATGGGGACCCTGGGCGAGCGCTGGGAGCCGCATCTGCGGGCGATGACCGACGAGCGCACGCTCATGGTGCCCCAGCGGCACAACGATTCCGGCTGGTTCGACTTCACGATCATGCCCGGTCAACTTCCCCTGTCGCTCTGGCACTTCAGCCGCGAGGCGGTGGATCAGGAGCGCATCGAGCAGCTGCGGGCCGGATCGAACTGGGACTGGACGGCGGTGCACACCCAGCGCATCAAGGACGAGGCCGGACACGAGGAGCCGTGGTACGAGTTCCTCCAGGGCCGCAATCCGGACTTCCCCGAGCGGATGCTGCTCAGCGCCATGGCCTCCTGCGCCGCACGGATGGAGGCCATCGGGAACGACCCGGTGGATCCGGCCGTGGGCCCCGATGCCCTGGACATCCATCACTGGCAGCATCTCAATCCCGTGGTCACCGAGGCCCTGCTGCAACTCACCACCGGATCGCCGCAGGTGCTCTACAACGGCGGCCTGGCCCAGCTGCATCTGCGCTACCACGACGCCCTCGACCCACGGCCCGGACTGCCCCCGGACGTCGCGGCGCTCGTGTCCGACATCCGGCCGGACCACACCGTGGTGGAGCTGGTCAACCTCGGCGGCGTCGATCGCTCGGTGATCGTGCAGGCGGGTTCGTTCGCGGAACACCTCGTGCACACCGTCCGCGTCGACGACGGACCGGCACAGGATGTCGATGGACCGTACTTCCGGGTGGAGCTGCCCGGAGCCACGCGGGTACGGCTGACGCTGACGATGGCGTTGCACGCCGGCCGGCCGACGTACCGGTCCCCGTGGGAGGTGACTCGATGACCGGCGCGTCGGCGCACGGCGCGCCTTCCCGGCTGTCCTTCGACCTGCCCCGGCTCGGGATCGGCACGGCCCCGCTGGGCGGGTTGTTCCAGGAGGTGTCGGAACAGGACGCGGCCGCGACTCTGGAGGCCGCGGCCGCGGCCGGCATCACCTACTTCGACACCGCACCGCGCTACGGGCACGGGCAGGCCGAGGACCGTCTCGGTCGGCTGCTGGCCCCGGCGGGGATCGCCGAGCCGGTGATCTCCACGAAGACGGGGTGGCTGCTGCGGCCCGAGCCGGACGGCTCGCCGGGCACCGTGGTGACCGACTGGACGGAGCGGGGGATCCGCGCGTCACTGGAGTCGAGTCTGGCGCGGCTGCGGCGGCAGTCGGTCGACATCCTCTATCTGCACGACCCGGACGACTACCCGGACGAGATCCGGCGTACCGCCTACCCGGCGGTGCGCCGCCTCAAGGACGAGGGGCTGGTCCGGGCGATCGGGTTCGGGATGAACCATGGCGAGCGCCTCGCCGCGTACGTGGCGGAGTTCGAGGTGGACGTCGTCCTCGTCGCCGGCCGGTTCTCCCTGCTCGACCACGAGGCGTTGACGACCCTGCTGCCACTGTGTGCGAAGACCGGCACCGCCGTGGTCGTGGGCGGGGTCTTCAACACCGGTCTGCTCGCCGACCCGTCGCACGACGCCATGTTCAACTACCGGCCGGTGCCGGCGGAGGCGCTGGCTCGCGCCCGGCGGTGCCGCGAGATCTGCGCCGAGTTCGGGGTTCCGCTCGCCGCGGCCGCGATCCGGTTCCCGTATCTGCATCCCGCCGTCACGTCGGTCGTGGTCGGCTGCCGTTCGGCTGCCGAGGTGACGGCGAACGCCGCCGCATCCCGGTTCCCGATCCCGGACCGGCTGTGGCAACGGCTCGCCGAGGAGGGTTTCGTGCCTCCGCAGTTGCTGGCCGATTAGCCCGGACGAGCTCGGCCCGGCCCGCCTCGTCGGTGGGCCGGGCCGCTCCGCCCTGACGGAGGCGGTCGCCGGTCACGGCGGTCCCCGTCCGGACGGGGAACCTGCAGCAGAACCCTCCGGCACCCGAGCGCGCCCGTGGCGCCGAGGGGGTTCGCGGTTCAGCTCACGTCGACCGCCGTGTCATCGATGACGAACGATGTCTGGAGCTTGCTTCCCTCGGTCCCGGTGAACTTCACCGTGACCGTCCGCCCGGCACAACCGGCGAGGTTGAACGTGCGCAAGGTGTATCCGGGGGCCGCGTCCAGGTTCGAGTAGGTGGCGAGCGTGGCGAGGACCGTCCCGGAAGAGGCGTCGAGAACCTGGACCTTGAGGGTGTCGTAGGGGGTGGTGCCGGTCTCCGCGGTGTCGATGTGCAGGTGGAAACCGAGGGTCGCGGAGCAGCCGGAGGGAATCGTGACGGACTGGGAGACCGTGTCGGTGGTGGCGGTGCCGTTTCCGTCGAGCCACGCGTAGTACGAGCCGGTGCGCGGGGACTCACCGGTAGCGTCGGTGATGACTCCGTCGGTGGCGTTCCAGGAGGTGGCACCGGACTCGAAGCCGTTGTTGCGCAGCAGTTGGGCGGTTGTGCAGGGGTCCGTGCCCCCACCGCCTCCCCCACCGTCGCCGGTCGCACCGGAGAGCCATGCGGTGGCGTTGAGGGCGAGAGCCGCGTTGGTGGCGC
This sequence comes from Streptomyces sp. NPDC101194, assembly GCF_044767885.1. NCBI lineage: Bacteria > Bacillati > Actinomycetota > Actinomycetes > Kitasatosporales > Streptomycetaceae > Streptomyces > Streptomyces sp. NPDC101194. Next base: position 268,232 of record NZ_JBIWOS010000009.1, read on the forward strand.
TGGAGTCGTGCCATCCGTCGTAGAGGGTGTTGCCCGCCTGGCCGGTGCCGTCGTCGACGGGTGAGCTGTCGCCCCAGAAGGCGACGCGGCCGCTGCCGAAGGTGCTGGTCGCGAAGAAGGCGCCGGTGTTGCCGGAGTGACCGGTGCGGTAGAGCAACCCCTTGACCGCGGGGTTGTCGGCCGGCTTGAGCGTCGCGGTGGTGCCGTCGGCGATGAGGCTCTTGGCGACGGTGCCGAAGGAGCCGTGCAGGACGGGATCGGTGCTGTCGTCGATGGCCGCCGGATGGTCGGAGCCGACGTCCGACGTGTCGACCGAGAAGCCGAACGGGTCCGTGGAGTCGACGCTGTTGTCGGACATCAGGTCGTTGAGGATCTCGACCGCGTCCTCGCCGTCGTTGTTGCGGTCCGCTCCGCTGTGATCGGAGATCATGAACAGGCCGCCACCGTTCTTGACGAAGTTCATGACGGCCGTCTTCTCGGCCGTGGTGAACAGCGTGTTGGGTTCGGGGAGGACCAGGGTGTCGAAGTTCGAGAGATCGGTCGCCGTCGACCCGCCGTAGGCGAGACCGGCTCCCGGGGGCAGCGTCTTGAGGCTGTAGTCGCCGGTCTGCTGGAGGGCGACCCCCCACGAGGACAGCGCGCCGGTCCAGTCCGTCTCGGCGGACGGAGTCGGGTCCTGGCCCAGGGGGTCGGGCTGGCTGGTGGAGATGATCCAGTCCGCGTTTCCGGCCGTCTCCGCATGGGCGTTGTCGAACAGGACACGGTACGGGGCGGCCGCCGCGGAGGCCGGCGCGGAGGGGACGGCGGCCGGCACTGCGTCCGCCTGGGTGGCGGCTCCCGCGACCAGCAGTCCGAAGGCGGCGAGTGCGGCGGTCGGTCCGCCGGCTTTTCGGTGTCCGAGCATCCTGCATACCTCCGAGCGGGGGTGGGGGAAGAGGCGGCGCGGGTGCCAACTCTGCGCGCGTAGAACGATGGTGGGCTCTTACTGCACAGCTAATGAACTGTACATGACATGCGCTTTGCCGAACAGAACCCGCGAACCGCCTGCACACCGTGACAGCGGGCAGCGGCCGCCATCCTTCCGATTCCACGCGGACACGCGGACCGCCCGGGCGTAAGCTGCGCTCGACGTGGACGCGACGGGGGCGAAGCGCATGCAGAGGTGGGGGTCGACCCTCGATTCGGTCGTGGTGTACGCGCAGGGCGCGGTCTGCCGACGCACGGCCCGGGGCAGCGCGTCGCCCGACGGCCGGGTGCGGGTGACGGGACTGCCCCGCTCGCTGGACCCGGGCTCGCTGCGGGCCCGTGTCCTGGGCGCCCCGGGGGTGCGCGTCACCGAGGTCCGGACGGAGGTCGAGGCCGAGCCGCTCGGCACCGGCACGCCCGACGAGGCGCGGCGCGAGGTCGAGCGGCTGAGCGACGAGTACGCGGCGGCGCAGGGACGCCGGGACCGGCAGCTGAACCTGATCGAGGAGGTCGGGGCTCTCCGCCCGGTCCCACCTCCCCGCAGGCGCGAGGACCCGCACCGCCGCACTCCGGTCGACGCGTGGCTGGAGCTCACCGACTTCGTCGACGAGCGGCTGACGGGACTGCACCGGCGCCTCGTCGAGCTGGAGAAGGCACTGCGCGACGTCGAGCACCAGCTCACCGTCGCCACCGACCGACTCGCCCGCGCCTCCACCGACGCGCCGTCAGTGCATGTGGAGACCACGGTCAGCACGGTCCTGACCCTCGACGGCACCGGTGATGCGGAGGTGGAACTGGAGCTGGAGTACGGGGTGCCGGGCGCCGTCTGGGTGCCGACCTACCGCCTCACTCACCGTCAGGGCGACGGCAGCGGCCGTCTCGTGCTGCGCGCCTCGGTCGCCCAGCGGACCGGCGAGGACTGGACGGGCGTGCGCATCGCCCTGGCCACCGCCGATCTCCGGCGCCGCACCGACCTGCCGAGGCTCCGCTCGGTCCGGATCGGACGCAGTCAGCCCGCCCCCGCGCCTTCCGGCTGGCGCGAGCCCCCGGCCGGGCTCGTCGACCTGTTCTCCGGCTACGACACGGCAGGTCCTCGCCCGGCCCCGACCGCCGCACCCGCGGCCGTCGGGGCAGTCGCAGTCTCCGCGCGCGCGGCTTCCGTGGGCGGCTCGTCGTCCGGTCCCGTTCCGCCACCGCCGCCGGCACCGCAGGGCTACGGCGGGCCGCCGGCCGCGGTCCCGGCGCCCGGCGGCCCGGCCGGTGCTCCCCCGGAATCCTTCGGTGGCAAGATGCCCGTCCCCGCGCAACCAGCCGGGTCGCGACCGGGCCACAGGCCGCGTACGGACGGCAGGTCCTTCGCGGCTGCCCCTGCCTCCATGGCTGCGGGGGCCGGCCTCGCTGCGCCGCCACCCCCTCCGGCACCGATGACCGGTCCGCCGCAGCCGAGCGGCGCCGAACTCGACTATGCCGCTCTCGTCCTGTGCGGCCCCGACGAGCAGGGCGGTCGCAGAGGCCGGCTGTTTCCCGGCTCTCCCTTCGATCCGGTGGCGGCCGAGCACCGCCGCCGTGCCGAAGCGGTGGCCGCGCTGCCGTTGCCCGGACAGGCCGTGCGGCCCCGCGAGTCGGCGGGTTCCTTCGACCACCGCTTCGATGCCACCGCCCGCGCCGACATTCCGTCGGACGGCACGTGGCACACCGTCACGGTCGGCGAGATCCCGGTCGGCCTGCGTACCGAGTATCTGTGCGTGCCGTCCGTGGAGCGGACCGTGTACGCGACGCTGGTCCTCTCCAACGCCACCGACCAGGCACTGCTGGCCGGCCCGGTGGAGATCACCGTCGACGACGACTTCCTGCTGACCGCCGCACTGCCCACGCTCGCCCCCGGCGGTGTCAGCCGGGTCGGGCTCGGGCCGGCCGAGGGCATCCGGGTCACCCGCCGCACCCACCTGCGTGAGTCCGCCTCGGGCCTGCGCAACAACACCACCGTGCTCGACCACCGCGTCCACGTGGAGCTGGCCAACCGGCTCGCCGGGCCCGTCACCGTGGAAGTCCGCGAGCGGGTGCCGGTCACCTCCGAACCGGACGTCCGGATCGAGGAACGGGCCGACTGGACGGCACCCGAGGAAGGCGCGGGACCCGATCGACATGCGCCGGGCACCCGCGTCTGGCGACTGGAGCTGCCCGCAGGCGCCACTGCCGCGCTCGACGGCGGCTACGAGATCCGCATCCCGGCCGGCAGGGCCCTGGCCGGCGGCAACCGCAGGAGCTGACACACGCCATGCCCACGGCCCCGAAGCCGATCGCCCTCCCCGTCACCGCCGTCACATGCCTCGAGGATCGCGCCCAGGTCGAGCGCGTCGTCGTGCTCGACCTGGAGGCCGGCGTCCAGCGGCTGCGTCTCGGGCCGGTCAGTGCGCTGGCCGTCGACCGGACCGTGCATGCCGAGCTGACCGCCGATCACCTCGCGACCGTGCTCGACGTGCGGATCGTCCGCAGCTGGACACCGCGCGGGCCGCTGTCGTCCGCCGACGACGACTCCGCCCTGCGCCACCGTGTGCACACCCTCGAGGAGGAACGGATCGCCCTGGGGCAGCGACGCGACCGGCTGCATGCCCGCCTCGACCTGCTCGGTCGCCTCGCCGCCGACGTGCTGCGGGAGATCGGCGAGGGCGCCGGCTCCGGGGAGAGCGAACGGCCCCGCTGGGCCCGCGAACTGGACCGGGTGGACAACGAGCGTGACGCGCACGGCGAACGACTCCGATCCGTGGAGGCCCGGCTGGACACCCTCGCGGTCGAACTCGGGGAAGCCCGGCGGGCCATGGATCTCTCCGAGGAGGAGCCCGCCGAGCTGGTCGGCCATGTCGAGTTGACCGTGAAGTCCGCCGTCGCCGGGCCCGTCGAGCTGCGCCTGAGCCACCTCACCCCGTGTGCGCTGTGGCGCCCCGTGTACCGGGCCGTGCTCGACGGGGACTCCCTGACACTGGAGACCGACGCGATGGTCTGGCAGCGCACCGGGGAGGACTGGTCGGACGTACGGCTGACATTGTCGACGGCCCGCTCGGCACCGGCGACCGATCCGCCACGGTTGGTCGAGGACCGGCTGACGCTCAAGGACCGCTCGGCGGCGGAGCGCCGCACGGTCGACGTCGAACTGCGGGAGGAGGAGATCGGGACCCTCGGTCCGGCCCCGGTGCTCGGCCTGCCGGGGGTGGACGACGGCGGCGAGGCCCGGGTGCTGAGATCCCCCGTGTCGGTCTCGGTGCCCGGTGACGGCCGCGCCCACCGAGTGCCGCTCTCGGCGTTCACGACGGCCGCGCGCAGTGAGTACGCCTGCGCACCGGCCCTGTCCCCCTTGGTCACCCAGGTGGTTCGGGGCGACAACCTGTCCGGCCACGCGCTGCTCGCCGGGCCCGTGGACCTGGTCCGCGGCGGCGGGTTCAGCGGCCGCGGCACACTGGACTTCACTGCCCCCGGCGCCCCTGTCGAGCTCGCCTTCGGCAGCTGCGACGACTACAGGGTGGTCCGACATGCCGAGGAGTCCCGTGACTCCCGCGGTATCACCCATCGCACCGTGGTCACCCGTACGGTCCGGCTGCATCTGTCCCGGTTCTCCGCCCCCGGGGAGCGCGGAGAGCGGTCGGTCGCCCTCCGGGAGCGGATCCCGGTCTCCGAGATCTCGGCGGTGGAGATACGCCTGCGCAAGGATTCGTGCTCCCCGGCCCCCGACGTGGTCGACGCCGAGGGCATCGCCCGCTGGGATCTCGTCCTCCCGCCCGGCAGTCGCCGCACGGTCACCCTGGTCTACGAGCTGTCGGCGAGCGCCGGAGTCACCGGGCTCTGAGTTCGGTGGGCCGCCGGCCGGAAGAACGTGGCCGTCGAAGCGGCGGACCGAGAAGTCGACCACCCCACGACCTCGCCGTGCGGGTCGAAGATCGAGTCAGACCGGAGTCGGGAACTCGAACCGCACGTCGGTCATTTCTTCCGACACCTCCCACAGACGACGGGCCGTCCCGGCGTCGGCCGCCGCGGAGGACAGCCGCACCCGCGTCGGCGCGCCGCGCAGCTCGGCCGGACCGTCCGGCCCGATGAAGTCGCCACTCTCCGCGTTCGGATCGGTCGCCGCGTACAACTGCGGCAGCGCGCCCTGCGCCGGGGTCTGGGCGAGGAGCGGCCCGCCCACGCGGCCGAACACCACGCGCCACAGGGCGACGGCACCCATCTGCAGGTTGGTGGCGGTGTAGCCGGGATGTGCGAGGACACTGCGCACCGGGCTGGCGACCGCGGTCAGCCGCCGGTGCAGTTCCCTGCCGAACACGGCGTTCGCGAGCTTCGACTGGTTGTAGAAGGCCATGGGTCTGTACCGGCGCTCACCGGCGAGGTCGTCGAAGTGGATGCGTCCCTGGCGGTGATTGATCGAACTCACCGTGACCACGCGCGGGTCGCGCCCGGCGGCCAGCAGATCGAGCAGCAACCCGGTGAGCGCGAAGTGACCGAGATGATTGCAGGCGAACTGCAGCTCGTGGCCCTGCGCGCTCGTCGACCGGGGCGGTGCCATCACACCGGCGTTGTTGACGAGGACGTCCAGCCTCGGACGGTCGGCGCGCAATTGCTCCGCGAAGGTCCGGACCGAGTCCAGGTCGGCCAGGTCGAGGCGGCGGACCTCGAGGTCGGCGCCCGGTTGCTCGGCCGTGATCTCCGCGACCGCCCGGCGCCCCCTCTCCTCGTCACGTACCGCGAGGATCACGCGCCCGCCCCTGCGGACGAGCGCCCGGGTGGTCGCCAGGCCGAGCCCGCTGTTGGCTCCGGTGACGACGAACACCCGATCGGTCTGGTCCGGGATCTGCTCGGCAGTCCAGCTCTGCTGCTGTTTCATGCGGCACAGATTGCCTTTGGTGGCATCGAGTGTCAAGACGCCCCTTGGTGTCATGCAGGGCATGGCGATACGATGATGCGGTGAGTTCCCGTCCTGAAGTGACCATGGCCCAGCGCAAACGTCAGCTCGTCTCGAACGAGTTGACCGAAGCGGCGCTGCAACTGCTGGCGCTGAAGGGGTTCGACGCGGTCACCGTCGACGAGATCGTGACCGCCGCCGGCGTGTCCAAGCGGACGTTCTTCCGGTACTTCGCGTCCAAGGAGGACGTGGTCGTCCAGTTCCTGGCCGACATGGGCACCGGCATCCGGGCCGAGCTGGCGGCTCGCCCCGTCGAGGAGCGGCCCTCCGTGGCGCTGCGGCACGCCGTCTCGGTCCCCATCGCCGCCTGCGCCGATCATTCCGACAGGGCCCTGCGCGTGGTTCAACTGATTCTGCGCACCCCCGCCCTGCTCGCACGCTTCATGGAGCGCCAGACACAGTGGCGCTCTGACCTGACGGCGGAGCTGACTCACCGTCCGGGGCCGGTCCCCGACACCGATCTGTACCCGCAACTGGCCGCCGGAATGGCGCTGGCCGCCTTCGACGCCGTGCTGCGGCGGTGGAGCGGCAGTGACGGCACCGAGGACCCGATCGAACTGATCGACCGCGCCTTCGCCGTGATCGCCCCGGCACTGGACGCCGCCCACACGACGGGGAGGACGGGGTGAACCCCGACCGGCGGGGCTCGTAGGCCGAGTCGGCGGGGCCTTTTGACGCTCGGTCGCGTGTCCGATCCGGAGCCGCCGAGAGGCCTCGCGCCTCGCGCCCGCGCCGCTGAAGGATCCCCGCGGCGCCGCACGACCGACCGGCGCGGCGCCGCACGATCGACGCAGAGGAACGCCGGGAGGGCGCGGCCGGGGTGCGGGATCAGTCCGGTCGCGCCGACGTCAGGTGCCTCTCGATGGCGCCGATCGTCTCCGCGTTGGACTCGAAGAGGAGCCCCCGCATGCCGGCCGCACGCGCCGCGGTGACGTTGACCACGACGTCGTCGACGAAGAAGCAGTCCGCGGGCCTCACCCCGAGCCGCGCGCACGTCACTTCGAACGCGGCCGCCGCGGGCTTGAGAATGCCGATCTCGTGCGAGTAGACGATGTCGTGGACCAGGGCGCCGAAGCCGTACCGCTTCTCCTCGCGTTCCCGGGCGCCGACGAAGCTGTTGCTCAGGATGCCGAGCCTGCAGCGGGAGGCGAGGGACCGTACGTAGTCGATCAGCTCCTCGTTGGGGCTGCCGAGGTACTCGTCCCACAGGTCGGCCATGAACGCCTCCGTCTGCGCCGCGTCCAGGCCGAGGTCCGCCGCGACCCGTGCCCGAACCCCCGACTCGTCGACCGTCCCGACACTCCCCGCTTCCCAGACATCACCCAGCCGCTCGTGCACGGCACCGGGCGGGAGACCGAGTCGCCGCTCCCACGTCCCCTCCCACCCCGTGGCGGGAGTCGTCTCCAGCACTCCGCCTATGTCGAGGACGACGCAGCACGATTCCATCCGGACCACTCCCGCTTCCGTTCCCGGCACCCGGGCGGCCGACCGTCCGGGTGCTTCCGACAGGCACACGCTGGGGCCTGCCGGGAGGAAAGGTCAAGGAGCGGCCGGTACGCCACCGACGGGTGGGAGCACCCCCACCCGTCGGTGGGCGACGACCGCCCGCACCGGCGCCTTGACGACAACCGCCGCCCGGCCGTGGCGGCGGAGGCGGTCCCAGTACGCCGAGCGGAGTACCGGAGGCCGACGCCGGACGCAGGCCGGCCGTACCTTGCGTGGCATGCGGCGGCCGTACACCAGTGGCGGCATCCGGCCGGATCCTCGGGCAGATGGGGCCGAAAGTCCCTGCCGCGCCATGTGCGCGCGTACCAGTGTGGGACATGTACCACCGGAACCTGGAGGGAATCATGACCGCCACCGAGCTCCCCGTGATCGCAGCCGTGGACGGCTCGTCGCACAGCCGTGACGCGCTCGACTGGGCCGCCCACGAAGCCGTCCGCCGGAGGCTCCCGCTGGTGATCGTCCATGCCCGCACGCCGACCCGCCGCGCCGTCCCGGAGGCGCAGCAGCGCGAGGCGGAGGAGTTGCTCACCCGGTCCGTGCGAAGGGTGGCCGGGATCGCTCCCGATCTGCACCCGAGGACGCTCGCGCCGCTGGACTTTCCCGCGGCGTCGTTGACCTCGCTCAGCAATGAGGCCTCGCTGATCGTCGTCGGCTCGCGCGGCCTGGGAGGTTTCCGGTCGCTGATGCTCGGCTCCAACAGCCTGGCGGTCGCCTCGATGGCCAGATGCCCCGTCGTCGTCGTCCACGGCGGACCGTCCGACGAGCGCGACGAGGAATCGAAGGACGCATTCCCCGACATCGTCGCGGGCGTCGCCGCCGACGAGAGCAGTGGAGCGGTGCTGGATTTCGCCTTCTCGGCGGCCGCCTCCCGGCCCGGTGCGCGACTGCGGATCGTGCACGGCTGGACGATGTTCTCCTCGATGCTGTCGGGCGGACCCGTCTTCGACCGGGACGCGGCGGCGGGTGCGGCCGAACGGAGTCTCGCCGAAGTCACCGCGGGCCGGCGGGAGCGGTACCCGCAGGTAGAGGTCGTCAGGGAACCCGTCGGCGGCTCCGCCTCACGCACCCTGGTCACCGCCTCGGCCACGGCGGCACTGACCGTGATCGGGCGGCGCAAGGGCGGTGAGTCCCTCGGGCTCGGGCTCTCCCCGGTCGCGCAGACCACGCTCACGCACGCGCTCGGCCCGGTGGCGGTGGTGCCCTGCTGACGGCATCGCCCGGCCCGCCGTGCGTGCACGCCCCTTGGCCTCGCGCGCCGGCGGGCAGACACTGACCCGATGACGCAGCGCGTGGATCTCGCGACCGTGATGGACCGTTTGTCCATCGATGCAGTGATCACCGGCTATGCGAGGGCGGTGGACGACGGCGCATGGACGGACTACCGCGCCCTGTTCACCGAGGACGGCCGTGCCGACTACCTCGGTGCGGGCGGTATCGAAGGGTCCGCGGCCCAGGTCGCCCGGTGGCTCGCGGAGACCATGCGGCTCTTTCCCGTCCGCCAGCACCTGATCGTCAACCGTCTGGTCGCCCTCCTGGACCCGGACGGCTGTCCGAGCGACCGCGCCGAGGTGCGGGCCGACTACGTCAACCCGATGCGGCTGGAGAGCGCGGGAGGGGACGGGAGCGGCTCCGGGGCGCGGGCGGGCGCGCTGAACTTCGTTTCCGGCGGGCGGTACACCTTCACGCTGGAGCGCACGGGGAGCGGCTGGCGGATCCATACCGTCACCGTCCACGAGAGGTGGCGCGGCACCACGGACCCGCTCCTGCCGGGCTGATCCGGTCCATCGGGGCTTCCGCTCCCCGGCCCGGGGGAAGAACTGCGGAACGGGGAGCCAGGGGGGAGACTGCTGATCAGGCGGGACGAGGAGGCGCGGCATGCGAATTCCGGCCGGTCGGCGCGAGCAGTGGGAGCGGATACTGCGGTCCGGCCGGTGGCGAGGCTGTCTCGCGCTGCTCGCCGGTGCGCTGCCCGCGCTCGCGTTCCCCGCGCCGTCCCTCTGGTGGCTCGCCCCGGTGGGACTGGTGCCGTGGCTGCTGCTGATCCGCTCCGCCGGTACGGGACGCAGGGCGGCGCTCGACGGCTGGCTCGGCGGCACGGGCTACCTGCTCGCCGTGCACCAATGGCTGTTGCCGAGCCTCCATGTCTTCCTCGTGGTTCTGGCGGCGCTGCTCGGTCTGCTGTGGGCGCCCTGGGGACTGCTGGTCCTGCGGATGCTGCGCGGGACGGTGTCCGCCGCGAACGCGGCGGCCGCGGTCGTCGTGGTGCCATGCGGCTGGCTGATGATCGAACTGGTCCGTTCCTGGCAGGGTCTCGGCGGCCCCTGGGGGCTTCTCGGTGCCAGCCAGTGGGAGGTGGCTCCGGCACTGCGGGTGGCTTCCGTCGGCGGAGTGTGGCTGGTGAGCCTTCTGCTCGTGGCGGTGAACACCGCGGTCGCCCTGCTGTTCGTGAACGCCGCCGCCCGTACGGTCGCCGTCCTCGGCCTCGCGGTGTCCGCTGTGGCGGTGGGGGCGATGGCGCAGTGGGCGCCTCGGCCCGAGCAGTCGGGCGTGGCCAGGATCGCCGTCGTGCAGCCGGGGGAGATCGCGGGTCCGCGGAGCGTCGAGCGGCGGTTGGCGGTCGGTGAGCGGCTGACCGGCTCCCTGGTGGGACGCGACCTCGATCTGGTGGTGTGGGGCGAGAGCAGTGTCGGCATGGACCTCTCGCGGCACCCGGACATCACTGCCCGGATCGCGGCCCTCTCGCGTCGGCTGGGCGCGGATGTGCTGGTCAACATGGACGCCCGGCAGACCGGCGGATCCGGGCGGAGGGGGATTTTCAAGTCCGCGGTGCTGGTGGGTCCGGACGGGCTGACCGGGGAACGGTACGACAAGATGCGGCTGGTGCCGTTCGGTGAGTACGTCCCGGCCCGGTCGGTGCTCGGGTGGGCCACGTCCCTGGGCAAGGCCGCGGGTGAGGACCGGCTGCGGGGCACCCACCCGGTGACGATGCGGCTGCCTTCGGCGCTCGACGGGAAGGGACTGCGCATCGGGCCGCTGATCTGCTTCGAGTCCGCGTTCCCCGACATGAGCCGGCGGCTGACCCTGGACGGCGCTCAGGTGCTGATCGACCAGTCGTCGACGTCGACGTTCCAGCACAGCTGGGCCCCCGCACAGCACGCCTCGCTCGGAGCGTTGCGCGCAGCCGAGAACGGCCGCCCGATGGTGCATGCCACGCTCACCGGTATCAGCGCGGTGTACGGCCCGCAGGGCGCCCGGGTGGGTGAGCCGCTCGGTACGGACACGAGCGGTGCCGTCGTGTACGACGTACCGCTGGCGTCCGGTACGACGCTCTATGTGCGGCTGGGCGACTGGCCCGTGCAGGGCGCGGTGGCGGTGCTGGCCGTGTTCTGCGCCTTCGAGGGGGTGCGGTGGTTGCGCAGGCGCGACCGGGACGGACCGGCCGGGGCGAGGACCGCGGCGGCTCCGGTGCGGTCCTCGGGTCCGGTGGACGCCTCACGCTCGGGGACCGCCCCCCGCACTATCCCGGGCCGTGCACGGAGACGATGTGGCCCTGGGCGTCGACGGTGAGCGCGACGCGCTCGACCCTGTTCGTCACGGCCAGCACCAGCCACACGCCGCCCCAGAGAAAGCAGGTGAAGACCATGAGGACGGCGTGCAGCACATGGTTCAGCGGCCGGCCACGGACCATGACGACCTGGGTCTCGGAACGGGACTCCACGCGCCAGCCGCTCGCGATCCGCTGATTGACCGCCCAGTCGAGGATCAGCGCGCGCTGCATCGCGTCGGGCGGCCGCCCGTCGGCCGAGTAGTAGCCGGGCGGCGGCTGGAGCGCTCCCCAGCCCGTTGGCTCGTCGTGGGGCCTCACGAGGTCACCTCCACGGGCCGGTGGTCCATCACCCCAGCCTGCATCGGGGTGGGGCCCGACGCATCCCGGGGGCCGGTGGCCCCGGGACGCGCACGCTCGCAGAGCCGCCTCGGGCAGGACGAGTTCCCATGACGGTCGGGAGCGACGAGCTCGCAGAGCCGCCGCAGCGTACGGGGCTGGAGATCGTGGGGCCCGGGTCACCCGTACCTCGCACGTCATCGGGGCAGCCCTCGGGCGGTGGTTCCTCCGGACTCAGGCGACATCCAGGTCGCGCAGGATGCGCTCGCACAGCTCGTGGGTGCGCAGGGCGTCCTCGGCGCTGAGCACCTTTCCGGCCCGCACGGCCTCCAGGAAGGACAGCACGCTCTGCTCGATGCCGCGCTGCCGGGCCACGGACACCCAGTCGCCGCGCCGCCGCACGCTGGGCTGCCCCTTGTGGTCGATCACCTCGGCGAGGTTGACGACCTCTCGCTTGGAGTCCTGCCCCGAGACCTCCAGCCGCTCCTCGGTCGAGCCGCTGAGCCGGTTCATCATCCCGATGGCGGTGAATCCGTCGCCGGACAGCTGCAGCACGACATGGTGCATCAGCCCGTCGCGGATCCTGGCCTGCACAGCGGTGTGCTCGACCGGCCCCGGAACCAGGAAGCGCAGGGTGTCGACGACGTGGATGAAGTCGTCGAGCACCATCGTGCGGGGGTCCTCGGGCAGGCCCACCCGGTTCTTCTGCATGAGGATCAGCTCGCGCGGATGCTCGGCACACTGCGCGTAACCGGGCGCGACCCTGCGGTTGAAACCGACGGCCAGGCTCACCCCGCGCTCCTCGGCGAGACTCACCAGCCTTTCGGAATCGGCGAGTTCGTAGGCCAGCGGCTTGTCCACGTACGTGGCGACGCCCGCGTCCAGCAGCCGGGCCACGATCTCCGGGTGCACGGCCGTCGGCGCGTGGACGAAGGCGGCGTCCAGCCCCTGGTCGAGCAGCGATTCCAGATCGGTGTGGCACTGCCCGGACGGGATCCGGTGGGACTCGGCGACCTCGGCCAGGGTGGCGGGGGTACGGGTCTGCAGATGCAGTTCGACCCCGGGCCGAGTGGTCAGAACCGGCAGATACGCCTTCTTCGCGATGTCGCCGAGTCCGATGCAGCCGACCTTCACAGGGGTCTCCCTCTCACTGTCCGGCGCGGGCCCGTGCGGTGCCGTCGGACGAGGGTGCCCCGTGGAGCCCTTCGGACCGATGTCTACCGCGGTGACCTGTGCGCCTCCTTCGTCCGGGCAGCATACGTGTGCTGCGGCGGCCGCCAGTCCGCGATGCCGTCGAAGGTCCGCAGGACCAGCGTGGGCCCGAGCCGCGAGGCGACGGACATCAGCGTGTCGCGCAGCACCACGGCCGGACCGCTCCTCAGACACATGAGCCGGGCGGCCTGAGCGGCCTTGCGGACGACGGCGGATGTACGGGGCAGCCGGTCGGCGGTGTACGCCGCCAGACCCGCGCCGAGATCCCCCTCGGGCGTCACATGGTGGGCGAGCACGATCGCGTCCTCGACGGCCTGGTTGCCACCCTGTCCCAGGCTGGGTGCCATGGCATGCGCGGAGTCGCCGAGGAGGACGACGCGCCCGCGGTGGAAGGACGGCAGGGGGTCGATCAGTTGGTGCACGTCGTTGCGGAGCACCTGGCCGGGCTCGGCGGCGGCGATGATCGAGGGGATCGGGTCGTGCCAGCTGCCGAACCGCCGCATCAGCTCCGCCTTCTCGTCGTCGGCGGCACGGGCTCCGGCGGGGGCCACAGCGGCCCCGTAGGCATAGATCCGGCCGTCCTTGAGCGGCTGGGTGCCCCAGAGGGCACCACGCCCCCAGGTCTCGTGGGGGGCGAAGGGCCGCTCGGGCGCGGGGACGACGATGCGCCAGGTGGTGAACCCGGCGTACGAGGGTCCGGGGTGGGCCGGGAAGAGGGCCTCGCGCACGCCGGACCTGATGCCGTCGGCGCCGACCACGAGGTCGGCCTCGATGTCCCCGGACGCCGTTGTGACCACGGCCCGCGCCCCGTCCGCGACGCCCGGGTCCAGCAGTTCTGCGGCGGCGTCGGTACGGACGGCGGAGTCGGGCAGCCGGGCCACCAGGCGGTCGACGAGGGCGGCCCGGTGCAGCAGGACGAGCGGGCCACCGAACCGCGCGGCCGCGGCTGCGCTGTTCGTACGGGAGAGCCAGCGGCCGCTCGGGGTGCGCATGCCGCCCTCGCCCTGCCAGGCGGCGAGTGACCTGATCTCGTCGCCGAGACCGATGACGTCCAGGGCGCGCTGTGAGTTGGGGGCGAGGGCGATACCGGCACCGACGGGTTCCAGGGAGGCGGCGCGTTCCAGAACAGTGACCCGCCAACCACACGCATGGAGAGCCACCGCCGCGGTGAGTCCGCCTATTCCACTGCCGATCACGACGGCATGGGGATGGTCCATCGGTCCTCCTCGATTCCTGGGACTACACCTGTAGTGACGCCTTCACCGTACTACAGGTGTAGTTAGAAAGGTAGATTGGCCCCATGTCCACACGCGCCACCGGCACCTCCCGGGCCGACCTCATCACCGATGCCGCCCTCGCACTCCTCGCCGAACGCGGGATGCGCGGGCTGACCCACCGAGCGGTGGACGAACGCGCCGGACTCCCCCAGGGCTCCACGTCCAATTTCGCGCGCACCCGGCAGTCCCTGCTGGAGGCGACGGTCCGGCGGCTGGCGGAGCGTGAGGCCCGGGTGCTCGCACCCGGCGAACTTCCGGCCCCGGGCGGCGGGCCGGCCGACACCCCACGCACCGGCACGGGGCGCGGCCCGGACGGCGGTACGACGCGGAGACCGGAACACGGCGCCGACGGCAACACGACGCACGGGCCGCGCACCGATGCGCAAGCGGTGATCGACGGTCTCGCGCTGGCCCTGCACCGCTATCTCACCCGCCATCCCGAACTGCTCGTCTGCCGTTACGAACTCGCCCTCGAGGCGACCCGGCGCCCGGAACTGCGGGAGTTCTTCGACGCGACGGGACGACAGTTCCGCGAGCCGCTGTCGGCGCTGATGGCCGCGGCCGGATCGACCGAGCCCGAGCGGCACACCCTGTCCCTTGTGGCCTGGTGCGAGGGGCTGATGTTCTCGTGCGCCGCGGGATCGTTCCACCGCTCGGTGCCGACCGAGGAAGAACTGCGCACCGGCTTCACCGAACTGCTGAGCGGAATGCTGGGATCCGATTGGACATTGCGCTGACCGGCGTCACTCGTGCGGGCCAATCAGCGCTTCCCGGCTCACTCCGCACCGGCTCCGCACAGCAGAGTTGCTCAGGTGCAACGAACCAGAATCACCGTGAAGCTCCTGGTCGGCGTGGCCGTCACCACGCTGTCCGGCTGTGTGTCCGTGGCCCCGCAGGCGGACGTTCCGGCCCGGCCCGGGACCAGCAGGCCCGGCCAGGACCTGGCGCCGCAGATCATGCCGCCACCCGCCCACGACAGACTGGAAGCCGTACCGGTCCCCCAGGCGCCCGTCTCCGCGTCCACCCCGACCACCGGCACACCGCCGGACACCCGGCGTGCCGCGCCCCACGCGCCGCGACAACGCAACCACCCAGGAACGGCGCGGCCCCGGCCGCGCCACGCACCGCCCGCCGTGGCCGTGCCCGCCCCGGCCCTGCCGGCCCCCGTCTCCGGGACGGACGTCTGCGCGCTGGGGCGGGGGTACGGGCACTGGCCCGCAGGCAGCCCGCAGTCCCGCATCTGTGAGAACACCTACGGTCACTGAGCCCGGCAGGAGAGAGCCGGGCGGGTGGCCCGTCCGCCAGGGACGGGCCACCCCTCACAGCTCCCGCAGCCTCAGCTCCAGCCGCGTGATCGCCGCGCGGACCCCTCCCCCGTATCCGTCGTCCGCCCCGTCGTCCGCGAGCACATCGGAGGCGGCGCGC
Source organism: Streptomyces sp. NPDC101194 (assembly GCF_044767885.1). Lineage (NCBI taxonomy): Bacteria > Bacillati > Actinomycetota > Actinomycetes > Kitasatosporales > Streptomycetaceae > Streptomyces > Streptomyces sp. NPDC101194. The sequence goes on from NZ_JBIWOS010000009.1 coordinate 283,452, forward strand.
GCCCTGTCCAGATGGATCCGGGCCGCCTCGGGACGCTGGAGCTTCACATAGTCCGCGGCGAGATTGAGATGGAGCGAGGGATAGAACGCCCGCAACGCGGACGCGTCGGCATGCTGCGCCGCACTCTCGTCGGTGAGACTGTCAGCCGCGGTCAACGCCCTCAGGTCCCAAGCCAGTTCATCCCCGGGATCGTCCTGGGTGTCGGCCATGTAGTGCGCGAGGGTACAGCGGTGCAGGGCATCACCGTCCTCGCCGATCTCCGACCAGAGGCCGCCGAAGCGATTGCGGGCCTCCTCCCGGTCACCGCCGTGCAGCAGCATGATCGCCTGGCCGATCCTGGTCATGACGGCGTCCTTCGACGCCTCCCGCTGCTCCGTCACCGCGGCCTCCCTGTTCCTGTCCACCCGTTCCTGATCGACGCTAGCCGCAGCCGCGGTCAATCCCGCTGAGGCTCGGGCGGGCGCCCGGGTCTGTCCTCCGGGCGCCCGCTGTCGACGGAGCGGGAACCCCGGCGTCAGCCCAGATCGGGGATGCGCCAGTCGATGGCCTGGTGCCCCTGCGCCGCAACCGCCTCGTTGATCTGCGTGAACGGGCGGGAGCCGAAGAACTTCTTGGCGGAGAGCGGCGACGGGTGCGCGCCCTTCACCACCACATGCCGTTCCTCGTCGATCAGCGGGAGCTTCTTCTGGGCGTAATTGCCCCAGAGCACGAAGACCGCCGGATCGGGCCGCGAGGCGACCGCGCGGATCACCGCGTCGGTGAACTTCTCCCAGCCCTTGCCCTTGTGCGAGTTGGCCTCGCCCGCGCGCACCGTCAGCACGGCGTTGAGCAGGAGCACGCCCTGCTCCGCCCACGGCATCAGATAGCCGTTGTCCGGGACGGGCAGGCCGAGCTCCTCCTTCATCTCCTTGTAGATGTTCCGCAGGGAGGGCGGCGTCTTCACACCCGGCCGTACCGAGAAGCACAGGCCGTGCCCCTGCCCCTCGCCGTGGTACGGGTCCTGACCGAGGACGAGGACCTTCACCTTGTCGTAGGGCGTGGCCTCCAGGGCGGCGAACACCTGGTCGCGCGGCGGATAGACCGGCCCCTTGGCCCGCTCCTCCTCGACGAACTCGGTGAGCTCCTTGAAGTAGGGCTTCTGCAGCTCTTCGCCGAGGACGCCGCGCCACGACTCGGGCAGCAGGTCGGTGTCGGTCACGTCAACAACCTCCGGTAAGTAATACGTTCTTCACCCGAGAACCTACCGGGGGCCACTGACAACAGACGCCGCGAGCCCTGTTGCCTGCCTACCAGCTGGCCTTGCGGTACAGCTCCCACATCTGCATCACCGTCTGCGGGTCCAGCGCGCGCTCCCCGCCGCCGATGTCCTCGCCGGAGGCGACGTACAGCTTGCCCTGCCACAGCGGCAGCAGCCGTACGTCGTCGACCAGGATCTGCTGGGCGCGTTCGAACTGCTTGCTGACCGCTCCCCGGTCGCTCTCCTTGCGGGTCTGCGGCAGCAACTGCTGGGTGATCTCGTTCTTCACGTACGGCATCCCGGTGATGCTGTCCTTGCCCACGAAGGGGGCGATGAAGTTGTCCGGGTCCGGGAAGTCCGGGAACCAGCCGCGGCCGAAGACGGGGTACTGCCCCTTGGTGAAGCCTTCCTGGAACTCCTTCCAGGGCTTGCTCCGCAGCGTGATCCGGAACAGTCCGGAGGCCTCCAGCTGACGCTTGAGCTCGTCGAACTCGGGCGCCGTGGAGGAACCGTATCGGTCGGTCGTGAACCAGAACGTCATCGTGACGGGCCTGGTGATACCGGCCTTGGCGAGGATCTGCTTCGCCTTGACCTTGTCCGGTTCGCCGTAGGCGTCGAAGAAGCTGGTGGTGTGACCGGCGATGCCCTTGGGGACCATGGAGTACAGCGGCTCGGCGGTACCCTGGTAGACCTTGGCCACCAGGGCGTCACGGTCGACGAGCTGGGCGATGGCCCGCCGTACGGCCACGTTCCCGGCGGCCGGGTCCTCGGGGTTGAAGACCAGGAATCGGATGTCCGCGCCGACCGTCTCCACGATCTGCAGTTTGCTGTCCGGGTCCTTGTTGTCCTCGAGATTGACGACCTCCTCGGCGGTGAGGCCTCGGTAGATCGCGTCGATCTCGTTCTTCTTCAGTGCCGCGACCACGGGCGCCGATTCCTTGAAGTAGCGGATGGTCACGGCGTCGTTCTTACGGTTGGCGAAGCCCTTGTAGTCCGGGTTCTTCACCAGATCGGCCCGATTCCCCGGCTTGTACGAATCAAGCAGGTAGGGGCCGGAACCGGTGACCCTTCCATCGCTGCGGATCCTGTGCTTCGAATAGTCGCTCGGTGCCACGAGCGACATCGCGGGGGTGGCGAGGATGAAGGGGAATGTGGCGTCCGGCTTGGTCAGATGGAAGACGACGACGTCGTCCCCCCTGGTCTCGACCCGGTCGAGCGAGCCGAGCATGCCGACGGGTCCGCCCTTGACGTTGATGTCCCTGATCCGGTCGATGGAGTACTTCACGGCCTCGGCGTCGAGTTTGTCGCCATTGGAGAATTTCAGGCCCTCGCGGAGTTTGCACCGGTAGGCCGTGCTGCTGGTATCGGTGAACGTGCACGATTCCGCGGCATCGGGCTCGGGACTGTTGCTGCCCGAGGGAAAACTCACCAGGGTTTGGAAGACATTCCGCATCAGCTCCCAGGAGTTGTCCCACGCCGCCGCCGGATCGAGGCTCGAGGGCTCACTGGTCGTACCGACGACTATCTTCTCCTCCTCTTTCGAGCCGCCGTCGGAGAGAAGTCCGCAGCCTGCCAGCAGAGAAAGGGCAGCAAGGACTGCAGTGGCCTGCACACTGGCCCGGTAGAACACGTGAACGCTCCTCGATCAGCCATAGGTCGGCAGACCTTACCGCAGTGCCCCGTCGGGTCAATCCGTAGGCCCGACAGGGCACTTGAGTCAATCAGGGCCAAAACCGCTCAGGCCGCGCTCAGCTCACGCCGGCATTCAGGAAGATCCCGCCGTCGACGACCAGGGTCTGTCCGGTGATCCATTCGGACTGGCTCGACGTGAGAAACGCGGCGGCGCCTCCGATGTCCTCGGGAGCGCCCAGCCGGCCGAGCGGATAGGCGGCGGCAGCCTCCGCCTCACGGCCCTCGTACAGCGCCCGGGCGAATTTCGTCTTCACCACCGCGGGAGCGATCGCGTTGACCCGCACGACCGGCGCGAACTCGTGCGCCAGCTGGAGGGTCAGATTGACCATGGCGGCCTTGCTCATGCCGTACGCGCCGACGAACGGCGAGGCGGAGATCCCGGCGATCGAGGCGATGTTGACGATCGCCCCGCCGTTCTCCTTCTGCCAGGCCTTCCAGGTCCGCTGGGCGAATCCGAGCGCCGAGATCACATTGGTCTCGAACACCTTGCGCGCGACATTGAGATCGAGGTCCGCGATCGGGCCGAAGACCGGATTCGTCCCCGCGTTGTTGACAAGGAAGTCGACCCGGCCGAACGCCTCCATGGTGCGCTCGACGGCCGCCGCCTGGTGCGCCTCGTCGTGCGCCTTGCCCGCCACACCGATGACCCGGTCGGAGCCGAGCCGCTCGACGGCCTCCTTGAGTGCCTCCTCGCCGCGTCCGGTGATGCACACCCGGTCGCCGCGGGCCACGAGCGCCTCGGCGACGCCGTAGCCGATGCCCCGGCTCGCGCCCGTGATGAGCGCGACCTTCCCACTGTCCTGCACAGTCATGACGTCCGCCTCCCTTCGGATCAGTTGAGCGGTCCGCCGGCGACGTACATCACCTGGCCGGAGACGAAGCCCGCCGCGTCGCCCGTGAAGAAGGCGATGGCGTTGGCGATGTCCTCGGGACGGCCGACGCGCTGCACCGCGATCTGCGTGGCGGCAGCGGCCTGGAACTCCTCGAAGCCCATTCCGATGCGGGCCGCGGTCTGCGCGGTCATCTCGGTGACGACGAAGCCGGGAGCGACGGCGTTGGCCGTGATGCCGAACTTGCCCAGCTCCTTGGCGAGGGTCTTCGTGAAGCCCTGCAGACCCGCCTTGACGGCGGAGTAGTTGGCCTGACCGCGGTTGCCGAGCGCCGAGGAGGAGGAGAGCGAGACGATACGGCCGAACCCGGCGTCCACCATGTGCTTCTGGACGGCCTTGGCCATCAGGAACGCACCCTTGAGGTGCACGTTCATGACGGTGTCCCAGTCGGACTCGCTCATCTTGAAGAGCAGGTTGTCACGGAGCACGCCCGCGTTGTTGACGAGGATCGTCGGGGCCCCGAGCTCGGCGGCGACCCGCGCGACCGCGGCTTCCACCTGGGCGCTGTCCGACACATCGCAGCCGACGGCGAGGGCGGTGCCCCCGGCGGCGGTGATCTTCTCGACCGTGTCCTTGCAGGCCGCCTCGTCGAGGTCGAGTACGGCGACGGCGCGGCCCTCGGCCGCCAGGCGTACCGCAGTGGCGGCGCCAATGCCCCGCGCCGCCCCGGTCACGATGGCGACGCGCTGCTCGGTGGTGGACATGCTTGGTTCTCCTCGCCCTTGGATCGCCGCTCAGCGGACGTCGGGGCATCCCCGGCACGGAATCCTCGTGTGCGCGGGATCTTCCCGATATCTGAGCAACCGCTTAGTACCTTCAGCAGACGAGACGCTAGAAGCCCTGACACCCGGTGTCAACGGCCCACGGCCACGGGGGCGCATGTCACACCCGCAGGCGCCGCCGCCTCGGTGGTCGGGTGCGGCGCCGCGGGGCTGGAGGATCAGCGGACGAGCAGATCGAGCAGCCGCGTGACCTCGGCTTCCGGGTCGTTCGTGAGGCCGCTGTGCACGGGGCTCGGCTGGATGACGGTGGAGCGCGGCGCGATCAGCCAGCGGAAGCGGCGGCCCGCGTCGTCACCGGCCGCCTGGCCCGCGTCCGTACCGCCGCGGCAGACTCCCTCCACCGCGTGCAGGGCGGCCTGTACACCGACCACGTCGGCGTTCGGGTCCAGGGCCTTCAGCTTGGCCTCGTCGAGATGGGTACGGGCGCCGACGAAACCCCGCGCGCGGCAGTAGACGACCACGCCCGCGTTGAAGAACTCGCCGCGCTGCACCCGCGGCACCACGCGCAGCAGCGCGTACTCGAAGACATCGCGCTCACTCACCGCTGGCCGTCCTTGTCGCTCTTCTTGGTGGGATGCGGCCACGGGGTGAGGTGCTCGGTGAGCCAACCGGGGGCCTGGGAGGGCTTGGGTTCGGTGGGGGCCTCCATCGTGATCCGCTCATGGATGGTCGCGGCACGCGGCAGCAGTGCCTCCACATAGGCGCGGCGCAGCTCGTCCGTGGAATCGAAGCCGGGCTCGTCCACCAGCCACTCGTCGGGGACGTCGGCCGTGACCTCGGTGAGCAGTTCCTCCGTGACCAGCGGAGCGAGCTCGGCGGCGGCTGCCGCGACATCGGGCGCGAAGGGGGCGAGCGCGTGGTCCGAGGCGTTGTACGGCTTGGCGGCGGAGGTCTGGGCTCCGGGCCAGTTGTGATGCCAGATCATGGTGGCGCCGTGATCGATGAGCCACAGATCGCCGTGCCAGATCAACATGTTCGGATTGCGCCAGGAACGGTCGACGTTGTTGATCAGGGCGTCGAACCAGACGACCCGTCCGGCTTCCCGGGAGTCCACCTGGTAGGCGAGCGAGTCGAAGCCGATGGATCCCGGCAGGAAGTCCATCCCCAGGTTGAGCCCGCCACTGGCCTTCAGGAGTTCCTGCACCTCCTGGTCGGGCTCGGCGAGCCCGATGACCGGGTCGAGCTGGATCTGCACGAGATCGGGGACGCGCAGGCCGAGCCGACGGCCGAGCTGTCCGCAGATGACCTCCGCGACCAGGGTCTTGCGCCCCTGTCCGGCGCCGGTGAATTTCATGACGTAGGTGCCGAGGTCGTCGGCCTCGACGATTCCTGGCAACGATCCGCCCTCCCGCAAGGGCGTGACATAGCGGGTCGCTGTGACTTCGGTAAGCATTTTCTCAGGCTATACGGCTCACATCTCTGGAGTTCCACGGACCGAAGTCAGGGCCGCACAGCCCTTGGTCGCAGAATGCGCGCGCCGTTGCGCACCTGCTTCGATGGGGCTCGATAGAGGGCTCGATTCCGAGTTGGAGCGGGAATCCGATTGCTCCTGCATGCGCACCCGGGCGTCGAGCAACACCGGCCTGTGCACGACCCGGCCGCGGACTCCCCTCCGGAAACGTGGCGGCCCCTGGCGACGGTGCGGCCGGACGAACAGGGTGTGAGGGGACATCCCGAGGTGGTCGACCGCTTCCCGCACATCGAGAAAAGCTCTGATACTCGCTCCGGATGCGTCAGCCGCTGGATCGGATTTGGCCCCGGACAGGGAGGACGGCATCTTGGCACCTCGGGATCACAAAGACGGTCGAAGGACACATTGATTCCGCGTATTGCGGGACAGGTGAGAACTCGCCCGCCCGGCTCCACCACCAAGCGCAGTCCAGTGCGAACTCAACGGTCGCGACGATCGCCGGTTCGGCCAAACGGCGATCACGGCCTGCGGTGCACGCCGCATCAGATGAATCCGACAGCTTCTCGGGCCGGCCGCCGTCGGGCAGCCGGCCGGTATGAGCGCAGGGCCGGGGTCGCGCCGTCCGCAACGAGCACCAGTGGATCGTCCTCAGTGATGGTCGTCGCACACCACCGCTGCATCGCCTGACTCTTTCTGCTGCTCACGCGCCCACTCACCGTCAGCTTGCGCCATCGTGTCCTTGGGCGTCGCCCGGGATCGAGTCGCCGCGAGCGGGTCCGCCTCGTACGTGACCCGGATGACGCCGTCGGGGTGTCGTTCGGCGCGTGCGCGGACACCGAAGACCTCGTGAAAGAGGTCCGGAGTGAGGACGTCGAGGACCGGGCCCGCGGCGACGACACGGCCGTCGTGCAGGACGACGAGGCCGTTGCAGAGCCGGGCGGCCAGATCGAGGTCGTGCAGCACGGCAAGGGTCGTGACGCCGGTGTTCCGGATCAGGCCGAGAAGTTCGAACCGGGCCCGGATGTCGAGGTGGTTGGTCAGTTCGTCCAGGACGAGGAGTTCCGGGGCCTGGGCGAGGGCTCGGGCGAGCAGGACGCGCTGGCGCTCGCCGCCGGAGAGCGAGGAGAGGTCGCGGTCGGCGAGCGGCGCGATGCCGCAGCTCTCCATCGCCCCGACGACCGCGCGCCGGTCGCTCTCGCCGTCGCGCCCCAGCACCCCGTGGTGTGGGGTGCGGCCGAGCGCCACTGTCTCGACGACGGTGAGGCCGCCCGCGCCCGCGCCGTCCTGGAGGACGGCGGCGGTGTGCCGGGCGGCGGCCCGCGAGGAGAGCCGCCACACATCCCGCCCGCTCACCTCGACGACCCCCGCGACGGGCCGCAGCGAACGGTAGACGGCACGCAGCAGGGTGGACTTGCCGCTCCCGTTGGGGCCGACGAGGCCGACGATCTGGCCTGGTGACACGTCCAGTCCGATGTCGTGCAGGACCGGGGTGTCGTCGAGGGTGACGTGGAGGCCGTCCACGGTGAGTCTCATGCGGCGTCGAGCCCCTTGTTGCGGCGCAGCAGCCAGAGGAAGAACGGTGCGCCGAGCAGTGCGGTGAGGATGCCCAACGGGAGCTCGTTGGGCCGGTTGAGGGTACGGGAGAGCAGGTCGACCAGTACGAGGTAGACGGCCCCGAGGAGTGCGCTCAGCGGGAGCAGCCTGCGATGGTCGGCACCGAGGGCGAGCCGTATCAGGTGCGGGATCATCAGGCCGACGAAGCCGATGCCGCCCGCGACGGCGATGACGGTCCCGGTCAGGAGTGCGCTCACCACGAGCAGCACCGCACGGGTGCGGTGCACGTCCACGCCGAGCGACGTCGCCGACTCGTCCCCCGCGAGCAGCGCGTTCAGACGCCGCCCGAAGAAGGAGAGCAACGCCACCCCGAGTGCCACCACGGCCGTGACGGTGGGCAGTTGACTCCAGCGGGCGCCGGAGACGCTGCCCAGCATCCAGAACATGACGCCGCGCAGCTCGGTCGGTGTGGCCCGCAGTTGCACGAAGCTCGTCGCCGACAGCAGCACGTAGCCGACCGCGACCCCGGCGAGCACGAGCCGCGTGGGCGCGAGCCGTCCCCTGCGTTGTCCGAGCGCGAAGACCAGCATCCCCGCCAGGAGTGCCCCCACGAACGCCGCCCCGGAGACGCCGAGTCCGCCGAGGCCCGCCCCGCCGAGCGTGATCACGAGGACCGCGCCCAGCGAAGCTCCGTGCGAGAAACCGAGGACCGTGGGATCGGCGAGCGGGTTGGAGACAAGGGTCTGCAGGACAGCGCCGGAGACGGCGAGTCCCGCCCCCACGACCGCCGCGAGGACGACACGCGGGGTGCGGAACTGCCAGACGATCTGGTCGAGGGCGACGTCGTCCACGGGCCCCCGGCCGGTGACGTGGTGGACGAGGACCGTCCACACGTCACCGACCGGCACGCCGACCGTGCCGATGCCGACGGCGAGGACCATCGAGACCAGCAGCGCGGCGGTGAGCACGAGGACGCAGGCCCACAACGGGAGACGGCTCAGAAGACGTCGGGATGCAGCATCCTGGCGATCTTCTCGACCGCCACGTCGTTGCTGGGGCCGAGGTACATGGAGTCGGACAGCACCACGAACTTGTTCTTCTTGGCTGCGGGCCACTGGGGGAACTCCTTGAGCAGCTTCTTCGCGTATGCCGTCGGGTCCGGGTCGTTGTAGCTGACGACCACGAGGGCGTCCACGTCGGTGGCGGCGACCTTCTCCTTGCTGAGGTCGGCGAAGGAGGTCCTCGACGCGCTCGCGAAAGCGTTGCTGCCGCCGGCCCTGGCAAGGATGTCGTTGTAGATGCCGTGGGCGGCGACGGAACTGAAGTCGTTGCCGCCCATGGTCATGTTGGAGAAGATGACCATGACCTTCGGCTTCTTCGCTTCGCCGATCCTCTCCGCCACGTCGGCGATGTTCCGCCGTTCGGTGGCGACGAGCTTCTCGGCCCTGTCCTCGACGCCGAAGACCTTGCCCATGTCCCGCAGCAGTGCGTAGCTGTCGTCGATCGTCATGTTCAGGTTGTCCTGGCCGCAGCCCTCGGGCGAGACGTAGGTGCGCGCCCCGACCTCCTCGAGCTGTTCGCGGGTGGCGAAGCCGTTCTCGGCGTCGAAACCGTAGGACGTGGTGGAGAGCACGAAGTCGGGACGCAGACCGATCATGGCCTCGCGCGGGATGTCGAAGGCGTCGTTCGGTTTCACCCCGCCCGTGGGCAGCTTCTTCATCTCTTCGGCGCGCCCGGGGACTTCGGACATGCCGTAGGACTGCTGGTTGGAGACGATCCGGTCCCCCTGGCCGAGGGCGAGCAGCGTGGACACCTCGGCGACCGAGGCCCCGTTCATCACGACGACCCGGCTGGGGGCCTTGTCGAACTTCTGGTTCAGCCCGCAGTTCTTGAGAGTGACGGGGTAATCGCCCCGCGCGGCGGGGGACGTCTTCTGGTCGGCACCCGTCTTCTTGCCGTCCGCGCCGGAGCCGGAGTCCGATTCGGAACAGCCGGCCGCGGCGAGGCACAGCAGGGCGGCGAGAGCGATGGCTGCCGGCCTACATGTCGGCATGGGGTTCTCCTCGGTGATCAAGTGGGCGCGTCAAGGCGCTGTTGCAGGAGTCGGGGGCAGAGGCGGGGAAGTTCCCGGCGGTCGGGGTGTGATGTACGTGACGCAGGCGATTGCCGGCGCGGTGGGCGCGGGGAAGGCCGTACGCCCGGCGCGACCGGACCTGGGACGGCGCCCGGGGTGCGGACTACCCCCGGTCACAGGTCGGTCCGGACGCGCGGCAGCACCGCTCACCGATCTGCGGCCTGCGTCACACCTGCGCGCGGGAACTCGCGCACCTTTCGCACCGACTTCTGTACGTCACCGTCCCCACCGGTCCACGCACGAGGAAGAATCGATGACCGAGACCACGCCTGCCGCGTCACCACCGCCCCGGCAACGCTCGGCCGAGGAGACCTCCCCGGTCGAGGAATTCACCACGTCCGCGCCGAGCAACGGCGGCGGCACCTGGAGCGGGTTGCGCCCCCTCCTGCTCCGCCTGCACTTCTACGCGGGCATCCTCATCGGCCCGTTCCTGCTCGTCGCGGCCGTCACCGGACTGCTCTACACGGCCACCCCGCAGATCGAGTCCGTCGCCTACCGCCACGAGTTGAAGGTCACCCCGCACGGCGAGCAGAAGCCGCTCACCGCTCAGGTGGACGCCGCCCGCGAGGCGATACCCGGCGGGCGGCTCGTCTCCGTCACCAGGGGTGCGGGGGACAGCGACACGACCCGGGTCACCTTCGACGTCAAGGGATTGCCCGAGGGCTGCACACAGACCGCGTTCGTCGATCCGTACGACGCCAAGGTGCTCGGCACGCTGCGCACCTTCGGCGAGTGGCTGCCCGTACGGTCCTGGTTCGACGGGCTGCACCGCACCCTGAACCTCGGCGACTTCGGCCGCAACTACAGCGAGATCGCCGCGAGCTGGCTGTGGGTAGAGGTGCTCGGCGGGCTGGCGCTGTGGCTCGGAGCGCCGCGCAGCCGGGAGCGGCTGCGCAAGCTGTTCGTGCCGCGCCGGGGCCCGAAGGGGCGCGGGCGCACGCTGTCCTGGCACGGGGCGGTCGGGCTGTGGGTGTCGATCGGCTTCCTCGGCCTCTCGGCAACCGGGCTGACCTGGTCGGCACACGCGGGCGCGAACATCGGCAAGATCCAGGACTCGCTGGGCGGGGCGACGCCCTCCGTCTCCTCGGACCTCGGTCACGGCACGCACGGCGGCTCGACGGGGGCGGACTCGGGTGGCGCCTCCGCGGATGCCACCGCCGCGAAGGTCGATCTCGACGAAGCCGTCCGCATCGCACGCTCCGAGGGGCTGCGCGGCAAGCTGGTCATCAGCCCGCCCGCGGACACCAGGAGCGCGTACGTCGTCCGCGAGAACACGCGGCACTGGCCGGAGCAGCAGGACTCGATCGCGATCGACCCGGCCACCGGCAAGGTCACGGACAAGCTGCTCTTCGACGACTTCCCCGTCCTCGCCAAGCTCACCCGCTGGGGCATCGACGCCCACATGGGCCTGCTCTTCGGTCTCGCCAACCAGATCGTCCTCGCGCTCATCGCCGTCGCGCTCATCGGGATGCTCTTCTGGGGCTACCGCATGTGGTGGCTGCGCAGGCCCACCCGGGCGAGTGGGACGCGGCTCGGCCGCGCACCGGCGCGGGGAGCCTGGCGCCGGGTGCCGGGCGGGGTCATGGCGCCGCTCGTCGTCGTGGCGGCCGTCCTCGCTTACCACCTGCCGCTGTTCGGGCTGCCCCTGGTCTGCTTCCTGCTCGGGGACCTGGCGGTCGCGCAGGCACGCCGACGCGCGTGCGAGCGCGCGGAAGCGCGCGCCGAGACACCGAAGGAGACGGCCCGTTGATCGCCGCCACCGGGCTGCGCTGGATTCTGACGCTGCTCTTCTGCGCGCTCGCCGCCTACGGCCTGTGGCGCGCCCTCGCAGCCCGCTCCCACTCGTGGACCGAGCGGCTCGCCCACGCTCTGCACGCGGTCATGGCCCTCGCCATGCTCGCGATGTCCTGGCCCTGGGGCATGGACCTGCCCGGCACGCCGCAGGTGGTCTTCTTCTCCGCCGCCGCAATCTGGTTCGTGCTGATCGCCCTCGCTCCGCCGGGCGGACCCGAACCCCGGGCGCGCACCCTCGTGAACGCACTGCCCCACGCCGCGATGACCGGAGCGATGGCGTGGATGGTCGCCGCGATGTCCTCGGGCATGTCCACGGGCGCGACAGGCGGGGGCCACGCGCACGACATGCCCGGGATGGACATGTCGGCCCCGGGCGCGACCGCGACGATGACGCTCAGCGGCACCGGCGACCGCTGGAGCGCGGGACTGCTCGCCCTCGTTCTGCTGGCGCTCGCGCTGTGGTGGCTCGCGAAGGGTTTCGACAGGGGCCGCCTCGCGCCCCGCACGACGAGCGGCGCGGCCTCGGACGACGCGGTGCGCACCGCATGGGACCTGGGCTGTCACGGGCTGATGGCTCTGGGCATGGCGGTGATGTTCGTCGTGATGGTGTGATCCGCGGGGATCGGCGCACGGGCTGCGGCTCGTGCGACCCCGGGCGCCGGACGCGCGTCCCGGACCGTGATGCTCCTGGGACACGCGTGACAGGTGTCCGTTATGTGACGCACGTCACCCGACTGCGGAGGAACTCGCGGCCCGGTCCGGCCGACCTCTGGACCGTACGACCCGCACTCTCGCCGGAGCCTCCCTCATGGACCACTCTGTGACGCCGTCCGCCGGATGGCGTTCCACCCCCGTGCCGTACGCGCCGCTCGGGGGCTTCCTGCTTCTGCTCGTCACGCTCTTCGCCGTCTCGTACGGGGTGGGGCACCTCGCCGGGCCCGTCGCCCCCGACATGCGCGGGGTCTCGCACCAGGATGACGACCCGGGCTCGCACGACATGGGCGGCATGAGCGGGATGGGCCACTGATGGGCCGGGAGACCGCTCCGCGCACGCTCGCCACGACCGATCTGGTCGTCGGCGGCATGACGTGCGCGGCCTGCGTGCGCAGGGTCGAGAAGAAGCTCGGCGCCCTGGAGGGCGTGCGCGCCACCGTCAATCTCGCGACCGGGACGGCCCGCGTCGAGCACCCGGCGGATCTCGGTACGGACGCGCTCGTCGCCGCCGTCGAGAAGGGCGGGTACACCGCCCGTCTCCCCGAGCCGCCCGCGTCCGAGGAGGACCGGGACGACGAGGCGACCGGTCCGGGTGTCCCGCAGCGGCTGCTGGTCACCGCGCTGCTCGCCGTCCCCGTCCTCGTCCTGTCGATGGTGCCCTCGCTCCAGTTCCGCAACTGGCAGTGGCTGTGCTTCGTGCTCGCCGCGCCCGTCGCCCTCTGGAGCGCGTGGCCCTTCCACCAGCGGGCCTGGCGCGGGCTGCGGCACGGCGCGGCGACGATGGACACGCTCGTCTCGCTCGGCGTGCTCGCCTCCTTCGGCTGGTCCTCGTACGCGCTCTTCCTCGGCGGTGCCGGCGCCCCCGGCATGCGGATGCCCTTCACGCTGCTGCCCACCGCGTCGGACGGGACGGCGCACGTCTATCTCGAAGCGGCCGTCGGCGTACCGCTCTTCGTCCTCCTCGGCCGCCACCTGGAGGTCCGCGCCCGGCGCGGCACCTCGGCCGCCCTGCGTGCGCTCGCCGAGCTCGGCGTGAAGGAGGTGACGGTGCAGAACGGAGCCGTGGAGCGCACCGTCCCGGCCGCGCGCCTCGCGGTGGGCCAGGTCTTCCTCGTACGTCCCGGGGAGCGTGTCGCGACGGACGGCGAGGTCGTGGAGGGCGCGTCCGCCGTGGATCTGTCCCTCGTGACCGGCGAGACGCGGCCCGTGGAGGTCGCGGCCGGCTCCGCCGTCACGGGCGGCTCGGTCAACGCGGGCGGGCTCCTGCTCGTACGCGCGACGGCCGTCGGCGCCGACACCCGGCTCTCCCGCATCACGGCCCTCGTCACCGAGGCCCAGGCCGGGAAGGCCCGCGCCCAGCGGCTCGCCGACACCGTGGCCGGGGTGTTCGTACCGGTCGTTCTCACCCTCGCGGTCACCGTGCTCGGCTTCTGGCTCGGCGCGGGCGCGGACCCGCAGCCCGCCTTCACGGCGTGCGTCGCCGTCCTCGTCGTCGCCTGCCCCTGCGCGCTCGGGCTCGCGACCCCCACCGCCCTCATGGCGGCCACCGGCAGAGGCGCCCAGCTCGGCGTCCTCGTCAAGGGACCGCAAGCCCTCGAAACCCTTCGGCGGATCGACACCGTCGTCCTCGACAAGACCGGCACCCTCACCTCCGGGCACCTCACCGTCACCGCCCTCACCGCGCGTGCGGAAGGCCCCGGCGCACAGGAGGTGCTGCGGCTCGCGGCGACCGTCGAGACCGGCTCCGAGCACCCGCTCGGCCGGGCCCTCGTCCGCCACGCCGAGCGCTCCCTCGCCGAGGGCGCGGTACGGCCCGACGCACTCAGCGGTTTCACCGCGACGCCCGGCAACGGCGTGCGCGGACACGTGGACGGGTGGCTCGTCGAGGTCGGCGCCCCCGAGGGCGAACTGCCCGAGGAGCTGGGCGCGGCCCTCGCCACCGCCCTGGAAGCCGCCCACACCCCCGTCCTGGTACGTGTCGACGGGCGGCCCGAGGCCGTTCTCGGGCTCGGCGATGTCGTACGCCCCGGCAGCTATCACGCCGTGGACCGGCTCCGCCGCCTCGGTGTGCACCCCGTCCTCGCCACCGGGGACCGGGAAGAGCCCGCCCGGGCCGTCGCCGCCGCGCTGGGCATCGACGAGACGTACTCCCGCTGCACCCCCGAGCGCAAAGCGGAGCTCGTCCGTGCGCTGCGCGCGGAGGGGAAGCGGGTCGCGGTCGTGGGGGACGGCGTCAATGACGCGGCGGCACTCGCCGGGGCGGACCTCGGCATCGCGATGGGCACCGGCACCGATGTCGCCATCGGTGCCGCCGACGTCACCCTCGTCCGCGACGACATCGAAGCCCTCGCCGACGCCGTACGCCTCGCCCGCCGCACCCTCGCCACCATCCGTGGCAACCTGCTGTGGGCCTTCGGCTACAACGTCGTCACCGTCCCGCTCGCCATGGTGGGTCTGCTCGACCCGATGCTCGCCGCCGCCGCGATGTCCCTCAGCTCGGTCCTCGTCGTCCTCGGCAGCCTCCGCCTGCGCCGCTGGCAGCCCTCCGCCACCGTGGCGCGGCGCCGGCGCCCCTCCCCGAGGGCGGCGTTCTGATGCCCGTTCCCTCCGCGCGCCTGCGCGCCCCGCTCGCCGCCGTCGGCGTTCCCGTCCTCGCCTGCGCCCTCGCCCTCTGCGGTCTCGGCACCTGGGCGGCGAGCGGACGTGCCGGGAGCCCGCCGCACGTGGCCGTCGCGAATGCGTACGTCTACCAGCCGCTCGGCTCGACGCCGGAGACCGCCGCCTTCTTCGTCCTCACCAACGACGGCGGCTCCGCCGACCGGCTCGTGAAGGTCGCCTCGCGCGACACGGCCGCGCCTCCCGCGCTGAGCCGACACCGCATGACGTCCTTCGGCTCCGCCTACCGGCAGCCGGTGGACTCCGCCACCGTCCCGGCCGAGGACGGGCTCACGATGGCTCCGCACGGGATCGACGTGACCGTACGGCCGAAGGGGAAATGGCGGGCCGGCGGAGAGGTCTCCTTCACGCTGCACTTCGCGCACGGGAAGCCGTTGAGGGTCCGGGCGGTGGTGGTCCGGCCGGGTACGGAGACGGACCGCCCTCTTCGCCCGTAGCACCATGCCCCGCACCGCCGCCTGTTCCCGCCGCATATGCCGGAACTCCGCTCCAGCAGTCGCTTTTCCGGCATTGAAGGCAAGCCGGACGCCCTGCCATGTCGCCCGGCCCTCCGCGATGGGAGGATGAGGCGCCATGGAAGCGGGACCGGTCGGACGCTCGGTGAGGGCGGCGATGTTCGCCGTCGTCTCCGTCACGCTCGCCGCGACCGGGCACGTTCTCATGTCCGAGGCACCGATCCCCTTCTGGGTGCTCGCCGTCGGCTTCCTCGCGCTCGCGGTTCCCGGCTGGTGGTTCGCCGCCCGCGAGCGAGGACCCTGGCTCGTCACGGGCCTCGCCGTCGCGACCCAGGGCGTGCTGCACAACGCCTTCACCGCCGCGCAGTCCGCCCTCGGAACCGTCGGGGGTACGGGCTCGTACGACGCCGGAGCGGGTGCGGCGCCGACGGACACCATGACGGGCATGGACCACATGGCGGGCATGGACCACTCGGCCGCGAGCGGCGCGATGACCGGCATGGAACACATGGCCGGCATGGATCACGCCTCCGCCACGGGCCACCTGGGCTCGGTGGGCCACATGGGCCACGACATGGCCGGAATGTCCTCGACGGGGATGCTCGCCGCGCATGTCCTCGCCGCCCTCGTCTGCGGCGTGTGGCTGGCCCGTGGCGAACGCGCCGCTTTCCAGGTCCTGCGCGCGGTCGCGGGCCGGCTGCTCGCTCCCCTTCACCCCCTCCTCACAGCGCCGTTGCCGGCCCCGCGCCGCCGCCTGCGCCCCCACCGGGGTCTGAGCGACCGGCTGCCGCTGGGCCTGCGGTGCGCTCGCGCGCGGGACCGGCGCGGGCCGCCCGGGGTGCTCGCCGCGTTCTGAGGACGCGGCAGGCATTCCGGAGGACGTACACACCCTGGCACGCGACCGGTCGCCGACCGGCCCGCCGCCGTACCCGCACGCAGCGGGAGTCCTCCGGCACACCCGGCCCCGAAGGGCCCGGGTGCCCCATTCACCGGAGACCCGGACCCGTCCCGTGCGCCGCCACGCGCGCCGTAACCCCGGCGCGCGACCCCGCGCCGTGACCGGACGCCCGGGTGCCGGACCGATCCGTGAAGGACACACCTGGCGATGAACACCACACTGCCCGCCCTGCGCGGGTCACAGTGCGCCTCCGTCCCGCGCGACAGGACGGCGGAGGACACCGTCTCGACCGGCTGGGCGCTCGCCGCCCGCGCCGGGGACCGCGAGGCCGCCGACGCCTTCGTGCGGGCCCTGCACCGCGACGTCGTGCGGTACGTGGCCCACCTGTCCGCCGACCCGCAGGCCGCCGAGGACCTCGCGCAGGACACGTTCCTGCGCGCGCTGCGCACCCTGCACCGCTTCGAGGGCCGCTCCTCGGCCCGTACCTGGCTCCTCACCATCGCGCGCCGCGCCGTCGTCGACGACTTCCGCAGGGCCGCCGCGCGTCCCCTGCTCGCCGACACCGACGACTGGCGCGCGACCGTCGAGCGCGCCCAGCCGACAGGTCTGCCCGGCTTCGATGAAGGGGTGGCGCTCCAGGAACTCCTGGCCGCGCTCCCGTACGACCGCCGACAGGCGTTCGTCCTCACCCAGTTGCTCGGGCTCTCCTACGCCGAGGCCGCCCGCGCGGCGGGCTGCCCGGTCGGCACGGTCCGCTCCCGGGTGGCCCGCGCGCGTACCGCCCTGACCGCACAGCTGGAGCGCGACGAGGCAAAGGCCCTGGCACCGGCCGCCTAGCGCACACCGGGGCCGCTCCCGCGCCGGGGCGGCCCCGGCCCCACCGCGCGCGAAGAGGCGCGCGTCCTCTCGGCAGTCGAACCCGAACCGTATGCAGTTCCCCGGTTGCGCGGAGAGATGGCGCACCCGCCGCACCGGTCCGGCCGGCGCGTGAGCACGGGCATGTCCGCCGCGAGCGAGGACCGCCGCAGTCTCGTCCGCGGTGCGGCCCGGACTGCTGCGGGTGGTGCGCCTGCCGGTCGCCCTCGCGTGCCGGGTGCGGCCCGTGGGTGTCCTCGCGGGGCGGCCGGATGGCTGACCGGGATGAGGCGCCGGGCCGGGCGCGGGCCTGCGGCTCCCTGCACGAACCCGACGACGCGGAGGACGGCCGAGTCGTCCGGGCGGGCCCCGGCCCATCCCGGCAAGAGGCCCGCACGGAGCCGGAATCAGCTCGGCTGGTCGCCGATGTACCGGTAGATCTCGCCGGCGCTGTTGACGTGCCACGCAGTACCGTCGGCGCCCGCGGCGATGTCGGTGGCGACGCCGGGAATCTTGATCCACGGGTTGGCGCCACTGGAATCGTTGTTGGTGTACCGGTAGATGCTGCCGGCCGGATCGACGCCCCACACGTTCGTCCTGGAGCCCACCGCGATGCGCTTGAGACTGCCGGGGACGCTCTTCCACGTGGTCGAGCTGTCCTGGTCCCCGATGTACCGGTAGATCTGGTTGCCGCCGTTGACGTGCCATACGGTGCCGTCGGCACCCGTGCCGATGTCGACGGCGACGCCAGGGATCTTGATCCACGGGTTGGCGTCGTTGTTGGTGTACCGGTAGATGGCACCGGCGGAGTCCACGCCCCACACATTCGTCCTGGATCCCGCATCGATGCGGACCAGACTCCCGTTGATGCCCACCCAGTTCGTGGACCCCTGGTCTCCGGCGTACCGGTAGATCTGGTTGTTGCCGTTGACCCCCCACACGGTGCCGTCTGCCGCGGCACCGATGTCACTCAACCCCCCGGGGATGTTGATGAACGGGTTGGCGTCGTAGTTCGTGTACCGATAGATGGCGGTCGCCCCGTTCACGCCCCACAGCGTCGTTCTGGACCCCGCCGAGACGGCGCTGAGACTGCCCGCGACTTTCACCCAATCCGCCATGCCGAGCACGCCCTTTCCCTGAATCACCGGCAACTGTCGTGCTCCACGACGATATGGGCCAATGGGATGAGTGAAGACATGCCTTGATGTCAAATAAGACGAAAACTAGGTGTTTCAAATCCTGTCTGCTTGCACGAGCGGGGCAGGAGTGCCCTGGCTGTCGGCAACTTGACGCGAAGCGTTGTCCCACCCTGGGGGGATCGACACGAGTGCCGGTGCGTGTCTCCCGCCGGGCTGGCCATGCGGACGGGAGACCGAAGCGGGAGGCCGGTGGCAGCTATCGCGCTCAGCCACCCACCATCGGCAAGATCACGATCTTGCTGGACGGGGTCGAGCCTCAGCATCCATGGAGGGGTAACCCCCTGCTCTGCCCTGAGGACAGTGCACCGGTACATCAGGGGGAAAGCCGGATGGGGCGATCCCTCCTTCGCTGGTGGGATGGTCGCCGACCGCCGGCTCCGGGGGCGACACAGTCGCGGGCCGCAGCCTGAACGGTCCCTGAACGCGCGCAACTCGAACGGAGAAGAGGTCGTCATGCAGGGGTCAAGAAGGCGTCGGCGAGACCTGCTCGTCCTGACCAGCCTGGCCACAGCTGTCCTCGCCGCATCCATCGCGCCCACGGCGGCGGCGAAGCCGCAGCCGACCGATCCGCTCCAACGGCAGGTTGAGGCGATCCGCGACACCGGGGCCGTCGGTGTGCACGCCGAGGTGACGTCAGCGGACGCACGCGACAGCGCGTACGCCGGGACGGCCGAGATGAACACAAAGAGAAAGATGCCCCGGGAGGGCAGGTTCCGGATCGGCAGTTCCACCAAAACCTTCACCGCCGCGATTGTGCTGCAACTCGTCGGCGAGGGGCGAATGTCCCTGGAGGACACCGTCGAGCAGTGGCTGCCCGGCGTGGTCCGGGGCAACGGCAACGACGGCAGCCGGATCACTGTGCGGCAGTTGCTGCAGCACACCAGCGGCATCCCTGATGTCGGGCCGGATATATCCGCGTTGAACAGCGCGGACGGCTATCGCGCCGAGCGGTTTCGCACGTACACCCCCGAGGAGCTGGTGGGCCTGGCGATGCGGCACGCTCCCACGTTCTCCCCGGGCGATGGCTGGTCGTACTCCAACACCAATTACATTCTCGCCGCGATGATCATCCACAAGGCCGTCGGCCGGAGTTGGGAACAGGAGGTGAAGGACCGGATCGTCCGCCCCCTCGACCTGAGGGACACCAGTACGCCCGGTGTCTTCCCTTCCATCCCGGGCCCGCACGCCCAGGGCTATGCCGCGTTCGGCACCGACAGCGGCATCGACGTCACGGAGCTCAATTCGAGTATGGCCGTCGGCTCCGGCTCGATCGTCAGCACCGTGCATGACCTGAACCGGTTCTACGCCGCGCTGCTCGGCGGCCGTCTGTTGGCTCCGGCGCAGCTCGACGAGATGACGACCACCGTGCCCGCGCCCGAGCTGGGCGTGAGATATGGACTCGGCCTTGCCGAGATTCCGTTGCCCTGTGGAGGCAGCTACTTCGGCCATCGGGGCGAACTCCTCGGCTATGTCACCTGGGGTGGCGCCACCAGAGACGGGGCCCGGACCGTCGCGGTGTACGTCACGAGTGACGGCGGCCAGGACACCCAGCAGTCCATGATCACACTCGTGGGTCAGGAACTGTGCCGGACGAGCTCCCAGCACTCCGGCCGTAGACCTTGACGAAGCGGAGATCCTCTCGGAAGAGATCCAAACCAATACCCCCAACCCGGCCGCATCCAAGCCGGAAGGTCATGGCCGTACGGGGCGCCACCACCGCGCCTCGGTGGGCTGGAACGCCTGCGCCTAAAGGCTGTCCCGGGCCCTCTTGGCGTTTACCCCATGGCTCCGAGAGGGTCGGCACCACGGTCGCCTGCGGCGGCAAGGACGAACACGGCGCCGCCACCGCACCCCACCGCGAAGAGGCCGTGGCTTCGTGGATGTCGTCGCGTCTTTCGCAGCGGACGCGAAGGCGTCAAAAGCCGTGGAACCAGGCGACGGTGCGCTCGACAACCCAGCGGTGAACACCGAGGCCGGAGCCGTGCTGTACTCCGCGGCGGGCGATGACCGGTGTGATGCCCTGCGCCCGGACCACTCTGCACGCGGAGATCAGGGAGCCGTCCGAGAGCGGGCGGCTCGGCCCTCTACGTCCAGGCGTAGACGCGCATGTGGGCGCGGACTACGGTTGCGTGCCGATCACCCACTGCCCAGGGGAGACGCCCATGCAGCCGTCGTTGGCCTCCGCCGAGCCCGGCGGCACCGGAACGCGCGAGTCGTCAGACCCGCGACGGCGCCCCGCGCGGGCCCGCGGTGCACTGCGCGCGGTGACGACGGTGCACACCGCGACCCTGTTCACCCAGGCAGTCCTCGCCGGGCGGTTCCTGTCCGGCGACTACGACATGCTCACCGCGCACGCGGTCGACGCCGACGTCATCGTCGCCGTCGGCCTCGTGCAGGTCGTGGTGGCGGTGCTGTACTGGCGCCCCGGCCATGGCCCGGGCTGGCCGGCCGCGGTCAGCGCCGTGATGCTCGGGGCCGAGGCCGGGCAGGCCGTCCTCGGCTACCAGCGGACCCTGGGGGTGCACGTCCCGCTGGGCGTGACGCTCATTGCCGCCGGGCTGCTGCTCCTGATCCAGGTGTGGCGGCACCTGCCCCCGGGCCCCGTCCCGGCCGCGCCCGGTGACGCCGAGTCAATGTCCGGGAGGGTGCCGCGGCCCGGCACGTCCCCGGAGGCGTCACGACCCGCGAAGGAGGTCTCGTGAGGCCGGCGATACCGCGCCGCCGCCTCCTCGGCGCCCTGGGCGGGGCGGCCGCCCTGGCAGCGGTGGGCACACAGATACCGCGGCTGGCCACCGGCGTCCAGACCGGGGAACTGCTGCGCAGCCTGCTCCCACTGCCCGCCCCGTACCGGGTCCCGCTGCCGGTACCGCCGGTACTGACCCCGCGTCAGGACGCCACCACCGACTACTACGAAGTGACGCAGAAGGCCGCGACCCAGGAGATCCTGTCCGGCCACACCACCGAGATCTGGGGGTACGAGGGGATCTTCCCCGGGCCCACCCTCGTCTCCCGCAGCGGTCGGCGGACCGTCGTCCGTCACCGCAACGCGCTTCCTGTGCCCGCCGTCGTACACCTGCACGGCGGCCACACCCCGTCGGCCGGCGACGGCTACCCCACCGATCTGATCCTGCCGGACGGGTTCACCGGCCCGCTCCCGCACCACGACCACCGGGCCAGCCTGGCCCACGGCTCACGCGTCTACGAGTACCCCCTCCAGCAGCGGGCCGCCACGCTCTGGTACCACGACCACCGCATGGACTTCACCGGCGCCTCCGTCTGGCGCGGACTGGCCGGATTTCATCTCGTACACGACGACGAGGAGGAGGCCCTGCCGCTGCCGCGCGGGGACCGGGACATGCCCCTCATGATCACCGACCGGGCCTTCGCCGCCGACGGCTCCTTCCGCTACCCCGCGACCGACCCGACCCTGCTGCACACCCCGGGCGTGCAGCAGGACTACGTCGAAGGGGTTCTGGGCGACGTGATCCTGGTCAACGGTGCGCCGTGGCCCGTCCTGGAAGTCGACGCCGCCCGCTACCGGCTGCGCATCCTCAATGCCTCCAACGCACGCCGCTACCGGCTGGAGCTGGCCCCCCAGCCCGCGGGCGGCGGCGCCCTGGTGCAGATCGGCTCCGACGGCGGCCTGCTGGCGGCCCCGAGAGCGCACGACGCGATCGTACTGGCGCCCGCAGAACGCTTCGACGTCGTCGTCGACTTCTCCCGGTACCGGGTCGGCGATGAGGTCACCCTCGTCAACCGGCTCGGCAGCGGCACCACCGCCGCGGTCATGCGCTTCCGGATCGCCCGGCGCGCCACCGACGACAGCGCCGTGCCCGCGCGGCTGTCGGGCATCGAGCGTCTGGACCCGGGGCGCGCGTCGGTGACTCGTACCTTCGCCTTCCGCGACCAGGGCGACGAGGGCTGGACGATCAACGGCCGGCCCTTCGACCCGATGCGGGCCGACGCCACCCCTCGGCTGGGCGCGACGGAAGTCTGGCGGTTCACGAGCGACTTCCACCACCCGGTCCACCTTCACCTGGCGCACTTCCAGGTACTCTCCCGCAACGGCGAGGCTCCCGGCCCCTACGACGCGGGCTGGAAGGACACCGTCGATCTCAGCCCGGGCGAGGCGGTCGCCGTCATCACCAGATTCACCGACTACCGGGGGCGCTTCGTCTTCCACTGCCACAACCTGGAGCACGAAGACATGGCGATGATGGCCAACTTCGAAGTCTTCTAGCTTTTTTGACCGATGAGAACCTGCTTCCGATCCCGTGGTTGCCGGCCTCCCGACGGACCAGGCCGGAGCGCGAGGCGAGAGCGAGCCGGAACTCTCAGCTGTCTGCGGCTCGGTCATCGGGGTGTGAGTGCCGCCGCAGCCCGCGGGCGGCGGCGCGCGCCACGGCCGGACTCGCACACGCACCCCCTCGGGGGCCCGGCCCGCACCCGCCGGGTCGTCACACCTCGGCAGGCCACGATTCACGACGAATTCACCCGACGTAGCGTCGAGGGCCTCCTCGCGCCTGCGCCTCCTGTCTATCTTCACGATCGTTCCGGGAACTTGTACTCCACAAGGGACACCCGGAGTTCCAAGTACGCACGAAAGGAAAGTGCTTCATCATGAAGAAGTTCCGGAGAAGACGGGACCACCGTCCGGCCACCGCCGTGGGCGTCGCCGTGATCTCGGCCGGGCTGCTCCTCCCGCTCCTGGGAAGTCCCGCGGCCATGGCCGACTCCACCGCGGCGAACCCGGTTTCTCACCCCGTTCAGTACGTGGACCCGCTCATCGGCACCAGCAACGGCGGCAACACCTACCCCGGCGCCAATGTGCCGTTCGGGATGATCGCCTGGTCGCCCACCAGCACCGCGGGCGACCAGACCAACACCGCCGCCGCCAACGGGTACTCCTACAACACCACCCGACTGCGGGGCTTCTCCCTCACTCACGTCAACGGCGCGGGGTGTCACCCCGGAGCAGCTGGTGACGTGCCGATCATGCCGTTCGCCGGCAGTGTGGACTCCTCACCCACCGCCGACACCAAGGACGCGAAGTACGCGGCGAACTTCTCGCACACCGACGAGACGGCCGAGCCGGGCCGCTACCGCGTGGGGCTCGACTCGGGTGTCACCACCGACCTGGCGGTCGGCGAGCGCGCCGGCGTGGCCGACTTCACCTTCCCCGCGGACAAGCCCGCCAGCCTGTTGTTCCGGGTCTCCAACTCCCTGAACGGCAGCGAGGACGCCCACGTCGACATCGACACCGCGCACAACAAGGTCACCGGCTGGGTGGAGACCGGCGCGTTCTGCGGTCGTCGCGCCAACGGCGGCACCCCCAACAACAACCGCAAGAGCTACTACCGCCTGTACTTCACCGCCGCCTTCGACCGCAGCTTCTCCGGCGTGGGTACCTGGCGCGACAACCAGCTCTCCCCCGGGTCCACCAGCGCCGACGGCGGCGAGGGCTACCTGACCGGCTCCGACCGGGCCGGCCGGGGATCCGGCGGTTACGTCTCCTTCGACACGGCGCATGACAACGATGTCCACATGAGCGTCGGGATCTCCTACGTCTCCCTGGCCGGTGCGGAGGCGAACCTGCGCGGCGAGATCGCCCCGAACGCGAGCGTCGAGGACGTGGCGAAGGCCGGGAAGGGGGCCTGGGACCGGGCGCTGAAGTCCGTCAAGATCAGCGGTGGCGACGAGGACCGCCGTACCACCTTCTACACCGCCCTCTACCACGCCCTGCAGCAGCCCAACCTGATCAGCGACCGCAACGGCACCTATGTGGGCATGGACCGCAAGGTCCACGCCCTCGCCCGTGGCCAGAAGGCGCAGTACAGCAACTTCTCCGGCTGGGACCAGTACCGGGCCCAGGTGCAGCTGCTCGCCCTGCTCAAGCCGCGTGTCGCGGGTGACTTCGCCCAGTCGCTGTACAACTTCGCGCAGCAGAACGACGGGATCTGGGACCGCTGGGTGCACATCAGCGGCGCCACCCACGTGATGACCGGCGACCCCTCGGCGGCCACCCTGGCGACGTTCTACGCGATGGGCGTGCGCAACTTCGACGTCCGGGGCGCCTTCGACTCCCTGTACCGCCAGGCCACCGTGCCGCACCCGTCCGGGCTGTCCGACGCGGGCTGTCCCGGCCAGTGCGAGGGCAATCGTCCCAACCTCGCCCAGTACATGAAGTCCGGCTACGCCGCCCAGGATCAGTGCCACTGCTGGGGCGGCGCCGCCGAGACGCTCGAGGACTCCGTCGCCGACGCGGCTCTCGCGCAGTGGGCCCAGCAGCTGGGCCGTGACGAGGAGCACCGGACACTGAGCGAGCGCGGCGGTTACTGGCGGAACGTGTTCAACCCCGCGGCCGGCCCGACCGCCGGTTACATCCAGGCCCGCAACGCCGACGGTTCCTGGGTGACCCCGTTCGACCCCGCTTCCGGTCTCGGCTTCGCCCAGGGCAGCGCCGCCACCTATGTGTGGATGGTGCCGCAGGACGTCCAGGGACTTGCCACTGCCATGGGCGGACGCGACAAGGCAGCGACCCGCCTGGACGACTTCTTCCACAAGCCCGACGGCTCCTGGTCCGTGCGGGGCGGCGACCAGCTGCGCTACGACCCCACCAATGAGCCGGGCATCCACGCTCCGTGGATGTACAACGCACTGGGCAAGCCGTGGAAGACCCAGGAGACCGTCCGCCAGATCGTCGACACCGTGTACGGGACGGGCCCGGCCGGTCTCCCCGGCAACGACGACCTCGGCACGATGTCGGCGTGGTACGTCTTCGCGGCGCTCGGCATCTACCCGAAGGCGCCGGGCTCGGCCGACCTGCTGCTGGGTGCTCCGGTCTTCCCGCACGCCGTCATCGCGGGCGTCGGCGACCGAGCGGACATCACGATCGACGCTCCCGGGACATCCCGCACCCACCTGTACGTGGACGCGGTGACCCTCGACGACAGGAAACACGACTCCTCCTGGGTGAACGGCTCGCTCGTGCGCCGGGGCGGCTCCCTGTCGTTCGGGTTGAGGGACCGCGCTGACACCGACTGGGCGACCGACCCGGGCACCCTGCCTCACTGATCCACTGATTCCGCCGGTCCGTGACGGCCATACGTCCATCGAGCGGAGGCCCGACCATCGGTCGACGTCACGGCCGCGCTGTGGCGTCGACCGGCACGCAGAAGCCGCCGGCTTCGTCAACCTCTACGGCTCCTCCCGGAACCACAGCGTCTGCGACGCGGGCAAGCGGGCGGAAGGCTTCATCGCCTCGTCCGACCAGCTGTCCTTCGTAGACCCGAGCGCCCTCGGCCACCGCAACGCCGCCGACCACGTCGAAGAAGCGATGCTGAACGCCATCAGCTGGGCCGACCCGCACCCCGCACCCGGCACCCGGCACCCGGCACCCGGTCGACGACCCCACAGTGAACTGGCCTCCGGCACCAGCCGGAGGCCAGTTCCGCGCTACTGGGTACGCTCACCCCTGACAACTCCACAGCCAGGTCCGAGAGCCAGGCCCTGAAGCGTCTTGCGGAAGCCTGGGACCGGGCAGGCCGAACCGGCTTCTGCGCCTTTGTGGATCACGCCGTCAGGGCGTGGTTGTGCGGGGTGGCGACGGCTTGGACTGCGTAGTGGAGGCCGTTTCCGCGCTGTCGGCAGTCGCGGAGGATGGTGTAGTGCTTCATGCGCGCGAGGGTGCGTTCCACGCGGGCCCGCACGCGTCGATGTTCCGCGTTGTCCGTTTCCTGGCCGGGCAGGAGTGGGCGGCCGGGTCGTTCGCGGTGGGGGACGACGGACGACGAGTCCGGTGTTGATGCAGGCGCCGTCCCGGAGCACCGTTGCGCCGTGGCAGACCGTCGCCGGCCCGGAGTCCCGCCATGCTTTGGCGTCCGCGGTGTTGTCGGGTGCCGGGCGGGCCGTCGCGATCACGAGTTTGGTGTCGGCGTCGATGACGACCTGCATGTTCGCGGAGTAGCGGTGGTTGTGTGAGGAGGCGCCGATCTTCCGGTCCCGGACCGGGATCGCGGTGCCGTCCACGATCCGCAGCCGTCGCACGGCGTCGGCAGGGCGGGTGGCCGACTCGATCGCCATGAGTGGCCGCAGCCGCTGGACGACCCGGCAGGGGGTGGCCCACGAGCAGCCGAACAACGGCGCGAACTGCCGCATGGTCAGGTTGGTCCGGCAGCAGACGGCCACCGGGAGAACCCGGTCCGCCGGCGGCAGGCACCGCCGCCGCCCCCGCCGGGCCCGTTCCACCCCGTTCCCGCATGACCTTCCGCAGTCGGTCGCACTGCCTCACCCGCAGCCCGGTGAACGTTCAACCCACAACGAATCAGCCCGCAACACCCCGCCCCGTACAGGAGAAATTCCCGCCCGCAGGCTTCTGCGCACACTTGACGACAGGCCACATGTCAAGCAGCGACGTGCCGACACTTCCCGGCGCCCCACCGCCACAGCGGGTGAGCAGGCGTCAGAAGATCACCTGCAAGGGCTAATCGCTGCTCAGCATCCAAGCTTTTACATAGTTTTGACGATCTTTCAGATAGCTGCCGAGAGTGGCGCGGAGGAACCCTGCACACCCGATCAGCCCCATGAAGCCGGAGTCCCGATTTGCTCGATATGACAGGAATAGGGGGTGTTAGTACGTTCAATTACGCACCGGCTGTCACAGCGGGACTGTCTCTGAGTCCGAGAAGGAGAACAAGCGACATGATCATGACCCGTTCCCAAGCGATCGCCACGGCCGTCGCGGCCGCCGCGGCACTGACCGCGACCGGCATCACCTACGCCACCGCCGCCCCCGCCGCCCAGGACCAGGTGGCCCCGGTCACCCTCCCCGCCCAGACCCCCATGGGCGGAGAGGGCAACAACACGGGCAAGGGCAACGAAGGCAAGGGCAACGAAGGCAACGAGCGCCGGGGCAACGAGCGCGAGGGCAAGCGCCGCCACCACGAAGAGGGCAGGATCCACATCAACGAGCGCGAGTACTCCGGCCGCCCCGACGGCTGCATCGTCGCCGTCAGCGGCCTGGGCGCCAAGAGCTTCAACATCCGCAACGACAGCCGCAACGAGGTCGAGGTCTTCCGCGGAGCCGTGTGCGACAACGGAGCCCCCATCGCCACCGTCGGCCCCCGCAGCACCGCCAACAACGTCCGCCCGGGCAAGGACGAGGACGAGGACGACAACTGCGAGAAGGGCGACCACAAGAAGGGCAAGCACCACGAGAAGATGAACGACGGCGTCAAGGTCAAGAACGGAGTCATCGCCAGCTTCCGCGTCGTCAAGCGCCACCACGGCGAGGGCGGCTACGGCGGCGGCGACTTCGGCGGCTACTAGAACCAGCAACCGCCCGATGCGCACACCGGAGAACCCCGGCCCGCCGTAATCGGGCCGGGACCCTCCGGCCAGGCACACGACACAGAATCCCGGCCCGCCGTAATCGGGCCGGGATTCCCGCCTGGACCCCGGCCCGAGGACATCCCTTCTCGACACATCCACATCTGACCGTTCTCCGACAAATCCACATCTCCTACGGCAGCCTTGTCCCAGCGACGGCCAACAGCCGCCATGCCGGTCGGCAACAGCGATCCGGAGCACAGCCAAGCCCTGTCGAACACCGTAAGGCGCAACGCGTCGCCGCATGCAGAACCCCCGTCAGCACCGGCCGACGGGGGTTCCTCGCCTCTCACGCGCGCCTCACCGACAGCGACGAAGCCCCTGGACCACCGCGATCTTCTGAGCACGCGGCATCGGACGCTCCGACGGCGAACACGGCTCCGCCCTTTCTCGCGGCCGCCACCGGCCTTCTCGGGCTGCCGCCGTCCGCAGGGAAGCGCCGACCGTGTCCGAGCACCGCCGACCGGCCCGGCAAACCTCCCGGCGGGCAAGATCATCGCATCGAGCTAATGTCCACGGCTTCTCAGGGCTGATCGGGTGCACCGGCCTTTACTGTTTCCCGGGATCTGGACGGATTCCCAGACGTTTGCCCCCACTTTTCCTCTTTCCCGGTGACGTGCACGCACGTTTCCCGCGTGACGCGCACGCACGCCAACCACAGCCCTGACGAAGGAGACCCCGCCCGATGTCTGTTGACACCAGCCCGGAAGCACAGCTGGAGCCGCCGCAGCAGTCCAGCCTGAGCACGGCGGCCGCCCGCAACCTCGCCACCACGACCAAGTCCGCGCCGCAGATGCAGGAGATCACCTCTCGCTGGCTGCTGCGCACGCTCCCCTGGGTGGAGGCCAAGGGTGGCGCCTACCGGGTGAACCGTCGGCTGAGCTACACCGTCGGCGACGGACGCGTGGAGTTCGTTCAGGACGGTGCCGACGTCCGGGTGATCCCCCGCGAACTCGGTGAACTGGCCCTGCTGCGCGGCTTCGAGGACGTGGAGGTGCTGACCGCGATCGCCGGCCGGTGCGTCCAGCGTGAATTCCGTGCCGGCGAAACGCTGGTCGAGCGCGGTACGCCCGCCGAACAGATCCACCTGATCGCCCACGGCCGCATCAGCCAGACCTCCGTCGGCAAGTACGGGGACGAGGTCGCCGTCGCCGTACTCGCCGACGGCGACCGGTTCGGTGAGAACGCCCTGTTGGACGCGGACGCCCGGTGGGACTACACGGCCACAGCCGATACCGCCGGCACCCTGCTCACCCTGTCCCGCGGCGACTTCGCCGCCGTGCTGTCCACTGCACCGAGCCTCCAGGCCCACATCCAGCAGTTCAGTTCACTGCCCCTCCAGCGGCAGAACCGTCACGGCGAGGCCGAGATCGCCATGTCGGCCGACCACACCGGCGAGCCGGAACTGCCCGGCGCGTTCGTCGACTACGAACTGAAGCCGCGCGAGTACGAACTCTCCGTCGCACAGACCATTCTGCGGGTCCATACGAGGGTCGCCGACCTCTACAACGGGCCGATGAACCAGACCGAGGAGCAACTCAGGCTCACCATCGAGGCGTTGCGCGAGCGCCAGGAGCACGAGCTGATCAACAACCGGGAGTTCGGTCTGCTCCACAACGCCGACTTCAAACAGCGCATCCAGACGCACTCCGGCCCGCCCACCCCGGACGACCTCGACGAGCTGCTCTGCCGCCGCCGCGGTTCCAAGCTCTTCCTCGCCCATCCCAGGACGATCGCTGCGATCGGGCGTGAGTTCAACTCCCGCGGGCTCTACCCGGACCACGTCGACCTCGGCGGGCAGCAGGTCCCGGCCTGGCGCGGGGTGCCGATCCTGCCGTGCAACAAGATCCCCATCACCAAGGAGAACACCAGCTCGATCCTTGTCATGCGTACCGGCGAGGACAACCAGGGCGTCATCGGTCTGCACCAGACCGGTCTGCCCGAGGAGTACGAACCGGGCCTGTCGGTGCGGTTCATGGGCATCGACGAACGGTCGATCATCTCCTACCTCGTCACCACCTACTACTCCGCCGCCGTCCTCGTTCCGGACGCGCTCGGCGTGTTGGAGAACGTGCAGATCGCCCGCAGGCACGACTGAGGGCTGTCCCGCAATCCTCAGAGGATTCGCCCTGCCCGGCGGCTACGACCGTCCGGACCGTCCGGGCCGGCCGAGCATGCCTGGATCCGCGGCAGCCGCCCATCCCACCAAGGAGCCATGGATGCCCGCCCCTGAGCCTTCCCCCGTGCAATCGAGTCTGCCTGCGTCTGCTTCCCGCTTCGGGACGTACGCTCTCGCCGGCGCCGCCCGTGCCTGCGACATCGGGGCCGCTGTCGGCGGCCGACCCGGTCCGCCTTCCCCGCCGACTCCGTCTCCTGTCGATGTCCCTGCCGCCGAGGTGCGGACACCGAGCCCCGAACTGGAACGGATCCTTCGCGGACCCAGTGGCCTGGGCACGGCGAGTCTGCACCTGGCCCGGCGCGAGAAGCCGTCGACGCCGCCGGAGCCACCGACGGCTCCGGCGGAGGGCAACCCGATCCCGGGTCTCTATCACCACCCGGTGCCGGAGCCCCACCCCGGACGCGTGGAGGAGGTGAGCCGCAGGATCAAGGCCTGGGCGCTGGACGAGGTCGACCTGTACCCCGAGGACTGGGAGGACCAGTTCGACGGCTTCTCCGTGGGGCGGTACATGGTCGCCTGCCATCCGGACGCTCCCACCGTCGACCATCTGATGCTCGCCACGCGCCTGATGGTCGCCGAGAACGCGGTGGACGACTGCTACTGCGAGGACCACGGAGGCTCCCCCGTCGGCCTCGGCGAACGCCTTCTGCTGGCTCACACCGCCCTCGACCCCCTGCACACGACGAAGGAGTACCAGCCGCAGTGGGCGGAGTCTCTCCATTCGGACGCGCCTCGACGCGCCTACCGCTCCGCCATGGAGTACTTCCTCCAGCGGGCCAGCCCGTCCCAGGCCGATCGGTTCCGGCACGACATGGCCCGTCTGCACATGGGGTACCTCGCCGAGGCCGCGTGGGCCCAGGCGGACCACGTCCCCGAGGTGTGGGAGTACCTGGCGATGCGCCAGTTCAACAACTTCCGCCCCTGCCCCACCATCACCGACACCGTCGGCGGCTACGAACTGCCGGCCGACCTGCACGCCCAACCCGCCATGCAGCGGGTCATCGCGCTCGCGGGCAACGCCACCACCCTCGTGAACGACCTCTACTCGTACACCAAGGAGCTCGCCTCCCCCGGCCGGCACCTGAACCTGCCCGTGGTGATCGCCGAACGAGAGGACATCTCCGACCGTGAGGCCTACCTGAAGGCGGTCGAGGTCCACAACGACCTCATGCACGACTTCGAGGCCGAGGCCGCAGCACTGGCCGCTGCCTGCCCCGTCCCGAACGTGCAGCGCTTCCTTCGGGGCGTGGCCGTCTGGGTCGACGGCAACCACTACTGGCACCAGACCAATACCTATCGCTACAGCCTGCCCGACTTCTGGTAAGAAGAATGGATTCATCCGTGACCAGCAACGAACTCATCACCGCCACCACCTCCACCAGCACCCCGGTGTTCATCCCCTCCCCGGCGACGCCGTACCAGGGGGACATCGCCCGCTACTGGGACGGTGAGGCCAGGCCCGTGAACCTCCGTCTCGGCGATGTCGACGGCCTCTACCACCACCACTACGGCATCGGCGACGTCGACCGCACCGCCCTCGGCGCCGCCGACGACAGCGAGCACGAGAAGAAGCTGATCGCCGAGCTCCACCGCCTGGAGTCCGCTCAGGCCGAGCTGCTCCTCGACCACCTCGGCCCGATCGAGCGCGACGACATGGTCGTGGACGCCGGCTGCGGCCGCGGCGGTTCGATGGTCATGGCCCACCAGCGCTTCGGGTGCAGGGCCGAGGGCGTCACCCTGTCGGCCAAGCAGGCCGACTTCGCCAACCAGCGTGCCCGCGAACTCGACATCGAGGACCACGTCCGCGCACGCGTCTGCAACATGCTCCGTATGCCCTTCGAGACCGGGCAGGCCGCGGCCTCGTGGAACAACGAGTCGAGCATGTACGTCGACCTGCACGACCTCTTCGCCGAGCACTCCCGCATCCTCGCGGTCGGCGGCCGCTACGTGACCATCACCGGCTGCTGGAACCCCCGTTACGGTCAGCCCTCGAAGTGGGTCTCCCAGATCAACGCCCACTTCGAGTGCAACATCCACTCCCGCAGGGAGTACCTGCGTGCCATGGCGGACAACCGCCTCGTACCGCAGGCCGTCATCGACCTCACGCCCGCAACCCTGCCCTACTGGGAGCTGCGGGCCACGTCCTCGCTGGTGACAGGCATTGAGGAAGCGTTCATCAACTCCTACAAGGACGACTCCTTCCAGTACCTCCTGATCGCGGCCGACCGCGTCTGACCACCTGTCGACCGAAGGAGTCGGGTCCGTCACCGACGGACGCAGTCGGTCGATCCGGTTCCTGACATGACATCGGCCCTCAAGACGTGGTGGTGGTCTTGAGGGCCGACGTGCCGTACGGGGAGGGTGCCGATGCCATGGCTCCCGACGCGTCCGGCCCGATCGAAGACCGACCCGATGGCGGACGCAGGCGCGTGCGGAGCGGGAACCATGGAGGCCATGAAACCTTCCGGGCGCCGGGCGCACCCGCCCGTTTGATTATTGGTCGCACACTCAATAGCATGGACGTCATGTCGTCAAGCATCCAGCGGAAGCGTGTTCGAAAGTCGCCGTCGGACCGACGTGCGGAGATCGTCGACGCGGCTGCCGGCATTGCTCTGACCGAAGGCCTGGAGGGCATCACACTGCGCCGGATCGGCGAGCAACTCGGCGTCCGACCAGGCCTCATCAGCCACTACTTCCCCGCGGTGGAGGATCTCGTGGCCGAGGCGTTCGGCACCGCGGCAGGGGCCGAACTGGACACGCTGCTGCCGACGGACCGGGCGGCGGGAACGCCCACCGAACAGCTCGCGCGCTTCTTCTCACTCGCGACGGGTGCCGCCTACGACGACATCAGCCGGCTCTGGATCAACGCCCGGCATCTCAGTCGCTACCGCCCCGTCCTGCGCGACAGGGTCGGCCACCAGGAGGCCATGTGGCGTGGCCGCCTGGAGAGTCTCATCCGTGAAGGCGTCGACCGCGGGGAGTTCCGCACCGACGACCCTCATGTGACGACCATTCGGATTCTCGTGGTCATCGACGGTCTCGGCGCGCACGCCAATACGCGCACCGGCGACCGCCCCGACGCGGTGACGAGGATGGCCGTGACCACGGCCGAACGCGAACTCGGTCTGGAGAGCGGCTCACTCCTGTGACCACGGGTTGCGCAAGCGCCCGGATGACCCGCTCGACCAGCCCAAGTGCGGCGTGCAGCCCCTTGTCGTAGCCGGGCTGCTGCGGCAGGCAGGGGAACAGACCCGTCAGGTGGCCGGGGGCGTAGCGCGACCAGTGTGCCTCAAAGGCGAAACCGGGCTTCGCCCGGGCGACAGCGACGCAGACCCGCTCGGGGTCGGTCACACACGGGCGGTCGGCCCATCCATCGTCGTCCTCCCAGCACGTCGTCGATCCTCACATAGAGTGCGGTGACGAGGATCTCCAAGTTTGGTTTCACAAAAGGAACTTGGGGGACTTCGTACCGTCCCCACGTCGAACTCCTGTCCATCACTCGAACGAGTTCCTCCATAAGCAGACCGAACGGAGTCCCACCGTCATGCCAGACACCACCTCGGCCGTCTTCAGTCCCCGCGATGTCCTGGCCCGCTTCCACCGCGCGATGCTCGACAAGTCCGCGGACGATCTGGCCGATCTGTACGCGGCCGACGCCCTGCACGAGTTCCCGTTTCTCGGCTTCCCCGGCATGCCCGAGCGCTACCGGGGACGGGAAGAAGTCCGTGCGGGCTATCGAGCGGCCTGGGGCGCCAGCCCAGCACAGCCACAGAGGATCCACGACGTCCTTGTCCACGAAAGCACCGACCCCGAAGTGATCACTGTCGAGCAGGTCGTCACTGGAACCGTGACCACAACCGGCCAGACGTTCAGCTTCCCCGGCCTCCTGGTGCTCCGGGTACGAAACGGCCTGATCGTGCATGTCCGGGACTACATGGACGGCCTCCGCGTCGCCCACACGATGGGCCGACTGACCGCCGTGGCTGCCGGCCTCGGCGCCGGCCGGACGGAAGCGACGCAGCCCTGATCCTGCTCAGACGGTGCTCAACGCCGCTCCGGTCCGACTTCGGACTTGATCATTCAGGGACGCAGCGCTGCCAGGACCCGGCCGCGGAGCAGCTCGTACTCCTCACGGAGCCGTACGATCTGCGCCGGCCGTTCGATCACGTCGCCGCCGACGACCATCTCGTCGGGGCCGAACTGCTCGCGCGTGAGGTCGACTTCTATCCCCATGCCCAAACGGTTCCACCAGTGGTAGTCCACTCGCTCACCGTTGACATGGACCTCGCCACGGATCAGCACCCCGCCCAACAGATCGTGCACCACCAGGGCAGTGACACCGCACTGGTCGCGCGCCGGGTTGTCCGCCGTCCAGTTCGGTCGGTGCTCCGGCGTCGAGGTGTCCGCACCCCAGGCGCCGCGAATGGCCTGCTCGAGATCGTTCAGGTTGCTCGGTGTCATGCCACTCAGCCTCGCAGACACCTCTGACAATCACCCGGGACGCATCGTCTCGGCCCCGGGCCGTCGCCGTCCGGGGCCGGTGGCCGCCCCTGTGGTCGCGGCACTCCGTGGCGCGGGGAGGGATGCCTGGGAGAAGTCGGTGTACAGGGAACGGTTCACGACCGTGCCGGAGGACCGGATCGACGCGCCGCGGGCAGTCGCCGCCCCGCTTCCCGCGCTGGACCCGACTCGGACCGCGATACGCGGCTGATCGCGCGACGGGTATCTCACGGCTGCCGCTGTGCCGCGTCATCGGGACTCTTCCGAGCAGCAGCGGTCGGCGCCGCACCGACCGGCCGACGACTCCACGACACCCATTGGGAGGAACGGTTCCTCGGCCACCCGGAGGCAATTCCGGAGAACTACGAGATCCGGGGCGGGCCGCCCGGTCACCCGGGAGGAGACGGCGAACACTCTGTTGCCGCTGGAGAGGGACTTCCTCGAGAGGTCCCTCGGACGGGAATTCGGGGAAGCCGACGCGCGCACCCAGGTCGGTCACAGAAGGCGTGAACACCGTAATCATGAACAAATGAGTCGTGAGTTCCGAAGTCGGGAACTCCGACATCGTGGAAATCGACGTCATGAACATCACGGAAGGGAAGGCCGGCATGAGCGCTTCGCAGAACCAGGAGATCCGTCCCGGGCGGAGGGCCGTGGTCGCGGCAGCCGGGGCCGCCTCGGCGGCTGTCGTACTCACCGCGTGCGGCAGCCAGAAGGGTTCCGTCGGTTCGGGTACGGTCAAGCCGGCCGACGACGGAACGGACGGCGGCGGCCCACTGGCGAGGACCGCCGACATCCCGAAGGGCGGCGGGAAGATCTTCGCCGACCGGGGTGTCGTGGTGACACAGCCCGAGGCCGGCGAGTTCAAGGCGTTCTCGTCGAAGTGCACACATCAGGGCTGTGCGGTGTCGAGTGTGTCGGACGGCACCATCAACTGCCCCTGCCACGGGAGCAAGTTCGACATGGCGACGGGCGAGGTGGCGGCGGGTCCGGCCAGTCGGCCCCTGCCCGCCAAATCGATCACGGTGAAGAACGGCTCGATCACGCTCGCGTCCTAGCCCTCCCCCGGCTCCGCCAGCAGCCGAGCACATCATCGGTGGTCGTGACGGTGGCGACGAGGGACAGGGTGTTGCGGATCACCGCGGGCGTGTAGTCGGCCGGCACTCCCGCGATGGCGTCGGACGGCACCAGCGCCGTGTATCCGAGATTCACCGCGTCGAACACGGCGTTGGGGACGGCGACATTGGCCGAGACCCCGGTGACGACCAGCGTCCGGCAGCCGAGGTTGCGCAGCAGCGCGTCCACATCCGTTCCGGCGATGGGCGAAAGGCCGTGCAGCCTGCGCACGACGAGGTCCTCGTCCGCCACCTCGATGGGCTCGGCGATCCGCACGGCCGTGGTACCCGAGTACTGCTGCACGGGCAGCCGTCCGGCAGCCCGGAAGAGGCGGGCGTTGTGGTTGGCGCCGCGCCCGTCGGGGCGGCGTTCGGCCACCGCGTGGATCACCTGGACCCCGGCCTCGTGGGCGGCCGCGACCAGCCGGGCGACACGGTGGAGCGCCCCGGAGGACCTGGCCTCGGCGGCAAGTTCCGGCAGCGCGCTCTCGGTCCCCACAACTCCTTGCTGGCATTCGACCGTCAGCAGCACGGTGGTGGCCGGATCGAGCTGCTCGGCGAGTTGTTCCTTCGACGGCACGGCGGCCCCTTTCGGTGACGGATCGGGCGCGCGAGGCTAACCGCCATTGCGTGACGGCGGAAGAGGCCTCATGATTTCTGACACTTAGTCAGCTACCGGGAGGGGGCGCCCCATGGCCGCCATTCAGCGACGGGGCCGTCGGATCATGATGACGGACACCGAACGCGACACCTATCTCGCCGAGCAGCGCACCTGCCGCGTCGCCACCGTGTCCACCGACGGCCGCCCGCACGTCGGTGCCCTGTGGTTCACCTGGGACGGCTCCTCGATCTGGCTCTACTCGATCACCCGCAGCCTGCGCTGGTCCCAGCTGCGAGAGGATCCGAGGGTCGCGGTCGTCGTGGACGACGGGGTGGAGTACGCGGATCTGCGCGGCGTGGAACTCTCCGGCCGGGTCGTCACCGTGGGCGAGGCGCCCCGCATCGGCGACGCGTGCCCCGAACTCGACTCGCCGGAAAGGCTGTTCGCGGCGAAGTACTTCGGGATGGACACCATGCCGCACGACGGCCGGCACGCCTGGCTCCGACTCACCCCGGAGGCCATCACGTCCTGGGACTTCCGCAAGCTGTCAGTACCGTCCGCTACCTGAGCGGACCCCCCTCCCGGCCTACGTCAAGGGTGCGTCCATCTCCCGACCGACCACCCGGAGCGCCGCCACCGCCGCCCTGATGGACGGGCGCCGATCCGCGTCGGTACGCCACACGGCGTGGACGTGCCGTCGCATCTTCTGCCGCACGGGGACGAGCCGCACCCCGTCGGGCACCGGTCCGCGCCCCAGCCGGGGCGCCACGCAGACGCCCAGCCCGGCGGCGATCAGGGCGAGTTGGGTGTGGTGCTCGCCCGCCAGGTGCGCAATGCGCGGTTCGATGCCCTTGGAGCGCAGGGTGAACATCAACCAGTCGTAGCAGAACTCGCCCTCGGGCCAGGACACCCAGTCGTCCTCGGCGAAATCCTCCAGGTCCACCTCCGCCCGGTCCGCGAGCCGGTGGCCGGCCGGCATCGCGATGTCCGGTGCGTCGTCCAGGAGTTCGGCCATGGCCAGGCCGCCGGGGACGGGCAGCCGCTTGTTGCTCCAGTCCAGCACCACCGCCAGGTCGATGTCGCCCCTGATGACCGCACGGATTCCGTCCTCGGGTTCCAGTTCCCGTGTGAACACGCGTAGTTCCGGATGGTCGGCGCGCAGTGCGGCGAGCGCCGCGGGAAAGAGCCCGCGCGCCGCGGTCGGAAAGGCGGAGAGCCGGATCTCACCCACCACCTCACCGCGCTGCGCCTCGATGTCGGCCTGCGCGAGCTCGACCTGGGACAGGATCCGGGCGGCATGGTCGGCGAGCAGCCGGCCGGCGTCGGTGAGCCGGACCCCGCGACCGTTCTTGGCGAGGAGTTGCTGACCCACTTCCCGCTCCAGCTTCGACATCTGCTGGGAGACCGCCGAAGTGGTGACATGCAGCCCCTCAGCGGCTCCGCTGACCGAACCGTGCCGGGCGAGGGCGTCCAGGGTACGCAGGCGCTCCAGATTCAACATGTAAGCAATGCTACGCGGATCGCCATACAAAATCTCACTTGTCCTACTTGATTCTCTTGGTCATCGTGGACTCCATGAGCGCGCCCGCGACATCGAGAAGCACCCCGTCGACCACCACTCCCCCCGCCGAGCCCTCCGCCGCCCAGCCGGGCGGGGGGACCGCTCCGAATCCGCCCCCGGACCCGGCGCCCGCCACGCGCCCGAGGCTGGACTGGCGGATCCGTTTCGGAGCGCTCTCGCTCATCTGGGGCTTCAGCTTCCTTCTGATCAAGGTCGGCACCGAGGGGTACGCACCGTTCCAGGTCACTCTCGGCCGCCTCCTGTCGGGCACCGCGGTGCTGGCTGTCGCCATGGTGGTACGGCGGGAACGGCTGCCGCGCGGCGCCCGGACCTGGGGGCATCTGGCCGTCGCCGCGTTCCTCCTGAACGCGCTGCCGTTCTCGCTCTTCGCCTACGCCGAGCTGAGCATCCCGTCGACGCTGGCCGGCATCTGCAACGCGACATCGCCCTTGTGGGGCATGGCGCTGTCGCTCGTCGCGCTCTCCGAGGACCGGCCGACCCGTCGCCGCGTAGCCGGACTCGGGCTCGGCTTTCTCGGCGTGCTCACCGTTCTGGGAGCCTGGCAGGGCTTCTCCGGGCTGGACATCAGGGGTACGGCCATGGCCCTGCTCGCCTCCCTCAGCTATCCGATCGGCTGGATATACGTCCGCAGAACGCTGGCGGGCAGCGGTTCGTCCACACTCTCCCTGACCGGCGGCCAGCTTCTCCTCGGCACGGTGCAGATCGCTCTGGTCACCCCGGTGTTCACCTCGGCCCCCAACAGCTTCCCGCCGCTCCCGACCCTGGCGGTGGTCGCCCTGGGGGCGCTCGGCACGGGCTTCGCGGTCCTGGTGCAGTACGGCCTGGTTGCCGAGGTCGGACCGACGACCGCGCAAATGGTCACCTACTTCATCCCGGTCATCGCCACCACGGCCGGCATCGTCGTGCTCGGTGAGCAGCTGAGCTGGAACACTCCGGTCGGCGCGCTCGTGGTCCTGGCCGGCGCCGCTCTCACCCAGAGCAGGGGGCACAGCACCGGGTCCGGATCCAAGGCTCAGCCGTAGTTCAGCGGCTTCGCCGGCCCTGCCGCGCCCGCGACCGCGTCGGCCAGCGGCCCGATGTCGGCCTCGGTGAGCGGTGAGACGGTGAGCCGGATCCCCTGGGGCGCGGCCATCCGGAACCGCGCCCCGGGCGCAACCGCCCAGCCCGCGTGCAGCAGCCGCGCCACGGCCCAGGTCTCGTCGCTGACCGGCACCCACACGTTCATGCCGCTGCGGCCGTGCGCCTCCACTCCTCTCTCCCCCAGAGCCCGTACGAGTGCGTCACGCCGCCGCGCGTACGCCTGCGCCACCGCACCCGGGTCGACCGCGTCCGACGTCCACAAATGCGCCACGGCTCGTTGCAGCAGCCTGCTGACCCAGCCGGGTCCGAGCCGCTGTCGGCCAGAGACCCGGTCGACCGTGACCGGGTCTCCGGACAGCACCGCGACCCGCAGATCCGGCCCGTACGCCTTGGCCACGGATCGCACGAACGCCCACCGGTCCGTGGCGCCCGCCAGCGGGTGCAGCGGCAGATCGACGATGCCGTGCCCGTGGTCGTCCTCGATCAGGAGGACGCCACGGTGCCCGGCGAGGACACCCCGCAGTTCGAAGGCACGCCCGCCGGTGATCGCGGCGCCGGTCGGATTCTGCGCCCGGTCGGTGACCACGAGGGCGCGGGCACCGGCGTTCAGCGCGCGCTCGACGGCATCGGGCAGCGGCCCGTCGTTGTCGAGCGCCACGGGCACGGGACGCAGCCCCAATGCCGGTACGAGATCCAGCAAGCTGCCCCACCCGGGGTCTTCGACGGCCACCGCGTCACCGGGTTTGAGATGTGCGACCAGTACCCGTTCGATGGCGTCCAGCGATCCGGAGGTCGCCACCACGGCACCGGTCGGCACCCCGTCGGCGTCCAGCGCGGCACGTGCGAGTGCGGCGAACTCCGGATCCACCGGCGCCTGCCCGTACATCCCGGGCTGTCGCGCGTACTCGCCCGTGACCGCCGCGAACACCTCTCCCAACGAGGGCAGCAGGGCCGGATCGGGATTCCCCTCTCCCAGATTCCGCACCCCGGGCGGGGCCTCGACCCTGAGCGAGCCGCGCGCCGTGCTCGCGGGGCGCGGCCGGACTCTGCTGCCCCGACGCCCGGCCGTCTCGATCACCCCGCGTTCCCGGAGCGTGCGGTAGGCGGCCGCCACCGTATTGGGGTTCACCCCCAACAGATCCGCCAACTCCCGCATGGGGGGAAGTACTTGCCCAGGCGCAAGGTCACCCGAGCCGACCCCCA
Organism: Streptomyces sp. NPDC101194; assembly: GCF_044767885.1. Lineage (NCBI taxonomy): Bacteria > Bacillati > Actinomycetota > Actinomycetes > Kitasatosporales > Streptomycetaceae > Streptomyces > Streptomyces sp. NPDC101194. The sequence continues at coordinate 323,390 of NZ_JBIWOS010000009.1, forward strand.
GCTCCACGCTGGCGGCAATTTCCGATGCACGCCGTCCGGCGATCCGATACTCTCCTAGCACAAACAAGATTATGCACTAGTGCAATGGAGTACGCAATGTCGGACACCGCATCGTCACAGACCACGGGCGCGGACGCCCCGGCCGCATACCAGCCGACCGGGCGCACCGTCCCGACCCGTTCCCGCGACCGCGCGGCGTACGACCGGGAACTGGTCCACTCGATACTCGACGAGGCGTACGTCTGCCATCTCGGTTTCGTCCGTGACGGCGCGCCGGTCGTCCTGCCGACGCTCTTCGGACGGATCGGCGAGCGGCTCTACGTACACGGCTCGACCGGCTCCCGTCCGCTGCGGGAGTCCGGCCGGACCGACCCCGGACTGCCCGTCTGTCTGACGGTGACGCATGTCGACGGGCTGGTGCTGGCGCGCTCCGCCTTCCACCACTCGATCAACTACCGCTCCGTGGTGGTCCACGGCATCGCGCACACGGTGACGGACCCCCAGGAGCGGCGGACCGCTCTCGACGCGATCGTCGACCACGTGGTACCGGGCCGGTCCGCCGACTCCCGGCCCGCCGACGAGAAGGAACTCGCCGCGACCGCGGTGATCCGGCTGGACCTCCAGGAGGTCTCCGCCAAGATCCGCACCGGCGGCCCGAACGACGAGCCCCGCGACCTCGGACTCCCCCACTGGGCGGGCGTCGTCCCGCTCGCCCACGGCTATGCGACGCCGCTCCCTGCGGACGACCTCGACCCCGCCGTCGCGCTGCCGGACTACATCACCGCGCTGTGAACCGCCTCGGGGTGGACGGGCCCGCCCCGGGGGCACGGGCCACGTCCACCCCGGCGGTCAGGCCGGCGCCGCCGCCCGGCGGCGGGCGTGCGCGGCGCCGCGCGCCTCGGCGAACGCCAGCCCCGCCACGGCCACGAGGAGCAGCAGTGTCCCGACGACGGTGGCCGCGGTGAGCCGCTCACGGAGCACCACGACGGCGATGACAGCCGCGCTGACCGGTTCGAGCAGCATGATCACGGACACCGTCGCGGCACGCACCACGGCGGCGCCCGCGAAGTAGAGCGCATAGGCGAGCGCGGTCGGCACCGCCGCCACGTACACCAGGAGCATCACCACCTGCACCGGCTGATCGGTGTGGGGTACGAGCCCTTCGGCCGCGGCCATCGGCAGCAGCCCGACGGCTCCGATCCCGAAGGCCCAGGCGCTGGTGGCGAGGGAGTCGGTGGCGCCGCCGTCACGGCCGAGCCATCGGGTCAGCAGCGTGATCGTCGCGTAGCCGGCCGCGGAGAGCAGCGCCAGGGCGACGCCGGCGGGCCGTACCGTCGCCCCGTCGCCGCCGAGCACCAGCACGGCGAGCCCGGCCAGCGCACCCGTCACAGCGGCCGAACCGCCGCGCCCCAGCCGTTCCCCCATGGTCAGCCGCGCACCGACCGCGATGAACACCGGTCCCGCCCCGAGAGTGACAACGGTCCCGACCGCGAGTCCGGTCGCCTCGACGGCCGCGAAGTACGCGCTCTGGAAGACAGTGAGACCCGCGCCGGTACCCAGGACGCGCAGCATCCGACGGCCGCGCGGTTCGGCCGGGGCTGCTGCGCGTCGGGGCCGCAGCGCCAGAGCGGCGAGCAGGAGCAGAAGGCCGCCCGCACAGCGCCAGAAGGACAGGACGAGCGGCCCCAGGTCGCTGACTTCGAAGATCAGCGAGGCGGCGGCCCCGGCAGTGCCCCAGGCCACACCGGCGACGATCAGATAGATGAGGCTCCGCCCGACGGGCAGGCCGGAAGCAGGGTTCGACATATGACTTCTCCGGATGAAGACGGAACGGTGGTCGCTCGGCTCCGCACGGGCAGCGACGATCCGCTCGGGAAGTGCCCGAGCCCGGTCTTCGTCAGGAGTGGCCGCCCGCGCTATGCGGCGGGTGGCGAAAGCACGGTCGAATTCATGATCAGCAGGCTACGTCGCAGTGCGGCCCGCGGACAACTCCCCCTCGACCTCGGCCCGGCCCGCGCCCGAACCCTCTGCGCGCCCCTCGCCCGTCCCCGAGGCAACGGGACCGGAGGGCGTCCTCGGCGTCGCCGACTGGGCGATCAAGGCACCGACCAGCACCATGGAACCGCCGATGAGCTGCGGCGCCGAAAGGTGCTCGCCCAGCAGCACCCAGGCGAGCACGGTCGCGATGACCGCCTCCAGGCAGGCGACGACGCCCGCGACCGCGGGAGAGAGCAGCCGCACCGAGATCACCCCGGTGACATAGGCGACCACCGTCGCCATCAGCACGATCCAGACGATCAGCAGCCAGGCGGGCACGTCCGCACCGTCCATGACCGCGCTGCCGCCCAGGACCGTCCAGTCCATCCTCCAGGGCCTTGCGACCAGAGTGAGGACGACCGTACCGATCAGCAGTCCGTACGCGATGACACCGACCGGATGGGGCGGTTCGACGCCTTCCGCCCGGTCCGCGCTCCCCTGGTCCGACAGGACGAAGTAGCCGACCTGACAGCAGGCGGCACCGAGCGCGAGCAGCAGCCCGAACACGTCGAAGCTCAGCCCGGACCAGACCTCGACCACGCAGGCGAGACCCGCGACCGCGAGCACCACGCCGACCGCGGCGCCCCGGGTGACCGGACGGCGCTGGACGAAGCGGACCCAGCCCAGGACGAGCGCGGGCGCCAGGTACTCGACGAGGAGCGCGACACCGACGGGCACGCGGGAGATCGCGGCGAAGTAACAGGCCTGCACACCCGCGACGGCGAGCAACCCGAACCCCAGAAGCAGGACCGGCCGACTGCGGACGAGGTCCCGGTGACGCCAGGCGACGGGCAGCATGACGAGGGCGGCACCCGCCACCCGTAGCCACACCACATGGAGCGGATCGAGCCCCGCCTCGATGAGCGGCTTGGCCGCCACTCCTGAACCACCGAATGCGAACGCCGAGGCCAGGGCGAGTCCCAGGCCGGCGCTTCTCCCCTGAGACGCGTGCATCGGCACATCATGACAGCTGCGGTCAGGAGCGTCACCCCGGTGACCACTGACGCACCTCCCCCGTCCGGTGCCCGGCTCCGTCGCAGCCTCCTTCAGCAGCTGCCGGGCTTCACACCTCTGTGCCCGACCACCGGCCGTCAGCCCGCAGACGGCCTGGCCACCCGGCCTTCGCCCGGCCCGCATGGTCACTCCCGTCCTGGACGGGGACGGCTTCCCGATGCGTACGCCCGCGACGGTGACCCACTCCGTGCACACCGGTCCGGTCGCAGCCGATCACGCCCGTACGCACCCCGACCAGGATCGACCGCGGCGCCGTCAGGAATCGACCGCCCCGCGGCGTCGTCGACGTGGTCGGCGTCGTCCCCGGACGGCAACCGGGGCGAGGCGCGGCCCGGACCGCGGGACGCCGAACGAACTGCCGTGCCCGTTCGGCGCCGTCGGGCCGGGCGCTCAGCCCCCGACCCCGCGCCATCCCTGGTCGGAGGCCCCCACGACCCGGGCCGCGAGTCGCTCGGCGTCCACACCGGCCCGCTCCAACACCTCGACGGCCCTGCACTCGTGATCCATGGCCAGCGCCGCGAGCAGGTCGAGCCCTCCGGCCCGCGCATCGCCGCGCAGCGCCGCCCGCTCGTGGGCTTCGGCCATGGCCGAGGCGGCCGAGGGCGACCAGCCCTCCACTCCCGCGTCACGCACGGCGGAGCCCGGATCCCTGACGACCGGGACGGCGCCGGAGTCCTCCACCGTGCCCTGCCATCGGAGCCCGTACCCGATACTGCGCTGGACGAGGTAGCCGAGCACCTTCGCCAGTTGAGGTCCGCCCTCGAAGGCCGACCTCACCTCGGGGTCCGATTCGATGAGGGAGTGCAGCAGATGCGCCGTATCGATCTGCCGGTCGCCGTCCCGCAGTGCGCGCCTGCGGGCGCCCGTCACCACCACGGCCAGCTCCACGGTGAGTCTGGCGTCGAACCCAGCACGGTTCGGTGCGGGCTGCTGAGGGATCCGCGGCGTCCGGTTTTGCACACCTCTTACCCCATCAGTCCCACAGCCCCGAAGCATCGCCGGAGGGACCCATTTAGGCATCCCACGCAAGTTGGGCACATCAGAGCCCCCTCTCCTCCTTACGGATGAGATCTCGCCATTCCGGGACCCGATCCGGAAAAACGGCGCGCGCCGCCTTGCTTCGCGCCCCCCGGAGCAACCGGGGACCGCCCCCCGTACGTCCCACAGGCCACACCACCCATACGGCAGCCGGAAGGGAGTGCGCGGACGTGTCCTGGTTGGTCGCGCTGCCGACGCTGGACGGACAGGAATACGTGTACCTGGTCCACGCACCGGCGGACGCCCTGCGCGCCGATCTCTTCTGGGCCGCGTTCCACTGCCATGACGACGGCCCGCACCCTCGCGCCTGCGACCGTTTCGACGCGGCTCTGATCTGGCGGGCGGGAGCGGAAGGAAAGGAGCGAAATCCGAAGACCTGACGGTTCATCAGTATTGAATGTTCACGTCTGTGCGACTACGTTCCGCGACACCGTAACCCGCCGAGAAGGGGTGGTCGCATGGCCGAAGTCAGTGCAGAGGCTCGCATCGAAGCACCGGCCGAGAAGGTCTGGGCCCAGCTGACGGACTTCACCGCGTACGACCAGTGGAACGCCACCCACACCAGCTTCCCCAAGGGCGGCCCGGCGACACTCGAAATCGCGGCCACCTACGAGGAGAACATGAAACTCATGGGCTTCCCCGCCGAGGTGACCTGGACGGTGGCGGAGCTGGAGACAGCGCGCCTGCTGACCACGAGGGGCAAGGGGCCGATGGGCGTCAACCTGGCGATGCGCTACTCGCTGACGCCCGACGGGGATGCGACCACGGTACGTATCGACGGGGAGTTCACCGGCGCCGCGGTCTCCTTGATGGCGGGCAAGCTCAAGGACTCCGCGACCGCCGCCCTGGTCGAGTCACTGCGCAAGCTCGGCGGGCTCGTCGCCGCCTGAGACCACCGGAACGACGGAAAGGGCCTCGCGGCTCGGCCGCGAGGCCCTCGGCGCACCACCCACGGGTCAGTGCTCGTCGGCAAGGATCAGATAGAGCTTCTTCCGGGCGTCGTTGATGACCGTGAGCGCCTTCTGACGCTGATCGGCCGAGCCGGTCTTCCAGACCTGGCCGAACGCCTCCATCAGACCGAAGCCGGCCTGCCGGATCTCGTTGACGCCTTCCCAGTCGACCCCACGCCCGGCTTCCTCCCAGGGCGCGTCGGGACCCGACTCGGCCTCGGTACGCCCGGCGTCGGTGAGCGTGAACAGCTTCTTGCCACCCTCGCTCGCACTGACGATCAGCCCCTCGTCCTCCAGCAGCTGAAGGGTCGGGTAGACCGAACCCGGACTGGGCCGCCAGGCCCCGCCGCTGCGGTCGCCGATCTCCTGGATCATCTCGTACCCGTGCATCGGCCGGTCCTTCAGCAGCGCCAGGATCGACGCACGCACGTCGCCTCGGCGCGCCCTCCCTCGACCACCGCCCCGGCCACGCCCGCCACCGAAGGGGCCACCACCGAACGGCGGACCGAACGGCCCGAAGGCGGCCCGACGCCCCTCGAAGTCACCCCGCCCCGGATGACCCGGCCCGCAATGTCCGTGTCCATGCCCGTGCTCATGTTCGTGTCCACGTGAACGCATCGTCGCATTCCTTTCATCTTTGATCTGTCGCGATGCGTCAACGATATATCGGAACCGATCGCTTGACAAACACCCCGGTCACACCCCGGATGTCCCGTCTCACGTCCTGGCTGGGTGGCCTCCAATCCCACGTTCGGTGGCCGTGATCAAGGGCGGGGCCACTGTCCGGGGTGACTCGTGTCCCCAAAAGGCCTGTCCCACGGCATCCGAGGTGGTCATGTCATGGGTTCGGCGGGGCGGGGCCCCGCCAGAGGTACCGGAATTCGATCCGGCTCGACCGGGCCGCGGTGAACGGGTACGCAGGCCGTCGAGGTACGCGGCGGCGGTGGCCTTCGAGGTGCGCCGGAGTTCTTCGCGCGGGCGGTGGATGGGGCCGGGCGGGTGGTGGACCGCCGCGCGGCGAACCGCATCGACGCGCGGTCCGTGGCGGCGTTCGCCTCGATGCGCCGAGCAGCTGGGGTGGGTCCATCGGTTGGTCGGGGAGATCGATGCGGTGAGACGGCGAACCTGCGTTGCCGGCCGGCTACCGCCGCCGCGTCACTCGGAGTCGGAGGTTGAGACTGGTAAGAGCCTTTGACCGAGCAGTCGGTGTTCCTGGGACCTGACGACTTTTCGGCTTCCGAGTCCATCACTGCTCGTGATCAACGGCAGCGCGCGTCGCCTCAAGGGCGGGCAGCCAGGGGAGAATGAGCGGCATGACACGTCTCCGGGCTCCGTTCGGCAGGTGGGGTCCCGCCTCTCCGAGCGAGGTTGTTGCGAGGTTCTCCGGCTTGGAGTCCCGCCGGTGGGTGGCAGGGGGATGCGCGATCGAGCTCGCGGTGGGCGGCCGGATTCGGAGCCATGGGGACATCGATGCCCTGCTGCTGCGCTGTGACCAGCTCGTGGCCCAGCAGGCTCTGCCGGGGCTGGCAGTGGCGGGCCGCAGATCCGCCGGGAAGCCTGCGTCCGTGGGCATCGGACGAGGTTCTGCCCCTGGGAGTTCACGACATCTGGTGCCGACTCGGGCCCGACGATCCCTGGCGCGTCCAGGCCGTGATCGACGAGTCCCGCGGCCAGGAATGGGTGTCACGGCGCGACCCCCCGGGCGTTGATGGTTGGGCGGTTCGGGATGGTCAGCCGCGGCATCCGGCGGGTCTCCGTGCACCACCGAGGGAAAGCCTGTGCAGTACGCCGGGTGGCGCACTTCTCCGCCGGCCAGGCATCGAGGTCGGCCTGGGTGCGGGCGCTCAGCGTGACGCGCCGGGCAGCGAGCCGGACCAGGAAGGTGCGGGCCTGGGTGGTCTGCTGGCGGAATTCCTGCGCTGTGCTGGTGCCCGGCGGTCTCTTGGCGGCTTGGCACGGGGCTTGCCGAGTTGATGCCAGGTGGCGAAGTGCTGGAGCAGCCGGACGGTCGCGCGTGGCAGGGGGTGCGGGGGCGGCGGTAGGACCTCCGGGCCGCTGCCGGGCCGGCACCGGGGTGCGCGCGGCCGCCGCACCGGGTGGCTGCGGCGGCCGTGGGTGGCATCGGCACGTGGTTCGAGTCAATCAGCCCGGAGCAGGGCATACAGCTCGGCAGTGTCGACAACGTGGGCCCGCGAGGGGAAAACGTTGTGGACTTCGGTGTCCGGGTCGGCGACGCCGTCGGACAGGACGTAGAGCTGGTAGTCGCGGTCGGCCGCGTCCATGACGGTGGACAGGACAACACCGCTGGTACTGATGCCGGAGACGACCAGAGTGGTGATGCCGCGCTCGCGCAGCTGCTGGTCGAGGTCGGTGGTGGACATGCCACCGTAGCGGATCTTGCGCACGACGATGTCGCCGTCCTGGGGAGCCATGCGCTCATGGACGGCTGCGACAGGGTCCTCGTGGTGCATGACGCGGTGCCGGGCCATCGGGGCGAAGGACTTGTTGCCGGCCGGGATCGCGTCCCAGTCGGTCTCGGTGAAGCCGACGCGCACATAGGCGATGGTGCCGCCCTTCGCGCGAACGTCGGCGATGGCCCCTTCCACGCGACCGAGCAGGGCTTCGCAGCACCCGCCTTCGGGTAGAGCGGCCAGGATCGCGGGTTGGAAGTCCATGACGAGAAGAGCGGTGTGCGCGGGGTCAAGTGCGGGGGCGGTGCTCATGCGAGGGTTCTCCTTGCTGGTGGTGTGCCTGGTCGACGCGGACACGAACCGGCGGACCAGCTGCGGCCTGCGGGCTCCAGTGGCGCATTGCGGTGTGCCATGAGTGGCTACGGGACAGTTGTGGCTCGCGCTGCGGCCGTCCGGTCGCGCCGGGGAAGCGGGAGCGAGGCCGGCAGGAAACAGTCCCGCGCCCGTGAGAGCGGTGCATGGACCGGTGACGTCGGCGAGCAGCCCGCCGGGCGCCGTGAAGACGGCCATGGACGCCTGGCGGCCGATCGACCAGGCCGACAGTGTGCGGGCGACGAGCTGCTCGGGGTGTGTTCGAGCCGGAAGGTGGTGGGCACCGGGGTGTACAGGCCCATCAGCGCTCCTCCTTGACGTTTCACCCGAACAAAATGACGTTGACCGGTGAGAGCCAAGCGGGCAGCACAACAGCAGGTCAAACAACCGACCGGCCAGATACTCACAACCATTCGTTGTTCACCAGGGTGGATCGACGTCAACCCGCACGTGGCCCTGGCTGGCGACCTTCTCCTTCTGCCGCCCACCTGGTGAGCCGAGCCGTCGGCCGCTCGTCCGTGCCGCGGGCCATCCCGTGTTCCGCGTCCGATACGGGGTACGGGATGCTCGGTTCACCTCCGGGAGAGGAGTGGTTAGCCTCCCGATCACGACGGACCCGGTTCATGAGGAAGTTGCCGGCGACGAGCCGGCCGCGACACGGTTGGCGGGCGCGGGGATGGGGTGGCGGGTGGAATGGGCCACCGGCGACCTGATCGGTGCGGCCGTCAGGGCGGCCGGCCACGCCGACTGGGTGCGGTCTGCCGCGACGGCGGTGGTCAACGGGCGCGCGGTCGCCGTCACCGGCGGCGACGACGAAGTCGTGCTGGTTTGGGACCTGGCGACCGGTGAGCGGATGGGCGACGCCCCGCCCGCCCGCGGCGCGGTGTGGGCGGTGGTGACGGCGATGGTGGACGGCAGTCCTGTTGCCGTTGTCGCCGATCCGTCCACGCTGGTGCAGTCGTGGGACCTGACCGGACACCGGCCCCTGGCGGGACTCGTCGGCGGGGCGTGGACGGCGGCAACGGCCGTGGTGAACGGTCGTTCCGTGGTCCTCACCGGCGGAAGCGCTCCGCGACTGCAGATGTGGGACCCGGCCACGGGCGAGCCCTTGGGTGTCCTCGCGAGGGACCCCTCGACGGGCCACGTCGGCGCTGTGGGGGCGGTGGTGACGGCTGTGGTGGATGGCCTCCCCAAGGCCATCACTCTGCACGACGACAGCACAGTCCACGTATGGGACCTGACGGAGCGTCGACACGACGGCCGGGTGCTGTCTCCGACTGGAGGCAGCCGCCAGCGGGTGTCGCTGGCCGTCGCCGTGGTGGACGGCCGCCTGGTCGCCGTCACCAGCAGCTGGGACGGCCGGATTCAGGTTTGGGACGTGGCCACGCGCACGGGAGCGATGGGTCGTGCGCACCTGACGGCCCACACCGGTCCGGTGTGGGCCGTCGCCACGTCCGTGGTCGACGGCCGGCCGCTCGTGGTCACCGGCGGCGACGACCGGACGGTCCGGGTGTGGGACCTTGTCTCCCACCGCCAGGTGGGCTCGGATCTGGTGTTCCCCTCGGAGGTGACCGCGGTGACCATGGCGCCCGACGGTCGGCTGGTGGTGGGGTTCGGCGGCGACATCGCGGTCCTGGCCCCACCGCCTGCTTGACCAAGCGGTCGACGCCCGCCACGGGCATGCGCGGGTCGGCAGACCACATGCGGCCCGGCTGTCTCCTCTCAGGTGAAAGAGGCAGACTTCCTGCCAGGCTCCGGTTCGACGGGGTTGCCGGGCGACGGACACGCCTGCTCGGGATGGGCCGCAGGTCAAGATCACTGACGTGAAGCGCCGTCAAAACCCCTGAACATTCATCGCTCCCGTGATCGCCGACTGTTGCTCGAACTCGTCGACAAACGCTGTCACCGAAGAGGCCCTGGCTCAACTTCTGTGGTGTCGGCGCCGGAGGTGAGTCGGTCAGGATGGCCGGCTCAGGAAATCTGCATGTCAGGGGCTGAAGCCACTGTCGCAGCAGGGGCCGATCCAGCGAGCTCCACAGAAGTTGAGCCAGAACCACCGAAGATGAGCGCAGCCAAGTGGTCGAACTCGGTTGAGGCGGGACACCGGATGCCGGAGGCTGTACCGACGGACAAGGATCCGGCAGGGGCTCCTCCGCCCAGCACACGCCACCGGAGTGGCTGCCGGTCGGGTTCGCCGAGTTCCACCGCACGCTGGCCACGGCGGGCAACTGATGCCGGCCGGCTACGTGGGGGACGACGAACGTCGTCCGACTCAGGCGTACGGCGGTCATCGGGTGTCCTTCGAGACGCACCTGCCATCGAAGCACGACCGGCATCCATCACACATCGAAGAACGCTGTCAGACCAGACAGAACTCGTTTCCTTCCGGGTCGGCCATCAGCACATGATCGGGTCTGCCCTGCATCTCGTACTCACGGACCACGGTCGCCCCCGCGGCGGTCAGCCGCTCCACCGCTCGGACCACACGGGGCCACCTGACCTCCCAGGGCGTGTCACGACCGCCGCCGACCTGCACGTCCAGGTGCAGGCGGTTCTTCACCACCTTCGACTCGGGCACCTGCAGGAAGGACAGCGTGGGGCCCACCCCGTCCGGATCGGAGAGGTACGCTCCCTGGTCCCACTCGTCCGGCGGGACCTCGTGATGAGAGAACCATTCCTCCCAGCTCTCGAACCCCGCGGGCGGGGGCTTGGGCGTGTAGTCCAGCGCCAGCGCCCAGAACTCGGCCAGCTTTTTCGGGCGTGCGCAGTCGATCGTCAAAGTCCATTTGGTCGCCATGAGGCTCTCCTCGATCCGGTCCACGGACCGTACCGTGTGCCACTGACACACCTTCCGGTCCGCCGTTACACCCGCGGCACTCGACGTCCGGTGCTCAGAACGGCACCTGGGCAGCCGGCACATGGCCGAGACGCTGCCGCCCGCCGGGTTTTTCGGTCCAGCAACACGGAATTGGCCTTGGTCTGCCGCTCCGCGCCGCACGTACGGTCTCGTCATGAGGATCCGAATCGTCGACACATTCACCGACCGCCCCTTCACCGGCAACCCGGCAGGAGTCCTGCTGCTGGAATCCGGCGCCTTTCCCGACGACGCGCAACTCCAGCGGATCGCCATGGAACTGAACCTCTCCGAGACCGCCTTCGCACACCCGCTGCCGTCGGGCGGCGAGGCGGACTGGGCTCTGCGCTGGTTCACGCCTACCACCGAGGTCGACATGTGCGGGCACGCCACGCTCGCCACGGCACACGTCCTGCACACCACCCGGACGGCGAGCGGCACAGTGCGTTTCGCGGCACGCTGCGGAAACCTCAGCGCGACCGCGCACGAGGACGGCACGATCACGCTCGACTTCCCCACAGCCCCATTGACACCCGAGACCGCCCCGGCCGGCCTGGCCGCCGCTCTGGGTGCGCAGCCGCTCTCCGTCCACGACACCGGTCCGCACATCGGCGACCTGCTCGTCGAACTGGCCGACGAGACGACGGTGCGAGGGCTGACCCCGGACCTCGCCGCAGTGGCCCGCCTCTCCCGGCGGGGCATCATCGCCACAGCCGCCGCGGAGAACCCCGCCCGCGGCTACGACTTCGTCTCCCGCGGCTTCTTCCCACGCGTCGGGATCGACGAGGACCCGGTGACCGGCAGCGCCCACACCGCACTGGCCCCCTTCTGGTCGGCGCGTCTCGACCGAGCCGAGCTGACCGGACTCCAAGCCTCCGCCCGTTCCGGCCTGGTCCGCACATCGCTGCGCGGCGACCGTACCCTGCTGACCGGCACCGCCGTCACGGTCATCGACGGCGAACTGCTCGCGACGCTCTGAGCCTTCCGACGACGCCGTCGAGGGCGTGCGGGATCACTCCGTACGCCCTCAGCACCGAATCACCCGGGCATCACCCTCGCCCCCGCACGCCCAGGCACGCCTCGGACCACCGGACGCGCCTCCGCGCGTCCCGCGGGCCGTCCGTCGGCCATCGGCCGCGCCACGGCGCTCACGGCGTGGGCAGCCAACCCACCTTCCCGGCCAGCAGGGCGTATCCGACGAACGCCCCGATGTCGAGCAGTGCGTGTGCCGCCACCAGCGGACCGACCCGCCCCCAGCGCCGGTACAGAAGCACGAAGACCACGCCCATGACCATGTTGCCGATGAAGCCGCCGATCCCCTGATACAGATGGTACGAGCCGCGCAGCACCGAACTCGCCACCAGAGCGGCCATCGGTGTCCATCCCAACTGTCCGAGTCTGCGCAGCAGATAGCCGACGACGATCACTTCCTCCACCACGGAGTTCTGCAGCGCGGACAGGATCAGGACCGGGTATTTCCACCACACGTCGGGCAGCGACTCCGGGACCACTGTCAGGTTGAACCCGGCGGCCCGCGCCAGCAGATAGAAGGCGAGTCCGGCGCTTCCGATCCCCGCCGCCACCATCACGCCGCGTCCCAGATCCGGCCAGGGCCGGGTTCGGTCGAAGCCGATGGCGCGCAGGCCGGAGCCCTCCCTGATCAGCAGATGCGCGACAAGGGCGACGGGCACCAGAGCCGTCGCGATACCGAAGAGCTGCCAGGCGAGATCCAGCCATGGGCGCCCCGGTGCGTGTGAACTGTTGAGTATCGCGGCCTGTTCCTTCAAACCCCCTGGTTTCGTCAGCGATCCGACAAAACTGATCAGGGCAGACACCCCGCTGGCCCCCAACGAGAGAGCCAGTACCAACATCGTTTCGGACCGCAGGATCCGTCGCGACACAGCCTCTTGAGGGAAAGAACCAGCCACGTACCCCGCCTCCATCTGTACACCTGCCTTGAGTTGTGCATTCACGCCCCATACCGCTCCCCGTCCCGCTAGGGTCTCGAATGCAGGTACGAAGATCATGCGCGACAGGCCGGGGGACAACCACCATTGGCAGTGGTGTGGTCCCCCTTTTCCTTGTTCATCCTCAAGGAGGGGCACCACCGACATGGCACGTCACAGCTTGCCCGACGACTACGCGACCGATGGCAGCGGGGACGGTCCCCCGCCGCGACGTCGGCGCACCGTCGCGATCGCGACCACGCTCGTCCTCGCCGTGGCGGCGGGCACTGCGGTCGCGGCGCAGGGTGGTCTGCTGTCGTTCTCCAAGTCCTGCAAGGACTCCGCCGTACGCCTCTCCATGGTGGCCTCACCGGACATCGCGCCCGCCATGCGTGCGGTCGCCGACAAGATACGCGAGGACGACGTCAGATCCGACGGCCGCTGCCTGTACGTACAGGTGATCGCCCGCGATTCCTACAAGGTCGCCAATGCCCTCTCCTCCGGGACCGGCACCCCTGACTACCAGATCTGGTTGCCCGATTCCGATCTCTGGCTCGACCGGGCCAAGGGCTCCGGTGACGGCATCCCGATCACACCTGGCGATTCCATCGCCTCCTCCCCCGTCACCCTGGCCATGGTGCCGTCGGCGGCCAAGAGGCTCGGCTGGCCGGAGAAGAAGTACACCTGGGCCGAATTGACGGCCGCGGCCATGGACTCGGACAAGGTACGCCTGGGTTCGGCCGATCCGGCGCGCAGTGCCACCGGTCTGCTGGCGCTCTCCAGCATCGGCGCGTCCTCCGAGAAGCAGGGCGGCGACAGCGACACTCGGGTCGCGGCGACCGCCAAACTGCTCGCGCAGCGCATGTCCGACGGTGACACCCAGGTGCTGGAAACGCTGGCGCAGAACGATTCGGGCGCGGAGCAGGACAATCCGGCACACAACCAGGCGGTGCTCCTCTCCGAGCAGGCCGCGTTCGCGCACAATGCGGAGTCGACGGGCGGCGGGCGGCTCGATCTCTTCTATCCCAAGGACGGCACCCCGCTGCTCGACTACCCTTACACGCTGGTCGACGAGACAAAGATGAGTACGTCCGAAGGCCGGGCGGCGCTCAGGTTCATGACGCTGCTCAACGAGCCCGGCGCGCAGTCCACCCTCCGGAAGTACGGCTTCCGGGAGGTCGACGGGACGGCTGGGGACTCCGTGGTCAAGTCGGCGGGTGGCAGGAAGCCTCAGCCGTACGCCACCGCGGCCGCCGCCGCACCGTCCGCGGAGGAACTCCAGCAGACGCTCGGCATGTGGACGATCACGGTGCAGAGTGCGCGGCTGACCACGGTCGTCGACGCCTCGGGCTCGATGGCCACGATCGTGCCGGGGCGCAACCAGTCCAGGATGGACGTCACCAAGGCATCCCTGATCCAGGCGCTCGGCCAGTTCACGCCGAACGACGAGATCGGACTCTGGGAGTTCGCCACCACGCTCGACGGCGACAAGGACTACCGCAGGCTGGTACCGACGGGTCGGCTCGGCGACCCGGCGAAGGGCGGGGGTACTCATCGCGAGAAGCTCGCCGCGGCCTTCGCCGCGCTGCAGCCGGTGCCGGGCGGTGCGACCGGTCTGTACGACACCGCTCTGGCCGCGTACAAGGACGCCCAGGCGACCTACGTGAAGGGCAAGTTCAACGCCGTGGTGATCCTCACCGACGGCTCCAACCAGGACAACCACTCCATCTCGCGCAGCGCCCTGATCGCGGAGCTGAAGCGGATCGCCGACCCGGAGCGTCCGGTGCCGCTCCTCGCCATCGCGGTCGGTCCCGAGGCCGACCGCGATGAGGTCAACGAGATGGCGAAGGTGACCGGCGGCGGGGGCTACCAGGTCACCGACCCTGCCGACATCCAGGCCGTGATCCTGCAGGCCGTCATGACGGCCGGACAGAGCAACCACACCGCCCAGGAGTAGCACTCCACCCGATGACGGGAGGCTGAGGGCTGTCCCGTAATCCCTGGTGGATCAGCGCGCGGCGCCGGATGCGGGGCATCGCAAGGCGGAGGGAGATGCACACGCTGGATGCATGTGGACGTTCCGGCAACGCAGCGAGGTGCCGTAGCTGACGTCGCGCGCCCGCCAGGGATCACGGGACAGCCCTCAGGGCACCCGCCGGTGCGGGCCACGACGCGGTCGCGGCACGAGGACGACGCCTGGCGACGGCGCCCGCGCCAACGGGGTCGCGGCGCAGAACACAGCGGACATCGGTATCCGACACGAAGAAGTCCCACTGCGCGGAATCATGACGGACCCCCGCCGGGACGGGGTCACGGCGCGGGGACGCTTGTCGGCCAGCTGTGCACGGGTTCACCACTGTGCATCAGTTCCGCGTATCGGCGGGTCGTCGCGGCCAGTGCCGCCCGCCGTCCGAGCCCGGCCTCCCGGGCCCGGTGATAGGTGTCCACCTGCCAGGACGCTCCGTTCATCCGCCGCCTGCAACGCTCCTCGATGACCCCGAGGTAGCGGTCACGGTCCGCGGGCTCGATGTTCCAGGCATCGAGCCCCGCGGCCGCCAGCGGCAGCAGCTCGTCCCGTACGAGCTTGACGGCCGGCACCCGGGTCAGCCCGCCCGATCGCCCCGGCCGGGGCCACATCAGCTCCGCGTCGATGCCGTGCCGGCAGGCGGTGTCGAAATTCTCCGCCGCGGCGGAGAACGGGAGCCTGGTCCACACCGGCCGGGACTCCTCGGCGAGCGCCCGTACGAGCCCGTAGTAGAGCGCGGCATTGGCGATCACATCGGTGACGGTGGGACCTGCGGGCAGGACCCTGTTCTCCACCCGTAGGTGGGGTACGCCATCAGCCAGCCCGTACACGGGACGGTTCCAGCGGTAGACCGTACCGTTGTGGAGCACGAGCTCCTGCAGTCCCGGCACCCCTCCCTCGTCGAGCACCCGCAGTGGTTCCTCGTCGTCGCAGATCGGCAGCAGCGGCGGGAAGTAGCGCAGGTTCTCCTCGAAGAGTTCGTACGCCGATCCGACCCATCGCTCGCCGAACCAGGTCCTGGGCCGCACCCCCTGGTTCCGCAGTTCGGGTGGTCTGGTGTCCGTGGCCTGCTGGAAGAGCGGCGGCCTCGATTCCCTCCACAGCTCCTTGCCGAACAGGAAGGGCGAGTTGGCGCCGAGCGCGATCTGAACCCCGGCAACGGCCTGGGCCGCGTTCCATACGGCCGCGAATCGCGCCGGTGTCACCTGCAGATGCAGCTGGACCGACGTGCAGGCGGCCTCGGGAGTGATCGACGAAGAGGTGGAGACCAGCCGCTCCACCCCTTGGATATCAAGAGAAAAATCCTCACCTCGCGCAGCCACCATTTGATCGTTCAGCAGTGTGTAGCGGTCCGCGGTCGAGAGGTTCGCCGCAACGAGGTCCGCGTGGCCCAGGGTGGGAAGAATTCCGATCATCACGATCCCGGCATCGACCTCGCTCGCCTTGCGATGGGCATATCCGAGTCCGGTCCTGAGCTCTTCGGCCAGTTGATCGAAAACGCGTCCGTCCAGACGGTGCGGGACTATGTTCACTTCCAAATTGAACATACCGAGTTCGGTCTGGAAATCACGGCTCGCGATGCGCGGGAGCACCTCGCCATTCATCATCTTCGGCATGCCGTCGTCGCCAGCCAGATTCAGCTCGATCTCCATGCCCATGAGGTTGCGGGGCCGGTCGAACCTCCGCTCCGCCAGGAGCCTCTCCAGCCCCTCCAGGCACTGATGGAGCTTCCTCCGGTACCTCTGTCGATCGGACAGGTCAAAGGCGCCCGACACGACCTTCTCCCCCATCGAAGCGTCCCTCCCTCAAGTGGGCGGCCCGCGGCCCAGGCCGCTCGCGTCACGGTCGATAATGCCCAGGCCGAGTGATCCATAACGCCCCCGCGAACGCCGCACAGCCAGTAATCTGAACGCGGCCGCCCGCGGCACATTCCCGCGGCATGACGCAGTATGCGGTTTCGTTCGGCCGACAGACGGCGAAAACGCCGACGCGTTTCGGCCGACCGCGTCCGGGGAAAAATCCCTGGCGGTGGCTGCGCCGCTGACGCCAAATCAGCAGAATCTCCGCATAATAAAGTCTTGATACCGCCTTGTCGGCAATACCTGCGACGGCTAGTGGAATCACTGAGTGAACACGTGTCGTATAAACTTCGCGGACGAGGCAGAGAGTTGATGCACCGGCCCAGTCACCGGCCTCCTCTGGCCCCGCATGCCGACAGCGCCGTCTGCACCCGCCCACGCACCACGTGTCTCCGAAGTGAGAGGCGACCCACTATGCCGCTGCATGTCCCCCCGGCCCCCGCGCCCGCTCTGCGCAGCGTTCTCGCGGCACTCGGTTCACCGACCGCAGTCCGCGAGGCCCGCACACCTGCTCTCCGATCGGCCCAGGGACCGCTGAGCCCGGAACTCCCGCTCCCGGTCCATGTACTGGACCGGATCGGACCGGGCGGGCTGGCACCCGCCACCCGGCTCGCCGCCTGGCGGTTCCTGATCCGCACCTCGGGACATGCAGTCGCCGCGGCGGACACCATGCTCACCCCGGACGGCTGGACCTTCTCGCACTTCTTCGAGGGCCCCTACATCGCCTCGACCGAACTCGCCCTGCGTCGGGCCGAGACGGTGACGACGCACTACCAGCCGCGACTGCTGTCCATTCCGGAGCTGTACATGCTGGCACTGTGGCTGCACGCCGACACCGAAGCCGACGCATCCGGCGGGGCACTCGCCCCCGCCGATCTGCTGGTGCCACTGGCACCCGCGCCGCCCGGCATCGCGGCCCATCACCCGCACCGGGTCGCCGATCTGCTCCGCGTGATGACACTGCGCATCACCCCGGGTCCCGGCCCCCTGCTCGGATCACCGGCCTGACGACGGACGCATCCCGCACATCACCGCACTGTGCCCCGCCACCGCTCCGGGTGGCGGGGCACAGCGCTGCGGGTGGCACCCGGCGCCCATCCGGACTAGCCCGGTCCGACCACCCCGAACCACCCGAAGGGACAGTGCAATTGCGGTGAACCGTCCGGCCGGGTGACGCGTCATCGGAGTAAGGAGAAGTGCTGCTGCGAAATCCCTGCGGATTGACGCCCGTAGGGCAACACTGGGACCGGACCGATCGATACGGGGGGCGGCCGTGAACACCTCGTCAAGCCGCAGGACATTCACTACAACGCAGCGAAAGAACCCTTCCATGTGCCAGCACCAGCCACCATGCCCGACCGCCGACTCAGCCGACCGGGAGGCCGCCCGCCTAACGGCACACCATCCGGAACAGGGCTGGAGCCTGCTGTGCAACGGCGTCCTGCTCTTCGAGGACACCGGTGAGCTGCTCCCGGACGGGCAGATCATCGCCCCGCACCGGCCCCTGGGAACGGGCCGGGCCGTGAAGGCCGCCTGAACCCGGCCGGTACGAACGGGGGCCGGCCCGGAGAATGCTCCGCACCGGCCCCGACGCATGTCCGCGTCACGTCGTGTCGCTCATGCCTCAGTTGTC
Source organism: Streptomyces sp. NPDC101194 (assembly GCF_044767885.1). Lineage (NCBI taxonomy): Bacteria > Bacillati > Actinomycetota > Actinomycetes > Kitasatosporales > Streptomycetaceae > Streptomyces > Streptomyces sp. NPDC101194. The sequence continues at coordinate 341,530 of NZ_JBIWOS010000009.1, forward strand.
GTACTCGTCCAGTGGCGGGCAGGAGCAGACGAGGTTGCGGTCACCGAAGGCACCGTCGATGCGGCGCACCGGCGGCCAGTACTTGTCGGCGGCCGAGACTCCGGCCGGGAAGACCGCCACCTCACGGCTGTATTCGTGCTTCCACTCCCCGCCCAGCATCACCGCGGTGTGCGGAGCGTTGCTCAGCGGGTTGTCGTCCGGGCCCCACTCGCCCGACGCCACCTTCTCGACCTCGCCGCGAATGGCGATCATCGTGTCGCAGAAGCGATCGAGCTCCGCGAGGTTCTCGCTCTCCGTCGGCTCGATCATCAGCGTTCCGGCCACCGGGAACGACATGGTCGGCGAGTGGAAGCCGTAGTCGATCAGACGCTTGGCTATGTCGTCGACGCTGACGCCGGTGGACTTGGAGATCGGCCGCAGGTCCACGATGCACTCGTGTGCGACCAGCCCGGCCGGACCGTTGTACAGGATCGGGTAGTGCGGTTCGAGACGCTTGGCGATGTAGTTGGCGGCGAGCACGGCGACCTGTGTCGCGCGCTTCAGTCCCTCCCCGCCCATCAGGCGCACGTACGCCCAGGAAATGGGAAGAATGCCGGCCGAGCCCCACGGAGCGGCCGAGATCGGTCCGACGCCGCTCTCGGGCCCCGCCGCGGGCTGCAGCGGGTGGTTCGGAAGGTACGGCGCGAGGTGCGCCCGCACGCCGACCGGGCCGACGCCGGGGCCACCGCCGCCGTGCGGGATGCAGAAGGTCTTGTGCAGGTTCAGGTGCGAGACGTCGCCGCCGAAGCGGCCCGGCTTCGCGAGGCCGACCAGGGCGTTGAGGTTGGCGCCGTCGACGTACACCTGTCCACCGGCGTCGTGCACCTCGGCGCAGATGTCCGCGACGTGCTCCTCGAACACACCGTGCGTGGACGGGTACGTGATCATGAGCACCGCGAGCTCGTCGCGGTGCTTCTCGATCTTGGCGCGGAGGTCCTCGATGTCGACCTCGCCGTCGTCGGCGGTCTTCACCACCACGACCTTCATGCCGGCCATCACGGCGCTGGCCGCGTTGGTGCCGTGCGCGGAGGACGGGATGAGGCAGACGGTCCGCTGGTCGTCGCCGTTGGCCCGGTGGTACGCGCGCACCGCCAGGAGACCTGCGAACTCGCCCTGCGATCCGGCGTTCGGCTGGATCGAGACCGCGTCGTACCCGGTGACCTCGGCGAGGCGCTCCTCCAGCTCGCGGATGAGGGTGAGGAAGCCCTGTGCCTGCTCGGCCGGCGCGAAGGGATGCAGCGCGCCGAACTCGGGCCAGGTGATCGACTCCATCTCGGTGGTCGCGTTCAGCTTCATGGTGCAGGAGCCGAGCGGGATCATGCCCCGGTCCAGGGCGTAGTCCCGGTCGGCGAGCTTGCGCAGGTAGCGCAGCATCGCCGTCTCGGAACGGTGCTGGTGGAAGACCGGGTGGGTGAGGATCTCGTCGGTGCGCAGCAGGGCCTCGGGCAGTGCGTCGACGGCGGCCGCGTCCAGCGCCTCGACGTCCCCGTCGGCGCCGAAGGCGGCCCAGACCGCGGCGATCTGCGTTCGTGTGGTCGTCTCGTCGCAGGCGAGGGAGACCAGGTCGGCGTCGACGGGCCGGAGGTTGACACCTCGTTCGCGAGCCGCGGCCACGACGTCGGCGGCCTTCCCCGGAACACGCACGGTGAGGGTGTCGAAGTAGGCGCCCGTCACCACCTCGACGCCCGAGGCGCGCAGGCCCTCGGCCAGGATCGTCGCGTAACGGTGGGTGCGCTGAGCGATCGTCCGCAGCCCGTCCGGGCCGTGGTAGACGGCGTACATCCCGGCCATGACGGCAAGCAGCACCTGAGCCGTACAGATGTTGCTGGTGGCCTTCTCACGGCGGATGTGCTGCTCGCGGGTCTGCAGGGCCAACCGGTAGGCCTTGTTGCCGTCCGCGTCGACGGAGACGCCGACGAGGCGGCCGGGCAGGCTGCGGGCGAACTGCTCGCGTACGGCCATGAACCCGGCGTGCGGTCCGCCGAAGCCCATCGGCACACCGAAACGCTGCGTGGTGCCGACCGCGATGTCCGCGCCCAGATCACCCGGTGAGGTGAGCAGGGTCAGGGCCAGCAGATCGGCGGCGACCGTGACGATCGCGCCGAGCTCGTGGGCCTGCTCGATGACGGGCTGGATGTTGCGCACCGCGCCGGAGGCCCCGGGGTACTGCACCAGGACACCGAAGACACCGCGCTCGGCGATCTCCGCCGGGATGCCGTCGGCGAGGTCGGCGACAACGACCTCGACACCGGTCGGCTCGGCGCGGGTCTCGATGACGGCGATCGTCTGCGGCAGGGCGTCGGCGTCGATCAGGAAGACACCGTTCTTGACCTTGCCGACGCGCCGCGAGAGCGCCATGGCCTCGGCGGCCGCGGTGCCCTCGTCGAGCAGCGAGGCGCCGGAGGTGGGCAGGCCGGTCAGCTCGGCCACCATCGTCTGGAAGTTGAGGAGCGCCTCCAGGCGGCCCTGCGAGATCTCCGGCTGGTACGGCGTGTAGGCCGTGTACCAGGCGGGGTTCTCCATGACGTTGCGGAGGATCACCGGAGGGGTGAAGGTGCCGTAGTAGCCGAGCCCGATCATCGGGGCCAGCACCTGGTTGCGGTCGGCGAGGGCGCGCAGTTCGGCGAGGACCTCGGCCTCGGTGCGAGCGGTCGGCAGCCGGAGTGCCTCCGCGCTCTTGATGACATCGGGCACGGCTGCCGCGGTGAGCTCGTCCAGCGAGCCGTAGCCGACCTGGGCGAGCATCTTCGACTGGGCCTCGGCATCGGGACCGATGTGGCGCTGCTCGAACGGAATGCCCTGCTCCAGCTGCGAGAGCGGAGTGCGGCGGGGGGTCATGGTGGAGGCCTCCTGGTCTGTCACGACCTGCGAGGGGCACCACGGCGCGGGTGCCCGAACGGCCTCCCCCTCTGTCATCTCAACCTGAGAGCTTCACCGGCGCACCCTGCGGCGCACCGGCTTTCACCGTCGGTGAGGGAAGGAACCGCATCGGCGCTCGGCCGCGCGGAACCCGCCCTGCTTTCCAGAGTGACCTCGTCCGTGCGGTACGGGGGCCTGAGAGATTCCGGGGAGGATTTGCTCCTTCGGCGCCTCCGGATCAGCTCCGGAGGACTCTCCCGCACGGGTTCAGCGGCCAGTACCAGCCTACCAGCGGGGTCGATGGCGCCATTCTCGAGTGGCCAACCCCCCGGATCTGCACTTTTGTAGTGCTTGTGGAGTAGCCGCGACCAATGGGAGGGACCGTGCAGACCGACATCGATCCGCGCAGCCTGATCGGCCGCAAGGCGTTCGACCGCAAGGGCACCAAGATCGGAACCGTGGACGAGGTGTACCTCGACGACGCGACCGGTGTCCCCGAGTGGGCGGCCGTACGCACCGGACTCTTCAGCCGGGACGCGTTCGTCCCGCTGGAGCCCAGCGAATTCGTGGAGGACTCGCTCCGCGTCCCCTTCGACCGTGCGCTGATCAAGGACGCACCGGACTTCGGCGTCGGCCGCCATCTCTCGCCCGAACAGGAGCTCCAGCTCTACCGGCACTACGGTCTGGACTCCCCGTCCGAGGAGACCGGCCCGGACAGGGACTTCGGCAGACTGGCCGGCCAGGACGAGTAGTCCACCGGGTTCCGGACCAGCGGCAACGGCTCGGCCGGGTGCAGCGCCGGATCGTCGATCCGGAACGTCCGCACCCGGCCGGGTGCCGACTCCGGTTCCTCGAACCGCACCGTCACCCGGCCGATGCCGCTGCCCTGCACCCAGCCGTGGCCGTACGTGTCATGGCGTACGTCGTGCCCGGCGGTCCAGCGCCGGGCCTCCGGCGGCTCCACGCTTCCCGGGGGCTCCTCCGACGCACCGGTCACCGACTCCTCCCCGCGGCCTCCCGCCGTCGTCTCCTCCTCGGCCGCTTCCTCGGTCGCGGCCCGCTCACCGGCGGCCTGTGCGAAGAGATCCTCCTGGGTGTAATCGGCGAGCCCCGTGACGCCCACGCCGAGGAGCCGTACGCCCCCGGTGGTGTCCACAGCCTCCAGGAGCCGTGCGGCGGCCTCCCGGACCACCGTGGGATCGTCCGTGGGCCCACGCAGCGTCTCCGACCGTGTGAGTGTGGAGAAGTCGTACCGGCGCACCTTCAGCACCACCGTCCGACCGGAGCGCCCCGCTCCGCGCAGCCGCTGGACGCATCGGTCCGCCAGCCGCTCCACCTCCGTCCTGACCCGCACCCGGTCGTGCAGGTCCGCGTCGAAGGTGTCCTCCACCGACACCGATTTGGCGTCCCGCTCCGCGACCACGGGCCGGTCGTCGTACCCGTGCGCCATGCGATGGAGCGAGCCCCCGTGCGCCCTCCCCAGCAGGCGCACGAGCTCCGCCTCACCCGCCTCGACGAGGTCGTCCACGGTCGTCATCCCGGCGCGGCGCAGATGGTCCGCCGTCGCGGGTCCGACGCCGGGCAGGATCCGCACCGGCATGGGTGCGAGCAGTTGCCGCTCCGTGCCCGGTTCGATGAGCAGCAGCCCGTTCGGTTTCGCCTCCTCCGAAGCGATCTTGGCCAGCATCTTGGAACCGGCGAGCCCGACCGACCCGGTGAGCCCGGTGACCGCTTTGATGGCCGTACGCAACTGTTCACCGATCTCCCGCGCAGAAGCCGAGTCGTCGGCCGCCCCGCCTGCCTCCAGGTCCACGAAGGCCTCGTCGAGGCTGAGCGGCTCCACCAGTGGGGAGAGCCGCCCCAGCAGCTCCATCACCTGGTCGCTGACCGTCCGGTACAGCAGGAAGCGCGGCACCAGATAGGCCGCGTTGGGGGCCAGCCTCCGCGCCTGTGCCGTCGGCATCGCCGAGTGCACCCCGAAGCGCCGCGCCTCGTACGAGGCGGTGGCGACGACACCGCGGGGCCCCAGCCCGCCCACCACGACCGGCTTGCCGCGCAGACTGGGCTTCGACGCCTGCTCGGCGGAGGCGTAGAAGGCATCCATGTCGAGGTGCAGGATGGTGGGCGCGGCTCTCACATCAATCGATGCTGCCCTACGGCACTGACAATCGCCGCGCCCGATTCCGGGACGGGGTCAGCCGGCGCGGTTGCGTCGACGCGCGAGTTCATCGGTGGGGTTGTTCCCGATCAGTGTCTCGCCGGTGTCCACCCGCTCACCGTGCAGCTGTGACAGCGCCGCATCCACGTCCTGCCACACCACGCCCACAGCGATACCGAAGACCCCCTGGCCGCCCTGGAGCAGACTGACGACCTCGTCCGGCGAAGAGCACTCGTAGACCGTCGCCCCGTCGCTCATCAGCGTCATCCGCTCAAGATCCTGGAATCCGCGGGCCCGCAGGTGCTGAACCGTGGTGCGGATGTTCTGCAGGGCGACGCCCGTGTCCAGGAAGCGCTTCACGATCTTCAGCAGGACGACGTCCCGGAAGCTGTAGAGCCGCTGCGTGCCCGAGCCGTATGCGGGGCGCACGCTCGGCTCGACCAGCCCCGTACGGGCCCAGTAGTCGAGTTGCCGATAAGTGATCCCCGCAGCCGCGCAAGCCGTCGGCCCGCGATAGCCGATGTCGTTGGCCGATGCCACGCCGCCCCCCGCCACCGCCGCCGGTTGAACCGGTTGCCTGATGGTGTGGCCGGCTGTACTCCCCTGCTGCGGATACGGCCCACCCGCTGCCGTACCGTCGCCGCTGCTTCTCACGCCGACCTCCGTCCTTGACCTGCCATCTCGAAGGTAGGCAGTCACTCGGGGTGCGTCAACGATCGCCACACTCGGCACGCCGAGTGATAATCACCCTGAGGGTGGTTTCACGTGACGTGCGAGCGGGAAAGGCTTGTCGGATGCGCTGATGACGGCCCCGCAGAACGGTTACTGACTGTTGGTCCCGAAGTCCTCCGGTGAGATCTGGTCGAGGAACTCGCGGAACTTCTCCACTTCGTCCTCCTGCTCGTCCGGAATGGCGATGCCCGCGTCGTCCAGCACCCCGTCACTGCCGTAGATCGGCGTTCCGGTGCGCAGGGCGAGCGCTATGGCGTCGGACGGCCGTGCGCTCACCTCGACCCCGCTGGCGAACACCAGCTCCGCGTAGAAGACCCCTTCCCGCAGGTCCGTGATACGGACCTCGGTGAGCTCCTGGCCGACGGCCTCGAGCACATCCTTGAAGAGGTCATGGGTCAGCGGCCTGGCCGGTGCCATGCCCTGCTGGGCAAAGGCGATCGCGGTCGCCTCACCAGGACCGATCCAAATGGGGAGGTACCGGTCGCCTCCCACTTCACGCAGGAGCACGATCGGTTGGTTGGAGGGCATTTCCACCCGGACACCCACAACGTCGAGCTCGTTCACACAGCAACCCTAGGACGTGCTCGGCAGGTTTGGGTAGTCGGGCACCGACGTGATCAGTGGAACCGGACCCGCAGAGCCGCCTGCACCAAGGCCGAATGAAGCCGTACGGACAGCTCTCCGAGTTCCCGTGCGGTGGCCTCCGCATGTGCTCTGGTCTGCGGATTCCGGTGTCGGCGCAAGGGCGCGACCACTTGCTCGACGAGTCCGGCCTCACGGTCTGCAGCCGCTCGCATGGCGCGCAGGTGACGCGGTTCCAGACCGAATCGGCCCAGATCCGCCACAAGCTTGGCCACCGTGACCATCTCGGCGTCGTATCCGCCCTCGGAGGTCGGAACGACCAGGCCGTACGACTCCCACTCGACGAGGTCACTCTCGGTGATCTCGGCGGCCGCGAGCAGTTCGGCTCTGCCGATCCGGGCTGCGGTAGCCCGTCCGGGCTCCGCCTCCCAGCCGCTGTCGGTCAGCCCCCGTGGCCCGCCTCCGGACGGCAGGGCGGACCTCTCACCGCGAGCGAGGGCGTCCAGATGTTCCCGGATGACCTTCAGCGGCAGATAGTGGTCCCGCTGCATACGCAGCACCTGAGCCAGCCGCTCCACGTCGGCCCCACGGAACTTGCGGTAGCCGGAGGGGGTCCGCTGCGGCTCGACGAGCCCTTCGGCCTCCAGAAAACGAATCTTGGAGATCGTCACCTCGGGAAACTCGTCCCGCAGCTGCAGGAGCACCGTGCCGATGCTCATCGGGCGGTCGTCCGCGGTGGCGGTGCCGTGACCGGCACCGCCCGTCGGTGTTCTCAGCATGGACCTTCCCTGACGGGTCAGATGCCCCGCTGGCTCGCGTAGAAGACCAGCCGGTACTTGCCGATCTGCACTTCGTCGCCGTTGGACAGCGCGACGGAGTCGATGCGCTCACGGTTGACATAGGTGCCGTTCAGGCTGCCGACGTCCCCGACCGTGAAGCTGCCGTCAGGCATCCTGTGGAACTCCACATGCCGCCGCGACACCGTCACGTCGTCGAGGAAGATGTCGCTCTGCGGGTGGCGGCCGGCCGTGGTCAGCTCCCCGTCGAGCAGGAAACGACTGCCGGAGTTCGGACCACGTCGCACCACCAGGAGCGCCGAGCCGAGCGGAAGAGCGTCGACAGCCGCCTGCGCCTCGGGCGAGAGGGACGGTACGGGCGTCTGCCCGGTGGCCTCCGCCTCGTACGCCTCCAGACCGGAGATGGAGATGGTCGAGGTCGTCTCCGAGGCTCGCTCGGGAATTCCGCCCCTCAGCGGCGCTCCGCAGTTGGAGCAGAAACGACTGGCCTCGGCGTTGCGATGCCCGCACCTCGTACAGACCGGCATGGACGAACCCTCCTGCCCCGGGCTGAACCCTCCACCCGTACTTGAGGTTGACGGTTCCCCGAAACCTATGCGGCCGGCACCGGCAGGGTCAACGGACGACGCGCCGGAAAAACCCGAATTGTCACCGCTCGAACCGGATACCTGATCGCGGTAGAGCGGGCGCTCCGAGCCCTGCTCATCCGCCTGGCCATGGCGTGGTGCGCGATGACGGGCAGCCTCATCGCGAGCGCTCTTGCCGAACAACTTCCCAAACAACTTCACGGGCGATTCCCCTTGACCGAAATAGACCCGCCCGTGGGGCAGGACGAACCCTGAATGAACACACCTGCCGACCCGGACATCTTCACAACGTCCGTATCCACTCGACAGTTTCCACCACGCACCACCTTTACGATGCGCCGACCCCCCGCAACCTCCCGCCCGTGTCCTTCGACCCCTCCGCGCCGCCGGCTCACTGGGTCGACGACCGAGCGTAGTCAGGCCGCTTCGCCGGTCGCAAGACATCCACGACGATGTCGTCGACCTGCTCCACACGCACGGTGGCCTGCTCCTTCTCCAGTGTCTGCACCACACCCCCGGGGATGTTCAGAGCCGGCTCCAGATCCTGGGGCTTACCGATCACCTTGAACACATACGGCGCGGTGATCTTACGATCGTCAACCTTGACATGGCCGCCGTCACCGGAAAAGTAGGTATTGGCCACCACCCTCACCCCATTGACCTCGATCGCCTCGGCGCCCGCCGCGCGCAACTCCTGGAGCGCATCGAGCAGCATGTCCGCCTTGACCCCGTCCCCGGGATCATTGACCGTGAGCGTGATCCCGGGACCGTGTGCTGCGACGGTGCCCGCGAGGATACCGAGTTGCCGCTCCTTCTCGACCGTCTGCTTGCGCGCCTCCTCGGCCTGGTCGGAGCTGTTCTCCAACTCCGTGCGCTGGGCATCGAGGCGCTGTTTCTCGTCCTCCAGACGCTGCGTACGGTCGTCCAGCTCGTCGAGGATGCGGACCAGGTCTTCCTGACGGGCACCACGCAGAGCGCTGTTGTCGCTGTTCGAGCGCACCTGAATGGCCAGCCCGAGACCGAGGACGAACAGCAGCAGCGCGACGATGAGTTGGGCCCGAGTCACCCGCGGCGGCCACAGCCCGGCGATCAGCCGCTGACGCCCGGTGAGCTCCTTGGCGGCACCGGAGGACTGCTCGCCGGTGCGCTCCTTGTCGCTGGGAAGTTCTTCGTTGCTCATCGGCCTCAAGCCCGGAAGACGTGCCGTCGGATGGCCGCGGCGTTGGAGAAGATCCGGATCCCGAGCACGACCACCACACCGGTCGAGAGCTGCGCTCCGACGCCCAGCTTGTCGCCCAGGAAGACGATCAGCGCGGCCACCACGACGTTCGACAGGAACGACACGACGAAGACCTTGTCGACAAAGATTCCGTCGAGCATGGCCCGAAGACCACCGAAGACTGCGTCCAGGGCAGCCACGACGGCGATCGGGAGATAGGGCTCGACCACCGCGGGCACCTCGGGCCGGACCAACAGTCCGACCACGACTCCCACGACGAGGCCCAGTACGGCGATCACGATGTGCCCTTCCTTGTGTCTGCCGCACCACTGCCGGTGTCTGCGGCCTTATAAGGCTCTGCTGTTCGTACGATCAGGCTCGGTGCGACCGGGAGACTCACCTTCTGCTGCACGGACATGCTCGTCCGGATGTCGAAGGTGTCCTTGAGCGCCTGCAGATACTGGCCGTCGGCACTGGCCTGGAATGCGGTGCCGAGCGGCTTTCCGTCCCCCGCCGCCAGCACCGTGTACGGCGGCACGAGCGGTCTGTTGTCGACCAGTATGGCGTCGCCGGCCGCGCGGATCGCCGACAGTGCCGTCAGCCGTTGCCCATTGATCGAAACGGCTTCCGCGCCGGACTGCCACAGGCCGTTGACGACCCGCTGGAGGTCCCGGTCGCGAACCCGACCGGTGTCGGTGAATCCGCTGGTCTCCCTCGGCCCGCCACCGCCTTGATCGGTGCCCTCGGCGTCATCGACGACGAGCTTCACGCCGGGCCCTTCCACCGGCGTCGCCCCGGCGAGCAGCGCCACCAGCTCCCCCTGGTCCCCGCCGTGCTTCTCCAGGGCCTTGCGCTGACGCCTGCCCACATCGTCGCGGAGCTTGTCGACCTGGGCCTCAAGGGTGTCGGCCGCCGCCGTCTCTCCGTCGATACGGTCGATCAGTTCCTCGCGTTCCTTGGCGAGGACCGGCGCGGAGACACGTGCCTGCGCGGCCCCGAGCGTGACGACGAGGGCAGCGAGCACCAGACATGCGGCGAGACCGAGTTTCGACTTGAGCGTGCGGGGCAGACCCGCGCTTCCGTCGGCCTTGCGACGTGCCGACGCCTCGGCGTATCCGTCGTCCAGGCTGTGGTCCATCACATTGGTCAGCAGCGACATGGACGCGTCGGGGCGCGCTCGTGGCGGGGCGGTACTCCGATCGGGGGTCTGCTGCGACATGCCGCACATCGTCGCACGTCACCACCGCTACCGCCGAATGGCCCCACCGGTGCGCCCGGAGACGCCGCAGAGCGCCGCCGGGCTCACCGATGAAACCGTCACTGACCTGCGCTGTCCACGACTCCAGCCCATTCGTCCAGCAATGCCTGAGCGGAGGCGTCGTCCGGGCCCTCGGCCCACAAATGGGTGACAGCCTCGGCCGGGTCCGGCAGCACCATCACCCATCGCCCGTCGGCCTCGACGACCCGCACGCCGTCGGTCGTGTCGACGCTGCGGTCCCCGGCAGCCTCGACGACCCGCCGCATGACCATGCCCTTCACCGCCCAGGGTGTGGCCAGGTCACGGCGCAGTACGTGGGCACGGGGAATACGGGCATCGATCTGGCTCAGGGTGAGCTGGGTCCTGGCGACGAGCCCGAGAAGTCTCACGAAAGCGGCGGATCCGTCGAAGACGCTGCTGAATTCGGGAACGATGAAGCCGCCGCGGCCGTCTCCACCGAAGATGGTGCCTTCCTCGCGTCCCACGCGCGTCAGATCGTCGGGCGACGTCGTCGTCCATTCCACCTGCGTGCCGTGGTACGCCGCGACCTGCTCGGCGACCCGGGTCGTGGTCACCGGCAGTGCCACCCGCCCGCTGCGCCGCTCGGCCGCAACGAGGTCCAGCATCACCAGGAGCGCCCGGTCGTCCTCCACGATCCTGCCTCGTTCGTCGACCAGGGAGAGCCGCTCGCCGACCGGATCGAAGCGCACACCGAACGCGGCTCGCGCCGAGGAAACGATCTCGCCCAGCCGCACCAGCCCCGACCGCCGGGTGTCGACGGACTCGGTGGGCCGTGATTCGTCCAGCCCCGGGTTGATCGTCAACGAGTCCACACCGAGCCGTCCCAGCAGGCTGGGCAGAACCAGGCCCGCACTGCCGTTGGAGGCGTCGACGACCACCTTGAGACCCGCGTCGGCGATCCCGGCCGTGTCCACGTTGCGCAGCAGCGACCCCGTGTACGAGTCGAAGACGCTGGACGGGAAGTGCAGATCCCCGATCTCTCCGGGGAAGGCCCTGCGGTACTCCTGACGTGCGTACACCCGGTCCAGCTTCCGCTGCCGTGCCTGGGAGAGATCGGCGCCCCGCTCGTCGAAGAACATGATGTCGACCGAATCGGGCACACCGGGAGACGTACGGATCATGATGCCGCCGGCACTGCCCCGCGCCGTCTGCTGGCGCGCGACGGGCATCGGTACGTTCTCCAGGTCCCGTACGTCGATGGCGCTGGCCTGAAGCGCTGAGATCACCGCTCTCTTCAACGCACGCGCACCACGGGAGTGGTCACGCGCGGTGGTGACCGTCGAACCCTTCTTGAGGGTCGTGGCGTACGCTCCGGCAAGCCGGACCGCCAACTCCGGCGTGATCTCGACGTTCAGGATCCCGGACACCCCGCGGGCTCCGAAGAGATGGGCCTGTCCACGCGATTCCCAGATCACCGAGGTGTTGACGAAAGCTCCGGCCTCGATGGTCTTGAACGGGTATACACGAACATTGCCCTGAATGATCGATTCTTCACCGATCAGACACTCGTCCCCGATGACCGCACCGTCCTCGATGCGGGCGGCCCGCATGACGTCGGTGTTCTTACCGATCACACATCCGCGCAGATTGCTGTGCTGGCCGACATAGACGTTGTCGTGCACGACGGCTTTGTGCAGGAAGGCGCCGCTCTTGACGACGACATTCGACCCGATGACCGTGTGCTCACGAATCTCCACCCCGGCTTCGATTTTCGCGTAGTCCCCGATGTACAGGGGGCCTCGCAATACCGCGTCGGGATGTACCTCCGCGCCTTCTGCGACCCATACGCCGGGCGAGATCTCGAAGCCGTCGATCTCGACGTCGACCTTCCGTTCAAGGACGTCGGCCTGGGCCTTCACATAGCTCTCGTGAGTACCGACATCCTCCCAGTAGCCCTCGGCGACATAGCCGTAGATCGGCTTGCCTTCCTTCATGAGCTGCGGGAAGACATCCCCTGACCAGTCCACCGAGACATCGGCTTCGACGTAGTCGAACACCTCGGGTTCCATCACATAGATGCCCGTGTTGACCGTGTCCGAGAAGACCTGACCCCAGGTGGGCTTCTCCAGGAAGCGCTCGACCTGGCCCGCCTCGTCCACGATGGTGATGCCGAATTCCAGAGGATTGGGCACACGGGTCAGGCACACCGTCACCAGGCCGCCTTTTTCCTTGTGGAAGGCGATGAGATCGGTGAGATCGAAGTCGGTGAGCGCGTCCCCCGAAATAACGAGGAAGGTGTCGTCCTTCAGTGCTTCCTCGGCATTCTTCACGCTCCCCGCGGTGCCGAGCGGCTTCTCCTCGTTGGCGTAACTGAGATCCATCCCGAGCTCTTCGCCGTCCCCGAAGTAGTTCTTGACGAGCGAGGCGAGGAATTGGACCGTCACGACGGTCTCGTTGAGCCCGTGCCGCTTGAGCAGTCGAAGCACATGCTCCATGATCGGCCGATTGGCGACGGGCAGAAGCGGCTTGGGCATGCTTGAGGTCATGGGGCGAAGACGAGTGCCTTCGCCACCAGCCATCACGACGGCCTTCATGTCGGAAACGTCCTCCTTGCAGAGACGACGGTCAAGCCGACTTCGCCCGTCGGGGCGCCATCCGGGTCATCAGCGGCGGGTCGGCCACACTGCGCGACACCGCGTCAACGAGCTCAATCGGCTACTGCATCCGCCTTGACGAGTCGGCGGACCTGAACCACGTAGAGGATCCCTGCCCACCAATAGAGCGTTGTACCCCAAACTGCGAACGCCCATCCGAAAATGGCAGCCAGCGATGCAAGCCAACCACTTCCGTCACTGAGCAGCAACAAGGGGAACGCGTACATCAGGTTGAACGTCGCAGCCTTCCCGAGGAAGTTCACCTGGGGCGGTGGATAGCCGTGCCGACGGAGAATTCCCACCATCACGAGGAGCATCAGCTCGCGTGCCAGAAGGGCTGCGGTGAGCCACAGTGGCAGAATCTCCCGCCAGGTCAGCCCGACGAGGGTGGAAAGGATGTAGAGGCGGTCCGCAGCAGGGTCCAGAAGCCGGCCAAGGCTGCTGATCTGGTTCCACCGGCGAGCGAGCTTGCCGTCGAGGTAGTCGCTGATACCGCTGAGCATGAGCACCAACAGGGCCCAGCCATCGCTTTTCGGCCCGCCGAACTCGGGACGAAGAATCAACCACAGGAAGAGCGGAACCCCGACAAGGCGCGCCATGCTGAGGATGTTGGGGATGGTGAGTACCCGGTCCGTCTGAACCCGAGTCTCCTGGACCTCCACCCGGGGGCCTCCTGTGAAGAACGTGCCAATGATGCCCCTTGACCCTACCGTCAGCCGCCATCGGCAGACGCACTGGGGTGACGCAGGCATCCCGTGAACGCAGAAAAGCCCCGTGCCACAAGGGCACGGGGCTTCTCCGTAAAAGGAGTTCGGCGGCGTCCTACTCTCCCACAGGGTCCCCCCTGCAG
>NZ_JBIWOS010000010.1:0-27784 GCF_044767885.1 Streptomyces sp. NPDC101194
CTGCAACGTCGCACCCACGTCCGACGTACGCGTCGTGGTCATCGACTGCACCGACACCGGCGCGTCCCCGCCCACCGCCACCGACCCGACCTGGAGGCGTCGCGAGTGGCGGCGCTTCGCGATCGGCCGGGCCGGCAGCTCGGGGAGACCCAGAGCGACCGGTTCTCCAGCGGTCATGACGTCACCGGTTCCCGGAGACGGTCTCGCGCGCGGCGCGCAGGGACTCCTTCAGCGACCCCATGGTGGCGAGGACGGCGGTGGGCTCGTAGCCGCAGTGCGCCATGCAGTTGGCACAGCGCGGGTCCTTGCCGCGGCCGTACTTGTCCCAGTCGGTCTTCTCGATGAGTTCGCGATACGTGGGAACGTACCCGTCGGCCATCAGGTAGCAGGGCCGCTGCCAGCCGAAGAGCGAGTAGTTCGGAATGGCCCACGCGGTGCACGGGAAGTCCGCCTTGCCCTCCAGGAAATCCAGGAAGAGCGGCGAGTGGTTCAGCCGCCAGCGACCCCGGTTGCCTCCCGCGAACGACTTCTTGAACAGGTCGCGGGTCTGTTCGACGCCGAGGAAGTGCTCCTGGTCGGGTGCCTTCTCGTACGCGTAGGCGGGCGAGATCATCATCTCGTCGACCTTCAGATCGTCATTGAGGTAGTTGAGGACCTCGATGACCGTCTGCGGGGTGTCGGTGTTGAAGAAGGTGGAGTTCGTGGTGACCCGGAAGCCGCGTCGCTTGGCCTCCTTGATGGCCGCAACCGCCTCGTCGAACACTCCCTCCTTGGCGACCGATTCATCGTGCCGCTCCCGCAGCCCGTCGATGTGCACGGCGAACGCGAAGTACGGCGAGGGCTTGAACTTGTCGATCTTCTTCCGCAGCAGCATCGCGTTGGTGCAGAGGAAGACGTACTTCTTCCGTGCGACCAGCTGCCGCACGATCTCATCGATCTGCGGATGCATCAGCGGCTCACCACCCGCGATGGAGACCATCGGGGCACCCGATTCGAGCACGGCGCCCACCGCCTGGGCGACCGGCATGCGCTGCTTGAGCACTCCCGCCGGATGCTGGATCTTCCCACAGCCCTCGCACGCGAGATTGCAGGCGAACAACGGCTCCAGCTCCACGATGAGCGGGAACTTGTCCCGCCTTCGGAGCTTCTGTTCGGCGAGATACGTCGCAACCTTGATGGACTGACGGAGCGGCATGGCCATCTGGCTCACCTCCTGGGGAGCAGCAAAGATCGGTGCCATTCATAGAAAGCCGGCAGGACGGCACGGAGGACACGGAAAGCCGATATTCCACCGCGTATCGTCCCGATGCGGACGAGCTCGTGCTCCGGAGCGTCCACGACCACCCGTACGGCCGCAACCGGGCGAGGCCCGGACCGCAGGGCCGCGCGCAGGGTGGCGGCGGACTCCATGTCCACCGCGATCGCTCCGGTGGCCCGCAGGTCGGCCCGCTCCTGTCCGCGTACGACGTGGGCGGAACCGGTCAGCGGACCGGTGTGGACGGTGCGGCCGGGCACCGTCCGGGCAAGGGCCGCGGCGAGCAGGCCCGTGCCGGTGCAGACCGTCGAGTCCCCGGCTCCCCGGGTCTCGTCGGCGACCACCAGATCCCCGGGGTGCATTCCGGGTGACAGCCCGGCGCAGAACCCGGAGGCGAGGACCGCGGTTCCGGGCGCCCGGTCCGTACCGAGCGCCCGTGACACCGCGGCCTCCGCCGCCCTGGGCCCCATGCCGGTACGGAGGACGGTCACCGGGCCCGGGGCGTCGCCGGCCCTGCCCCTGCCGCTGCGCAGCGCGAATTGCTCGATGCCGAGCGCGCAGGCGATCAGCAGCGGCACTGCGGGGCGGGTCGGCCCCGGACCCTCGCCCATCAGGCCCCCTTGCGGGTGCCCGCGCGGTCGGCGAACGGTTCGCCGTTCACGTACCGCCCGAGTGCGGTGAGGGGGAAGACCTGCCGGTAGAGGTGGTAGTTGATGGAGAAGTCCCACGGGAAGCCGGTGCCGGTGAAGTGCGGCTCGTCCCAGGAACCGTCGGACCGCTGGGTCCCGGTGAGCCAGGACACCCCCCGCCGCACGGCCGGGCTGTCCCGCCGGCCCGCGGCGAGCAGCGCGAGCAGGGCCCACGCGGTCTGGGAAGCGGTCGAGGCGCCGCGCCCGATCCACTTGTCCTCCTGGTACGAGCGCAGGTCCTCGCCCCAGCCGCCGTCGTCGTTCTGCACGGACTCCAGCCAGCCGACCGCCCGGCGGATCGCCGGATGGGTGACGGGCAGTCCGGCGGCCACCAGGGCGGGTACCACCGACCCGGTGCCGTAGACGTAGTTGACGCCCCAGCGGCCGAACCAGCCGCCCTCCACGTCCTGTTCGGCGAGCAACCACTCGATGCCGCGCCGGGTGGCGGGGTGTCCGGACCGGCCTTCGACGGCGAGCATCTCCACCACGTGCCCGGTGACGTCGGCGGACGGCGGATCGATGACCTCGCCGAAGTCGCAGAAGGGCAATCGGTTGGGGAAGGCACTGGTGTTGTCCGCGTCGAACGCGCCCCAGGCCCCGTTGCGGGACTGCATGCCGAGGTTCCAGCGCACCCCGCGCCGGATGGCGGCTTCGACGCGTGCCTGGTCGGGGTGGCGGACCCGGCGCAGCGCGAGGACCACCTCCGCGGTGTCGTCGATGTCCGGGTAGTTGTCGTTGTGGAACTCGAACGCCCAGCCGCCGGGGTTGAGCCGGGGGCGGCGCACGGCCCAGTCGCCGGGGCGGACGACCTCCTCGCCGAGCATCCAGTCCGCGGCCCTCACGAGGGCCGGGTGGTCGGCGCCGACCCCGGCGTCGGCGAGCGCGATGGTCGCGAGGCAGGTGTCCCAGACCGGGGACTGGCAGGCCTCGATCATCCGGGCGCCGTCCTCGCGCCAGACGGCGAACCGGTCGAGCGATTCGAGTCCGGCCCGCATCACCGGGTGGTCCAGGTCGTAGCCGAGCAGATGCAGCGCGATGACGGAGTACACGGCGGGCGGCTGGATGCCGCCCCAGCAGCCGTCGTTCTCCTGGCGCTCGATGATCCAGCGGGCCGCGGCGTTCATGGCGGCCCGGCGCAGCTTGCGCGGCGCGACCTTGTGATACGCGTGCAGTGCCTTGTCGAGGCGCTGGAACACTCCGTCCCAGCTCGCCGCCGGAGGAACACGCCTGGGCGGGTTCGGCAGGCGCGGATCGGCGTGGAGTTCGTCGAGCGCGAAGGGGGCCGGGCGGACCGGCCGCTTGGCCGAGACGATCGTGAGCGGCACGATGGTCTGGCGGGCCCAGCAGCCGAAGTCATAGATGTTGAGCGGGGCCCACTTGGGGAAGAACATCAGCTCGGGCGGGAGTTCCGGCAGGTCGTCCCACTTCCACCAGCCGAAGAGTGCGAGCCAGATCCGGGTGAACACGCGGCTCTCCGCGATGCCGCCCTGTTCCCTGATCCATCGAGAGGCGCGGGCCATGTGCGGTTCGTCCGGACCGTCTCCGGCCAGACGCAGTGCCACATACGCCTCGATGGTGGTGGAGAGCTCGCCGGGGCCGCCGTGGAAGGTGGCCCAGGTGCCGTCACCGAGCTGTTCGCCGCGGATGAAGCGGCCGGCGGCCTGGACGACGGCCTGGTCCTGGACGCCGAGGAATTGACGGAGCAGCAGGTCTTCGGCGTCCATGGTGACGTTGGTGGCGAGGTCGCCCTTCCACCAGCCCTGCTCGTCCTGTCTGCCGAGGAGGTGCTCCACCGAGCGTTCCGCGGCCCGCCGCGCGGCGGCGAGTACGTCGTCCGCGACGATGGTTGTGTCGGTCGGATTACTGGCCGAGGCTGCGCGGGGGTTCACAGCCCCGTGGCTTCCGTCGGTCGTCGCTGTCATGGCTTCCCCTTCTTGCAGTTTGGTCCTCTGCTGTGCTGGGGTCTCCGTCGGGCGGGGGCCCGGGCGGGCCCCCGGCCGGCGACTGCGAGTCATATGGAGCAGATGGTGATCATCTCTTTCGTACGACGACGAAGTCCGCGAGCGCTGTGAGCTGCGCCCGCACGGTGTGCGGCATGTCGACCCGGTGCAGTGCCTCGATGGCGACCGCATGCTGTCGACGGGCCTCCTGGGCGGTCCATTCGCGGCCGCCCGCCTCCTCGATGAGCGCCGCGCGGGCGGCGAACTCCTCTTCGGAGAAGCTGTCGAAATCACTGCTCTTCGCGTCGGCGGCGAGCAGTTCGCCGAGGCGCTCCGAGGCCGGACCGCCCGCGGCGAGCGCGGCGACGACAGGCAGGGACTTCTTGCGCTGACGCAGATCGCTCCAGGTCTGCTTGCCGGTGGACTCGGGGTCGCCCCAGATGCCGAGCAGATCGTCGACGGCCTGGAAGGCGAGGCCGAGGTGGTAGCCGTACGCCTCCAGGGTGTCGGCGGTACGGTCGTCGGCGCCGCCGAGCACCGCACCGATGGAGCAGGCGCAGGCCAGCAGGGCACCGGTCTTGTTGCCCTCCATCTCCAGGCACTCCTCGACGGTGACCCGCTCCCGGTGCTCGTAGGAGATGTCCTGGGCCTGCCCGTCGATGAGCTTGCGGGTGGCGACGGTCAGCCGACGGGCCGCACGGCCCGCCTCGACGGTGCCGAGCTCCAGCAGGATCTCGTTGGCGAGCGCGAAGAGCGCATCGCCGACCAGGATCGCCTGGGCGGGGCCGTGCACCTTCCAGACGGTGTCGCGGTGGCGGCGCTGTTCGTCGCCGTCCATCAGGTCGTCGTGCAGCAGCGAGAAGTTGTGCACGAGTTCGACGGCCACGGCACCGGGGACGCCGGCCTCCGCCGCGGCCCCTGCCGCCTCCGCGGACAGCAGGGCGAGCGCCGGGCGGACGGCCTTGCCGCCGTCGCCCTCGGAAGGCCGTCCCTGGGCGTCGATCCAGCCGAAGTGGTAGGCGGCCACGGTGTCCATGGGCGGTGCGAGCCGGTCAACGGCGGCCCGGAGCACCGGCGCGGAAAGGGCCCGTCCGCGCTCCAGAAGCGCGGTGACGTCCGTGGTGTCGGCCACGGGGTCGTAAGCCGGATTCGCCGGGGTCACTGACTCTCCTCTTGTTCCGGTGGTACTGCTCATGCCGCCTCCTGCAGCGGATGTTCATGGGAGCGGCCGAGTGCCCGGAGCGCGACGTCCGCCGCGCTGAACCCGCTGCGGACGGCGCCCTCCATCGTCGCGGGCCAGCCCGTGGCCGTCCAAGCTCCGGCCAGGCCGAGGCCGGGGAACCGGGTGCGGGCCCCGGGTCGCAGCCGGCCGACGCCGGGAGCGGGGGCGAAGGTCGCCGTGCGCTCCCGGGTGACGAAGAAGTCCCTGATCCCGGCGGTGCGAGCGGCCGGAAGGAGCCGCTCCAGCTCCGGCAGATAACGCTCCCGCAGCTCGGCCACGGGCAGGTCGATCTCCTCGTCGGCGGCGGACTGGGACACCGCGAGGTACTGTCCGGGTCCGGTGAGCCCCGAGGCGTCCGTACGGTCGAAGACCCACTGGACCGGGGAGCCGAGCGCGGCGAAGAACGGGCGACGCAGCACCTTGCGGTCGTAGACGACGTGCACATTGAGGATCGGCGACGTGCCGATGTCGAGCAGCCGGTCCGGCTCGTCGAGCGCGCCCTCGGGCAGCAGTTCGTGGGTCTCGCGCTGAGGGACGGCGAGGACGACGGTGTCCGCCTCGATCCGTTCGCCGCCGGCGTCGACGATCCAGCGGCCATCCTCCGAACGGGTGAGGGAGGAGGCCTTCGTACGGAGTTCGGTGCGCACTCCGGCGGAGTCGAGGGCCTTGCGGGCCAATGTGTCGTGCACCTCACCGAGCGGCACGCTCGCCCAGCCGATGTCGGCGGCGCCGGGCTCGGAGAGGAGTCCGGTCTTGAAGACCTTCGCGGCGAGGGCCAGCGAGGAGTTCGGCGCGGTGGCGTTGAGCGTGGCGACGCCGACCAGGTCCCAGAGTGCCTCGATGGTGCGCGGCGACTGGCCGTGCCGGGCGAGCCAGCTGCCGAAGTCGACGGCGTCGAGCGCCGGGTCGTCCGGGTCCAGGCGCCCCAGCGCCCATGCGGCGCGTCCGACGCCCGCCCGCTCGGCGAGCGAGAGGTGCGGATAGGCGGCGAGGCCCGCGGCGAGGTGGAACGGCACCGGCAACGCGTTGCGGCGCAGCCGTCCCAGTCGGGGGCCCGAGGGGCGCCCGACATCGAGAACGGGCACGTCCAAACGGTTTTGCAGGGGTGCCAGGCGGGTCCCGTCGACGCGATCGAGGAACCAGCGGTACGCGGTGCAGCAACGCAGGTAGACATGCTGTCCGTTGTCGACCGTCAGCTCGCCGCGCCGGAAGGAGAAGGCGAGTCCGCCGAGCCTGGGCCGCCCTTCGAGCAGGGTCACGTCAAGCCCGGCATCGGCGAGACGCAGGGCCGCGGTGATGCCGGCGAGCCCGCCGCCGATCACCACCGCGCGGGAGGAACGCGGGTCGTCGTCCGTCATGCGTCCTCCTTTCGCCGGGTCACTTCAGTCAGGGACGCGTCAGTACACCAGAGGGTTGACCACTGATCGCAACGTGTTTCCGTGATGCACATGGTGCGCGAGATGTCCGTACGGCGCATCAGACACGCCTCCCGGCCGTCCGACGGGAGATGTATCGCGCGTCGAGACCCGAGAGTCCGCGCACCGCGACGTACGCCTTCTCGTGACCCGGCAGCGACACCCTGCCGCGCAGAACCGCCTCGGGATCGCGCTCGATCCGGTCGAGCAGGCGCCGGTAGATCCCTGCCATGGCCGCGACACAGGCGCCGCTGCGCCGGTCCAGCATCGGCAGCAGCCGATACCCCTCGGCGAACAGCGCGCGGGCACGCCGGACCTCGAAATGCACCAGGCCCGCGAAGTCGGCGCCGGACGGCGGGGTGGCCCGGTGGAAGCCGGCCGAGCAGCCGAACTTGGCCAGGTCGTCGGCGGGCAGGTACGTACGTCCGTTGCCCGCGTCCTCGCGCACGTCACGCAGGATATTGGTCAGCTGGAGCGCGAGGCCCAGCGTGTCGGCGTACTCCGCGGCCCGGTCGACACCCGGAGCGCCTGGTTCCGTACCGAAGACGCCCAGGCTGAGGCGGCCGATCGCACCCGCGACGCAGCGGCAGTAGACCTTGAGGTCGTCCCAGGTCTCGTACGTCGCACCGCGTACATCCATCAGCACGCCGTCGATGAGTTCGTCGAGCCCGCCGAGCGAAATCGGGAATCGGCGCGCGGCGTCGGCGAGCGCGACGGCCACCGGATCGGTGTCGTCCTCGTCGATCGCGCCGCCGCGGATCCGGTCCAGGACCGCGCGGGTGCTCTCCAGGCGGATCCGCTTGGTCTCCGGCTCCAGTGCACCGTCACCGATGTCGTCGACACGGCGGGAGAAGGCGTACAGCGCCGACATGGCCTGTCGCTTCTCGGCCGGCAACAACCTGATCCCGTACGCGAAGTTACGCGCCTGCTGTCCGGTGACCGCCTCGCAGTACCTGTATGCGGCCTGTACCGGTGCCGACATGTGGGTCGTCTGTCCCTCCACGGTCCGGCTCACCCCTCTCTCCGCGCTCTTCGCAAGACAACTCCCGCCTCGCGCAGCAGGCTGGGCCTGGTGGGCTTGGGCGGTCCGGGCAGTACGTCGAACCCGGCGGCCGCGATCGCGGTGAGGGCGGCACGCCCCCCGCCCACGAATCCCGCGAGAAGCACCTTGAGCCTGCCGTGGACGCTACCCACCAGGGGGGTGCCTTCATTCAGCAGTTCCCGAGCGCGTTCCGCTTCGTACGCAACCAGCGAACGCACCGACGCGCCCCCCGAAGGGGCGGCCAGGTCGGCTTCGCGGACGTGGAATCGCGCCATGTCGTCCGCGGGAAGATAGATCCGGTCGCGGCCGAGGTCCTCGGCGACGTCCTGGAGGTGCTCGACGATCTGCAGGGCCGTGCAGACGGCATCGGAGCGGCGGACACGTTCGGGGCTGGCGGTTCCGGTGATCTGCAGGACCAGCCGGCCCACGGGGTTGGCGGAGAGCTCGCAGTAGGCGAGAAGTTCCTCGTAGGTCCCGTAGCGGCGGACCTTCTGATCCTGCCGGTTGGCCTCGATGAGGCCCAGGAAGGGCTCGGGCGTGAGCCCGCAGCGCCGCACGGTGGGGCGCAGTGCGCGCAGCAGGGGGTGGTGCGGACCGTCGCCGGCGGTGTCGAAGACCCGGTGCAGATCGGCCTCGAAGGCGTCGAGCATGGCGAGCCGGTCGTCGGTCTGCGCGGGGTCGAGGCCGAGGTGACGGGCGTCCGCGCCGCCGGGGGCGAGATCACCGTCGCCGATGTCGTCGACGAGACGGGCGTAGCCGTAGACGGCCATCAGGTCGTCGCGCCAGGCGCGCGGGAGGAAGAACGGCGCGACGGGGAAATTCTCGTCCGCGGCCTTGTCGAGGGTGCTGGGCACGGCAGCATCGGTGCGCGCCTGCCGGGTACGGGTCACCACCGACCGCCCGGCGCTGGGACGGCGTGAGCACCTCGGAGCTGGAGATCTTCCGTCATTGCCGTCACATCTCCCGTTCTACACTGCTGACCCAAAACATCCCATTCCGGACACGCCGCCCGCTCTGCCGAGTGCGGAGCCCGCCTGCGGGCCGTTTGGCCAGGCGGTATCGCCCCACTTGCAACGAATCAGCACCGGTACAGCTTACGTTGTACAACGCTCATCGATACGTCGGGGTGTTACGCGCGGAGGAACAACGCGCCCTGCCCCGCCAACTTTCCCCGTGCGCAAGGAAATTGACGTCATCCGTCGGGAGGAGATCTTGTGCGGGCCGTACCGCCGGGGGTGGTGGACGCCCTCGGGCGTCCACGATCCGGACGCCGGCGCGGCCTCCGCCGGGGAGTCCCGGCGAAGGCCGCCTCGGTGCCGGGGAACCGACGGAGCGTCTATTTGCCGGTCTCGCGCTCGTACGCCTTGAGGACCTCGTCGGTCGGACCGTCCATCAGCAGCTCGCCCTTTTCCAGCCACAGCACCCGGTCGCAGGTGTCCCTGATGGACTTGTTGCTGTGGCTGACCAGGAAGACGGTGCCCGCTTCCTTCCGGAGCTCCCTGATGCGCTTCTCGGAGCGGATCTGGAACTTGCGGTCACCGGTCGCCAGCGCCTCGTCGATCATGAGGACGTCGTGGTTCTTCGCGGCGGCGATCGAGAACCGCAGCCGCGCGGCCATGCCGGAGGAGTACGTGCGCATCGGCAGGGTGATGAAGTCGCCCTTCTCGTTGATGCCGGAGAAGTCGACGATGCCCTGGTAACGCTCCCGGATCTCCTCGCGCGACATGCCCATCGCGAGGCCGCCGAGCACGACGTTGCGCTCACCGGTCAGATCGCTCATCAGCGCCGCATTCACCCCGAGCAGCGACGGCTGGCCGTCCGTGTACACCTTGCCGTGCTCGGTCGGAAGCAGACCGGCGATGGCCCGCAGCAGGGTCGACTTGCCGGAGCCATTGGTCCCGATGAGACCGATGGCCTCGCCGCGGTAGGCGGTGAAGGAGACGCCGCGGACGGCGTGCACCTTCCGTACTCCGCGCGACTCGCCCTTGCCGCGGCGCAGTATCCGGCTCAGCGCCGCGGTGGCACTGCCCTTGCCTCCGCCACCGCCGTTGACCCGGTACACGATGTGCACATCGTCGGCGATGACGGTGGGGACGCGCCCCGAAGTGTTGTCGTCAGCCACGGCCGTACCGTTCCTCTGCCTTCCAGAAGTACACGAAGCCCACGACCCCGACGAGGACCGCCCAACCGAGCGCCACGATCCAGACGTGCGCCGGCAGATTGCCCGCGCCGTAGCCGTCGATCAGCGCGAAACGGATCAGGTCCATGTAGATGGCCGCCGGGTTGTACTGCAGCACATCGGCGATCCAGTCCGGCTTGTCCTTGAGCATCACCGGGATGGAGAACATGACGCCCGACGCGTACATCCAGGTCCGCATGACGAACGGCATCAGCTGGGCGAGGTCGGGGGTCTTGCTGCCGAGCCTGGCCATGATCAGCGCCAGTCCGGTGTTGAAGAGGAACTGCATGGCCAGCGCCGGGACGATCAGCAGCCACGAGAGACCGGGGTAGCTGCCGAAGGCGACGGCCACGACCGCGAGCACGATCATCGAGAAGAGCAGTTGCTGAAGCTGCTGCAGCGAGAACGAGACGGGCAGCGAGGCCCGCGGGAAGTGCAGGGCCCGCACCAGTCCCAGGTTGCCGGAGATGGCCCGCACGCCCGCCATCACCGAACTCTGGGTGAAGGTGAAGACGAAGACACCGGTCACCAGGAACGGAATGAAGACGTCCTGGGTCATTCCCTTCCTGGTGCCGAGGATCAACCCGAAGATCAGGTAGTAGACCAGGGCGTTGAGCAGGGGCGTGGCCACCTGCCACAGCTGGCCCAGCTTGGCCTGACTGTACTGAGCGGTCAGCTTCGCCCTCGAGAACGCCATGATGAAGTGGCGGCGGCCCCAGAGCTGCCGGATGTACTCGAAGAGCCCCGGCCGGGCGCCGCTCACCGTCAGGCCGTACTTGGCGGCCATCTCGGCCGAGCTCAGGCCGTCGTCGGCGGATGGTGGGGTGCTCAGGGCGACCGCACCATCATGGGTTGTGTCACTCACCAGATGAAACTCTCGTATTCAAGATGCGCGGCCAGTGGCGGGCGCGGCTCGGAGCGGACAGGTCCCGTGGAGAAGAAGTACGTCTCATGCTCTCAGAGGAGAGCCTCTCAGATCACGGGAGGTCGGCCGAGTCTGGTCAGCCTCCATACCGTGCGCCACCTCATCGGACGGCGGGTTCCGCACGGCGTGGACCAGCCTTCGCGGAAGCCGCCGAACCAGGCCTTCAGGGCCGGGCCCGAAGGCTTGCGCACCAGCGTCAGCAGCAGCCACACGCCGAGGTACACGGGGACCAGCGGCGCGGGCAGATTGCGCCGCGCCAGCCAGACCCGGTTGCGGGCCACCATGCGGTGGTACACCGCGTGCCGGGACGGGGCCGTCGTCGGGTGGTTGAGGACCATGTCCGCGCGGTAGTCGATCATCCAGCCGGCGTCCAGCGCGCGCCAGGCCAGATCGGTCTCCTCGTGCGCGTAGAAGAACTGGCCCGGCAGTGGACCGACCTCGGCGATGACCTTGGTGCGCACGGCGTTGGCGCCGCCGAGGAAGGTCGTCACCCGCGAGGAACGCATCGGGTCGGCGGCGCGCAGCCGCGGCACGTGCCGGCGCTGGGTGACACCGGTGTCCGGGTCGGCGATCCGGAAGCTGATGATGCCCAGCTCGGGGTCGGCGTCGAACGCCTGTCGGCACAGCTCGGCGGTGTCGCTGAGCGGGAGCAGTCCGTCGTCGTCGAGGAAGAGCAGGGCGTCCACGTCGGCACCCGACGGGCCGAAGGCCTCGATCCCGACGTTGCGACCGCCGGGGATGCCCAGGTTCTCGGGCAGCTCGACGGTGCGCACCCCCGCCGGGACGTCCGGCACCGGGGCGCCGTTTCCGACGACGACCACCTCGATCCGGTCGCCTGCCTGCCCGGCGACCGAATCGAGGAGGGCGCGCAGCTCCGTGGGGCGATTGCCCATCGTGATGATGACCGCGCCGAGCTTCATGGGTGTGCTCATTTCAGCCTGCTCGACGCCAGGATCGACACCAGGTGCAGGAGGGTCTGCAGCAATGCGATGCCGGCCAGGACCGCGACCATGAGACGGCTGAAGAACAGATCGTCCCTGACCGCGTCGAGAACGGCCGCCACCAGGATCACCAACGACGCCTCGACGCCGAGGATCAGCCGGTGGAACTTGAGTGCGCCGGCGGCCCGGCGGGCGAGCGCCATTCCGGACGAGCGCGGCTCGGAGGCGGCCTCCTTGACGGGCGGCAGCCCGCCCTGGTGGCGGGCCACCCCGACCAGGTCGGTCTCGGCCTTGATCAGGATGGCGCCGAGGGCCGCGAGAGTGCCGAGGAACGCCCAGAGCCAGTCGATCCGTCCGGAGCCCCACAGATCGGCGGCGCGCAGACCGAAGCCGACCAGTACGGCCGCGTCGCACAGATACGCGCCGACCCGGTCCAGATAGACCCCGCCCAGCGAGAACTGCTTCTTCCAGCGGGCCACCTCGCCGTCGACACAGTCGAGCAGGAGATAGAGCTGGACCATGAGAACCCCGAGCAGCGCACCGGGAATGCCCGGAACGAGCAGGGCCGGCGCGGCGAGCACACCCGCGACGGTCATCACATAGGTCAGCTGGTTCGGCGTGACCCTGGTGTTCACCAGGTGACGGTCCACGCGCAGCGAGATCTCGCGCATGTAGAGCCGACCCGCCCAGTGCTCACCGCTGCGCCGGTCCTTGACACCCGGAGGGTGCACGACCGGACGGAGTTCAGCTATCGATGGCTTTTGCATAGTCGGCGTACGCGTCCCTGATCTGGTCGGTGGACAGGTTGAGGTGTTCCAGGATCGTGAAGCGTCCCGGGCGGGTCTGCGGGGCGTAGTCGACGGCCCGGACGAACTCGTCGGCGGTGAAACCGATCTCTTCGGGCCGGACGGGCAGGCCGTGGCGCCGCAGGGCGACCGCCATGAGCAGTGCGTCCTCGCGCGCACCGCGCAGGTGCATGGCGAAGCAGGCGCCGAGGCCGACCTGTTCGCCGTGGCTCGCCGCACGCCGGGGGTACAGCAGGTCGAAGGCGTGGTTGATCTCGTGGCAGGCACCCGAGGCCGGTCGGGAGTCACCGGCGACCGACATGGAGATGCCGGTCAGCACCAGGCCCTCGGCCAGCACCTTGAGGAAGCCGTCGTCGCCGATCCCGCCGGGGTGGCGGAGCACGGCTTCGCCGGCCTGCCTGGCCATGGCCGCGGCCAGCCCGTCGATCTCCTCCCCCCGGACCTCGTGGGCGAGCTCCCAGTCGGCCACGCAGGAGATGTTGGAGACCGCGTCACCGATGCCGGACCGCACGAAGCGGGCCGGTGCCTCGCGGACGATGTCGAGGTCGATGACGACGGCGATGGGGGTGGGGACCCCGTAGGAGCCCCGGCCGTTGTCGTTGTCCAACGTGGCGACCGGCGAGCAGAGACCGTCGTGGGCGAGGTTCGTCGCCACCGCGACCATGGGCAGGCCGACGCGCGCGGCCGCGTACTTCGCCACGTCGACGATCTTGCCGCCGCCGAGGCCGACCACCGCGTCGTAGCGGTTGCCCTTGATGTCGTCGGCGAGCTTGACCGCCGAGTCGAGGGTGCCGTCGGTGACCGGATACCAGTGGGCGCCGGGCAGCGCGGGAGCCAGCCGCTCGCGCAGGGCACGTCCCGAACCGTCGCTGATCGCGACCGCCAGCTTGCCGGAGGAGGAGATCCGCTGGTCGGCGAGGAGACCGGCCAGATCGTCCAGGGCGCCGCGACGGATGTCGACGACGACCGGGGACGGGATGAGCCGGGTCAGTACTGGCACGCGATCTCACGGCCCTTCGCGAGGTCGTCGTGGTTGTCGATCTCGACCCACGTCACTTCGCCGATGGGGGCCACGTCGACGGTGAAGCCTCGGTTCACCAGTTCCTGGTAGCCGTCCTCGTAGTAGAGGTCGGGATCGCGCTCGAACGTGGTCTTCAGGGCGTCGGCGAGCTCGGCTGCGGCCTCCGGCTCGATGAGGGTGACGCCGATGTACTCACCGGTCGCGCTGGCCGGGTCCATCAGCTTGGTGATGCGTCGCACACCCTTGTCGCCGTCGGTGACGACCTTCATCTCCTCGTCGGCGAGGTGCTTCACCGTGTCGAGGGCGAGGATGATCCTGCGGCCGTCGCCGCGGGCGGCGAGCAGGGTCTTCTCGACGGAGACCGGGTGCACGGTGTCGCCGTTGGCCAGGATGACGCCGCGCGTCAGGACGTCACGGGCGCACCACAGGGAGTAGGCGTTGTTCCACTCCTCGGCCTTGTCGTTGTCGATCAGGGTGAGGGTGACGCCGTACTCGGCCTCCAGCTCGGCCTTGCGGGCGTACACGGCTTCCTTGCGGTAGCCGACGACGACGGCGACCTCGGTGAGGCCGATCTCCGCGAAGTTGGCCAGCGTCAGGTCCAGGACCGTCTTCTCGCCGTCGACAGGCACGAGAGCCTTCGGAAGCGTGTCGGTGTAGGGGCGCAGACGCCGTCCTGCACCGGCTGCCAGTACGAGGCCGATCATGCGGGTTCTCCTTCGTCGTGAACGGCGGGTGCTCCGGACGACACCCAGAAGCGGATGGACTCCACGAGCACCACCAGTGCCACAGCCACTGCGAGAGCGGTGAGTGCCACGGTGAAAGCTGAATGCCGGGTGAGTACGGCGGCGAGTACGGCCACCACCAGGGTGCGGCCCTCGTGCCCACCGATCGTGCGGACCAGCCACTGGGGCGGCGCGCCGGTGCCGCCACGAATGCGGTACACGGTGTCGTAGTGATGGTAGGCGACGGCCGATACCAGCCCGAAAGCCGCGGGAAGGGCTCCCGCGACATCGCTGCGGGCGGCGAGGACGAGGACGGTGCAGTACTCCGCCGCCCTGAATATGGGCGGTACGAGCCAGTCGAGCGCGCCCTTGAGGGGGCGGGAGACGGCCAGTCCGGAGAAGAGCGCGTAGACGCCCGCCGCGAGGATGGTGTGCCAGCTGCCGAAGGGCTGCGAGAGGGCCGACGCGACCACGAGCAGTCCGCCGAGCAGGGCCATGACGGGAGCGGTCCAGGGCCCCTTCGTCCGGGCCCCGATCGCCGCGACGAGCTGGGCGAGGGGCCCGGAGTCGGCGAGGTCCGCCAGCGCGCGGGCGGCGCGGTCGGTCCGCCGGGCCTTGCGGGTCAGCGAGCGCAGCAGGCGGCCGGCCGTGGTGTAGCAGGCCGCGAACGCGCAGCCGACGAGCAGGGCGTAGAAGACGATCCGGGGGGTGGTCACCGCGGTGAGCACCGCGATCATCGCCCAGCGCTCGCCGATCGGCAGCACTATCATCCGGCGCGCCCAGACCGTCCAGCCGACGCTGTCGAGCCGGTCGGAGAGGGCCGCCGTGGGGCTCGAATTGGCCACCGCGTCGTGGTTGGCCTCGTTGAACGAGAAGTCGATGACGTGGCGGCAGGCCTGGAGCACCATCGCGCCGAGGGCCAGCGCCCATACGTCGTCCCCGCCACGGGCGGCGCCGAGCGCGAGGCCGGCGTAGTACGCGTACTCCTTGGCCCGGTCGAAGGTGGCGTCCAGCCAGGCACCCATCGTCGAGTACTGCAGCGAGTAGCGGGCCAGCTGCCCGTCGGTGCAGTCCAGGACGAAGGAGAGGAGCAGCAGCACTCCGGCGGCGACGTAGCCACCGCGTGTACCGGTCGCCGCGCTGCCCGCCGCGATCAGCGCGGTGAGCAGGGACGCGGTGGTGACCTGGTTCGGCGTCAGGCCGCGGCGGGCGCACCAGCGGGCGATGTAGCGGGAGTACGGGCTGATGAAGAAGGTGGTGAAGAAGCCGTCGTGGGCCTTCACGGCGCTGCGCAGCCGTACCGCCTCGTCGTCGACCGCGGCGACGGCGTCCCGCGCGGTCGCGCGCGCCGGCTCGTCGGCCGGCACGGTGGCGACCAGCGAGCCGAGTTCGGGGCGCTGCACGGCGGTGCCCTCGGTGTCCATGGTGACGGCGATGCGGCCCGGCACGGTGCGGTCGGTGACCGTCACCGCGGTCGCGCCCGAGCCCGTGGGGACGCCGGCGCCGACGGCCGCGGCCGTGGTGCTCAGGGCCCGCACGAGCGCGGGACGCGCCTCGGGCTGCGCGGTGAGCGCACCGGGCACGGTGGCGGCGGGGAAGCGCGGGTCGGTGAGTCCGAGCCGGAGAGCATGGACATGGCCGACGAAACGGGGGTCGACCAGTGCGACGCGGCGGTCGGCGGGAACGGCCGAGAGCAGCCGTGCGGCCTCGGTCACATCGGCGGCGATCTGTACGTCGAAGCCCAGTGACCGCAGATCGTCCGCGAGCGACGACCCGGGTACCGGTGCACCGGTGAGGATGGCGGTCGACAGACGAACTCACTCCTTGGTGCTGACGGGGTCGGCGCGCGACAGTGCGGCCCGGAAGCGGGCCGGCGGCACGTCGGCAGAGGCTATCGGATGAACGGAAGCGGGAGTTCACTGCCCGTTTGTGCTCCGTTCGGGGTGGACCGGCATCATGCGGCGCCGTCCGCGATCATCATCGTCGATCCCCGCCTCGCCTGACAAAACGCGGTGCCACGGAGTGCGGCCCCCTCCCGGATCGGGCCGGACCGGCTCCGGGAGCGAGCCCTTAGGCTGACCCGCATGACATGGCTGATCACAGGCGGAGCTGGGTACATCGGTGCACACGTGGTGCGGTCCATGACGGGCTCCGGTGAGCGGGTGGTCGTACTCGACGACCTTTCGACCGGTATCGCCGAGCGGCTCCCGGCCGATGTGCCGCTGGTCCGGGGATCGGTCTTCGACCGTGCGGTGCTCGACCACGTGCTGGCGCGGCACGACGTGACGGGTGTGGTGCATCTCGCAGCGAAGAAGCAGGTCGGCGAGTCCGTCGAGAAGCCGCTGCTCTACTACCGGGAGAACGTGGCGGGGCTGACCGTCCTCCTGGAGGCCGTCGTCGCCGCCGGTGTGCGGCGCTTCCTGTTCTCGTCCTCGGCCGCGGTGTACGGGGTACCGGATGTGGAACTCATCACCGAGGACGCCCCGTGCGTTCCCATCAATCCGTACGGTGAGACCAAGCTCGCCGGGGAGTGGCTGGTCCGGGCGACCGGGAGGGCACATGGCCTGTCCACCGGCTGCCTGCGCTACTTCAACGTGGCCGGGGCGGCAACGCCGGAACTGTCGGACACCGGTGTCTTCAACGTGATTCCGATGTTCTTCGACCGGCTGACCCGGGGCGAGGCCCCCCGGATCTTCGGCGACGACTACCCGACCCCCGACGGCACCTGCGTCCGCGACTACATCCACGTCGCGGATCTCGCCGACGCGCATCTCGCCCTCGCCCGGAGGCTGGCCGGACCGGGCATCGGCGACCTGACCGTGAACATCGGTCGCGGCGAGGGCGTCTCGGTGCGCGAGTTGGCCGACGTGGTGGGCGAGGTCAGTGGCCTGGACCGGAAGCCGGAGGTCCGTCCACGCCGTCCCGGTGACGCGGCGAGGGCCGTCGCCTCCGCGGCCCGGGCGTCCGAGGAGTTGGGCTGGGCACCCCGGCAGGGGGTGCGCGAGATGGTCGAATCCGCCTGGGAGGGCTGGTGCCTGCACCACCCCGAGGCACGCGGCGACTGAGTCGTCGACGATCGCCCCACGGCCCTGACCTGCAGGCATTTCCGCAGGTCAGGGCATATGACAACGGTGTTCAGTACCGTGTTGCCCGATACCCCCCACCCGTAGTTCACTGGCAGTGCTCGGGCCGATCGCGTCCGAGTCCGCGAGACGACCGGGAGGCGTCCCCATGAGGGCAGGGCACGACCACGGCCACACACACGGCGGGCCACCGCCCACCGGCACGGCGGCCGCCGCGTACAAGGGCCGGCTGCGGATCGCGCTGACCATCACGCTCACCGTGATGGTCATGGAGATCGTCGGCGGGCTGCTCTCCGACTCCCTCGCGCTGATCGCCGACGCGGCCCACATGGCGACCGACGCCCTGGGTCTCGGCATGGCGCTGCTGGCGATCCACTTCGCCAACCGGCCGGCCGGTCTCAACCGCACCTTCGGTTTCGCCCGCGCCGAGATCCTCGCCGCCCTGGCGAACTGTCTGCTGCTGCTCGGAGTGGGTGGCTTTCTGCTCTTCGAGGCGATCCAGCGCTTCATCACCCCGGCGGAGACCAGGGGCGGGCTGACGATCGTCTTCGCCCTGGTCGGCATGGTGGCCAACATGGTCTCGCTGTCGCTGCTGATGCGCGGGCAGAAGGACAGTCTCAATGTGCGCGGCGCCTATCTGGAGGTGCTCGCGGACACACTCGGCTCGTTCGCCGTGCTGATCTCGGCAGGAGTCATCCTGACCACCGGATGGCAGGCCGCCGACCCGATCGCCTCGCTGGTGATCGGCCTGATGATCGTCCCCCGTACGGTGAAGCTGCTCAGGGAGACGCTCAACGTGCTGCTGGAGGCGGCGCCCAAGGGCGTCGACATGGGGGAGGTGCGGGCCCACATCACCGCCCTGCCCGGGGTGCTGGACGTCCACGACCTGCACGCCTGGACGATCACCTCGGGAATGCCGGTCCTCTCCGCCCATGTGGTGGTGCGCCAGGACATGCTCGACTCGATCGGTCACGAGAAGCTCCTCCACGAACTGCAGGGCTGCCTCGGCGTCCACTTCGACGTGGAGCACTGCACATTCCAGCTGGAGCCGAGCGGCCATGCGGAGCACGAGGCCAAACTCTGCCACTGAACCGTCGTACAGGGGCCGTGTAGGGTGTCCGGCGAGGCATGACGGCCTCCCCGTGCACAAAAGGAGCTGAGGTTGATGACCGTCGCGACGGCGCCCGCCAGGCGCAGCATCCGGTCCTTCCTCGACTTCAGGGTCCTCGGCTAGCACCCCGACTCGCACCGGGTCGTCCCGTTGGCCGGAGCCCTCGCACACAAGGGTTTCCCACGTTGACCGACAACGATCACGCCGTCCGTTCCGAGGCGTTCTTCTCCCTCCATCACCGTCTGCCCCGGCAGAGCCCCGGCTCCGACGCCACCACCCGGCGACTGCTGGAGCTCGCCGGCCCGCTGCCGCACCGCCCGCGCGTCCTGGACCTGGGCTGCGGCCCCGGCCGGGCCGCACTGCTGCTCGCCGCCGAGGCGGGTGCCGAGGTGACGGCCGTCGATCTCCACGAGCCGTTCCTCGACGAACTGCGCGAGGCGGCCCGGGCCCGTGGGCTCGGTGACCGCATCCGTACGGTCCGGGCCGACATGGCCGATCTGTCCGGCCCCGACTTCCCGAACGGGTCGTTCGACCTCGTCTGGGCCGAGGGCTCCGCCTACATCATCGGTTTCGACACCGCGCTGCGTGACTGGAAGCGGCTGCTCGCCCCGGGCGGCTCCCTCGTCGTCTCCGCGTGCGCCTGGACGACGGACGCGCCGTCGGCCGTGGCCCGCGCCTTCTGGGAACGGGAGGCCTCGTTGCGCCCCGTGGCGGCGGACACCGCGGCAGCGGTCGCGGCGGGCTATCACGTCCTCGGGGTCGGGGTGCAGCCCGACAGCGACTGGGACGAGTACTACATCCCGCTCGCCGAGCGGGTCGAGGCCGCGGACGGGTCGGCTCCCGGCATGGAGTGGGCGCTCGCGGCGACCCGCGAGGAGTTGGCCGTACGGCGCGATCACGGCACGGAGTACGGCTATGCCTGCCATGTGCTGCGCCCCGCCGACCCGCGCTGGACGACCCGGCCGGAGACGGCGGCGGACGGGGCCGCGGTGCACGCCGTGAACGCCGCCGCGTTCCCGACGCCGGACGAGGCCCGTCTGGTCGACGAGCTGCGCGCCGATCCGGCGGCCTGGCTGCCCGGCCTCGGTCACGTGGCGCTGGACGGACCGGACGGCGACATCGCCGCGTACGCGCTGCTGACCCGGTGCCGGGTCGGGGACGTGCCCGCTCTGGCGCTGGCCCCGGTGGCGACGGCCCCGGACCGTCAGCGGCAGGGCGCCGGCCAGGCCGTGGTGCGGGCGGCGCTCGACGCGGCCCGGCTGCGGGGCGAGTCCCTCGTCCTGGTGCTCGGTCATCCCGAGTACTACCCGAGGTTCGGCTTCGTACCGGCGTCCCGGTACGGAATCCGGCCGGGCTTCGCCGTCCCGGACGAGGCGATGATGGCCCTGGTGCTCGACGACTCCGCGCCGGTGCCGCGGGGCACGATCCGCTACCCGGCGGCTTTCGGCGTCTGACGTGCCGTCCGGCCCCGCCGCGCCCCGTGGCGCGGTGGGGCCGGACATGCCAGCACCCGAAGTACGGACAAGCGGCTTTTGTACGGCAGACTTGAGCGGACTCGACGGGACCGGCGCACGAGGCCGGGACCATAGCGAAGGATGGGTATGCCGACCACACCAGCCACCGCGGCGAACAGCTCGTCGAACGGCACAGCAGAAGCGATCATGCTCGAACTGGTCGATGAAAACGGCACCACCATCGGTACGGCGGAAAAGCTCGCCGCCCATCAGCCGCCCGGTCAACTGCACCGGGCCTTCTCGGTGTTCCTCTTCGACGAGCAGGGCAGGCTGCTGCTGCAGCGTCGGGCGCTCGGCAAGTACCACTCCCCCGGCGTCTGGTCGAACACCTGCTGCGGCCACCCCTACCCGGGCGAGGCGCCCTTCGCCGCCGCCGCCCGGCGCACGTACGAGGAGCTGGGGATCTCGCCCTCCCTGCTGGCCGAGGCGGGCACGGTGCGCTACAACCACCCCGACCCGGCCTCCGGCCTGGTGGAGCAGGAGTTCAATCACCTCTTCGTGGGAATGGCGCAGGACCGGCTCCGCCCGGACCCGGAGGAGGTCGGCGAGACCGCGTTCGTGACGGCCGACGAGCTGGCCCGGCGACATGCCCAGGCACCGTTCTCCGCCTGGTTCATGACGGTGCTGGATGCCGCCCGGCCCGCGATCAGGGAACTGACCGGACCGTCCGCCGGCTGGTGACGGGCCGACTTCCGCGGCACGCGGGCCCGGTCAGGCCGGAGGCTTCAGCGGCAACGCCGCCCAGATGATCTTGCCGCCGCCTGCGGTGTGCTCCACATCGCAGGCGCCGCCCGCCTCGCGGGTGATCTCCCGGACCAGCAGCAGACCGCGTCCGCCGGTCTGTGCGTGGTCCGTCTCCAGGGCGGTCGGACGGTAGGGGTGGTTGTCCTCGACGGACACCCTGATCCACTCCGCGCCGACGGCCACCTCGACGGCCAGCTCCGGCGAGAGCAGCGCCGCGTGCTTCACGGCATTGGTGACCAGCTCGGAAACGATGAGCAACAGCCCTTCGGCGATGTCGTCGTCCACCGGCACGCCCTGGCGGTTCAGCAGATCGCGCACCGCTCGCCTGGCCTGCGGTACGGAGACGTCCACGGCCGGGGCGGTGAACCGCCAGACACCCTCGTACGACACGGGTCGGGCGGGGACACTCCCGCGGCTCTCCATAGTGCGGTACCCGCTCTCGACTCGGTGGTGACAGCACGTCGAGTACAGAGTGCGGGGCGTAGTCGGCCCGGACCGTGCTGCTGAACAGAAGTCGACTTCTATCGACAGTTTCTGGCCGAACCTGCACGAAAGCATCAGCCCTTGGACCGGTTCCGGTTCTCTCCTGTGGGTGTGCCCGGCAGTTCTCCGGTCATCCGTTGATCCGAGACCATCGAGACGATACGGCGGCCGTCGGCCCCGATCGCGATCAGGCCGAGCCGGGTCGAAGAGCGGCGCCGAGGAGAAGAGGCCGAGAACGCAGAGGCTGCCGTGCGGCCGGCCGAAACTCCGGCTCGGTCTCCTGCCCTCGACGGCGGGATCGGCCGCGGGAAGCTCCTCACGGTGCGTGCCTGTTCGGCGACCCCTTCTTGATCACGGGTTCGAACCGTACGGATAGCATCCGGCGCATGGACCGTACGGAACCCCGGCTGGAGCACGCCGTCGCGGACGGTGTCGCCACTGTCGTCATCACCAACCCCGCCAAGCGCAATGCGATGACGGCGGCGATGTGGGGCGCGCTGCCCGGACTGCTGGAGCGGCTGGCCGCCGACACCGCGGTCCGGGTGCTGGTGCTGACCGGCGCCGGGCACACCTTCTGCGCCGGTGCGGACATCTCCTCGCTCCGGGATCCGGCGTTCGATCCACAGGCCCTCGCCGTGGCGGCGGAGGAGGCCCTCGCCGCGTTCCCCCGGCCGACGCTCGCGGCGATCCGCGGCTACTGCGTCGGCGGCGGCAGCCAGCTCGCGGCCGCCTGCGACCTGCGGTTCGCCGAGGAGGGCGCCTCGTTCGGGGTCACCCCGGCCAAGCTCGGGATCGTGTACGCCGCGTCGTCGACCCGGCGGCTGGTGGCGTTGACCGGCCCGGCGACGGCGAAACACCTGCTGTTCTCCGGCGAGTTGATCGACACCGCACGGGCGCTGCGGACCGGTCTGGTGGACGAGGTGCTGCCGCCCGGTGAGCTGGGCAAGCGGGTCGACGCGTACGCACGGACCCTGGCGGCGCGCTCGCAGCTGACGCAGGCGGCGGCCAAGGAGTTCGCCACGGGTCGCGAGGACCGGGACGCGTACTGGGCGGAGCAGGCACGCCGCAGCGGCGACACCGCGGAGGGTGTCGCCGCCTTCCTGGAACGGCGCGCGCCGCGCTTCACCTGGTCGAAAGGGCTGTGACGCCCCTGCGACTACTGGAGGATGAAGCGGCTTTTGGCACGGAACTCCTCGACCAGCGCCGCCGGCGCCTTCGCGGGTGAGCCCGCGTCGTACGGCGGCTGCGGGTCGTACTCGCTCAGCAGTTGTACGGACATGGCGTGCTCGTCGCCGGCGATGCGGCCGAGCAGGGTGAGTCCCATGTCGATGCCGGAGGAGACGCCGGCCGCCGTAACGTACTTGCCGTCGACGACGACGCGTTCACCGGTCGGCTCGGCACCGAAGTCCTTGAGGGAGTCCAGCGCGAG
Organism: Streptomyces sp. NPDC101194; assembly: GCF_044767885.1. Classification (NCBI taxonomy): domain Bacteria; kingdom Bacillati; phylum Actinomycetota; class Actinomycetes; order Kitasatosporales; family Streptomycetaceae; genus Streptomyces; species Streptomyces sp. NPDC101194. The sequence goes on from NZ_JBIWOS010000010.1 coordinate 22,522, forward strand.
CCAGTGCGAGGTGGCGCGCCGGCCCGTCAGCAGTCCTGCGGCGGCGAGCAGCAGGGACCCGGTGCAGACGGAGGTGGTCCAGGTGCTGGTGGCGTCGGCGGTGCGCAGCCAGTCGAGCAGGGTCTCGTTCTCCATCTGGTCGGTCTGGCCGGGGCCGCCGGGGACGACCACCACGTCCGGCGCCGGCACGTCGGCGATGGTCTTCTCGGCGACGAGCGCGAGGCTGCCGTTGTCGTTGTGCACGGGGCCGCTCCGTTCGGCGACGAACACGGTCTCCGCGCCGGGGACGCGCGCGAGCATTTCGTAGGGACCCACGGCATCGAGCGAGGTGAAGCGGTCGAAGAGGACGATGGCGATCTGCATGGCGTTGCCTTTCGGTCGGTCGTCGGTGGGCGGCGGGCCGTTCGGTCAGTGGGTGACGGGCTGGGCGCGGAAGCGCCGGCGGTATTCGGCGGGTGCCGTGCCGAGGGTCTTGATGAAGGCGCGGCGCATGGCCTCCGGGGTGCCGTAGCCGCAGGCGCGCGAGATGCCGGTGACGCCGTCGGTGGTGTCCTCCAGCAGTCGACGGGCGTGTTCGATGCGTACGCGGTCGACGTAGCGGCCCGGAGTGAGCCCCGTCTCGGCCTGGAAGGCACGGGCGAAGTGACGGGGCGAGAGGCGGGCACGGGCGGCGAGCGCCTCGACGGTGAGGTCGTCCTCGAGGTGTTCGGTGATCCAGTGCTGGACCTCGCGCAGCGGTTCGCGCCGGGCGGTCTGCGCGGTGAGCTGGGCGCTGAACTGGGCCTGGTTGCCCGGCCGGCGCAGAAAGACCACGAGGTGACGGGCGATCGTGAGCGCGATGTCCCGGCCGTGATCCTCCTCGACGAGTGCGAGGGCGAGGTCGATGCCGGCGGTGACTCCGGCGGAGGTGGCCAGCCTGCCGTCGCGCACGAAGATCGGGTCCGGGTCGACCTCGACGGCCGGGTGGCTGCGCGCGAGATGGTCGCAGACCGTCCAGTGCGTGGTCACCCGGTGCCCGTCCAGCAGCCCCGCCGCCGCCAGCAGCAGCGCCCCCGTACAGACCGACACGAGCCTTTCGGCGTGCGGGGCACGGTCCCGCAGCCAGTCGACGAGCGCGGGGTCGGGGGTACGGGTGCCCTCGCCGCCGGGGACGAGGAGGGTGTGCACCGGTCCGGCGTCGGCGAGAGGGCCGTCAGGGACGAGGGTCAGCCCGCTGCTCGTGCGGACCGGGGCTCCGTCGAGGGAGGCGGTGCGCAGTTCGTACGCGGCACCGGCGAAGTGGGAGGCCCCGGCGAACACCTCCACCGGACCCGTCACATCGAGGCTCTGGACGCCGTCGAAGAGGACGACGAGCACGGATCGCTGCGTCATGCCTGCCATCCTGGGCGGCCGGCGACATGGCCGCAATGACGAAAAACCCACCTTTTCAGCCACACGGACCGTGCGAACCGGGACTCTCCCAGGGGTTACGAGTCGTACCGACCAGTCGGTAACGTGCTTGCATGAGCACTCTCCCGGCGCGCGCCGGACGCCGCTGTCACAACGCCATCAACCCCCTGCATTCGACGGTCTACTTCTCCCCCGACCTCGGCAAGGAGTTCGCAGAGCTCGGCATCGACGACCCGAACGCCGCCTACTTCGCCGCGCGTGGTGCGGCGCTGGGCGCCGTGGGCCCCGGTACGGTCACCGCGGCCTTCTACAACTTCAACCACGAGCTCGTCGCCCGGCACCTCCCCGCCGTGTGGACCGTCGCCTCGCCGCAGGCGGCCCTGGACGCCCGGCTGCGTGCCGCCGACACGACGCTGCGCCGGCTGCTCGGCGAGGAGATCATCGCCTCCCCCGAACTGGCCGAGGCCGCCGGGCTGGCGCTGCGCGCCGCCGAGGCGTGCACCCGACACGCCCGGCCGCTCTACGCCGCCCACGCCGATCTTCCGGTGCCCGAGCAGCCGCACCTGGCCTACTGGCACGCGGGCACACTGTTGCGCGAACACCGCGGCGACGGTCATGTCGCGGCTCTTCTCGCCGCCGGTCTCGATCCGGTGGAGGCCCTGGTCAGCCACACCGCGACCGGCAAGGGCATGAACCCTCGCTGGATCCTCGCCACCCGCGGCTGGGGCCGCGGCGACTGGGAGGAGGCTGTCGAGCGGCTGCGCGGGCGCGGAATCCTCGACGGTGAGGGCGAGCTGACGGACACGGGCGTCGCCCTGCGGGCGGACCTGGAGGACGTCACGGACCGGATGGATCTGGCCCCGTACGAGCATCTGGGTGAACAGGGCGTGGCTCGGCTGACCGAACTGGGGCGCGGATTCCTGTTCACGGCGGCGTCGGCCGGCGCGTTCCCCGCCGATCTGATGGGCAAGGGCTGAGAACTCCGAACCGCGGCGACTGGGGTGGTCGGGCGACACGGCGCCCGACCACCCGGCACAATGCAGGCGAAGGGGTCCGCCCCGGTAAGCACAGCCCGTACGAGAAGGCGAGTCGGTAGAACCGTGACGACGTCCATCGAAGGCAGGATCGCCGAGGAGCTCGGCGTACGCGAGCGGCAGGTGAAGGCGGCCGTCGAGCTGCTCGACGGCGGGTCGACCGTGCCGTTCATCGCCCGCTACCGCAAGGAAGCGACCGAGATGCTCGACGATGCGCAGCTGCGCACGCTCGAGGAGCGGCTGCGCTACCTGCGGGAGCTGGAGGACCGTCGTACGGCGATCCTCGACTCCGTGCGCGAGCAGGGCAAGCTGGACGAGGCGCTGGAGGCGCAGATCCGGGCCGCCGAGACCAAGGCGCGCCTCGAGGACATCTATCTGCCGTTCAAGCCCAAGCGGCGCACGAAGGCACAGATCGCCCGGGAGGCCGGGCTCGAACCGCTCGCCGACGGTCTGCTCGGCGACCCCTCCGTGGAGCCGCTCGCCGCCGCTGCCGCCTTCGTCGACGCCGACAAGGGCGTCGCGGACGCTGCCGCCGCGCTGGAGGGAGCCCGTTCCGTCCTCGCGGAGCGTTTCTCGGAGGACGCCGACCTGATCGGTGAGCTGCGCGAGCGCATGTGGTCGCGCGGGCGGCTGGCCGCCAAGGTGCGCGACGGCAAGGAGGAGGCGGGGGCGAAGTTCGCCGACTACTTCGATTTCGCGGAACCGTTCACCGCTCTCCCCTCGCACCGGGTGCTCGCGATGCTGCGCGGCGAGAAGGAGGAGGTGCTCGACCTGGTCCTGGAGCCGGAGGAGCCTTCCGAGACGCCCGGCCCCTCGACGTACGAGAACATGGTCGCCCGGCGCTTCGGAGTCGGCGACCGCGGCCGTCCCGGCGACAAGTGGCTCGGCGACACCGTGCGCTGGGCCTGGCGGACCCGGATCCTGGTGCATCTCGGCATCGATCTGCGGTTGCGGCTGCGCACGGCGGCGGAGGACGAGGCGGTACGGGTCTTCGCGTCGAACCTGCGCGATCTGCTGCTCGCCGCGCCGGCCGGGACACGGGCCACGCTGGGGCTCGACCCGGGCTTCCGCACAGGTGTGAAGGTCGCCGTGGTCGACGCGACCGGCAAGGTCGTCGCGACGGACGTCATCCACCCTCACGTCCCGGCGAACAAGTGGGACCAGTCGCTCGCCACGTTGGAACGGTTGGCGAAGGCGCACGACGTCGACCTGATCGCCATCGGCAACGGCACGGCGTCCCGCGAGACCGACAAGCTCGCCGGTGACCTCATCGACAAGCACCCCGAGTTGAAGCTCACCAAGGTGATGGTGTCGGAGGCCGGCGCTTCGGTGTACTCGGCTTCGGCCTTCGCCTCCCAGGAACTTCCCGACATGGACGTGTCGTTGCGCGGTGCCGTCTCGATCGCGCGCCGCCTCCAGGACCCCCTCGCGGAACTGGTGAAGATCGACCCGAAGTCGATCGGCGTCGGCCAGTACCAGCACGACCTGTCCGAGGTGAAGCTGTCGCGCTCACTGGACGCGGTCGTCGAGGACTGTGTGAACGGTGTCGGTGTCGACGTCAACACCGCGTCGGCGCCGTTGCTCTCACGGGTCTCCGGGATCGGTTCGGGGCTCGCGGAGAACATCGTCGCGCACCGTGACGCGAACGGGCCGTTCCGTACGCGCAAGGCGCTCAAGGACGTGGCGCGGCTGGGCCCGAAGGCGTACGAGCAGTGTGCGGGCTTCCTGCGCATCCGGGGCGACGACCCGCTGGACGCGTCGAGCGTGCACCCGGAGGCGTACCCGGTGGTGCGGGCGATGGTGAAGCGGACGGGCGGTGACGTCGCCTCGCTGATCGGCAACACGGGTGTGCTGCGCTCCCTGCGGCCCGACGACTTCGTGGACGAGAAGTTCGGTCTGCCGACGGTCACCGACATCCTGAAGGAGCTGGAGAAGCCCGGGCGCGACCCGCGACCCGCGTTCAAGACGGCCACCTTCAAGGAGGGCGTCGAGAAGATCGGCGATCTGGCGTCCGGGATGGTGCTGGAGGGCGTCGTCACCAATGTCGCGGCCTTCGGCGCGTTCGTGGACATCGGTGTGCACCAGGACGGCCTGGTGCACGTGTCGGCGATGTCCCGCACGTTCGTGAAGGACCCGAGGGATGTCGTGAAGCCGGGCGACATCGTGAAGGTCAAGGTCATGGACGTCGACATCCCACGAAAGCGGATCTCGTTGACGCTGCGACTGGACGACGAGTCGTCGGCGGGGAGCCAGGGCGGCGGGCCGGGGCGGGAGCGGAGCGAGCGCGGTGGCCAGGGCGGCGGGCCGAGGCGGGAGCGGAGCGAGCGCGGTGGCCAGGGTGGCCGACCGCCGCGGCAGCGCCAGGGGCAGGGCGGTCAGGACCGTGACCGGCGCGGTGGTGCCGGCGGTTCCGCTCGTCCGGCGCCGGCTCCGGTGAACAGTGCGATGGCGGACGCGTTGCGGCGGGCCGGGCTCGCGGATCCGAAGCAGAACGGCAGCTAAGGGCTGTCCCGAAATCCCTGGTGGATCAGCGCGCGGCGTCGGATGCGGTGCATCGCAAGGCGGAGAGGCGTCCGCATACGGGATGTATGCGGACGTTCCGACAACGCGGCGAGGTGCCGTAGCCGACGTCGCACGCCCGCCAGGAATTACGGGACAGCCCTTAGGCCGTTTCCATCGGATCGTCGGTCCGGTGTCTCGTTGACCGATGCCCAGTGGGCACGCATCGGGCCGTTGCTGCCGGACCGGACTCCGAAGCGGGGAGGGCGGTGGGGGGGTGGACGGGGCGGGTGGGACCCCCCCCCCGCCGAAGAAGCCCCCCCGCCCCGCGGGGGGGGCAG
>NZ_JBIWOS010000010.1:27794-215700 GCF_044767885.1 Streptomyces sp. NPDC101194
CTTGGGCGGGGGGGGGGGGTGGGGGGGTGGGGGCGGGCGGGGGGGGGGGGGGGGGGGGGGGGGGGGGCGCCCCCCCCGCCCCCCCCCCCCCCCCCCACCGCGTTCAAGTACCGCGCCGGGACGCCGTGGATGGACCTGCCCGAACACTTCGGCTCACGGAAGGGCGCCCACAACCGGCTGCGGAAGCGGGCCGCCGACGACACCTGGAGAAGGTCTTCGCCGCCCTGCCGGCCCGGGCCGACGCCGAAGGCGACCTCGACCGGGCCGTCGCGGTCGACTCCGCCATCGTCCGAGCCCACCAGCACGCCGCCGGGGCCCGTCACAAGGGGTCCCGGCCGGCGAGCCGGACAACCATGCCCTCGGACGGTCCCACGGCGGGCCGACCGCCGAGATCCACCTCATCTCGGACAGCCACTGCCGCCCGTCGGCCGGTGCGGGCGGGCAGTTGCGGGAAGCCAGCCGTCCTGGCGCTGTGCGGGGAAGACGAAGAAGCCGTCGGTCGTGGCGAGGTAGCCGTAACCGGTGGTCCGGGAGAACAGCGGGATGCCGTCGCTCGGCAGTTCCTTGGCCAGAACCTTCTTCGTGCGCGCGTCCACCGCGAGGGCACTCGTGCCAGCCCCTCCCTCCTTCTCGGTGTCGCCGTACAGGACGCCGTTCGCGGAGAACCGGAGCGGGGTCAGCGGGATCTCACCCTCGGCCTGCTTCCAGATTTCCTTGCCGGTCGCGGGGTCCCACACGGCGGTGCCGCCCTTGGTGTGGGCCGCCGCGAGCGTGCGGTCGGGCGAGAGGACCGATGAGCCCTCCGTGTCGATCGTGTCGCCGGGGAAGTCCGCGTAGCGGTACGTCGTCGAGGCGCCGATCTGCCGACCGCTCGCCAGGTCGTAGGTCGCCGTGACGAATGTGTCCGGCGAGAAGGCGCCGGCTCCCCAGGCGGTGAGGATCTGCCCGTCGTGCACGTCGAGGAAGCGGACGGCTCCCGAGGTGCGCTTGCCGTCATCGTCCAGTTCCACGCCGTCGGGCGGGGTGACGTCCGCCGTGCTCCACACCTTCTTCCCGGTGGCCGGCTCGGACATGACGAGCTGCTCGGCATCGTCCTCGTACGTGGACGCGTTCTCCACGTGGAAGACGTACTTCCCCGCGATCAGCGGGGCATGTGCCTGCCCGCCGTCGATCTCTCCGGTGCGCGGGTCGTAGGAGCACTGCGCGAGGGTGCCGGTGCAGGAAACCTTGTGGGGCTCGCCGCCGTCGATGGGTGTCCGTTCGAGGGACGCGTCGCCGTCCCGTTCGATCAGGTGGCCCTCGTCGATCGAGAAGTCCTTGGTCGGGCCCGCGTGCGTGATCGTGCCGAGCCGGGCTCCGTCGGATCCGTACACGGTGACCGTGGTGCTGCTCTTCGCCGCACTCAGGCCGTCGGACTCCTGTGTGCCGGTCACGCTGACCGCGATGGCCCGGAGGCCGTTGCGCCAGGTGGTGGCGGACACCGTACTGGCCTTCGCGCGCAGGGACTTGCGGACCGTTCCCGTCTTGACGTCCCGGAACTCCAGGGTCACCGGTTCCGGCTTGTCCGTAGAGCAGGCGGAGAAGAACATGCCGGTCGAGCCGTCGACGGGGTCGTTCTCGTATCCGCCGTCGGCGTAACCGCCCTTGGCATTCGCGCCGTCCGCCTTGCCGCTCCCCCGGGCCCCACCGCCCGCGATCTCCCCACGGCCCGGGTCGGAGGAGCAGCCGGCGACGAGACCTGCGGATGGAGCCTTTGATCCGCGGCATGTCCTCCCAGTGCCGCTCGATCCGGGCGACGTCGATCGGGCCGCGGGCCGCGCCGGTGAAGGCGCCGTGGGCCGTTTCTTCCAAATCACCTCGCGCGGTGCAAAGCCGCCCCTCCCCTCCCGTCGCTTCCCGGATCCGGGGCAGGCCCCGGATCCCGTTCTCGGACACGGTCGCCGGTCCTGCCCCGCGGAGCCCGTCAGAGTTCCTCGACCCTGCCGTCCACCACCGCGACGCGCCGCGTCGTCCTCACGGCCTCCAGCATGCGCCGGTCGTGGGTGACCAGCAGCAACGTCCCCGGGTACGACTCCAGCGCCGATTCCAGCTGCTCGATCGCGGGCAGATCGAGGTGGTTCGTCGGTTCGTCGAGGACGAGGAGGTTGACGCCCCTGCCCTGGAGCAGGGCGAGTGCCGCCCGGGTGCGTTCACCCGGGGAGAGGGTGGTCGCGGGACGCATCACATGGTCCGCGCGCAGACCGAACTTGGCGAGCAGCGTGCGGACTTCGGCCGGTTCGGTGTCGGGGACGGCGGCGCAGAAGGCCTCCAGGAGCGACTCCGAACCGTGGAACAGCTTGCGCGCCTGGTCGACCTCTCCGACCACCACGCCCGAACCGAGCGTCGTGTGTCCGGTATCCAGCGGGAGGCGGCCCAGGAGCGCGGCGAGGAGCGTGGACTTGCCCGCTCCGTTGGCGCCCGTGATGGCGACCCGGTCCGCCCAGTCGATCTGCAGGGACACCGGACCGAAGCTGAAGTCGCCCCGTACCACCCGCGCTTCGCGCAACGTCGCGACGACCGAACCCGAGCGGGGCGCGGCGGCGATCTCCATCCGCAGTTCCCATTCCTTGCGCGGCTCGTCGACGACGTCGAGCCGTTCGATCAGGCGCTGGGTCTGCCGGGCCTTCGCGGCCTGCTTCTCGCTGGCCTCGCTGCGGAGCTTGCGGCCGATCTTGTCGTTGTCGGTCGCCTTGCGGCGGGCGTTCTTGACGCCCTTGTCCATCCAGGAGCGCTGCATGTGTGCGCGCCCTTCCAGGGAGGCGCGCTTGTCGGCGTACTCCTCGTACTCCTCGCGGGCATGCCTGCGCGCCCGCTCACGCTCCTCCAGGTAGGCCTCGTACCCACCGCCGTACAGGTTGATCTGCTGCTGGGCCAGGTCCAGTTCCAGGACCTTGGTGACCGTCCGCATCAGGAATTCCCGGTCGTGGCTGATGACGACCGTGCCGGCACGCAGCCCGGAGACGTAGCGCTCCAGGCGCTCCAGACCGTCCAGGTCGAGATCGTTGGTGGGCTCGTCGAGCAGGAAGACGTCGTAGCGGGAGAGCAGCAGGGAGGCCAGGCCGGCGCGGGCCGCCTGGCCGCCGGAGAGCGCCGTCATCGGCAGGTCGAGGCCGACGGTCAGGCCGAGGTCGGCGGCGACCTCCTCGGCGCGCTCCTCCAGGTCGGCACCGCCGAGCGCCAGCCAGCGTTCGAGCGTCTCGGAGTACGCGTCGTCCGCGCCGGGCGCCCCGTCGACGAGGGCCTGTGTCGCGGCGTCCATCGCGGCCTGGGCCTCGGCGACTCCGGTACGGCGGGCCAGGAACTCCCGGACGGTCTCCCCCGGACGCCGCTCCGGCTCCTGCGGGAGGTGGCCGACGGTGGCGGTGGGCGGGGAGAGCCGGAGCTGACCCTCCTCCGGCCGGTCGATTCCGGCGAGCAGCCGGAGCAGGGACGATTTACCGGCCCCGTTGACTCCGACGAGACCGATCACATCACCGGGTGCGACGACGAGGTCGAGACCGGCGAAGAGTGTGCGGTCGCCGTGTCCGGCGGCGAGGTCCTTGGCGACGAGAGTGGCAGTCATCAGGGTGCCGATCCTAATCGGCGGTCGGACCGGTCCCGCCCGCCGCGGGCGCGAACGGAGACCGGGTGGGTCCGCCGTCACCGGCGGATCCCCCGGCCACCCGTTTCTCCGTCCGTCCCACGTCACGCTCGACGCCTTTCACGGAAGCCGTGATTTCACCTTCCGTGACCGATGCCGCACGCCCCGCTCATACCGAGGAATCAGCAGGCTGTATCGGCCTGCCCTTCCGTGAGGTGATACGTCGCCCTCCCGTCCAGGAGCAGCGGGATCAGTTTCCGGGCGGACTGCCGCAGCGGTACGTAGGCTCCGTCACCGTCACGCCGGGAGGTGACGCCGTGCAGGGCGAGTTCGTCCTTGACGTCGTCGAACTGGGCTTTCGTGAGGCGGTATCCGCACGGCGGGTTCTGGAGGACCTGTCCGGGCTCGGGCGCCTGGTTGTCGGCGCCGCCGAGATGGATCGGACCGCGGTCCTTGAATCCGACGGCGCGGGACGCGGACGTGGCGGCCTCGATCCGGCCTCGCCTAGCGTCGGTGAAGGCGAACAGGCCGTCGAGCGCGGTGAGCTGGGAGTCGACACGACGTCGGCTGTTGAGCGCCGGGTCGGCCTTCTCGGCGTCGGAGAGCGCGTCGACCCGGGATTCGATGAGCAGGCCGACGGCGTGCTTGATGCCGGAGGCGTTGCGCAGGATGCGTTCCTGTCCGTCGCCCGCGGTCTGCTTGATCGGATCACCGGTGACCGGGTCGGTCCAGATGCCGTAGAGGCCGCTGCTGTAGCCGGCCTCGCCGGCGGTCGGCCGTACATAGCGTTCGGCCAGGGTCCGGGATTCGTCGTGCACCCCGTCGGACGTGTTGAGGTTACGGGGCCACAGGACGAACAGGTCCTTGTCGTAGTACGGCGGAGTGGCCCCGTACTCGTGCAGGTCGTAGATCACATCGGGTCGACGGTCACGGATGACCGCCGCCATGGCGCGGGCCTCGGCGGTCCGCAGCGCGATGTGGTCGCGGTTGATGTCCACGCCGTCGGAGTTGCCCCGGGTGTCGGCGGCACGCCCGTCGGGGTTGGCGGTGGGCACGACGAGGACGGTGGTGCGGGAGAGAAAGGCGCGGGTCGACCGGTCCCGGGCGTAGGCCAGATCGCGGATGGTCGTCAGACATGCCTCGCGACCGGCCGGTTCGTCGCCGTGCTGACTGCAGATCAGCAGCATCGTGTTCGCGGTGGGCCGGTGGTCGCCGATCCGGACGAGTTGGAGCGGGCGGCCCTGTTTCGTCGTGCCGATCCGGTCGACGGAGACCCGGTCGCTGCCCCGGTCGACGGCGGCCAGGAAGGACTGTTCCTCCGGCTGGCCGGTCCATCGGGCCCCGTGGCTGCTCTCGAAACCGGTACGGGGCGGGGTGTACGCGGCCTCGGCCGGCGCGGTGATCAGGGGCACGGCCAGGGCGGCGGCGGCCGCCGTCAGGACCAGGTTGCGGCGGACGGACCGGCGTGCGGCCGGTGTGCGGGGTGTCATGAGTGGCTGCCTCCCGGGATGCGGCGGGCGGGACGCGGCGACGTCACGCCCTCGGAGTGGACTGCGCGGGGGGTGGCTGTCGCGGGTGCGGAACCCGCGGTGGCGCGTACAAAGGCTCCGGCGCCGCCGACGAACGGCAGCTTCGCGGACGTACGGGCCAGGTCGAGGGTGAGCGTGGGCGTGGAGTCCGGCGGGTCGATGAGGTCCCGGTCGGTGCCGGCGACGATCAGGGCGAGACGGTGGCCGGCCGGAACGACGTGGTCGGTGGCCGCCAGGTCGATGGTGATCGTGTAGGCCCTGCCCGGGACGAGGGGGCGACCGTGTCCGGCGGAGGCGTAGGTGCCGAGGTCCGCCCAGCCGCGGCTGAGGACGGTACGGTCGACCGCGACCGTTCGGGCCCGGGTCTCCTTGAAGCAGGAGCTGTCGCCGGTCGTGCTCGCGCCCCAGCAGGTGCGGTCGGTGAGAGTGGTGATGCCTTCGCCGGACGAGCCGTAGTCGCGGATGGTGTCGGGGCCGATGTCCACGAGGACCGCGGAGAGATGGGCGGTCGATGTGGTCGGGGTGGCGGTCACGGTCACTGTGGACGATCCGGCGAGGCGCAGGTCCCGGGTGAGCGGCGCGGTGCGGAACCCTGCCTTGGCACCCGTGGTCCGGTCCAGGTCGGCGGCCCACTCCGTCTCGCTCTGTGCCGGATCGTCGGTGAACGTCTCGGTGGTGCCGGGGCGGGCGGGCTTCGGAGCAAGGGTGCCGACGCCGGGTTCCCCGCCGGGACCGGGGCGCACGGTGGTGCGGTGCGTGGTGCGGGGAGGCCAGACCTGGTCGGTGGACCACTGGTCGGGGTGGCGTTCGATGTCGGCCATCGGCTCACGGTCGATGCCGTTGTCGTAACCGAGGAGGTAGTGGTCGAACCAGCGGTGCAGCGTGTCCACCCACTCGGCGCGCCGGTAGTCGAACGGGTCGACGTGCCCGGTCTGCGAGAGCCAGATCTTGCGTTCCACGCCCCTGTCCGCGAGAGCGTCCCACCACTGACCGAGGTGCTTGGTGCGGACGTTGAGGTCCTGCATGCCGTGTACGGCGAAGACGCTGGCCTTCACCTTGTCGGCGCTCTTCACGTAGTCGCGCTCGCCCCACAGCTTCGTCCAGTCACCGGTGCGCGGAGCCTGGTCGACGAGCCGGCGCTGGACCGCGGCGCAGCGTCCGCGTGCCTCGGGGCTCTCCACGTAGCCGGAGAGCCAGTCGGGGCCGCTGTCGTAGAGCGGCGCGCCCTGGGCGAAGTAGTAGTCGTACCAGGAGGAGATGGCGCCGATCGGCACGATGGTCCGCAGCCCGTCCACTCCGGTGGCCGCGACACCGTTGGCGACGGTGCCGTCGTAGCTCTTGCCGATCATCCCCGTGCGGCCGTCGGACCAGTCGGCCGTGGCGCGTTCACCCCCGGTTCGGGTGGTGTAGCCGCGGGCGCGGCCGTTCAGCCAGTCGACGACCGCCTTGGCGGACTGCACGTCAAAGCGCCCTCCGACGTCGACACAGCCGTCGGAGCGATTGGTTCCGGCCAGATCGACGGCGACGAAGGCGTAGCCGCGCGGCACGAAGTAGTTGTCGTAGTAGAGGGGGAATTGCACGGGTCGGCCGTCGGCGTCGTACGTCTTCAGCTGGCTCTCGTTGCCCCGGCCGCAGCAGGAGTAGTAGGGGCTGGCGTCCATGATCACAGGGATCTTGCGGCCCTGTCGGGCGGGTTCGCCCGGCCGGACGATGTCGACCGCGACCCGGTCGCTCTTCCCGTTGCCGTCGCCGTCCAGTCCGGTGTCGACCCAGACGGATTCGCGGACGGCGTTCTCGTACGAGTAGACGGGCCTGCTCTCCGGGGGGCCGCTGTCGCGGGGGGCGGCACCCTGTGCTCCCGCCGGCGGGAGCAGAACGGCCGTCAGGGCGGCCACGGCAGCGACCACCAGCGATCTGTACGTCAAGCGGATGTACCGCGCGCGTATCGGCATGGGCGGAAGGTACCCCGGTCAACTCGCGTGCGACAGAGGGCGATCACTGAGCATTACGGCGTGGGCATGCCATATTCATGAATGGGCCCGGCATGTCGGCCGAATGGCGATCATGTGACAGCTCCGGCCATGGACACGACTGTCGCGGCAGTCGCTGAATAGTGTCGACGTGACGGTTCGAAAGATCATTCGTCCTACCACTTGGAGCATTCGTGCACCGCAGATTCATCGTCCCGAGCGCACTGGCGGCCTCCCTGCTGCTGGCGATCCCGGCCTCGGCCGCCGAAGGCACCGTGGGCGCCCCGGGCATCGGCGACCCCTACTACCCGGCCAGTGGCAACGGCGGCTACGACGTGTCCCACTACGACCTGCGGCTGAAGTATCAGCCGGCGACCGACCTGCTGGAGGGCACGGCGACGATCCTCGCCACGACCACCCAGCAACTCTCCCGCTTCGACCTCGACTTCGGGTTGGACGTCTCCGAGGTGCGGGTGAACGGCAAGAAGGCCGGTCATGTCAGGACCGGCGAACAGGAACTGGAGATCACCCCGGCGACGGCGCTGCCGAAGGGCAAGGCCGTCTCCGTGGTCGTGCGGTACGCCGGAAAGCCGTCCGAGGTCGAGATCAACGGCTGGACCTCCTGGGTCCGCACCCCGGACGGCGCGGTGGCCGCGCAGGAGCCGGAGTCGGCCGCATGGTGGTTCCCCAGCAACGACCACCCGCTGGACAAGGCCACCTACGACATCTCCGTGTCGGTACCGGACGGCACCCAGGCGATCAGCAACGGGGTTCTCCAGTCGCAGAGTTCGAAGCTCGGCTGGACCCGCTTCAACTGGCGTTCGAGCAAGCCCCAGGCCACGTATCTGACGACGCTGGCGATCGGGAAGTTCGACATCACCACGGACACCACGTCGGACGGACTGCCGGTCGTCAACGCCTACAGCAAGGACCTCGGCGCCAACGGCGGCGCGGCACGCGCCAGCATCGAGCGGAGCACCGAGGTCGCCGAGTGGCTGACGGAGGTCTTCGGGCCGTATCCCTTCGACGCGCTCGGCGGCTACTCCCCCAATGTGAAGAGCGGGTTCGCGCTGGAGACGCAGACCAGGCCGTTCTACAGCCCGAAGCAGTTCGCGAACGGCGCGAACGTCTCGGTCGTCGTCCATGAGCTGGCGCACCAGTGGTACGGCGACAGCGTGTCCCTCAAGGGATGGAAGGACATCTGGATCAACGAGGGCTTCGCCCGCTACAGCCAGTGGCTGTGGTCGGAGAAGGAGGGCGAGGGAACCGCGCAGGAGCTGGCGGACTACACCTACGCCCAGCATCCGGCCGACGACGCCTTCTGGACGGTGAAGCCGGGCGACCCCGGCCCCGACAACCAGTTCGACGCGGCCGTCTACGACCGGGGCGCACTGGCGATCCAGGCGCTGCGCGACAAGCTGGGCGACGAGACCTTCTTCGAGTTGCTGAAGGGCTGGCCGACCGAGCACGCGTACGGGAACGCGAGCGTGGCGGACTTCGTGGCGTACGCGGAGCGGGTCTCGGGCAAGCCTCTCGCCGCCTTCTTCGACACCTGGCTGTACCGGCCGACGCGGCCCGAGGCCCCCGCGGCGGCCGGGGCACGTGCGCTGCGCGCGCCCGCAGAGCCCGCGTCGTGGAAGCAGATCGCGGCGACGAACACGATTCACGACCACCGCTGACGCATCCGCGGACCCGTTCGGGGCTCCGTCGCCCCCCTCCCCCCGGTGGGGCGACGGTGCCCGTCGGACGGCAGGTGGCGCCGGATAGGCTGAGGGCATCGGTGCTGTCCGGTCGGCCCGGCCGATTCCGACCGATCCCGCGCGTACGAGGAGCGTCCCTTGCCCGGTCCGACCCCCGACTCCCCACGCGACGCCCGCCCCACGTTGGAAGCGGTGGCGGCTCTCGCCGGGGTCTCACGGGCGACGGCCTCCCGGGTGGTGAACGGCGGGGCGGGTGTGCGGCAGCCACTCGTGGAGCAGGTGCGCAGAGCGGTCGAGGAACTCGGCTACGTGCCGAACCACGCCGCACGGACCTTGGTCACCCGGCGCAACGGCGCGGTCGCCGTGATCATCGACGAGCCGGAGTTCCGGATCTTCTCCGATCCGTTCTTCTCCCAGCAGATCCGCGGCATCAGCCGCGAACTGAACTCATATGACGCCCAGTTGGTGCTTCTCCTGGTGGAGGGCAGCGGAGATTTCGACCGGGTCGCCCGCTATCTGGCCGGTGGCCATGTGGACGGCGCCCTGGCGTTCTCGCTGCACACGGACGACGAACTCCCCGCGATCATCCGCCGGTTCCAGGTGCCCACGGTCTACGGCGGGCGCCCCGGCAGGCCGGGCGCGGCGTCCGAACTGGCCGTTCCCTACGTCGACTGCGACAACCGGGGCGGTGCGGCCGAGGCCGTACGCCATCTCGTGTCCCTCGGCCGGCGACGGATCGCGCACATCGCCGGACCGCGCGACCAGACCTCGGCACTCGACCGGGTCGACGGCTACCGCGATGTGCTGCCCGACTCGGATCCGGCACTGCTCGTGGAGGGCGACTTCACCGTCGAAGGCGGCGCACGGGCGATGGCACGGCTCCTCGAACACCGCCCCGGCCTGGACGCGGTCTTCGCCGCCAACGACCTGATGGCCTCAGGCGCCCTGCGGGTGCTGCGCGAGCACGGCCGCAGGGTGCCTCAGGAGGTGGCGCTGGTCGGCTTCGACGACATGGTGTCGATCGCCGAGTCCACCGAACCCCCGTTGACGACGATCCGCCAGGATGTCGAGGGAATGGGCCGGTTGATGGTGAGGATGCTGATGCGTCGGCTGAACGGCGAGGGCGGGGAGGACGAGCCGGAATCGCTGATCACGCCGACCGAACTGGTACGCCGGGCCTCCGCCTGAGCCTCCCCCCGCCCCGGACCGCCTTGCGATGCGCGGCACGGGCCCTGCGCGCGTACGGCAGATACCGCAGCCGCTCCGGGAGCGCGGGCACGACACGCCGCACCACCCCGCAGAACCTCCGCAGCCTGCGCTCCTGTGCGTCCGTCCACTCCAGCCCGATCGCCTCCCGTGCCTCCGGCGGCATCAGCCCGATGGTGATGAACCGGCGGAACCTGGCCAGCGGCGGGAACAGCACCGGCCACAACACCTTCAGCAGCAGCCGCAGCGGCAGCGGCCCCCGGTCCGGCGGCGGCACGGGGCGGTCGGTGGCTGTCAGATCCTCGACGACGACGTTCAGCCCGACCTCCTCGGCGAGGACCTTTCGGAAGTACGGCCAGAACTCCTCGATCGTCTGCGGCATGTCCCGGTCATGGATGCCGAGCACTCTGCCGACCTGCAGCCACTCCCGGTACAGGGCCCGCTCCTGCGCCCCGGTGAGCGGCCGGACGAGATAGCGCGCGGCGTGCTGATAGACGGGAAAGCCCGTGGCATGCACCCACGCGTAGTTCGCCGGCGACAGCGCG
This sequence comes from Streptomyces sp. NPDC101194, assembly GCF_044767885.1. Classification (NCBI taxonomy): domain Bacteria; kingdom Bacillati; phylum Actinomycetota; class Actinomycetes; order Kitasatosporales; family Streptomycetaceae; genus Streptomyces; species Streptomyces sp. NPDC101194. The sequence goes on from NZ_JBIWOS010000010.1 coordinate 38,364, forward strand.
TGGTAGCGACGCCCGCGGACATCGGTGCCTTGGATGGTGCGGTGCAGTCTGCGCAGCCTGCGCCCCTCCTCGGCGGCCTCCTCGCCGCCGTACACCCAGAGCTGGAGCGAGCGCAGGGACCTCTCGCCGCGCCCCCACGGATCCGTCCGGAAGACGGAGTGCTCGTCCACGCCGGCGCCGACGGCGGGGTGGGCGACCTGGAGGGTGAGGGCGGCGGGGAGCATCAGCAGGGCGCGGATGTCGCCGGAAAGGCTCCACAGGACGCCTCCGGGCGGTGGCGGGGCGGGACTTCCGCCTCTGGCTGCTTCGATGCTCATGACGCGGCACTCCCGGCGGTCGGCGGCCTGCGGATCGGCGCCCGCCCCTGTGTGATCCAGTATGCGATCACTTCCGACCCGGTGCGCGCGGGCCCGCACGAGGGCCCGCTCCGCGCATCCGTGTCGACGGTGTTGACGGGACGGATGAAACAAGTCGATAGTATTTGTATCTTTGACTCTCCGTGTGCGATGGAACGTCAAATTCCTTGTTACACAAGGGAGTTGAGGAGAGCAGGCGAAAGGAACAGGACCGGCACGGGCTCGACACATGGACAGGAGGCGCATCATGGGCCGCTACAGCCGCCTGCGCGAGATCCGCCGGATGGATCCCGCGCGCGACTACGCCGAGATCCTCCGGTTGATCTCGCAGTACGAGTTCCCCTGGGACTACCGGCAGGGTGTGAGCGTCGCGTTCCTCCGCGACTACGGCGTCCCCCGTATCTCCGTGCTCCTCGACCGCACCCAGGAGTTCGAGCGGCGCGGGCAGAAGCGGTACGACGACACGGTGCTGATCGGGTACGAAATGGCCGCCGACGGCTTCGACTCGGAGCGCGGCCGGGCCGCCGCACGTCATCTGAACCGGATCCATGGCAAGTACCGCATCCCCGACGACGACTTCCGCTATGTCCTCGCGACCACGGTCGTGGGTCCCAAACGCTGGATCGACCGGTACGGGTGGCGCCCCCTGTGCGTGCAGGAGATCCAGGCTCTGGCGGAGGTCGGCCGGAAGATGGCGGACATGATGGGCATCGAAGGGGCCCCTGAGACGTATGAGGGGTTCGAGCAGCTCCTCGACTCCTACGAGGAGCGGATGTTCGCGTACGACCCGGCCAACCGACGAGTCGCGAACGCCACGTTCCGGATCATGGCGAGCTGGTACCCGCGACCGCTGCGGCCCCTCGTGGCGCGCCTCTCGCTCGCGCTGCTGGACGAGCCGCTGCTCGTGGCGCTGGGCTTCCGGCCGCAGCCGCACTGGGCACGGTCGTCGGCCGCCGGAGCCCTGCGCTTCCGTGCACGGTGCGTACGGTGGCTGCCCGCCCGGCCGAACTGGCTGCCCTCACGTCCGCAGCCCCGTTCGTACCCGTTCGGCTGGCGGCTCGACGACCTCGGACCGCACTGGGCCGGCAGCCGCCCTCTGGAACCCCTGCCGGACGAGAGGGGCCTCGCCCCGGCAGGCGACGGGCGCGATGCTCGCGAAGATCACTGACCGGCGGCGAGCAGCGGTACCAGATAGCGACGGGCGAACGCCCGCACCTGCTCGTCGTCGTCGAGCTCGAAACAGCTGACGGGGTTGAGCAGGAAGGAGACCGTGATCCGCACCATCAGCTCGGCCACGGGTGTCGGATCGCTCTCCGGCCGCCCCTCCGCACGCCGGGCCTGGCGCAGCCGGCCGGCCAGGTAGTCACGGATGGCGAGGAGGGCCGGCCCGCTCTCCAGGGTCAGGAAAGGCAGCATGGTCTCGGGCTCCAGCCTCAACAGCCCACCGATCAGCGGATGTGCCCGGATGTGTCCGAGGACGGCGGTGAAACCCTCCACGAGCCGGTCCTCCGTGGTGGGCAGTGTGGCGACCGCGTCGTCCACCTCCACCACGAAGCGCCGGTACTCGCGCAGCAGACATGCCGAGACCAGGCTGTCCTTGTTGCCGATCCGCCGGTACACGGTGACCCGGGAGACCTTGGCGCGTTTGGCGACGTCATCGACGGTCGAGCGGCGCAGCCCGAAGGTCGTGAACTGCTCGCGCGCGGCGTCCAGGATCTGCTCGCTCAGCGCATCGGAGGGCGGCGGTTCTCCCAGCACCCGGCCCAGCAGTGTCTCGTTCGTGCCCCGTGCCGCCATGGCACCTCCCCGTTCCACCGGTTCCATCCCACCACAGAAGTGGATACAGAGCGACCCGGTCCGTCTCTCTGTAACTCCCCGTCGTTCCAGGGCAACGGCGACCGGCCGCCCCTCGGGCCGCCCGGGATCCCCTCCGGGGCGCGGCGGACGGGAACGGGACACGCGGCACGAGCGGATTCCTGCGAACACCGGCTGCGCGATGGATCGTCCCGCGGAGCCCGCCCGCGCGGTTCAGCTCCCGGCGGCCGTACGCCGCCAGCCGGCCGCCTCGATCACGGCCTGCGCGGTCTCGACGACCGTGCGGTGGGTGGCGTCGACCGTGAAGTCCTCCGTCCGGGCGTGGTCGAGGATCCGGTCCAGCTCGCCGGACCTGTCCAGATGCCAGCGCAGCACTTCCGGATCGTCCGCGTGGCGGCGGGTGAGACGCTGCCCGACCACCGGCAGTTCCACCCGGAGCCGGCAGACCGCCAGGTCGGCGCCGACCGCCTCGCGCAACCGGTCGCGGTCCTCTCCGGTCTCCGCCACGCCCGCGAGGACGATCCGGTCGGCGCCCGCGTCACGGTAGTTGGCGGCGACGGAGCTCAGATTGCGCAGCAGCAGGGCGAAGTGGAAACGGTCGCCCGCGGGCGAGGGCCACATCCGGCGCAGACCGTCCAGGTCGATGACGGCGTGCGGCACGCCCGCCTCGCCGAGCAGTTCTCCCACGGCATCGGCCACCGACGTCTTGCCCGCACCGACGGTGCCGTTGATCAGGAGCGCGCGGGGTGCCGGAGGGCCGTGGGGACGCATGGGCGGGATTCTACGGTCCACCTCCGACCTGTCGTGGCGAAGGTCGAGCGATGCTCAGCGGAGATCGGTGACCAGGCGGTTCGTGCCACCGGGTTCGAGCAGCGGCCGGGTCCGCTGCCGGGACGTGAGTACGTGGACTACAGCAATTGCCTCCCGCACACAGCTCCCAGCCGTCAGGATCTCCCCATGGACTCAGGGGTGGCCGGCGTCATGGGGGCAGCCGTGGGAGTGGTGGGCACCACCCTCGCGGCTGCTGTTACCGGCTTGTCGGCTCAGCGACAGGTCAGGGCGGAGCACCGGCACTGGCGTCGGCAGCTCCGCCGCGACGCGTACTCGGCATTCACGGCCAGGGCGGACGAGCTGCGCAAGGTGCTGAAGGAGATCAATGCCGAGCTGATCACGCCGGGAGCGGATCTCGATGCCATCCGCACCGCCCTCGACGGCGCTCGCGGACTGCTGAGTGGCGGGCTCGCCGACGCTCAAGCGACGGTGGAGATCGAGGGGCCGGAGAAGCTGGCACGCATGGCGGAGGAGCTGTCCCGCTCGCTCTCCGCCTGCATCGCCGCCATCAGCGCGGCTGCCTTCGGGCACGGCGCCGGCCGTACCTCCACCGTGACGGCTCCCCAGGGTGCCAGGCGATTCCTGGACCACGCGTCGTCGAAGCGCACCCAGTTCGTCGAACACGCTCGAAGGACCATCGACGTGTGAAGCCTGCCGTTGGTCCCTGGTACCCCAGGTGCTCCGTCCTCGCCGAGACCGCTCGGCCTGCGCTGCGACAGGTCGACCACGAGACCGATGGCGGCCGGCCCGGTCCGGCGCCGGGGTTGGCGCCGTCACCGTCCGGGTGCGGTGGCCCGGGTCAGGCCGCGGAAGCTCTCCAGCTTTTCCAGCAACCGCCGCATGCCCTCCCGGTCGGCGGGCAGGCGGGTGGTGTCCGCCCGCTCGCTCGCGCGGCCCGGTCCGAAGCCCGTCAGCAGGTCGCCCACGGTGGCCGGTTTTCCCGACAGGAGGGGGTCGAGCAGCCGGAGCAGGTCCGAGGGGCCCGCGGCGGTCGCCACGTCATGGCCGTTGACCGCGCAGACCGTGCCGGCAAAGGCCGTGTCCCCGAGCGGGGCCCATCGGACGAGGTGCCTCGGATCGGTCTCGACCACCGTGTCGTCCGTCAGCCGCCGCAGTCCGGCCGGCACCGGCACCGGCTCGAAGCCGCCGGCCGTCCAGCGACGCAGTGAGACGGTGGTGACACGGTCCCCGATCCGGCGTGGAGCGCCGAACTGCCGGAAGGCGTCGACCGAACGCCGCAGTCCCTCGGGCAGTTCGGGTGGCAGCAGCCCGTCCGGGCCGACCTGCGAGGACAACACCGGTGCGTCGAGGGGAGCCAGCCTGCTGTCCTGGCCGGGGCGGCCGGTCAGTGCCGCAGGGTCGAGATCGATCAGAAGATCCTCCAGTTCGTACCCGGCCCGGTGCTCCTCCCTCGGTACTCCGACGTTCACACTGGTGGCGGGCTCGCAACCCGCGCTCTCCCCGACGTGGTAGTAGTCCGACGGCCAGTACAGCAGGTCGCCGGGACCGATCTCGGCCTCGAAGGAGCTGTCCCGGTGGCGGGCGTAGTCCAGCACCGTCGAAACCGGTTCGTCCCACGGCCGGTGTGCCCAGAAGCGCATCCGCTTGCGGCCTCTGAGACCGAACATGAACGTGGCGAAGCGGTCCTTGTGGACGCCGACCGGGCTGTGTTCGTACGTACCGTGGAAGAGCGTGGTGATCGCCCCGGTGAGCGGCAGCCCGACCCGCTGCCACAGGCCGGCGTAGAAATCCCGCTCCCGGGCCCACAGCGAGAAGTCGTAGGCATGGAATCCGCTGATGACCAGGGCGTACCGGCGTCCGGCCAACTCCGCGGAGAGCCGTTTGCGGTATCCGTCGAAGGAGCCGTCGGCGTGGCCGGGCAGCAAGGGGCCCGGGGCGGTCCGTTGCACCCTCTCGACGGTGAGGCCCACGGTCGGTGGCGCAGCGGTCGCCGGGCCGACACCGGTCCGGCACGCCGCGGTCGCCGCGGCGAACACCTCTGCCTCGGTGAAGGGCGCCGGGCTCACCGACCGGTACAGCACAGGTCCCCGGTCCCAGTGCCGCTCGGTGAAGGTGCGCCAGTCGAAGCCGGTGTTCACCACGGTCAACGGCTCGCTCATGGTGTCCGCTCCTTACCCGGTCGGGCTGATCCGCGAAGCCCCGGAGCCGATTCGCGCGCGGAGGAGGTCCGTGGCCCGGACGGGTCGTCGGCAGGCGCGTCCGTCAGGTCGACGGCGCGCAGGGCGTACAGCTTCCGCAGCAGGGCCAGGGCTCCCGCGCGGGCGGACGGTGGCAGCTCCCGGCAGAGATCGGCGACGGTCGGTGCGGGGGCGTCCTTCCCCAGGCGCGCCAGCAGCAGCTCTCCGAGCTGCCCGCGCAGGGCGAATGCATGGCCGTTGACCGCCCACATCCAGCCGTCGCCGTCCGGCATCCGCAGCACCGGGGCGGTGACCCGCACCAACTGGTCCTCCTCCGGGGGCGGGCCCGGGCGAGGCGGCGGCACGGGTTCGAGCCCACCGGCGCTGGCCCGACGGGCCCACAGGATGCGCAACACCCGATCCAGCCGCGGATCTTCGCACTCCTGCCCCAGCGCCACTGCGGTGGCCGCCAGTGGCGCGACGTCCGGCGCGGTTTCCCGCCACTGCCCGGGGGACGGGCACGGCAGGTAGGGCACGGCGTCGTCGGATCCGTATCTGCGCTCCTGCAACAGGCCCGACACCACGTCCTCCACGGCCCGGTGCAACAACCGCGGGTCGACCGGAATCCGCAGCCGGAGGGCCAGGCTGCGTGGCCGGTAGCCGACCTCGTCGCGGTACCCGGCGGGTCGGTACACGACGTCACCGGCGGTCGCGCGGACGGTGAGGGACTCGCTGTCGTCGTCGCCGCGCGCTCGCAGCCGGACGGTGAGGCCACCGTCCAGTACGAAGGTGAGCGTCGCGTGGGTCCCCTCGTCGGTCGGGTCCGCAGGCACTGTGATCCCGTCACCCGCCAGCAGCTCGGTGACCACCGGCAGAACCGGACAGCCGATCCGTCGCCACAGCGGCGCGATCAGCTCACGGGTCTGCGCCCAGAGCGCGAAATCCAGCAGCAACGGCTGTTCCACGGCGAGCAGTCGGCCCCGGCCCGGCAGCCGGGCGTCCAGCCGCTCGGCGTATTCCGCGGCCCCGATGTCCTCCGGGCCGGGCAGCAGGTCCCCCGGTGCCCCGATCCAGCCGTCCTCGACCAGGAAGCGGACGTCGGGCAGGGCTCGGAAACGTGTCCCGGCGCGGAACGGCGCGGCGGCGGCGGCCATCGTCCGGTACACGCGTCCGCCGTCCACGGGGGGCTCGTCCGTCCCGGCGTCCCAGACGCGCAGCCCGGCGGGGGAACCGCCGCGGTGGTGCGTGGCGAGCCGGTCCCAGACAGTCGTGTTCATGCGTCCTCCGGGACGGGTACGGGGAAGCGGTGGCGGAGGCGGACGGCGTACCGCGCCAGCGGCTCCATCCCCAGCTGCCGTCGGCGCTCGTCGACCGTGTCGGGCCGCTCGATCGGGCAGGGTTCGAGTCCGTCCGCGCCACGGCGGAACTTCGTTCCGTACAACTGTGGGCGCCCCTCGCCCAGCCGTACCGCGTCGGTGGCGTACGCCACGTGCCGCCAGGGGATGTCGCCATCGGCGGCGGCCTGTTCCATCCGGGCCAGGCATGCGCGCAACGGACCAAAGGGCCCCTCGGCGTGCTGGACGAGCCGGCAGGCGGCCTCGGCGGCGCGCGCGCCGACCAGCGCGTGTCCCGGCCAGCCGTGCTCATGGATCACATCCATCAGCCAGGCCACTCCGGCACCGGTGATCTTCCGCAGCCGTTCCTCCGTCCCGGTGTCGGTGAAGTCCCCGGCCGTCCACTGCGTGCGCAGCGCGGCGTCCACCCGGTCCAGACGCAGGAGCCGCTTGCTGATCGCCGTGTCGCGTGCGATCACGCGGAGAGGGTCCAACCGCAACCGCACGGTCGTACGGTCCCAGCTGTACGTGATCCGGCGTCCGGCCTGGCGCCAGTCGAAGGCGACCTGGCCTTCGCCGGCGCCGGTCAGCCGGATCCGGGTGCCCCTCGCGGTATCGTCGAAGTCGCCGGGGCCCAGGTCGTCGAAGACGTACTCGACGGCATCGCGCAGGGCCACGCCCAGGCCGGCGAGGTCCAGTGACACGGTGTCCGGCGGGGCGGTGGGAGCCACCGCGTCGGGCGTCGTCGTGGCCGGGCCCGAAACGGCGGGGAAGTCGGCCACCTGCGGCGGCGGTTGCACGGACAGCGGCGGGCCGCCCGCCTGGGTGCGGAAGAAGTACGGTACGTCGCCGCGCCGCAACTGCTCGCGCTCGGCCGGTGTGAAACCGTCGTGGTCGCGCGTCCCGTTCAGCAGTTCACCGTCGAGCGCGTCGGTGTACACCGCGGTCGGATGCGGCAGCACGCGGACGAATCGCTGCGCGGCGCCGTCGGCGAGAACCTCGTGCAGGCGGACACGGTTGCGGCACATCAAGGTCCAGGCGTCGAACATGCCCCGCAGGAACGCCGGCAGATACGGCCCGTATCCGGTGCGGCCGCTGGTGTCGGCCACCACGTTGCGGGTGCCGGACCTGGCACAGGGCATGCGCCGGGGGCGCAGTTCCAGGCCGCCCCCGCCGTCGTCCGTGAAGTACGCCGCGGGCCCGTCCACGGTGCACCAGCGGGCGGCGTTCTCCATGCCCGGGTGGTGGTTCCCGGTGCCGTCCGGATCCGTGGTCAGTCCGGTGTCGTGGAGCCGCCCGACCGGCGAGAGGAAGATCTCCAGGTCGACGGGGTAGAACAGCGCGGCGCTCGTACCGGGCCGAATGCCCGCCAGCAGATTGCCCTCGCCGAGATCCGCGATCCCGAATCCGAAACAGGCGGCCGCGAGGGAACCGGCCCGCTGCCAGAAGCGCCCGGCCTCCCGTGGACCGAGGCGGGTACCGAGCAGTCGCAGTCCGGATGAGCGGCGCAGGGTGCCCCATTGCACGGGCGGTGCGATCCACTCCTGCCAGGAGTAGGAGTGCCGGTCACGGCCCCGGCCGCCGCGATGACGCAGGAGCGGCAGTTGTACCGGCCCCGACGCGGGCGGCAGGGAGTTGAGGAGCCCGAAGACCGATCGCGGCGCGGCGGGGTCGCCGTCGGCGAGGAACAACGCCTCGCCGCCGGCCGGACGCGGCTTGTACGCCACGCATCCCCCGCCGGCCATCCGCAGGCGCAGCACCCGCTGGCCGCCGTTGTGGCTCTCGGCGCCGTGTGCCAGCAGGCCTGTCAGTGGCGGGCTCAGCTCGGGGTCGTCGAACCAGGACGAGCGCAGGTCGCGGCGCAGTCGTCGCAGGAAGAGGTCGAGGAAGTCCTGGTACTGGCGCCCGCGCCGTTCCCAGTGCCGTCCTTCGTCGCCGGCACGCATGTCGGCGTCGCGGTCGGGGCCGGTACCGGCGTCGCCTTCGCCTTCGCCCTTGGTGCCGGCGTCGCCGGACGGGTGGTCGGCGAACCGTCCGTCGCACGCCACGGCGCAGCCGGTGAAGACCTCGGTGACCAGGGGCCCGAAGAGCTCGGCGTTGCTCACCGTGAGGACTTCGGGTGCGACATGGGACCGATGGCGGCGCCGGGCGGCGCGGCACCAGGCATCGAGACCGGTCAGGACGGCGAGCAGCGGTGTGAACCGCGGCTGTGCGAGGGCTCGGGCGATCAGCCGGGCGTCGTTCTCCCCGGCGAGCGGCCGAGCGGGCGCCAGGACCCCTTCCCGGGTGCCGCGCAGAATCGGCGGAAAGAGACCGTCCGCCGAGCCGGAGCGGATCGCGGCCACGATTTCCTGTGCCGCGGGCGGAAGTTGCCGAGTGTGGTCCATGACCGCGTCAGCGGGTCCGGCCTGCCAGAGCACGTTCGTCATACGGCGTTTGTTCTCCGGGGGCGAGCGGTGCGGGACGCCGCCCGGCCGACCGGACGGCGTCTCGCGCCGAACGGTCAGAACGTGCAGTAGACCCTGACACAGGTGCTGGCCTCGGAAGAGGCGCGGGCGGGTATCTCCTGCTCCAGGTCCCCGATCACCAGGTCGAGTTCGCCCTCGGTGTCCGGGGTCTCGGACAGTACGTGCAGGGCGTCGGTGGACATGCTCTGCTTCACGACAGGCCTCCTGTGGGAAACGTGTGGTCGATCAACTCGCGTAATCCTAGGAAGCATTGACGGCCCGCGGTAGAGGGCGTCCGCGGGTCCGCCGTCACGACCGACGGCCTCTCGTCCGCATCGTGCCGGGCTCGTGTGCCCCGCGTGCCGATCCGGTCCGATCCGAACGGGGGCCTCATTGGTCGTACACCGTCACCGCCGTCCCGCGGCTCAGCAGCCGCTTCACTATCAGTGGCTCGATCCGGGACCATGTGCCGCCCGCCAGCCCGCAGCCGATCCGCGGCATGTGGACCGAGGCCCCCAGCTCGACGGCCCGGTCGGCCACGGCCCCCAGGGCCGTGTCGATCGCCTCGTAGCGCACGGGTACCCCCTTGCTGCCCGTGCGTATCCCCCGTTGGCCCACCATGTTCGCCACCCAGATGTACGGGCTCACCTGGACGAACTGCACGGCGCCCAGCCCGAAGTCGTTGCCCGCGCGCTCGCGGTACCACTGGCGGTAGGCCGCCTCGGGTCCGGGCCAGCGGCGCGAGATCGCCAGGACGAAGCCCTTGCCCCAGCCGCCCAGGTCGTTGCAGACGTGCGCGATCAGTTTGACGCCCTTGCCCTGCGGGGCGGTGGCGTCCCCCCGAACGTAAGTGATCTCCGACATGACTCCAGCGTAGGAGCCGGCACTGACAACGGGCCCGGACCGTTCGGCCCCCGGCCGCCCCTCGCCGTACAGTGCGCCGACCGGGCCCCTGCTCCGCCGGAAGGGCGTCATCGGCGGGACGGTGCGGCTCCGTACCGGGGCGGGGCCGGGCGCCGCCGGGCACTTTCACGAGGGCCGGGCACTTTCACAACAATGGTGAGACAGCAATACTGTTGAACCTGGTTGATGCAGACGCAGCAGTTCACCGCTGGGTCGGAACGCGAGGAGCAGACATGGGGACCGGGACCCAGGACCCGACGCTCACCGTCGACGAACTGGCGGCACGCGCCGGTGTCACCGTACGCACCGTGCGTTTCTACAGCACCAGGGGGCTGCTGCCGCCGCCCGTGATCGGGCCGCGACGCGTCGGGCACTACGGCCATGAGCACCTGTCCCGGCTCGCGCTCATCGAGGAGCTCCAGCACCAGGGCATGACGCTCGCCGCGATCGAACGCTATCTGGAGCAGTTGCCGCCGGACCTGAGCGCCCACGATCTGGCGATCCACCGGGCTCTGGTGGCCGCCTGGGCACCCGACTCGCCGGAGGACGCGACGCGGGCGGAACTGGAGCGCCGCGCCGGTCGGGCGTTGACCGAACAGGACATGGCACGGCTGGCCGCGATGGGCGTGCTGGAGCACGCCGAACCGGCCGACGGCAGCTATCGGGTGGACCCGGGACTGCTCCGGCTGGGGGTCGAACTGCTCGACGTACCGATCGCGCACGAGACGATTCTGGCCGCCCGCACGGTTCTGCTGGAGCACGCCCGGTCCGCCGCGCAGGAGCTGACCCGGCTGTTCCGGGACGAGGTCTGGGGTCCGTACCGGGAGCGGGAGTCGGACCCGGAGCACCTGGCGGCGATGAAGTCGCTGTCGGCCCACATGCAGCCGATGGTGCTCCAGGCGCTGGTGACCGCGTTCCAGCGGTCGTTGAAGGAAGAACTGCGGGCCGCGTTCACAGCGCAGTGAACGCGGCCCGCGGAGCCGCGGTCAGTCGTGGAAGGTCTCGCCCTTCTCTGCCTTCTCCACCAGCAGCGCGGGCGGCAGGAAGCGGTCGCCGTACTTCTCGGCGAGTTCCCGGGCACGGGCCACGAAGCCGGGCAGGCCGCCCTTGTACCCGTTGATGTACTGGAGGACGCCGCCGGTCCACGGCGGGAAGCCGATGCCCATGATGGAGCCGATGTTGGCGTCGGCGACGGAGACGAGAACGTTCTCCTCCAGGCAGCGGACGCTGTCCAGCGCCTCGGAGAACAGCATCCGCTCCTTCATGTCGACGAAGGGGACGTCGGCGTCCGGGGTGGTGAAGTGTTCCCGCAGGCCGGGCCAGAGACGGGTGCGGGTGCCGGCTTCGTCGTACTCGTAGAAGCCCGCGCCGCCGCTGCGTCCCGGGCGGCCGAACTCGTCGACCATCCGGTCGATGACCGCGTCCGCCGGGTGTCCGGCCCAGCTGCCGCCGGCCTCCTCGACGGCCCGCCTGGTCTCGTTGCGGATCTTGCGGGGGAGGGTGAGGGTCAGCTCGTCCATCAGGGAGAGCACCTTGGCCGGGTAGCCGGACTGCGCCGCGGCCTGCTCGACCGAAGCGGGCTCGACGCCCTCGCCGACCATGGCGACGCCCTCGTTGATGAACTGGCCGATGACCCGCGAGGTGAAGAAGCCGCGGGAGTCGTTGACGACGATCGGCGTCTTCTTGATCCGGCGGACCAGGTCGAAGGCGCGGGCCAGTGCCTCCTCGCCGGTCTTCTCGCCCTTGATGATCTCGACCAGCGGCATCTTGTCCACGGGCGAGAAGAAGTGCAGCCCGATGAAGTCGGCGGGGCGCGCGACGCCCTCGGCGAGGACGGTGATGGGCAGGGTCGAGGTGTTGGAGCAGAGCAGGGCGTCCGGCTCGACGATGTCCTGGATCTCCTGGAACACCTTGTGCTTGAGCGCGGTGTCCTCGAAGACGGCCTCGATGACGGCGTCGCAGCCCGCCAGGTCGGCCGGGTCACCGGTCGGGGTGATGCGGGCCAGCAGCGCGTCACGCTCGGCCTCGGTGGTACGGCCCCGGGAGAGAGCCTTGTCCAGGAGCTTCTCGCTGTACGCCTTGCCCTTGGCGGCGGCCTCCGCGGAGATGTCCTTCAGGACGACGTCGATGCCCGCACGGGCGCAGGAGTAGGCGATACCCGCGCCCATCATCCCGGCGCCGAGGACGGCGACCTTGCGGACCCGCCGCTCCTCGATGCCCTTGGGGCGGCCGGCGCCGGAGTTGACGGCCTGGAGGTCGAAGAAGAACGCCTGGATCATGTTCTTCGCGACCTGGCCGGTGACCAGTTCGGTGAAGTAGCGGGCCTCGATGGTCAGCGCGGTCTCGAAGTCGACCTGCGAGCCCTCGACGGCGGCGGCCAGGATGTTGCGCGGCGCGGGCATCGGGGCGCCCGCGATCTGCTTCTTCAGATTGGCCGGAAAGGCGGGCAGATTCGCGGCGAACTTCGGGTGGGACGGGGTGCCGCCGGGGATCTTGTACCCCTTGACGTCCCAGGGCTGCCGGGACTCGGGGTTCGCGTCGATGAAGGCGCGGGCCTTTTCGAGCATCTCCTCGCGGGTGGCGGCGACCTCGTGGACGAGGCCGTTCTCCAGGGCGCGCCGCGGGGTGTACTGGGTGCCCTGGAGGAGGACCTTCAGCAGGGCGTCGGCGATGCCCATGAGGCGTACGGTGCGGGTGACGCCGCCGCCCGCGGGCAGCAGGCCGAGGGTGACCTCGGGCAGGCCGATCCGGGAGCCGGGGGCGTCGAGGGCGACGCGGTGGTGGGAGGCGAGCGCGATCTCGTAACCGCCGCCGAGCGCCGCGCCGTTGATGGCGGCGACGACGGGGATGCCGAGGGTCTCGATGCGGCGCAGCGAGTTCTTGATGGCGGTGCCGGTGTCGAAGGCCAGCTGGGCGTTCTCCGGACCGATCCTGATCATGTCCTTGAGGTCGCCGCCCGCGAAGAAGGTCTTCTTGGCGGAGGTGTAGATGATGCCGCGGATGGAGTCCTTCTCGGCCTCGGCGCGGTCGGCGACGGCCGCGATGGAGTCCTTGAAGGCCTGGTTCATCGTGTTGGCGGACTGGTCGGGGTCGTCGAGTACGAGGGTGACGACGCCGGTCTCGTCCTGTTCCCAGCGGATGGTCGTGCTCTCGGTCATTGCTGTTCTTCTCCGTAAGAGAGGGGCCGGGGGACGGTCAGAGACGCTCGACGACGGTGGCGACGCCCATGCCGCCGCCGACGCAGAGGGTGACGAGGCCGTAGCGCCGGTCGCGCCGTTCCAGTTCGTCGATGAGGGTGCCGAGGATCATCGCGCCGGTGGCGCCGAGCGGGTGGCCGAGCGCGATCGCGCCGCCGTTGACATTGATCTTGTCGAGGGAGAGCCCCATCTCCCTGGCGAAGCGGAGCACGACCCCGGCGAACGCCTCGTTGATCTCGACGAGGTCGATGTCGTCGATGGTGAGTCCGGCCTTGGCGAGAGCCTTGCGCGTGGCGGGCGCGGGGCCGGTGAGCATGATGGTGGGCTCGGAGCCGGAGACGGCGGCGGAGACGATCCGGGCGCGCGGCGTGAGTCCGTACCGCTCGCCGACCTCCTGGTTGCCGATCGCGACGAGCGCGGCGCCGTCGACGATGCCGGAGGAGTTGCCCGCGTGGTGGACGTGGTCGATCTTCTCGACCCAGTGGTACTTCTGCAGGGCCACCGCGTCGAAGCCGCCCATCTCACCGATCGTCGCGAAGGAGGGCTTGAGCGCGGCGAGCGTGTCGGCGGTCGTGCCGGGCCGCATGTGCTCGTCGTGGTCGAGGACGACGAGGCCGTTGCGGTCCTTGACGGGGACGACGGAGCGCGCGAAACGGCCGTCCTTCCATGCCTCGGCGGCGCGTTCCTGGGAGCGCGCGGCGAACTCGTCCACGTCGCGGCGGGTGAAGCCCTCGATGGTGGCGATGAGGTCGGCGCCGACACCCTGCGGCGCGAAGCCGGTGTCGAAGTTGGTCATCGGGTCCATCGCCCAGGCGCCGCCGTCGGATCCCATCGGGACGCGGGACATCGACTCGACACCTCCTGCGAGGACGAGGTCCTCCCAGCCCGAACGGACCTTGGCCGCCGCCAGGTTGACGGCCTCCAGGCCCGAGGCGCAGAAGCGGTTCTCCTGCACGCCCGCGACGGTGTCCGGGAGGCCCGCCGCGATGGCGGCGATCCGGGCGATGTCGGAGCCCTGGTCACCGAGCGGACTGACCACGCCGAGCACGATGTCGTCGATGGCCGCCGGGTCCAGGCCGGGGAAGCGGCCGCGGATCTCGTGGATGAGGCCGACGACGAGGTCGATCGGCTTGGTGCCGTGCAGGGCGCCATTGGCCTTGCCACGGCCGCGCGGGGTGCGGATCGCGTCGTAGACGAACGCTTCGGTACTCAAGTCAGCAGCCTTTCGGGGGTGGTTGTGCGAGGAGGTCAGGCGAGCAGCGAGCGCCCGATGATCTCCTTCATGATCTCGGTCGTGCCGCCGTAGATGGTCTGGATACGGCCGTCGGTGAATGCCTTCGCAACCGGATACTCCGTCATGTACCCGTATCCGCCGTGGAGTTGGAGGCAGCGGTCGGCGACGCGTTTCTGCAGTTCGGTGGCCCACCACTTGGCCATCGAGGCATGGACGGCGTCGAGCCCGCCGTCGGAGTGCTCGACGATGCAGCGGTCGATGAAGGTGCGGGTGACCGTGCACTCGGTGGCGATCTCGGCGATCTCGAACCGGATGTGCTGAAGCTTGGACAGCGGCCGCCCGAAGGCCTCGCGCTCCTTCACGTACCGCGTGGTGATCTCCAGCAGGTGTTCGGCGGCGGCGATTCCGGCGACGGCTATGCCCATCCGTTCCTGCGCCAGATTGGTCATCAGATGGATGAAGGCACCGTCCCGCTCGCCGAGCAGATTCTCCTTGGGGACGCGGACGTCATGGAAGAACAGTTCGGCGGTGTCCTGGGACCTCTGGCCGATCTTGTCGAGGTTGCGGCCCCGCTCGAAGCCCTCCGCGCCGCGTTCGACGACGATCAGCGACAAGCCCTTCGCACCGCCCTCGGGAGTGGTCCTGGCGACCACGACCACCAGGTCGGCGAGGATGCCGTTGGAGATGAACGTCTTGGAACCGTTGAGCAACCAGTGGTCGCCCTTGTCCTCCGCGGTGGTGCGGATGGCCTGGAGGTCGGAGCCCGCGCCGGGCTCGGTCATGGCGATGGCGGTGATGGTCTCGCCGCTGCAGAAGCCGGGCAGCCAGCGCCGCTTCTGCTCCTCGGTACCGAGACCGGTGAGGTAGGGGCCGATGATGTCGTTGTGCAGCCCGAGCGCGAGTCCGGGGGCACCGGCACGGGTGAACTCCTCGGCGAGGACGGCGCTGTAGCGGTAGTCGGTGGTGCCGCCGCCCCCGTACTCCTCGGGAACGGCGAGGCCGAGCAGTCCCTGCCGGCCGGCCGCGAGCCACGCCTCGCGCGAGACGATGCCGTCCTTCTCCCACTGCTCGTAGTGCGGGAGGACCTCCTTGGTGAGGAAGGTGCGGACGGTCCCGCGGAACGCTTCGTGCTCTTCGGTGAAGATCTGCCGCTGCACTGCGGGCCTCCTGGAGTCAGTTCCTGACATCGGGTCCCGCGCCCGTCCGGGCGACGAGGGCGGGGATGCGGGAGTACGGGACACGGACGGCCGCACCGGTCGCACCCGTCGCGCCCCGGTCACGGGCTTCGCGCGGGCCTCCGGCAGGGTTGGACGGCGCAGTGGTTGCCATCAGCCGGTGGTGTCCTTCCGGGGCTCCGCGATGCCGGGCACGTCCCAGTCGGCCGCGACCGTCCCGGCGTCCGCGCCGGGCCGCGAGGGCCCGCTGCGCACGGAGACGGGGGTGACGGAGAAGCGGGGCGCGGGGGCGGGCTGGATGAGCCCGTCGTGCTCGACGAAGGTGGCACGGGCCGCGACATGCGGATGACCAGGCGCTTCACGGAGCGAGAGGACGGGGGCGACACAGGCGTCCGTGCCCTCGAACACCTCGGTCCACTCGGCACGCGTACGGGTCCTGAAGCGGTCGGCGACGAGCGTGCGCAGTTCCTCCCAGCGGGCGATGTCCCCCCGGTCCGGGGCCTCGTCCTCGATCCCGAGGAGCCTGCTGAACTCCTCGTAGAACCGCTGCTCCAGCGGGCCGACCGCCATGTACTGCCCGTCGGCGGTCTCGTAGGTGCCGTAGAACGGGCAGCCGCCGTCCAGGAGATTGGAGCCGCGCCGGTCCTGCCAGCCCCCGGCCGCCAGCATCCCGTGGATCATCGTGGCGAGATGGGCGGCGCCGTCGACGATCGCCGCGTCCACGACCTGGCCCCGGCCGCCCAGGGTGCGGGCGTGCTGGAGGGCGGCCAGGACACCGACGACGAGATAGAGCGAACCGCCCGCGTAGTCGCCGACCAGATTGGCCGGGACGGTGGGCGGCTCCCCGGGCCTGCCGATCATGGAGAGGGTGCCGGTGAGGGCGATGTAGGCGATGTCGTGCCCGGCCCGTTCCGCCAGCGGTCCGTCCTGGCCCCAGCCGGTCATCCGCCCGTAGACGAGCTGTGGATTGCGGGCCAGTGCGGCGTCCGGCCCGATGCCCAGGCGCTCGGCGACGCCCGGTCGGTAACCCTCGATCAGGATGTCGGCGCGCTCGACCAGATCGAGCACTGCGGCCGGGCCGTCCGCGGCCTTGAGGTCGACGAGCACGGAGCGTTTGTTGCGGTTGGTGAGGTCGTACCGGGGGTCGATGCCGAGCCCGGGACCGCCGGGCCGGTCGACCCTGACGACGTCGGCGCCGAGGTCGGCCAGGAGCATCGCGGCGAACGGGCCGGGTCCGATGCCTGCCAGCTCGACCACGCGCACGCCTGCGAGCGGGCCGTGCTCTGTCGTTGCCATCTAGCCCCCAGCGGTATGACACAACTGATGTAACAGCGATGATGCTAAGAACGCCTCGCGCTCCGCACAACCCCTTTGGCCGAGCAAGCGCTTAGACCGACCGGCGGACGGGGTGGGAGAGGGAGCCACCGGCACTCGTGGTCGCAGGGCACAGCGGGAAGGCGCCGCGGAGCGTTGCCGGCCGACGACGGGCCCGGAGCTCCGGCGGTCAGTGGCCCTTCGTGCCTGGGGAGAGTGCGTGATCGGCACCGCTGCACCGCCTCCCTGTGCCGGTCGGTCCTGGTTCCTTCTCCGGGATCCTCCCCCACCATCGCCGCCCGGCGGCACACCGCCACGAGCGCCTCCGCTAGCCTCTGGCTGCCACACCGGCGCCGGGCCCTGCGGAGGCACTCATGAACAGGCAGAGCGGGGCACAACGCCCCTATGACGTTGTCCTCTTCGGTGCCACCGGCTTCGTCGGCGCCCTCACCGCCGAATATCTCGCCGCCCACGCGCCCGCAGGCTGCCGCTGGGCCGTGGCCGGACGCGACCGGGCCAAGCTGGAACGGCTGCGCGAACGCCTCACCGCCGTCGACCCGCGTTGCGCGGACCTCCCGCTGCTGCACGCCGACGTGGACGACGAGCACTCACTGCGCGAACTGGTCGAATCCACCCATGTGGTGGCCACGACCGTGGGCCCCTACGTCTGGTACGGCGAGGGGCTGGTCGCGGCCTGCGCCGAGGCCGGGACGGACTACGCGGACCTCGCCGGCGAGGCGGAGTTCGTGGACCTGATGTATCTGCGGCACGACGCGCGGGCCCGCGAGACCGGGGCCCGGATCGTGCACGCCTGCGGATTCGACTCGGTGCCGCACGACCTCGGCGTGTACTTCACCGTCCGGCAACTCCCGCGGGACGTTCCGCTGACGATCGACGGATTCGTCCGCAGCAACGCCGTCTTCTCCGGCGGTACGTTCGCCTCCGCGCTCACGGCGATGGGCCGCGGTCCCCGCATGCTGCGCGCCGCGCGGGAGCGCGGATTGCACGAACCCCGCCTGGTCTCCCGCCGCGCCCGCGCCCCGCTCGGCACCCCGCACTTCAGTCCGGAGACCGGCACATGGGCGCTGCCGCTGCCGACACTGGACCCACGGGTCGTCAGGCGTTCGGCGCGGCTGCTCGCCCACTACGGCCCCGATTTCCGCTACCGCCACTTCGCCTCCGTCAGGCATCTGCCCGTGGCGCTGGGCGGTACGGCCGCGCTCGCCGCTCTCCTGGGCGCGGCGCAGATTCCGGCGGCACGGTCCTGGCTGATGGACCGGTACCAGCCGGGACAGGGGCCGGACGCGGAACGCAGGCGGCGCAGTTGGTTCACCGTGCGCTTCGTCGGCGAAGGCGGCGGACGGCGGGTGTTCACCGAGGTGTCGGGCGGCGACCCCGGTTACGAGGAAACGGCGAAAATGCTCGCGGAGTCCGCTCTCTGCCTCGCCCTGGACGAGCTCCCGTCAACATCCGGGCAGGTCACGACAGCCGTCGCGATGGGTGACGCGCTGCTGGGGCGGCTTCGCGCGGCCGGACTGCGTTTCCGGGTCGCGGCGGCCCGCTGAGCGGGACGGGGCGGTCCGGGCGGCCGGAGGGCGCCGGTGCCCGGGGGCGGGTCAGAGCGCCCAGGCCACCAGCGTGCAGATCATCGACACCGCCCAGACCGCTCCCGCGAGCATGCCGAGAGTCATCCCGACCGCCACCCGGCGCTGGGCGAGGTAGACGGTTCCTGGTCGTGTGGACGTTCGATGTTCGGTCATGTGTACCAGTCTGCCCGTCGAGATCGGCGGGTGTTATCCGTACACATACTCAGATACTCAGGCGGTCGCTTCCCCGAGGGCCCGGCGGCAGAGCGCGTCGGCCCTCCGGGTGGTCTCCGGCTGGCGGAAGTCGCGGGCCAGACGCAGGGTGTGGGCACAGGCGTTGTCGAGGCCGGTCCGGTGCCCGACGGACACGAAGACCGGCTTGACGCCGTCCTGGGTGCGCAGCGCCCTGCCCACCTCCTCGTCGCCGTCGAGCAGCGGCGACCAGTCGCCCCGGCGGCTGCCCGGCTGCTCGTACGTGAAGGTGAACGGGTTCTTGGCGACGCCGATCACCGGGAGTCCGGTGAGCACCCCGAGATGGCTGGCGAGTCCGAGACGGCGCGGGTGCGCCTGCCCGTAGCCGTCGCAGATCACGAGTCCGGGATCGACGGGAAGCGATTCCAACGCCTTCAGCACGGTGGGGATCTCGCGGAAGGCGAGGAGCCCGGGGACGTACGGGAAGGTGATCCGGCCTGCCGCGGTGGCCTCGGCCACCACGTCGAGCGTCGCCGCGTCGAGCACGACCGCCGCCGCCACGACGACATCGTGCTCGTCGTCGTAGGCGACATCGACCCCGGTGACCCTGCCGGTGCCGGGCGGCGGGCCCGTCTCGTCGAGCACCACCCGGGGGCGCAGGGAGTCCTGGATCGCGCGGGCTTCGGCCTCGTCGGCGGGCATCTGGAGGGTTGCCATAGTGCTGTCGAGTCTACGGGCCGGCCGACACGGTTGTCCGGCCTCGATCCGGGGGACGGGCGGATCACGGGACGGACCGGCGATTCGGTGACGGGTCCGTCGGGAGCACGGCCGGGCCGGCCTCGCGCTCGTGCCGTAGCCTGACGATCATGTTCGTACTGGAGCTGACCTACACCGCACCTGTCGAGCGCGTCGACGCGCTGCTGCCGGACCACGTCGCCTGGCTGGACGCACAGTACGCGGAGGGGGTCTTCATCGCGTCGGGCCGCAAGAACCCGCGCGACGGCGGGGTGATCCTGGCGGTCGGGGGTGATCGCGCGCGGATCGAACGGATCGTGGCGCAGGACCCGTTCACCGCGCAGGGCGTGTGCGCCTATCGGATCACGGAGTTCATCGCGACGAAGACCTCGGACGAACTCGCCCCGTACCGCGAGCGGTTGCCCGGGTAGCGGATACCCGGGCCCCGCCCTCGCCGATCACCGAACAGGTCACTGCCGCGACCCGGCCGGCCCCGTTCAGCCGCCGGTGCCCCGGATCCCCCCGCGCGCCACTCGTCCCTTCTCGCCCGCGGCCCAGCAGCCGCCGTCCGGTGTGCAGTCGACCGTGTCGTACGACCCCGTGTCGACCGTGCGCCAGGTGCGACCACCGTCCGTGGTGAGGTCCGTGCCGGTCGGACCGACCGCCAGCGCTCCCGACCTGCTGTGCGGCAGCCAGGCGACGCCCGAGCGGTAGGCGGTCGGCGGATTGGCGGACGGCTGCCAGCCGTGACCGCCGTCGCCCGTCACCGCCGAGGCGTGCGGGGACGGCAGACCGGCCTGGTAGTCGCCGCCGACCGCGATGCCGTGGCGGCGGTCGCGGAAGGCCAGTCCGAAGACACCGCGCGCCGGATCACCGGCGGGGATCGTCGATTCGGCCGCGGTCCAGGTCGACCCGCGGTCGGCGGAGTGCAGCACCCGCGCGGTGGCGGCGCCCCCGGTCGCCAGCCAGACGTCCTTGGGCCCCGATGCGACCAGGCACTGACCACTGGCGGCGAACGACCCCTCACCGGCCTGGGCGTCCGGCATGCCCGCGCTGGGCAGCACCCGCCAGTTCCGGCCGCCGTCCTCGGTCGACAGGATGCGGTACTTGCCGTCGACCGGATCGCTCACCGCGAGTCCGTGCCTGCTGTCGAAGAAGGTGAGGCAGTCGTAGAAGGCGCGGGCGTCGGTGTTACGGAACGACTCCGTCCAGGTCGCTCCGCCGTCGTCCGTGCGGAACACCCTGGAGGCATCGCTCTCGCCGACGGCCAGCGCCACCGCGCGACGGGCGTCGAACGCCTCGATGTCGCGGAACTCCAGCGCCTCCTGGGAGGCTCCGGGCGGTGACACATCGCGCCAGTGGTGGCCGCCGTCGGTGGTACGCAGCACCGTCCCCTTGGAACCGGCGACCCAGGCGGTACGACGGCTCACGGCGGCGAGTCCGCGGAAGCGGGCGTCGGTCCCGGTCTCGGTGAGCTGCCAGGCCGTCGGGCCTCCCGGCCGGTGCCGCTCCCCCGGTGTCGCCGCGGCTGCCGGCGCGGCCAGTGCGGTGGCCAGCGCCGCCGCACTGAGCCCCCATGACATCAGTCGTCTCGTCTTTCCCTTGGCCCTCATGGCGCTGGAAGCTAGCCCACGAGCCGCGCGCCGTCCAGCGTGCGTCGGGCGGATTCGGGCACGCGACGGGTGCGACGGCATGCGGTGATACAACTCACGCCGCCCTCCGGTGCACGGATGAGGCGATTGCGTCGTCTCCATCAGTGCCGGGAACCGTTTCGTCCGGCCGAGAAAGGGGAGCAGGTCTTGTCCACCGTCATCGAGCAGTCCGTGCAGGCCCGCATGGTCGCATCCGCACCGCGGATGGAGACCCTTCCCGCCACTCTGCAGTACGACCGGAGGGATCCGTTCGCCGTACGCATGGCGTTCCCCGCGACGGCGACCCTGGAAGGCACCGAGGTGTCGTGGGAGTTCTCCCGCGAACTGCTCGCGGCCGGAGTGGACGCGGCCGCCGGCGTCGGGGACGTGCGCATCAGGCCGTTCGGATACGACCGCACCGTCCTGGAGTTCCATGCCCACGAGGGAATCGCGATGGTCCACGTCCGCACCGCGGAGCTGCGTCGTTTCCTCGAGCGGGCGCAGCAACTGGTGCCGGTCGGCGACGAGCACCGGTTCCTGGACCTCGACCGGAGTCTGACCCATCTGCTCGGCGGGTCCTGCTGACCGGGCGTCGGGCGGCGGGACGCCGTCGCCCGACGGGAGTTGCCGCGAGAGCACGGCCGAGGGGCGCGGGGACACACAGTGAGCAACGGCCTGCGACGCGGTCAGTGATGGAGTAAGGCCCAGGCCTTGCAGCCGCCGGACGGGGTCAGCGCCGGGGCCAGCCCCCAGTCCCCGCCGTGCGCGTCGACCGCGGCCGCCAGCAGCCACATGCTTTCGCTCCGGCGTTCGCGGCACGTCTCGGACCTCTCGGCCGAGCCGTGGGACGGATGCTGGTCGTAGAGGGTGACGCGCAACGCGTCGAACTGCCAGTGCACCCGTAGCAGCATCTCCCGGTCCGGGGTGAACCGGTAGGCGGCCGCGACCAGTTCGGAGGCGGCGAGGACGGCCGTTTCGCGGAGTTCCGCGAGCCCGTGCCGGGTGAGGAGCTCGCCGACGGCACTTCGTGCGAGACCGGCGCAGAAGGCGCCGCCCGGCAGCGCGAACGAATAGCTGAGGTTGTCCGCCGCCGGAGGATGGGGGCCGACCGGCGCGACGGCCGGGAGACAACGCAGTGCGCCCTTCATCAAGATGCTCACATTTCAGGTAATTGAATTAACGATCACACATAGGCATGGTCGCCCCGTGTGAGACTTGCGCTACCGACCGTAGCGCACACCGGAGCACAGTGCTACTACTTGTGCCGTTCCGGTCGTTTCGCTCAACCCACCCCCTCGGAAGGACATTTGCCGTGCCGCCCAGAAGCACCCCGACCGCCCGGCAGCAGCGTCTCGGGCACGAACTGCGCAAGCTGCGCGAGCAGTCGGGAATGTCGGTGCAGCAGGCCGCCGCCCTGCTGGGCGTCGACCGCACCCGCATCCCGAACATCGAATCCGGCCGCTTCGGCATCAGCGCCGAGCGGGTCCGTACTCTCGCCTTCAACTACGGCTGCCCGGACACCGGTCTGGTCGACCTGCTCGCCGAGATCGCCCAGGAGCGGGCCAGGGGGTGGTGGGAGGAGCATCGCGGACTACTGCTCCCCGGCCTGCTCGACATCGTCGAACTCGAACATCACGCAGTGGAGTTGACGACGTCGACCACCACGCACATCCCCGGTCTGCTGCAGACCGAGGAACACGCCCGAGCGGTGTTCGACATGGCCGATCCGCAACTGCCGGGACCCGACCTGACGGCCCGGCTCTCCCTGCGGCTGCGTCGCAAGGAGGTACTGAGGCGGGACCGGCCACCGCTGTACGAGGCGATCGTCCACGAGGCGGCGCTGCGCATGCAGTTCGGCGGGCCCAAGGTGGCCAGGGCGCAGCTGGACCACATCGCCGACCAGTCCGAGCGGGACCGGATCACGGTCCGGGTGATCCCGTTCGCCGCCGGCGGCTTCCCGGGCGCCGGGCAGTCGTTCACCTATGCGGGCGCCCCGGTACCCCAGCTCGACACCGTGCAGCTCGACTCCTCGCACGGCTCGATATTGCTGGACTCGGACATGCAACTGCGCCGGTACCGGGGCCTGTTGGAGCGTCTGCGTACGCTGGCGCTTCCCGTCGGGGAATCGCGCGACTTCATCCGATCCATAGCCCAGGAACTCTGAGGAGAGAGAACATGACCGACATCTGCTGGGACGAGGCCTTCTGCAGCGAAGGCGCCAATTGCTTCCGCTTCGGACTCGACGACCAGGGACGGGCGTACATCGGCACCACCACGGACACCGGAGCCTATGTCAGCGACTCCATGGAGGCGCTGCGGGCGCTGATCTCCGCGGTGAAGTCCGGCGCGGCGGACCATCTGCTCTGACCGTCCCGCCCCGCAGCACCCCGTCCCCGCACGCGTTCACTCCGAGTACGCCGACGACTCCGAGCGAGCCGCCCGCGGGGCCGATGCCTCCGGTCCTGGAGAAGATCCCACCCACCCGAAAAAACCGGACAGAAGTTGTCTGGTATCGACGTTAGCTTCGGGCGCATGGATCGGAAACAGGACCGGAGCATCGTCATCACCGGAGCACGCGCCAACAATCTGCGCAATGTCTCCCTCACCGTCCCCAAGGAGCGGATCACCGTCTTCACCGGAGTCTCCGGGTCGGGCAAGTCGTCGATCGTCTTCGACACGATCGCCGTGGAGTCGCAGCGACAACTGAACGAGACCTTCACCTGGTTCATCCGCAACAGGCTGCCGAAGTACGAGCGGCCCCATGCCGATTCCATCGACGACCTCTCCGTGGCGGTGGTCGTCGACCAGAAGCCGATCGGCGGCAACGCCCGCTCCACCGTCGGCACGATGACCGACATCTGGTCGGTGATCCGGGTGCTGTTCTCGCGGTACGGGACACCGAGCGCGGGCCAGGCCACCGCGTACTCCTTCAACGATCCCGCGGGAATGTGCCCGGAGTGCGACGGCGTGGGCCGCACGGTCCGCCTCGACATCGACCGGGCGATCGACCTCACGAAATCCCTCAACGAGGGCGCGCTGCTGCTGCCGGGGCTCTCGGTGGGCAGCTGGGAATGGCAGCTGTACGCGGGCTCGGGACGCTTCGACAACGACAAGCCGCTCGCCGAGTTCACCGAGGAGGAGCTCCGGCTCCTGCTCCACGGAGGAGGATTCACCGTACAGCTGCGACTGAAGTCGAAATCGGCCGACATGCGGTTCGAGGGGATCG
Organism: Streptomyces sp. NPDC101194; assembly: GCF_044767885.1. Taxonomy (NCBI): domain Bacteria; kingdom Bacillati; phylum Actinomycetota; class Actinomycetes; order Kitasatosporales; family Streptomycetaceae; genus Streptomyces; species Streptomyces sp. NPDC101194. The sequence continues at coordinate 62,478 of NZ_JBIWOS010000010.1, forward strand.
CCGAGCGGTTCACCCGGCTCCATCTGAAGCGGGACACCGAGGCGCTCTCCGAGCGGCGGCGCGAGGCCGCCCTGCGTTTCACCACGGAGTCGGTGTGCGCCTCCTGCGGTGGCGCGCGGTTGAACGCGGCGGCACTCGCCACCCGTGTCGACGGGCTCACCGTGGCCGACTACGGACGTATGGAGGTGGCCGATCTGGTGGAGGTCCTGGCCCGGATCGACGATCCGGTGGCCGGTCCGATCGCCTCGGCGGCACGCGAACGGCTGGAGCGCCTGGTGGACATCGGCCTCGGCTATCTCAGCCTGGACCGGGAGACCACCACCCTGTCGGGCGGGGAGGGACAGCGGCTCAAGATGGTCCGGCACCTGGGGAGTTCACTGACCGGGCTGACGTTCGTCTTCGACGAGCCGAGCGTGGGCCTGCATCCGCGCGACGTCCGCAGGCTGAACGATCTCCTGGTACGGCTGCGCGACCGGGGCAACACGGTCGTCGTCGTCGAGCACGACCCGGACGTGATGGCCGTCGCGGACCACATCGTCGACATGGGGCCGGGAGCGGGCAGCGACGGCGGACACGTCGTGTTCGAAGGTCCGGTGAACCGGTTGCGCGAGGCGGACACCCTCACCGGCCGGTGCCTGCGCCGCAGGATGCCGCTGAAGGAGACCGTCCGCACCCCCACGGGGCGGCTGCCGGTGACGGGCGCCGCGCTGCACAACCTCAAAGGGGTGGACGTGGCGTTCCCCGAGGGTGTGCTGACAGTCGTGACGGGGGTCGCCGGATCCGGGAAGTCGACACTGGTCTCCCGGGTGTTCACGGCGGCGTACCCGGACGCGGTGGTGATCGACCAGGGCGCGATCACCGCGTCGTCCCGCTCCACCCCGGCCTCGTACCTCGGCGCGCTGGACTCCATCCGCAAGATCTTCGCCAGGGAGAACGGCGTCGATCCGGGTCTGTTCAGCTTCAACTCCTCCGGGGCGTGCGGGCATTGCGCGGGCCGCGGCATCATCTGCACGGATCTCGCCTTCATGGACCCGGTGACCACCACCTGCCAGGTGTGCGAGGGGCGGCGCTTCCACGACGACGTGCTGAAGCACCGGGTCGGTGGCGCGTCCATCGTCGATGTACTGGAGATGACGGCGGCGCGGGCGGCCGAACTCTTCGACGACCCTGCACTGCTGCGGAAGCTGCGCACGCTCGACGACGTCGGCCTGACCTATCTGACCCTGGGGCAACCGCTCAGCACGCTCTCCGGCGGTGAGCGCCAGCGCATCAAGCTCGCCACCCGGCTCCACCGCACGGGCAGTGTCTACGTCCTGGACGAGCCGACGACCGGACTGCACATGGCGGACACCGGCACGCTCGTCGAACTGCTGGACCGGCTGGTGGACACCGGCAACAGCGTGATCTGCGTGGAGCACAACCTCGATGTGCTCAAACGCGCGGACTGGGTGATCGACCTCGGCCCGGAGGGCGGCAGGAACGGCGGCGAGCTGGTCTTCGAGGGGACCCCGACGGCGCTGCTCGCCCATCGCACCTCGTTCACGGCCGAACACCTGCGCCGGGACCTGGGCCTGCAGCACCCGGGCAACGGCACATGAGAGCGCCTTCGCGGACCCACCCGCCCCGGCACGACCTCCTCCTGTCCGTGCATCCGAGGGAGATCCGGCACGCCCCAAAGTCAGCCGGAGTGACGGCGTCCGCCCCTCTCGACCTGCGTACATAACGTTACGTAAGCGGGCATCGCGGGGGCGGGCTTGGCGGTGGCCTTACTGCCGCTTTAACCTACGGTCTCGTAACCTACGTTCCCGTAGGTACTTCTCCCGTCCCCAGGAGTCCCCGTGACGATCACCGCTCCCCACCTCGGCAGCCCCCGGGCATGGACCGACGCCCAGCTGCTCCACGCCCTGGAAGAGGTGGTGGAGAAGGAGCTCAACCGGCATCTCAAGGTCGCCAAGGACTGGATGCCGCACGAGTACGTGCCGTTCTCCGACGGGCGGAACTTCCCGGGCGTCTTCGAGGACGGCGAGGCCTGGCGGGCCGACCAGTCCAAGGTCACCGACATCGGCAAGATCGCGCTGGTCGTGAATCTGCTGACCGAGGACAATCTCCCCAGTTACCACCACGAGATCGCCTCTCTCTTCGGCCGTGACGGTGCCTGGGGCACCTGGGTGCACCGCTGGACCGCGGAAGAGGGCCGGCACGGCATCGTGATGCGCGACTATCTGCTCACCTCGCGCGCCGTCGACCCGGACAAGCTGGAGCAGTTCCGGATGGCACATATGGCGGAGGGCTTCGAGTCCGACAACCGTCACTCGATGCTGCACTCCGTGGCGTACGTCGCCTTCCAGGAGCTGGCCACCCGCGTCTCTCACCGCAACACCGGCCACCAGTCGGGCGACCCGGTCTGCGACCGCATGCTGGCGCGGATCGCGACCGACGAGAACCTGCACATGGTCTTCTACCGCAACCTCCTCGGCGCGGCCTTCGAACTCGCCCCGGACCTGACCATGCAGGCCGTGCGTGACGTCGTCGTCAACTTCCGGATGCCCGGTCACGGCATGCCGGGCTTCGAGCGGGCCGCGGCACAGATGGCGATCGGCGAGATCTACAACATGCGCATCCACCACGACGACGTGATCCAGCCGGTGCTTCGCTACCTGAAGGTCCTCGACATCGACGGTCTGGGCCCCGAGGGGCTGCAGGCGCAGGAGGAGCTGGGCCTGTACATGGGCGGTCTCAACAGCGAGGCGTCGAAGTTCGACGAGAAGCTCGCCGCCCGCAAGGCACGGATGGCGGCGCGCGCCGGGGCCTGACGCCCCGTCCGGTGTTCCCGGGCCGCTGGACGGGCCACATGCCGGCCGTCCGTCCAGCGGCCGGGGCCGGGCGCCCGCGCCCGGCTCACATCGTGGCGTGCAGGTCCTGCGCGTAGTGCTCGATGGCGCGTCGGTACTGGCGCACGTGCGGGTCCTCGCTGGTGGCGGCGAGCAGTTCCAGCAACAGCCGGCTGGATTCGTGATGCTCGCCGGTGTTGAAGAGGGCCATGGCGAGGAAGGTCCGCAACGCCCCGTCGTCGGGGAACTCCTCGACACCGCCGCGCAGCACCTCGACGGCTCTCCGATGGTGTCCGAGCACCCGATGCGTACTCCCGAGACCGAGCAGCGCGCCCCGGCGGTCCTCCTCCGACAGCCCGGTCCCCTCCAGACAGCGCTCGTAGAACGGCACGGCCTCCGCTTCCAGACCGAGCACATCGTGGGCCCAGGCGGTCTGGTACGCCACTTCGGCATCCGCGGGGAAGGCGGCGCCGAGGGCGAGCAGTCGCTGTCGGGCTTCTTCGGCACGTCCTTCGGTGCGCAGGCGCACGGCCGACGCGAGCAGAGCGTCCCTTTCGTGATCGTTCATACGGGCATCCTCCCAGGCCGGCGCGGCCTGTCCGGCTGCGGGGGCCGACGGCGCGCACGCGTGGGTGCGGCCGGCTCCCCGGTCGCGGCGGACCGTCGCGCGATCGGGGCGGGTTCAGGCCCGGTCGCGACCCGTTCTGCGCAGCCGCTCCCGCTCCTTCTCGGAGAGGCCGCCCCATACGCCGAAGCGCTCGTCGTTGGCGAGGGCGTACTCCAGGCACGCCTCGCGCCCCTCGCAGGCGTTGCAGAGCTGCTTGGCCTCACGTGTGGAGCTGCCGGGAGCAGGAAAGAAGAACTCGGGCCCCGCCTGCGCGCACAGCGCCGTCTCCTGCCAGGCGAGCGCGGGGTCGGCCGCGGTGTTGATCAGCATGGGACCCACCGTGCCCGGTCGCGATAAACGACTGATCAACGCTTCATCAATGCGGCGCGCCGGTGGCTTCCGGTCAGTCTCCCGGCGTCGGCGCACTCCTGATCAGGGCGAATTCCGCACCGTCCGGATCGGCGACGTCGGCGAAGGTGCCCACGCCTTCCATCTCCAGCGGCTCCAGTGTCAGTTTGCCGCCCAGCCGCTCCACGTCCGCGACGGCGGCGTCGCAGTCGTCGACCTCGAAGTAGGGCAGCCAGTGCGGTCCGGCGACCGCTCGCGCCGCAACGGCGTTGAGCGGAACGAGGCCGCCGAAACGTGCCTCCTGCCCGCCGGCCCCGGTCCGGATCACCGTATAGGACCCGCCGCCTCCGGGGAACGGCGTCAGCCCGGTCTCCCATCCGAACACGGCGCCGTAGAACGCGGCGGCCGCCGGGACGTCCGGGGTGTACAGCTCGACCCAGCACAAGGAGCCCGCGACCGCCACGGCACCGAGGCCCGGATTCTCCTTCGGCTGCCAGACACCGAAGAACGCCCCTGCCCGGTCCTTGAAACCGGCGGTCCTGCCGAAGTCACGAACATCTCTCGGGGCGAACGGAACGCTGCCGCCGGCCCGCTCGACCGCCTGCGCCGTGGCATCGGCGTCCGGTGACCGGAAATACACCGCCCAGGACGGCTTCGCCTGCTCCTCGGTGACCTCCGTCGCACCGCCGACCGTCCTCCCGTCCAGCGTGAACATGCCGTAACCACCGGTCTCCGGGCCCCCGGCCCGGAACTCCCAGCCGAACAGACCGGTGTAGAACGCGATGGCCCCGTCGAGGTCGGGCGTGCCCAGATCGATCCAGTTGGGCGCTCCGGTGACAAAACGGGTGGTGAGCATGGCGAGCTCCTTCGATGAGGCCCGTTCTCGCGGTGCAGGCGCGTCGTTCCCGACGTTCCGAGTCTCGCACCGGGCACTGATCGCCGCAGCCCGCGCCAGCCGGGTGTGCCGTGTTGTCCTACGCCGCACAGTGGCCCGTCGGCCACTCGGCTCCTCGCCCCCAGCACCGGAAGCCCTGGGCGCGTCCGGGCGAGGGCGGACCCTCCTCCCTTCCCCCGCTCCCCTCGCTCAGCGAGCACACGATCGTCGAACCTGCCGCGCCGGAGGCCGAATCGGCGAAGGTCGGGTCCGAACTTCTACGCACTCGACGAAGGCGAGTCGGCGTACAGGGTGCGGACCCTGGCGTTCCCGGTGCTGACGGGTCCGGGTACGCGCGCTTCGCCCTCGCGGTCCGGGCCACTCCGTCCGCGATCACGGACGCGCGCACCGAGTGGTTCCTGTCGCAGGCCCGCTCCTGCGCGCGGGCCCTGGAGATCCTGCCGCTGTCCCCGACGGAACGCCGTCCTCCGGTGCCCTGGGCCGAAGGCGCTGTCGGCACCGCGTGGCACGATATGAATCGTCCGGGGCTGGTGCCGGGCGGGACGGCAGCCGGGCTGCGCGGACAGAGGAACGTACATGACAGAAGCCGCACCGACGGAGGCCGGGGCACCCACGGGAAAGGCCGCCCGGGAGCTGCTGGCGCAGGCCGAGCGTCTGCTGGACACGGCGCGCTCGGTGCGGGCCGATCACGCCCGCGCCGTCGAAGCCGTGCACACGGCGCTGGCTCCGCTGCTCGACTCCCTGATCCGTCGTGAGCTGTCGGCGATCCCCGTCTCCCGGCTCAAGGACGTCACCGAGGGCAGACTGCGCCTCGGCGCGGTCGAGCAGGCCGGCTTCACCAATGTCGGCCAGGTCCACGGGGCCAATCGCTACGAGCTCCGCCAGATCCCGGGAGTCGGCGCGCAGACCGCCGACCAGGCGCTGGCAGCAGCCGGGCAGATCGCCCACGCGGTACGGGACACGGTCGCAGTCCGGATAGACGTGGACACCCCGGACGACTCCACGACGGCCCTGGTCACCGCGTTGCACCGGCTGGTCGAGGCCGGCCCCGACGTCCGCCGGGCGGTGGACGCGGCGGTCCGGCTCATCGGGACTCTCGAACCGCTGCTGACCGCGGCGGGACCGGCTCGGGGACGGCTGCGCATGCTGTTCGCCCGGCGTCCGGCCCGCGCCGAGGCGCTGGCGGCCGTCGCCTCGGTACGGGCCGTCGTCGCCGAGGCTGCCGCACGCGAGCTTCTCCTGCTGTTCGGGCAGGTGTCCGTCGATCTGCTGCGGGAGACGGAGTCGGACGTCACGGCATGGGTCGACTTCGAACTGCGGTCCGCCGAGTACTACAGCCTGCTCGCCGAGCTGTCGGGCACCGGCCCGGACCGGGACGCGGCCGAGGGGTTCCTCCCGACCGGGATCGCGGACCGGGTGCGCGGCCTGCGGCTCGACGACGCCCACCTGCGCGTCTCCCTGCGCGGCTACCAGTCGTTCGGCGCACGGTTCGCGCTCGCGCAGAAGCGGGTGATTCTCGGCGACGAGATGGGGCTCGGCAAGACCGTCCAGGCCATTGCCGCGCTCGCACATCTCTCCGCACGGGGCGAGACCCACTTCCTGGTGGTCTGCCCGGCGAGCGTACTGATCAACTGGGCGCGCGAGGTCCGCGCCCGGTCCACCCTGCGCGCGCTGCCGGTGCACGGCCCCGAGCGGCAGGGCGCGTTCACCGAGTGGCGGGAGTCCGGCGGGGTCGCCCTCACCACGTTCGACGCGCTGCACACCCTTCCGGCCGCCCGGGACTGCGGAATAACACCCGGCATGCTCGTGGTCGACGAAGCCCACTATGTGAAGAACCCCGCCACCCGCCGGTCCCGGGCGGTGTCCGGCTGGACGCAACGCACCGAGCGCGTGCTGTTCCTGACGGGTACGCCGATGGAGAACCGTGTCGAGGAGTTCCGCAGCCTCGTCCGCCACCTCCAGCCCGAACTGGCGCCCTCGATCCACACCACCCATGGAGTCGCCGGTTCGCACGCGTTCCGCAAAGCCGTCGCCCCGGCCTATCTGCGGCGCAACCAGCAGGACGTGCTGACGGAACTCCCGGCGCTGGTACAGGTGGACGAGTGGGAGGAATTCAGCGAGGGCGATCTCGACGCCTACCGCGAGGCGGTGGGCGCCGGGCACTTCATGCGGATGCGCCGGGCCGCGTACGCCCGGCCCGACACGTCCGCCAAGCTGCACCGGCTGTGCGAACTCGTCGCGGAGGCCGCGGACAACGGCCTCAAGGTCGTCGTGTTCTCGTACTTCCGCGAGGTGCTCCTCACCATCGAACAGACCCTGGGAAAAAGCGTGTTCGGACCTCTCGCGGGGAGTCTCCCCGCTGCCCGGCGCCAGGAGATCATCGACGACTTCGCCGCCGTGGAGGGCCATGCCGTCCTGCTGAGCCAGATCCAGGCCGGCGGTGTCGGGCTGAACATGCAGGCCGCCTCGGTCGTCATCATCTGCGAACCGCAGATCAAGCCGACGATGGAGCACCAGGCGGTGGCCCGCGCCCATCGGATGGGACAGATACGGACCGTCCGGGTGCACCGGCTCCTCGCCGCCGACAGCGTCGACGAGCGGATGCTCGACATCCTGGCCCGCAAGGAGCGGCTGTTCGACCTGTACGCACGCCGCAGCACCGTCGCCGAGACGACGCCGGACGCCGTGGACGTGTCGGACGGGGCTCTCGCCCGGCGCATCGTCGAGGAGGAACAGTTGCGCCTGGCCACCGCGTCGGACGGAACGGTCGCGGCAACACCGGAGAACTGACCGGCCAGGAGTCGACGTCACCGGCCGCCGGTACCGAGTGGTGTCCGGAGAAGCGGAGGGAGGGGCCGAGCCCGGCTTTCGCCGACTCGGGCGCGCGAGGCCCGCCCGGCCACCGGGCAACTGCCGACCGGCCTTCACCCAAGGGCTGTCCCGTAATCCCTGGCGGGCGTGCGACGTCGGCTACGGCACCTCGCCGCGTTGTCGGAACGTCCACATACATCCAGTATGCGGACGCCCCTCCGCCTTGCGATGCACCGCATCCGACGCCGCGCGCTGATCCACCAGGGATTGCGGGACAGCCCTTAGCGATCATCTGCCGGGCAGGTCGAGCCTCCGGTCGGCTGGGACTCCGATCCGGACCGGGCCGGATCAGCGAGCGGGGGTGCCGCGCCCCGGCGCCGACGCGGCCGGCCGGCACGTCGCGGAGCGCGACCGATCCAGCCGCCCGGCGCCGGTGAACCCCCCGAACCCGGGGGCGTGTCGGTTGCCCTCGACGTCCGAGCCGGGACTACCGGGTCGCTCCGGGAGCGGCACCCCCGGAAGGGGTCTTCCCGGGGGCCGTTTCGCCCGAAACGGTCCCGTTCGTACCCGTCTCGTCCGTACCACTCATGTCCTTACCGGCCTTGTGCTCACCCGTCTTGTCCTTACCGGTCTTGTCCGGAGCGGTCTTGTCCGGAGCGGCGGTGTGGGTCGTCATGTCGTGCGGGTCGTACCCCGGCACGGTGCCGTCCGGCTTGGCGACCAGCAGCAATCCGGCCATGCCCATGTCGGAATGGCTCTGCACATGGCAGTGGTACATCCAGGCACCGGCGCCCACGTGTTCGCCCGCGATGACCTGGAAGCCGAAGGAGTCCGCCGGGCCCACGATCTTCGTGTCGACGACCCGGCTCGGATCGTCGGGGCCGGTGAGCAGTCCGGTCCGGTTGTCCGCCCAGCGATGGCCGTGGATGTGGAACGTGTGGTAGTACTCACCGTGGGTGATCATGACCACTTCGAGTCGGTCCCCCACCGTGGCCTCGAAGTTGGGGCTCTCATGGGCCGCCTTGTTGTTGATCGTCATGTCGTTGAAGACGATCGTGATCGTCTTGTCCGGCAGGATGTCTCCCTTGCGCCGGACGATCACCGGACCGTACAGGCCCTTCCGGATGCCGCCGGAGCCGTGGTCCGTGCCGACGACATGGTCGTGGTAGTGCCAGTAGCCCGCACTGCCCGGCTGCCAGGTGCCGTCCTTGCGTCGGCCCGGCGCATGGGTGCGCCAGGTGTAGGTGCGGGTGTCGCCCGGCTCGACGATGCTCCTGTTCAGCCGGGTGCCGTCGCTCGCGATGTCGTAGTCGACACCGTGTGCGTGAAGACTGGCCGGCACATCCATCGCGTTCTCGAACTCGATGTGCAGGGTGTCGCCCTCGTTGATCTCGATGAGGGGTCCGGGGACCGACGCCTTGCCCTTCTCCAGGCCGTACCCCATCCGGCCGTCCGTCAGCTTCTCCGCGTACAGCTTGAGATGGCGGACGACGCCGCCCGCCGGGGCGGTCTTCGGTGGAGGCTCTGCCGAAGATGCCTCGATCGCACCGAGAGACAACGATGTCAAGCCAGTCGCGGCCGCCACGCCACCGCCTACCAGCAATCGCCGATTGAAGCTCCTTCTGTCCATGTCGAACTCCCCACTGCACTAAGGAATTTACGGAGTCTTTGCGAACGCGCCCGGCTCTCGGGGACTGCGGAGATACGGAGGTTACGGGGATCGCGGCGACTTCAGGGGGCGTCGGGGTGGGCGGGGCGCGGGCGCCCCCCGGACGGCCCACACCGTAGCCGGGGAATCTTCGTTTATCCACACCCAGGACAAAGTTCGTGCCATTACTGCCATAGCTATTGGCGAGTCACGAAAAGAGGTCTAGCTTCATCCGCTGTTGCAGTGACCAAAGAGGGGTGGGTGACCACATGCAGCGCACACCACATCACAGGTCCAGATCGCGACGCGGACTTGCGGCGGCCTTGGCGGCCGGCGCACTGACCGCCTCCTTATTCGGCGCCAACACCGCCGACGCCAGGCCGTATCCGGAGCCGCCACGAGGCATGGCGACAACGTTGTCCCTCCCGTCACCGCCGGGCGGCGCCAATGTCAGGGTGCTGGTGTTCCACGCCTCCGCCACCGAGGAGTCCCCGACCGTCGACGCCGGAATCGCGGCGATCGAGAAGATCGGCCTCACCGGGCCCGAGGCGGGCCGGTTCCGCACCGTCGCCACCGACGACCCGGCCGTCTTCACCAACGGCAAGCAGCTCGGCAAGTACAACGCCGTGGTCTTCCTCACGGGTGGCGGCGATGTGCTCGACCCGGAGCAGGAAGCCGGTCTGGAGGCGTACATGGAGGCCGGCGGCGGCTTCCTCGGCATCCATGACGCGGCACGCACCGAGCCGTACTCGGACTGGTTCACCGGTCTGATCGGAGCCCGTCCGGCAGCCGGCAGCCCAACCGGCGTACAGCGTGCGACGGTTGAGATCGGAGACCGGCAGCATCCGGCGACCAGGAACCTGCCGCTGGAGTGGAAGCGCCCGGACAAGTGGCTGAACTGGACGAAGAACCCGTCCGGCGACGTGCACACCGTGGCCCGTGTCCGGGAGATCACGTACAAGCCCGGCGCGAGCGCCAACGGCTGGGACCATCCGGTCTCCTGGTGCCGGAACTACGACGGCGGCAGGTCCTTCTACACGGCGATGGGCGGTACGGTCGACAGCTTCGCGGAGACCGATTTCCGCGACCACCTGCGCGGCGCGCTGAACTGGACGACGCGGATCTCGCAGGCCGACTGCAAGGCGACGATCACCTCCAACTACAAGGCGGAGCGCGTCACCCAGCCCAATCAGCCGGGCCAGAACGACCAGATCGGCGAGCCGCACGGCCTGGTCGTCGCACCCGACGGTCGGGTGCTGTACATCGGTCGCGGCGGCGCCGACAGCAGCAAGCCGGTCGTCACCGACTGGAACAACCCCGACATCGGCAAGGGTCTCGGAGAGATCCATGTCTACGACCCGAAGACCAAGAAGGTCACCCTCGCCGGTGCGCTGACGATCTTCGGCAACAAGGGCGGCGGCGACGAGCTGATCAAGGTCGAGGAGGGCTTGCTCGGGATCGAGCTGGACCCGGACTTCGAGAAGAACGGCTGGGTGTATCTGCATTACACACCCCATTCGAAGATCGACCGCGACAAACAGATGGCGGTGCGTCAGGTCTCCCGCTTCACCCTGGACCTGGCCACCAACGAGCTCGATCCGGCCTCCGAGAAGGTGCTGTTGCACTGGCCGGTCCAGATCCACAGCTGCTGCCACGCCGGCGGCGGGATGGCCTGGGACTCCAAGGGCAACCTCTACATCGCCACCGGTGACAACAACTCCTCCGGTTTCAGCGACGGTTACTCCGGCAACAACCCGGCACCCAACTACAAGGGCGTCTCGTTCGCCGATGCCCGGCGCACCGCGGGCAACACCAACAACCTCAACGGCAAGATCCTGCGGATCCATCCCGAGGACGACGGTACGTACACGCTGCCCGAGGGCAATCTGTTCACCGGCAAGGAGCCGGACGAGGGCGGCGGCAGGACCCGCGGCGAGATCTATGTGATGGGGGTCCGCAACCCGGCCCGGATCTCCGTCGACAAGACGACCGACACGCTGTACGCGGGCTGGGTAGGCCCCGACGCCGGCTCGCCGTCCACCACCTGGGGTCCGGCCAAGTACGACACGTTCGCCGCGATCACCAAGGCGGGGAATCACGGCTGGCCGTACTGCATGGGCAACAAGCAGCCCTACCGGGACCGCAATCTGCCCGACCCGAGCAAGCCGCTCGGCTGGTACGACTGCGACCACCCCAGGAACGAGTCCCCGAACAACGACGGCCTGGTGAATCTGCCGCCGATCACCTCCAACACCATCTGGTACTCACCGCAGGGCGGTGGCGTCGACTACCCGCGCGACGCGAACGGCGTCCCGAGCTACAAGGCGGAGGAGCAGAAGCAACTGCTGCCGTGGCTCAAGGGCGGCGGTCAGGCCACGATGAACGGTCCGGTCTACCGGTACGACGCGGCGAGCAGCAGCGCCGACAAGTGGCCCTCCTACTGGGACGGCAAGTGGTTCGTCGGTGACTTCTACGACGACACCCAGCCGCGGCACGCCGTGCTCACCGACCCGAAGACGGCCGGCAAGGGCGGTCTGCCCACGCACGCGGAGTCCCTGAAGAAGATCATCCCGGTCGGGGCGGACGGCATCCGCAACCTGATGGACTGGAAGTTCGCCCCGGACGGTTCCCTGTACGTCCTGGACTACGGGCGAGGCTTCTTCACCTCCGACTCCAAGTCCGCGCTGTGGCGCGTGACGTACAAGGGCGGCGGGCCGACCCCGGCCGCCGCGGACCTGGCCAGGAAGGCGGCAGTGGGATGAGACACCGTTCGGTCTTCTCGCGACGGCGCTACCGGCCCGTCCGGTTGTGGCTCGCCCTGCTCGGTTCGCTCCTGATGGTCCTGGGGCTGAGCTCGACGGCGGCGTACGGCCGCACGGCGGCTCCCGACACCGCGGCGGCCGACCAGGTCCTCACCTGGACGGCGGGCGACCCCATCGACCACTATCTGTCCGCTCCGAAGACCGCGGTGGCCGGCAAGGCGACCATCGTCTTCGAGAACAGCGCGGCGACCGGGAACACCACGGGGATGCCGCACACCCTCACCTTCAGCGTCTCGGACCCCGAGTTCAACAACGACGTCTCGTTGAACATCCTCGCCAACCCCGCCGACGACCAGGGCGGCAAGCACACCGCCGAGGTCACGCTCTCCCCCGGCCGGTACTTCTACCACTGCACCATGCCGGGGCACGAGGCGATGCAGGGCATCCTCGTCGTGACGGACGGCGGCGGCGCGGACACCACCGCGCCCGAGACCTCGGCGAAGGTCGACGGCGACAAGAACGCCGACGGCGCCTACGTCGGTCAGGCGACGGTCACCGTCACGGCGACCGACGACGGCTCGGGTGTGGACACCGTCGAGTACGCGGTCGGGGCGGACGGCGCCTGGCAGCCGTACACCACACCGATCGTGGTGAGCGAGGTCGGAACGCACACCATCCGCTACCGCGCCACCGACAAGGCGGGCAACACGGCCGCCGAGAAGTCCGTCGACTTCGCGGTCGCCGCACCGCCGACGGACGACAGCACGCCGCCGGAGACCTCGGCGACCGTCTCCGGGGAGCAGGACGACCAGGGGCGGTACCTCGGGATGGCGACGGTCACCGTGACCGCCTCCGACACCGGGTCCGGTGTCAACACCATCGAGTACGCGATCGGTACGGACGGTGCCTGGAAGCCGTACACGGCGCCGGTGATGGTGCACGAGACCGGCGCGCACCGGGTCCGCTACCGGGCCACCGACAGGGCGGGCAACACGGCCGCGGAGAAGTCCGTCGACTTCACCGTCGTCGCTCCGCCGACGCAGGACAGGACGCCGCCGGAGACCTCGGCCTCGGTCGCGGGCGACAAGAACTCCGACAACGCCTACATCACCAGCGCCAAGGTGACCATCACCGCGACCGACGCCGAATCGGGCGTGGACAGGATCGAGTACTCGCTCGACGGCGGTCCGTACCTCGCGTACACCGGCACCGTCATCGTCGACCGCGTCGGCTACCACACGATCGCCCACCGGGCGACGGACAAGGCCGGCAACACCTCCGTCGCGAAGCAGGTGTCGTTCACCGTCGCGCAGAGCGGGGGCGTACCGGCGCCGAACTGTCCGGAGTTCGACGAGCGGCTCACCGTCATCGTCGGCACGGTGGACACCGGGGTTCCCAACCGGATCACCGGCAATCGCTGCACGATCAACGAGCTGATCGAGGACGAGAAGGACTGGTCGTCGCACGCGCTGTTCCTCAAGCACGTCGACACCGTCCTGGACAAGCTGCTCACGGCCGGTGTGATCGACGCCCGCGAACACAAGAAGATCTACCGGGCGGCCAAGCAGTCCGGGATCGGCAAGCCGGGCCAGGACGAGGGCTACAAGAAGCTCTTCGACGGCACGGCGGCGTCCTTCGCCAAGTGGCAGCAGGTCGGTGGCGGCAGGTTCGGGCTCAACGCCGACGGCACGATCACCAGCTCCACCACGGTGGACGGCATGGGCATGCTCTGGTTCCCGGGCCGCCAGTACGGCGACTTCTCGCTCAAGCTCCAGTGGCGGGACGACGCCCCCGGCACCGGCAACGCCAACAGCGGTGTGTTCGTCCGCTTCCCGAACGTCCACGACAACCCGGAGGAGTCGCGCCCGGAGTGGGTCGCCATCAAGTACGGCCACGAGGTGCAGATCCTCGACCGTCCGGACGGCGACATGTACAAGACCGGCTCGATCTACGGCTTCGACCGGATCGGTCTGGCCGGCGCCGGGGTCACCCCCAAGGGCACCTGGAACGATTACGAGATCCGGGTGGTCGACCAGCACTACTCGATCTACCGCAACGGTGTCCTGCTGAACGAGTTCGACAACAACGGCGGTCAGGTCTTCGAGCCGCCGCGGGGTGACGACCCGGGAACCGACGGCCGGCGGTACGCCTCCGGTTACATCGGACTCCAGGTCCACAGCGCCACGGACGTGGTCTCGTACCGCGACATCCGGATCAAGGAGCTGTAGCCCGAACGGGTGTCAGGTGGCCGTGACCGCGTGCTGGGGCATGCGGTCACGGCCTCCCGGGTGCCGGTGGCGCCACACCCAGAACACCGTGCTGGAGACCAGCAGCCATCCGGCGAGCACCAGGTACGGGAAGACCCGCTGATGGCCCTGGTAGTAGACGGCGGCGTGCTGGGCGTTGACCGAGGCACCCGGGGGGAGCCAGCGACCGATGAAGCCGAGCACCGACGGCAGCAGCGGCCAGGACACCGCGCCGCCGGACGACGGGTTGCCGAGCATCACCATGAGTCCCCAGGTGGGAAGCATCGCCCAGCGCCCGATCAGGGTGTTGAACATGGTGAAGACCATGCCTGTGGTGAGCATGGTGAACGCGAGGATCAACCACGACTGTACAAACGGCAGGTCGACGGAGCCGAGCAGCCAGTCCACCACGGCGGCGATGGCGAACCCGCCGAGCAGGGAGTAGGCGATGGTGAACCCGATCCGCTCCAGGGGCTGCAGTGCCTTGGCGTGCACGCTCAGCTGAATCGCGCCGACGAAGCCGACGATCACCGCCGCGAGCGAGATGTAGAAGAGGGCGAGGCCGCGCGGGTCGCCCCGCTGCAGGGGCTTGACGTCCGTGACCTTCACCGGCACATGGGTCGCCTGCCCCACCTTCAGCGTGGACTCGGTGAGCAACTGGGCGACCGAGGCCCCGGACGCGCTCGCCACGTCCAGGCCGACCCCGCCGTTCTCCGACCGCAGGACGGCGAAGATCTTCTGCTCCTCCAGCGCGGTGCGGGCATCGGCACCGTTCGTGTACTCGTGCAGCACCAGCGAGGTGTTGAGCGCGGCCTCCAGCCGGTCGAGGAAGACCTTGTCGCGCGGGGTGTCGAACCGGCCGACCGCGGCGACCGGGATGTTGCGCGGAGTCGGGTTGGCCATCGCATACGTGTAGGAACCCGCGAAGAGACCGGCCGCGGCCGCGATGATGAACAGGAGCACGACGGCGGGCAGATACGGGGACGCCTTGAACGCCGCCCAGCGGTCACCGCGGGCCGGGGGCCGGCCGTGTGCTCCGTGCGGGGCGGAGGGCTCCAGGTCGGGTGCGCTCATGCAGCGCCGTCCTCGTCGCGCCGGGCCCGGCTCGGCTGAACCCGCTTCGGTTCGCCCGGCATCTTCGGGTACTCCGGCGGGTAGGGCAGGTCACCGAGCCCCCGCTCCCGTTCGTCCCGGTCGGCCAGCTCCAGCAGCCCGTCGAGCCGGAAGGCGTGCTCGTCCATGTCCGCGTGGACGTCGCCCGAGTCCGCGTACCGCTTCGGCATGGTCCGGATGTCGAAGTCGCGCGGTTCTGCGTCGTCGATCTCCGACCAGCGCAGCGGGGCGGAGACCGGGGCGTGCGGAAAGGGGCGTACGGAGTAGGCGGAGGCGATCGTGCGGTCCCGGGCGGTCTGATTGAAGTCGACGAAGATCCGCTCGCCCCGCTCCTCCTTCCACCACGCGGTGGTGACCCGGTCCGGCATCCGGCGTTCCAGTTCGCGCCCGGCGGCGATGGCCGCGCGCCGGACCTCGGTGAAGGTCCACCGCGGCTCGATGGGGACGAAGACATGGATGCCCCGGCCGCCGGAGGTCTTGGGCCAGCCGCGCAGCCCGTGGTCGTCGAGGACGGACCGCAGCTCATGGGCGGCCCGCACCGCGTCCGCGTACTCCGTTCCGGGCTGGGGGTCGAGGTCGATGCGCAGTTCGTCCGGGTGGTCGGTGTCGGCGCTCCGGACCGGCCAGGGGTGGAAGGTGAGCGTGCCGAGGTTGGCGGCCCAGACGACGGCGGCGAGTTCGGTGGGGCAGATCTCGTCGGCGGGGCGGCCGCTGGGGAACGTGATCCGGGCGGTCGGGATCCAGTCCGGAAGCTTCTTCGGTGCCCGCTTCTGGTAGAAGAACTCGCCGTCGAGGCCGTCCACGAAGCGCTGGAGGGTGGTCGGCCGGTCGTGCAGCGCGCGGGTGATGCCGGGGCCCACGGCCAGGAAGTACTCGGCCACGTCCCTCTTGGTGTAGCCCTTTTCGGGGAAGTAGACCTTGTCCGGGCTGGACAGCCGTACGGTCCGCCCGTCGGCTTCCAACTCCACCGCTTTTCCCGCTGCACCCATGACGGTCACGGTAGGCCGGGCTCACATATGCCGCATATCGGGAGACGTACCGGCACCCATGGACAAGAATCGAAGCCATGGATCTGCCGGTGATGCCGCCCGTGAAGCCGATGCTCGCCAAGTCCGTCTCGAAGATCCCGCCCGGAATGCAGTACGAGGCCAAGTGGGACGGCTTCCGCGCGATCGTGCACCGGGACGGCGAGGAGGTGGTGATCGGCAGTCGCACCGGAAAGCCGCTCACCCGCTACTTCCCCGAGCTGGTCACCGCCGTCCGGGAGAACCTGCCGCCGCGCTGTGTGATCGACGGCGAGATCGTGATCGCGTACGACGGACGGCTGGATTTCGACCGGCTCAGCGAGCGCATCCACCCGGCCGATTCCCGGGTCAGGCTGCTCGCCGAGCGGACCCCGGCCAGTCTGGTCGCCTTCGACATCCTGGCCGTGGGCGACGATTCACTGCTCTCCGCCCGGCAGTCCGACCGCCGTGCCGTGCTGGAGGCGGCGCTGTCCGATGCGTCGGCCCCGGTGCACCTCGCACCTGCGACCACGGACCCGGCAGTCGCCCGGGAATGGTTCGAACGGTACGAGGGCGCGGGGCTGGACGGTGTGGTCGCCAAACCGCTCGATCTGCCCTACCGCCCCGACACCCGGGTGATGTACAAGATCAAGCACGAGCGGACCGCGGACTGCGTGGTGGCGGGCTACCGCTTCCACAAGAGCGGTCCGGTCGTCGGCTCGCTGCTGCTCGGCCTGTTCGACTCCGAGGGCGTCCTGCAGCATGTCGGGGTCTGTGCGGCCTTCTCGATGAAGCGCCGCGCGGAACTGGCCGCGGAGCTGGAACCGCTGCGCGTCGGCTTCGCCGACCATCCATGGGCGGCCTGGACGGATGCCGAGGCCCACGAGCGCGCCCGGCTGCCCGGGGCGCCGAGCCGCTGGTCCGGGAAGAAGGACCAGTCGTGGGTGGCGCTGCGCCCGGAGCGGGTCTGTGAGGTGGCGTACGACCACATGGAGGGCGACCGCTTCCGGCACACCGCCCGGTTCCGCCGGTGGCGGCCGGACCGCACCCCTGACAGCTGCACCTACGCGCAACTGGAGAAGGTGGTGCGGTACGACCTGGCCGAGGTCCTGTCAGCCGGCGGAGGATGAACCCGACGGCGTGGCACACGGGTCCTCGCTCGGGCTCGGGTCGGGCGACGGGGACTCGCCGGCTCCGGTCGAGCCGCTCGGGTCGGGTGACGCGGAGCCCGTCGGGCAACCGGGGCTCGTCCCGGGTTCGGGGGCCGAGGTGCTGGGGTCGGGACTCGTCCCGGGGTCCGGGGTGGCCGACCCGCCGTCGGTCGGTTCCGGGGAACCGCTGCCCGGATCGGTGGGGTGCGGGGAGCCGCTCGGGGGCGGGGAACTCGTGGGTGAGCCGGAGGGCTTCGGCGACGTCGAGGGCGAGGGGCCGGGCGAACCACCGGGCTGCGGACCGATGACGATGCCGCCGTCGGGGGCGCCGGGACCGCCCACCGGGCGCGTCGGCCTGTTCGGTCCGCCCGCACCGGGGCTCTTCGGCACGGTGCCCTTGCCGTCGGCCACCGGGTGGATGCCCTTGCGGTAGAACTCCAGCCAGGACAGCACGGTGCGCAGATAGGTGTCGGAGTGGTTGTAGCTGAGAATCGCCCGGTCCAGATCGCCCTTCACGGACAGATCGCGCGCACCGGCACAGAGGTAGTACCCGGCGGCCAGGGCCGCGTCGTAGACGTTGTTCGGATCGCGGCGGCCGTCACCGTTCCCGTCCCTGCCCCAATGCGCCCAGGTGGACGGGATGAACTGCATCGGGCCGACCGCCCGGTCGTAGGTGGTGTCGCCGTCGTACACGCCGCCGTCGGTGTCCGGGATCTCGGCGAAGCCCGCGCCGTCGAGCACCGGCCCGAGGATGGGGCTGAGCGTCGTACCGTCGGCGTCGACCCGTCCCCCGCCGGCCTGGCCGGACTCGACCTTGCCGATCGCCGCGAGCAACTGCCACGGCAGGTGGCATCCGGGGTCGGTGCGCCCCAGCACGCCCTCCGCCTTGCGGTAGGCGGCGAGCACCGTGGCGGGGATGCCCGCCTCGGCCCACGAGCGGGCGGCGGCCGGACTCCGTTTCACACCGCGCTCCGGCGGTTCGGGCGAGACCAGCGGTGGCAGTTCGGTGTGGTACGAGTCGTCGTTGGGCACGTGCGTCCAGATGACCTCGTCGGCCTCCTGGCGTTCCTTCGCGGTCTGTTCGTGGCGGACGTGTCCGGGCGCCTGGGACGCGGTGAGCGCGGCCATCGCGGCGACCGCGGCCGCCGTGCCGCCGAGTCCGCGGCGCATGGTGCCGATGAACCTCATGCGTGCTCCCCTCTCCCCCGGGTCACTGGGTGAACGTGTCGATGGCGGAGATCCGCCAGGTGTCACCGCGGCGAACGGCGTCCACGGCGAACATGGCGGCCGCGTAGGTCGTCTCGTCCGACTTGCCGGTACGGGTGTTGCTCTGGTCGGCGAAGATCAGCAGCCGGGCCCGGTCGCCGTCGAGGAGTTCCACACCGCTGTCCGTGACGGTCGTGGTCAGCACGAGCTTCTGCTTCTGCCCCTCGGCCCGGACCTGGGCGAGCATGTCCGCGTGCTGCCGGACCGCCTTGCCGACCAGGTGGCTCTGCACCGCGCGCTCGGACGTGCCGGGTGCGGCGTAGTTGTACGAGAACACCGCGCCGACGGCCTCGGAGATCTGCCCCTTCACCTCACTGGTGCGGCCGATGTCGGTGAGGGCCGTGTTCCGGCGGGCCGGGTCGTCGCGCAGGCCGGCGGCCGAGCTGAACGCCCAGGCCGCGAAGGCGCCGAGCAGCACGGTGAGTACGCAGAGGACGGCGGGCAGCCCGGCACGCAGGCGGGATGTCCGCCCGCCTCGCGGTTCCGCCTCCTTCTTCTCCGGATCCGGTGCACCGGTGTCGTCCGTGGCCGCGTCGTCGGTGGGCGTCCGCTCCGCGGCCGCGGTCTTCCCGGGCGCCTCGGACGAGGGGTCCGGTGCCGTGGGCTCTCTCGGCGGGGCGGTGGCGGTGGCGCGTTCCGCGGCGACGGTGGCCAGTCGGCGCTGACGGTTGACGAGGTGACGGGTCGTCGACATGTCCGGGGTCCTCTCGGTGGCGGGGTGGGGGCGGTGGCGTCAGCCGGCCGTGTTGCCGACGGGCGCCTGGCCGAGGGCGCTGAGCTTCCACCCCTCGGAGGTACGGGTGAGCTGCCCCAGCATCCGGCTCTCCTTCACCGCGGGCTTGCCCTTCGGCGCGGTCACGGTGACCCTGAGCGCCACCATGACCCCGGCCCTGCCGGCCCGGTCGTCGAGTTCCGTCACCGCCCCGGACAGGACCTGGGCCGTGCTGACGGTCTTCGCCTGCTCGATCTGCTTCACGAACGCGTCCCGCCCGTCGACGAGTTGCTTGTGCAGATCACCGGTGGTGGAGTCCTCCCAGCTGTCGAGGCCCTTCGCCAGCTTCCGGTGGTCGAGCGTGTTCATGTTCTGCACGGCCTGCTCGCCCGCGGCCAGTGCGTCGTCGCGGGCCCGCACGTACGCCGCCGATTCGTCGTGCGCGGCGTCGTACCGGGCCACTGCGCCCCAGCCGGCCGCGCCGGCCGCCGCGACGGTCAGCACGATCGCCACCGCCACCAGCGGGTTGCTCGTCATCCGTACCCGTGCCATTGCTGCCTCTCCCCTGCCGGCCGATCCGTGCCGATTCACGCGTGCGGGCTCTGCTATCTGGAGGTGATCTCGACGACGGTCCAGTGGCCGTCCCTCAGCCGGGCCGTGACGGAGAGCTGTGCCGCCGCCGTGGTGGCCGGCTTGCCCTCGCGTTCGTAGACCTGGTCGAGGAAGACGAGCAGATGGGCGCTGTCACCCGTCAGCCGGGTCACTCCGGCGCGTACGACATGGGTGGTGAGCGTCAGTTTCTGGTCGGCGGCCTGCTTCTCGACCTGGCCGAACAGGGCCGCGTACTGCTGGAGCGCCTTGCCCGCCAGGAGTTGCTTCGCCGACTCCTTGGTGACGGCGGTCGCCTGCGGGCTGTACGAGAAGACCTTGCCGAGCGCGTTGCTGACGTCGCCGGCCACCCGGGTGGTCGCCCCGCTGTCGGTCAGCGCGCGGTTCGAGGTGGAAGGAGTGTCCCTCAACTGCCTGCCCTTGGCGAAGAGTGTGCCGCCGGCCGCGAGGAGCACGACGACCAGTACCGCGGCCACGACACGCGGCCAACGGCCGCCCGTCCCGGACGCGTCCGTGCCGTCCTCGTGGGCGTCGGGTCCGTCGGCCTCCTCGATCTCCCCGACGTCCGCGGCGCTCTCGGTGCTCTGGGTGCTCTGGGTGCTCTCGGCGCTCTCGGCGCTCTCCGCCTCCACGTCCGTGCTCACGACCGCCGTCCCTCCGCGCCGCTTCATGCGCCGCCCCCGACCGGAACGGCGGTGAGCGCCTTGACCTTCCAGCCGTCCGCGGTCCGTTCGAGCGTGGCCCCGAAGCGTTTGCGCTCGGTTCCGCCCCTGCCGGTGCGCGGAGTGACCTCGACGTCGACCGTGGCGATCAGCTCCGCCGTGCCGGTCCGCTCGTCGAGCGCGGTGAGCGCCGCGTCGGTGACCCTGCCGCGTGCCGTGGCCCCGGACTTCGTCAGTTCGCCCGCGTCCTTTTCACGGGTGCGCCCGAGTTGGTCGTGCAACGGCCCGGTCGAGGAGTCGAGCCAGGCGCCGAGGCCCTCCTCGACGCTCTTGGCGCTCCTGCCGTCCAGACTGTTCAGCCGGGCGAGGTGGTGCTTTCCGTCGGTCAGCGCGGCATCGCGCGCCTTCGCGTACGCCAGGTCCTCGTCACCGCGCGCGTCGGCGTAGGACCAGCCGCCGAGTGCGCAGATCAGCGCGGCGGCGAGCAGCGCCGCCCAGACGCTCAGGGTCTTCGTACGGGACGTCATGCGCCGCCTCCCGCTCCGAGTCCGAGCAGACCGGCCATGCCGTCGTCGGTCGTCGAGGTGTTCCCGGCGACGCCGAGCGCTCCGGGCAGCCGGTCCGCCGAGCCGTGCTTGAGGAGCATCGAGCCGGGCTTGGCGGGCGCGGGCACGGCGCCGCCCTTCGGCGCGTTGGCACTGCCTCGGACATTGATCCCGGTACCGGGCGACGAGGTGCAGCGGGCCTTGGTGTTGAACGGTGAACCGGCCGAGGTGTCCAGGCCGCTGCGGTAGGGGGTGGAGCCGTATCCGGCGGTGCAGGGCAGCGGTTCGAAGAAGGTGACCGACATGCCGAACCGGGCGCCGTTGCCGTCCACCGCGCTCGATCCCGCCGCTGCCACCGCGGGCAGTTTCACCAGGAGTTCCTCCAGTCCGCGCTGCCGGGTGACGGCGACCTCGGAGGTGGTGAGGAGATTGGCGACGACGACGCCGAAGCTCGGATCGAGGTCCCGCACCAGTCCACTGATCTGGCCGGTCGCGTCGGGGGCGACCGCGATCAGCCTGCGCAGGTCGTTGTCGGATCCCTTGAGTTCGGCGGCCAGTTGCTCGGCGCCGGAGGCGAAGCCCTTGAGTGCCTCGCCCTGTTCGGCCTGGGTGCGCAGCACGGTCTCGCCGTCGATCATCAGCCGGGTGTTGACGGGCAGCGCGTCGTCGGCCGCCTGCACGAAGTCGCTCCCGGTGTCCAGCAGCACCTGGAGGTCGTCGCCGCGCCCCTCGAACGCGGTGCCGAACTCGTCGACGACGGTGCGCAGGGATTCCAGGTCGACGGAGCCCGCCAGGTCGTTGACGCTGGTGAGAACGTTGGTGACGGGGGCCGGGACGGTGGTGTCGGCCTGGTCGATCACCGAGCCGTTCGCGAGGTACGGGCCCTCGGTGCGGGTGGGCCGAAGATCCACGTACTGCTCCCCGACCGCGGAGAGGTTGGCCACGACGGCCTTGAGGCTGTCCGGGATGGGCGGGGCGTCGTTCTCGATGCGCAGTTCGGCCTCGACCCCGTCGTCGGTGAGTTCGATCGGCCCGACCCGGCCCACCGAAACGCCTCGGTAGGTGACGTTGGAGTGGGTGTACAGCCCGCCGGTCCGCGGGAGTTGCACTGTGACGGTGTAGTAGCCGCGCAGGCCGATGTAGTGGCCGAGGTCGGCGTAGCGCACCCCGAGGTAACCGAGGACGAGCACCGCGGTGATCAGGAAGGCGATGTTCTTCAGCCGGATGGCGAGGGTGATCATCAGCTGGTCCCCTTCGTGCCCGACGGGGCGACCGAGGGCAGCGGCAGCGGCAGCGCCGAGCCGAATTTCGCGTCCGTGGGTGCCGGCGTGGCGTCCGGGTCCAGTGCGGGGATGACCTGGGTGCCGGGCATGGCCGTCACATCCAGGTAGACATTGAGGTAGTCGCCCTTCACCCCGCGCAGCACCTCGTCCGTGAAGGGGTAGGTGAGCAGCACCTGGAGGGAGTCCGGCAGGTCTCTGCCGGAGTCGGCGAGCGCCTTGAGGCTGGGGGCGATGGCCTTGAGGTCGGCGATCATGTCGGCCTTGCTCTTGTTGATCGTGTCGACGGCGACGGTCGAGAGGGTGTCGAGCGAGCGCAGCATGGTGAGGAGCGAACCGCGCTGCTTCTCCAGGACCTTCAGGCCCGGGCTGAGTCCGGTGAGGACCGTGCCCACGTCCTGTTTGCGGGTGGCGAGGGTGGCGGCCAGCCGGTTGACGCCGTCGAGTGCGTCCGTGATGTCCTGCTTGTGGCCGTCCAGGTTCGTGACGAGGGTGTCGATCCGGTTCAGCATGGAGCGGACCTGGGGTTCCTGTCCGGCGAGTGCCTTGTTGAGCTCGGTGGTGATGGTTTTGAGCTGGTTGATGCCGCCGCCGTTGAGGAGCATCGACAGGGCGCCGAAGACCTCTTCGACCTCGGGGTTGCGGTTGGTCCGGGTCAGCGGGATCCCGTCTCCGTCGGCGAGCCGGCCGCGGGCGGTGCCGCTCGCGGGCGGCGACAGCTGGATGTACTTCTCGCCGAGGAGACTGGACTGTTCGAGGTGGGCGTAGGCGTTCCTGGGCAGCTCGACCTTGCCGTTGACCCGCATGGTGACCTTGGCGTTCCAGCTGTCCGAGCCCAGCGAGATCTTGGTGACGCGGCCGACGGCGACGTCGTTGACCTTGACCGAGGACTGCGGGGAGAGGCTGAGCACATCCGCGAATTCCGCGGTGATCTCGTAGGGATGGTCACCGAGGTCGGCGCCACCGGGCAGCGGCAGCTGGTCGATGCCGGTGAACGTCGGCAGGCCGGCGCCGGTGACGACCAGGGCGAGGCCGACCCCCACGGCCAGCACCGCGACGACGCCGGTCGTGCGGGGTCCGGGTCTGCGCAGGGCCGGGCTCATCGGTTCGCCCCCTTCTTGTCCGTGGTGGTCTTCGCCGGAGTCCCGTAGACGGTGCCGACGGTCGGCAGCGGCAGGGCGGGCAGCGCCTTCTGCCGTGTGGCGTCCACCGGTGCGAGGCCGGCCAGTCCGGTGGCCGGGCCCTCGGTGAGCGGTCCGCCCATGGAGAGCTCGTTGAGGTTCGTGCGGCCGTTGAGGGTGCGGTTCACCGGGTCGTAGGCGTTGACCACGTTGGCGGCGGCGAGAGGCAGCGTGTCCATCGACTCGGCGAGTGAGGCACGCTGGTCCACCAGGGTCTGGGTGAGCGGCACCAGGGCGTCCACGTTCGCCTTCAGGGCGCCGCGGTTCTTCTGGATGAAGGTCTTGACCTGGCCCAGGGCGGTGCCCAGCTCCTTCAGGGCGGCGCTGAGGTTCTCCTTGTCGTCGGCGAGGAATCCGGTGACCGAGTTGAGCTGCTGTTCGGCGGCGCGCACATCGCCGTCGTTCTCCTTCAGCATGGTGGTGAAGGTCTGCAGGTAGGACAGCGTGTCGAAGAGGTTTCCGCTGCTCCGGTCGAGGGTCTTGGTGGCCTTGCCGAACTGCTCGATGGAGTTCCCGATGGCCTTTCCGTTGCCGTCGAGGTTCTTGGCACCGGTGTCCAGGAGTCCGGAGAGCGCTCCGTCGACGTTGGCTCCCTCGGGGCCCAGGGCCTTGGACAGCTTCGTGATGGATGCGTACAACTGGTCGACCTCGACCGGCGTGGCGTTGTTCGCGGCGGGGAGCACGGCGTGGTCCGCGATCAGCGGTCCCCCGTCGTACGCGGGAGCGAGCTGGACGTAGCGGTCGGCGACGAGGCTGGGGGCGACGACCACGGCATGAGCGCCCTCGGGAACCTTGACGCCCTTGTCGACCCGCAGGGTGACCCTGACCTCTTCGCCGCGCGGCGTGACCGACTCGACCCTGCCGACCTTGACGCCGAGGATCCGCAGGTCCGATCCGGCGTACACACCGGTGGCCTGGTCGAAGTAGGCGGTGATGGTCGTCGTTCCTTCGTCGTCCATGGCCCTCACCCCGGTGGTGGCCGCGACGGCCACCACGACGAGTCCGGCGCCGATGCCGACGATGCGCGTCATTCTCATCTCATCGGCCGCCTTGCTGCTCGGGTGGCTTGCATTCGGGTCCCGCGGGTGTGCCGGCGGGAAGGTAGTTCTTCGGGACGACCCCACAGACGTAGTTGTCGAACCACCGTCCGCTGCCGAGGGTGTTGCCGACGAGGCGGTTGTACGAGCCGGCGAGCGACAGCACCTTGTCGAGGCTCTTGCGGTTCTTCACCAGCACCGCCGTGACCCGGCCGAGCGAGTCCAGGGTGGGCCTCAGCTGCTTGTTGTTGTCCTCGACGAGGCCGGTGAGCTGTGTTCCCAGATTCCGGGTGCCGGTGAGCAGCAGATGGATGGAGTCGCGGCGCGCCTGGATCTCGCCGAGCAGCAGATTGCCGTCCTCCAGCAGGGTTTCGAAGCTGCTCTTCTTGTCGGCGAGCGTCTTGGTGAGCTGCTTGCTGCCCTTGAGGAGAGTGGCGAGCTGGGCGTCCCGTTCGGAGACCGTCCTCGACAGGGCGGAGAGCCCGTCGGCGGCGCTCTTCACGTCCGGCGGAGAGTCCTTGAAGGTGGCGGAGATCGTCTCGAAGCTCTTGGCGAGCTGCTGCGTGTCGATCTCCCCGATGGTCTCGCCGAGTCCGTTGAACGCCTGGGTGACGTCGTAGGGGGAGGTGGTGCGGCTCACCGTGATGCGCTCGTGCGGGTCCTGCGGGGCGTCGCCCAGCGGGTCGACGGCGAGGTACTTCTCCCCCAGCAGCGTCTTGATGGCGATGCCCACGGTCGAGGAGTTGCCGATCCAGACGTCCTTCACCCTGAAGCCGACCTTCACCTTGGCGCCGTCGAGCGAGACCCCGGTGACCTCGCCGACCTTCACTCCGGCGACCCGTACCTCGTCGCCCTCGCCGAGTCCGGCGGACTCGGTGAAGTCGGCGTGGTAGGTGGTTCCGCCGCCGATGAAGGGCAGCGAGTCGGCACGGTAGGCGGCCAGGCCGACGAGGGCGAGGACGATCAGTCCGACGACGGCCACGGCGACGGGGTTGCGTTCCCGTACGGGTTTGATTTTCATGCCCGGCACCTCGGTTTCGTGACCACGATGCCGGTGGGCGGGGCGCTGCCGTCCGAGGTCGTCACACCGCTGACCCTGGCCTCGCAGAGGTAGAGGTTGAGCCACGAGCCGTACGAGGCGAGGCGGCCGATCGCTTCCATCTTGGCCGGGGTCTTCCGCAGGAAGTTCTCGATCTGCGGTGTTCCCTCTCCCAACTGGTCCGACAGGCGGCCGAGTTGCTTGATGTCGTCCTTGAGCGGCTTGCGGCCGTCGTCGAGGAGGTCCGCGGTGACGGTGGTGAGCGCCCCCATCGCGGTCACCGCCTGGCCGAGCGGTTTGCGGTCGCCGGAGAATCCGGTGACGAGTTTCTGGAGGGTGACGACGAGGTCGTCGAAGCCTGCCTCACGGTCGTTGACGGTCTTCAGGACCGTGTTGAGGTTCTTGATCACCTCGCCGATCACCTCGTCCTTGGCGGCGACCGTTCCGGTCAGCGAGCCGACGTGCTGGAGGATGCTGTCGACGGTGCCGCCCTCGCCCTGGAGCACCTGGACGATGGAGCCCGCGAGCTGGTTGACGTCCGGCGGCGAGAGCCCCTCGAAGAGCGGCTGGAAGCCGTTGAAGAGCTGGGTGAGATCGAGCGCCGGGGTCGTGCGGGAGAGCGGAATGGTCGCTCCGGCCGCGAAACTGCGGCCGACCGGTCCCGCACCCCGGTCGAGGTCGATGTACCGCTGACCGACCATGTTGAGGTACTTGATCGAGGCGGTCACCGAGGCGGGGAGCCTACGTCCCTTGCGGACGGCGAAGCCGACCTCGGCCAGCCGTCTGTCGGCCACCTCGATGGACTCGACCTGCCCGACCTCGACCCCGGCGATCCGCACGCTGTCGCCGACGATCAGCCCGGTGACATCGGTGAACCTCGCCTTGTACGTCGTGGTTCCGCCGACCCCCGTGTTGGCGATGGACAGCGCCAGGACGGAGGTGGCCAGAACGGTCACCAGAATGAAGACGATCGATTTCGCGAGCGGTCCCGCGAGGGAGCGGCGCTTCACTTGAGCTTCACCTCCGCACCGCGGAAGGCCGGACCGATGAGCACGCTGCTCCAGTCGGGCAGGGTCTGCGGCTGGACTTTCAGTGAGGGAGCGACCAGTTCGTTGACGAGTCGGCTCTCCTGCGGGGAGTTGGGCATGCCGAGGGCGGAGTCCCGGTCCGAGGGTGTGGTGACGGCGGGTTCGCCGCCGCGCCGGCCGGCGGCGGGTTCGACCGCCCCGGCCGTACGGGCGTCGGCGGTCGGAACGGTCCGGCCCATGTACGGCACGGAGTAGCAGTGCGGTCCGCCGGTCGCGTCGTAGACCGGGGTGTCCCGGCCGGGCACGTACTTGCCCTTGGACTTCACGCTCTTGACGGTGACGTGGAGTCCGGGCCGGTCGGTGCCCTTGCCGAGCGCCTTGTCCATGGCCGGGACGAAGCCGGCCATGGTCCGCAGGGTGCAGGGGAATTCGTCGGAGTACCGCGCGAGCAGTTCCAGTGTCGGCCTGCTGGTGGCGGAGAGGTGGATCAGGTTGTCCTTGTTCTCCCGCAGGAAGGAGGTGAGGTCCTGCGCGGAGGCGGTGGTGGCCCCGTACAGGTCGGCCAGTTCCGCCTCTTGTGCGGCGATCGTGCCGCTGGTGGTGGTGAAGTCGGTGAGTGCGTCGAGAACGTCGGGAGCGGCGTCCTCGTAGACCTTGCTCACCTTGACGAGTTCCTTGATGTCGGCATTGAGCGTCGGGAGTTGGGGGTTGAACCGGGCCAGGTGGGCGTCGAGGGTACGCAGTGTGTCGCCGAGCTTCTCGCCGCGTCCTTCGAGCGCCTGGGAGACCGCGCCCAGGGTGGCGGCGAGCTTCTCCGGCTTCACCGCGGTCAGCAGCGGCAGGACGTTGTCCAGGACTTCCTCCAGCTCGATGGCGTTGCTGGAGCGGTCCTGCGGGATGACGGCCCCCGCCCGCAGTGTCCGTGCGGACGGCACCTGGGGCGGTACGAGCGCCACGAACCGCTCCCCGAAGAGCGTGGTGGGCAGCATCTGGGCGGTCACGTCGGCCGGGATGCGGTCGAGCTTGTCGGGCTCGATGGCGAGGGTCAGCCGGGCCCCGTCCCCGTCGGCCGAGATGGAACGGACCTGCCCGACGACGACACCGCGGAGCTTCACGTCCGCGTTGTCGTGCATCTCGTTGCCGACGCTCCCGGTGCGTACGGTCACGGTGGCGTCCTGGGTGAAGTCCTTCCTGTACACCGAGACCGACACCCACACGAGCACGGCGGGTACGAGGAGGAAGGCGACTCCGGCGAGTCTGCGGCGGACGGTCTGCGTGCGGTGAGCGTTCATCAGCCGGCCACCTTCACCGTCGTCGTGGCGCCCCAGATGGCGAGGGAGAGGAAGAAGTCGGTGAGACTGATCAGCACGATGGCGTTGCGCACCGACCGGCCGACCGCCACGCCCACCCCGGCGGGCCCGCCCGTGGCGTGGAAGCCGTAGTAGCAATGGGCGAGGATCACCATCACGCTGAATATCAGCACCTTGAGCACCGAGAGCAGCACATCGTCCGGGGAGAGGAAGAGATTGAAGTAGTGGTCGTAGGTGCCCGCGGACTGTCCGTTGAACAGGACGGTGACGTATCGGGACGCGAGGTAGGAGGAGAGCAGCCCGATCGCGTACAGCGGGATGATCGCGACGACGCCGGCGATGATCCGGGTGGTGACGAGGTAGGGCATGGACCGCACGCCCATCGCCTCCAGCGCGTCGACCTCCTCGTTGATCCGCATCGCGCCGAGCTGGGCGGTGAAACCGGCGCCGACGGTCGCGGAGAGCGCCAGTCCGGCCACGAGGGGGGCGATCTCACGGGTGTTGAAGTAGGCGGAGATGAAGCCCGTGAAGGCGGAGGTGCCGATCTGGTCGAGGGCCGCGTACCCCTGGAGGCCGACGACCGTGCCGGTGGCCAGGGTCATCGCGATCATCACCCCGACGGTTCCGCCGATGACTCCGAGACCGCCGCTGCCGAAGGCCACCTCGGCCAGCAGCCGCTGGACCTCGCGGAGATAGCGGCGCAGCGTCCGCGGGACCCAGATCAGTGCCCTTACGTAGAAGGTGAGTTGCTCACCCGATCGATCGAGCCAGCTGAGCATCGACATCGGTCAGCTCCCCTTCGCGGGGACGATCTGGAGGTAGATCGCCGTGAGAACCATGTTCACGAAGAACAGCAGCATGAAGGTGATGACGACGGACTGGTTGACCGCGTCACCGACGCCCTTGGGGCCGCCGCGCGGGTTGAGTCCGCGGTAGGCGGCGACGATGCCCGCGATGAAACCGAAGATCAGCGCCTTGACCTCGCTGATGTACAGGTCGGGGAGCTGGGCGAGGGCGGAGAAGCTGGCGAGATAGGCCCCGGGGGTGCCGTGCTGCAGCATCACGTTGAAGAAGTAGCCGCCGAGCGTCCCGACGACGGAGACCAGGCCGTTGAGCAGGACGGCCACCAGCATCGTGGCCAGGACGCGCGGGACGACGAGCCGCTGGACGGGCGAGACGCCCATGACCTCCATCGCGTCCAGTTCCTCGCGGATCTTCCGCGAACCGAGGTCCGCGCAGATGGCCGAGCCCGCCGCACCGGAGATCAGCAGTGCCACGATGATCGGGCTGGCCTGCTGGATGACGGCGAGGACACTGGCGCCGCCGGTGAACGACTGGGCGCCGAGCTGCTGGGTCAGCGAGCCGACCTGGAGTGCGATGACCGCGCCGAACGGGATGGAGACGAGGGCCGCGGGCAGGATGGTGACGCTGGCGACGAACCAGAACTGTTCGATGAGCTCCCGTACCTGGAAGGGCCTGCGGAAGATGTCCCGGCTCACGGTCCCGGCGAGGGAGAACAGCTTCCCGGTCTCGCGCAGCGGGGCGAGCAGCCGCGTCGGGGACCGCCGCTCCGGTGTCTTCGGCCCGTCCGCACCGGCCGTGTCGGCCCCGGTCGGCTCGGGGGGTCTCACCGGCATGGGCGCCGTCATGGGCGTCCACCGCCCGCGGCCGGGGAGTAGCTGTTCATGATGGCCGTGCGAGCGGCCTCGGGCAGTTGGCCCATCATCGACAGCACCCGTTCCCGGCGGCGCAGGGCGGCCTGCCGTACGGGCATGCCGGGCGACGGCTCCAGCTGCGGTACGACGGTGCGCGGGCCGTTGGCGGAACTGATGCCGACGCCGTAGCCGTTCACCTCTTCGGCGGCGAGCGTCGCGGCGTCCTTCTCCTCGGCCATCCCGATGGGGCCCTCGCGGCGTCCTGCGAGGAACTGGGAGACGACCGGCACGTCGCTGGTGAGCAGCACCTCGCGCGGCCCGAAGGTGACGAGATTGCGGCAGAAGAGCATGCCCATGTTGTCCGGGACGGTGGCCGCGATGTCGAGGTTGTGGGTGACGATGAGCATCGTCGCGTCGATCTGTGCGTTGAGATCGATGAGCAGCTGGGAGATATAGGCGGTGCGGACCGGGTCCAGCCCGGAGTCCGGTTCGTCGCAGAGAATGATCTGCGGGTCCAGGACGAGGGCTCGGGCCAGTCCGGCACGTTTGCGCATACCGCCGGATATCTCGCCGGGGAGCTTTTCCTCGGCGCCGAGCAGGCCGACGATGTCGATCCGCTCCATGACGATCCGGCGGATTTCCGATTCCTTCTTGCGGGTGTGCTCGCGCAGCGGGAAGGCGATGTTGTCGAAGAGGGACATCGAGCCGAAGAGCGCGCCGTCCTGGAACATGAGCCCGAAGAGCTTCCGGGTCTCCATGATGTCGCGCTCAGGACTGTTCACCATGTCCACGCCGTTGATGAGGACGCGCCCCTGCTCGGGCTTCAGCAGACCGATGATGGATTTCAGGAACACGGTCTTTCCGGTGCCGGAAGGACCGAGCATGACGCTCACCTCGCCGGCGGGCAGTGTGAGGGTGACGTCCTGCCAGATGTTCTGCTTTCCGAAGGACTTCGTGAGGCCCTCGACGACTACTTCGATTCCCATCGGCCCTCCTTCGAATTTGTTGTGAACGAAGTCATCTGTCAGCGCTCCGGCTCTGAGAAATCCAATGACGGCTCGTCACCCATGCACCGGGAGGCGCACGGTATGTCCGCCGAAACCGCCAGGGCAAGCCGTTGAACAGCGGAAACCGACGAACAATGTGCTGGATGTGGATCACTTGTCACTCTTTGACAAAGGCGTCCCCCGACCTTGTCGAAAACTGCGCAAGCGCTCCTGTGCGCGGACCGGGGTCCGGACCGCGATCCCGATGAGGGGCGCACCACCCCGGAACCGAGGGTTCGGGCGACGGGCCGCCCGATGGGAACTGCCGGCCGCAAAAGGGCGCGACCAGGACTCCAGGTGCATCGAACAACCAGGTGCGGACGTCTTTCCGACCTGCTCAGGTGGGACGCTACGGCTCGGTAACCTGACTTCGCAATACTGGACACTGAACTTTCTTCACGTCGGTCGCGCGACCCCGATTCCTTGTTTCCATGTGAGTAATGGCCGCGATAAACCTGTCGGAAAGTGAGGAATTCCGCCGACGGCGAAGGGCTGTCCCGTCATCCCTGGCGCCCGCCAGGGATGACGGGAAAGCCCTGAGGCAGGGACGGGGTTCCGGTCGCCCCGGCCGCGGACCGGCCTTCGGTCACGGGGTCACGGATGCCACAAGCACATGGGCCCTCCCGGTCCCGTGGACCGGAAGAGCCCATGTGCCGACGCGAAACGCCTCAGGTGCACCTCACCGTTCGGGGGTGGGGATCTTCGGCGGGCAGTCGGGGCCGTCCGGGTTCGTCGCCACGCACAGCGCGGCCTGCGTCATCTTCGTGTAGTTGTCGGCCTCCTTGCCCACGCTGGAGATCGCGGAGGTGAAGACCGCGTCCAGGTTCTCGTCCACCCCGCAGCCCTTGAACGGCGGTATGTGCGCGTAGCCGGACAGGGTTCCGCCGTACGCGACGAGGTAGCCGGCGCGCGGATAGCTCTGGCCCCATGCCTTCAGGACCTGCTCGAAGGGCTCGGCCGTCCGGCAGTTGTCGCCGACGTCCAGCGGAACGCCGTTCACCTTGACGTCGTGTATCCGCATGGAGAGCTGGGTGGTGACCGTCGTGCTCTCCGGATACTCGGGCGTGTTGGTGACCGTGTGCGTCTGCACGACGGCCGGCGGGCCCACCTGCTCCAGTTCCACGACGGCCGTGGTGGGCATGAACCCGTACGTCAGAAAGGTGGATCTGGCCGGTGGCAGCTGTCGCCGGCCCTGGTACTCGAATTCCGCCTCGGACGTCACATCGACCGTGGAGGCGCACGAGTCGTTGATGTAGACCTTGTTCAGCGTCACCTTCATGTGTGCGGGCCCC
Source organism: Streptomyces sp. NPDC101194 (assembly GCF_044767885.1). Lineage (NCBI taxonomy): Bacteria > Bacillati > Actinomycetota > Actinomycetes > Kitasatosporales > Streptomycetaceae > Streptomyces > Streptomyces sp. NPDC101194. The sequence continues at coordinate 94,556 of NZ_JBIWOS010000010.1, forward strand.
AGGGCCACGGCACCGTCCATCTTGGCGGCGTTGGCATAGCCCGCCACATAGGTGTCCGCCGTCGTCATCACCCATTCGGGCGGGATCACGATGGGACAGCTGCCGCCCGGGTCGTCCTCGCCGTCCAGCGTCCTGTCGGTGAGGGCCTTGATCTTCTTACGGGTGTCCGAGGAGAACCCGGCTCCCGGCCTGGTGTCCGTCGTGGCCGGCTTCGGGGTGGTCACCTCGGGCTCGGGGGTGGAACCGGAGCGGGAGCCCTCGACGAGCACGGTCGCGAGCGTGGTGTCCTGGTCCGGTGCGGGCTCGCACACGACCTGGAGACTGGGAGGCGACGTCGGGGAGTTGTCGGCCTTGCGGGGAGTGAGCGCCAGGCCGAGACCGGCGGGCGAGAGGGTGGCCTTCCCCGGGGAGCCGAATGTCGCCGTGGGCACGTCGCCGGTCGCGGTCAGCTCCAGTCCGCCCTCGGCCGGGATCGGCACCGACGGCGCGTCGAGATTCGCCCAGGCGGCATCGGCCGACCGGTCACCGCTGCGGTGCCGCACCGTGAGCTGCGCGTCGGCCGACAGACTCGTCGCCTCCTGGCCGGTGAACTGTTCGAGGGCCGCCCGAGGCAGTTTCACCACGACCGAGACATGGTCCGGCCGAACCGCCTCACCCGTTCCCACCGACGCGGGCAACGAGGCGGAGACGGTGACATCGATGCCCACGGCACCCGAGGGGAATTCGCATCTGTAAGCGAGCGCGACCTCGGAATTCTGGTCGGCTGCCATCGATTCGGCGCCCGGAATGAATGCGGTGGCGACGACGAGTGCCCCACCCACGGCGAAGTGGAGCGGTCGCCGTGCCGAGACGCGTGCGTCGACGGTCATGCGCATGAGTCCTTCCAGCATGGGTGGACATGAATGCCACATGGTTGCGGATGTGGGTCCACTGATGGGTAGCGGGCCTTCGAGCAGCCGAAATCGGTCCCTACCGATGGGTACGCTACGCACACCGGTCGCGGCTGGGAAGAGTCGGGTTTCGATTCGAGCGACAGCAGGGGATTCTTGTCATTCGATGACAAAGCGGCGGCGTGGAATTGTCGCCTCCTGCGCGAAAGGACATCGGGGCCGGGGCCGGACATCATGTGTCGCACGGGTGCCCAAGGGCTGTCCCGCAATCCCTGGTGGATCAGCGCGCGGCGTCGGATGCGGTACGCCGCAAGGAGGAGGGACGTCCGCATACTGGATGTATGCGGACGTCCCGACAACGCGGCGAGGTGCCGTAGCCGACGCCGCGCGCCCGCCGGGGAATACGGGACAGCCCTCAGTCACCAGGAGTGTGACTGCCCGTACACGTTCCTCCGGTCCCACCGGGAGATCGTCAGCCGACGATGACCGGCGAGGGCGTGCCGGTGGCCGTGCTCTTGATCGTGTACAGGCCCGCGAAGCTCGCCGTGGTGCCGACGATTCCGCAGCCGCCGCCGACCTTGTTGGCGATGGTCAGCGTGAGGCCGCCGCCCGAGGTGTCGAGGGTGCCGTTGGAGCCGCCCGCGCTGGGGTTGTTGTACTTCGCGGCGACGCTGCCGGTGACGTCGAAGGTGCAGGGTCCGAGGACGCTGCTGCCGCTCACCGTCGCGCTGATCGCCTTGATCTGACCGGTGGTCTGGCCGGTGGAGTTGGTGCCGGCGCCCGCCGCGTAGGTGTTGCCCCAGATCTCCCACGGGGGCGTGACCTTGGTGGTGACGGTCCAGGTGGAGCTGAACGGCCCGGTGCAGGGCGAGTTGAACGAGATGGACGTGATGTTCGCCAGCTTCGCCGGGCTGCCGCTGACCGGGGAGGTCGGGGCGTTCCCCGCCGCGGCGGACGTGGCGCACTGGATCTTGTTGCCGTTGTTGTCCGTCAGCACCGTGACGCCGGCGGTCCCGTTGAAGTCGCCGGCCGGCGTGATGGTCCACGGGGCGGTCGGACCGGCGAACGCCGACGGGGTGGCGAGGGCCACCGCGGCGGCCGCGGCACCGACTGCGGTCAGGATTCTCGTCTTCTTACGCATGGAACTTCTCCCTTTTCCTGTCCCGTTGGGGAATGAGTCGGACTCGGACGAAACGACCGTCGCGGCCCGACAGCGGATTTCTTTCGGGGAAGTACTCCCGCCGACGTACGGGGCGGGTTGCAACTGGGCCCGTGAATCTTTCGGGCGCGGAATTCACGCGATGCGATCCGGGCGTGGTGCTGATCATTGTGGCGTATGGGAGGCCGCCGAACGGTACGCTACTCCATCGATCAGGAATCCAGAAGAGCCCGCGTCTCCATTCATTTGCCTTCTTCAATTCCGTGGCGCTCGGAAATAATCGAAGGATGAATTCAAGCGCGCGAAAGGGGACTCCGGCCACAGGGGCGACCCATTCCGTATCAGGCCGGTGCACGGGTGGGCGTGGCGACGCCCATCCGCCGCCGTCCCGTTCAGGGCAATCGTCCCGACCGGCCGTCGCCCTGCCCCGGTGTGCCGCCGCGGCACGGCTCGCCAGGACGAGGGGAAACCTGTGGCAGTGCGCCTTCTCCTACCGGACGGCGGAGTGCCAGTACTGCGAAAGGGCCTTTCCTTCGTCCGGGGCCAGACCCGCAGGGTCGTAGGGGCTCGCGAAGTATGTGGAGGCCTGGTTCAGGACCACGTTGTTCTTGCCCGAGGCCGACGGAAGACCGGTCTTCAGATTGACGGCCCAGTCCAGCAGTCCGGCGCCGCAGCCGCTGGCTCCCGGGACCGCGTAGGTGGAATCCCCCTGATCGGCGCCGCCGAAGGTGTAGCGCCCCATCTCGCCCGAGTCATTGGGCGTCCCGTTGCCGTCGAACTGCTGCAGCGAGAGAGAGGGGGCGGTGTTGTTCTGGGGCTTCAGCACGATCGGGTCCGAGGTGGTTCCGATGTAGCACTTGTCGCCGAGGAACGGGTTCCGCAGATGGATGCGGACAGGAATCGACAGGATCGGCCGGCCGGAGCCGAAGCTCGCCGCCATGTTGAAGTCCCTCGGGGCACCCGCCGGTTCGATCGTCGCGGTCACCTTGTTGAGGGTGCTGTTGGTGATCTGGTTGCAGATTCCCGAGACGACCGGGATACCGCTCGGGCACATGAGACCGAGCAGACCACCCGGGAGGTCCGCGGAGTCGGCCACGAGCGCACCCTCCGCAGGGGCGACCAGCGACACGGTGCCGTCGCTGTGCTGGATCACTCCGAGCTGGAGGTCGGTGTTGCCGGTCGGCACCTGCGAATTACCGAGTTTGATCGACCCGCCGGCCGAATGCGAGGAGATGCAGGTCGCGATGTTCGTCACGCCGTCGGCCGCCAGCATGGCAGGCGCGTCCACCGGGCACCGGTTGAACGGCGCCCAGTGCCCGTTCAGTTGAGTGGCCGCGGTGGCCGTTGTGGTGGACAACGCGGTGACGAACGCGGTACAGGCTGCCAGCAGCCCCATGCGCGCTCCGGTCGAAGCGATTCTCATGTCGTCCCCTCTTGACTGCCGTCTCTGGACGGCGTCGTACATGGAGTTGGCCGGTTTCAACGCAGGCGGCATCGGCGCCAAGAGTGACTGCATGCGTTGCGTGCGGGACTTTCTGGGGCACGGCCACGTCAGGTGAACGCCGACGGCCCGGTTTCAGTGGTGCGTCGCGGATGGATCCGGAGCCCGGAGACCGAGCAATCATTTACCGGCGAATTGCATGCCTTAATTGGCCGAGCCGTGATGTTACTCGCGGGAAACACGGCGACACAATCCTGCCGGTTAAGATCTTTTGTGTCAGCCGATTTTTGATCCAGAAATGAGCAGACGGACCCTGAAGGCTTGTCAACGGATGCGCATTCGAAGGCGCGACGGATGGGCTCGGGGGTGCGAGACCTCTCCCGCACTAAGGGCTGTCCCGTAATCCCTGGTGGATCAGCGCGCGGCGTCGGATGCGGTGCATCGCAAGGCGGAGGGACGTCCACATACTGGATGTATGTGGATGTTCCGACAACGCAGCGAGGTGCCGTAGCCGTCGTCGCGCGCCCACCAGGGATTACGGGACAGCCCTGAGCAGGGCTGCCCCGATGGCGGTCCCCCGGACGCGATGAACACGCCACTCCGCGCGGCAAGATCCCGGTCGGCCCGTCCCACCCGCGACCTGCATACAGGAGCGACCTCACCCGGAAGGCCGCCGCCGAGGGGACCGGGCACGGCAGGACGTCGTCGACCGCCCCGCTCCCGCCACCCACCGCACCGCTTCGCCGACACCGGTTTTCTTGTCGCCGGGATACAAACGGCCGAAATACGTTGTCCGGAAGTGAGCATTGCCGTTCTACCTGCACGGAAGCCCCACAACGCGGCGAAGATACGTGCCCCTTGCACTCCGATCTTGCGCAAGTGGTGTGCACGGTAGCTGACTTGGTCTATCTTCATCGCGAACTTGGTACGCACCTGCCGGTTGATGGGAGCGCTTTCCCCCCACCGCCTCACCCCCACCGGGCGCCGGAGAGCAAGGGGACAGTCATGCGAGAACCAGTACAGCCGTCGGACACCGGAGACCCCCTGGGTCCGCTCCCTCAGGAATTCGCCGCAATCATGCGGCCCGAACTGCCGAGCCTGATCAAGGAAATCGGCGTCGAGGTCACCCGGGCCTATCCGGAATACGCGCGTCTGCTCAACGGCCCGAACGGTCAGGCCATTCGCGTAGGCGTGGAACAGAGCCTCTCGTCATTCGTCGACCTGGTCGCCGAACCGTCCACCCCCACCACGCTTCGCGACGACATGTGCCGTCGTTTCGGACGATTCGAGGCATATGAGGGACGCAGCATGGAGACGCTGCAGGGGGCCTATCGGCTCGGCGCCCGGGTGGCGCTGCGCCGGGCCAAGAAGGTCGGCCGGAGCTACAGCTTCTCCCCCACCCTGATGCTCAGTTTCGCCGACGCGCTGTTCGCGTACATCGACGAACTGGAGTCGCTCTCCCGCGAGGGTTTCCTGGAGGTGCAGTCGCAGTCCGGCGAGCAGAGCGAGGCCATGCGCCGCCGTCTGCTGCATCTGGTCCTCGCCGGGCGGCCGGTGCCCCGGACCGCCATCGCCGAACTCTGCGAGCAGACCGGCTGGACGCTGCCGGAACAGGTGACCCTGGTCGCCGCCCGCGCCCCGGCCGGGCTCGACCGGGCCGGCCTGGACCGCGACGTCCTGGTCGACCTCAGTGATCCGCAGCCCCACTTACTCGTCCCGGGGCCGCTCGACGAGGCGCGAAGACAGATGCTTGAGCGCGCCCTCCTCGGCACCCGGGTTGCCATCGGCCTGACCGTCCCCACGGCACTCGCCTCGGACTCGATCCGCTGGGCCCGCCGGGTCCTCGAACTCGTCGACGCCGGGATCATCGCGGACGCACCGCTCTTACGGTGCGAGGACCACCTCATCACGCTGTGGCTCCTCTCCGACACGGCCCTCCTCGACCAACTCGCCCGACGCGAACTGGCTCCGATCGCGGGGATCAGCACCAACCGGCGCGAGCGACTGATCGAAACGCTCCGTGTCTGGCTCGAAACCAGGGGGACCGCGGCCCACATGGGTGAGCTGCTGGATGTGCATCCTCAGACCGTCCGCTACCGGATGCGCAATCTGGAGACCATCTTCGGTGCACAACTGGTCGATCCGGAAAGCCGGTTCTCGACCGAGGCCGTACTACGGGCACTCCAGCTGCGCGAGCGCGGCACCGACGTGTCCCTCTGAGGGCTGCCGAGGTCAAAGATCAAGTGAGGGCCTCTCGTCCAGATCACGCAGCACGTACGTCACGATGAGTCAACTTACTTATGGGTAAGGGGAAATACCCGATCACACTCAAACGGTTGCCACACGGAGACGTTCTCAACAAGAAACCCGGAACTGCGTCCCGTACACATGGAGGAGTCGGCCGCCCACCCGGCGGCCGCACCGAGAACCACCTCCTGGCCAACCATCCGAGAGGGCACCCCTCATGACCGCCTCACACCTCCTCGTCCCCGTGCCGATCCCGGACCGGGTCGCCGCGCTGATCGGGTCCTGCATCCCGCCGCACATCCTGCAGGCGGAGTTCGACGCCGAATGCGCCGCACGCGAGGTGCGCAGGTTCCGTGGCCCACGACTCTGCGCCGAGGACCACGCCGACCGGGAACAGGCACTCTCCGAGCTGGCGCGCGCGAACAAGTTCCTCGCCGCCCACCACCCACGACTGCCGGTGCGCCCCGGCAGCTCCTGGTGACACCCCCTCGCCGCCCACCGCACACCCCACTTGCGGAGGGTCGACGACGCGGCGCGGGGCTCCATGTCCGAGCTGCGGGCCGCTGAACCGGCCGTCGCGGCAACGGAGAAGGCCGTCCAGATCCTCGGGGGCGCCGGACACAGCCGGGAGCATCCGGTGGAGCGGATGTCCCGCGACGCCGAGATCTGCACGACCTTCGGGGGGACGAGCGAGATCCAGCGACTGGTGATCGCATGGGCGATCTCCGGGCGCCACATCCGCTGAACCGGCCCCGGCCGGTCGCTCGCTCGCTCGTCGCGGTCAGCCGGGGACCGGGGTGAACCGAACCGGCAGCGATCGCGGGCCCCGAGTGAACACGCCCTGTTCGAAGGGGGTGAAGTCGTCCGCGAGCCGCAGCTCCCCCAGTGCGTCGAGCAGCTGGTTCACCCCCGTCACCACCTCCGCCCGAGCCAGCAGGGCGCCCACGCAGAAGTGCCGGCCGAGCGCGAACGCCAGGTGGTCGGCCGCCGCCGAGAACGCGGTGGTGCCGGTCAGATCGGAGCGGAAGATGTCGAAGCGGTCGGGCTCCCTGTAGCGGGACTCGTCACGGTTTGCCGAACCGATCAGACAGGTGACGGTGGCTCCGGCGGGCACCGTGCCGCCGCTGAGCTCCACCTCGGTCGCCGTCTGGCGCATGATCATATGGACCGGCGGGCTGTGGCGCAGCGTCTCGGCGAAGGCCCTCTCGATGAGGGAACGGTCCTCCCGCACCGCGGCGAGCTGTTCGGGGTGGGCGAGCAGATTGGCGAAGAGGGAGGCGATGGCTTTGTCGGTGGTCTCGCCGCCCGCCGCGAGCAGCAGACTGCAGAACGCCTTGATGTCCTCGTCGCTCATCCGCACCCCGTCGACCTCTGCGGCGCAGAGCGCGGAGAGCAGATCGTCGCCGGGCGCGCTCCGGCGCTGCCGGATGATCGGGATCATGTACTCGGCGAATTCCCGCCGGGTCCGCTGACCGGCCGCCGCCACCTCCGGGTCGCCCGCGAGATTGCCGAGGAAGGCGATGACGGTGGAGTACCAGCCGTGGAAGCGGTCGTGGTCCGCCCTGTCCAGGCCGAGCATGTCGGCGATGACGAGGACCGGGAAGCGGGTTGCGAACGCGTCGACGAGGTCGGCCTCGCCGGTGTGCCGGAAGGCGTTGATCAACTCGCGTGCGTTGCGCTCGATGATCGGCAGCACCTTCTCCTGGAGGTCCGCGCCCCGGAAGGCGGGGGCGACCAGGGCCCGGCGCACGGCGTGCTCACGGCCGCCGAGCTGGAGGATCGTCCGGCCGTGCACCGGTTCGATCTGCCAGTCGTAGTTCTCGGTGGTGAACTCGCCGGACTTGTCCTTGAAGATCCGCTCCACGTCCTCGTACCGGGAGACGAGGTAGCTGTTCGTGGCCTCGTGCCGGATCAGCGGGGCGCTCTCGCGCATGATCCGGTAGGCCCCGTAGGGATCGGCCGCGAAGGCGGGGGAGAGAATGTCCGGAAGTGGCGCCGCTTGCTTTGCGGTCGACTCGTGCGGGGCTGACGTCATGACGCTCCAGGGTCGTTGACGGGCGACGCCATCAAGGTTATTGATCCGCCGTCCGCAGACACACCCCCTGGGGGACACCATGTCCGAGGGCCAGCGCCCGTCCCTGCTCTTCGTCACCGACCTCTCCTACGAGGCCCGTGGCCGCCGCTACTGCGACGAGGACATCCATCTGTCGTCGCGGCTGCGGGAGGATTTCGATGTCGCGCTCTGTCATCCTCGGGACTCCGCCGCGTTGCTCGACGGCTTCGACATGGTCGTCATACGCAACAGCGGTCCGGTGCTGCACCACCGGGAGGCCTACGACGCGTTCCGCGCGCGGGCGCTGGAGCTGGGCGTACCCGTCTACAACCCGCTGCACGGTCGTGGGGACATGGCGGGCAAGCAGTATCTGGTCGATCTGAGCCGGGCAGGACGTCCGGTGATCCCCACGGTGGACCGCGCGGCTGATCTGAGGCTGCTGCCCGAGGCCCCGGAATACGTGGTCAAGCCGAAGCTGGGAGCGGATTCGGTCGGTCTGCGGTTCGTACCGCAGGCCGCACTGCCGGAGGGCGACGACGGCCTCGTGCTCGTCCAGCCGCGGATCGACTTCCGGTACGAGGTGTCGTTCTACTTCGTCGACCGGGACTTCCAGTACGCGCTGTACGCGCCGCGTCCGGAGCAGCGGTGGGTGCTGGAGCCGTACACGCCGAGTGCCGCGGATCTGGAGTTCGCGGCCTCCTTCGTGGAGTGGAACGGTCTCGACCATGGCATCCAGCGGGTCGACGCCTGCCGGACCGCGCAGGGTGAGCTGCTGCTCGTCGAGTTGGAGGACCTCAATCCGTATCTCTCGCTGGACCGGGTGACGGAGCCGGTACGGGAGGCTTTCGTGACCCGGCTGAAGGCGTCCCTGCGCGATCTGCTGGCCTGACGACACGTCCGGCCGTCCCCCACATGCGGCTGACGGGGGCCGGTGTGAGGGTGCAAGCGTGACCACTGCCAGCGAGACGGCCCCCGCCGCGCAGAGTGCCGCCGCGCCGCCCGTGCTCGATCCGCGCCGCCGGAACATCGTCTTCGCGACGATCGTGCTGGGGCTTCTCCTGGCCGCTCTGGACCAGACGATCGTCGGCACCGCACTGCCGACGATCGTCTCGGATCTGGGCGGCGCCGCCCACATGTCCTGGGTCGTCACGGCCTATCTGCTCGCCGAGACGGTGGCGACGGTCCTGGTGGGCAAGTTCGGTGACCTGTTCGGCCGGAAGATCATTTTCCAGCTGTCCGCGATCATCTTCATCACCGGATCCTTCCTCTGCGGCCTCGCGACCGACATGACGTTGCTGATCGTCTGGCGAGGGCTGCAGGGCATCGGCGCCGGCGGGCTGATGGTCACCTCGATGGCACTGATCGCCGATGTGATCCCGTTGCGCGAGCGGGGCAAGTACCAGGGTGCGCTGGGTGCCGTCTTCGGGGTGTCGACGGTGATCGGGCCGCTGCTCGGCGGGCTCTTCACCGATCATCTGAGCTGGCGTTGGGCGTTCTACGTCAATGTGCCGATCGCGATCGTGGTGGTCGTCGCAGCCGCCCGGACGATCCCGTCGGTGCGGGCCGCGGGGCGGCCCGTGATCGACTATCTGGGCATCGCCATGGTCACGGTCGGCGCGAGCGCGCTGATCCTGGCGACCAGCTGGGGCGGCAACCAGTACGCGTGGGGCTCGCCCGTCATCATCGCTCTCTTCGTGGGTGGCGTCGTGGCGCTGGCGCTCTTCTGCCTGGTGGAGTTCCGGGCGAAGGAACCGATGCTGCCGATGCGGCTGTTCCGGAATCCGGTGTTCACCGTCTGCTCGATCCTGAGCTTCGTCGTGGGATTCGCGATGCTCGGCGCGATGACCTTCCTGCCGACGTATCTGCAGTACGTCGACGGCGACTCGGCGACCCTGTCGGGGGTACGGACGCTGCCGATGGTCGTCGGGCTGCTCGTCGCCTCGATCTTCAGCGGCAACGTGGTCTCCAAGACGGGCCGGTACCGGATCTTCCCCATCGTGGGCTCGCTGGTCATGGCGGTCGGGCTGTATCTGCTCTCCCGGATGGGCCCGGACAGCGGGGTCTGGCTCGAATCGCTCTACATGCTGGTGCTCGGCGTCGGTATCGGTCTGTCCATGCAGGTGCTGACCATTGCCGTGCAGAACACGGTCGACTACTCGGACCTGGGTACGGCGACGTCGGGCGTGACGTTCTTCCGTACGCTCGGCAGTTCCTTCGGCACCGCGGTCTTCGGCACGATCTACGCCAACGCGCTGAAACCGAATCTGACCGACGGCATCGCCGCGGCGGCCCGGGCGGGCGGCGACCCCGCGGTGCTGGCGAAGGCCGCGACGAGCCCGCAGGGGCTGCACGCCCTGCCCCCCGCGCAGTCCGCGCCGCTGGCCCAGGCGTATGCCGACACCCTCCACACCGTGTTCCTGTGGACGGTGCCGGTCGCGGTCCTGGGGTTGGTCGTGGCGCTCTTCCTGAAGGAGGTGAAGCTGCGGGACACCGCGCGGGTCGGGTCGACGGACATGGGCGAGGGCTTCGCCCAGCCCAGCGCGGGCGACTCGGCCCGGCTCCTGGAATTCTCCGTGGCCAAGATCCTTCGCGGCGCGGGTCCGGACACGGCACGGCGGATCGTCGCGGAGTCGGACACCCGGCTGGACATGGCGGGGGCCTGGGCGGTGATGCAGGTCGAGCTGTTCACCCGGATGGTCGGTCACGCGGGACTCGGCCTGATCGCGACCCGGCACCGGGTACCGCCGGAGGTACTGGTCCCGGTCTTCGACCGGATGATCGAGGAGGGCTATCTCACCGGCGACGGCCACCTGTTCACGCATACGGCCGCGGGGCGCCGGGAGGCGGCGGCGATCGGTGTCGCGTGGGCGCGGTGGCTCAACGAACGCCTGGACGAACACGGGTCGCGCCCCGACGACCGGCAACTGCGGGCCGCGGTGGACGCGATCGCCAAACGGCTGCTGGCGGAGGATCTGACGCAGGAGCTCTCGCCGGAGAAGGCCCGGGTCGGGGCCGCTCTCTGAAGGCCCCCGTCGCCGGCCCGCCGGTTCAGTCGACGAAGTCCGCCGCCGAGTACACCCAGGCGCCCCCGGAACGCACGAAGCGGCTCTTCTCGTGGAGGGAGTCCGGCCGCCCGCGGTCCGTGTAGTGCGCGCGGAAGGTGACCGTACCGGTCGTGTGGAACGGGCTGCCGTCCGTCGTCTCCAGGATCTCCAGGCGCACCCATCGCATACCGGGGTCGAAGTCGACGGCCGGCGGCCGGGTGTCCGGGTGCCAGGTGCGCAGCAGGTACGCCTCGTCCCGGACGACGAACGCGGCGTACCGGGAGCGCATGAGCGCCTCGCAGGTCGGTGCGGCGGCGGTCCCGGCGTGCAGGCGTCCGCAGCATTCCCCGTACACGGCGGGCAGGCCGCAGGGGCACGGCGAGTCCGCGGGATACGCGGACTTCCGCGCGCCGGCGGTGGTGGGTGCGGGCCGTCCCGGTCGTCCGGTGCGTCGTGACATGACTCCATTGTCACCCGGGGACCAAAGACTCAGCGGGTCGGGGTGAAGCGGCGACGGTACTCGCCGGGGGTCAGTCCGGTACGGCGGCGGAGCTGGGTCCGCAGGTTCGTCGCCGTACCCAGCCCGCTGGCACGGGCGACCACGTCGAGGCGCTCCTCGCCGCGCTCCATCAGTCGGCAGGCGAGGGTGATCCGGCGTTCGGTCAGCCAGCCGTGCGGGGTCGTGCCGAGCTGGGCGCGGAAGCGGCGGTGCAGGGTGGCCGGGCTGACGGCGGCGCGGGCGGCGAGGCCGGTCACGGTGAGTCCGGTGCCGAGGTGCTCCTCGGCCCAGGCCAGAAGCGGGCCGAGCGAGGTGTCGGGGACGTCGGGCAGGGGGTGCTCGACGAACTGGCGCTGGCCGCCGTCGCGGTGGGCGGCGAAGACCAGACGACGGCTCACGGCGGCCGCGATCTCGGCTCCGTGGTCGGAACGGATGATGTGGAGGCCGGTGTCGAGGGCGGCGGCGCTGCCGGCCGCGGTGATCACCCGGCCGTCGTCGACGAACAGCACATCGGGGTCAAGGCGGACCTGCGGGTGGCGGGCGGTGAAGGCGTCGGCCCAGCGCCAGTGGGTGGTGGCCCGCCGGCCGTCCAGCACCCCCGCCGCGGCCAGTGTGAACGTCCCCGTGCAGAAGCTGACCAGTCTGGCTCCTCGGGCGTGTGCGCGCCTGATCGCGTCGAGGACGGCCGGATCGGGTTCGGCCTCCGGGTCGGGGCGGTTGGGCACGACGACGGTGTCGGCCCGGTCGACGGCATCGAGCCCGGCGACACCGGAGAGCTGGAAGAAACCGTGGTGCACACGCACGGTCGGGGTCTCGGCGCAGAGCTCGAACTCGTACCAGGGCACCGGCAGTTCGGGGCGGCGCAGCCCGAAGAGTTCGGTGGCCACGCCCATCTCGAAGGGGTTGGAGCCGGCGGAGACGATCATTGCGACCCGGTGCGAGGATTCTTTCGCCATGTGCGATTCCTAGCACTCGCCGGGACGGGAGCCAAGGCCGAGGATGGGGATCATGAGCGATCAGACGACGAAGACCGCGGCCGACCCGATACTGCTGAGCGACGCGCTCAAGACGTTCGAGGCGCTGTGGAGCCCCCGGATCGTGACCCGCGTCAACGACTACGACGTGCGGATCTCGAAGGTCCGCGGAGAGCACGTGTGGCACGTCCACGAGGACACCGACGAGTTCTTCCTGGTGCTCGACGGCGCGCTGGAGATCCGGCTGCGCGAGTCGGGCGGGGAACGTTCGGTCACCCTCGACCCCGGCGCCGTGTTCGTCGTGCCGCGCGGGACGTGGCACAAGCCGTCCGCCTCCGGCAACGCCTCGGTGCTGTTCTTCGAGCCTTCCGGTACGCCGTCGGTGGGCGACCGGCACGACGAGGTCCCCGATCACGTGGACGCGACGACCGGACACGCGCTCGGAAGCTGAAAGCGCCGCTGGATCGACGGGGTCGACACCACGACGGGCCGCGGGTCGGAGTCCCGGCGATGGAGTTCACCGAACCGACCCCTGCCGAACGCCGCGTACACGATGCCCTCCCGAGCGGCGTTCCCTTCGATTTCCGAACGGGCGTGGAGACCGAGGACGACCCGGCGACCGGGCCGGGCGCCGGAGCGCACCGTACGCGGGGAGGTCCTGCGGGATCTCCTGCCCCGTCCGGCTCGGCGGACCGAAGGTCACGGGAACGCCGTTCCTCGACCGCACCCCGATCGGCGGGACACCGACGGCTCACCACGACGAGACGGGACGGTCCTCCGGCTCGACCGCACGACCGTCGAGGACGACGGACGGGCGGCCGGTCAGGGCTTGCGGGCGACGCCCGCGTAGCCCGGGATCGGCTCGTCGCCCGACACCTCGATGGACTCGCCGAGCTCCGGGTGCCAGTCCGCGGAGAGCGCGACGCCCGGCTCGACGAGTTCGAGTCCGTCGAAGAATGCGGTGACTTCGGCGTGGGAACGCAGGCGCAGCGTCATCCCGCGCGCCTTGTACATGGCCGATGCCTGCGCCGCGCCCTCGGGATCGAAGTCCCCGGTGGTGTGCGAGAGCACCAGATAGCTGCCGGAGGGGAGCCGTTCGACCAGCCGGTCGACGAGTTCGGCGGCGCCGTCCTCGTCGCCCAGGAAGTGCAGCAGGGCCAGCAGCGACAGCGCGATCGGCTTGTCGAAGTCGAGGACCGTGCCGGCCTCTTCCAGGATGACCTCGGGCTTGCGGGCGTCGGCCTGGATGTACTCCGTGGCGCCCTGGGGGGTGGAGCGCAACAGGGCCGCCGCGTGCGCGAGAACGATCGGGTCGTTGTCGCAGTAGACGACGCGGGATTCGGAGGCGGTCCGCTGGGCGATCTGATGGAGGTTCGGCTCGGTGGGTATGCCGGTCCCGATGTCGAGGAACTGACGGACCCCGTTCTCGGCCAGCCACCGGGTGGCCCGCTGCATGAAGGCGCGGTTGACCCGGGCCATGTCGCGCCCCCTGGCGTCGACAGCCAGCAGCTGTCGGGCCATCTGTTCGTCGACCGGGTAGTTGTCCTTGCCGCCGAGGAACCAGTCGTACATCCGGGCGGGATGCGGCTTGCTGGTGTCGATCTCGACGGCTCGGGGATCCTGCCCGGTCATAGCACGCTCCATGGGTCCATAGGTCGGCGGACAACAACAGTGTGGGACGGGGACGGGCCCGGGAAGGGCGGATCCGGTGAGAAGGCCGTGGAATCAGGTGAGGAGGAAATCCGCCTGGCCGGACTTGGCACCCTGGATGAAGGCGGCGATCTCACCGTGGGAATAGATCAGGGCGGGGCCGTCGGGATCCGCGGACTGGCGTACGGCGACTCTCCCGTCGGACAGCTTCATGGCTTCGACGCAATTGCCCCCGTTCCCGCCGCTCCACGGCTTGTACCAGCCCTCGGAGCCGAGTTCGGCGGCCGGCATGCCGTTGTATATGGGATCCATCACAGCTCCTTGCGGAAGTCCCGGAGGATTTCCTTCGTGCGTTGTGCAGTTGCGGCCTGAGCCGCCATGCGGTCCATGACTTCGAGGTAGGAGGCCACCTCGGGGCGCGCGTCGAAGTAGACGGCACCGGTCAGGTACTCGCTGTAAACCATGTCGGGCAGTTCGGGGACGCCGAAACGGAAGAGGACGAACGGGCCGTAGGTTCCCGGGTGGTGTCCGGTCGAGAATTCCGCGATCTGCAGCGTCACATGCGGCATCTCGGTCGCTTCCAGCAGCCAGTCGATCTGCCCCCGCATGGCGTCGACGCTGCCGACCGGGCGGCGCAGCACCGTCTCGTCCATCACCACCCAGAGCTTCGGGGCGTCCGGCCGGGAGAGCAGGGACTGGCGCTGCATCCGCAGCGCCACATGACGCTCTATGTCCTCGGGTCTGGTCTGGCCCACGGCTCCGGTGCGCATCACCGAACGCGCGTAGTCCTCGGTCTGCAGCAGGCCGGGGACGAAGTGCGGCTCGTACATGCGCAGCAGGCTGGCGGCGCCTTCCAGGCTGACGTACATGCTGAACCAGTCGGGCAGCACATCGTGGTAGCGCTGCCACCAACCCGGCTTGTTCGCCTCCTCGGCGAGTTCCACGAACGCGTCGGCCTCGTCGTCGGCGATCCCGTACGCCTTCAACAGCATCTGGACATAGGGGATCTTGAGAGCGACCTCGGCGGTCTCCATCCTGCGTATCGTCGCAGGCGCGACCCGCAGCACCTTCGCAGCCTGGTCACGGCTCAGGCCGACCCGCTCCCGCAGATCCTGCAGGCGCTTGCCGAGAACGACCTGACCCACGGTCGGGGCGGACCGCGGTTCGCTCACTTCAGACCTCCCGATGCGCTGTTTGCCAGCAGTGTGCCATGCGCGGGGCTCCCAAGACACAGCCACTCTGGAATTTTCAGAGTGCCCCTTGCCAAGTGTTCTCGACAGGGGGAGAGTTGGCGAGTGAACCAGTTCACTTAGTCACGACCGTGCTCATTCACCTTGGATCGCGGAGTGTGACGCAGCCCCCACTGTGAGGAATCGGTTGTGGCACCTGGCAGTGCGCTTATCCCCCGGGTCATGGATCTCAGCCCTGGGACGGAAGCGCTCCGGTACTGCTTCGCGCTGCCGGCGCACCCCGAATCGGTGGCCGGTGCACGGCGGCTGACACGGGCCCGGCTCGGCGAGTGGCGGCTGGACGAGGACACGCACGAGGCGGCCGTCCTGATCGTCTCGGAACTGGTCACCAACGCGGTGGTGCACACCATGAGCGCTCGCGTCGTGTGCGAACTGCACTGCCTTGACAGACGGCTGCGCATAGCGGTGCAGGACCAGGGGCACCAGCCCGGCGGACCGCGGCTCTGCCGCACCTCGGACGACGAGCACGGACGCGGCCTGCTGCTCGTCGACGCGATGAGCAGTTCCTGGGGTTCCCGCGACACGGGCAACGGCTCGGGCCGCATCGTCTGGGCGGAACTGCCGCACGGCTCGGAGCGGTCATGCTGAAGAACGCGATGTCCCATCTGCTCGGAGCGCGACGCTCCCGGCAGTCCCTGGGCGCCACCGGCGCGGGCACAGTGCGACTGCCGCTGCCGCCCACCCTGTCGGCGAGCCTGGGCTGCGACGCGGTGGGCGTGCCCGCCCGGTACGGCTTCCGGCTGATGTCTCATCTGCCGCGTACCGGTTGTGTCTTCGCGGACGCCGACCGCTGGTGGTGGATCGTGCCGGCGGGTTCCGATCTCGACCTGGACTGGCCCGCGCAGGCCGCCTACGCGAAGGGGGCCTTCGTTCCTGCCGTACGGCCCCGGCTCATCCACCAGCCCGACAGCCGCACGCCGTACACCCCGCCCATCCCGCTCTTCCTGATGGTGTGCCAGGTGACCGGCGTGACGCCGTCGTGGGCACCGTCCGGCGACGCGCGCGCCGTCTCCGCTCCCTGACACGGCCGGGCGAGGGGACGGTTCGGGCCGTCCAGGCGCACCCGGAGCACCCCGGTGCGGCCGTGCCCGGCCGCTGCGAGACGGGCCGTCAGCCGGGAGATCCCCGCGCCGAACCGCACGCTGCGGAAGGCGAACCGGTCGGACAGTCGGCCTCTCGACCTGCCGGGCGCCTTCCCGGCACCGCCTCCGGCGGGCTCGTGGGGCAATGAGCTGGAACGGATCCGGGGCGCGGCGGTGGACGAAGTGGAACGGCCCGTCCCGGGGCCGCCCTTCGCTCGCCCCGTGCATGGGGACGAGCTCTCGCGCAGCGGCTGACCTGCTGTTTCCCTCTTCGGGCACCTTGGTCACGCTGTGTTGTCAGTGGCCCGTTCTACTGTGGCACGACTGATCGAAAAGCCCGCCGCAGCGCGGGCTGTCCGGGTGTGAAGGGGGCGGGACCGTGCGCCGCTGGGAGTACGTCGAGGGCAGTGCGTCGAAGTTCTGGGAGACCGAGGCCCAGGGCGTCGTGGTGACGGTGCGCTACGGACGGTGCGGGAGCGACGGGCGTACGCAGACGAAGGAGTACGTGTCTGCCGAGGCAGCGTCGGCGCAGGTCCGCACATCGATCGCGGAGAAGGAGAGGAAGGGGTACCGGGAGGTGGGGGCCTCGGCCTCGGGCGCCGCAGAAACTGTGACGGCGGCTCCGGAAGCGGGCCCTTGCGCGCAGCCCGGGGCCGAGGCCCCTGTCCTGCCCGACGAGGACACCTTCGTGCTCCCCGCCAACTGGCGGCGCACGCTCCACCCCCGGCGCGGCGGCGTGCAGCGGGTGCCCGGCAGGACGCGACGGGAGACGCTCGACAGGGTGGCGGACCGGATCGCCGAAGAGAGCGCCTGGATCCAGGAGTTCCTGGACGCGCCGCGCTCGGATGCCGTGCTCGCCGATCACCTGCGGTCGCACGTGGCCGGAAGCCCCTCGCCGGCGGGAGCGGCCGCTCTGGCGGGGGTCGTCGCACTTCCCGTGCCCGACTCCGCGTGGGCGGACCACTGGTCCGAGCACTACGGTCTGCCGTTCGCCGCGCGGGCCGCGGTCGAGCTGTTCTCGGTCGATGCCAACTGGTGGCAGAGCGGCGCTCGGCGGAGCGACCCCTGGCTGGAGAAGCCGGCAGGGCCGCGCCACGCGTACTGGGCGAGGGATCGGCGACCGCCGATGGACCGGGTCCGCGCGCTGCTCGCCGCAGCCGACGAGGAGACGTACCGGCAGACGGTCGAGGTGCTGGCCGGATGCCGCACCGATGCGCTGCGCAAGATCATCGTCTCCTATCTGGTGCCGAGTGAGACCGACTGGGTCGAGGACCTCTGCGCGGATCTTGGAGTGGGTGCGGAACGGGACCACACCCTGCGCGCCATGGTGTTCAGCTCTCTGAACTCGGCCGCCCAGATGGAGCGGTTCCCCCACCGGCCGGACTTCACCGACGGCGCCGCGTTCATCGCGACGGTCGCCGAGGGCATCGGACCGGCCGTCGCCACCCCGCTGGCCGAATCCCTCGACGGCAAGCACTACTCCTCCGACAGGGTGAAGCTCGCCGCCGACTCCCTGGTGGAGTTTCCCACCGACGAGGCGTTCCTCGGCCTGCTGGCCCATGCGGACTCGAAGCATGTACGTCCCGCTCTCCTCGACGCCATGCGCCGCTACCCGGTGCGTGCGGTGCGGCTCCTGGCCGCCGATCTGCACGGCGCTTCGACCGCGTCGTCCGGTCGGACGCTGCAACTGCTCCGCAGTCATGTCGGCGCCCATCACGAACTGGTCTCACTCGCACTCGGGGGTCTGGACGCCGAGGTCGTGGAGATCGTCGAGCCCCTGCTCAACCCTGAGGATCTGATCGCCGACGCGCCCGTGGACGCCCTGCCCGCCGTACTGACGGCGCCGCCGTGGTCCCGGCCCCGCACCGCGGTGAAGGACATGGTCGTGACAGGTCCGGCCGCCGTGTCCGAGCCCTCGCTGGAGTGGCTGCCCGAGGAGCGGGCCGCGTGGGCGGCCACCTCCTCCTGGTACACGGCCGCCCACGACCGCGACGACGGGGAGAAGGACACCCCCGCCCTGCGCCACGAAGTGGGCCTGGACGATCTGCGGCCGGCCCGGGTCTTCGTCCACGGGCCCGAGGAGGTGGTCGCTCCGCTCCTGTCCGCCTGGGATCCGACCGATCTGTGGGACGGCCTGGACACCCTCAAGCCGGTCGTCGCACGGTTCGGGCTCGCCGCGTTGCCGCTGCTGTTGCGCGCCGTGCCCCGGCAGCCCAGCGCGCTCGCCCCGCTGCTGCTCCCGTTCGTCGACGTGCAGGTCGCCCGGCACATGGCGGACTGGGCGGTACGGCTCAAGTCCACCGCGGCGACGGCTCGTACCTGGTTCACCCGGCACGGTGTCGCGGCCGCGCCGCTCCTGGTGCCGGACGCCGTGGGCAGGAAGGGCACGTCGCGGCGCGCCGCCGAGCAGGCGCTGACGCTGATCGCCGCGATGCACGGCGACACCGTGGTGCGCGATGCCGCGCGGGTGTACGGGGCGCAGACAGAGGCCGCAGTGGAGATGCTGCTGTCCGTGGACCCGCTGGAGCGTGGGCTGCCGGCCAGGATGCCGGTGCTGCCGGGCTGGGCGGAGCCTGCCGTGCTGCCCCAGATCGTGGTCCGGTCCGGCGGTGCGTTGCCGGCGCAGTCGGTGCGCCATGTCCTGACGATGCTGGCGCTGTCGAAGCCCGGCGAGGTGTACCGCGGGGTCGCCCGACTCGTGGAGACGGCCGATGCCGCCTCGCTCGCCGGTTTCGCCTGGGCCCTGTTCGAGCAGTGGCAGCTGGCCAATATGCCCGCGAAGGAGTCGTGGGCGCTGCACGCGCTGGGAGTGCTGGGCGACGACGGGACGGTCCGTCGGCTCACCCCCGTGATCCGGTCCTGGCCCGGTGAAGGCGCGCACCACCGGGCCGTGGAGGGACTCGATGTGCTGGCGTCCATCGGTACCGATGTCGCCCTCCTGCATCTGCACGGCATCTCGCAGCGGGTGAAGTTCAAGGCGCTGAAGGCGCGGGCCCAGGAGAAGATCGCCGAGGTCGCCGCGGGGCTGGGGCTGACCGGGGAGCAGCTCTCCGACCGTCTGGTGCCGGACCTCGGCCTCGACGAGGACGGTTCGACGGTCGTGGACTACGGCACCCGTTCGTTCACGGTCGGCTTCGACGAGCAGTTGCGGCCCTATGTGCTGGACGGTGACGGCAAGCGTCGCAAGGATCTGCCGCAGCCGGGCGTCCGGGACGACGCGGAGCTCGCCCAGGCCGAGCGCAAGCGGTTCATGGCACTGAAGAAGGACGTCCGGACGATCGCCTCCGACCAGGTGCGCAGGCTGGAGGCCGCGATGGTGTCCGGGCGTCCCTGGACGGCCCAGGAATTCCAGGAGTTGTTCGTCGGTCATCCGCTGCTGTGGCATCTGGTGCGTCGACTGGTGTGGCTCGGCGAGGCGGACGACGGTGTGCGCACCGCCTTCCGGGTCGCCGAGAACCGGACGTTCGCGAACGCCCAGGACGATGCCTTCGCCCTGGCCGACGACGCGATCGTGCGGCTCGCGCACCCACTGGACCTCGGGGACGAACTGACCTTCTGGTCAGAGGTGTTCGCCGACTGCGAGATCGTGCAGCCGTTCGCGCAGCTGGGGCGCGCCGTCCACGAACTGTCCGAGGAGGAGAGCGCGGGTTACCGGCTCACCCGGTTCGAGGGGCTCAAGGTGCCGACCGGAAAGGTGCTCGGGCTGGAGCGGCGCGGCTGGGAACGCGGGACACCGCAGGACGCCGGAGTGGAGCGCTGGATCTCCAAGCGGCTGGCCGACGACTGCTATCTGGTCATCGCGCTGCACGAGGGCATCGCGGTCGGGGTGGTCGACATGTTCCCCGACCAGCTCCTCGAAACGGTGTGGCTCGACAACCGGCCCGGCGATCACTGGGGCCACCACACCCACCCGCACCGATTCACCGATCTGGACGTGGTGACCGTGTCCGAGCTCCTCGCCGACCTGGAGGAACTCACCGAGGGTGCCGCCTCATGACCGCACGGAACGAAACACGTGTGGGGACGCCGGACGGCGGCCCGGCCGCGATGCAGCGGCCACCGGCCGAGGTGCGGTACGCCGAGGAGCTGGCCGCGCTTCGGTCCGACGACCGCGATCCGCGACCGCCGGGCTGGGAGTCGAGCCTGCGCGCGGCCCGCCGTTTCGTGATCGGCGACGCGGAGGCGGGAATCAGCCGGAAGTTCGTCGGCAACCCCTCGCTGGTGGACCGGGCGCTGGTGACGCTGGCGACGAACCGTGGGCCGATGCTGGTCGGCGATTCCTCGACGCCCTGGACGGCAGAGCCGCGCTGGACGGGGAGGGTCTCGCCGCCGCTTCCGGCGCCTGGCTGGACGCCCAGCTCCACCTCCTGATCGGCAGTGAAGTGCGCTCCTGCCGACCCGAGTTCACGAACGACCCTCAGGCCCGGCTCAGATAGGCGAGGCCGGGATGCACCTTCAGGTACCCGTCGAGGAGACGTTCGGCCACCGTCACGGAGTCGACCAGCGGGTGGAGCGCGAAGGCCTTCACGGCGGTGGCGCGCGAGCCGCTTTCCGCCGCGTCCAGCACCGCGCGTTCGACGGCCTTGACCGCGGTGACCAGTCCGACGGCATGGTACGGAAGCGGGTCGACGGCGACGGGACGGGCGCCGTTGGCGTCGACCAGGCACGGCACCTCGACGACGGCGTCCGCGTCGAGCACGGAAAGCGTCGTGCGGTTGCGGACGTTGAGGATGAGCGAGGTCCTTTCGTTCCGGGCCACGGCCCGCATGAGGGCGAGCGCCACCTTCTCGTAGCCACCGGATTCCAGATCGCTCTCGTCCCGCTCGCCAACCCCGGCGACCTCCCGGTTCTCCGACATGTAGGTGGCTTCGCGCTCGGCGCGGGTTCGGTCCCAGGACCGCAGGGCGGGCGCGGCCGGGTCCTTCATCCGGGTGTAGAAGCCCTGCTGCTGCTCGCGGAGGAAGGCGCCGCGGGTCTGGTCGGCCTCCTGGTAGGCGCGTACGGCTTCCCGGTTGAAGTAGTAGTAGTGCAGGTACTCGTTGGGAATGGCGCCCAGCGACCGCAGCCAGTCGGCTCCGAAGAGCCGGCCTTCCTCGAAGGAGCCGAGCAGGGCCGGGTCCGCCAGCAGGCGCGGGAGCTCGTCCCGGCCGTCGACGTGCAGTGCGCGGACCCAGCCCAGGTGGTTGAGGCCGACGTAGTCGATCCGGGCCCGGTCGGGGTCGGCGCCCAGCACTGCGGCGATACGGCGGCCGAGGCCCACCGGCGAGTCGCAGATGCCGATGACCCGGTCGCCCAGGTGGCGGGACATGGCCTCGGTGACCAGGCCGGCCGGGTTGGTGAAGTTGATGACCCAGGCCCGCGGGGCGAGCCGGGCGATGCGCTGTGCGAGGTCGACGGCGACGGGTACGGTGCGCAGCCCGTACGCGATCCCGCCCGCCCCGACCGTCTCCTGGCCGAGCACACCTTCGTCGAGGGCGACCCGTTCGTCGGCGGCCCGGCCTTCGAGACCGCCGACGCGGATCGCCGAGAAGACGAAGTCGGCGCCGCGCAGTGCCTCGTCGAGCTCGGTGGTGGCGGTGACGGCGGGGGCGTCCGGTACGTTCTCGGCCTGTTCGCCGAGCACCCGGGCGACGGTGGTGAGCCGGTCGGCGTCGGTGTCGTAGAGGGTGACCGCGGACACGCGGCCCTCGGCATGATCGGCGAGCAGCGCTCCGTACACGAGGGGAACCCGGAATCCGCCGCCGCCCAGAATTGTCAGCTTCACGCTTCCGCATGGTACGGGGACCGGCCGGGACGGGGTCCGAGCGACTCCGCACGGCCGGTCCCGCCGGGCATCCGGGCATCCGGGCATCCGGTGGCCGTCGGGCCACGGCCACCGGGCGGACCTGTCTTCGCGCCGACGGGCGTGTCGGGTCAGTCGCCGCTCCACCAGCGCGAGACGGCACGCCACAGCCTCGCGGGCGCGGTTCTGCCGCGCTGCTGCGGAATCCGGCCGACGGCGGACGGCTCGGCGGAGGCTGCCCGGGACTCGTCGGTGGCCGTCGCCATGGGCATCGCGCCGGTCGCGGCGGGGGCCGGGACCGGACCGGGTGCGCGTCCGGGCGTGGGGGCGGTGTGCCTGACCGTCGACTGCACATCCCGGTCCTGACGCTGCGGGTTCGGCCTCCCCATGGACGGCGGTTCCTTGTCGTCCTGCGGCAGACGTGCGGCGAAGTCCGCCGGGAGCTGCACCAGATGCCGGCTCATGATGTTGCCGATCCATCTCAGTTCGCTCTCGTCGACGGCGAGTTCGAGGTCGGGCAGCCGCATCAGCAGGGCATCGACGCCGACGTCCGCGATGGCACGTCCGATGTCCTGCCCGGGGCATTCATGGGGGCCGCCGCTGAAGGCGAGGTGGGCCCGGTTGCCCGCCATGTCGGCACCGAGGTCGGGCCGTACGACCGGATCGCTGTTGGCCGGCGCGATGCCCACGATCAGGGCGTCACCCGCCTTGATGTGCTTGCCGCCCAGTTCCGTGTCGCCGACCGCCCAGCGGCCGAAGACCGCGGTGAACGGCGGCTCGTCCCACAGTGTCTGCTCGACCGCCTCCGGCACCGTCATGTGGCCGCCGCTGAGCCTGGCCCGGAAGCGGGGGTCGGTGAGCACCATGCGCAGGACGTTGGCGATCAGGTTGGCGGTCGACTCGTAGGCGGCGATGAGGAGCAGCCGCAGATGCTCACTGACCTCCTGGTCGTTCAACGCCGCGGGATGCTCGACGAGCCAGGTGGCGAAGTCGTCCGCCGGTTCGCGGCGGCGGCGCCGGACGAGCCGGGTCAGCGCTTCGAGGACATAGGCGTTGCTCGCGACGGCGGTCGCCGTGCCCCGGGTCATGTCGCGGGCGGCCTGGACCATCCGGTCGTTGTACTCCTCCGGCATGCCGAGGATCGCGCACATCACCATCATCGGCAGCCGCTCCGCGAACTGGCTGACCAGATCGACGCGGCCTTCCTGACAGAAGTCGTTGACGAGCCGGTTGCTGTAGCGGTTGACGTGGCGGCGCACCCCGCGGGTGTCGATGCGGCTCATGCTGTCGGTGACCGCGCCACGCTGGCGTTCATGGGTGGCGCCGTCGGCGAAGACACAGATCGGCTGCCAGGTGAAGATCGGTGCCAGGGGGTGGTCGGGGGCGACGGTGCCGTCCTGCAGGGCCCGCCACCGCCGGGAGTCGCGGGAGAACTGCGAGGGGGTACGGGTCATGTGCAGGTTCTCGCTGTGCCCGAGGACCAGCCAGGCGGGTACGTCGCCGTGCAGCAGTACGGGGGCCACGGTGCCGTGCTCGGCGCGCAGTCTGTCGTACAGCCCGTGGGGGTCGCGCTCGGCCTCCGGGCCGTACAAGCGGCGCACGCCGCCGGGGCCGGTACCGAGACCGTGGGCCGGGCACCCGGGGGGCGGGACCGGCCCCCGGGCCGCTCCGGACTCGTAGGGGAATGGGGTTGTCACGATCGCTCCAGGGATGAGGATTCCAAGGACCAGACGGATGGGACGCGCGGGGGGGTGTGTACTGCGGTCAGGCGAGCGGCAGGGCCAGACTGTGCAGATAGCGCATCAGGGTCATCAGTACGTCGCGGCTGGAGGCGCGCAGCCGGGCGTCGCAGTCGATCATCGGAACCTCTTCGGGGAGGTCCAGGGCGCTGCGGAGCGCCTCGACAGGGTGTTTCGGTGCGTCGGGAAAGGTGTTGACGGCGACGACGAACGGCACGCCGCGCTCCTCCAGCCGCCCGATGACGTCGAAGCTGACTTCGAGGCGGCGGGTGTCGATGAGGACCACCGCGCCGAGGGCGCCTTCGAACAGGCCGTTCCACAGGAACCAGAACCGCTCCTGGCCCGGGGTTCCGAACAGATAGAGGATCAGTTCCTCACTGACGGAGATCCGGCCGAAGTCCATGGCGACGGTGGTGGCGGTCTTGCTCTCCACCCCGAAGTTGTCGTCCACGCCGACACCGGCCTGGGTCATGGTCTCTTCGGTGGTCAGCGGCCGGATCTCGCTGACGGATCCGACCATGGTGGTCTTGCCGACCCCGAAGCCGCCGACGATCACGACCTTCACCGCGGCGGTCGCCGTGGTGGGCAGGACGTCCTCGCGCCGGGGGCCGGTGATCGTGTCAGAGTTTCTGAAGTCCATGCATCACCGCTTCGAGAAGGGACCTGTCCGGAAGAGTGGCGCGGGCGACGGGCGCGCGCGATTCGATGAGTCCGGTCGCGAGGAGTTCCGTGAGGAGCGACGTCACCACGCTGAAGGGCAGACCCAGGTACGCCGAGATCTCGGCGACGGACAAGGGCGCCCGGCAGAGCCTCAGGATCACGGCCTGCTCGGGCTGGACCGTCGGCGACGGCTGTGCCTTCGCGACGACCATCGTCACCAGGTCGAGCGGCGCCCGCTCGCTGCCGTCGGGATCGCCGGTGAGCACGTACAGCCGTTCCGGATCGTTCAGCGCCGGATCGGCTTCGCGGCGTTCTCGTCGGGGAGAACTCATCCGGTCTGCCCGTCGTGGCGGGGCGGACTCGTCAGATGGGCGCCGATCCTGACGACCATGTCCCGCATCCGTGACCCGACGAGCCCCGCGTCGACCGTCTCTCCGGCCAGGACCGCGAGGTACGCGCCGGTTCCGGCGGCCATCAGGTAGAAGAACCCGCCGGTGACTTCGATGACGACCAGCCGCATGAGGCCGTCGCTGTACGGGATCTCGGAGGCGACGGCGGCGGCCAGGCTCTGCAGTCCGGCACAGGCCGCCGCGAGACGGTCGGCGACATCGGGGTCGCCGCCGTGCCGGGCGATGCGCAGGCCGTCGGCGGAGAGCACCACGATCTGATGGATGTCCGGCACGTCGTCGGCCAGTTCCTTGAGCATCCAGTCCATGTTTCCCCGCTGCTGGATCACTTCAGGTCTCCCTTGTCCCACGCGTCATCGGAGTCTTCGTCGGTCTTCGGCTCCTGCGGCACCCCGTTGACGGCGTTGGTGAAGGCCTCCAGCCAGAGACCCGGGGGCTGCTCCTTTCCGCCGTCGTGCCCCTGGCCGTGGCCGGCGGGGTGGCCGTTGGTGTAGCCGTTGCGCTGTCCCGCGGCGGGGGCGGCCGGCTGTGCGGGAAGGTTGTGCGAGCCCAGGGGCGCGCGGCCGCGGCTGCGGCGTTGCGGGAGTCCGCCCGCGGTCCACTCGGTCACCACGGGGACGTCGTCCTCCATGGCCGCCGCGGAGATGACCGGCCGGGTGACGGGTGCGACCGGTCCGGTGGCGGGGCGTTCGGCCACGGGGCGGGGCTTGCGACGTGCGGGCACGACGTGCTTCATCGCCTCCTGGTCGATGTCGCTGGTGGGCCTCGACGTGGCTCCGATGCCGTGGGCGATGCCGGGAGCGGGTCCGGTGGTGATCATGGCTCGGGGCACGATGAGTACGGCACGGACGCCGCCGTACGCGGACTGCCGCAGCGAGACCTGGAGGTCGTACATCCGAGAGAGTCGTCCGACGACGGCCATGCCGAGACGCGGGGACTCGCCGAGGTCGTTCATGCTGGATCCGGCCTGGGCCCTGGCCAGCATGTTCTCGGCCCGCGCGCGAGCCTCCTCGCTGAGCGAGACGCCGCCGTCCTCGATCTCGATGGCGATGCCGGTCTGCACCTCGACGGCGGTGACGTGCACCCGGGTCTGCGGCGGGGAGTAGCGCGTGGCGTTGTCGAGGAGTTCGGCGCAGGCGTGGATGAGCGGTTCGACGGCCGTGCCGATGATGGCGACCTTGGCGATCGAGTGCAGATCGACCCGCGGGTACTCCAGGATCCGCGACATGGCCCCGCGCAGGACGCTGAACAGCGGTACGGGCTTGGGCCACTGGCGACTGGGCCGGGCGCCGCCGAGCACCGCGATGGAGTCGGCGAGCCGGCCGATCAGCGCGGTGCCGTGGTCGATGCGGAGCAGGTCGTCGAAGACGTCGGGGTTGCGCCCGTGGTGCTCCTCCATCTCCCGCAGTTCGCTGGCCTGTCGGTGGACGATCGCCTGGACGCGCCGCGCGACGTTGACGAAGGCGCGCTGCGCGGAGTCACGCATCGCCTCTTCGTTGTCGATGATGTTCAGCACGGTGTAGACGAGGGTGCGCTGGGCGTCCGGCAGGTCGCGGTACATCTCGTCCGCGTCCACCACGTCCCGGAGCACCTCTTCGGGCGAATTGCCCACGCGCAGCCGATGGATGGCGGCGGGCAGCAGCTCCTTGCTGATCCGCACGGTCTCGTCGTCGTGGGTGGCGATGCGCCGCTCCAGGTCGGCGAAGCGCCGTTCGTACACCGTGCGCTGGGTACGCAGATCGCGTGCCCTGCGCGCGAGTTGAACAGTGAGTGCGACGACCACGACGGCGGCGAGGGCACCGCACCAGACGACTGGTATCCGCGCGGCCGGGGAGACCAGTGCCACCGCGGCTGCGGTCGCTCCGCCTGTCAGCAGCACGGGCAGCAACATGGCGCGAACGACGGGGATTCCTCGTTCGATCGGCGGTGATTCAACACGAACCATCTAGAACCTCTGGCGGTTGATTCGGGAGGTATACGCGCGTACAAGACACTCAGGAACAAGCGCTCGAATTCATATCAACTCGACTGCGCTGCGCGTGAGCTTAGTCAGATCGAATCAGCGCTTCGGCACATTCACCCAAGCCCCTGCGCGAGCGATCCCGCGGATATACACTCACGAGATTTTGCACGCACCGCCTCCACGCGTGCACAAGGAGTGACGATCAAGGGGCGGGCGGCCGGGTTCGTCTCGCATACCGCGGAGGAGTGCACGACTGCAGCCACCGAGAAGGCACGCTCCGCCCCCGCTCACCCGAACGGGGCCGCAGCCCGAGCGGAACCTGACAGCTCGACACCGAGCAACGGTTGTCCCACCCAACAGAACGCCCCCAGAACGGAACATGCGCACATGCGATCGAAGGGGGGTCGCCGAGCTTCTCTCCGTCGGCCGGTCCACCACCCATCGGGTGCTCAGCACCCCGGAGCGGCGCGGCTTCGGAGTGCTCAGCGCCCTGGAGCGGCGCGGCTTCGCGCCCCGGGACTCCTCCGGCCGCGGCCGTGCGGCCGGACCCGAACCGGTCCGGCTCGGCCGCCCGGCGGGTTTCGGCACGGCCGTCCGCGAACGGCTCGGGGCCGTACCGGACGACGCGGTGCGCCGCACCGGAGAGAGCGTGCGGAGTGCGGCGCTGACGGGATCACCATCACCGACGGCCGGGAATCACCGCATCCGGTGCGGGTCGCACCGGAGACCTGTCGCACGTACCCCACCCACGCCACCTCGGGCGGCAGGCTGCTGCTCTCCCGCCGAGCCCGTCCGCCGCGCCGATGAACCGCGCCGCTGCGTGGCGCTGCTGGGCGCGGTCCGAGTTCAGCCCTCCCGCAGGTGCGGCGCGAGTGCTGTCATCCACGAGGCGCGTACGGCCCTCCACTCCTCGGCGCACCCCTTCGCCCGCCCGGCGGGCAGAGCGTTCGGGCCCACGAGACTCCGGTGGCGGCCGGTAGCGGCGCCGTAGACGTAGCAGCGGTGGTTGACCGCACGCCGGCCGTCCGGGGAGTGGTCGTCGGGCCCGTCGTCGACATTCTCGTTCGTGACCTCGGACAGATGCCAGGCCTCGGCGGCCGCGAGCAACTGTTCTTCGCCGACGGCGCCCTTGCGCAGCATCATCAGGGCGGCGAACTGGTCGGCGAAATCCTCTTCCCGGCCGTGCACGCGCAGTTCGAGGACGTCCACGAGGGCGTGCGCCGTCTCGTGGAACACAGTCTCCAGCATGACGGCCGCCACGTCGTCCTCCGCCCGACGGGGTCCGGCCCGCCCGAAAAGCTCCCGTGTTTCGGAGACTTCGCCGTAGCAGACCTCCACGTGGTCCGACTCGGGATCGTACGAGGACCCTTCGCCGTCGCACGAGACCACGCCGATGGATACCGGCCGATCCACCTCGACCAGAGCGGCGACCGCCGACACAGCCTCCTCGACCACCTTCCGCCTTCGCAGGAAAGCGGCGTCGGCCCGGTCGGAGCCCGTCGGCGCCTCGTACCGGATCGCGATGCCCGAGCCGTCCGCATCGGTACGGGAGACATCCGGCTTCTGGCAGCCGGACGCACCGGCGACCGCCACCAGAACCATCCCCCCGAGGCACGTGCGGAACCGGCCCACCGACCGCATCACCCCCACCCGCTTCCCCGCATATCGCCGTCACCGTCATCCTGCCCCGGCGTCGGGGATTGACGGGACAGCCAGTATTTACCACATATCCGGTTTCGGCGAGAATTTCCCGTTCTTTCACGCATTCCGGACCTCGTCGGCGTGTGACGGCCTCTCATACAGGCGGAATTCCATGTTCACGGGACGGCAGGCCGGCCCGCTGCGCGCGACGTGCCGCAAGCGAGCGGACAAGAACCCTGCGCGCTTCCACGGGCAGGCCCCGCGGACAGGCCGTCCGCGCGGTCAGCCGCCCCTCGTCGAGCCCTCGGCCCGCCCGGGTCCCGCACGGCGACGAACGGCGCGGAGGCGGCGGCGGACGCGACCAGCCCGCCCAGCAGGATGGGGCGGGCGCCGACGCGGTCGGCGAGCGTGCCGAACACCGGCTCGCGGAGGGCCTCCGCGCCGTCGTGCGGCGCCGGCAGCACCCCGAGGTACAACACGGACCGCACCAGGTCGCATCGCCGGCGCCGAGACCGGCGGCGATACCGTGCGCGCCGAAGGCGGTGGTGAATCCGGCCGCGTACAGCGGCCACATCCGCCGTCTGTCCGGGGCGGATGTCGTGGCGGCCCCGGCGTCGGTCCGCCCCCTCACCGCGCCCCCTCCTCACCACCGACGGAGAACGCGTGCAGGTGGGCGAAGACCCGCTCGCCGTATTCGTCGAACCGCCTTGCGCACTCGACCAGTCGCCGGTCGGCGCCGTCGGCACCCGGGGCGCCGAACACGTCGCGGACCCTCAGGTCGCGGTGCCGGCGGCGGCCCCGGAGGAGCTCTGCGTGGACGAGACTTCGGGAGAGCGGCGCAGCGCAGGGCTCTCGCGCGCCGCGAGCCCGGTCCCGGACCGTCCCGCCGGGTCCCGGTTCAGTGCCGGGCGCCGCCGATACGGCCCTCCAGCTGCACCAGCAGTTCGCTGAGCTGAGCGCTGAGCCGCGTGCGGGACTGTTCGTCGAGGCCGGACAGCACCGCCCGTTCGTACGCCAGCTGCCTCGGCAGCAGCCGGTCGACCAGCTCACGGCCCTCCTCGGTCAGGCGGACATGGGCGACACGACGGTCGCGGTCGTCGCTGCGGCGGTCGACCAGACCGCGTTCCTGAAGGACCCGCAGGCGCTTGGTGACGGCGGCACCGGACGAGAAGGTCTCCCTGGCCAGCTCGCCGGGGGTGAGCTCGCGGTCAGTGCGGCGCACGGCACCGAGCAGGTCGAACTCGGCGCGGGTCAGGCCGGCGGCTCGCAGGGGCGCGTCCTCCGCCTGCTGGAGCAGGGCCGCGCAGCGGTTGATGCGGCCGATGAGTTCCATCGGGCCGGTGTCCAGCTCCGGGTTGACGGCCTGCCACTGCCGTACCACCGAGGCGACGATGTCGTCGGTCACACCGCTCCGTTCTCCTGGGCGGAGGCGATCAGCCCCTGCCGTTTCGCTGTCGCCGCGAGCGTACGGTGTCCGGCCTGCTCGGCCGCGAGGACCTGCTCCTGGGGCAGGGCGCGCTGCCACCATTCGCCCGCCGCGGTGTCATCGGCCTCGCGCAGCTCGACGAGCGATCCCGTCAGCCTGCGACGCGCGGCGTCGAGGGCGGCCGGGGTGGGCTGCGGTGCGGCGAGCGCGTGCACGGCGTGGGCGCGGGCCCGGTCGGTGGCGTCCAGGGCCTTTTCGAGGCGCCCGGCGGCCCGTCGGTTGGTGACCAGCATCGCGGCGAGCATGCCCACCCCGGCACCGATGAGAGTGTCCAGGACGCGGTCACCGATGAGTTCACCGGCCGGATGGGTGCCGCCGAACTCCAGGACCAGCAGGGCCATCGGGGTGACCGCGATGGAGCCGAGCCAGTAGTTGCGGGTGATCAGGGCCTCGGCCGCGAAGCCGAAGAGGAGACAGAAGCCGATCAGGGCCAGCGGCCCGGTACGGGTGACCGGAAGGACCGCGGCGAAGACGAGGACGCCGATCAGATTGCCCAGGGTGCGCTGGAGAGCCCGGTTCCAGGACAAGGTCACATTGGCCTGGTAGAGGGAGGCCGCGGTGACGATCGCCCAGTAGGGGCGGCCGACGCCGACCGCCTGGGAGACATATCCGGCGAGGGCGCAACCGATGAGGACACGGGCGCCGATGGGCAGCAGCGGGGAGCCGGGGGCGAAGCCGCGCAGGAGTGCGCGGCGGCCGTCGCGGCGGCTTCCGGCGCGCCGGGCGGCCCGTTCGGCGTCGATGCCGAACAGCTCGTCGGACGCGCCCGGGGCGGGCGGCGGGGTGGGTACGGGACCGCGGGCACGGGCCTGCCGGGCCCAGGCACGGAGCCGTTCGGGTTCGACGCCGGCGGAGGCGGCAGCAGAGGTGCCGGGGGCGCCCCCGGCAAGGACGGCTTCGGCGTGGACGACGAGGCGTTCGAGCGCCGCCCGTACGGGAGTGGGACGCCCGGCGGCGAGCAGGGTCTGCCAGGCCGCGTGCACGGCGGCGACCGCGGCGCGCCGGGTGCGGTGACCGGGGGCGTCGGCGTAGGCCGCGGCCGCGTCGAGGGCGCGGGCCGTCGCCCGGCGCTCGGGGCCCTCCCTGCGGATGGCCGCGGGACCGGCCGTCACCAGCCAGGAGATCACGCCCGCCGCCAGCGTGAGCGCGAGATGGCCGGGCACCTGACCGAGGCGCTGCGGGGCGAAGAGAGCGGCCGAGGTGACGAACGTGAAGATCACCGGTCCTGGCGGACCGATGCGGGTGGCGTCGCACAGCGTCTTCTGCCCCGCCGCGAGCAGGGCACCCACCGCGATCAGAACGGCGGTCGAGCCGGTGAGCGAGGCCGCGACAAGGGATATCGCCATGCCGATGACCATGGAGACGACGACTCCGGCGACAGCTCGGGCACGGCGGACGTACGGCAGATTGTGGCCGTACAGCGCGCAGAGCGAACCGGCCATCGTGTACATCACGAGGTCCAGCCGGTCCATGGCGAACAGCACGAGATCCGGTATCGCGGTGGCGACGACGACGCTCAGAGCCGGCTTGAACCACATGTCCGAGGGCCGGGCGAGGCGCAGGGGCGCCGCCAGCGGGAGTCTGCGGACGGAGGGCTGCCTGGACAGAATGGTTGTATCGCTCACTCAAATACTTTAGCAGGTATTACACCCGTAAAACAGTTCCTCCCCGCCCACACGTTCGTCGCGGCACGGATGGCCGCCCCGGCCACGAGGACATAGCGTGCGACTGCACGGGGACACTCCGACCGACGGACAGCCATGCGCCCACGTGCCCCCGCGTCCACGGAGGAAACCGAATGAAGCTCACCGAACCGGTGCCCAGCGGTCCCTGCTGGATCGAGCTGAGCACCCCCGACATTCCGGCCGCCAAATCGTTCTACGCGGCGCTGTTCGGCTGGCGCTCCGAGACCGATCCGCGAGAGGAGGCGGGCGGCTACACCATGGCGCACCTCGGTGACGCCCGCGTGGCCGCGCTCAGCCCGCTCTACCAGCCGGGGCAGCCGCCCGCCTGGACGGTCTCGTTCGCCAGCACGGACACGGACGCGACGGTCGAGAAGGTGAAGGCGGCGGGCGGGTCGCTCCTGGTCGGGCCGCTGGACGTGTTCGACCAGGGCAGGTTCGCGGTGGTCGCGGATCCCTCGGGTGCGGTGTTCTCGCTGTGGCAGGGGCGCGCCTTCGCCGGTGCGGAGCGGCTGAACGAACCGGGCGCGCTCGGCTGGGTCGAACTCGTCACCCGCGAGGCCGGTCCCGCGCTCGCCTTCTATCCGGCGGTCTTCGGGTGGACGGCGAACGCCGCGTCGGAGAGCTACACGCAGTGGGGTGTGGCGGGAGCGGACTTCGGCGGCATGCTGATCATGGACGAGAAGTTCCCGCCGGACGCGCCACCGAACTGGCTGCCCTACTTCGCCGTGACGGACGTGGACGCGACGGCGGCCACCGCACAGGGGGCAGGGGGCGAACTGCTGATGCCGCCGACGAGCATTCCGGACGGGCCGCGTATCGCGGTGGTACGTGATCCGCAGGGCGCGGTGTTCGGCATCCACCGGGCGTCCGACGAGGGCTAGGCCGTGTCTTCGAACCGTCGTCTGCCGTGCGACGCCGGTTCGAAGGAACATCCCGGGGTCTTTCGTCCGGATCGGGCCGGAACAGCGAGGGGCGCGCGAGCCCGGCCCGATCCGGACGGGAGGCCCTGGCCTGGAACGCTGCCCATGGCCTCTCGTCCGGAC
Organism: Streptomyces sp. NPDC101194; assembly: GCF_044767885.1. Classification (NCBI taxonomy): domain Bacteria; kingdom Bacillati; phylum Actinomycetota; class Actinomycetes; order Kitasatosporales; family Streptomycetaceae; genus Streptomyces; species Streptomyces sp. NPDC101194. The sequence continues at coordinate 127,251 of NZ_JBIWOS010000010.1, forward strand.
CACACCGGGCCACACCGATCGCGACACCCACGAGCCCGCGTGCCCACCGTTTCGACAGCCGCCCGCAGGGGGACGGCGAACGGTCTTCCTGGAGTTCAGCTCATGTACGAGTGCGATGCCGGACTGCTCGCCCCCGGGCGGGCAGGCTCCCCCGCCGAGACGGCCGGCGGCGACAGCGCCTTTCTGCAGGCGATGCTCGACGCCGAAGCCGCGCTGACCCGTGCCCAGTCACGCTGCGGGCTCGCCCCCGCCGGGGCCGGGCGGGCGGTGACCGCGTCGGCCGACGCGCGCCGGTTCGACGTACGGGACCTGGCCCTGCGCGCACGCGCGAGCGGCAATCCGGTCACCCCCCTGGTCTCCGACCTGGTCGCCCTCGTGGAACCGGACGCCCGGCCCTATGTCCACCGGGGCGCCACCAGCCAGGACATCCTCGACACCGCCGCCATGCTGGTCGCCGCGCGGACCCTGGCCCCGGTGCTCGACGACCTGGTGCGGGCCGCGGACGCCGTGGCACGCCTCGCCGTCGCGCACCGCAGCACTCCGATGGCCGGCCGCACACTCACCCAGCACGCCGTGCCGACCACCTTCGGACTGAAGGCAGCGGGCTGGCGGGCGCTCGTCCTCGACGCACGGGACCGGCTGTCGGCCGTGCGGGAGTCGCTGCCCGTACAACTCGGCGGTGCGGCGGGGACGCTGGCCGCCTTCAACGCCTTCGCCCCGGTCGACGAGGCCGACGCGGCCGACGATCCCGTCGCCGACGAAGACCGTCGTGGGCTGGCCGTGCTCCAGGCGTTCGCGAACGAACTCGGTCTGGCCGAGCCTCTGTTGCCGTGGCTCAGCCTGCGTACCCCGGTCGCCGACCTGGCGGGTGCGCTGGCCTTCACCGCGGGCGCGCTCGGCAAGCTCGCGGCCGATGTGCTCATTCTGTCCCGCACCGAGATCGGCGAGGTCACCGAGGGCCAGGGCGGCGGTTCGTCCACCATGCCGCAGAAGGCGAACCCGGTGCGCGCCACGCTGATCGCGGCGGCGGCCCGTCGCGCCCCCGGCCTGGCGGCGACGCTGTACGGCTCGCTCGCCGCCGGGGACGAGCGGCCGGCCGGGGCGTGGCACGCCGAATGGGAGCCGCTGCGTGAACTGCTGCGGCTCGTCGGCGGGGCCGCGCGCGATGCCGCCGAACTCACCGAGGGACTGCGCGTCGTCCCGTACGCCATGCGGGAGAATCTCCAGCTCACGGACGGCCTGATCGTCTCGGAACGGCTCGCCGCCGTGTTCGCCGAGCGGATCGGTCGCACGCGCGCCAAGGAGGTACTGGTGAACGCGGCCGCTCGGGCCCGTGCGGAGACCACGGATCTGGCCGACGTACTCGCCGATGTGCTCGACGAGGAGCCCGAACTCTCCGGTCTCGATCTGTCGGAACTGACCGAGCCCGCCCGGTACACCGGCTGTGCGGGCCCTCTCACCGACCGTGCGCTGGACCGCGGATGACCTCACGCGCGGTTCGTGACGGGGTGGCGCCGCGCCTGCGCCGCACCGGGTCCGGGCCGCTCCGGGAGGGTCGCGGAACGGGTCCGGTCGTCGCGCGTCGCCGGCCTCGACGGTGGAGAAGGGACGGGTCGAGGGCGACCGGCCGCGACCGGGGTCACTCCGGGACGCCGTCCCCGCGGATCCGGGCATGGACGTGCATGTCGTGCCAGCCGTCGGCGTGCAGGTGGCCCCGGCGCCGGGTGCCCTCCAGGGCGAAGCCCGCTTTGGCCGCCACCCGGCAGGACGCCTCGTTCAGCACGGAATGGTGGAGTTCGAGGCGCTCGAACCCGATCTCGTCGAAGGACCAGCGTGTCAGCGTCGCGAGGGCCCGGGGCGCGATGCCCCGTCCTCGGGCCGCCGGCAGCATCCAGTAGGCGCACTCGGCCTGACCGACGGCCGGTGTCAGCGAACGGAGCGAGATCCGGCCCAGCAGTTCCTCGGCACCGTCGGCCGCGCCCCCGGGGCGGACGACGGCCCAATGGGCCCCGGTCTCGCAGTACCAGGCGTCGCGCCACTGATCGATCCAGTCCCGTGCCTCGTCCTCGGTGTCCGCGCGGCGCAGATGCCAGCGCTGGATGGCCGGGTCGGCGAAGGCGACGAGAACGGCCGGCGCGTCCCCGGACCGCCACGGTCGCAGGAGCACGTCTTCGTCGACGGGGAGAGCGGGTTGCACGGACTCCGCGAGGCGCCCGGGAGGAATATGGGGCGGCACCAGGTACGGCATGGGCGCATCATCGCACGGTACGGGGAGCCGCCCCGCCCGCCGCGGCGCACGGGCGCGGCCCGCCGACCGCGGGGGCCCACTCCCCCGTCCGAACCCCTCCCACCCCTCATTGAAACTTCACACACCACGTAGGATGGCGGGATGAACACGCCGAGCGAAGGGACGCGCCGACGACGGCAGAGCGTCCGCGCGTCGGCCGTTCTCGGCTGGCTGTTCGTACTGCTCGCCGTGGTCTCGTGCTGCTCGATGGCGGCCCCGGGCTCGACGGCCCACGGGGCCGGCACACACGTCACGGCCGAAGCCCGGGGCATGACTCCGATCCATCAGGTGGCCGTTCAGGCCGTGGTCGCCCTGGCCCCGGACGACCGGGGCACGGGCAGTTCCTGCCACGGGACCTCCGAGCACGCGACACCGGTCGTGCTGCCCGGCCAGAGCGCACCCGCAGCCCTTCCCCGCACGACCGCCACCGCCCCCGTCGCCCCGCTCACCGGCGCTGCCGCGATCCGCGGCCCGTCCAACGACGCCGTGGGGGAAGTCGACCATCTCCTTCTGCAGGTTCAACGGATCTAGAGGCAGGGCCCGTTCCTCGGGACACCGAGGACGTACTCCCACATGCCCTCGACTCCATCGATCACGTTGAACCGAAGGACTGCCATGTCTGCAGCCAAGAAGAAGACCCCTGCCGCCGCGCGCCGCGCCAAGCTGGAGGAGGCCCGCCGCAAGGAGCGGGCCCGCGAGCGGCGCAGCCGCGTCATCGTCCTCACCGCCTCCGTGGCCGTGGTGGCCGCACTGGTCGCGGGCGGCGGCTATCTCATGTCCGCCGCCGACAAGAAGGAGAAGGCCGACGCCGAGGCCAAGTCCTCGCCCGTGAGCGGCGAGCGGACCTGGGACAAGCTCGCGCAGAACCATGTCGAGAAGACGGTCGACTACCCGATGAACCCGCCGGTCGGCGGCGACCACGATCCGGTGTGGATGAACTGCAACGGCGATGTCTACACGAAGGCGATACCGAAGGAGAACGCCGTCCACTCCCTTGAGCACGGCGCGGTCTGGGTCACGTACACGAGCAAGGCGAAACCTGCCGACATCGAGAAGTTCGGTGAGCGGGTCAAAACCACGCCCTACTCGCTGATGAGCCCCGTCGAGGACCAGGCCGCCCCGCTCATGCTCAGCGCGTGGGGCAAGCAGGTGACGGTGACGAGTGCCGCCGACCCGCGCGTGGCGCAGTTCTTCACCAAGTACGTGCAGGGGCCGCAGACCCCGGAGCCGGGCGCCGCCTGCACCGGCGGAGTCGCCCAGTGATGTCGACGACCCGCTCCTCGCGCCCGATGACGGCGGCGGGCGGGGTGGTGCTGCTGCTGGCCCTGGGCCTGGTCGCACTGATGCTCGTACGGCCGTCCTCGTCCGCGGGCTCCGCCTCATCGGCGCCCGCCCCCGCGGACACGTCGGTCGACGTCGGGTTCGCCCGCGACATGTCGATCCACCATCAGCAGGCGGTCGAGATGTCGTTCGTCGTGCGGGACCGTACGTCCGACGTGGCGGTGCGCCGACTCGCGTACGACATCATCAACACCCAGGCCAACCAGCGCGGCATGATGCTCGGCTGGCTGGAGATGTGGGGCCGGGCGAAGTCGTCCGATGCTCCTCCCATGAAGTGGATGGGGCACACCTTCACGCCCAGGGGTGACGGTTCACTGATGCCGGGCATGGCGACGGACAGCGAACTCGACGCCTTGCGCGCGGCGAAGGGCAGGGCCGCCGAGGTGCTGTACCTGAAGCTGATGACCACCCATCACCGCGCCGGTGCGGAGATGGCACAGGCGGCGGCCGACGCGGCCGGCACCAAGGAGATCAGGAATCTGGCCGCGGGCATGGTCCGGGGCCAGCAGTCGGAGATCGGGCTGATGGCGGACATGCTCAAGGAGCGTGGTTCGACGGCCTGAGCATCCGACGTGCCGACGCCCCGTGCGGCCAGGTGCGCTCACGGGGTCGGCGGCGGCCCGTTCGCGATGGTTCCTCACCCCCGCGGGCGGGCCGTCCCGGCCGGGAACGCGACGGGCGACCGCCGGTACCAAGGGCCCTGGAGGCGCACCGGCTCACCGGACGGAGCGCACGGCCCATCGCATAGGCTCGGATCCGATATGAAGAACAACCTCACTCCGCTGGGGCCCAAGGCCGACAAGGACACCGTGCGTCGGAGCAATCTGAGCCTGGTGCTGCGTGCCGTCCGCGACGAGGACGAGGGCGAGGCGACCAGGGCCGGGGTCGCCGCGCGAGTGGGACTGACCCGGGCGGCGGTGTCCTCGCTCGTCGAGCAGCTCCTCGACATCGGATTCCTCACCGAATCCGGCAAGACCTTCAGCGGACAGGCGGGGCGCCCCGGGACCGCGCTCAAGGTGGCGCGCACGGGGCCCGCCGGGCTCGGCGTGGAGGTGAACATCGACTATGTGTCGGTGTGTGTCGTCGATCTGGCGGGCACCGGCCGGGTGCGGCTCACCGAGCACCTGGACAACCGCGGCGCGCCTCCTGCGGAGGTGCTGGCGCGGGCGGCCAGAATCGCCGCGCGCACCCTGGAGTCGGCACGCGAACAGGAACTGTTCCCGGTCGGAGTGACCCTCGCGCTTCCCGGTCTGGTCTCCGGCGGCACGGTGCGCCAGGCCCCCAACCTGGGCTGGAACCGGGTTCCGGCCGAGGAGCTCTTCGCCGCGTCGTTCGCAGCCGAACGCCCCGGTCACCGGGCGCTGCCGGTGGGTTCGGAGAACGAGGCAAATCTGGCGGCGCTGGCCGAGCTCTGGTTCGGCGGACTCGACGCCCTCCGCAGCTTCCTCTATCTGACGGGCGAGATCGGTGTCGGTGGCGCGCTGGTCATCGACGGTGAACTCCTGCGCGGGGCGCACGGATTCGCCGGGGAGATCGGGCATGTGGTGGTGGACGCGGCGGGCCCGGAGTGCCGGTGCGGCTCGCGCGGCTGTCTGGAACAGTACGCGGGGCAGGCGGCGCTCCTGCGGGCCGCCGGGATCGAGGAGTCCGGCAAGAAAGGCGGCGTCGCCGAGCTGGAGCGACGCGCCCGCGCCGGGGACGAGCGGGCGGTGGCCGCTGTCGCGGGGGCCGGCCGGATGCTGGGGCGGGTGCTGTCCGGGGCGGTGAATCTGCTCGACCCGGACGCGGTGGTGCTCGGCGGTGTCTACCGGAACCTGATGCCGTGGCTGTCACCGCCCGCCGACGAGGAGCTGACCGGCCGTGTGGTGTCGGGGCTCTGGTCCCCCGGGAGCGGTCGACTGCGCGCCTCGTCCGTCGCGGGCGACGCGGCACGGGGTGCTGCCGCGCTGGTGATGACGGGGGTACTGGCCGACCCGGTGGCGCACGCGAGGAGCCGGGAACCCGGCTGACACGCCTTCGACCGCGGACGCGCGGCGCGTACGGCCCACCACCGGACGGACGGGCCACCGGGCCGCCCGGGTCCCGCCGGGATCGGCCGGGTACGGGCCGATCCGCCTCCCCTCCCCCGATCCGCGACCGGGCCGGCCGGCCGGTCCGACCGCCCCTGCGTCCCGGCCGGCCGTGCCATGGGGGTGGGCCGGGTGTCCGGCCCACCCCCATGGACCCGCGTCGCCGCGGCGGAGGTCAGCGGACCCCGAGCAGGTGGTCCATCGCCAGCTGGTCCAGGGCCTCGAACGCCATCCCTCGTTCCGCCGCCGCGTTCACGTCGAACTCCTCGAACGCCGACCGGTCGGCCAGCAGCCCGGCCACGCCGTCCTGTGCGGTCGGACGGGCCAGCTCGTCGAGCCGGGACGCGCGCAGCGCCTCCTGCACCTCGGGGTCGGCCCGGAAGGCGGCGGCACGCTCCTTGAGGATCAGGTAGTTGCGCATGCAGCCCGCGGCCGACGCCCAGACACCGGCGTAGTCCTCGGTCCGCGGCGGCTTGAAGTCGAAGTGCCGCGGTCCCTGGTACCCGGCCGTCTCCAACAGGTCGACCAGCCAGAACGCCTGGCGCAGATCGCCCGCGCCGAAGCGCAGGTCCTGGTCGTACTTGATGCCGGACTGGCCGTTCAGGTCGATGTGGAACAGCTTTCCCGCCCAGAGCGCCTGCGCGATGCCGTGCGGGAAGTTCAGCCCGGCCATCTGCTCATGCCCGGTCTCCGGGTTGACGCCGACCAGCTCCGGGCGCTCAAGGCGCTCGATGAAGGCGAGGGCGTGTCCGATGGTCGGCAGCAGGATGTCGCCGCGCGGCTCGTTCGGCTTGGGCTCGATGGCGAACCTCAGGTCGTACCCCTGCTCGGTGACGTAGTCGCCGAGCAGGTCGAAGGCTTCCTTCATACGGTCGAGGGCGACCCGGATGTCCTTGGCGGCACCGGATTCGGAGCCCTCGCGACCTCCCCAGGCCACGTAGGTGGTCGCGCCGAGCTCGACGGCGAGGTCGATGTTGCGCAGGGTCTTGCGCAGGGCGTAACGGCGCACGTCCCGGTCGTTGGCGGTGAACGCGCCGTCCTTGAACACCGGGTGGGTGAAGAGGTTCGTCGTCGCCATGGGGACGACGAGTCCGGCCGCGTCCAGCGCCTGCCGGAACCGCTTCACGATCCCTTCGCGCGCGCTGTCCGTCGAGCCGAACGGAATCAGGTCGTCGTCGTGGAATGTCACACCGTACGCACCGAGCTCCGCGAGCCGCCGGACGGAGTCGACCGGGTCGATCGCCGTACGGGTCGCGTCACCGAAGGGGTCACGGCCCTGCCAGCCCACGGTCCACAGTCCGAAGGTGAACTTGTCGTCAGGGGTGGGCGTGAAGCGTTCCGTCATCGTCTCCGCCTTCGGTACTGAGGGGTTCCATGGCTGGTCGAGGTGACCAAACCCTATTTGTTCACTGTCATGACTAATCATGCACGCGACCCCCTGGACGCGTAACCCCTCATCGGCGAAACAGCCGATCGATCACTGTTCCCGGCGAGATCGATCACGTAATTTGTTTTCCGTACGATCAAATCAACGGGTGGGTTCCCGCAGCCGCCCCCTCGGCGAGGTACGCTCCGCAGCCGTCGCCCCGGTTCCCCGTCGCCCGCAGCACAGGAATGAGGCCGCCCATGCCGCCAGGCACCGTCGTCATCGGCGTGGACAGCTCCACGCAGTCCACCAAAGCCGCCTTCGTCGACGCCGGGACCGGCCGGCTGCTCTCCGTCGGCCGCGCACCGCATGTCGTCACCGGCGAGGCGGGGGCTCGGGAGAGCGACCCGGAGGTGTGGTGGCGGGCGCTGTGCGACGCGGTCGCCGCCGGCCTGAAGGAGTCCGGCGTCGCCGCCTCCGCCGTGACCGGCATCGCGGTCGCCGGACAGCAGCACGGCCTTGTCGTCCTCGGCCCCGACGGACGCTCCCTGCGCCCCGCCATGCTCTGGAACGACACCCGTTCCGCCCCGCAGGCCGCCGCACTCACCGCGGCACTGGGCGGGGCCGCGGCCTGGACCGCACGGACCGGGTCGGTGCCGGTGGCCGCCATCACCGCGTCCAAGTGGCAGTGGCTGCGGGAGAACGAGCCGGAGAACGCCGCCGGGGCCGCGGCCGTCCGTCTCCCCCACGACTTCCTGACCGAACGCCTCACGGGTGCCGCCGTCACCGACCCCGGCGACGCCTCCGGCACCGGCTGGTACTCCACCGCGACCGGCGCCTACGACCCCGGGCTGCTCGAACTCCTCGGCCTGGACGCCTCGTTGCTTCCCGAGGTTGCTCGGACGGGAGCGACCCGCATCGGCTCGCTGACGTCCGAGGCCGCCGATGCGCTCGGCCTGCCCGCCTCGATCGCCGTGGCAGCGGGCACCGGGGACAACATGAGTGCCGCCGTCGGCCTCGGACTCGGCGGCGCCGGACTGCTGGACCACCCCGTCCTCAGCCTCGGCACCTCGGGAACGGTCTTCGCCGCCTCCCGGACCCGGCCCGCCTCGACGGCGCTCTCCGGTTTCGCCGCCACCGACGGTACGTATCTCCCGCTGGCCTGCACCCTCAACTGCACTCTCGCCGTGGACAAGATCGCCGCGCTGCTCGGCCTGGACCGCGAGGACGCGGTCCCCGGCGGCGAAGCGGTGCTCCTCCCCTACCTCGACGGCGAGCGGACCCCCGATCTGCCCACCGCCGCCGGTCTGCTCACCGGACTCCGGCACGACACCACCCCGCAGCAACTCCTCGGCGCCGCCTACGAGGGCGCGGTGGTCACCGTGCTGCGTGCACTCGACGAACTTCTCCGGGCCTGTGGCCTCGACCCCGCCGACCCCGAGGTCGCCGCCCGGCCGCTGCGCCTGATCGGCGGCGGCGCCCGGGGGCACGCCTGGGTGGAGACGGTACGGCGGCTCTCCGGGCGCCCGTTGATCGTTCCGGACAGTGGCGAACTGGTGGCCCTGGGCGCGGCCGCACTCGCCGCCGCCGCGGCCACCGGCGACGACCCGGTCTCGATCAGCACCGGCTGGGACACCGGAAAGGAATCTCAACTCCCCGCCACACAAAGGGACTCGAACGCCTGGGAGCGGGTCGGATCGGTTCTGGACCGGGCCGCGGCCCCCTTGCTGGGCGGAGCCTGATTCCCGTACACCCGACACACCCGGCAAGGGGCGCCGACCGGCTGCCACTTCGTCCGAGCCGCCCCGGGCGGCGGCCCCGCGGCCACCGTCGGACCGGTTTGGGGAAGCGAAGCGATCTTCAATAGTATCCGGCGATGATCATAAGAAGAAGGCTGACGGTCGGGGTGGGCATTCTGCTCGCCACCCTGACCGCCGGGCTCGGTACGGCACTTCCCGCCGCAGCCGACGAGACCCCCACCAAAGCCGCCCCCAAGGTCGAGTTGGTGCTCGACGTCAGTGGTTCGATGCGGACCCGTGACATCGACGGCCAGTCCCGGATGGCCGCGGCGAAGCACGCGTTCAACGAGGTCCTGGACGCGGTGCCCGAGCAGGTGGAGCTCGGCATCCGGACGCTCGGCGCCGACTACCCCGGCAATGACCGGAAGGTCGGCTGCAAGGACACCAAGCAGTTGTATCCGGTCGGTCCGCTGGACCGCACCGAGGCGAAGACCGCCGTCGCCACCCTGGCACCCACCGGCTGGACCCCGATCGGCCCGGCCCTGCTGGGCGCCGCCGACGACCTCGAAGGCGGTGACTCCACCCGCCGGATCGTGCTGATCAGCGACGGCGAGGACACCTGCGGCCCGCTCGACCCGTGCGAGGTGGCACGTGACATCGCGGCCCGCGGCATCCACCTCGTCATCGACACGCTGGGCCTGGTGCCGAACGCGAAGATCCGTGAGCAGCTGACCTGCATCGCCGAGGCCACCGGCGGCACCTACACCGCCGTCCAGCACAGCGATGAACTCTCCAGCCGCGTCAAGCAGTTGGTCGACCGGGCGGCCGAGCCCGTCGTCACGCCGGTGGCGACCGAGGGAGCGGACCGCTGCTCCAAGGCTCCCGAGCTCAAGGCGGGTCTGTACACCGACCGGGAGAAGATCGGCGAGCACCGCTGGTACCGGGTGGACGTGCGCCCCGGCCAGGAACTGCGCGCCTCGGTCAGCGTCTCGGCGGACCGTGCCGTGAACGACGACTACGGTGTGCTGCTGCGCGCGGTGACCGTGCACGGGCGGGAGATCGTCCGGGGCTCGGAGTCGGGCACCGGCCGCACCGACGCGATCTCCTCCGGCCTGCGCTACCCGAAGCCGGAGCAGGACGCCGCGGACGACGGCACCGAACCTCCTGCCGAGACGGTGTGCCTCCAGCTGAGCAACTCCTTCTCGGCGCCGGCCTCGGTGAAGACCGAGCCCGGCATGCCGGTCGAGCTGACCGTGGACCTGGTGGACGCCCCGGACGACGCGGCGGATGTCGCCGCGTTCGGTCTCGGCCACGGCTGGTGGCTGCTCGGCGTACTGGTGCTGACCGGGCTGGTCGCGGGCCTGCTGACCGGCTGGATCTCGCGCTGGCGCGTCGCCGTCTGGAGGACCAACTGATGATGCGTACGACACGTGTGCTCGCGGGCGCGCTGCTGACCGGCCTCGCCCTGCTGACGTCGGCGGGAGCCGCCTCGGCCGACGACCCGTCGGCGAGCCCGGACCCGAGCGCCTCCGAGAGCGCGTCCGGCCCCACCGAGGCCGGCACCACTTTCCGTACGGCCACGGCGATCCAGCAGAACCAGCGCGCCACCGCCGGTGCCTCCACGGGTGACTACCTGTACTGGGTGTTCCCCGCCGACGCGGGCCAGCGCTCCACCATCAAGGCCAAGATCACCCTGCCGGAGACCGCCACCCGGCACGGCGCGTCGACCTGGCAGGTCGACGTGTACGACGGACTGCGGCGCCGTCAGGCCTGCATGTACGGCCGTCAGACCGGGAAGGCGGCGGCCGACGCGTCGACCGTCGAGCTGACCTGTGTGCTGCGAACCGTCCGCGCCTGGTCCGAGCCGTGGGCCAACGACCCGCTGCCGGGCAGCTATTACGTGCGCCTCACGGTCGTCGATCTGCCCTCGGCGGACCTCGGTCTTCCGGTGCAGACCGAGGTCGAGGTCACGTCGGCCGACACGGGCGGCGCCGCGGACGTCGACGGCACGCTCGCCCGGCCGCTGGTCCCCGGTACGTCCGTCGTCTCACCGGCCTCGGACGCGTCGGACTCACCTGCCACCGGTGGTGAGGACACGTCGACCAAGGTCTCGCTCGGCAGCGAGCCCGAGGACGGCTGGGCCTCCGGCTGGTGGACCGACCGCTGGCTGTGGACGGTCGGCGGTGGCGTCCTGGGGGCGATCGCGGCGGTCTTCGGCTACTCCCTCACCCGCGGCAGCGGCCGCCCGTCCCGGGTTCCGCCGGGCGTCTGACCCACCTGTCGCGGGACGGGCTCCGGACCGGGAGCCCCCCGACAGGTGTCGCCGGACGGGCTCAGGAACCGAGTCCGTCCGGCGACGGCGCGCAGATCCCCCTCCGCCGCCCCGCCACCCGCGCGCTCCGGGCACCACGACGGCTACCCTCGACAACTCACGTACCGCACAAGGCCGATGACGTCGTCCGCGCCGTGCGGGACCTCTGAGGCCAGGTCGCTGCGCACCCCGTCGGGTGCGCCACAAGGGAGCGGAGACTTTCATGTCCACGGAGACCGGACCGGCCGTCGGCGCCGAACCGCGAGGCCACACGATCGTCCCCGGCCCGAAGGGGTTGCCGTTTCTCGGCAACCTGCCGTGGTTCGCGAGGAACCCCCTTGCCTTCTTCGAGCGGCTGCGCGGTCACGGGGACATGGTCGGCTGGCGATTCGGCCCCAACTCGTGCGTGTACGTGGCCGATCCCGAGTGCATCGGCGAACTGCTCACCGAGACGGAACGCACCTTCGACCAGCCTGCACTCGGCATCGCCTTCCGCACGGTGATGGGCAACGGCGTGGTGGTGGCCCGCGGTACGGACTGGCGACGGAAGCGGTCGCTGGTGCAGCCCTCCGTACGGCCCAAGCAGGTGCGCTCGTACGCGGCGACGATGGCGAGCAGCGCGGTGGAGCTGGCGGACACCTGGTCCGTCGGTGAACGCGTGGACGTCAAGCGGGAGATGGCCGCGCTGACGCAGAGGATCGCGGTCCGCACGATCTTCGGTGTGGACACCCCGGCCGACGCCGAGGCGATGGGCCGGGCCATGGATGTGGCACAGCAGGAGATCGGCAAGGAGTTCGCCGGTATCGGCGCGCTCCTGCCGGACTGGGTGCCGACGCCGGGCCGGGCCAGGATCAGGAAGGCGGCCGCGGTCATCGACGCCGAGGTGGGGCGGGTGGTCGCCCGGCACCGCGACGGCGGGGACGACCGCCCCGACCTGCTGAGCCGGCTCCTGACCGCGGTGGACGAGACAGGCGCGAGCCTCACGGACCAGGAGATACGCGACGAGACGGTCACCTTGTACATCGGCGGACACGAGACGACCAGTTCGACGCTGGTCTGGGCCTGGTATCTGCTGTCCCGCGATCCCCGGGCGCGCGCCGCGCTCGACGAAGAGCTGGACCGGGTCCTGGGCGACCGGGAGCCGGAGTTCGACGACTACGCCCGGCTGACGTACACCCAGTGCGTGGTCAAGGAGACCCTGCGTCTCTACCCGACGATCTGGCTGGTCACCGGCGTCGCCAAGGAGGGCGCGCGGATCGGCGGTGTCCCGATGCCGCGCGGCACCAGGGTGTGGACGAGCCAGTGGGCGACGCACCGTGATGAACGCTGGTTTCCCGAGCCGGAGAAGTTCCGCCCCGAACGTTGGGACCCGGAGACGGGCGACGAGATCGCGGAGTACGCCTGGTTCCCGTTCGGCGGCGGCCCCCGGGTCTGCCTGGGGACGCGGTTCGCGATGGTCGAGGCGGTGCTGATCCTGGCGGTGCTGGCCCGCCGGTTCCGACTGGACGTGGACCCGGGCGTCGTCAACCCCGTACCGGCGCTGACGCTCCAGCCCGACCGCGAAGTGACGGCGACGCTCCGGGCACGGTAGCGGTGCACGGGGCAGGAGGACGGGCGTGGGCGCGGGCTCCGAGATCGACTCCGCCGCCGGCATCCGGATACACCGACCGATACGTCCGATATATCGCAAGGTTCGAGAGACTCGGGTCACACTGTCCATGGCGGCCCACCGGGCCGCCGGGCCGTCCGGTCGCGCCCGCAGGCCGTCGATCCAACAGGAGAAACACCATGCGTCTCCACTCCTCCCTCGCCCTCGCACGCACCGCCACGGCCGCCCTGACGTTGACCGCCGCCCTGGTGTCGGCCACGACCGGCACGGCTCTTGCCCGGACCGACAGCCGTCCCGGGATCTGCCCGGAGCGGGCCCTGGAGGTGCATGCCGCACCCGGCGGACAGCGGAATGTCGCCCGGATCAGCGTCACCAACCACGGCGACCGGACCTGTGCCGTGGACCGGATCCCGACGGTCACCTTCAGAAGCCTGGACGGCTCCGCCGAGCCCGTACCCCCCGCCGGGAGCGGCGGATACGTCCTCACCGCGGGCGAGCGTGCGTACGCCGCCGTACGCACGGCGGCCCCCGGGGCGACCGAAGGACATGTCGTCGGCAGCCTGTCCGTGGCGGCCGACCCCTCCCACCAGGGAGTCACCTTCCGCGCGGCCACCGTGGGCATGCCCGCGGGAGTCCATGTATGGGTTCCGGTCACCACGCTGTGGCACGCGTCGGGCGGCGCGGCGGACAAGGCCCTGTCGGACGCGCCGGGCTGACGGGCGGGACGGACGGGCGCCGCCGGGCAGACGGGAGAAATGAACGGCAGAGCCTCAAGTCCCTTGGTACGGTGCACCGATGTCAGCGATCAAGAAGTTCCAAGTCACCTTCGACTGCGCAGAACCTGAGCGTCTCGCTCGTTTCTGGTGCGAGGTGTTGGGGTACGTCGTACCGCCACCACCGGAGGGTTTTGCCACTTGGGATGATTTCAAGCGTTCACAGCCGCCTGAGCAGCGGGATTCATGGTTCGCCTGCATGGATCCCTCGGGTGTGGGCCCGCGACTGTACTTCCAGCGCGTTCCTGAAGGGAAGGCCGCCAAGAACCGGCTGCATCTTGATGTGCGGGTCGGCACCGGTCTCGTGGGCAAGGAGCGCCTCGCCGCACTTGAGGCCGAATGCGCACGACTGGTCCCGCTCGGTGCGGTACACGTGCAAACGCTGCTGGCCGATGACGAGAACGAGTCGTGCATCCCGATGCAGGACATCGAGGGCAACGAGTTCTGTATCGACTGAGCATCCTCCGAGCCGAAGATCTGGGGAGCCGCCTGTCCCGGACCTCTCCGGTCTCGCACGGGGCGAGAGCTGTCCCGTGAGGGCGAGGTTGGGCAGCCGGGCGATGCCGAGCACGGCGGTGTGAACGCCGTCGCCTTTCAGACGGCGGTCGCGAAGGTTCTCCGGGCCTTCATCCGCGCGAAGACATGCTCGACGCGGGCCCGGACCTTGCGGTGGGAGGTGTTGTGCTCCTCCTTCCGAGCCGGCAATTCGGTCCGGCCGCGTTCACGGCGGTGCGGGATGAGCAGGCCGATGTCCCGGTAGCCGCCGTCCGCGATGGCTGTGGCCCGGCCGACGGCGGCCTTCGCGCCGCAAAGCTCCCACGCCTTGCAATCATTGCGGTTGCCGGGCAGCGGCCGACCGACGGCGACGACGAGCCGGGGGTCAGCATCGATGACGACCTGGTGATTGGTCGAGTACCGGCAGTTCTTCGACTGCTCGGCAACCGTATGATCCCTCGTGAGGACGAAGGTGCCGGGCCGCAAACGGCACATCCTGACCGACACCCTCGGTCTGCTCCTGGTCGTCACGGTCACCGCCGCGAACATCGGCGACCGGGACGCCGCCTCGGGCCTGCTGCAGCGGCTGCGCCGCCTGCACCGTGACATCACCCTCGTGTGGGCAGACGGCGGCCACACCAGCGGCCTCGTCGACTGGTGCCGGGACGAACTCGCCCTGACCTTGGAGATCGTCAAGCACACCGACGCCATGGCAGGGTTCGTGGTGCTCCCCAGACGCCGGGTGGCAGATCGCACGTTCGCGTGGCTGATGAACTCCCGCCGCCCGGCCCGGGACTACGAGACGTTGCCGGCCAGCAGCGAGGCGGTGTTCCGGCGGTCGATGGTCACGCGGATGAGCCGGCGTCTGGTACGGCCACAGGTCGCCTGCCGACACTGAACATCCCCGACGCCTCCTGGAGCAGGCTTCCTAAACCCGGACCGGTGCGAAGGAACCGGGCGGCTGATCGCCCTGAAGCGAGTTCCTGCAATCCACGACGAAGACCCGTAGCAGTTCGTAAAAGGTGATCAACACCTGCTCAGCCCTCAGGTTGTCCGCGTGGACGAGAGAGCTGCCGTTCACTGCGGCGTCGAGTACCGCCCCCGGCGGGGCGCTCATGAGTTGCAGCCTCTCAGCGAGCCGGACCAGAGGGTCCGGGGCTTCAAGCTCCATCGCTCGATATGCGTTGGTTACGGTCAGTGCCGCTTCGGTCCATCGCTGGACTCCTGCCGCATCGACCGCTCCGGAGTCTGCGACCGCTGATTGCATCTCCTTGTAGCAGATCCTGCAAGCAGCGATGAACTCGACGTACAAGTCACGCCGGATCTGACGCAACCACTGCTCACGAGTAGCCTCCGCCTGACGGTCCGACTGATAGCGCGCACCCCGAAAGGCGACAAGCGCAGCGAACGAAGCTCCGGCGGCACCGATCACTCCCCCGCCGAGCGCCCCGACGAGCCCCGCAACTTCGGCATCCACAGCAGCGAGCCTAGACGCGCCCTTCCGTCCCTATGGGTGGCGGAATCTGGATCTGGCGATATGAGACAGCAAACCTGTCCGAATACAGCCCGCGACGGCCCGCCCTGTTGACGCAAGTCAGCACATAGGCTCGGGGCCATCCTCTCTCGCCATAACAGCCTCTCTTGGCGCTGCGGGCAGTTGTTGTTCCAGGTCCACGGCCGCTGGCGCGCTCCGTCGCGTCACTCTTCTGTGGACGTACTCCCAGACGTAGTCATCAACGTAGAAAGGAAGCTTGGACGGGGAAAGTCCGGCAGGTCGGCGGAGTAGTCGGTCGATCTCGCCTCTCGGGACCCGCCTGTTGACTCTTCGCCTCACATCCTCCACGGCCTTCGGCACGCCTACGGGCAACAGGGCGCCGACGCCGGCGTCCACGTGGACCACCTTCGAGAACTGATGGATCACCGCGAAACCGACACCACGTTGGGCTACTACAAGGTCTCCCTGGAACGGAAGCGCACGACCGGCGAGACGGTGGCCCGGATGACCACCGACCGGCACGGCAACGGTCGTGGTTTCAGTGACGCGCCGGCCTACGAGGGACAAACGGCCGCAGTTCCCCACGGTGGATGCAGCGAGCCCAGCAACGTCAAGGCCGGTGGTCAGCACTGCCGCATCCGCTTCCAGTGCGCCGGGTGCGACTTCTACCCCCCGATCCTTCGTACCTGCCGACGCTGGAACGGCAGGTGGCCGACAGTCGTGGCCTGTAGGGACCGGCCCCGTTGGTGAGGGCGAGGCCGGGGTCGGTGGGTTGATCGGTCGGCGAGTCTTGATCGCTTCTGAGTCTGCTGGTTAGGTTGGCCGGCATGACCGACCACGGAGCCCTCGCCTGGCCACCTGCCCCGATCAAGACCGAGCGGCTCGTACTCCGCGAGTCCGAGGCCCGGGACCGTGCGGCGGTCATCGAGCTGAACGCCTCGCCAGAGGTGAACACCTACCTCGGTGGCCCTCGACCGCGCGCCGAGCTCGAACGCACGGTGCCCGACGTGCCCGGGCAGCGCCGTGGCTGGTTCGCGGTCGAGCTCGACGGAGCAGTGATCGGCACGATCCAGCTCAAACCGCATGCCCCCGAGAGTCCGAGCAACCACCGTCTGGCGGCCGGCGGGACCGAGCTCGGCTACTTGTTCCTGCCGCAGGCGTGGGGCCGGGGGTATGCCACCGAGGCGTGCACAGCGGCACTCGACTGGTTTGCCGGCGCGCTGCCCGGTGAGCCGGTGGTGCTCTACACCCAGACCGCCAACGCCGGCTCGATGCGCCTCGCGGCGAAGCTCGGGTTCACCGAACTGGAACGGTTCGAGGCGTGGGGCGCCGAGCAGTGGTTCGGCGTCCACTTCGCGTAGTAGTCGTGCACGGTCTTGAGCGGCGCGACGGTTCACGGTGGGCGCCTCTGCCCCCGGCGCGTGCGGGCCGAGGCACCGGCCCATGGCAGGGAAGGCGACACCACCATCGACATCGGTGCGAGCGTGGACAGTTGCGAGGCAAGCCCACGCAGCACGGACATCCGAGGATTCGGCAGCCGCCGACAACCCGCCTCGCGTCACTCCTTGACGCCGATTCCGCCGAAGGCGTCGACGTCCGCAGAGACAGTCGCGCTGTCGGCGTCGGGCCGCCACTCACTGAGCCGGACGAAACCGGGGTCGAGCAGCCGCAACCCGTCGAAGAGCGTGACGATCTCGCCGGGCTCGCGAACGTAGTACGGCACCGCACCGCTCTCGATGTACGCCTTCTCCGCGGCGATCATCCCCTCGCTGGTGCGTGTGCCGTCGTACACCACGAGATGGCTGCCCGTCGGCAGGCCCGCCATCAGCTCGCCCACCACCTCACGGGCCCGCGCGAAGTCGCCCGCGTGGCCGAGTATGCCGAGCAGCATCAGGGCCACCGGCCGGTCGAGGTCGAGCGTCTTCGCGGCCTCGGCGAGGATGGCGTCCGGCTGGTAGAGGTCCACGTCGATGTAGTCGGTGACCCCCTCGGGTGTGCTGGTGAGCAGGGTGCGAGCGTGCGCCAGCACGAGCGGGTCGTTGTCCACGTACACGATGCGCGCCTCGGGGGCGAGGCTCTGGGCCACCTGATGGGTGTTGTCCGCTGTGGGCAGCCCGGTCCCGATGTCGAGGAACTGCCGGATTCCCCGCTCCTCCACCAGATGACTCACCGAACGTCGAAGAAACTGCCGCCCCGCCACCGCCACGTCGACAAGGCCCGGGAAGAACTCCTTGATCTGGTCGCCGATCTCACGGTCGACCTCGTAGTTGTCCTTGCCGCCCACGAAGTAGTTCCAGAAGCGGGCGGAATGAGGCCTGGTGGTATCGATCCGGTCCGACATCGGCCCGGAGGGAGGGGTGACGGATGACTGCTGCTCACTCATGGAGACCTCCGAACGCGAAAGCGATCACATTGTGGCCTCAACCTACCTGGACGTCAGAGCAATTACGCTCCGTGTACGTCGCCGCGCAGGCGTCGCCACGATCGAGTACGCCGACCCACTGCCCGGCCGCCTCACCGGCCCGCGGCGAGGGTGTCCAGGAGTGCGGCGGCGAACTCCTCGGGCCTGTCGATGTGAACGGCGTGGCCGGCGTCCGGGATGGCGGTTTCGCGGACGGGGCCGCCCGTGGCGGCGTAGTGATCGAGTGCGTGGCGGGTCTGGGCGACCATGGGCTGGGCCGGGCAGTGCTCGGCACCGGGCCAGCCGGGGACGGCGCCCAGGGCACCGAGGTGGGCGAGGTCGAAGAGGGAGGTGTCGGAGACGATCAGGTCGTCGGTGCCACGGATCCAGCCGACGGGCGGTTTGGGGTCGATCCGGTGCAGGTCGTCGATGCGGAAGTGGTTGGGGGCCATGGCGTTGAGGACACCTCGGGAGCCGGGAGCGGTGCCGGGCCAGTGGTCGCTGGGACGGGTGTCGCCGGGGTAGTGGTCGCCTCCGGTGCGGGTGGAGAGCATGGCATCGACAAAGACGTCCTCAAGTGCGTGGCGGAGCGGCGGTTTGACGTAGCTGGAGCCGAGGACGGAGCGGGGGGAGAGTGGTGAGTCCTCGCTGCGGTCTCCGTCTTTGAGGCGCTGGACGAATTCGGGGTTGGCGGTACCCGCGCCGGAACCGGCGCCGTCGGAGTGGTTGAGTCGGCCGTCCGGACCGTGGGTGCCGCCGAAGCCGTAGGGGGAGACGGGGTTGACAAGGGTGAGGCTGCGGACGGCGGTGGGGTGATCGC
Source organism: Streptomyces sp. NPDC101194 (assembly GCF_044767885.1). NCBI lineage: Bacteria > Bacillati > Actinomycetota > Actinomycetes > Kitasatosporales > Streptomycetaceae > Streptomyces > Streptomyces sp. NPDC101194. The sequence goes on from NZ_JBIWOS010000010.1 coordinate 145,957, forward strand.
GGAGGTGCTGGAGGGCGATGCCCCCGCCCATGCTCCAGCCGACGAGGTGGACGCGGTCGAGCCCGAGTGTGTCACGCAACGCGCTGAGGTCGTCGCTGTAGTCCCGGACGCCGCGGGTGGCGTCGACGGGGAGGGGATCGGTGTCGCCGAAGCCGCGGAGGTCGACGGCGAGGGGCCGGTAGGCGTCGGGAAGGTCGAGCATGGTCTGCTGCCAGAAGGTGGCGGCGGAGACGTTGCCGTGGACGAAGAGGACGGGTTCGCCGGTCCGGTCCTGGAGTTCGAGGAGATTGACCGTGAGTCGGGGGGTGGTGACGCGTCGGGCGTGGACGCCGGGGAGGAGTGCGGGCGAGGTCATGGTCCGTCCTTCGGTGTGGCGGGGTCAGCCGAGCCAGGCGGCGATCTGGGCGCAGGCGGAGGAGTGCCAGCCGAGTTGGAGGTGGTTGGCGGTGGAGATGAGGGCGGTGCCTGCGACGTTGGCGATGCCGGTACGGTCGAGTGCGCTGTCGACGAATACCACGCCGTCGCTGGGGCCACGGTTCTCGTTGTAGATGCCGAGGACGGTGGGAGAGCCACCGGCGAGAAGGTAGGTGGCGACGGTCCCGGGGATGCCTGCCTTGTGGAGGGGGGCGATCAGGGAGCCGGCGTCGATCGCGGTCTGGATACCGGTGCCGGAGGTGTAGAAGCCCTGGCCGCCGTGGTAGGTGGTGTACCAGTCCTGTTGGGTCATGTCGATGCCGTAGGTGGCATCCCAGCGGGCGAGCATCTGCCGCTGGCCCGGATAGACGTCGTAGCCGTCGGTGGGGGCGAAGGCGAATTCGGGATGGGCGGTGTAGGTGCCGTAGCAGGTCATGTAGAGGTGGGGCGAGGGGGCGTTGACGCTGCCGCCGCACTGCGGCCAGATGCTGAAGTCGTGGGCCCAGCCGTGGGCGAAGGGGTAGTCGTAGCCGCCGTTGGGGCCGCCGAGGGTGATGAGGCGGCGTACGTCTGAGGCGTAGGGGCGTCCCCAGGTGGGTCGCAGTGAGGAGACGTAGGCGCGGGTGGACATCTCCCCCTTGCTCCAGCCGACGAGGTCCACCTGGCTGACGCCGAGCCGGTCCTTGATGACGGCGATGGCGTCGCCGACCTGCTGGGCCTGCATCAGGTTGTCACCCTGCTTGTGGGCGAAGTTGACGGCGAAGACCCGGTATCCGCGGGCGGCGAGGTACTGCATGAGTCCGGTGCTGGGGCAGGAGACGGCCCCGCAGCCGTAGCCACCGGCTTCGCCGGGGTTGGCCCAGGCCCGGTCGGCGTTGTCGTTGGCGCCGTGGACGAGGAGAACGGGGGTCTGGTGACTGCCGCTGTTCCAGCCGGGGGCGGAGTAGAGGAGGAAGCGGCCCGAGTAGGGCTGCTTGACACCGCCGAAGAAGGTGCGTCGCTGACCGTCCTGGTCGCCACGGCCGTCCTGGGGGTACTGCTCGGCATGGAAGCCGCTGGTGGTGTCGAGGTAGCGGTCGACACGGTCCCATCCGTTGGCGACGGTGGTGTAGGTGGCTTCGAGGCTGAGGTGGCCGGGGGGAGCGGCGTGGGCCGGTGTGGTGGCTGCTCCGAGGCTCAGCAGGGTGAGGAGCATGCCGAGCAAGGTGCTCGTCGCTCTGCGCATCGCGGCTCTCCGTCCGGGGTGGGCTCGGTGGTCAAGGTCCGCCACGGTAGGACGGTGCCGGAGACCTTCCCATGGGGTGGGCACCCATAGGCATGGGGCGCAGGGGTGTGTCGTATCGCCATGTGCCGGGTGTCGGAACCCGGGTCGCCGCATCCGTCCGCTTCACACCTTCGTGGATACGCATCAGGGACTCCGCCGAGTCCTCAGCCTCGACATCGGGGCGACGGGACAGGGGAGTCGGGCTGCGATCGCAGCCGGGGCGACGACAGCGTGGAGGTCGCTGCCACCGAACAGGCCGTCCATGTCGCGGACTCCGGAGGGGTGAGCCGCTCGGTGTTCGCGGTCGGCCCCAAAGGCCGGCGCCGGTTCGTGCGGTACGCGGCGGAGGCCTGACGGTGTGTGGAACCGGCCCGGTCCGAGCGGGACCGGGACGGTCGGGTCGGGTCTCAGGTCAGAGTGTTGCGCAGATGAGGGCCGAGGTACCCGACGTACACCAGGCCGGTCTGGGGCCCGTCGTCGTAGAAGTGCAGCCGGGGCGCGATGGTGTTGCCGGAGCCGATACGCAGGTGCGCCTGCATGAAGACCACCTCGTCGGGATGCACCTCCTTCGGCACGGGAAGCATGCGCTCGCGCCGGAGTTTGTCCTTGCGGGCGACGGTGTCCGACTCCCGCATCGCGACCTTGGCCGCCGGGAAGGGATGGTCGCGCGACTCCTCCCCTTTGCACCAGCTGAGAAAGTCGCCGCCGGCCGAGCCGTTCGCAGACGCTTCGGCGTAGCAGTTCAGGGCGCGCAGCGCGTCCCATGCCACGCGAAGCCAGCTGTCCACGGACTGGCTGTCCAGATCACGGGTGATCTTCGCCTTGCCGGTGAAGGAGAGATGCGGCAGCTCGCCGAGCCGGTCGAGCAGATCGGAGAAGGTCCCCGGATAGTCGAGATCAAGAGTCTCGGGAGTGGAGTAGGCAGCCTCGTACTGACCGGCTTCCGCGAGCCTGTCCTGGAGGAAGCGGACCTGGCGTTGTGCGGACCGGAACTGTTCGTACAGCTCCTCGTTCTCACCGCGGAGCTCGTGCGCGACACGGTCCGCCTTGCCCAGGTCCGATTTGAGTTCACTGATCTTCTGCGCCTGCGAACTCTCCGTCTCCTCGGCCTCGGCAAGCATCGCGTTCAGGGTCGCGTTCTCGCCGGTGAGCTTCTCGACGTTCGTGCCGTGCTCCTGCGGGCGCGGCCTCGTCCGCAGGATGGGCAGCGAATCCAGGGCGCCCGGTAACGGCTGGTACAGGGCCAGACGCTGCGGGAGCGAGGCGAGCGTGGAGGCGGCTCGGCGTACGTCGGCCTCGATGGTCCGCCGGGACATCACGGGGTGCCGCTGTGCGTCGGGTTTCCAGGCGGGGTCGATTCCCGGGACGTACGTGCGGATGCCGCCGCCGAACACCGGGTGGAACTCAAGGGCTTGGTTGAAGGAGGGCTGGGCCTCGGGAGACAGGACGTACAGCACGGCGAGGCCGGAGAGATGGCTGTACGCCTTCTCCACCGTCGAATCGGCCCAGACGTCGGGGTCGGCGCCGTAGGGAACGCTGGCGACGACGATCGGCAGTCGGCGCTCCGCATCGCAGAGTTCCTCGATGACCTCGGGAACGTCCTCGGGCTCGATGAAGGCGGGCTTGGCCTTGACCTCGGCCAGGCCGTCCCGGGCGTCGAGCGAGTCCAGAAGCAGACGCGCGATGCCGGGGGTCTTGGCACGTGTGGGGTGCTGGTCCGCAGAGGTGGGCCGGTGCTCGACATCGACCTGGATCCAGGTGCGGCGCTCGTCGTCCTGCGGGTCGTCCCGGACGACGAGAGTGGACTGCCACGTACCGTGCTGCGGCGATGGTGTCTCGCGCATCCGCCAACGGGTGTACGCACCGTGCCGGCCGGACGACGAATCCCGGTCCAGGGTGACGTTGGGGGCGATGTCGTTGCGGCCCTCGTCCAGCGCCGAGGCGTCGTAGCGCTTCTGCTTCTCGAGCCAGGTGTAGAGCTGGCGCTCGGCATGGGCGGAGGTGGTGACGAAATCCTGCCGGGTCGATATGACCATGCGGTAGCCGCGAGGTTCCATCGGCAATCCTTTCATGGCGGCCGGTCGCCTTCGACGGGTCGCCTGGGCTCTGAACCGTGAGGTTCGGTGGATCGGTTCTCGGGGCGGTGGCGGGCGCCGTGGCCCGGGGCGGTGAGGGTGGAGACCTGGGGCTTCTCACTCGGGGACCGTGCCGGGCTCGATACGGACGAAACACCCTGGTTCCCGCCGTCGGCCGGGGGTTGTCCAGGGTAAGCCCGGCGGCAGCCGTGCGGCTGCACTCCGCGAGGATCAAGTCCTTTGCCCGGTAAGCGACTTGCACCTCGACACCCTGGCCGCGAGTGGCATCGGAGGCGTACCGCGCGACGACTTCGAGCAGAGACTCGTGGATGGAGCGCCGCCGCTCCGCGCCCAGGAGGCGGGCGAGGCGCGGCCCCGCGTCGTGCCCGGTGGTCGCGCCGGTTGACTATCGTGATCCCGCGAGCGGGCCGGGGCGGGCAGGGAGTGGACGGATGGGGTACGGACGGGCGGAGTGGGTGCGTGTGCCGGTGGGGGACGACGCGGCACGGTGGGCCACCCGGGCCGAGTGCCTGCGGGTCCTCGTCGTCGTGCACAACGTGACCGCCGCGACCCGGTTGCTCGATGTGCTTCCGCTGTTCGACGACGACCTGCGCGTCCAGTTGTTGGTGACCTGTACGGGCTCCTCGGCGTTCACCGCCGGCACGACCGAGTTGCTGGCAGGCACCGGGGTGCCGGTCCTGCCGTGGGAACAGGCAGTCGAGACTCCGGTGGATCTCGTCGTCTCCGCGAGCTTTGGCGGTCAACTGGAGCTTCTCTCAGGGAGGTTGGCCATTCTCTCGCACGGCGTTGGATACACTAAGAGGCTGGCAGCACCGGACACCGGACACCGGACACCGGACACCGGACACCGGGTCGGGGTCGGGGGCGGCGCCCGCGCCCGTCTTCGGGCTTGCGCCGGAGTGGCTTCTGTCGCGGGGCAGTCCTGTCGCGGACGCGCTCGTGCTCTCCCACCCCGAGCAGTACGAACGCCTGAGTGCCGCGTGCCCCGAGGCGGCACCGACCGCCGTTCTCGCGGGGGACCCGTGCTTCGACCGGATGCTCGCCGCCCGGCCCTACCGCGAGCGCTTCCGCCGTGCGCTGGCCGTGCGACCGGGACAGCGGCTCGTCCTGCTCAATTCGACCTGGAACTCGGATTCGCTCCTCGGTGACGGCGGAGAAGGCAGGGGCGGCAACGGGAGTGATGCCGTGGCCGCGCTACTGGATCGCGTGGCTGCCGAGTTCCCCGTGGACGAGTATCGATTCGCCGCCGTACTGCACCCCAATGTCTGGCACGGCCACGGGCCCGGTCAGATCCGCGCCTGGCTCGATCGCGCGCGGCGTGGCGGGCTGACGCTGGTCGATCCGCTGAAGGGGTGGCGGCAGGCCTTGCTGGCTGCCGATGCCGTGATCGGGGACCACGGTTCCGTCACCTACTACGCGGCCGCCCTCGGCACCCCTGTGCTCCTGGGAGCAGCGCCGCTCGACGCCCTCGATCCCGATGCGCCGATCTCCACGTTCATGCGGGAGGCACCGCGCCTCGATCCCACCGCCTCACTGGCGGCACAGATCGAGGAACTCATCAGCCGTCACAGACCGTTGGCGGGGCCGGCCGTGTTCACCACCTCCGTGCCGGGCGAATCCGCGGTCCGGTTGCGCAGACTCTTCTACTCGATGATGGGCGCGCCCGAACCCGGTCGGCCGGCCTCGCTCGAACCGCTCCCGCTTCCCGATTACGAACCCGGCACGGTCACCGTTCCCCTGCATGTTCTGACGCAGGTGCTCGGACCGGGAAGGATCGCGCTCGCCCGCTGGACGGAGCCGCCGGGAGTGCGTTCGGACGAGGCCGGGGACGCGCATGTCGCCGTGCACGAGGACACCCGTGACGTGGACCAGTTGGATCTGGCCGATGTCATCTTCCGGGACGGGGCACCCGACGATCCCCGTTTCGGGTCCCCGTCGGTCTGGACCGCCGAGGTGCTCCGCCGCCATCAGGGCTGTTCCCTGGCGGCCTATGTGACCGGGCCGTCCGAGTGCGTGGTCCGGGTGCGTGGTGAGGAGCCGCTCCGATTGGTGGCCGTGCCCGCCACAGGTACGGAAGGGGGGTCCGGCGTGGACCCCGCAGCCCTCGCCTCAGCCCTGTACGCGTGGCTCGCCACCGGCAGCCACGACACGGTCACGACCGACGAGCGGCTCGCACGGGCGGTGACCGACGGGCTCCGCGTGCGGACGGGTGCCGGCCTGTACGGCGTGCGGGTCGTTCCGCTGCCCCCTCCGGAGTCGGCGCGGTGAACGACGCCTGCGACGAGGCCCCAAGGCGTGTCCTGGCGCCCCTCGTGCGCCCGCCGGGGGTTACGGGGCAGCCAGGCAGCGCTCCCGCATGCGCAGCAGGTGCGACAGATGGTAGTCCGCACGCTGGCCGTCGAGCGTCGCGATCGCCTCGTCGATCAGGGGCAGCGCCGCCCCGGTGTCCTCACCGTCCAGCCACGTCTCGGCCAGATCGGTGAGCGTCCGGGCCGTGTTGTACGTGTCGCCGCTCGCCCGGAAGTGGCGCAGTGCGGTCCCCAGCCTCTCCCGGGCCTCCTCCGGCTCACCGAGACCGCGCAGGGCCCGCCCACGATGGCGTTGCAACAGCGCCTCCGCGCGCGGCAGGTCGGCGGTCCCGTCCTCGTGTGCGCCCATCGTGTCCAGGATGCCGCCCGCTTCGTCGAAGCACTCGTAGGCCTCCCGGTATCGCCACTGCCGCAGCCTGAGCAGCCCCAGGAACTCCACGGCCGAGGCGTGGCCTCGCGTGTGGCCCGCCGCCCGCTCGGACCGCGCCGCCGCGAGGGCCTCCGCCGCCGCTTCTTCCCAGCTCCCCAACTCGGTCAAGGAATGAGCGAGTTGGGCGTGCAGAGCTCCGGCGTCGCGGCTTCCCGGCCGATGAGCGTCGGCGAGGCGGACTCCGACGCGGAGCGCCGGTACCAGCATCTCGTGATGGCCCGCCTTGAGCTGCAACGGCCACAGGGAACGGCACAGACGCAGGGCGGTGTCCGGGTCGCCCGACTCCTCGGCGCAACGAACGGCCTCGACGAGGTTGCCGGACTCCGCGAGCAGCACCTCCAGGGCCGCGCCCCGGTCCTCGTGGCTCTGCCCGGTGCGGTCGTCGACGGGGGCCGGAACGCGCCAGCTCTCCGGGAGCGCCTGATGCGCCGCAGAAGTCGCCAGGTCCGTGTAGGCGAGCAGGGTGCGGGTGAGAGCCGCGGAACAGGCCGCGATTCCGTCCTCGCGGATCGCTGTCGCCTCGGCGTGTGCGCGGACGGCCGGGCGGTAGTGGTAGCGCCCGTCACCGGTCCCGTCACGGCCGCGTTCGAGAAGCATCAGGTCGGCGAGGTCCTCGAGGAGCCCGGCGACGACCGACGGGTCCTGGCCCGTGGTCCGCCCGGCCGTCGCGGCGTCGAAGGCGGGCCAGCCGCGCAGCGCCATCAGCCGGTACAGCCTGGCGGCTTCCGGCTCCAGGAGCCGGTAGTTGTCCTCCGCCGCCCCGCGTACCGGGTCGTCGTCCGTCCCGGTCCGGTGGAGCGCAGGCGCCGGGGCGGACAGCCGGTCCGCCGCTGCGCGCAGGGCATACGGCGAACCGCCACAGCGTGCGAGCAGCGACGGCAGCGCGGCACGGGCCGCGGCAACGGTCGACTTGTCGGTGATGTCGGTGAGCAGACGCACCGCGTCCCGGTCCGTGAGCGGCCCGACCGGGACCCGTACGGCGTCGAGGCCGGAGAACGGGCTTCGGGCGACGACGATGGTGAACACACCCGGCGCCGACGTGAGGAACGGTCTCACCTGGGCCGCCGAATGCGCGTGGTCGAGCACGACCAGGAGCCGACGGTCCGACACGCACTGCCGGAAGAACTCACCGAGGCGGTCGGTCGCGGGCGGCATCTCCTCGTCCCGCACTCCGAGTTGGCGGAGCAGTGCCCGAAGCGCGGTTCCGACGTCGCGTGCGCTCCCGGCACCCCGACCGCCGAGGTCGGCATAGATCCGACCGTCGGGGAAGAGCCGGGTCGGCGTGGATCCGAAGTGCACGGCGAGGGTGCTGGACCCCATGCCGTCAGGGCCGTGCACCAGAGCCAGCCGGGGGCGCCCGTCCGGGCGCCGGGACGCCTCGCGCCGCAGCCGCCTCATCGCCTCTTTGCGGTCCGTGAAGAACCTGATGGAGGCGGGGAGGTGTGACTGCGCGGCTCGGGCCGGAGCGGGTCCGCCTGGCAATCGTGACGCGAACGCAGTCCAGGTTGCCGCCAGTTGCGGGTTCGCGCGGAGCTGCTCATGGACCATGCGGGCCACGTCGTCCTGTTCACCCGGACCGACGGGGGCGGGGACCTCCCGGCCGATGATGCGCCGTACGACACCGCCGGTCGATTCCCAGGCCCACTTGCCGGCCTCGTTGGCCATCCCCGAGCCAACCGCGCCGAGTACCGCCGAAATGGCCGCCACCGAAGTGGGATCCAGCATGTCGCGCACTCCTCGTTCCCGGGTGTTCCGCGCGGTGCGCCCTCCCCGGCACCGCCGCTGCCACCGTGCGGATCAACGTTAGCGTCAGAAGGGTCAATATCCCCTGAACACGGGGAGGATGACCGTTTCGGTCCGACACGGGGAACGCACACACACGCCCGAGGACGTACATGTGGGGAAGGTCCGGGCGGCTGGGCCGCAGGTGGCGCGTCGGTCCGTCCCGAGGAGGCGTTGTCACCTCTCCTTCCCGCAGGTCCCGGCGTCATGGAGCATGATGATGTCCTGGCGAAAGCGGCCGGCGTCTCGCACGGCGGGCACATCCGTCGAACGGCCTCGGCCGCGGGTGCAGAGGCCCATGACATGGCTGACCGCATTGAGATGGTCCGGCGGAGTGACTATCTTCGTGGGGTGAGTGAGCGCGTGATGCAAGAGCCCACCGTGATGGTGTTGACAGCCCTCGCGGACGCACCCCGGCACGGATACGCCATCGCGCAGGAGGTCAAGGCGATGACCGGCGGCCGTGTCGTGCTGCGGACGGGCGCCCTCTACGGGGCCCTGGACCGCCTGCTGGCCGACGGCCTGGTCGACGTCGAGCGCGAGGAGGTCGTCGCCGGCCGGGCCCGGCGGATCTTCACCTTGTCCTCGTCGGGGCGGGAGCGGCTGGCGGTGGAGGCCGAACGCCTGGCCGCGACGGCAAGGGAGGCCACACGCCGCCTGTCCGTCACGCGGCCTTCTGCGGCCGCCACGTGATCCAGCACGTGCTGCGGCTGTACCCCGCCGCTTACCGACGGGCCCACGGCGAGGAGATCGCCGCGACCTATCGCGAGATGACCGCGGGCGCGCCGCTGAGATCGCGGCTGCACGAAGGCGCAGATCTGGCGGCGCACGCTTTGAGGATGCGGATGGGACTGGGGTCGGCCGCTCCTGTCTCGCGGGTTCTCGCTCCGGCGTATCCCTTCGCCCTGGCCACCTCGGCCGCCGCTTGCGGCCTGCACCTTCTGCGCTGGTACATCGGCCTCGTCTCCTCACCCACCCCGTTGTGGGTGCAGCTCGGAGTCGACCTGTCGGGGGCGTGGGGCGTGTTGCTCGTCTCGTCGCTGATCGTGTTCGCGGGAGCGGCGTCGGCGTTGTCCGGCCGTTGGCGCGTGGGGGTGCCCTGCACGGTCGCCGGGCTGCTCTCCTTCGCGGCGGCCGCGGTGGTCAGCGGGCCGGCGTTCGGTGACCCGGTCGTCACCCCGGCCGCGATGGTCCTGATGGCGGCCGTGGTGCTCGCATGCCCGCCGGACCGGCGCCTGGAGAGCACCGCGGCGGGGCGGTCAGGGGTGGCCGGTGCCGTGATCGCGCTCGTGGTCGTGCCGCGGGCGGCCGTCGACGCGCACGCGGTGCCGTGGGTCAGCACCGACTACGGGTGCTGGCCGCTGCTGGTCCTCGCCGCGACCGGCGCCGCGCTGACCTGGCACAACCGATCACGAGGCGTCCGCGAGCCGGGGGCGATGGTCCTGGCATCCCCGCCTCTGCTCGCCCACGCCTGCACCACGGTGTGGGGCGGAGCGGCCGCTGTCGCATGTCTGGCAGCCGCATTGCCGGCCACCGCCGCGATCACCCTTCTCGCCGGTCGCCCGGGGCGAACCGGACGCACCACCCTCTGAACGGCCCATCACGGCCGAGCATCCGAACGGGGCACAGCGGGCTCCGTGGCCAGTAGTCCGTTTGACGTAGCATTCCGTTCAACGGACTATTGGGCCCTGCGAGAGGATGCTCATGCCGTTCACCCTGTCCCACCCCGCGGCCGTACTCCCGTTGATGCGACGGCCCTTCAGCCGGACCGCGCTCGTCTCCGGAGCCGTCGCACCGGACATGCCCTACTTCGTGGTCGCTACGGGCCCGCCCGTCAGCGCGCAGTCCTGGTACGAGCCCTTCGTCAACGCCACCACCTCGCACACCGCTCTCGGCGCTGTCACCGTCACCCTGCCGTACGCCCTCGTGCTGTGGGGAATGTTCCGAGCCGGCCGTCGCCCGCTGGCGTCCCTGCTGCCCATACCCGTCACCCCGTCGCCGCCCCGGACGGTCGGCACGCTGATACGGCGAGCCGGGTGGATCACGCTGTCCGCACTGATCGGCATCGCCACGCACCTGGTCTGGGATGCCTTCACCCACCACGACGGCTTCGTGGTCACCCATGCGCCCTGGCTCACCTCAGCGATGGTGGGCAGCCTCACCTGGGCACGGGCGCTGCAGCACGCGAGCACGATCGGCGGCCTGGCCGCCACCGCGGTGTACGTGCGGCGCGGTCGAGCCCGTCTCCTTGCCGGTGAGGGCCGCACCGGGCCCAGCAGCGCCACGCGGCGCGGTGCCCTCCTCGCCATGGCCCTGTTCACGGTCGTCGGAGCCGTCGCCCACGCCGGGTGGTGGCTCGCCGGTCCGGAAGCGGCGACAACCGGGCAGCCGCTGAGCATGGTGATCGAAGGGGTGATGTCCGACGCGGCGAAGGGCGCGGGTGCCACTCTGATCGGCACCCTGGCCCTGTACGTCATCGCGTGGTGGATCCGGCGCGCCGTCACGGCGATCCGCGCCCGCAGGAGCGGATCCGGTGCCGTTCACGGAGAGGCCCCGCAGGCGAGCACCACCGTCTGACTCGCCACCGTCGAGGCCCCGTGCCGCTGTGCCCAGGGCCTCGTCGCCCTGTGGAGCCCGGACACACCTGGAGCTCGGGGACAGCTCTCAGGGCGCCGTGAACAGCCTCGGGAAACGCGGGGCGAGCCAGGGCTTGCGGCCCCAGGCGAGGACATGGCCGCGGGCCATGGCTCCCCAGGGACCACTGCGGCCCAGTGCCATCAGGAGGAAGGCGACCGGCTCGGTGAGGATGGTGCAGTCCGGGCGGGTCGTCGGCTGCGGGGAGACGGTTACGGCGCCCTCGGTGAACGTGACGCCGAAACGGGCACCGCCCCGCAGGCGGACGGTGTAGCGGGCGGTCAGCCCGGCGGTGGCCGCGGCATCGATCACCCGGGGCATCGCGGTGATCAGGAAGGGGAGCGAGAGCTCGACGCGGGTGCGGTCGATCATGTGCGGGCGGCCCAGCGCACGGGCCAGGTCGTAACCGTGGCCGAGCATGTGTGTCAGCAGGTACGAGCCCAGCACTGCCCGGCTCATCGGACCCAACGGGGTGACCACGCTCCCGTCGCCGTCCGCCCCGCACCGGTCCACCGCCGAGAGGTACGCCTCGGCGTGCGTCACGATCAACCCGGCCAGCGGATCGGCGTCCCGTTCCCCGAAGGCGGCGAGCGCGCGCTCGTTGGCCGCGGCCAGACTCTGCGGCGTTCCGTCCCCGTAACTGCGCTCCTGCCCGCCCGCGATGTCCGCCATCAGCTCGTTGGCCTGCGCCAGATGCGCCGCCGCCTGCCCGACGGTCCACTCCGAGCGGGGCACGGGAACGCTCGTGTCGGCAACCCCGCGCAGCAGTGCGGCGATGTCCTCGGCGGTGCCGCGTATCGCCGCGCCGAGCCCCTCGGGCAGCGTGCCCCGTGTGTCCTGTCCGGTCACCGACCCACCACTTCTCCCCACCGGGACCGCGTCTGCGCGCCTGCCGCCGGTGGACCTCGTCGTCACGGACGCCCCACGGCGCCCGCGGTACACGAGACCAGTCGACGGGGCCCACGGCAAGATCGGAGCCACCGAAGCCGTCCGCGTCCTCCCTCGCGCGGACACGGCGGACCGAAGCCGGACACGCCCCGAAGGACGGCGCCCCTCGTCCTCGGCACCGCCGTTGCCGCTCGGCCGTGTTCCCTTCCCGGTCCGGCGCCCGCGGGTCCGGCCCAGGGGCCGGTGGTCCGCTCCACGGTGAACCCGGCGGTCCGGCGACACCGGTTGCCCGCGCGGCCCTCCTCTACGATCGTCCGCGTGTGCGCAAACGTCATAGTCGCCGAAGACGACGAGAAACAGGCCGAACTCGTACGCCGTTACCTCGAACACGAGGGTCACACGGTCACGGTCGTCGGGGACGGACTGGCGGTTCTCGCCGAGGTCCGGCACCGGGAGCCCGATCTGTTGGTGCTCGATGTGATGATGCCGCGGGCCGACGGCCTGGACGTGGTACGGGTACTGCGTGCCGAGCGGCGGGATGTGCCGGTGCTGATGCTGACGGCCCGCAGCACCGAGGACGATCTGCTGCTCGGTCTGGATCTGGGCGCGGACGACTACATGACGAAGCCTTACAGTCCGCGCGAGTTGATGGCGCGCGTACGGACGCTGCTGCGCCGCACCAGACGGGTCGCGACCGCCGAAGCCGCCGAGGACCAGGCACTGAGGGTCGGCGCGCTGACGGTCGACCCCGTACGGCACGAGGTGGCGGTCGAGGGCCGGTCCGTGGAGTGCACCCCCGGTGAGTTCCGCATTCTCGCCGCCATGGCGGCCGAGCCCGAGCGGGTCTTCACGCGGCAGCGACTGCTGGAGGAGTTGCACGGGTTCGACCGGTATGTCAGTTTCCGCACCGTCGACGTACACATCATGAACCTGCGGAAGAAGATCGAGCCCGCGCCGCGTCGGCCAGCCCGGCTCCTCACCGTCTTCGGTGTGGGTTACAAGCTGACGGACCCGGCGAGGAACTCCGCGCGTGCGTCGTCGTAGCGGGGTGGACGACGTGTCCCCTCGCCGTGAACGGCGGGCGCGGCGTCGCGACGAGCATCGGACCGGTCGTCAGGAGCGGGCCCGACTGCCGCTCCGCAAGAGTCTGTTCGGCCGTCTGCTCGCGGTGTCGGCGCTGGTGGCGGCATGTTCGGTGGCCGCGACCGCCTGGATAGCCGTACAGACCACCTCCGGCGCCATCAAGCAGGAGCAGGGGCAGAACCTCACCGCCGACGCGCGGATCTACAACACGCTGCTCGGATACGCGGCGACCCATCCCACCTGGGACGGCGTCGAGAGCACCGTGCGTGATCTGGCGCGGCGGTCCGGCCGGAGGATCGCCCTCACCACCGAGCAGCGGCGGCCCCTCGCCGACTCCGCCGACCGGCCGTCCCCGCCCGCGCCCGCGCTGCCGCCCCAGGCGTCGGCGATCGTCGATCCGCTGTCCATGGACACGGCGCTGTCCCAGACGGTGGGCCGGACGGGCGCGACGGCCGACCGCGTCGACCCGCGCGCGGTCGGTCCGTTCCGGCTGCCCGCCGCCGAACGTACGGCGTTGAGGCGTGCCGCCCAGCGGAGTGTGGCGTGCCTGAGCCGGTCCGGGGTGGCGGCTGACGCGGTCGAAGGACCGAGCGGTCGCCCGCGCATCGAGGTCGTCGGCAACGATCCCGACCGGATGGACGGCACCCGGTGCGCGAGCGACGACCTGGCCGACCCGACAGCCACCGAGCGCAAGGCGCTGAGGGAACTCAACCAGCTGGCCAACGCCTGCCTGAAACGTCAGGGCCGCGAGGGCGTACAGCTCAATCTGGACCTGTCCTGGGGTGCACGCCCCGAACCGATGCCGGCCGCGCATACGAATACCCAAGCGGTCGCCCCCGTACCGAGCGTCCGGACCGGTGACGACGACCGGGCCACCGCCTCCTGTGTGGGCACGGCCCGCCGCGAACAGCTCAGTTCCTATGTCGCCTCGCCCGCGCTGCTGTTCATCGGCGACGAGAGCAGTACGACCGTGCCCGGCTTCGATCTCTCCCCGGCGAACACCGCGAAGATCGCGGGTGCCGCGGCGCTCGTCCTGGCGCTCACGGTCGGGGCCACGGTACTGGCCGGGGCCCGGCTGGTGCGGCCGCTGCGCGCCCTCACCGGCGCGGCGCAGCGGATGCGGGACGGGGACGACTCCGCGCCCGTGCGGGTCACCGACGACAACGAGATCGGACGGCTCGCCGCGGCGTTCAACGACATGGCCGCCCACCGTGCCCGACTCGAAGGGCAGCGCAAGGACATGGTCAGCGACGTCGCCCATGAACTGCGCACCCCGCTGAGCAACATTCGCGGTTGGCTGGAGGCCGCTCAGGACGGACTGGCGGAACCCGACCCGGCGTTCATCTCGTCGCTGCACACGGAGGCGGTGCAGTTGCAGCACATCATCGACGACCTCCAGGATCTGGCCGCGGCCGACGCGGGTGCATTGCGGCTGCACCCCGAGCCGGTGCGTGCCGAGGAGGTGCTGAGCCAGGTCGCCGCGGCCCACCAGGCACGGGCCGATACCGCGGGAGTCACGCTGACGGTCCTCACGCCGAAGGCCGGTACGCCCGCTGCCGAGCTGATGGCCGACCCGGTCCGGCTTCGTCAGGCCATCGGCAATCTGGTCTCCAACGCGATACGTCACACCCCGGCGGGTGGAAATGTCACCTTGCACGCCTACGTCTCCGGACCCGCGACGGACGAGCTGACGGCGCGTGAAGCCGGGACGGGCGAAGTCGTGACGGCGGACTGCGCGGTGAGCGACGCGGTGACCGGCGACGTGATCGTGGACGTCTCCGACACCGGCAGCGGCATCTCGGCCGATGATCTGCCCCATGTGTTCGACCGCTTCTGGCGTGCCGAGAAATCCCGCAGCCGCCGCACCGGTGGCAGCGGGCTGGGCCTGGCGATCGTAAGGAAACTGGTCGAGGCGCATGGCGGCTCGGTGAGCGCGGTGAGCGTCGAGCACCGGGGCTCGGTGTTCACGCTCCGGTTGCCGACGGGTCCCGTGCGTACGGGGCCGGAAGAGTACGGCTCGGCGTCCGCGGCCGGGGGCACCGCGGAGCGCGGGCCGGACTCGGCCTGATGCGATGACCACAGTGTTCTGACAGCTTCTTCATAACTTCACGCCAGCCTGTCGGCATGCCTCGCGCCCGGTGCGAACCGATGACCGGGCACCTCCGAGGCCGACCTGGAATGGAGCCATCCCATGTCCCACCGCCTGTCCCTGCGTACCGCAGTCCTCGCCGCCGTGGCGGCCGGCGCGGTACTCGTCCCGTCCGCCGCGGCCTTCGCCGACGCCACTCCTTCGCCGTCGGCCCCGTCCGTCGAGCGGTCCGCCGCGGCCGCGCGGGCGGCTCAGCCGTCGGCGGTACCCCGCGGCGGCGTCGCCGCGGGCGACCGTCCCACTCCGGTGCCGTCCGTCGAGCGAGCCGGCGCCGCCAAGGGCTCGCCCGCCGTCACTCCGCGCGGTGGCGTCGCCGCGGGCGAGCGGCCGGCCGGTTCCTCGGGCGACAGCACCACCGCCCTCGCCGGTTCGGCCGCCGCCGCCCTGCTCGTCGCGGGAGCGGGCACGGTGGTGCTGCGCCGACGCTCCGCCGCGCGGCGCAACGGCTGAAACCGCCTGTCACGCAACGGTCTTCACGGCAACCGACCGCGAGGCACGGCCGTTGACGACGTGCGGATGACGACGTGCGGCAGTTGACCACACGTCAACCGGCCGCACGTCGATCGGTCGGCAACGGCCGCACCTCCCCATGGTGGCGCCGCCCCTCCCGGGCGGCGCCACTGCCGATCTCCGTCCCGATCTGGAGCCCCCATGTCCCCCACGCCTCCCCCGTTCTGGCGCGCCGCACTTCCCGTGGTCATCTGTCTCGTCCTCACCGGTTGCTCCTCCGACGCCGTGGACGCCGCGTCCGACACACCGGGCGGCAAGGTGCATGCTCCTCGCGACGCCGCGAAGGACGCCGGTCCCGACAACGCCGGGAAGCCCGGAGGACCCGAGCCCGCGGCGGCCCCCGTCCAGCTCAGCATCGCTTCGCTCGGGGTGAACAGTCAGCTGATGCGGCTGGGTCTGAACGAGGACGGCACCGTCCAGGTCCCGCCCGCCGAGAAGGGCATGACGGCCGGCTGGTACACCGGTGGCGCCACCCCGGGCGAGCGTGGCGCCGCGGTCCTCATCGGACACAACGACACCCGTTTCGGCAAAGCTGTCTTCCACGATCTGAAGAAGATCGGCAAGGGTGCGGACATCGCGATCCGCAACGACCGGGGAGCGGAGCTCCACTTCCGGGTCACCGGCACCGAGACCGTCAGCAAGAGGGCCTTCCCGACCAAGAAGGTCTACGGCGCCACCGACGAACGCGCGCTGCGTCTCATCACCTGCGACGGCGCTTTCGACGCGCAGGGCCACCCCGTCGACAACCTCATCGTGTACGCCACACGGAGCTGACGGCGACCGGTACCCGGGAGAAGGCCGGGCACAAGGCCATCTGCGCCGGCACGGGGATGCCGGTCCACCTGTGCAACCCCGCAGTCCCCGGTGGTGCGGCGCCGGGGAGAACACCCACCGCCTCCTTCGCCGGTTCCACCTTCTGAACAGCGGTGATGCGTTGATCGCTCGAGCGCGCCAAGGCTGCTCGAAGCCTGGCGGCTCAGCGAACAAATAATCGGTTGCCTGTCGGCGATGGTGATGGATGCAATGTCCGGCAGGGTCACCCGGGTGCGCCCGCCACGGCGGGACGAGAGGGACGCGTACCACCGGGCCCTGCCACACCGCGACCCGGGCGGACCGCAACCGAATCGCCACACGGGAGACGCCAACGCATGAACACTCCACCATCACCCCCTGGTGCGGAACGGACCGACGGATCCTCCGTCCGGATCGGTGCGCTCGTTCCACTGTCCCGGCCCGGCTGGGTCGAGGCAGGCCACCACTTGCTCGCCGGACTCGAACTGGCCGTTCACGAAGTCAATGGCGCCGGTGGGATCGCCGGAAGACCCCTTGAGCTGGTGGTCCGAGACACCGCGGCCGACCCGCAGAGGGCCGCGGCGGCCGTGGACGAATTGGCCGGTCTCGGTGTGGCCGCCCTGGTGGGTGAGTATCACAGCGTCGTCGCTCGCACCGCCGCCACCAGGGCCGACGCCCTGGGCCTGCCCTTCCTCTGCTCGTCGGCGGTCCTCGACGCACTCACCGAACAGCCGACGGAGTGGGTCGCGCGCCTCGCCCCGGCGCAGTCCCACGGGTGGAGGATCTACGCGGACTTCCTCCTCGGCGCGGGCCACAGCCGGATCGCCGTAGCAGCGGAGTCGAGTGTCTACTGGACATCCGGGGCCCGCATTCTGCGGGACCACCTCGCTCCGCGCGGCGGCACCGTCGTCGAACTCGACATGAGTGCGCTCACCCCCAGGGCCGTGTGCGACGAACTCGTCGACCATCGCGCGACAGCCCTCCTCCTTCTGGTCGGCCACCCGGAGCCGGCGGTGACGATCGTCAAGTCCGTCCGCCGCGACCGGCGCCTCGCCGGGACAATGATCGGCGCTCCGGCCGGACAACCGGAGTTCGCCGAATGGGCGAGGCTGCTGGGCGACGACAGCGCCGCGATCCCGTTCCTGCGCTACCTGCCCGAGCGCCTCGGCCCACTCGGTGCACGAGTCGGGACGGCCCTGCGCGAGCGGCTGGCCGAAGCGCCCTCCTTCGTCGCCTTCGAGGGCTACGACACGGTCGCCGTCCTCGCCGAAGTGCTGCGTATCCACGGCGAGGACCGGGCGAGCATCGCCCGGTCCTGGCCGCGCGTCGAGGTCCAGGGCACCCGCGGGCAGATCCGGTTCTCCCGCACGCCGGGCATCGACGTTCGGCAGTGGGCTTGGCCGCCGGTCCAAGTCGTTGATCGAGACCCGTCGGAACCCGATCGCTTCCGGGTCCTTCGCACCGGCTGAGAGAGCACGGGGGCCCGACTGCCCAGACCTGTGCGAACTTGAGGCCGTCCCCCGGTCCGCATGCCGATACGGGCTTGTGGCTTCGCGGTTGGGGCCCGACCGCTTCTCGGACTGTCGCGCGACGGCCGAGCGGCGCCTGCCCGGAGAACTCAACGGGCTTCCAGGGCGCCGCGAGTGGGCCCTCGCCCCGGAACCGGCCGACACAGCGGACCGTGCGGATCCGCACCGCCATGCCCGGCCGGCGCGGATCCGCGCCTCTCAGCGCGATCGGATCACGGTCGTCGTCGGTCGATCCCACCGGCATTCTCCGCGCCTCGACCACTCGCACCCGGGACCGCCCCGCCCGGCCGGTCGCCGGCGGCCGGCTCCGCGGCACCCCGGCCCGCCGGCCGCCCCGGCCACCAGAAGGCGGGGCCCACGTCGAGGGCGAGGGCCGGGACGAGGACGGAGCGGACCAGAAAGGTGTCGATCAGCACGCCGATCGCCACCACGACGCCGATCTCGATGAAGGCCACCTGCGGAGCGCTGGTGAGGGCGGCGAACGTCGCCGCGAGGACCGCGCCCGCACTGGTGATGACCCCGCCCGTGGCGGTGAGTCCGGACAGGACACCGGCCCGGTGGCCGTGATGCCCGACATCCTCACGGATGCGGTGGACGAGAAAGATGTTGTAGTCGACACCGAGGGCGACCAGGAACAGGAAGCCGATCAACATGACCTGGACGTCGACGGCGGGAAGGCCCAGGACGTGCTGGAACAGCTGCCAACTGATGCCGAGTGCGGCGAAGTAGGAGAGCACCACGGTCAGCACCAGGAGTATCGGGGCGACCACCGCCCTGAACAGGGTGATCAGGACGACGAGGACCACGACGAGCACCAGCGGGATGACCACCCTGCGGTCGTGTGCCTGCGCCTGGGCCTTCTCCTGGGCCAGGGCGGTGGGACCGCCGACCCGGGCGTGGGCTTCGGGGATGCCGTGGACGGCGACCCGGATCCGGTCCACGGTGCGAGCGGCGGTCACGCTGTCCGCTTCCGCCACCAACACGACCTTGGTCTCGGCGAGTTCGCCGTCGGTGGAAACGATGGCGGGCGTGACCTCGGCGATCCCGTCGACGTGCTTCAGCGCCTCGGCGACCGCCGGTGCCGCCTCGGCCCGGCTGATCACCTCGGCCGGCCGGCTCTGCCCGGCCGGATAGTGGGCGGCGAGCAACTCCTGTCCCGCGATCGAGCCGGGCCTGCCGATGACCAGGTGCTCGTCGTCCAGCCCGGTCCGCAGGCCCAGGCAGCCGAGGGCCAGCACGGCGAGGACGAGAACGGACCCCGACCACACCAGCCGCGGGCGTCGGGTGATCAGGCCGCCGACCCGGTCCCACGGACGACGGTCGGCCATCTGCGGGACGACCCCGGCCCGCGGCACCCGTGGCCAGAACACCCAGCGGCCCAGCAGGACGAGCACGGCCGGGAACAGCGTGGTCATCGCCGCGAGTCCGCAGACGATCGCGACGGCACCGCTCGGCCCCAGCGTGTGGTTGAACCCGACATCGGCCCGGGTGAGGCAGAGCAGGCCGACGCATACGGTCGCGGCCGAGGCGGCGATGGCCGGTACGGCCCCGCGCAGCGCGGACCGCATGGCGCGGTGCCGGTCCTCGTGGACGCGCAGTTCCTCGCGGTAGCGGGCGAGCAGCAGCATCGCGTAATCGGTGCCCACGCCGAAGAGCAGGGCCGTGACGACGATCTCGTTCCCACCGCCGACGGTCAGGCCGAACCCCTTGGCGAGCAGGACGGAGACCGCCCGGGTGGTGAGGAAGGAGACACCCACGACGAGGAGGGGAACGAGCCACAGGATCGCGCTGCGGTACGTGATGAGCAGCAGGACGGCGACCACGACGACCGTGATGAGCGTGAGCGCGCGACCGGTGGTCTTCCGGGCGTCGGCGGCGTCGAGGGAGTTGCCCGCGGGTCCGGTCAGCCGGGCTTCCAGGCCGTCGGGCCGGTTGCGGGTGGCCCGGTCGCGTACCTTCTCTGCATTGTCCGTCAGCGTGTTGCTGTTCCGTTTGTCGAGGGGGACGAACACGGTCAGGGCCTTGCCGTCCTCGGAGGGGCGGGCCGGTTCGACGCCTCCTGCCGCCAGGGTCGCGAACTCCGCGAGGTCGGAATCGACTTTGGCCCGGTCCTGTGCGGTGATTCCGCTGTCGCGGACGTAGACGACGATGCCGGGCGAGATCCTGCCCTTGTCGAAGCGGTCGGCGAGCCCGGCCACCTCGGTGGACTCGGCGCCGCGGGGAAGTTCGACGGTGAGGCTGTCCTTCTCGGTCTCCGACAGCTGTCCGGCGAGCGGCACCGAAGCCACCGCGACGATCAGCCAGACGATGAGCACCAGCCACTTGCCCCTTCGTCCGCTCGGCAGTCTCAGGAGCCGGTCGGCCCGATTGCGCGGTCCTGTCATGGGAGATTCCTCGTCCGTGAGTGGGAACTGGTGCCGTGCGTTCCGGGCCGGTGCGGGCATGACTCGTCGGGCGCAGCACGCCGTTGCGGTTGTGCGGCGCCTGTTCGGCGAATGGCATGACCGCGGCATCGTGATGCCGCGACCACTGCGTCCGTTCGCTGCCGACCCGGCAGGGTGTCAGGAGTTCAGATAGGCGAGTACGGCGAGCACCCGGCGGTTGTCGTCGTCCGACGGCACGAGATCGAGTTTGGTGAAGACGCTCGACGTGTGTTTGGTGACGACCTTCTCGCTCATGCCGAGCCGGCCGGCGATGGCGGCGTTGGAACGTCCTTCCGCCACGAGTCCGAGAACCTCGTGCTCCCGTGGGGTGAGCCGGGTGAGCGGTTCGTCGCGAGCGTTGCTCCTGAGCAGTTTCGCGACGACCTCGGGGTCCATCGCACTGCCGCCCGCAGCGACCCGGCGGACCGCGTCGACGAAGTGGCCGCTGTCGAAGACCCGGTCCTTGAGCAGATAGCCGACACCGCCCGTGCCGTCCGCCAGCAGCTCACGGGCGTACAGCTGCTCGACGTACTGCGAGAGAACCAGAACCGGGAGTGCGGGGATCCGGCGCCGTGCCTCGATCGCGGCACGCAGCCCCTCGTCGGTGAAGGTGGGCGGGAGCCGCACATCCACCAGCGCGATGTCGGGCCGGTGCTCGACCAGTGCGTCGAGGAGTTCCTGCCCGTCGTCCACGGCGGCCGCGATCTCGAAACCATGGGCCGTCAGAAGCCGGACGAGCCCTTCTCTGAGCAGGAAGAGGTCTTCGGCGAGAACAATGCGCACGGGATCTCCATCGTCGCCATGGTCGGTCCGCCCTGAGGGCTGCTGACGGAAAGCACGCCGTCGAACGCGGCGATGCGCCTCTCGATTCCACCGAGCCCGGTTCCCGCCGCCACCGACGCGCCACCGCAGCCGTCATCGCCCACGCTGATGCGCAGGGCCTCGCGCTCGTGGCGGACGTCGATCCAGACATGTTCCGCCCGGGCGTGCTTCGCCACGTTGGTGAGCAGTTCACCGACCGCGAAGTAGGCGGCCGATTCCACGGGTGCGTCGAGGACGCCCGGCAGTTCGACCACGACCTCGACCGGCAGTGGGCTGTCCAGCGCCAAGGCGCGCACGGCGTCGCCGAGCCCCCGGTCGGAGAGAACCGGCGGGTGGATTCCCCTTACCAGATCACGCAGTTCACCGAGCGCCTTGGAGGAGGACTCCCTGGTCTCCAGGAGCAGCGCGCGGGCGGCGTCGGGATCGGTGTCCAGCAGTCGGCCGACGGTGCTCAGGTTCATTCCCATCGCGACCAGCCTGGCTTGCGCGCCGTCGTGCAGATCGCGTTCGATCCTGCGGAGTTCGGAGACCTGACTGTCCATCACTTCTTCGCGGGTGCGGGTCAGATGGCCCACACGTGACGCGAGTCGGTCGTCGATCCGCGGGCCGAGCAGCTTACGGGTGAAGCGGGCGTGGACAGTGAGCAGCAGCGGTCCGGTCCGCAGCCCGAGCCCGATGAAGCCGGCACCGAGCAGCGGCATCAGCCAGGTGCGCAGCCCACGTTCGCCGCTCACATCGATCAGTCCGGCGTAGTGGTCGTGGTACCCGGCGGAGACGAGGGGGTCCCAGACGAACGGGAGAACGAGACCTTCGAGTCCGTACACCAGCAGGGCGGCGGGCAACAGCGCGAGGACGGTGCCGATCACCGGGTCGGTGATCGTCCACAGCGTGTCCCGCATGGTCGCCGGGTCCTGGAGCAGCCGCAGGCAGTGACCCCAGCGTCCCGCGAGGCCCGGCTCCGGTGCGGGCAGTTCACGGTAGGGCCGCGCGATCGTGACCCCGGACCAGTCGCGGGCCAGTCGGCGGGAGCGGTCGGCCAGCCGGCGGACGGCCGTCACGACGACGGGCAGGAGCAGAACACCGACACCGAGGCCCAGAGAGGCCGACGAGAACACCATGAGCACGAAGAGGGCCGCCTGAGGCACCTTCTGCGCGACCAGGGCGAGCCCCCGCAACGGCGCCTGCCGCACTGCGAGTGATGCGCGCCATTTCATTCCGGCCTCCTCCTGCGGGCTCCCTCGATCCCGTCGGAGAAGAGTCTGCGCGAGGTCGCCCCAGGAGGCATTGGGTCTGCCACCCCGATTCCAGGGGGGACCTAGGCCCCCTCCCCCGGCCCCCCGCCGGGGAGACGGTGGCCCGACCCGGGGCACGGGGTGCGCGGCCACCGGAAGCGGTCATTCGCGCCGGGAGCAGTGCGGACCCACCACCGAAAGCGGTCGGAGCCGTCGGCGCGCTCCCCTCTGTCAGAAGAAGACCCCGCAGCGCAGCAGCACGTTCGCGTACGGCCGCGCCTCCCCGGTCCGTACCACCAGCCGGGCGCCCGCCGAGAGCGCCTTGAGTTCGTCGTGCGGTACGTGGGCGAGTTCCGGGAGGCGCTCGTCCAGGAGCCGGGCGGCCTCCGGGTTGGCCTTCCGGATCTCGTGCGCCGCCGTCGCGCCCTCCACCACCAGTTCGTCCAGCAGCCCGTCGAGTACCTCGGCGAACGACGGGACACCGGCCCGGAAGGCCAGGTCGACCACCCTGGGACCGGCCGGAACGGGCATGCCCACGTCGCAGATCAGTACCCCGTCGCCGTGGCCCAACTCCGCGAGCGCCCCGGCGAGATGGCGATTGAGGATTCCCCTCTTCTTCACGGCCCGGAGACTTCCTCTGCGGTCGGGAACGACGCCTGCGCGCCCTGCCTGGTGACGGCCGCAGCTCCCACCCTGACGGCGAAGGCCGTGGCTTCGGTGAGCTCCTCGCCCAGACCCAGGCGCCAGGCCAGAGCGGCGGTGAACGCGTCACCCGCCCCGGTCGTGTCCACGGCCTCGACCTCGGGGCTGGGGACGGCGACGAACGCACCCGTACGGCTGTCGGCGACGAACGCGCCTCGTGCCCCCAGTGTGACCACGACGGACCGCGGACCGGACTCGAGCAGCGCCCGCGCCCACTCCTGGGCCGTGCTGCCCGCCGCTTCTCCCAGGATGTAGCGCGCCTCGTGCTCGTTGACCACCAACGGGTCGCAGACGGCGAGCACGGAGTCGGGCAGGGGCGCGGGCGGGGACGGGTTCAGTACCAGCCGGGTGCCGGGTGACATGGCACCCGCCACCTCGGCGACGGTGTCCAGCGGGATCTCCAGCTGTACGGAGACGACCCGGGCCGCCTCGAAGAGGGGCCCGGCCGCCCGGATGTCCTCGGGGGTCAGCCGGCCGTTGGCCCCGGGCGACACCACGATGCTGTTGTCGCCCGAGGGGTCCACGGTGATCAGCGCGACTCCGGTCGGTGCCCCGCCCACGAGGACACCACTCGTGTCGACTCCCGCCGCCCGCTGCGAGTCCAGCAGCAGGCGGCCGTGGGCGTCGTCGCCGACCCGGGCGAGCAGGGCGGTGCGGGCCCCGAGACGGGCGGCGGCGACCGCCTGGTTCCCGCCCTTGCCGCCCGGGTGGACGGCCAGATCGGAGCCGAGCACGGTCTCACCGGCGGCGGGGCGGCGTTCGACACCGATGACCAGGTCGGCGTTGGCCGAACCCACGACCAGCAGGTCGTACCGGTCGTGGTCGTTCTCGTGCATCATTCCTGCTTTCCGTGGTCGGACAGTGCGTGGGTCCCGCTCAGGAGAAGTCGGCGACGTTCTTCTCGGTGACGACCTTGACCGGCACCTTCACCATGCTGTCGACCTTCTTGCCCTCGGCGGCCTTCACCGCGTTCTGCACGGCGATCCTGCCCAGTTCCCTGGGCTGCTGGGCCACGGAGGCGTACAGCGTGCCCGCCGCGACCGCCTTCAGGCCGTCCGGGGTTCCGTCGAACCCGACGACGGGCACGGACGTTCCCGCCTTGCTGCCGAGCGCCTTGACCGCGCCGAGCGCCATCTCGTCGTTCTCGGCGAAGACACCGGTGACGTCGGGGTGGGACTGGAGCAGGTTGGTCATGACGTCCAGGCCCTTGGTGCGGTCGAAGTCCGCGGGCTGCTTGGCCACGACCTTGATGCCGGGGTACGCCTTGAGCCCTTCGGCGAAGCCCGCGCCGCGCTCCCGGCTGGCCGAGGTGCCCGCGGTCCCCTGCAGGATGACGATGTCGCCCTTGCCACCGAGCTTGTCGGCCAGCGTCTTCGCCGCGAGCCTGCCTCCCGCGACGTTGTCGGAGGCCACCAGCGTCGCGGTCTTCGCCTTGTTGACGCCCCGGTCCGCGGCGATCACCGGGATGTCCGCCTGGTTGGCGCTCCGGACGGCGGGGCCCGCCGCGTCGGAGTCCACGGGGTTCACGATGATGGACTTCACTCCGGAACTCGTGAAGTTCTGCAACTGGTTGGCCTGTTGTGACGCGTCGTTCTGTGCGTCGGTGACGGTGAGGTCGACCCCGTCCGCCTTCGCCTCCGCCTGCGCGCCCGCCTTCATCTGGACGAAGAACGGGTTGTTGAGCGTGGAGAGCGACATGCCCACCTTGGTGTTCCCACCGGAGGAGCCGTGGTTGAAGTACGACACCCCGCCCACGACGACGGCCACACAGAGCGCGGCGATCCCGAACTTCACCGCTCCGGCTCCCTTGCGGCCGGATCCCGGCGAGCCCGGGGCGCCGGAGGCCCCCGTCGAGGGGGCGGCCTTGGACCCGGCCTTGCGGCGCAGCGTGTCGAGCAGCACCGCGAGGGCGATGACCACACCGATGACGACCTGCTGCCAGAAGGCGGAGACGGAGAGGAGGTTGAGTCCGTTGCGCAGCACGGCGAGGATGAGCGCGCCGATCAGGGTGCCGGACGCCTTGCCGACGCCGCCGGCCAGGCTGGCGCCGCCGATGACGACCGCGGCGATCGCGTCGAGCTCGTACCCCTGCGCGGCCTGCGGCTGGGCGGAGGTCAGACGGGACGCGAGGACGATGCCCGCGACCGCGGCGAAGAGGCCGGACAGGGCGTAGATGGCCAGCTTCTGGCGCTTGACGCGCAGTCCGGAGAGGCGGGCCGCCTCCTCGTTGCCGCCGATCGCGTACATCGAACGGCCGATGTAGGTACGGGCCAGGATCAGTGCCGTGATCAGGCCCATCGCGATCATCACGAGGACCGGGACGGGCAGCCAGCCGCCGAGCGTGTTGCCCAGCACGGAGACCGAATCGGGGAAGGCGATCGGGCTGCCCTGGGAGATGACCAGGGACAGACCGCGCGCGATGGAGAGCATGGCCAGTGTCGCGATGAACGGCGGCAGTTTGCCGTACGAGACGAGGGCTCCGTTGACGAATCCGCAGGCGATGCCCGTCGCGACGGCGAGGACGACCGCCAGCCAGACCGGTACGCCTTCCGAGGTCGCCGACCAGGCCAGCACGGTCGCGGAGAGCGCGGCCACCGAACCCACGGACAGATCGATGCCGGCCGAGACGATCACGAAGGTGACACCGAACGCGAGGATCGCGGTGACGGCGGCCTGCACACCGACGTTCAGCAGGTTCTGGGTGGTGAGGAAGTCGCCGGAGAGCAGCGACATCGCCACCAGCAGGACGACCAGGGCGCTGAGGGCGCCGTTGTCGAGCAGGAGGCGGCGGATCGTGTGTCCTGCGGCGCCACTCGCGCCCGAATCGCTCTTGAGCGTGTCAGTGGCCACGGGGGCTCTCCTCTTCGTTCACAGCCGGCGTCGTTGCCGGAGTTGTTGCGGGAGTTGCTGTGGGAGTCGTTGTGGGGGCGGCGCTGACGGCGAGCGCCATCACCGCGTCCTGGGTCGCTTCGTGCGCGGGGAGTTCTCCCGCGATGCGGCCCTGGGCCATGACCAGCACCCGGTCGCTCATGCCGAGGACTTCGGGCAGGTCGCTGGAGATCATCAGAACGGCGTGGCCGGAGGCCGTCAGCTCGTTGATGAGCTGGTAGATCTCGACCTTGGCGCCGACGTCGATGCCGCGCGTGGGTTCGTCGAGGATCAGCACCCGGGTGTCGGCGAGCAGCCACTTCCCGATGACGACCTTCTGCTGGTTGCCGCCGGAGAGCGTGCGGACGTGCTGGCCGAGGCCCGCCATCCGTACCCCGAGCTGTTCGGCGATCCGGGCGGCGGCCGTGCGCTGTCCCTTGAGGTCCACGAGCCCGGAGCGGCTCGCCGAGCGCAGGGTGACCAGGCCGAGGTTCTCCTGCACGGAGGCGTCGAGCACCAGTCCCTGGGCCTTGCGGTCCTCGGGCACGAGACCGATCCCGGCGCCCATGGCCGCGGTCACGTCGTACTTGGCCAGCCGTCGGCCCCGTACGTCGACGGTGCCCGCGTCATAAGGGTCCGCGCCGAACACGGCACGGGCGACCTCGGTGCGTCCGGCGCCGACGAGACCGGCGAGGCCGACGACCTCGCCCGCACGCACGTCGAAACTGACGTCGTGGAAGACGCCGTTGCGGGTCAGTCCGCGCACGGCGAGCAGGGGGTCTCCCGCTTGCGGGCGCTCCCTCGGGTACTGCTGCTCGATGCTGCGGCCCACCATGAGCTGTACGAGCTTCGCCTCGGGGGTCGAGGCGGGTACCTGGTCGATGCTGCGGCCGTCGCGCAGCACCGTGACCCGGTCGCCGAGCGCCGCGATCTCTTCGAGGTGGTGGGTGATGAAGATGATGCCCACGCCCTCTTCGCGCAGCTGCCGCACGATCCGGAAGAGCTTCTCGACCTCCTCCGAGGTGAGGACCGCCGTCGGCTCGTCCATGATCAGCACGCGTGCGTCGAGGCTGAGCGCCTTGGCGATCTCCACCATCTGCAGCCGGGCGATACCCAGCTCGCGCACCTTGGCCTTCGGCGAGACGTGCAGGCCGACACGGTGCAGCAACACCTCGGCGTCCGCCTCCATGCGGCGCCGGTCGATCATCCCGAGGCGGCGCGGCTGCCGGCCGAGGAAGATGTTCTCGGCGACGGTGAGATCGGGCACCAGGTTGAACTCCTGGTAGATCGTGGCGATTCCGAGCCGTTCGGCGTCCTGTGCCCCGTGGATGCGGACCTCACGCCCCTGGGCGAAGATCCGGCCGCTGTCGGGGCGGTAGGCACCGGAGAGCATCTTGATGAGGGTGCTCTTTCCCGCTCCGTTCTCACCGAGCAGGACGTGCACTTCGCCGCTCCGCAGGTCGAAGTCGACGCTGTCGAGGGCGACCACGCCGGGAAAGGTCTTGCGTACGCCTTCGATGCGCAGCAACTCGTCCTGGGTGCTCACAGGCTGCTCCTCCGGTTCGAAGCGTGTTCGCCGCAGGAACTGCGTACGACGAGACGGGCGGGAAGGGTCACGGACTGCGGGGTACGTCCCTCGATGAGGTCGACCAGGGCGCGCACGGCGGAACGGCCGAGCTCTCCGGTCGGCTGGGCGATCGCCGTGATCGGAGGGGCGGTGTGCACGAACCACGGGATGTCGTCGAAGGCCGCCAGTCCGATGTCCTGCGGAACGCTCAGCCCGTGTGCGCGGATCGCGTCCAGCGCACCGAGTGCCATCAGGTTGTCGGCGGCGAAAACGACCTCGGGCGGTTCGGGAAGGGCCAGGAAGCGTTCGGTGACGCGGCGCCCGCTGTCCGCCCGGAAGTCGCCCTGCCCGATGTAGGCGTCGGGCAGGGCGAGCCCGTGCTCGCGCAGCGCCTCGCGGAAGGCGTCGACCCGCTCGTTGCCCGTGGTGGTGGCTGCCGGACCCGCGATGATGGCGAGCCTGCGGTGACCGAGACGGTGCAGGTGGGCGACCAGGTCCCGGATGGCTTCGCGGCCGTCGGCGCGCACCACGGGAACGTCCACGCCCTGGATCCAGCGGTCCACGAAGACCATCGGCGTACCGCTGTCGCCCGGCCCCGAAGCGAGCGGGGAGCTTCCGTCGGCCGGGGAGACGAGGAGTCCGTCGATCCTGCGGTCGAGGAGCGTCCGGACGTGATGTTCCTGCAGGTCAGGTCGTTCGTCGGCGTTGCCGATGATGACGCTGTAGCCGAGCGTGCGGGCCTCTTCCTCGACGAAGCGGGCCAGTTCGGTGAAGTACGGGTTGAGTACGTCACTGATGACCAGGCCGAGGGTGCGCGTCTGATCGGTGCGCAGCGAGCGGGCCACGGCGTTGGGCCGGTATCCGAGGGAGTCGACAGCGGCGAGGACGCGTCTGCGCGCGTCGGGGCTGACGGAGGGATGGCTGTTGAGAACGCGGGAGACCGTGGCGACGGACACTCCCGCCTCGGCCGCGACATCCTTGATGCTCGCCATTTCCGGACCACCTCCTTGTGGTTTCCGTGAGCCTCGAAACCAGCAGCTCAGAGCCGTGGAATCGATTACAACGAAGATTGGAAACGATTACATGGCTGAAAACAAGCCCCTCAGGAGTGTCCGAGACCGGATCGTGACCAAAGCGGGAACCGGGGTGATGGCCGGGCGGCGGCAGCCCCCGTCGCGTGACGCGACGCGAAATGCCGGCCGGGAGGGGCCGAGGAGCCGCCGCACCGGCGGCAGTGACCCGTTCGCGAACGCGGCCGCCGACACGGAGATCATTCAGGCCGCGGCGAAGAACTCGGGGGCCGCCTGCCGACATGGTCGCCGGTATCGCCCGGCAGGAGATCGGCGGCCGGCCGGTGAGCGCGGACGATGTCGCCGATACGATCCGCGAACAGGCCGACGCGCCCGGGCCGACGGCCAGGGCTTCGACAACGACCTCGACGACGCGAGGAACGCGCTGCGCTGATGCTCGAACGCTCCGAGACCATTCGTACGGCCGCGGACCGAGGCTGCCTTCGACGGGTCATGGCCGTCCCCCTGCTGATCCTCCATGCCATCGCCGCCGGTTGCTGCTACTACGCGCTGACCATCCGTCCGTCAGGAATCTGGGACAAGGACGCATACGGCGCGATCGCCTTGTCGTGTTTCTTCACCATCGCCGTCAGTGCCGTCGCGCTGCTCATCACGGTCGTCCCTCCTTCGGTGCGGCACGCCATGGGACGCGCGTGGCTCGTTCCACCAGTCGTCCTTGCCGCGGCAGCCGCGGTCCGCCGGGCTTTGGTCGGCTGACGTCAACTGCGCAGGTGGATCCCGGTGGCGTTGATCGCGACCGCGACGAACTCTGCCGATGACTCCGCCGGAGCCGGGTGATCCGGGGACACGGCCCGCTGTTCGGATCCGTACGCGGCGGTCGCACCGCACCATGCGAAACGGCCTCTGCCGGATCACGGGCTTCCACGACTCGGTCTCTCTCGATCCGACAGGCCGCCACATGGTCCGGGACGGTGTCGAGTCTTTCAACCGCGCGCCCCCGAGCAGGTCGAAGGCCGTCGGGCGGTCGCGATGGTGCGGTCCGGGCTCATGGCTCGCACGGGTGCCCACAGCACGGTGGCACCCGAGGCCTGGATTCCGCCGACATCCGTACCGGCACCGGCGAATGGGCCGATCCCGCATGGAACCTCGACGGCGACGGCCGGCGGTGGCGTGTGGCCGGCGGCCCGGGCGTCGTCGCGCGTCGGGTCCGCCCCCTGGATACGGACGGTTGTGACGCGCAGGAGCGGACCGACGGCGTCGGCCCGCTCCCCCGAGCTCAGTCGTCGGCCGGAGTGCCCGTCACCTTCAGGTGACGGACGCGGCCCGTGTTGTCGAAGGATCCGAAGCCGACCCGCCCCGAGGCGAAGACCGGGTCGGTGGCGGTGATCAGGGGGTTGCGGCTGCCGTCCATGTAGACGGCGGTCTCACCGGTGTCGGCGCAGTGGGTGAGGCGCACCTTGTGCCATCCTTCGTCCTTGATCGCCGCAGGCGCGCCGAAGGAGCCGTTCCACTGGTCGTCGATGCGCAGCCGGTCGGCGTCGTCGACCGTGAACATACCGTTGTGCGGGTAGATGCTGTTGTCGCTCGACAGGTGCGCGTACTGGTACCGGGTGTCCGACTGGTAGTCCCAGATGAGAATGACGTCACGGTTGGTGATCTCGACGGGAGTGTCGATGCGCACCTCCGCCTCGACGGTGACGGAGGAGTAGCGCGGACCGGCGGTCAGGACGGCGTACTCGAAGGGACGCCGGGGTCCGGGGTGGGCGACGCCCGGCTCGGTCAGGATCGTCTCGCGTTCGGTGTAGGCCCACTTGGCCGGGGTGAACGGCGCCCAGTTGTCGGGGCCGGTGGTGTGGGTGGTGGGGGTGTTGCCGACCTCGCAGTCGGCGAAGGTGCGGGTCCCGGTCACCTTCCAGACCTTGCCGTTGGCCTTCGAGACGATGTACAGGCCGCCGCTGCGGTCGGAGCCGAAGCGCAGGTCGACACGTTGGTCCCCGGCGAGGTCGCGCATGGTGACCGTCTTCCCGGTGGACTTGTCGAAGAGCATCAGCTGCTCCAGCGGCGCGAGCCCGGCGCCGCGGCGCATGTCCCGGGTGTCCGCGGCCAGGATCCGGCCATCCACGAGGTCGCCGAAGATGTACTTTCCGCGCAGCGCCGGCGCGTCCTTGCCGCGGTAGACGGAGCCTCCGGCGATGGCGCGGCCCACGTCGGACCGGCAGTTCCAGTCGGGTCCCGGGTCGTGGTCGTAGGCGGCGACCGGGTAGGTGTAGCCGTACCGGGCGTCGTCGGCGGGGAGGGGGAGGATACGGGCGCACGGGTCGGTGGTCTTCTTGTCGAACACGAAGGGGCCCTCGCGTTCGCTCCAGCCGAAGTTGTCACCGGCCTTGACCTCGTACACCGACTCGATGGCGTGCTCGCCGATGTGACCGAGGTACATGCGGTGGCTGCCGCCCGTGTCCCAACTGAAGCGGTGCGGGTCCCGCATGCCTATGGCGTAGATCTCCCCGAGGGAACCGGGCTCACCGACGAACGGGTTGGACGCGGGGATGCCGTACCGGCCGTTGGCGCTGTCACGGCCTGCGGGGTCGATCCGCAGAAGCTTGCCGTGCGGGAGCGTCAGGTTCTGCGGCTCGCTGTTGCCGACGCCCTGCCCTCCGTCGCCCACCGCGAGGTAGAGAAGGCCGTAGTCCTTGTCGTGGGGCTTGGCCGTCGGATTGAAGTCGATCTGCTGGATGCCGTGGACCTGGCCCGAGAATCCGATCCGCAGCACCTCGCGACGGGTGCCGTGGAAGACGGCTGCGGAGGGGTCGTCGGCGGTCCACTCGGTGACGATGCCGTGATAGGTGAGCGTGCCCGCCTGCTGGTAATCGGGGGTCTCGGTGGCCTGCGAGGCGAGCTCGGTGTGGACGGTGTAGAACCGCCCGTTCGCTGCGAACTCCGGGTGGAATGCGGCGTACCCGAGGCCCTGGCCGAGACCGCGGCCCGAGAAGAAGTGCGGGAACGCCGCCTTGACGTCCAGGTAGGGGTGCGGGGTGCCCCCTGTTTTCCGCGTCGCGGCGCCGGGGTCGGTGAGATAAAGGGTGCCGTTGAGGTCGGGGGTCGCCATCCGGCCCGAACCGTCGGGGAGTTCATTGATGGTGTTGATCCGCGCGTGGCGCACCAGACGCGGATCCGTCGGCGCCGGGACGGGTTCCGACTCGGGGAACTGCGCGAACTCCTGCAGGACGAGGCCCGTCCTGGACTGGACGGGCTGCTGCGGAATCGGGTCGGTCAGGGCGGCCGTCGTAGCGGCGGGCTCGTCGGCATGGGAGGGCGCGGCGAGACCGCCGACAGCGAGGGCTGCGACGACGGCCACGGCCGCCCAGCTCTTTCGATGGGTACGTCGTGAGGCCATGCGGAATCCTTCGGGCTGGCTCGACAAGGAAGTGGGAAAGGACGGTCCGGGGACGAGAACGGTCAGTGGCCCCGCGTCATGCGCCGGTACTCCGCCGCCACCGCTCCGGCCGGCACCGGGCGGTTCAGGAACAGGAGGTCGTCCATGCGGCAGTCGCAGGCATTGCCCTCACGGGTGTTCTGGGGAAAGCTGCCGCCGATCTTGATGCCACGGGGATCGGTGGGCGAGGCGCGGTGGGGAGCAGGCGTGGTGGCGAGTTCCCAGGGGTCGCCCGGAGTGACGTAGAACCCGTCCAGGGGCTTGCCGTCGCGGTAGAGGGCGAGGGTGCCGTCACGGAAGTCGAACGTCGCGGCCAGGTGGACCCATTCACCGACGGGCAGCAGTTCTTCCCAGGGGGCGTCGGCGGCGAAGGTCTGGGAGGCGCCGCCGTCCAGGCGCCTGCCCAGCGCGACCAGCTTCAACTCACCTTTGACCTGGATGAGTTCGAGCAGTGCCCGTACCGCGTGGCCGTCAGAGGTTCCGGACAGTACGCCGGCCAGCCCGATCGCGTTGTAGCGGTCGCCCGGGTCGGCCGTGTTGGAGTTGAGGGCGGGATTGTCGCCCGTCATCTTGAACCAGCCCATGACGGTGGCGCCACGGGCACCGTTGAAGGCCCCGAGGGACGTCATGCCCTCGGCGTCCCAGGCCCCGGCCTTCCAGTCGTCGTTGCCCGCGGTGGCCGGATTCTGCTGGCGTACCTGCAGGGCGGGCGAAGCACCCGGGTACGCCTCGTCGGCCACGCGCATCGCGGAGCCGCCGTTGATCAGGCTGAGCGTGGTGCCGGAACGTCCGATGTCCTGCTCGCGACCGGGGTCGGCGGGGTCCGGGTGTCCGAAGTCGTACGCCGCCACGGCCTGGGACCGTAGCGATGTGTGAGCGGTCGAGGGGCGGGCCGCCTGGGCCGGAAACGTGGCGGCGGCGAGCGAGGCGGTCGCGGCGAGTGCGGCGACGGCGAGTGAGTGGCGTCTGGTGCGGGACGGTCTCATACAGCCTCCCAGCGGCAGCGAAGGGACGGTCGACCGGGGTTTCCCGGTCGACAGAAAGCGCTTTCGTCCGCGTGCAACGACCATGTAACTCCCTCGCGACGGCCCTGACAATGGGCGTGTACTCGCCAATTTTTCGAGCACCCTTCCGCGGCGGCGCGGACCTCCTCGCGAACGAGGAAACGGCCCGAGCGCGGCCCGTCGGGGCGCGGACGCCGCCGACTCACGGCGGCGTACGAGCTGCTCGCCCGGGTGCGGGCGGGTGCGGCAGGTGCGCGAAGCAGCCCGATGCGCGACCGCGCAGGTGCAGGCGCACGACGGACCACATCACTCTCCGGCCTCACGTCGGCACGGGAACAGGCCAGTTGGCAGCAAACCCGATCGCGACCGCTCCGGCCGGACGCGCGCCTCGGGTGAGACGAACGGGCGCCCCGACGCCCCACCACGGCCCACCGACGACTTCCAGCCCATGCCTTCACGCCCGCACAGCCGGACCGTGAGCCGCACGCATGCATACGCACGGACCAGGTCCGATTCGTTGGTACGCCCAAGGAAAGAATCCCGGCACCTGATGTCTACCCACGGGTAACTCCCGCTGATTGGATGTGTGTCGCCTGTTCCACCCCCATCAGCAGAAGCAGGAGACCCCCATGCCGTTCACCGCGCTCCGCCGCACCTCCGGCGTGACGCTGTCCGCCGCGCTCGCCGCCGTCACACTGCTCGTCGACGCCCCTCAGGCATCCGCGGCCGACACCCCGTCCCTGCGGGTGCTCACGTACAACACGTTCCTCATGAGCAAGAACCTCTACCCGAACTGGGGACAGGACCACCGAGCGGCCGAGATACCGAAGGCGTCCTTCTTCCAGGGCCATGACGTGGTCGTACTCCAGGAGGCGTTCGACAACTCCGCCTCCGACGCACTCGCACGGAACGCTTCGGCTCAATACCCCTATCAGACACCGGTGGTGGGCAGGAGCAAGAACGGCTGGGATGCCACGGGTGGCGCCTACTCGGCCACCACTCCGGAGGACGGTGGGGTCACCGTCCTGAGCAAGTGGCCGATCGTCCGCAAGGAGCAGTACATCTACAAGGACGCCTGCGGCAGCGACTGGTGGTCCAACAAGGGTTTCGTCTACGCCGAACTGAACGTCGACGGCACCAGGGTCCATGTGGTGGGGACCCACGCGCAGTCGACCGACTCCGGATGCAAGGCCGGTGAGGCGGCGCAGATGCGCAGCCGGCAGTTCAGGCAGATCGACGCCTTCCTCGACGCCAAGAACATCCCGGCCTCCGAACAGGTCATCGTGGCAGGCGACATGAACGTCGACTCCCACTCCCCCGAGTACGCGTCGATGCTCGCCGATGCCGGACTGACCGGAGCCGATGCCCGGACCGGGCACGCCTACTCCTTCGACACCCGGGACAACTCGATCGCCGCCGACCGCTACCCCGACGACCCCCGCGAGGACCTCGACTACGTCCTGCACCGCGCCGGGCACGCGAAGCCGTCCGGCTGGACGAACGAGGTGGTCAAGGAGCAGAGCGCGCCCTGGACCGTCTCCAGCTGGGGCACGAAGTACACGTACACGAACCTCTCCGACCACTACCCGCTGGCCGCTTCCGCCCGGTAGCGGATCCGAGCCCCGCACACCCGTCACCCCGATCGTCCCACTCGAACACCGTCGGCGGACCATCGGATGTCGCGAGGCGGAGTGCCGCACGCCCGGCACTCCGCCTCATCGACGCACCCGGCGACGATCCGCCCCGAAGGGGCCCTCCTGGTCCACGCACACCAGCCGTTTCGCCTGCTGCCCGACGGAATCGCCTCGTCGGTCCTGCCGCATGCTCGGCACTCGGCTCGCCGCACCCCCCGGCAGGTGCGTACGTGGAATCGAGCTGGACGACGAGGCACGATTCCATGTCCGGTGCCGCCGGGACGCGCGGCCGTCGAGCGGCTCCGCCGGCGTCGTACGCGTGCGGTTCGCACACCGTCCGGAAACGGCAAAAGACCCCAGATGCACTGGGGTCTCAGCTTGTGTCCGAGGGGGGACTTGAACCCCCACGCCCGATAAAGGGCACTAGCACCTCAAGCTAGCGCGTCTGCCATTCCGCCACCCGGACCAGGTGGTCGGCCCCGGTTTCCCGCGGCGACATGGAAAACAATACCAGGGGTTCGGGGTGCCTCTCACCCGCGTTTCCGGTGGTCAGTGCGGTGCGCCGGACGCCGTCGGACCGATCCGGCGGACATGGACGCGCCGGATGCGCGCACCGTAGCGGTCCGACTACGAAAGGTGTCGCAGAGGGGCAGGGCATCAGAGCCTGGTCCCGGTGCCACGGTGGTCGAGGCGTCGGGCTGCGACGGTGCCCGTGCTCCGGCCGGCGGCGGCCCCGGATCCGGCCGCGCAGTACCGGGTGCCGGTCGGGCACCGTACGCTCCTGATGGCCGCCGTGGAGCGTACGGTGCCCGACGTCACCGGGCGGGCGTTCGCTCTCCTCCTCGGTCGTCAGGAGACCGGGGTGAGCCGCGGACCGCCCCTCCGGCGGCGTCGGTCGGCCTACTTGCGCAGCGCGGCCAGGTTGTCGTAGCCGGTCCGCGCGTGGTTCAGGGACTGCGCGGGGACGGTCGAGCTCGGTGCGTTGTCCTGCTCGACCATCGGGTTGTGGTAGTTCTTCGCCCCGACGCGGCGGAAGAACGTCCGGTAGTCGATGACGCCGGTACCGAAGGGGACCATGTCGTAGCCCTGGCCGTTGGTCGTGTTGACGATGCCGTCCTTGGCGTGGAACAGCGGGTAGCGCTTGTTGTTGCAGCGGACCAGCGCCGCCGGATCGAAGATGTTCTCCTGCTGGGATCCGTCGTGCGCGGTGTAGGTGTGGAACTTGTACTGGGCGACGTGCGCCCAGAAGATGTCCATCTCCAGCCATACCGTCTTCGGGTCGGTGACCTGGAGGAAGTATTCGAGCTTACGGATGCCGGAGCTGCGGGTGGGGCGGTCCTGGGCGTCCAGCGGACCGCCGTCGAGCAGGAAGCCGTAGGCCGCGTCGTGGTTGTGGGTGTACAGCTTGATGCCGGCGCCCTGAGCGATCCGTCCCAGCGTGTTCCACTTGTCGGCGGCCACGTCCCAGTCGGCACGGTACGCGCTGCCGGTGGGGTCGCCACCGGTGCCCATGTGCTCCATGCCGAGGATGTTCGCTATTTCGAGGTGGCGCTTGAACTGGTCCAGATCGCTCTGGCTCAGCGGCCAGGACGACGGGATGAAGCCGTGGTTGCCCTGGGCGCGCAGGCCGTACTCGTCCAGCCACGAGCGCAGCAGCTTCGCGCCCTCCACCGATTCGAGGTTGCTTCCGCCGGGTGCGTTGGCGTGCTGACCGTACCCGGCGAACTCGACCTGCCGGTAGCCGTAGCGGGCGAGCTCCCCGAAGACCCCACGGAAGCCCGAGGGGAGATCGGTGCTGAGCGGATCCCGGCCCGTGGCGTCGCGCACGGTGTACAGGATGATTCCTCGCTTCTCCGCCGGGACCAGCGCCTGGCCGACGCCCTGCCCCTTGCCGGATGCGGTCTGGGCCAGGGCCGGCGACGCGCCGAAGGCGGGCGCGGCGATCGCCGCTGTCGCGGCGGCCGTGCAGGTGCTCAGAAAGCGGCGGCGGCTGATGCCGAGGCTGCGGCGCAGGGCGCCGTCCGTTCCGGATTCGTCGTTGTACGCGGTCACGGTCTCTCTCTTTCTCGAAGATGCTCGAAACGCTGTACACGGACCGATCTCATGCGAGGCCGGCAAGCGTGAGGAGCAGGGACTTCACCTCGGTGGCCCGGACGGGTCCGGTGAACGCGTGGGGGGTGGAGCACAGGATGAGCGGCCCTTCTTCGTCGCTCGCGGGAAGGCGGCCGTGGCTGCCGCGAATGGGTGAGGGGTCCAGCGGGACGACCGCCATGCGGTAGCGCATCCCGAGCTTCTTGCGGGCGACGGCCGCGGCGGCCTTGACCCGGACGTACGGGTCCTGGGGATCCAGGAACAGTTCGACCGGGTCGTAGCCGGGCTTGCGGTGGATCTCGACGAGCTGCGCGAAATCGGGCGCGTGGGCGTCGTCGAGCCAGTAGTAGTACGTGAACCAGGCGTCGGGGTCCGCGACGGCGACCAGTTCGCCGGAGCGCGGATGGTCCAGGCCGTGGGCCTTCTTTCCCTCGTCGTCCAGGAGCTGCTCGATCCCCGGGAGGTCCTGGAGGGCGTCGCGCGTCGCTTCCAGGTCCTCGGGACGGCGTACGTAGACATGGGCGAGCTGGTGGTCGGCGACGGCGAAGGCACGGGAGGCCATCGGGTCGAGGTACTCCATGCCGTCCTGGGTGTGGACCTCCAGGAGGCCGGCGCGGCGCAGGGCCCGGTTGATGTCGACGGGCCGGTCGACGCGGGTGATGCCGTACTCGGAGAGGGCGACCACGGTGCGGCCTTCGCGGCGCGCGTCGTCCAGGAGCGGCGCCACGGCCCGGTCCAGATCGGCCGCGGCCCGGTGCGAGCGGGGGTCGTCGGGGCCGTAGCGCTGCAGGTCGTAGTCGAGGTGCGGGAGGTAGCACAGGGCCAGGTCGGGGTGGCGGGTGTCGAGGATGTGCCGGGTCGCGTCGATGATCCACTGCGAGGAGACGAGGTCGGCTCCGGGGCCCCAGAAGTGGAAGAGGGGGAAGGTGCCGAATTTCGCGGTGAGTTCGTCGTGCAGGGCGGGCGGCCGGGTGTAGCAGTCGGGTTCCTTGCGGCCGTCGGCGTAGTACACGGGACGGGGGGTGACGGTGATGTCGGTGTCGGCGCCCATCGCGTACCACCAGCAGATGTTGGCGACGGTGTAGCCGGGGTGGGCGCGGCGGGCGGCGTCCCAGAGTTTGTCACCGGCGACCAGACCGTTGTGCTGTCGCCAGAGCAGCACGTCGCCGAGTTCGCGGAAGTACCAGCCGTTGGCAACGATCCCGTGCTCGGCGGGGGTGGTGCCGGTGAGGAAGGTGGACTGGGCGGCGCAGGTGACGGCGGGCAGCACGGTGCCGAGGGGGGCGCGGGTGCCGGACCGCCCGAGGGCCTTGAGGTGCGGCATGTGGTCGAGGAGCCGCGGGGTGAGGCCGACGACGTCGAGGACGAGGAGGGGGGTGGGTGTCGTGTGCTGCCCGGCTTGGGTCATGGGAGCTCCTTGAGACCGAGGTCGACCAGGAGGTCGCGGGCGAGGGTGAGTTCGGCGGCGATGCCGTCGGCGAGCTGGGGGCGGGTACGGGGGCGCAGTTCGGCGGGCAGCGCCTGCCAGGTGTACGTCTCGACCTCCAGGTGCCTGGTGAGGGGCCGGGCCCCGCCGACCAGTCGGGTCAGCGTGGACCGGAGCACCGGAAGGGTGGAGGTGAGCGGCGGTGCGGGGGGTGCGTGCAGCGGGACGTGGAAGTGGGCACGCCACGGGGCTCCGTCGGGCAGGGCACGCCCGGTGACCGCCTCGTCGAGGTCGTCGGTTCCGCGCAGTCCGGCAGCGGTGCTGGTGCGGGTCTGGTGGAGGAACCGGGGTTCGGCGAAGGCGGCGAGCGCGGCGCGCACCTCGGGGAGGTGGGGGTGTTCGGCGTGCAGTGCGGCGGAGAGCTGTGCCTTGACGACCGGGACGCCGGCGGCACCGAGTGCGTCGACTGCGGTGTCGGGATCCTCGAAGGAGGTCGCGAGGTGACAGGTGTCGATGCAGATGCCGATGCGCCGGTGTCCGACGGCGGTGAGCGGTGCGACGGCGTCGGCGGTGGTCTCGACGGTGCAGCCGGGCTCGGGTTCGAGGCCGATGCGGATGGACCTGCCGGTGAGCTCGGCCAGCGCGTCGAGGCGTTCCGCGAGGGTGGTGAGCGCGGTGTGTGCGAGACCGGCGGCCTCGGCGTCGGAGTCGAACGGGGTGCGCCAGGCGATCGGGAGGGTGGAGATGGTTCCTTCGGTGACGTCGTCGGGGAGCAGCCCTGCCAGGAGGCGGGCGAGGTCGGTGGTGTGGGCGAGCCGCTCCGGGTCCGTCCAGTCCGGCTTGTACACCCGGTACTTGACCTCGTCGGCGCCGAAGCCCTCGTACGGGAAGCCGTTGAGGGTGACGACTTCCAGGCCCCGGCGGTCCAGTTCGGCGCGCAGGGAGCGCAGCTGGGACGGGTCGTTGATCAGGCTGCGGGCGGCGTCCCCGGCGAGCCACAGGCCGATGCCGAGCCGGTCGCGGCCGAGGCGCTTGCGGACCGGTTCGCAGTGGTCGCGCAGTTGGGTGCGGACCCCTTCGAGAGTCTCCGCAGGGTGGACATTGGTGCAGTACGAGAGGTGGACGGTCGAGCCGTCGGGGTGGCGGAAGCGCATGGCCTCACTCCCCGCCGCGCAGGATGGAGTTGCCCTCGTGGAGCGGTTCCGGCGCGGCGATGTCGAGCTGGAGCCGGCCGCTCTGCCCGTAGAAGGCGACGGGGTTGCGCCAGAGCACCTGGTCGACGTCGTCCTCGTCGAACCCGGCGGCGAGCATCGCGTCGCCCACCTTGCGGGTCTTGAGCGGGTCGCTCCTGCCCCAGTCGGCGGCCGAGTTGACCAGGATCCTCTCGGTGCCGTGGGTCCTGAGGACCGCGATCATGCGGTCCTCGTCCATCTTGGTGTCGGGGTAGATGGAGAAGCCGGCCCAGCAGCCGCTGTCGGTGGCGTCCTTCACGGTCGTCTCGTTGAGGTGATCGAGCAGGACCCGCTCCGGGGGGAGGTGGGATTCGCGGATCACGTCGAGGGTGCGGTGCAGACCGGCGAGCTTGTCGCGGTGCGGGGTGTGCACGAGCGCCGGCAGGCCGTGGTCGGCGGCGAGCTGGAGCTGGGCGGCCAGGGCGGTGTCCTCGGCGGGGGTCATGGAGTCGTAGCCGATCTCGCCGACGGCGACGACGGAGTCCTTGACGAGATAGCGCGGCAGCGCGTCCAGGACGGGGGTGCAGCGGGGATCGTTCGCCTCCTTGGGGTTGAGGGCGAGCGTGCAGTGGTGGGCGATGCCGTACTGCGCGGCACGGAAGGGCTCCCAGCCGAGCAGGGCGTCGAAGTAGTCGAAGAAGCTGGCGGGCGAGGTGCGGGGCTGGCCGAGCCAGAAGGAGGGTTCCACGAGGGCGCGGACGCCCGCGTCGTACATCGCCCGGTAGTCGTCCGTGGTGCGGGAGGTCATGTGGATGTGGGGGTCGAAGATACGCATCAGGACTCCTCCGTGGGGGCGGCGGCGCCGGGTGTGGTGAGGTGGAGAACGCGGGTGAGATCGGCGGGGACGTCGCGGTTCGCCGCGATGCGTTCGGCCGCGAAGTCGCCCAGCATCCGGGCGAGTTCGGCGTCGCCGCGGGAGCGGCGTGCCAGTTGATCGACGGCGTCGACGGGGACGCCGGTGAAGAGGCATTTGAGAATGGCGTGACGCCAGTTGTGCGTGTCGAGATGGGCGGCGGCGTACGGTCCGACGGCCGCGGCGACGAGCCGGGTGTCATTGGTGCGCAGTGCGTCCTCGACGAGCGGGAGGGCGGTGGGGCCGAGGTCGAGCCGGTGCAGGGCGAGCAGGACGGCACGTCGTTCGGCGGCCGTGCCCTGCTCGTAGAGTCTGGTCAGGGCGGGCAGCGCGGCGCGGGCCTCGATGAGCAGGAGGACCCGTACGGAATCGGCGTGCTGGAGTCCGCAGTGGCGGCCGGCGGCGGCGTACCGCAGCTCCCAGGGCGGTACGGCGTACGGGCCGCCGGGCTGTTCGGTGCCCTCGTGGGCGGCGGCGTGCTCGGCCTCCGCGAAGGCCTCGTCGAGCCAGGCGCGCGTGGCTCCGCCGAGCTGTGCGTCGAGTTCCTCGCGGGTCAGCAGCGGGGTGGTCGTCGGGGTCATCGGCATGGCGTTGCTCCCTTCGGCGGTTTCAACGGCTCGACGGGCTGTGCTTGCGGAGGAACTCGATCGAGGTGCGGGCGAGTTCGGGACCGGCGTGGGAGTGCCGGGGGAGTTCGACGACGACGAGGCCGCGGTAGCCGGAGTCCGGCAGGGCGTCGAGCGCTTCGAGAAGGGGCGGGAAGTCGATCTCGCCCTCGCCGAACGGGAGGTGTTCATGGACGCCCCGGCGCATGTCCTCGATCTGGACGTGCCGCAGCCAGGGGGCGGCGTCGCGGACGCAGTCGACGGGCGCGGCCGGTTCCAGGCACTGGCAGTGGCCGATGTCGAGGGTGAGTCCGAGAGGCGGTGGATCGCCGCTGAGGACGCGCAGGTGGTGGAAGTCGGCGAGGGTGGCGAGGAGGTGCCCGGGTTCGGGTTCGATCGCCAGGGGGATGCCGGAGCGGTCGGCGGCGTCCAGGACGGGCGCGAGGGAGTCGGTGAGCCGCTGCCACGCGATGTCGGGGGTGGTGTCCGGCGGGGTGATGCCGCTGAAGCAGTGCACGGCGTGGGCGCCGAGGTCGGCGGCCACGTCGACGGCGCGGACGAGCAGCCGTGTGCGGGCGGCGCGGGCCTCCGGGTCCGGGTCGAGGAGGGACGGACCGTGTTTGCGACGGGGGTCGAGGACGTAGCGGGCACCGGTCTCGACGGTGACGCCCAGGCCCAGCTCCCGGAGCCTGGAGGCCACCTTGCGGGTGCGGGCGGCGAGATCCGGGGCGAGGGGGTCGAGGTGCATGTGGTCGAGGGTCAGGCCGACCCCGTCGTAACCGAGATCGGCAAGGAGTCCGAGGGCGTCGTCCAGGCGGAGGTCGGTCAGCCCGTTGGTGCCGTAGCCGAAGCGGATCGTCATGTGGGGCTCACCTTCCGGGCGAGGGTGCGGGCGAGTGGGACCAGTCCCATGACGGCGAGCCCTGTTCCGGCTGCTCCGGCGCGGGCGGCCAGAGCGGCCTGGAGCGGGATCATCGCCCGGATGCCGCCGCCGACGGCGCGCTGGGTGAGCGGTGGGGACGGGTTGAGGGCGGCGTGGAGGAGGGGCCCTGCGGCGGTGCGGAAGTAGGCGCCGGTGAGGCCGGTGAGAAGGAGGCGGGGGGCGGTGCGGGTGACCGACGGCCGGTGCGTGGTCGCTGCCCTACTTCCGCGTCCCGCGGCCGTGGGCACGCCGTCGGATCCGTGCGGCTCCCGCCGCCCTCGCAGGGCCGCGGCGCCCACGGCCGCGGTGGCCGCGAGCGCGGTGAGGGGGGTGATGGTGGATCCGCCCTGCGCCTCGTGCCGTGAGACGGCGGTGACGGCATAGGTATGTGCCCCGAGCAGACCGGCCGCCGGGAAGGCACCGCGAACGAGGCCACGCGATGCGGAATCCGCGGCGGAGGCCGGGCCCGGCGCCCCCGTCGTCGCCGCCGCGGTGGCGGTGGCACCGAGCAGCAGATCCAGACCTCGCGCCGCCGCCATCGCCGCCGGTCCCGCCGGGGTGTGCTTGAGGCGGAGGTCGTACGCCCAGACCGTCGCCGCCAGTCCCGCGGCGACGGCGAGGGCGGGGCGGCCCGCGCGGGCGGCGAGGCCCAGGCCCGCGGCCGTCAGCGTGCCCGCCGCCGCGAGGGCCGCGCCGGGAGCGATCCGTCCCGAGGGGATCGGGCGGTGCGGGCGGTCGACGGCGTCCTCGTCGCGGTCGGCCCAGTCGTTGAGCGCCATGCCGGCCTCGTACAGACAGAGCGAGGCGCCGACGGCGAGCGCGGTACCGCGGTCCGGACGCAGGCCCGTCGCCGCCGCCCCCGCCAGCGCGTCCCCGGGGACGGTGAACAGCGCCGACACCCGCAGCAGTTCCGCCCAGGCCCGTACCGTCACTTCTCCCCCCGCAGCGTCTCGGCGAAGGCGAGCAGCGCCGTGTACTGCTCGAAGAGCGAGGCCGGCCCGCCGTCCGGATCCTTGAAGTAGAAGCCGAGCTGGGGCAGCGGGCCGGTCAGTCCCTTCTCGTGGGCCCGGGCGACCAGTCTGGCCAGGTCGAGGACCAGTGGTGCGGCCAGTGCGGAGTCGCAGCCCTGCCAGGTCGTCTGGAGCACCATGCGCGCCCCGAGGAATCCGTCGAACGCGATGTGGTCCCAGGCCGTCTTCCAGTCGCCGAGTGCCGGCACGTCGTCGATGTGGACCTCGCCCTCGGGCGCGGTTCCCAGCGTGTCGGCGAGGACGCGTTCCTTGCCGGCGTTCTTGGCCGCGGCCGCGCCCGGGTCGGCCAGTGCCGCTCCGTCGCCGCCGCCCAGCAGGTTGGTGCCGGACCAGGCCCGTACGGGCAGGGCCCGTTGCACGAACATCGGGGCGAGCACGGAGCGCAGCAGCGTCTGACCGGTCTTGCCGTCGCGGCCCGCGTGAGGAAGTCCGCAGTCCGCGACGGTGTCCTGGAGGGCGGGGGTGCGCAGCCCGGTGGAGGGGGTGAAGTTGATGTACGGACAGCCGGCCCGGAGCGCCGCCGCGGCGTACAGCGAGCTGGCGGGCAGCCGCCCGTCGCCGGGGGCCGGGACGGGTTCCGTGGAGGCGACATTGACCACGACCGTCCTGGCCAGGCCGTGCCGCTGTCCGAAGTCGGTGAGGTCGGCGGCGAAGGCGGTGATGAGCGCCTCGTCGCCGCGGGTGTCGCCGGGCAGCGGTCCGCCGGGCCGGATCTCGGCGTCGGCGGCGTCGAGTTCGGAGCGTACGGCCGCGGGAAGGCCGTACGGCAGGACTCCGCCGGCGGCCAGTGCCTCGGCGCGTTTGGGCAGCGGACAGCCGACGGTGTCGTGCCCGCCGAAGACCAGTGAGGTGAGGGCGGGCAGCCCGCTGGCCGCGAACGGCGGGGTCTCGGTGACCATGCCTGCCGCCGGATGGAGCCCCGCCGCGACCGCCGCGCACCCCGCCGTGGCGGTGGTGGCGACGGAGCCGCGTGCTCCGATGAACCAGACTCCGGTGCGAACGGCGGGTGCTGTCACTGGCTGCCTCCCTGGCTGGGGATCCTGGCTGGGCAGAGCGGGTGGCGCTGTGCGACGAGGGGACGGGATCGACGAGGGTTCTTGGTCTCGCGTGGTGACGGCGGGCGGGGAGGAAGGGTCTTCCCCGCCCGCCGTCGGCCGGGTGCACCGCCCTACGCGGAGGGCAGCTCCTTCAACTGGATGTTGCGGAAGGACACGTGGTCGTCGGCACCGTGGTTCTGCAGGCCGATGTATCCGTTCTTCAGGCTCCGCACCGGATCGGTGTTGGTGAAGTCGTTGATCCTCACCCCGTTGAGGAAGACCTGAAGCCGCTCTCCCTGGACCTTGATCTCGTAGCTGTTCCACTGGCCGGGCGGTCGCAGGACCCGGTCCCGGGCCTGGATGTCCGCCGCCTTGAAGGTGTAGATCGAGCCGGTGGTGCGGTCGGGTGCGTCGGTGGCGTCGATCTGGACCTCGTAGCCGTTGTTCACCGCGGACCAGGGGTCGTCGGACTCCGGGAAGCCGACGAAGACACCGGAGTTGTCGTCGCCCTCCAGCTTCCAGTCGAGCTTGAGCGAGTAGGACCCGAGTTCCTTGGCCTGGTAGGTGAGCAGGCCCATGCCGCCCTGGGACCGCAGTTCACCGTCGACGATGTCGAACTTCCCGGGGCCGGCCTGCTTCCACCCTTCGAGCGTCTTGCCGTTGAAGATCGACCGGTAGCCCGTGTCGGGCTTGCAGTCGGCCTTCACCTGGCCGGCCGCGTACCGCATGCCGCCGAGCAGGAGTTGGCGGAAGGCCGGTTCGGCGTAGGACTCCTTGGTGTGGCCGAGCCCGGTGTAGAAGGAGCGGCCGCCCTGGTAGCTCTGGCACCAGGTGATCGGGTGATCGCCCTTCATGGTGCCGCCGGTGTAGGTCGTCTCGTCGAGTGTGGCGAGGACCTTGGCCTGACCGCGCGGGTTGGTGCGGTAGTTGTACCACTCGTCGGTGCGGTTCCACTCGTCGTCGAGGTGGGCGGTCGCCGG
Source organism: Streptomyces sp. NPDC101194 (assembly GCF_044767885.1). Taxonomy (NCBI): domain Bacteria; kingdom Bacillati; phylum Actinomycetota; class Actinomycetes; order Kitasatosporales; family Streptomycetaceae; genus Streptomyces; species Streptomyces sp. NPDC101194. Next base: position 190,730 of record NZ_JBIWOS010000010.1, read on the forward strand.
GTGCTTGTGGTCCTCGACGCGGACGGTGGCGGGCTGGATCGCGGGGTGCGAGGAGAAGTACGCGCCGACGAGTCCGCCGTAGAACTGCCAGTCGTACTCGGTGTCCGCCGCCGCGTGTACGCCCATGTAGCCGCCGCCGTTGGCCACGTAGTTCTCGAACGCCTTCTGCTGATCGGCGTCGAGCACGTCACCGGTCGTCGAGAGGAAGACGACCGCGTCGTAGCGCGCCAGGTTCGCGGTGGTGAACTGGCGGGCCTCCTCGGTCGCGTCGACGGTGATGTCGCTGCCCTTGCCGAGCTCCTTCAGCGCGGCGATGCCGTCGGGGATCGCGTCGTGGCGGAAGCCGGCGGTCTTCGAGAAGACCAGGACCCGCTTGGCGGCCTTGCCGGTGGTGCTGTGGGTGAGCTCGAAGTCGTCGACGTCGTACAGCGCCCCGTCGCCTCCCTTGAAGACGAGGAAGAGCTCGGTGGCCTTCTTGGGAACGTTTCGCAACGATACGTCGACGTCCTGGAAGTTCTCCCAGCCGCCGGTCACCGGCACCGGGGTCGAGCCCAGGAGCGTACCGGTCGCCGAGCCTGCCCGGACTTCCAGGAAGCCTCCGCTGCCACCGGACGCGATGCGGGCGGTGAGCTTGTTGGAGTCGCCGAGGATGTACGGCTTGAAGGAGATCCAGTCGCCGTTGTGGATGTCGCCGACGGTCTTGCCGCCGTTGGCGGTCGCCTTGTCGTAGACCTTGATCCCCGACGAGGCGCTGAAGTGCTCGGCCTGGCGGTGCCGCGGCTGGAGCTGGGCCTGGTCGTGGCCGGACAGGGATGCCTGACCGCCGCCTCCGCCGTCCGTGTAGGAGGCGTCGATGACCCCGAAGATGTTGGCGTTCGGGTCGTGGCCGCCGTCGACGGCGGTCTTGATCGTGCCGGAGCAGCCGTTGACGGTGGTGATGGGGTGGCCGTGGCTGTCGTGGCCGAGGACGAAGCGGACCTCGACCTTGGAGCAGTCGATCGTGCCGTCCTCGGGATCGGTGACGGTCACCTTGAACGGGATGTCGTCGCCGAAGCTGAACAGCTGCCCGTCACCGGGGAGTTTCAGCTCCACCTTCGGCGCGGTGTTGCCGACCGTGACATGGACACTCGCCGAGGCGGTCCGACCGGTCGGGTCCTTGGCGGTGACGGTCGCCGTGTAGGTGCCGTTCTTCTTGTACGTGTAGCTGGGGTTGGCGGCCGTCGAGGTGCCGCCGTCACCGAAGTTCCAGGCGTACGTCAGGGGATCGCCGTCGGGGTCGACGGTGCCCTCCGAGGAGAAGTTCACCTTGAGCGGTGCCGTGCCGGAGGTCTTGTCGGACGATGCCACCGCGTTGGGAGAGCGCCCGCCGGTGGCGTTCTCGATGCGGTAGAGGGCGGAGTTCTCGTCGCCGCCGAACCAGCTGGTGCCGTAGTCGAGTACGTACAGCGCCCCGTCGGGTCCGAAGGCCATGTCCATCACCTGGGTCCCGGTCCACGGGACGGGGTTGATGGACCGGACGGTGCCGTCGGCGTCGTGCTCGATGGCCTTGATCCAGCGCCGGCCGAACTCCCCGGCGAAGAACTGGCCGTCGTAGGACTCGGGGAACTTCACGGGCGAGTCGAGGTCGGCGTCGTAGTGGTAGACGGGTCCGCCCATGGGCGACTCGGATCCGGTGCCGAACTCGGGTACGGATCCGCCGTCGTAGGGAATCCAGGCGGGCTGGGCGGGCGGGAGGTCGACGAGACCGGTGTTGTGCGGAGAGGTGTTCTTCGGGGCGGCGCAGTCGAAGGAAGCGCCGGACGTCTTCGTCGCGAAGTCGTAGTCGACGTACGCGTCGTTGTTCCCGGTGCAGAACGGCCAGCCGAAGTTGCCCGGCTCGGTCACCCGGGCGAACTCGACCTGGCCCGACGGGCCCCGCTTGGGATCGGCCGCGCCCGCGTCGGGCCCGTAGTCGCCGACGTAGAGGATGCCGGTGGCCTTGTCGACGGAGAAGCGGAACGGGTTGCGGAAGCCCATCGCATAGATCTCGGGACGGGTCTTGTCCGTACCGGGTGCGAAGAGGTTCCCGTCGGGGATGGTGTACGAGCCGTCGTCGGCGACCTTGATCCGGAGGATCTTGCCGCGCAGGTCGTTGGTGTTGCCCGCGCTGCGCCGGGCGTCGAACGCCGGGTTGCGGTCGGGGCGCTGGTCGATCGGGGTGTAGCCGTCGGAGGCGAACGGGTTGGTGTCGTCACCGGTCGACAGGTACAGATTGCCCTGGGCGTCGAAGTCGATGTCGCCGCCGACGTGGCAGCACATGCCGCGCGAGGTCGGGATGTCGAGGATCTTCTTCTCGCTGGCGTTGTCGAGAGTGCCGTCGTCCTTCAGGACGAAGCGCGACAGGCGGTTCACGCCGTCGAACTTGGCGAAGTCGGCGGCCGTGCCGTTCTCGGGGGCGTCCCCGGAGGGGGTGTCCAGCGGGGGCGCGTAGTAGAGGTAGATGGCCCGGTTCTTGCTGAAGTCGGGGTCGATGGCGACGCCCTGGAGCCCCTCCTCGTCGTGCGAGTACACGGGGACGGACCCCACCACGCGGGTGTTCCCGCCGCTGTCGGTGAGACGCAGCTCGCCGGTGCGCGAGGTGTGCAGCACACTGCGGTCGGGAAGGACGGCGAGGGTCATGGGCTCGCCGGTCTCGGCTGCGCCCTTGGCGAGGGTGACCTGCTGGAATTCCTCCGCCGCCGCGTCGGCGGCGGCCGGCGAGGACGGTCCCGTCGCAGCCGCTCCGGGCGAGGCGCCCAGGGCGAGGGTCGCCGCCGCGAGCAGGCCGCCGGTGAGCAGCGCGAGGGATTTGCGGGCGCGGAGCCGCGTTCGGTTCCTGCTTCTGGCTCTTGTTCTGTGCACGAGTGTCCTCCGGAGAGTGCCGGTTGTACGGGCGGGTGCTGCCGTGCCGTTCTGCGCGGGGACTGCCGCGCAGGTCATACGGGGCCGATGGGGCGCCTGTGACCCAGGTCATGTCATGTACACGTTGTGGACGGTAGACCTGTTCGTCCGGGACGGAAAGCCCTTGCGCAACGGTCGTGTCGAACTTTTTCCTGCCCCAGGACAAAGTGGGATGAGGGCAGGGCTGAGCGCGGGACGGCCGCGGGCTCCCGCTCCCGGCCCACCCCTGCCGAACCGGCGCTCGGCCGGATTCGGACTCCTCCGACGACGAAGGAGCCGGGTCCGGGGGCGGCGCCCCCGGACGGACCCCTCAGTCCCCTCCCCCGAACGCCGCGTCGAACGACGCCGACGGTGGCTCGAAGTCGTACCGCTTCAGCGTGGCAAGCGCTTCCGGCGCACCCGCCAGCCGGTCCATCCCGGCGTCCTCCCACTCCACGGACACCGGCCCCTCGTACGCGATGGACCGGAGCATCCGGAAGACGTCCTCCCAGGGCACGTCGCCGTGTCCGGCGGAGACGAAGTCCCAGCCGCGCCTCGGGTCGCCCCACGGCAGGTGGGAACCGAGACGTCCGTTCCGGCCGTCCAGGCGCCTGCGTGCCTCCTTGCAGTCCACGTGGTAGATCCGGTCCCGGAAGTCGTACAGGAAGTTGACCGGGTCGAGGTCCTGCCAGACGAAGTGGCTCGGGTCGAAGTTCAGCCCGAACGCCGCCCGGTGGCCGACGGCCTCCAGGGCGCGGTGCGTGGTCCAGTAGTCGTACGCGATCTCGCTCGGGTGGACCTCGTGGGCGAACCGCACGCCCTCCGCGTCGAAGACGTCCAGGATCGGGTTCCAGCGTTCGGCGAAGTCCTCGTAGCCCCGCTCGATCATGTGCGGCGGGACCGGCGGGAACATCGCGACCAGGTGCCAGATCGAGGAACCGGTGAATCCGATGACGGTACGCACCCCGAAGGCGGCGGCCGCGCGGGCGGTGTTCTTGATCTCCTCGGCCGCCCGGCGACGTACCCCTTCGGGGTCGCCGTCGCCCCAGATCCTCGCGGGCAGGATCCCCTGGTGCCGTTCGTCGATCGGGTTGTCGCAGACGGCCTGGCCTACGAGGTGGTTGGAGATCGCCCAGCACTTCAGCCCGTACTTGTCGAGCAGCTGCCGCCGCCCGTCCAGATAGCCGGGGTCGGACAGCGCCTTGTCGACCTCGAAGTGGTCGCCCCAGCAGGCGAGTTCGAGTCCGTCGTAGCCAAAGTCCCGGGCGAGCCGGCAGACCTCCTCCAGCGGCAGGTCGGCCCACTGACCGGTGAAGAGTGTGAAGGGACGGGGCATGCGCGGGACCTCCTAGAGGACTACGGGGGTGTGTACGGAGTTCTTCTCGGCGCTCTCCTCCACCGCGGCGAGCACCCGTTGCACCTGCAGGCCGTCGGCGAACGACGGTGCGGGGGCGGTCCCCTCGGCGATCGTCCGCACGAGGTCACGGGCCTGGTGGACGAAGGTGTGCTCGTAGCCGAGGGCGTGACCCGGCGGCCACCACGCCTCCAGGTAGGGGTGCTGCGGCTCGGTGACGAGGATGCGCCGGAATCCCGCCGTGGTGGCGGCCTCGGTGTGGTCGTGGAAGGACAGCTCGTTGAGCCGTTCCAGATCGAAGGCGAGCGAGCCGCGCTCCCCGTTGATCTCCAGTCGCAGCGCGTTCTTCCGTCCGGCCGCCATCCGGGTCGCCTCGAACGAGGCCAGCGCCCCGGACGCGAGCCGGCCGGTGAACAGCGCCGCGTCGTCGACGGTCACCGCGCCCCGCGCGCCCGGGTCCGCGGCTCCGGAGAGCCCGGCCACGGACCCGGCGAGCACCGGCCGTTCGCGCACGAACGTCTCGCTGACCGCGGACACCCCGACCAGCGGCTCCCCCGCCAGGAACTGGGCGAGGTCCACGATGTGCGCCCCCAGGTCGCCGAGCGCTCCCGAGCCCGCGTGTTCCCGCTTCAGCCGCCAGGTGAGCGGTGATTCGGGATCGACGAGCCAGTCCTGGAGATAGGTGGCGCGGACATGTCGCAGGGTGCCGATCCGGCCGTCGGCGATCAGTTTCCTGGCATAGGTGATCGCGGGCACCCTGCGGTAGTTGAAGCCCACCATCGCGACCTGGCCGCGGGCCGCCGCGCGTTCCGCGGCCTCGACCATGGCCTCGGCCTCGGCGACCGTGTTGGCGAGCGGCTTCTCGCACAGCACGTGCTTGCCGGCCTCCAGGGCGGCGATGGCGATCTCGGCATGGCTGTCGCCCGGGGTGCAGATGTCGACGAGCTGTACGTCCTCCCGGTCGATCAGGGCCCGCCAGTCGGTCTCCGCCGCCGCCCAGCCATGGCGGGCCGCTGCCGCGTCGACCGCTGCCCGGTCGCGTCCGCAGATCGCGGCGAGAGCCGGTTTCATGGGCAGTTCGAAGACGTGTCCCGCGGTGCGCCAGCCCTGTGAGTGGGCGGCGCCCATGAACGCGTATCCGACCATGCCGACTCCGAGCACCGGCACACTCGTCGTCGGCCGGTCCGTCGGCGGCGCTGCGGCCTCCTGATCCGTATCTTCCCTACGGGCCATCCGGGCTTCCTCCTCGTCGGTCGTTCGATGGGGGTGGCAGGAGGGTCAGCGCCCTCCCGCGGGGCCGATCAGTTGAAGCCCGTCGGCAGGTACTGGTCGATGTTCTCCTTGGTGACCACGGCCGAGTAGAGGGTGAGATTGGTCGGGATCTCCAGCTCGGCCAGACCACCGAGGCCCTTGCCCTGTCCGAGGGCGCGGGCCAGGTCGATGGCGGACGCGGCCATCGTCGGCGGGTAGAGCACGGTGGCCTTCAGCACGCTGTTGTCGGCCTTGATGGCGTCCATCGCGGACTTGGCACCGGCGCCGCCGACCATCAGGAACTCGTCGCGGCCCGCCTGCTGGATGGCACGCAGCGCGCCCACACCCTGGTCGTCGTCGTGGTTCCACAGGGCATCGAACTTCTTCTGCGCCTGCAGCAGCTGGGCCATCTTGGCCTGGCCCGACTCGACGGTGAAGTCGGCGGCCTGACGTGCCACCAGCTTGATGTTGGGGTAGTTCTTCAACGCGTCGGCGAAGCCCTGGCTGCGCTGCTTGGTGAGCTCCAGGTTGTCGATGCCGGCCAGCTCGACGACCTTGGCGTCCGCCTTGTCCTTGAGCTGTTCACCGATGTACGTACCGGCGTTGAGACCCATGCCGTAGTTGTCGCCACCGACCCAGCAGCGGTAGGCCTGCGGGGAGGCGAAGATCCGGTCCAGATTGATGACGGGGATGCCGGCCCGCATGGCCTCCAGGCCGACCTGGGTCAGTGCCTTGCCGTCGGCGGGAAGGATGACGAGGACGTCGACCTTCTTGTTGATGAGGGTCTTGACCTGGCCGATCTGGGCGGCGGTGTCATTGGAGCCCTCGGTGGTCTCCAGCGTCACCTCGGAGTACTTCGCCGCTCGCGACTTGGCGTTCTCGTTGATGGCGTTGAGCCAGCCGTGGTCGGCCTGCGGGCCGGCGAAGCCGATGGTGACGGGCTTGCCGGGCTTGTCGTCGGCAACGGGGACGCTGCTCTGCGCGGTGTCCTTGGTCTTGGGGTCGTTGCTGGTGCAGGCGGTGAGCAGGGCGCCCGCGGAGACGGCCGCGGAGCCGAGGAGCAGTCGTCTGCGGCTGGTTTCTGGCATGGCTGTCAAACCCTTCATCCGATGCGTGACATGTCACAGGTGGCGTTCGGGGCAGTGCGTGGGACGGAGTGGCGGAGCCGACGGGGACGGGGTGCGGCCCGTCCGGGCCTGATCCGCCGGGCCTCAGGTCTCCCCGTGCGCGGAGGTGCGGCGCTGGACCAGGACGGCGGCGACGATGATCGCGCCCTTGGCGATCTGCTGCACATCGCTCTGCAGATTGTTGAGCGCGAAGATGTTGGTGATGGTGGTGAAGACGAGGACGCCGAGTACGGAGCCGACGATCGTGCCGCGCCCGCCGCTGAGCAGCGTCCCACCGATGATCGCGGCGGCGATGGCGTCGAGTTCGTACAGATTGCCGTTGGTGTTCTGCCCCGAGCCGGACAGGACGATCAGCATGAAGGCCGCGATGCCGCAGCACAGCCCGGAGAGCAGATAGAGGTAGAGCCGCTGCCGCCGTACGTCGATGCCGGCGAGCCTGGCCGCTTCCGCGTTGCCGCCGACCGCGACCGTACGCCGTCCGAAGGTCGTGCGGTTCAGCACCAGCCAGCCGATGACGGTCACCGCGGCGAACATCATGACCAGGGGCGGGATACCGAGGACGTAGGAGTCGGGCAGACCCAGGTCCAGTACGGACTGGACGGTGACGATCTGGGTCTTGCCGTCGGTGATCTGCAGGGCGAGCCCGCGGGCCGAGGCGAGCATGGCCAGCGTCGCGATGAACGGCACCATGCGGCCGTACGCGATGAGCAGTCCGTTCACCAGCCCGGCACCGAGTCCGACGATCACCGCGGTGAACAGGATTCCGGCGAAACCGTACTCCTGGGTGGCGAGCGTGGTCGCCCAGACGGAGGCGAGCGCGACCATCGCCCCCACCGACAGGTCGATGCCGCCGCTGGTGATGACGAAGGTCATGCCCACGGTGACGACGCCGATGACGGACGACTGCGTGAGGATCAGCTGGAGGTTCCCGGTGTCCAGGAAGGCATCGGGCTCGGTGATTCCACCGACCACGATCAGTGCGGCGAGGACGCCCAGGAGCGAGAGGTTGCGGACGTCCGCGCGCAGGCCGAACGCGCGCGAAGGTCCGTCCTTGCTCCGTGGTCCGGCGACCGGGGCGGGGGCGGCTCCCCCGTCCGGCCCGCCCTGCTGCGTCGAGGAGACGGGCTGCGTCATGACGTCGGACTCCCTTCCATCACTAGGTCGAGTACGCGGTGCTCGTCGAGCTCCCGGGCATCCGCCGCATGCACGACGCGGCCCTCGCGGAGCACCAGCACCCGGTCGGCGAGGCCCAGCACTTCGGGCACCTCGCTGGAGACGAGCAGGACGGCGAGGCCTTCGTCGGCCAGCCGTCGGATCACGGCGTAGAGCTCGGCGCGGGCGCCGACATCGACACCGCGGGTCGGTTCGTCGAGGAGCAGGACCCGGCAGCCCCGCAGCAGCCAGCGGGCCAGGACCGCCTTCTGCTGGTTGCCGCCGGAGAGCGTGCGGACGGGGGTGTCCGGGTTGTCGGGGCGCAAGGAGAGTTCGCGGGTGGCGGCGCGCGCCGCCCGGCGCTCGGCCCCGCGGTCCATCCAGCCGGCCCGGGAGAAGCGCGACATCGAGGAGACGGAGACGTTGCGGGTGACCGATTCGAGCATCAGCAGGGCTTGCGCCTTGCGTTCTTCGGGGGCGAGTCCGATCCCGGCGGCGACGGCCGCGCGCACGCTGCCGGGCCTGAGCGGTGTGCCGGCCACGGTGACACGTCCGGCGCTCGGCCTGCGGGCGCCGTAGACGGTCTCCAGGATCTCGGAGCGCCCCGATCCCACGAGTCCGGCCAGGCCGACGATCTCACCGGGCCGGAGCTCCAGGTCCACCGGGTCGAATTCCCCCTTCCTGGTCAGCCCCACGACCTTCAGTACCGGCTCCGTCGCCGCCGCTGCCGCGCCGTCCGTGGTGCGCGGCGGGAAGACGTACTCGACATTGCGGCCGGTCATCATCGCGACGATGTCGCGCGTCGGCGTGGACTTGGCGGGCAGCCCCACGGCGACGGCGCGGCCGTCCTTGAGCACGGTCACCCGGTCGCCGATCCTGCGGATCTCCTCCAGGCGGTGCGAGATGTACACGACGGCCACCCCGTCGGCCGTGAGGGAGGCGACGATGCGGAAGAGGTTGTCGACCTCGTCGGGGTCGAGTGCGGCGGACGGCTCGTCCATCACGATGAGCCGGACGTCGTGGGAGAGCGCCCGCGCCATGGAGACGATCTGCTGCTGTGCTGCGGACAGCTCGCCGACGGCCCTGGCCGGGTCGATCTCCGGATGACCGAGACGCCTCAGCAGCGCGGCCGCCGCGGTGCGGCCCTCCCGGGTGCGGACGACGAAACGGGCGGTGGTGGGTTCATGGCCGAGGAAGACGTTCTCGGCGACCGACAGGCCCTCGACCAGGTCGAGTTCCTGGTAGATGGTGGCAATGCCCAGGCGCATCGCGGCCATGGGCGACTTGAGCACGGCCGGCGCGCCGTGCCAGGTGATCTCGCCGCCGTCGGGCTGGTGGGCCCCGGCGAGCACCTTGATGAGAGTGGACTTGCCGGCGCCGTTCTGCCCGAGGAGACAGTGGACTTCGCCGGCCTGGACCTCCAGGTCCACGCCGTCGAGGGCGCGCACTCCGGGGAACGACTTGGTGATGCCGGACATGGTGAGCAGGGGTGGTTCTGGTGCCATGGCGAATCCCCTCGGCGAGTGGGTTCTCCCCTGCTCAAGTGCAGCCGAGAGCTCGGGGAAGGCCGGTGAGTGGGCAGGGCGGTACCAGGTGCGGTGGTGCGGGTGTTGTCGATGTGCCGGTGTCGTCGCTGTGCGGATGCGTGCCCGGGTGCGCTGGTGTGCGGATGCGTGCGCTGGTGTGCGCTTTTCCGGTGTGCGGGTGCGTGCTTGTCCGGTGTGCCGGAGGGCTGCCCAGGTGCTGCCGGCCCCCGGAGTCAGGCCGGTGAGAACAGGTGGTCGCTGATGAGCCGGGCGGCGCCGATCACTCCGGCGGCCGGCCCCAACTCGCCCAGCACGATGGGAAGATTGCCGGTGGCCAGCGGCAACGACTGCCGGTAGACCTGGGTCCGGACGCTGGCGAGGAGCGTGTGCCCGAGGCCGGTGACACCGCCGCCGATCACCACCAGGCCGGGATTGAAGAAGCTGACGAGTCCCGCGATGACCTGACCGACCCGGTTGCCGCCCTCGCGGATCAGGTCGAGCGAGGTGGCGTCACCGGCCGCCGCGGCGGCTGCCACATCGGCGGCGGTGAGCTTCCCGGATGCCTCCAGCCGGCCCGCGAGTTCCGCCGACTGCCCGGCACGCGCCGCGTCCTCGGCGTCGCGGGCGAGCGCGGCGCCGCTGAAATGGGCCTCCAGGCAGCCCCGGTTGCCGCAGGCGCAGGCGCGTCCTTCGGGTTCGACCTGGATGTGGCCGATGTCCCCGGCGCTGCCCGTCGTACCGCGGTGGACCTCGCCGCTCACGACGATGCCGCAGCCGATGCCCGTGCCGATCTTGACGCAGAGGAAGTCGCCCACGGAACGGGCGACGCCCGCGTGCTGCTCCCCCATCGCCATCAGGTTCACGTCGTTGTCGACCATGACGGGGCAGCCCAGTTCCTGGCTGAGCGCCTCGCGGACCGGGAAGCCGTCCCAGCCGGGCATGATCGGCGGCGCGACCGGAACCCCTTCGGGGAAGCGGACCGGGCCCGGCACGCCGATGCCCGCGCCGTCGAAGCCCTCGGCGAGCCCGGAGGCCCGGAGCTTGGCGGCCATGGCCAGCATCTGCTCGAAGACGGCGACGGGGCCTTCGCGTACGTCCATGGGGTGGTTGAGGTGACCCAGGACCTCCAACTCGGCGTTGGTGACTGCCACATCGATGGATGTGGCTCCGATGTCGACGCCGAGGAAGCGCAGTTGCGGAGCGAGCCGGATGTTGTGCGAGCGACGCCCGCCGCGGGATGCGGCGAGTCCGTCGGCCACGACAAGTCCGGTCTCCAGCAGCCGGTCGACCTCGACGGCGAGCTTGGAGCGGGAGAGATCCACCTGATCCCCCAGCTGTGCCCGTGAGTTGGGCCCGCCGTCGCGCAACAGCCGGAGCAGTCGCGCCTGATGCGCATTCGCGGGTCGTGCCGTCATCCGTCTCACGCGCCCCTCCCCGCCACATCGGCCTGTCCGTCGGGCTTTCGAGGGGAACGTAGCAGCGGTTGCCGGGTGTGGGAAGAAGTTGCGCAGGAATCCATCACAACTTTCTCCACAGCGAGGACAAAGACCCTCGGGCGCACACCGGGGCGCTCGTCGACTCCGACACGTTCGCGGACGCGGCGGGGACCGCACGGCCGGGGCGCGGACACACGGCCCGAAGCCCCGACCTTCCCGTGCGACCCGTCCGGGCTGGTTGTCGGCCCTCTTCGCGCTCGCGGTACATCCTGCGGGTGCGTTCCGTGTGCGCCCTCGTGATCTCCATGGCCCGCCGCTCGTCGCGCGAGGAGATCGCCGCGATGAGCGAGCGGTGCTCGATCCGGGACCGGGCACCGCGTCGCCGGGCCACCGGCGCGCGGTACCGGCGGCCCCGGCGGTCCATCTGTCCGGCCGGTCCGGAGCGGACCACGTTGCCCGCCGGCTCGACGAACTCGCAAGGGAAGGCCGCATCGATGGCGACCGCGAGGTCCACGTCGTCGTCGGCGACGGCTGCCGGCCGGGACGGAGGGCGCGCGCCGTCATCGGTTCGAGCAGCGCCTCGTACACGCGCTCGCGCAGCGGGCCGGGCCGGGCCGCTGCGGCTTCGACACGGCCCCGTGCGGCAGTCCTGTGGGCACGATCGCGGCCCCCTCAGGGACAGCGGACGACCTGACCCGCGTACGAGAGATTTCCGCCGAAGCCGAACAGCAGCACCGGCGCACCGCTGTGCACCTCACCGCGCTCGACCAGCTTGGACAGGGCCATCGGGATCGAGGCCGCGGACGTATTGCCGGAGTCCACGACATCCCGGGCGATGACCGCGTTGACCGCGCCGATCTTCCTGGCGACCGGTTCGATGATCCTCAGGTTCGCCTGGTGCAGTACCACCGCGGCCAGATCCTCGGGGGCGACGCCGGCCTTCTCGCACACCTTGCGGGCGATGGGCGGCAACTGCGTGGTGGCCCAGCGGTACACGGACTGCCCCTCCTGCGCGAATCGCGGGGGCGTCCCCTCGATCCGTACCGCGTTCCCCATCTCCGGCACCGAACCCCACAGAACGGGGCCGATCCCGGGCAGGTCGCCGCCGTCCGGGTCCGCGACGACGACCGCCGCGCCGGCCCCGTCACCGAGCAGGACGCAGGTACTGCGATCGGTCCAGTCGGCGATGTCCGCCATCTTGTCGGCGCCGATGACGAGGACGCGCTCGGCCGCGCCCGCCCGGATCGCGTGGTCGGCGGTGGCGAGGGCGTGGGTGAACCCGGAGCAGACCACATTGATGTCCATCACCGCGGGGGATCCCATGCCGAGGCGGGCGGCGACCCGCGCCGACATGCTCGGCGAACGGTCGATGGCGGTGGAGGTGGCGACGAGGACCAGATCGACCTCGGCGGGCTGCAGCCCCGCCGAGGCGAGCGCCTTGGCCCCCGCGTGCGCGGCCATCTCGTCCACCGGCTCGTCAGGACCTCCGACATGTCGGGTCTTGATGCCGACGCGGCTGGTGATCCACTCGTCGCTGGTGTCGACCATGGCCGCCAGATCGTCGTTGGTGAGCACCCGGGCGGGCTGATAGTGGCCGAGCGCCACGACACGTGAGCCGGTCATGTACAGGATCCCCTCGCTACATATGGCAGGAACCATCCAGTCTTGGTCGCTACCGTCGGGTACAGGGGCACGTGATCCCACAGGAATCACTGCCGGTCATTGGAGGCTTGACAACAGCCTTGAGCAGACAGAACGCATACTGTCGACAGTATTTTGGCGACGTGGGACCGTCCGCCGTCGGGATCGGGTTCGGCATGCGGGCGACGGGGGGCGTGGGACGAGTGGTCCGGACCGTGACCGCCGCCCTGTGCGCGTACTGCGGCGTCGGCCGCAATGTCACACTCCACGTGCAGGACAATGAGATCGCCGCGGTCGTCCCACCGTACGACGATCGGGCGCGACCCGCGGCGACCTCTGCATCAAGGGCCGGTTCGGCTTCCACCACGTACAGGATCGGGTTCATCGCCATGGGACGGGTCACCGAGCGTCGCCGCATCATCCGCATCCGGGACGGGGCGGTCTCGGCGCGCCCCGACACGCTCGTGGCCGAGGAGCCCCTGGAGATCCGGCTGAACGGCAAGCCGCTCGCCATCACGATGCGGACGCCGGGCGACGACTTCGCACTGGCGGCGGGCTTCCTGGTGAGCGAGGGCGTGATCGGCGACGGATCCGAGGTGCAGCAGATCGTCTACTGCGCCGGGGCCACGGCGGACGGCGTCAACACGTACAACGTGGTGGATGTGAGACTCGCCCCCGGTGTCGCGGTCCCCGACATCACGCTCGAACGCAATGTGTACACCACGTCGTCCTGCGGGCTGTGCGGCAAGGCGAGCCTCGACGCGGTGCGCACCACGACCCGGCATCCGATCGCCGACACTCCCCCGGTCCGGGTGGAGCCCGCCCTGCTCGCCGTCCTCCCCGACCGGCTGCGCGCCGCCCAGCGGGTCTTCGACCGGACGGGGGGTCTGCACGCGGCGGCGCTGTTCTCCGAGACGGGTGAGCTGCTCGACGTGCGGGAGGACGTCGGCCGGCACAACGCGGTCGACAAGCTGGTGGGGCGCGCCCTGACGGACGACCGGCTGCCGCTGTCCCGCATGATTCTGCTGGTGTCGGGACGGGCCTCGTTCGAGCTGGCCCAGAAGGCGGTGATGGCGGGGATCCCCGTGCTCGCGTCGGTCTCGGCACCGTCGTCCCTCGCCGTCGACCTGGCGGCCGAGACCGGACTGACCCTGGTCGGTTTTCTGCGGGGTCCTTCCATGAACGTGTACGCGGGCGAGGAACGCATCGCCCTGGGGGCGACGGCCGACCGGGGCTGAGGCTCCCCGCCCGTCCGCACGGGTCCGGTGCCGGCCCGGTCCCGGCCCATGGCGTGTACGTCCGCCGACGCGACGGGACGCACCGCAGGGGCGGTCTCAGCCCACCGCCAAGGACTCCCCGGTCGCCGCGCCGCTCGTCCTCGCCGCCCTCTCGGGGTTCTCCTCCAACGGATCGCGCGAGCGACGCCTGGCGATCACCGCGCACACCATGAGCTGCATCTGATGGAAGAGCATCAGCGGCAGCACGGCGAGGGACGCCTGCGCCCCGAACAGGACGCTCGCCATCGGGAGCCCGGAGGCCAGGCTCTTCTTCGAACCGGCGAACTGGATGGCGATCCGGTCCTCCCGGTCGAAGCCGAGCTGCTTCGCCCCGTACCAGGTCAGGATGAGCATCAGCGCGAGCAGCACCGTCTCGGCAGCGAGCAGCGCCCCGAGCCGGGCCGGGGTGACCTGGTGCCAGATGCCCGCGACCATGCCCTCGCTGAACGCCGTGTAGACGACGAGCAGGATCGAGCCCCGGTCGACAAGGCCGAGGACCTTCTTGTGACGGGTGACGAAGCCACCGATCCAGCGGCGCAGCACCTGCCCCGCGACGAACGGCAGCAGCAGTTGCACCCCGATCCTCAGCAACGCGTCCACCGAGAATCCGCCGCCGCTGTTGCCGAGCAGCGCGGCCGCGAGCAGCGGGGTGAGGAGGATCCCGGCGATCGAGGAGAAGGAGCCCGCGCAGATCGCCGCCGGCACATTGCCGCGGGCGATCGAGGTGAAGGCGATCGAGGACTGGATGGTCGAGGGGACGAGGCAGAGAAAGAGAAAGCCGCTGTGGAGCTGCGGCGTCAGGACGTACGGCACCAGCCCCCTGCCCGCCAGGCCGAGGAGCGGAAATGCCACGAAGGTGCAGACCAGGACGGTGAGATGGAGCCGCCAATGCCTGAGGCCGTCGAGCGCCTCGGCGGTGGAGAGGCGAGCGCCGTACAGGAAGAAGAGAAGGGCGACCGCTCCGGTCGAGGCGCCGCCCGCCACATCCGCGGCGGTCCCCGACGCGGGCAGAGCCGCGGCGAGTACGACCGTGCCGATCAGCGCCAGGATGTACGGATCGATCGGCAGCCAGGTCGGCGGCTTCAAGGTGCGGCGGCTCATGTGCTCCACATGTTCTGTCGGTTCCGGTCGTGCCCTCCCCATCCTGCTCTCGATCAAGGCGATCGGGAATCCCGCACACCGCTCTCACTGTCATCACGGTTCGCGATAGCCTGGGGACATGTACGACCCCGCGCAACTGCGCACCTTTCTCGCCGTGGCCCAGACGCTGAGTTTCACCCGGGCCGCCCACCGGCTCGGGGTACGGCAGTCCACGGTGAGCCAGCACGTGCGGCGACTGGAGGACGCGGCGGGGCGCCGGCTGTTCACCCGGGACACGCACCGGGTCGATCTCACGCCGGACGGTGAGGCGATGCTCGGTTTCGCCCGGACGATACTCGAGGCCCATGAGCGGGCCGCGGCCTTCTTCACCGGCACCCGGCTGCGGGGGCGGCTGCGGTTCGGGGCCTCCGAGGACTTCGTACTGACCCGGCTGCCGGAGATCCTGGAGGCGTTCCGCCGCGACCATCCGGACGTCGAACTGGAGCTCTCGGTGGAACTGTCCGGGACGCTGCACCAGCGGCTTGCCGCAGGCCGGCTGGATCTCGTCCTCGCCAAGCGGCGCACCGGCGACACGCACGGAGAACTGGTCCGCCACGACGCGCTGACCTGGATCGGCGCGCCCCGGCTGCGGATCGATCCGGACCGTCCGGTTCCGCTGGTGCTCTTCCCGCCGCCGGGCATCACCCGGGCCCGCGCCCTGGAGGTGCTGGAGGAGCACGGCCGGCCCTGGCGGATCGCCTGCACGAGCACCAGCCTCAGTGGGCTGATCGCGGCGGCCCGTGCGGGGCTCGGCGTGATGGCTCACAGCCGGGGGCTGATCCCGCCGGGCCTGTCGCCGGTGCCTGCCGGAGCGGGGCTGCCGGACCTCGGCGACGTGGACTTCGTCCTGGTGCACGGCCGCCGCCGGGGCGGCGCCCAGGAAGCCGCGGACGCCCTGGCGGCGGCGATCCTGGCGGGCGGCGACCGGCTGATCCGAGATACCGGCACGATCGGTTCGCTCGGCGGCCGGGTCGGTGCGTGACCGTATGCCGTCAAGGGGAGAGCGGACGGCGGCCGCGGTCGCGAGGCCGGCCCGGTACGGGCCGGCCGGCGTCGGCCCGACCGCGGACCAATACCCCCGTATCCACCCGGAACGGGAGTGACCGAGACGTACAGATTCGGTGGAGATTCCGCCGTCGGCCGCTTACTCCGTGGTCTCAGCCACGCCCGAGCCTTGCCCATCTGGCCGGATTTCGGTGGCTGACCTGTGCATATGCCACGTTGTCCGCCGGTTCGGGCCCCTCCCGCCGCGCCGCCCGGTGGGGTAGCGTCACGGCGCTGTGCGGAGCGCCACAAGGAGCAGGTCATTGCGCGAGTTCACTGTCCCACCCATGGCGGCCGCGCCCCTCGTGGGCGGGTTGGCCGATGTGGTGTTCGACTACGCCGAGGAGGATCCGCACCGGGTCGCGCTCGGCCGCAAGGACGAGAACGGTCACTGGCGGGATGTCGCTGCGGCGACGTTCCGCGACGAGGTGCTGGCGCTCGCCAAGGGCCTGATCGCACACGGCGTCAGGTTCGGCGACCGGGTGGCCCTGATGTCGCGCACGCGCTACGAGTGGACGCTCTTCGACTTCGCCCTGTGGGCGATCGGTGCCCAGTCCGTACCGGTCTACCCGACCTCCTCGGCCGAGCAGGTCTTCTGGATGCTGCACGACGCCGATGTGTCCGCCGTCATGGTCGAGCACGAGGACCACGCCATGACGATCGCTTCGGTGATCGACCGGCTGCCCCGGCTCCAGCGGCTCTGGCAGCTCGACGCGGACGCGATGACCGAGCTCGTCGGCGCGGGTGCCCAGGTCGAGGACGAGGTGGTGCACCGGCACCGGCGCGCGGTGACGCCCGAGTCGGTGGCGACCATCATCTACACCTCGGGGACGACCGGACGCCCCAAGGGCTGTGTGATCACGCACGCCAATTTCATGTTCGAGACGGACACCATGGCCTCCCGCTGGAAGTCGGTCTTCCGCTCCAAGCCGGGTGACGAGGCCGCCACGCTGCTCTTCCTGCCCCTGGCGCATGTCTTCGGCCGCATGGTCGAGGTCGCCGCCGTGCGCGGCCGCGTGAAGCTGGGCCATCAGCCGGAGCTGTCGGCGAAGGCCCTGATGCCGGACCTGGTGTCGTTCCGGCCGACGTTCATCCTGGCGGTGCCGTACATCTTCGAGAAGGTCTTCAACGCGGCCCGGCGCAAGGCGGAGACCGAGGGGCGGGTCGGACCGTTCGACAAGGCCGTGGACATCGCCGTGAAGTATGCGGAGGCGATGGAGGAGCGGGCGTTCGGGACCGGTCCCGGGCCGTCCGCCGGGCTGCGGGTGCAGCACCAGTTCTTCGACAAGGTCGTGTACAAGAGGGTGCGCGAGGCGATGGGCGGCCGGATCCGGCACGCCATGTCCGGCGGTTCGGGGATGGAGCGGCGGCTCGGGCTGTTCTTCGACGGCGCGGGCGTCACGGTGTACGAGGGGTACGGGCTGACCGAGTCGACCGCGGCGGCCACCGCCAATCCGCCGGAACGTACGCGGTACGGCACGGTCGGGCAGCCGATCCCCGGCACCACGGTGCACATCGCCGAGGACGGCGAGGTGTGGGTGCACGGCGGCAATGTGTTCGCGGGCTATCTCGGAGCGCCGGAGGCCACCGACGCGGTGCTCCGCGACGGCTGGCTGGCCACCGGGGACCTGGGGGCGCTCGACGAGGAGGGTTATCTGACGATCACCGGCCGGAAGAAGGAGATCCTGGTGACGTCGGGCGGCAAGAGCGTGTCACCGGCCGGTCTGGAGGAGCGGGTGCGGGCGCATCCGCTGGTCGCCCAGTGCATCGTCGTCGGCAACGACCGGCCGTACATCGCGGCACTGGTCACAGTGGACCAGGAGGCGGTGGACCACTGGCTCGCGATGCAGGGACGGACGCCGATGCGGGCGGAGGAGCTGGTGCGGGATCCGGACCTGGAGATGGAGGTACGGCGGGCGGTGGTGGCCGCCAACACGGCCGTCTCGCAGGCCGAGTCGATCCGTACGTTCCGGATCCTGGCGCATCCGTTCAGCGAGGAGCACGGCCTGCTCACCCCGTCGCTGAAACTGAAGCGCAAGGCGATCGAGACGGCGTACGCGGTGGAGGTCGACGCGCTGTACCGCTGAGGCACGGCCGTGCCCCAGCGGTACCGTGCGGACTACGTGATCGAGATGCGGAACAGCTCGTCCGAGCCGTCCGGTCGGTTCCCCTTGTTGTCGCAGTTGGTGGTGGAGAGCCAGAGCTGGTCCTGGCCGGGCACCTGGGTGACCGTGCGCAGCCGGCCGTAGGTACCGACGTAGTAGGCGCTCGGTGTGCCGAGGTTCTCGGTGTCACCGGTGATCGGCACCCGCCACAGCCTCTCGCCCCTCAGCGAGGCCATGTAGATGACGTTGCGGACGATGGCGATTCCGCTGGGCGAGGCCTCAAAGACGCTCCAGGTCTTCTTCGGGTCGGTCATTCCGGCGGTGGAGCATGTGCCCTCGCAGATGGGCCAGCCGTAGTTGTTCCCCGGCTTGATGAGGTTGAGCTCGTCCTTCTTGCTGTCGCCGAACTCCGCCTCCCACAGACGGCCGTTGCGGTCGAACGCGAGGCCCTGCGGGTTGCGGTGGCCGTAGCTGTAGACGTAGTTGCCGAACGGGTTGCCGGGAGCGGGCTTGCCGTCCGTGGTCATCCGGAGGATCTTGCCGTTCAGCGAGTTCTTGTCCTGGGCCAGGTCGGGCGTCTGCGCCTCGCCGGTCGACGCGTACAGATATCCGTCCGGGCCGAAGGCGAGCCGTCCGCCGTTGTGGTACCTGCTCTTCTTGATCCCCCGAAGCAGGACCGTGTATCCGTCGAGCGAGGTGCCGTCGTACGTCATGCGGGCGACCCGGTTGCCCTCGGACGCGGTGTGCATGAAGTACACGTGGTGGTTCGTGGACCACTGGGGGTCGACGGCGACGCCGAGCAGTCCGCCTTCACCGTCGGTCGTGACGGCGTCGGGCACGGTGCCGACCTGGGTCCTGGTGCCGCCGGGGGTGGCCTTGAAGACCTTGAAGCTGTCCCGCTCGGTCACCAGCGCGGTCTTCTTGTCGGGCATCCAGTAGGTGCCCCAGGGGATGGACCAGCCGCTGGAGACGGTGGCGATGCCGGACGGTACGCCGCCGTCGGTGGCGCAGGCCGGGGTGGTGAAGGTGACGGTGTTGCCGGGCGGCGAGGCGTTGCCCGCCGCGTCCTTGGCGACGACGTCCAGGGCGTAGGGGCTGGCGCAGGCGAGCCCGGTGAGGGTGGTCGTGGTGGCGGGCGGGGTGCCGGACACGGTCTTGTAGACGGTGCTTGCGCTGCGGACCTCATAAGCGGTGACGGCCCGGTCGTCCGTCGAGGCGCCCCACTTCAGGACGACGCTGTTGGCGGTGAGGCCCGAGGTGGACAGGGTGCCCGGTGCCGAGGGCGCGGTGGTGTCGGAGCCGGGCAGGGTGGTGCAGTCCACGACCGGGCCGGGCGGGGAGACGTTGCCGGCCGCGTCACGCGCGAACACGGTCATGTCGTACGTGGTCCCGGCCGCGAGCCCGGTCAGGTTCTTCGACGTGGCGTTCCCGGCCGCCTCGCCGAGCTTGTTGCCGTGTTCGTAGATGTCGTACGCGGTGACGCCCACGTTGTCCGTCGCGGCGCCCCAGTTCAGCGTGAGGCCGTCCTCGGTGATCGCCGAGCAGCTGGTCCGCCCCGGCGCGGTGGGGGCCTCGGTGTCCGACGGGGCGACGGTGAAGTCGACGTAGTCGAGGTTGGGCAGCCCGTCGGCCGTCGTGGACGTCAGCCGGATCTTGTTGCTGCCCGCCTTGACCGGGGCGGTCAGGGTGGAGGTGGCCCAGGTGTTCCAGTCGGTGGTGGAGTCGAAGGAGCGGGCGGCGGAGACGACCGTACCGCCGACTGCGACATCCGCGGCCCGGCCGGCCGCCGTCCCGTTGGAGTACCGGACGGCGATCCTTCCGGCCCCGGCGGAGGCAGCGGTGACGGTGAACTCCACATGGCTTCCGGCGACGTTGTCGCCGTTGACGAAGCCGGTCCCGGAGTAGCCGGAGTGGTTGGACTCCACGGCTCCCCGCACGATCGTCGCGGACTCCGCCTCGTACCGGGTGGCTGCCGCGGAGGCGGATTGCGGGACCGCCTGCACCAGGGCGGTGCAGAGCAGCGCCACGGCCGGCACGGCCGTTCTCCTCCGTAATGCGGTGAGCGTTCGGATCTGCATCTGAACCTCCGTCAGGGAACCCAGTAGTTGCCGGATGCGACGATCATCGACTGCAGCTGGACGCTTCCGCCGTAGTAGAGCTGCGGGTCGATCGAGGTGGTGGCGAGCTTGTTCCAGAGAGCGTCCAGCCACGCCTGGGAACCGGAGTCGGTCAGCGCGGTCACGACGAACGGGGCGGTGAACGCCATGTCGTCGCCGCTGTCGAAGGAAGTGCCGTTGAGGTGGTATCCGGTGACGATCTTCTTCGGGTCGCCACCGGTCTTCGACTTGATCCAGGAGTTGAGCTTGCGCGCCGAGGCGAGCGAGGCGCCGTCCCCGCTGGTGACGGCGTCGGTGCCGATGCGCCACGGGTCGCGGCAGGCGTTCCAGGAGTAGTCGCCGTCGTTGGGCCCTTCGAGCACCTCGCCGGCAGCGGGCTTGGGCGTGCTGTTCGTGTTGACGACGAAGTCCGCCAGCAAGCCGGTTCCGGCGGCGTACTTGGACTGCTGACTGGTGATCAGATCCTGATGGGCCGTGCGCACGGCGTCCCAGGCACCGTCGCCCGTGGCCTTCTTGAAGGCGCGGAAGTGGTCGATCATCCAGTCCGAGGAGCGGGTCATCCAGTAGTGGGACTCACCGGAGTCCGACCAGTCGCCGAGCAGCATGAGGTGGGTGGTCGGGTTGACCTCGCTCTTCTTGATGGCGTTGATGTGCTTGATCGCGAGATCCTTGTAGTTGTACGTGCCCGTGGAGCCCCACTGCTTGTCCGCGAGAAGCAGGCCGTAGGCGACGTCGAGGTCCCCGTCGGTCGCCGAGTCCGAGCCGTCGACGCTCTTGCAGGAGGCGTCCTGTTCGGCGGCGAGGAGGTTGGCGTTGTTGACCGAGGGATGAGCGAGCATGTACTTCACCATGCCGTCGAAGACGGTCTTCGCCTCCGGGTCCGCCCCTGCCATCGTCGCGGTCACGACCATGCCGTAGCCCTGGGCCTCGGCGACGTAGGGGTGGTCCGCGTCCGGCGAGACGACCTCGTACCAGCCGTTTCCGCAGTTCTTCCTGACGAACGCGGACTTCCAGGCGTTGTACGTCTTGATCACGGCCTGGTCGAGCGTCGACTGCGATCCCGAAGGCTTCAGCGTCCCTGCCGCGTAAGGGAATTGATGGCTGCCGAAGGGAACCGCGGGACCACCGGCGGCGGGGACCGAGAGGTCCAGGCGGTCGAGGTTGGGGCCGCCGTTCGCCGTGGTCGCGGTGGCCCGGACCGTGTTGGTTCCGGCGGCCGGCTGCGCGGGGACGGTCTTCGTCGCCCAGGTGTCCCAGGATCCCGTCCCGCCGAACGAGACCCCGGGGGCGACGACCGTACCGTTGACACTGATGTCCATCGGTCGGTCGGTGGCGGTGCCGTTGGCATAGCGGAGGGCGAGCGAGGCGCTCCCCGCGGCGGCGTTCACCGTGAACTGCACGGATGATCCCGCGACGTTGGTGTAGTCGACGAAGCCCGTGCCGGAGTAGCCGCTGTGGTTCGTGGCCACGACCGCCCGGGAGAGCGTCCCGCCCTCCGCCTCGTAACGGGTGGCCGCCGCGGCCGCGGGCGGCGCGGCGAGCAGGGGCAGCAGCAGCCCGGCAGCGGCGAGTGCCGTGCCGCCGATGGTCAGGGTGCTCGAAGTGGTGCGCACGGGACCTCCTCAGCCCTTGTACTGGACGACGATCCTGGTGAAGTCGTACGGGGACTGGGACACCCCGCTGCAGGTGTCCGCGTCGCCGCCAAAGCCGCAGGCACGGTCGCGGTTGACGGACCAGAAGGCATAGCGCGCGATGTGGTGCTGCTGCGCGTAGCCGAGGATCGTCCTGAAGTCGGTGGTGGTGACGATCTCGTCCGACTCGTCGGTCCTTCCGTTCATCGAGGAGACCCCGATGTGCCGGTAGGCCGCGTCGTCGCTGTACCCGTAGGCGCTCTTCACGGCGGCCTTCAACCCGTCGAGTGCGCTCAGCGTGGCCGCGCCCATGGTGCCGGTGTGCCCGCCGAAGTCGAACGGCATGACGACCCAGCCGTCGTTGTCCAGCCCTGCCGCGGCACCGCGCTTGATGAGATCCCTGCCGTTGGCATCGGGCCCGGTCGGATCGGTCCCCATGGTCACGTACGTCACAATGCCCGGGTTCCTGGTCTTGACGATCTTCAGGGCGTCGACCACCCGCTGCCGCACGGCCGCCTTGGAGAACTCGCTGTCCTCGATGTCGATGTCCAGCGCCTTGAGGCGGTAGGCGTCGATCACCTTCTGGTAGGCCCCGGCCAGTGCCGAGGCGCTGGAGCACTTCTCGCCCAGCTTGTTGCCGCTCCAGCCGCCCGCCGACACGACGATGTCGCCACCGGCCGCCCGGATCGAGTCGATGGCGGCCCGGTCCGGGCCCCCGGTCAGTGCCCTGTCACCGTCCCACTTCGGGTTGCAGGTGCCGTCCGAGAGGACGAAGGCGAGCGTGAACCACTTCACGCCCGTCGCCGCCATCACGTCGGCCGGCTTCTGCGGGTTTCCCCAGCCCAGATACTCGTAGGGGGCTGCGGCCATCGCACCGGGTCCGGCGGCCGCCGGGGAGCCGGCACCCGGAGCCCGGTCCACCGTGGCGGCGGTGGCCTTCGGGCTGTGGGCGAGCAGAGGCAGAAACAGACAGCTGAGGCCCGTGAGGACGGCGACGGTACGGCGTGGGGGTCGGTCAACGTGCACAGGTACTCCCTTCCGAATCGACGTTAGGAAAGGTTCCTAACCATCACTGCATGGGATTCCCCGGAGAACGATCTGTCAATGCCTCGCGTGGGCCCAAATATCAAGGCCCGTACGTGAGTTCGCAGGATTTCGGACAGCTCGGGCGCGCATCGGCGAGCTCACGTCACGTCCGGGACGAGGCCGGGCCGCACCGAGCGAGGCCCGGACACGGCGAGGTCGACGGACCGGGACCACCGCGGGCCGGACAGGGGGCGGCCACGGACACCGGGCCGGTGGGGAATGCCTGGCCGTCCGTGATCGTTGACCTTGAGAATGCCAACCGACGACGTAAGGATCGACCGCTCGTGAGCAAGGTCCCCTCCATCACCCTCAACAACGGCGTCGAAATGCCGCAGCTCGGTTACGGTGTCTGGCAGGTCCCGGACGACGAGGCCGCGAGGACGGTCGCGACAGCCATCGAGTCCGGGTACCGGAGCATCGACACCGCCGCGATCTACGAGAACGAGAAGGGCACCGGCCGGGCCGTGGCGGCCTCCGGCGTCGCCCGCGAAGAGCTCTTCGTCACGACGAAGCTGTGGAATTCCGAGCAGGGCTACGACTCCACCCTGCGCGCCTTCGACGCCTCGCTCGACAGGCTGGGGCTGGACTATGTCGATCTGTACCTGATCCACTGGCCGGTCCCGGCCAAGGACGCCTACATCGACACGTACAAGGCGTTCGAGAAGATCTACTCCGAAGGCCGGGCGAAGGCCATCGGCGTCTCGAACTTCCTCCCCGAGCATCTGGAGCGCCTGCTCGGCGAGACCTCCGTGGTCCCGGTGATCAACCAGATCGAGCTCCACCCGCAGCTCCAGCAGGCCGAATCGCGAGCCTTGCACGCCAAGCACGGCATCGCGACCGAGGCCTGGTCGCCGCTGGGTCAGGGCAAGGGACTCCTGGAGGTCCCGACGGTCGTCGCGATCGCCCGGAAGCACGGCCGCACACCGGCCCAGGCGGTGCTCCGCTGGCACATCCAGACCGGCAACGTGGTGATTCCGAAGTCCGTGACGCCGTCCCGGATCGTGGAGAACCTCGATGTGTTCGGCTTCGAGCTGGACGCCGACGACCTGGCCGCGTTCGCCGCGCTGGACGAGGGCAAGCGCCTCGGCCCGAACCCGGGCGAGTTCAACCTCGGCGCCTGAGCCGCACGACCGCACATCGACGGCGACACCGACCGCCGCCCGGCCTGCGAGCCGGGCGGCGGTCCGCCACACAGGGAGGAACGGGAGCATGAGCGGGGACGGCTCACCGGTCGTCGCAGCGGGCCGCTACCGGCTGCGCAACGTGGGCAGCGGTCTGCTGCTGGAGGTGTACGGCTCCGCCAAGGGCGGCGGCGCCCCGGCACAGCAGGGCGAGGAGAACGGTTCGGCGGCCCAGCAGTGGCAGCTCTCGCCCGTCCACGAGGGCGCGGCGCTCTACCACCTGGTCAACGCCCACAGCGGCAAGCGCCTGGACGTCGCCGACGCCTCCACCGAGAACGGCGCCGTGGTCCAGCAGTGGCGCGCCAACAACTACGGCGCCCAGGAATGGCTGATCGAGCGGCACCTGGAAGCACCGGGGGTGGTGACGCTGGTCAGCTTCATCAGCGGGCTCGTCCTCGAAGTGGCCGAAGGCAGCACGACGGACGGGGCCCGGGTCCAGCAGTGGGAGGACACCGACTCCCCAGGTCAGTGGTGGCAGTTGGAGCCGGTGCCGGACGCCCCCGAGGGTTAGGGTCTTTCGTTCCGGATCATGCCGGGCGGGTCACGGATCAGAGGCGGGCGGGCCGCGCACTTCGAGGGTCGTGCGGCCGCGCCCCTTCACCCGTCCGGACCAAGGTCCGCTGTGGGGACATGTCCGGGCAACTCGCAAATCGCGGGGCCGCCACGTCCGCCTCCGGGTGCCGGTCGGCCCGCCCGCGGGAAGGGCCGGTTCCCGGCGACCATGACGCGGGGCGGCGTCCACCACGTCGGCACCGGGTTCCGCGGCCCGGCCGCCGGTCCCTGCCGGGAGCCGAAGGCCTCGGGCCGCGCGCGACGCGGCCGTCATGGCCCGCTGGCAACGCCTCACCCTCCGGCTCTAATATGGCTTGGCAGGTGAACGGCTTGTCAGCGTTGGTGAGGTTTGGGCGTGGGGGAACCCGGGGGCCCCCCTGCACAAAACCCCCCGGGAGCCCCCCCCCCCAAACGCCGGGCCGGGGTGGAAATGAAGCCCCGGGCAGGGGGGCC
>NZ_JBIWOS010000010.1:215710-252459 GCF_044767885.1 Streptomyces sp. NPDC101194
GCGCCCACCCCCCCCCCCCCCGGCTGCTTGGGGTGTGGGAGCGCTGGGTGTGGTGGGTGTTGTTTGTCGCCGGGTGGGTGCGCCCGCCGCCCCCCCCGCCCCCCCCCCCCCGGCTGGAACCCCGGCCCGATTCCGGCGGGCCGGGGTTCTACGTCAGGCCAGTGACGGGGTCACCGGCCTTGGCACGACGGGTTCGGTCACCACTTGCCCTCGTTGTGGCGCTCGATCACCCGGAAGCTGCCCACCACTCCGTTCTTGACCCACACGCCGCCCCGGACGTGGCCCGGGATGACACCGTCGCTGGAGCTGTGAGGTCCGACGGTGGCGATGGGGGCACCGTTGTCGCAGGTGACCCCGCGGAAGACCTCGATGGTCCGACGGCTGTCGTTGCGGATGTTGAGGCTGGTGGAGCCGAGGCCGCTGACCACGGTCATGCAGCCACCCGGTTCGGCGGAGTACGTGCGCTCGTTGATGTGGATCCGGCCCTCGTAGTGGTAGCGGCCTTCGTCGTAGCCGCGGCCCTCGTAGCCACGACCCTCGTAGCCACGACCCTCGTTGCCCTTGCCCTCGCCGCCCTTGCTCTCGTTGCTCTTGCCGGCGTCGCCGCCGTCGAGAGCCGAAACGGGAGCAGCCTGCTGGGCGATCGCGGCGGCCAGGGCCGACGCGGAGGGGGCAGCGGAGGCGTAGGTGATGCCGGTGGCGGCCATGGCCGCGGCGGCCGCGACGGCGGCTGTAAAGACGGTGGAACGGGTAACCATGTCGCTTCTCCTGTCTCAGAGAGGTCGGCTGAGCAGTCGACCCGGGATGAACGTACTGACGGCTCCCATGACTTTCGTATCGGACACGTTGAAGGCCGGCGCCGGGACGCCGATCGAGGGACGAAAAGTACGCCAAATGCTATTTCCATATAATTGGATAAGCTTCCAATCCTCTTTATTTCTGGGCACATTGATGCCTCGTTAGTCCGCAAGAGGGACTTTCTGACACCCACTCACCCCGGCGGCGGCGTGTCTCTCCTTGACACACCGCGGGCGAGGCGGTGAGCGCTGCGCCGGAGGAGTCGGGCGGGTCCGTGAAGACGGGCCCGCCCGGGGAATTTCCGGCACACGCGTACCCCGGTCGTGGTCCGAGAGGGGTACGGGCACGGCGCCGAGCGGCGGTTCAGCTCTCCAGCCAGCGTCTGAGGTCGTCGGTGTGCTCACCGAGCCTCGGCGGGCGCCGGTCGTAACGCGGCGGAGTACGGGACAGCCCGATGGGGTTGGCCACCAGGCGCAGGGGATCGTCGGGGTCCGAGTCGGCCGGTGCGACACGCGGGGACAGGCCCAGACGTTCGGCCAGGTCGAAGGCGCCCGCCAGGTCGTTGACCGGACCGCAGGGCACCCCGAGCGGGGTGAGCAGGTCGAACCACTCGGCGGCGGTGCGCAGGACGAGCCGCGCGGAAAGCTCCTCGGCCAGCGCGTCGACGTGCGCGACACGGTCCTGGTTCGAGGCGAATCGGGCGTCGTCGGCGAGTTCTTCGGCACCCAGGCCCCGGCACAGGGCGTGGAACTGCCGGTCGTTGCCGACGGCCACGACCAGCGGTCGGTCCGCCGCCCGGTAGACCTCGTACGGGGCGATGGACGGGTGCCGGTTGCCGAGGATGCCCGGCACCTGACCGGCCAGGGTGTATCCACCCGCCTGATTGACCATGCTCGACAGCAGCGTGGACAGCAGGTTGACCTCGACGTGCTGGCCCTCGCCGGTCGCGTCGCGATGGCGCAGCGCCGCCAGGACCCCCACGGCCGCGTGCAGGCCGGTGAGCACGTCGACGAGTGCCACGCCCGTCTTCACGGGCTGCCCCGGCGCGGGCCCGGTCACGCTCATCAGCCCGCCGACCGCCTGCAACAGGAGATCGTATCCGGGCAGCGCGGCGCCCTCACCGGCTCCGAATCCGGTCACCGAGCAGTAGACGATGCCGGGGTTGAGCGCGTCGGCCTCCTCGTAGGAGAGCCCGTACCTGCCCATCGTGCCGGGACGGAAGTTCTCGAAGAGCACATCGGCGCGGGAGACCAGTTCGCGGGCGTCGCGACGTCCTTGCTCCGTGCCCAGATCGATGGCGAGGGACCGTTTGTTGCGGTTCACGGAGAGGAAGTAGGTGGACTCCTCATGGGCACGTGGCGGGCCCCAGGCCCGGGTGTCGTCGCCGGAGCCCGGACGTTCCACCTTGATGACGTCGGCACCCAGGTCCGCGAGCAGCATGGTCGCGTACGGGGCCGCGAGCACCCGTCCGAAGTCGGCTATCACCACGCCGGACAGGGATCCGGGGACGGCGGCGTTCACCGGGTCACCGCCCCGGGGCCCCACGCGTGCACCGCGGTCGTGGTGGTGAAGAACTCCCTCGGGACGAAACCCTGTTCACGCTCAC
Organism: Streptomyces sp. NPDC101194; assembly: GCF_044767885.1. Taxonomy (NCBI): domain Bacteria; kingdom Bacillati; phylum Actinomycetota; class Actinomycetes; order Kitasatosporales; family Streptomycetaceae; genus Streptomyces; species Streptomyces sp. NPDC101194. The sequence goes on from NZ_JBIWOS010000010.1 coordinate 218,115, forward strand.
CGAGGGGCATGCACGGATCGCCCCCGCCCGTCCCGGAGCCGATGTGCGTCTCGTCGGTGCCGGAGCGCCGCACCGGGGTCTCGACGGCACCGGCCGGCCGCACCTCGCGGGCGCCTCGCTCCGGGGCCGAACCGGACGGCACCGGCCCGGCCGTCGGCAACAACTGTCCGACGCCGAACCAGGGCGTGGGCGCGACGGGTTCAGCACGGGCCGGCCCCGTCCGCTCGCGGTCGAGCGCGCGACGGCCCGCGAGCACGGCCGGGCCGGGTTCGTGGCGTCGCGCCGACCGGTTCGGGGACTCGTCCACGCGTCGGCCTCCCGGACCCGCCCCGCGGGCCGGCCTGTCCGGTCCGTCGTTCCCGGGAACCTAGCAGGTCGGCACCGATCAGCCCTTCCGGCCCAGGTGCACCGTGCGTGCCATGAGCAGGAAGACGTCGGGGCGATGACGCAGTCCGGCCGGGTCCTCGGGGTCGAGCAGCCGGTCCAGTACCGCGATGTCCTCGGCGGAGAGGGCCTCCCCGAACATCTCGCGCCGACGGCCGAACTCGGCGACGACATGGTCGAGCGCAGGTCCCGAGAGCGGTGCCGGAAGGTCGAGCAGGAAGCTCCGGGTGCCCTGCGGGTCCAGCCCCACCGCGGTGAACAGGGCGCTCCAGTCCTCGGTCTCCCGCGTGGAACCGGGCAGTGACACCCGCATGTCCTCGAACCACTCCGCGGTGATCGCGTCGAGCCTGGCCTCCAGGCCGGGCCGCCCCATGCCGATGTCACGCGGGAGCTGACGCGGCGGCAGACCGCCCTCCACCAGGGCGATGGTCCCACCGGCACGCAGCAGCCCGGCGAACCCCGAGAGGGCGGCACGCTGGTCGCCCATGTGATGCAGGGCGTTGCCCGCCCAGATCAGATCCGCCTCCCCCAGCCCGGCGAGGTCGGCGGGGAGTTCGGCCTGCCGAGTGCGGACCCGGTCACCGAGGCCGAGCCGCTGCGCGCGGGCCCGGGCGCGTTCCAGCAGGGCCGGGGTGCCGTCGACGGCGACCACCTCCGCCTCGGGGAACACCTGGGCGAGCAGACAGGAGATCACGCCGGGGCCACTGCCGATGTCGAGCACCCTGCGGACCTTCGGCGCCGTGGGCAGGCCGGCGATCCAACGGGCCGCCTCCTCGTACTGCGGGCTGCTGAGCTCCGCGTTCTGCTCCAGCGTCGGGCCCATGACGTCCCAGTCGAATTCGGTGTTGTCGTGGTGATGACCACGAGTGGTGGCGGAGTGACCGCCGTGCCGGGTCCTTTGCTGACGGCTGTGGGTGGTGTGGCCCTGATGAGCGTGAATGCCGTCGGCCCGGGGACCGTGACCGGCGTCGTACTCGGAACGTGGAGTGGCGTCGTGCTGGTGACCGTGGTCGGTGTGCTGGCTCATGCGGACAGCCTCACCGCACATCACCCGTTCAGCAAGCTTTGTTGCCGGTTCGGCAAGCCTCCGCTCCGGTACTCCTGCGGGCTGACGCCCCGGACACGCTTGAACGCGGTGCTGAACGCGAACGACTGGCTGTACCCGACCCGCCGCGCCACCGACTCGACCGTGGCGTCCGTCTCCCGCAGCAGGTCGGCGGCGACAGCGAGGCGCCAGCCGGTCAGGTATGCCATCGGGGGCTCCCCGACCAGCTCCGTGAATCGTCGGGCCAGCCCGGCCCGGGAGACCCCGGTCCGGGCGGCGAGGCCGGCGACCGTCCAGGGGTGGGCGGGGTCCCGTTGCAGCAACCGCAGGGCCTGTCCGACGACCGGATCACCCATGGCGCGGTACCAGGCGGGGGCTTCGGCACCGGGCCTGGCGAACCAGGTCCGCAGCGCGGCGATCAACAGCAGATCGAGAAGCCGGTCCAGGACCACGCTCTGACCGGGCTCGTCCTTGGAGATCTCGTCGTCGAGCAGCGTCAGCAGAGGGCTGCCCCGCCCGTCCGAGGGCAGGTGGAGGAGCGGGGGCAGCGCGTCGAGCAGCCGTCGGCTGATCTCGCCGTCCAGCAGATAGGTGCCGATGAGCATGGCCGCAGCGCCACCGGGGGCGTTGCCCCAGGTACGCACCCCCAGCTGCATGGATTCGGAGAGCGGCTCCCCGCGCAGAGTGGTGCAGGTGCCGCCGGGTCCGATCACGGCGTGCGGCGCGGTGTCCGGGGTGTCGGCGACGGTGTACGGATCCGGGCCGCGCGCTATGGCGATGTCCCCCGGCCGCAGCAGCACGGCGTCCGTGCCCGGAGCCGGAACGATCCAGGCCTCCCCGTCGGTCACCGACATGAGACAGAGCGGGGCCCGGTCGTCGATCCGTACGGACCACGGAGGCTCCATCACCATCCGCAGCAGGAAGGCGCCCTTGGCCCTCGGCCCGTCCAGGAGTCCGGCGAGTGCGTCCATGCCGGCAGCGTAGACGCACGCGTATGGAGCTGAGCGGTTCGGGGATGTCGTGGACGGCGCCGCCGGGCGAGCCTTGAGCCATGACACAGAACACGGAGAACGTGCAGCGGGAAACGGTGCTGGTGACGAGCGGTACGGGAAAGACCGGCCGCCGGGTCGTGGAGCGGCTGGCCGCTCGCGGGATCCCGGTGCGGTCCGGTTCGCGCGGTGGCGAGGTCCGCTTCGACTGGGCGGACGAGTCCAGCTGGGCGGAGGCGCTGCGGGGGGTGGACGCGTCGTATGTGACGTACTACCCGGATCTGGCGGCGCCCGGTGCGCCGGAGGCGATGGCGGCCTTCGGGCGGATCGCGGTGGAGAACGGGGTGCGGCGGCTGGTACTGCTGTCCGGACGGGGCGAGCCGCAGGCGGTGGTGGCGGAGGAGAGCCTGCGCGCATCGGCGGCGGGGGTGGAACTCACCGTCGTCCGGTCGGCGTTCTTCGCACAGAACTTCAGCGAGGGCGCGATGCTGGACGGGGTGCTCGGCGGCGAGGTGGTGTTCCCGGCGGGCGGGACCGCGGAACCGTTCGTGGATGTCGACGATCTCGCCGACGTGGTGGTGGCCGCGCTCACCGAGGACGGTCATGCGGGCGTGGTGCATGAGCTGACCGGGCCGCGGCTGCTGACGTTCGACGAGGTCGTGTCGGAGATCGCGCGGGCCACGGGGCGCACGGTGCGGTATCTGCCGGTGACCGGGCCGAAGTACGCGCAGATGCTGGAGCGCTACGGCGTGCCGGGGCCCGAAGCCGGTTTTCTGGCCGACCTGTTCAGCACGCTGCTCGACGGGCACAACGCGACGGTGACCGAGGGCGTGAAGCGGGCGCTCCGGCGAGATCCGCGGGACTTCGGGGCGTTCGCCCGTGCGGCGGCGCGGGCGGGTGCGTGGGAGGTCCGTGGCACGGTCGGGGAGTAGCACCGCCGGTCCGCGCGACGGCCGGGGGCAGCGGAGCGCGCCGGTGGGGACGTCAGTCCCGGTCGCCGCGTCTCAGCGCCAGCAGCCGGTAGCGCGGATCGGGGCGCGGCCGGTCGGGCTCGGGCAGTGCCGTCAGTACGGCCGCGAGCTGCTCGGCCGCCGCTCCCGGCAGGTGCAGACGTGAGGCGTAATAGCCCTCACGCACCGCTTGTGCCGCGCCCAACGGCGTCATGCCCTGGCCGTGCCCCCAAAAGCGGGCCTCCCCCACCACGTCCAGGCCGGCCTCCGATCCGTACCCGACGACGAGGTCCGCGGAATCGGACGGATCGGCGTCGAGACAGGGGGCGAAGGCCTCGTCGATGTCGCTGCCCACGTCATGGGCCGCGTCCTTGTCGACGGTGGTGACGAACACACCACCGGGCCGCAGCACTCGCGCCGCCTCGGACACCACCGCCCGGACATCCCCTTCGCCGCGCAGCAGATGCAGCAGCCAGATCGCGCCGACCGCGTCCACCACCGCGTCCGGCAGCGGCAGCCGGCGCGCGTCGGCGAGCGCCACCGCGCCGATCCGCTGCCGGGCCATCCGTGCCATGCCGTACGAGGCGTCCGTCCCGAACACGCCGAGTCCGGGACGGGCGAGGGCCATTCGTTCGGTGACCAGGCCCGTGCCGCAGCCGATGTCCAGCAGGGTGCGCGCGGTGGACGGGACCAGCCCCAGCACCGCGGCGGCGGCCGCCTCGGCCCTGGGCACACCGCCGCGGGTGGCGTCGTAGGCAGTCGCCTCGGTGTCGTAGTTCAGCATCCGGCCGACTCTAAGGGCTGTCCGCTGCCGAATGGACACCGACATATTGCCGGTGGGCCGTCGGACCCATAACTTGCGTTTATGGAGCTGGAGTTGCGCCATCTGCGAACCGTACGTGCCATCGCCGACACCGGGAGTCTGACCAAGGCCGCCGCGGCCCTCGGGCTGGCCCAGCCGGCGCTGAGCGCGCAACTGCGACGGATCGAGAAGGCCCTCGGCGGCCCGCTCTTCGAGCGGGATCACACCGGTGCGCGGCCCACGCTCCTCGGTGAACTGGTGCTCGAACGGGCCCGGGTGGTACTGCCCGCCGTCAGCGAGCTCCAGGAGGAGGCGGTGCGCTTCGCCAATGCCTGGGGGACGATGGAACGCTTCCGGCTCGGCGGCACGCACGGACCGCTGCTCGGCGGCCTCGTCGACCGTCTGGTCGCCGCGCATCCGACCGCGCCGGTGTCGACGTTCACCTCCTGGTCAGTTACCGAGATCGCCTCCCAACTGGTCGACGGAAGGCTCGACTTCGGGCTCATCGGGACCTGCGGGGAGAGCTCGCCACCGGCGAACGACCGGCTGACGTGGCAGGTGGTCGGGGTCGACCCGGTGTTTGTGATGCTGCCGGACTCCCATCCGCTCGCCGACGAGCCGGAGCTCGACCTCTCCGCACTGGCGGGCGAGTGCTGGGCGGACGTGCCGGGCGAGGGTTGTTTCGCCGACTGTTTCGTCGGCGCCTGCGCGCGGGCCGGGTTCAGCCCGGTGTCGGTGTACGAGACGGACACGACGTCCGTCGTCCATCTGGTCCAGGTCGGGCGGGCGGTCGGGCTGTGCCGGGCGACGTTCCCTCCGACGCCGGGGGTGGTGACCCGCCCGCTCTCCGGTTCACCACTGAGCTGGCGCCATCTGCTGGGCTGGCACCCCCGCTCGGCTGTGGCCGCAGCCGCCTCGGGAGCGGTGAGCGGACATACCCGGGCGGCGTACGCGGAGGCCGCCGAGCGCAGCGAAAGCTACGCGCGGTGGCTCGCCGGGCATCCGCGCTTCGGTGCCGTGATGTGAGGGTCCGGGATACGACATGCCATCGCTCGTCGGCGGAGAGCGGCGCCGCGCGCGGCGGGTCACCGCGGACCGACATGCCGATGGGGCGCCTCGATGTGACGTGCCACCACGTACCGGCATCGCAATGTGACATTCCACCGCGCCCCACCGGGCGCCCGGCCCCCACCGGACGCCCGGCGCGGGAACCTCGGTTCTCGACGCCGTACCCGACCGGCTATCTCACCCCGTGTCCGGGGGCGATCGCCACCACCCGCGCGGCCAGGTTGAGATCGTTCTCGGTGACCACGCCACCCGCGTCGTGGGTGTTCACGGTCAGGGTGACCGTGTTGTAACCGAGGGTCAGATCGGAGTGGTGATTCAGTTCGTCCTGGATCTGGGCCACGTGCACGGTCAGCCCGACGGCGGCGAAATGTGTGTGGAGCCGGTAGGTACAGGTGATGCTGTCACCCTCCAGAGACCAGCCGGGCAGGTCGCCCAGACGGTCCTCGATCTCTTTCTGCGACAATGGTGCGGCAGGCATGCTGGGACTCCCTCACGAGCGTTCGGTGCCGGTGGACGGTGCCGGTGACGTTACGGTCTTGGTATGACAACTGTCGCGCTTGACACGGGGGTAGGGCCGCTGCTGCGCAGCTGGCGGGAGCAGCGTCGGATCAGCCAGCTCGAACTGGCCCTCCGCGCCGACTCCTCGGCCCGGCACATTTCCTTCATCGAGACCGGCCGCTCCCGTCCCAGCGAGGACATGATCCTGCGGCTGGCCGAACACCTCGACATCCCGGTCAGGGAACGAAACGCCCTGCTCGTGGTGGCCGGTTACGCGCCGCGATACGCACAGACCGCGCTCGACGATCCGGCGCTGGGCGCGCTGCGCGAGGGGATGGAGCGGCTGCTCCAGGGGTACGACCCGTATCCGGCGCTCGTCGTCGACGGCATGTACAACGTGGTGGCGGCCAATCGGGGTATCGCGATGCTGCTGGAGGGCGTGGCCGGGCATCTGCTGGTCCCGCCGCTGAACGCCATGCGGCTCACGCTCCATCCGCAGGGCCTGGCCCCGCGCATCCGAAATCTTCGGGAGTGGCGGGCCGATCTGCTGGCGCAGATGGAACGCCAGATCGCCCTGGCCCGGTCGGCGGAGCTGCGTGAGCTGTACGAGGAGGTCGCGGGCTATCCCGCACCGGACAGCACCGGCACGGCCGAGAGCTGCGGGGACGCCGCAACCGCCGGAGCCCCCGGAATCGGCGGGAACAGCCGGGGCATCGTCGGAATCACGGACAGGAACGGGGACAACGCCGGACCCGGGGACGACAAGGCGGTCGGCCCCGCGTCACCTCTGCCCTTCGCCCTGCCCATGCACATCGAGCACGGCGGGCAGGTGCTCTCGTTCGTCTCCTCCATCGCGACGTTCAACACGCCGATGGACGTGACGGTGGCCGAACTGGCCATCGAGACCTTCCTGCCCGCCGACCGGGCCACCGCCGACCATCTGCGGTCCCTCACCTCGTGACGACGGGGCGGGCCCAGGGTGCGTCCGAACGCGCCAGGACGGCGGCGACGGTGCTCGCGACGGCCGGCACCGCCACGCCGAGCAGCAGGGGAAGACCCGGGTGCCCGTGCGGCACGGCCACTGCGCCGACGAGCGCGCCGGTCGTCGTGGCTGCGGCCGAGAGCGCCCGTCGTCCGGCCTTGCCGCCGCCTCCGCCGACGGGCCGGCTGCCGGAGAGGATGCCGGTGATGGTCAGGGTCAGCACGGTGGTGGTGAGGTCGGGAACCGCCGGCGCCCGGGACACGCCGCCCTGCCCGATGGGTCGTGCGGTGAACCTGGAAGATCCTTCGCGACTGCCGTCCGAAAGGCGACGGCGTTCACACCGCCATGCTCGGCATCGCCCGGCCGCACAACCTCGCCCTCACGGGACAACTCCTGCCCCATATGAGACCAGAGAGGGCCAAGGGAGGCGACTCCCCACCTCTCCGGCTCGGAGAATGCTCAGTCGATACAGAACTCGTTGCCCTCGATGTCCAGCATCGGGATGCACGCATCATTGCCGTCATACAGTGTTCGCACGTGTACTGCGCCGAGCGGGACCAGTCGCGCACATTCGGCCTCAAGTGCGGCAAGGCGCGCTTCACCCACGAGACCGGTGCCGACCCGCACATCAAGATGCACCCGGTTCTTGACGACCTTGCCTTCGGGAACGCGCTGGAAGTACAGCCTCGGCCCCACTCCTGAGGGATCTATGCAGGCGAACCATGAATCCCGCTGCTCAGGTGGCCGCGAGCGATTGAAATCGTCCCACGTGGCAAACCCCTCCGGTGGCGGCGGTACGACGTACCCCAACACCTCGCACCAGAAGCGAGCGAGACGCTCGGGTTCTGCACAGTCAAAGGTGACTTGAAACTTCTTGATCCCTGACATCGGCGCACCATAGCAGGGGAACTCCGCCGCCCATTTCCCAGGCGGATCCACCCGTCGCACCCTGGGCCACCTCGGACACCAAGGAGTAGTTGTCAGATTCCGTGGATGCCGTCGGCGTTCGAGCTGACCTGCACCGGCAGGTAGAAACTGACGTGCAGGGGGCATCGTTGTGATCACCCGTTTCGAAGCGGTGCCCGTACGTGGCATCGAGCACCAGAGTGAGCAGCCGGTCGGGCTGTGCCGTGTCGGGGCTGTGAGCTGTGGACAGCGCAATCCGGCCATCAACGCGCCTCCCAGCCCTTGGTCGACTCTGGCGTGGACGAGAAACGCGCGCAGCCATTGCGCGAGCGCGTCGTCGGCGGATTCCGAGGGGAGCAGCGTCTCCGCCAGCCCGCACAGCGTCTCGATCCGGTCCCTGAGGACCGCGGTCAGCAGGGCAAAACGGTTCGGGAAGTGACGGTACAAGGTCCCCGGGCCGACGCCGGCCCGGCGGGCGACCTCGACGCCCGACCAAGGGTGGTCGCCGGCGGATCGTCATGCCGTGCGTCGGCATTCGTCGAGGTAGCGTGTTGGGGTCCTGTGGTGCGTCGTCGGCGGTTGGCGGGCCGACCTCGCGGAATCGAGGGCTTCTTGGCGCCGACGCAGGAGACGGAGAACCGGCTGCGGGAGGAGTTCGCCCGTGGAAGCACCACCGCCCCGTCGCCCCCGGTACGACGGACTTGCTGTCCGCTGCAGAGCGACCGTGCTGGTTGCAGCCATCAACGAACAGCTGTATCCAGCACGTGACCAGGCCTCAAGCCCAGATCACTTCGACCACGGCATGCCCTGCTGAGGCCGCCCGCCCGTAGAACCCTTCGAGGTCCCTGTGACAGTCGAAGAACTCCTGTCCGACCTGCGCGTCCTCTCGGCCGAGGTTGCCGAACTCGGCACTGGCGACGTTCCGCAGATCATCGAAAGCGACAGCCGCAAGGGAGTCTGCGGCCTGTGACACCCCGGGCGGCTCCGGAATCACCATGGGTGGGTCGGAGGGGGCCACGTCAGCACTGTGTGTCACAGGGCGGCCGCCGTAAATCGGCAGCGTCCAGTGCTGGTTGGCGTCTGCATCGAGGACATCGGCTGCGGTGCAGAGGTCATTGACGGAATTCCAGACCTTGCCAATCGAGTCGGCGACACCCGCTGCGTACTCGTCGGGGAGGTTGTCCCAAGCCTCGGACATGAATGCCGCAAGCCAGGCGTGGTCGTCCCGGATCTCGGACTCCGCGACGGCGCAAAGGTGCAGGTGGATGCTCACGGCGACGAGTCCCCCGGCTCGGCGGCCCACGTGTCGGGCCGAACGGACGGAATCCACTCGACGGCACTCACGGCCGTGTCTCGTCGAGATCGGTCCGTCCCCGGGAGGAGGACGCAGCGCGTCCAGTGGTGCGGTCGATGAACTGAGGCCCGTTTCCAGCGCACAGACCACCGAACACGGCCGGCCGGGAACAGGGATGTGCTGGTCCTTGCCCCGCCCGTAGGTGTGGCACAGGACCCGCTGCGACGAGGTGTGCGCGCCGGGCCGCAGCCGGCAGGTGATGTCGGCGGCCAGGGTCGGACAGGAACCGGACTCGACCCGGAAGCGCGACCGTTCCGCCAGCGGATCCTGCCGGACGGCATGATGCAACAGACGCATCCCGACGGCCTTCGTGCTGAGCTTGTGAGTTCCATGGTCGGATCACATGCTCAGCCGAAGGCCGCCCTCATGTACGACTAGACGCGCGCTCCGTTGTCGAGCGGATCCCGGCGCGCCGTTCGCGATCCGGAGCGGCGGCTCGGGGCCCTCTTCCGGGCGGGCGGCGGGGCCTTGCTGCTCCGCTCCAGGACGAGCGCCGCCGGTACGGCGGTCAGCACCGAGGAGTACGTCCCGACGCAGATGCCGATGAGCAGGGCGAGCGCGAAGTCCGCGAGGGAGTCGCCGCCCAGTACGGCGAGAGCGGTCAGGATGAACAGGGCTCCCATCCCGGTGTTGACCGTTCTGGGGACCGTCTGCAGAACGGCCTGGTTGGCGATCGTGCCGACCGGTGTGCGACGGGCCTTCGCCCACAGTTCCCGCAGCCGGTCGAAGACCACCACCGAGTCGTTGACGGAGTATCCGATGACGGTGAGGAGCGCGGCGAGGAAGATGCCGTCGACGGTGCGTCCGAGCCAGGCGAAGGCACCGACCAGGATGATGACGTCGTGGACCAGCGCCCCGACCGAGGCCAGGGCGAACGTCCAGCGGAACCGGATCGCCAGATAGGCCAGCTGTACGAGGACGGCGATACCGAGGGCGATCAGGGCATTGCGCCGGAGCTCGTCCCCGAGGCTGGGTCCGATGAGTTCGTCACGGATCTTGGTGGTCTTGCCGCCTTCCTCCGCGAGGGCCGCGCGCAGGACCTGTTCGCCGTCGTCGTCGAGCTTTCCGGTTCGTACCGAGAGGTCGCCCGCGCCGGCCGTGGTGACCTCGACGTCGCCGAATCCGGCGTCGGCCAGGGCGTCGCGGGCGCGCTCGACGTCGACCGGCCGGCTGGTCGAGTACTCCACCAGCCGGCCACCGGTGAACTCGACGCCCAGGTTGACGCCGCGTACGACGATGCCGAGGACCGCGACGGCGATCAGCGCCGTGGAGATCAGCAGCCAGCGCCGTGGGGAGCGCATCAGCTGCGGGTTGCGACGGGTCAGCCAGGTCCGCACCCGACCGGGACTGGCGATGCCGTTGACGCCCCGGTAGTCGTTGACGAAGCGTGAGCCCGAGGCGATCTCGGTGAGCGCGCGGGCGATGACGAGGGCGGAGAACATCGAGGCGATCACACCGATGGCGAGTGTGACACCGAAGCCCTTCACCGGTCCGGAGCCGAGGAAGAAGAGCAGCCCGGCCGCGATCAGCGTCGTCACGTTGGAGTCGGCGACGGCACTCCAGGCACCGCGGAACCCCGCGGTCAGCGACGAGCGCAGCGTACGGCCCGGACGCTGCGCGTGTTCCTCTCTGGCCCGTTCGAAGACCAGCACGTTGGCGTCGACCGCCATCCCGATGGCCAGAACGAATCCGGCGAGGCCGGGCAGGGTGAGGGTGACGCCGAGGGCGACCAGGGCCGCGTAGGAGATCAGTCCGTAGGCGGCGAGCGCGACGGCGGCGAGCGCGCCGAAGAGCCGGTAGACGACGGTGATGAAGAGCGCGGTGGCCGCGGCGCCGATGAGCGCGGCACGCGCGCTGGCGTCGATGGCGGCGGCGCCGAGCGTCGGGCCGACGGTCCGCTGTTCGACGATCTCGACCGGGAGCGGCAGGGCGCCGCCCTTGATGAGCAGGGCCAGTTCCCTGGCCTCGTCGGCGCTGAAGGAGCCGGTGATCTGGGTGGAGCCCGAGGGCAGACCCACGCCGCAGCCGACCGAGGGAGAGACCTGAGGCGAGGAGATGATCTGCTGGTCGAGGACGATGGCGACGCGCCGCCGCTCGTCCTGGACCGGATGACAGGCGGCCTCGCCGGTCAGCCGGGTCCAGTCCCGGCCCGCCTTCTTGTGGAAGTCGAGGGAGACGGTCCAGCCGGCGCCCTGTTGGGCGTCGAACACGGCGGTGGCGTCCTTGACTCCCGCGCCGGAGAGCCGGGCGGGGCCGAGGTCGAGGGAGCCGCCCTGCTCGTCGGCGAGCATCGGCCCGCCGTCGGCCCTGTCGTCCGTCCTGCCCTCCGCGCCGCCGTCGTCCTGTGTGCCGGGGCCCTGAACGGCGTGGAAGCTGAGCTGGGCGGTTCTGCCGATGACTTCGGCGGCCTTGCGCGGGTCCTGGACGTCCGGGAGTTCGACGATGATCCGGTCCTCGCCGGAACGGGTCAGGGTGGGCTCGGCGACGCCGAGGGAGTCGATGCGCTGGCGGAGCACCTCAAGGGTGCGGTCGGTGCTCTCCCGGTCCGCTTTCGCGGAGTCGGAGTCCTTGGCCTGGAGCACCAATCTGGTGCCGCCCTGAAGATCGAGGCCGAGTCTGGGTGACATGGTCAGCGTGATGAGCGCGGAGACGAGCAGAACGGCCGCAGCCAGAACCGCTCGCACCGTGGTGGCGCGAGTCATGGGTTTCCTCCGAGGGGGCGCCGGACGCCCTCACCTCGGCGAGGACGGGACGGCGGTTCTGTGGGACGGGCCCGGTGGCAGGACCGGTGGCCGGTGAACGGCTGTCCCCGGAGGCCCGCGTACGCCGGGGAGCGCGACGCGGGAGCGGCCGGTGGCACGAGGGGGTGCGGCGGCGGGCTGCTGGGGGGTGTGGTGCGGTGGGCGGATGATGGGTGGACCGGCCAGCAGGATGTCGGGGCCGGGCGGCTGGAGTTGGTGTGCGGTCCGTGCGTGGTCGGTGCCGGCCCTGGGCTGGGGAGCGGTCGTGGGTGCGGGCCGGTGGCGGTCGGTCGCCGTGGCCGTGCGGGTGCGGCGGGTGTCGTGGACGGTGCCCGTCCGGGCGGTCCGGTCGGTGTGCGGGGTGGGCTGATGGGCGCCGGGCGAGGACGCGACGGCGGGCGGCACACCGGCGAAGGGCCGGGCGGGGAGTACGGATCCGGCCGCTGCGGGGGCGCCGCCGACAACGGTGAGTACGGCGAGCAGGAGGGCGACGAGGAGCTGCCGGGCCGCCGGTACGCGTTCGCGATGCGCCGGGGTGCCCGGCCTTGCCCTCGGGGGCGCGTTCCCCGGGGGCGGCCCCGGGAGGGGGGTCACCTCTGTCGGCCGGGCAGGGCCGGTGCCGCGTCGGCGCGGCGGAGCACGGAGTCGAGGATCAGCCCTGCGCCGCGTACGACCGTGGTCGCCGGGTCCTCGGCGGGACGTACCGGAACGCCGAGCCGGACCGCGATCCGGTCGGTTATGTCGAGGCGGGCGGCGCCGCCCCCCGCGAGCAACGGGCCCTTGCGCAGGGCCCCCAGGACGGCGCCGTGCCGGTCCTGCTGCCACATCGCCATGACCATGTCCAGGACGGTGCGCACGACGGCGGTGGGTGGCTCGCAGGGGTCGAGGTCGCTCAGTCCTGTCTCGGCCTGGCGGGCGTCGCGGACCAGTCCGTCGACGAGAAGGGTCACCTCGGTCAGCTCGGCGCCGAGGTCGACGACGAGCAGCGGGCCGCCGTCGCGCGGTCCGGCGCAAGCGGCGGCGGCTCTCGCGCTGTCCAGGGCGATGACACCGATCGGCCCGAGTGCGGCGATCAGCTCCCTCGCGACGGCGCGGTGCTCGGATCCGGCGAGGACGGGATGGCTGAGGACGATCACGGTGTCGGTGCGGTCCGCGCCCAGTGCCCTCTCCGCGATGCGGCCGAGCATCCGGCCGCAGGACACGGGGTCGACGATGCACCCCCGCCGGACGGGACGCCCGTGCCCGGGTCCGGCGCCGGGGTCGCCGCAGGTTCCGGGATCGGCGATGACGCCGTGTCCCGGCAGCCAGGCACGGGTCCGTGAGCTGCCGAGGTCGAGCGCGAGGCCGCGCGTGACACCTCGGTACTCCCGGTGGATGGACGGATCGATTCGCGGTCCGTCGTGCAGCGAACGCATCGCCCCTCCCGCGGCCTGCCACCGCAGCCGTTCATACACCCATGAACCCGCTGATAGCGAGGCATGGCCGAGCCCTCACTATGCAATAGGGAGGCAAAGAAAGCCACTCCCAGGTAAATCCAAGGGCTCGGCGATCCGCGATCCCGGTCCGTCAGACCTCCGAGGGAAGGAATCCGGAGATCAGTTCGGCGAACTCGTCCGGCGCGGCGATCCGGACACCGAGGTCCTCGGCCTTGGTGCGCTTGGATCCGGCCTTCTCGCCGGCCACGAGGAGGGTGGTGCGCTTGGAGACGCTGGACGAGGACTTCCCGCCGGCCCGCTCGATCAGTTCGTTCATCTGATTCCGCGACAACTTCTCCAGCACACCGGTCATGGCTCCGGTGACCACCACGGTCATTCCGTCGAGGGGCAGGCCGGCGGCCCCCGACCCGTCCGCGGCGGCGGCCGCTTCCGTGCCCTCCTCACCCGGCTCGGGCGGCGGCGTCGCTCCGGGCTCCGTCATGTTGACCCCGGCGGCCACCAGCTTCTCGATCAGCGGAGCCAGTTCCACCAGCTCCGCGACGACGCCCGCGGCCTTCTCCTTGCCGATGCCGTCGACCCGCTGGAGCTCCTCGGCGTCGGCGGCCCTGATCCGGTCCATGTCCGCGAAGTACCGGGCGATCCGCCGCGACATGGAGCGTCCGGTGCCGCGTACCCCCAGCGCGCAGAAGACGCGGGAGAGCGGCTGGGTCCGTGCCGCTTCGATGGCGGCCAGGAGGTTGTCGGTGCTGGTCTCGCCCATCCGCTCCAGGCCGAGCAGCTGCTCCCGGTCGAGAGTGAAGAGGTCGGCGAAATCGGCCACCAGGCCGGCGTCGACGAGCTGGACGACCCGGGTCGCGCCGAGGCCCTCGATGTCGAGCTGGTCGCGTCCGGCCGCGTACGCGATGGACGCGACGAGGCGGCAGTCGCGGCCCCGGACACAGCGCCAGCGCTGCTCGCCGGTGTCGATCTCCGAGCCGCACTGCGGGCACGCCTCGGGAAAGACGACGGGCTGCTCGTCACCGGTCCGCAGATGGGCGACGGGTGCCTCGATCCGGGGGATGATGTCGCCCGCCTTGTAGACCATCACCCGGTCGCCGATGCGCAGATCGCGGCGGGTGATGTCGGCCGGGTTGTGCAGCGTGGCGTAACCGACGGTCGAACCGTCGATCTCGACCGGTTCCAGTACGGCACGCGGTGCGATGATGCCGGTCCTGCCCACGTTCCATTCCACGCCGAGGAGCCGGGTGACCTTCTCCACGGCGGGGAGCTTGTAGGCGATGGCCCAGCGCGGCGCCCTGGTCCCGGAGCCGGCCTCGCGCTGGTCGGCCGCGAGATCCGCCTTGATCACGATGCCGTCGATGCCGAACGGCAACGCCGCACGCAGGGCCGCGACCTCCTCGACCCGGGCCTGCACCTGCTCGACCGTGGTCACGGTGCGCGGCGCCACGTCCGTGTCCGCCGCCGTGTGCACGCCCAGCGCGGCGACGCGGGAAAGGACCTCGCTGTGCGGGAGTTCGGCGAGGGTGTCGGTCAGCTCTCCGGAATCGGGCAGCGGCAGGGCACCGTAGGCGAAGAACGTCATCTCCACCGTGTAGGCCCGGTCCTTGGCGCGCAGGGTGCCCGCCGCTCCGTTCCTCGGGTTGGCGAAGGGGGCACCGCCGTGCTCGGTACGCACGGCGTTGGCCTGTTCGAACTGCTCGTTCGTCATGAGGATCTCGCCGCGTATCTCGATCGTCACCGGCTCGGCAAGTCGCTCGGGGAGGCCGGACACGGTGCCGATCGCGTGCGAGACGTCCTCGCCCGCGGTGCCGTCGCCCCGGGTGATCAGCCGTTCCAGACGGCCCGCCCGGTAGCGGGCGGCGACCGCCAGGCCGTCGAGCTTCGGCTCCACGCTCCACGCGGCGACGGGCCTGCCGATCCGGCGTTCCAGGGACGTGGTCCAGGTGGCGAACTGCTCGGCGGAGAAGACATTGTCCAGCGAGAGCATCGGCACCGTGTGCGGCACGTCTCCGCCCGCGGCGCCGCCCGCCACCTTGCCGGTCGGCGAGGTGGCCAGCACCTCCTGCGGGTGCTCCTGTTCGTAGGCGGCGATCCCCCGCACCAGCCGGTCGTACGCGTCGTCGTCGAGCGTGCTCTCGCCCGTGGCGTAGTACGCGGCGGCGGCCTGCGACGCTTCTTCGACCGCGGCGGCGTAGGCGGCGGCATCGGCGAGCACAACAGCTGAGTTCGTCATGGCCCCCATCCTGCCGCCCACCACTGACAACGCCCCTCAGCCGACCGCCGGAACCGTGCCGTCCGCCTCGTCGGCGCCACGCGTCGTACCCGGTGCCGTCAGCGGTATCTGTGGTCCCGAGCACTCGCGGAGCCAGCGCCTCAGCACCGCGTGCACCTGCTCGGCGCCGACCAGCTCCGTGCCTTCCGTCACCGGTGCCGACAGGTCCGCCGGCCAGAGCAGGAACGGCCGGGACTGCTCGCCGCCCAGACCGCCGTGCGAGCCGATCTGTTCCTCGAAGGCGTGCACACACCCCGTGGGTTCGTCGTACATCGAATTCACCATGATGTCGGCGACGTGCGGGAAGGTGTCGGTGCGGCGCACCGCGGCCGCCGCGCCGGGCCCGAAGGACGCCAGCGGCCCCTCGCCGTCCTTCAGTTCCGACAGCGGGGTCTCGACTCCGCCGCGGGCCAGCACCACCGATCCGTGGCGCTCGCTGCGCACCAGCAGAAAGCCGATGCCCGGGTGGTTGGCGAGGGTTCCGAGCAGTGCGGGCCGGCTCCGGTCGAGCTGTTCGCGCGAGGCCCGCCCCGCTATGTCGGGGAAGGAGACCAGACCGAGGTTGCCGGAGGCGAGGACGACCGGGTCGGACGGTTTCGCGCGGTGCTCCGCCTCACCCTCCTCGACCGGCCGGCGGTGCAGGGCGATCCGTACCGCGTCACGCGCCTCCGAACCGCTGCGGGTGCGCTGTGCCCGACGGGACACGGGCAGCCCGCAGCCCGCCCGCACCAGGTCCTTGAGCGTCAGCCCGTACGCCCCCGCGAAGGTCTCTCCGGGGCTCTGACCGTGGTCGGAGAGCAGCACGACCCGGTACCTGCGCGGGGTGTGTTCGGCGACCTTGGCGATCAGGGCGAGCGATCGGTCCAGGCGCGCGAGCACCTTCTCCGCGTCCCGGCTGCGCGGTCCGGAGTGGTGCGCCACCTCGTCGTACGCGACCAGGTCGGCGTAGACGGCGGTGCGTCCGGCGAACATGTCCCCGATGACCGCGGCGACCACCACATCGCGTTCGACGACGGTCGCGAAGGCACGGATGAAGGGGTAGAGACCACCGCGCTTGATCCGGGGGGCGTCCTTCCGGATCCGCGCCCGGGTCGACTGGCCGATCTCGCGGCAGACCTCGGCGACGAAGGACACCGCGGTACGCACGGCATTGGCCGGGTCGGAGAAGTAGGCGAAGTATCCCGCTCGGGAGCGACGGCCCTTGCCGAGCCGGGCGGCCATGGACAGGACGAGCGCCAACTGGTCGGCGCCGCCGCTGAAGAGGTTGCCCCGGCTGGCTCCGTCGACGGTGAGCAGTCCACCGTCATGGGTGCGCGCGATGGCCCGGCGCTGGAGTTCGAGGGCGCTCGCGGGGCGGCTGGAGACCATGACGTCGCCGGTCTCCTTCTCGTACCAGCGGAAGGCGGGGATGTCGTGGTTGCTGCCGTGCAGGATGCCGAGCTGGCTGGATCCGGTCTGGCTGGACCAGTCGGTGCGCCAGGGAATGAGCCGGTGGCCGTCCTCGCGCGCGAGCCACCGCGCGACGGTCGGCATCAGGCCGGATCCTGCGGCGTGGGCGAGCACGTCGTGGCCGACGCCGTCGAGCTGGATGAAGACGGTGCCGGGCGGTCCGCTGCGCCCGCTGTCCGCACCGCTGCGCCGTCGGCGGCGGTCCGCGAGCCGGGAGAGACGGCGTCGGTAGGCGTTGTCGTCGCGGACGGCGAGCGCCGTGGAGGTCGCAGAGGCGACGGCGGACATCACCGCCGCGACGACGACCGCGGTCTCCGGGTTGGCGGCGCCGCGCCCGTCCGGTATGAGCCGCAGGGCGAGCAGCAGCAGCGAACCGTTCAGGAAGAAGACGAGCATCCCGAGGACGAGTGCGGGCACGATGAGCAGCGCCCGTACCAGGACGGGCCAGACCAGTGCGGAGAGCAGTCCGAACGCGCCGGCGCCCCAGGCCGCGGTGAACGCGATCTTGGTGATGCTGTCGCCGTCGTCGGACTGGAGCTGGAAGTCCGGCAGAATCCCGGCGAGTGCCAGCATCGTGAGCGTCGAGACCGCCCACACCACAACCACTCGCATCAGGGCGTTGCCGGCTGTTCGCCATCGCCCGTCACCCACGCCGTTCCCACCTCACGTCCGGACCCCTCCGATCCGGGCCCTTGCGCCCCAGCCTTTCACAGCGGGGCCGCGGGTCTCGACGACGGCGGTCGGGGGCGGTCAGCAGCCGTCGTATCCGGCGGTCGGCATGGAGAGCCGACGGTGCACGCTGGCCTTCGTGCGGGCGCTGTAGGGCGGCTCGTCGAGCCCCGCGAGCTCCAGGCGCACGCCGCGCCGCTCGCACTCCGCGGCGAACTCGGGCACCGAGGTGAGGGCCCGCGCCAGCACCCGGTCGTTGGCGGCGACGAACAGTTCGACGTCGCCGCTCTCGACGTCCGTCCACAGGGCGCGGTGGTCGGGGCGCATCCCGTAGAAGCGCAGCTGCCGGGTGACGACGTATCCCTTGTCGGCCGCCCAGCGGGCACACATGTCGTGCTGGCCGCGGGTGTCCACGAGGAACGGATCGCGGTCCAGCTCTTCGAGCGGCGTGAGACTGGCGATGGCCGCCACCCGTACGTCCTGCCCGTCCCCCATGGCCGTTCCCCCCGTGCTAGGCGTACAGCGACCCTACTCCTTTGGCCCCCGCGCAAAAAGGCGCGTGCGGGGGCGGCGGGAGTGCGGAACACGGAGCAGCAATGCGCCCCCGCGCCGGACGGAACCGGGCGGAGGCGCACGTGGGAGGCAGGGGTCAGAGCGACGTCATGACGTGCTTGATGCGGGTGTAGTCCTCGAAGCCGTACGCGGAGAGGTCCTTGCCGTAGCCGGACTTCTTGAACCCGCCGTGCGGCATCTCGGCCACGAGTGCCATGTGGGTGTTGATCCACACGCAGCCGAAGTCGAGGTTCTTGGACATCCGCATCGCCCGTGCGTGGTCCTTGGTCCACACCGAGGAGGCCAGGGCGTACGCGACGCCGTTGGCGTACGCGACGGCCTGGGCCTCGTCGGTGAAGGACTGGACCGTCATGACGGGGCCGAAGACCTCGTTCTGGACGATCTCGTCGTCCTGCTCGAGGCCGGAGACCACGGTCGGGGCGTAGAAGTAGCCCTTCTCGCCGACCCGGTGGCCGCCCGCCTCGACCCTGGAGTGCTCCGGGAGGCGGTCGATGAAGCCGCTGACCTGCTTCAGCTGGTTGGCGTTGTTGAGGGGGCCGTACAGCACGTCCTCGTCGTCCGGCTGCCCCGTCCTCGTCTCGGCGGCGGCCTTGGCGAGGGCGGCGACGAACTCGTCGTGGATGGACTCGTGGACCAGGACCCGGGTCGCGGCCGTGCAGTCCTGGCCCGCGTTGAAGAAGCCGCCGACGATCAGGTCCTCGACGGCCTTCTCCAGGTCGGCGTCCTCGAAGATCACGGCCGGGGCCTTGCCGCCGAGCTCCAGGTGGACGCGCTTGACGTCCTTGGCCGCGCTCTGCGCGACCTGGATGCCCGCCCGCACCGATCCGGTGATGGAGGCCATCGCCGGGGTCGGGTGCTCGACCATCGCACGGCCCGTCTCGCGGTCGCCGCAGATCACGTTGAAGATGCCGCGGGGCAGCTCCAGCTCCTCCAGTACACCGCCGATGATCTCGGCGATCAGCACGGTGGAGGCGGGGGTCGTGTCGGAGGGCTTGAGCACGACGGCGTTGCCCGCGGCGAGTGCCGGGGCGAACTTCCACACGGCCATCAGCAGCGGGTAGTTCCACGGCGCGACCTGCGCGCAGACGCCGACCGGCTCGCGGCGGATGATCGACGTCGTCCCGTCCATGTACTCGCCGGCCGAGCGGCCTTCGAGCATCCGCGCCGCGCCGGCGAAGAAGCGGACCTGATCGATGGCCGGGGCCAGCTCCTCGGTCCGGGTGAGGTGGAGCGGCTTCCCGGTGTCACGGCTCTCGGCGGCCACCAGCTCGTCGGCCCGTGCCTCCATGGCGTCGGCGATCCTCAGCAGGGCCAGCTGCCGTACGGACGGTGTGGTGTCCCGCCAGACGGGGAACGCGGCAGCGGCGGCGGCCATCGCCGCGTCGACGTCGGCCTCGCCGGAGAGCGGCGAGGTCGCGTAGACCTCGCCGGTGCTGGGGTCCACGACGTCGAGGGTGCGGCCGTCCGAGGCGTCCGCGAAGACGCCGTCGATGTAGTTGCGGAACGTGGTGCTCATGGAACCGGTCTCTCTCGTGCTCGGGCTCATGGTCGGGCGGCGCCGGGCCGTACGGGCGAACGGCGGCAGGTGTCGGACACGGCCCGGGGTGGGACGTGTGGTCGGGCGGTGATGCCGGTGGGAGGCACCGTCACCCGGCCGTACGGGCGGACAGGTGCTCGTGCACGGCGGGCCAGCTGCCGTCGGCGGCGCGGGCGAACACGATGGTCTCCCGCTCGTGGACGGTCTCCTCGCCGGCCCTGGTGGCGATCGTGGTCTCCACGTCGTGGCTGAAGACGGCCGTGGTGCCGTAGTGCTGGACGAGCTGTCCGGTCGAGACGCAGCGCACGACGCGGAAGTCGTCCTCGGTCACCCACCGCTGCCACAGCGCCCGGTACTCGGCGGTGGAGCCGAGCCGCTGCGGGGTGGAGTGGAAGACGAAAGTGGCGTCCGGGGCGAAGGACCCGAAGTAGTCGTCGAGGCGGCCTTCGGCGAAGGCGGCGATCAGTGCGTCGGCCGCGGCCCGGACTTCCTGGACGGGGGTGGTGCTCATGTACAGCTCCTGGTGACGGGGCGGTGGGGTGGCGGGGGACCGGGCCGATCAGCTCGCGGCGGCCGGTGCGGCGGCGGTCTCGTCGTCCGGGGCGCCCGTGATGGGCGGAACGGCCGTGTCCGACGCCCTGACGAGGCGGGGGCCGTCCGGGCCGTACACACCGCGCGGTTCGGGGAAGAGGGTGAGCAGGCCGAGGTAGACCACCGCCGCGAGACCCAGGGCGACCGGAAGTGAGATGTCGGTGCCGTTCGCCAGGTTGCCGAGCGGGCCGACGAACTGGCCGGGCAGGTTGGTGAACAGGAGCGCCACACCGGCGGAGAGGAACCAGGTGGACATCCCCCGCCAGTTCCAGCCGTGGTTGAACCAGTAGCGGCCACCGGTCTGACGGCGGTTGAAGACCTGGAGCGCGTCCGCGTCGTACCAGCCGCGCCGGGTGACGTAACCGAGTGCCATCACGATCATCCACGGGGCGGTGCAGGTGATGATCAGGGTGGCGAAGGTGGAGATGGACTGCGCGAGGTTGAGCGCGAAGCGGCCGAAGAAGATGAAGGCGATCGACAGGGCGCCGATGAAGAACGTCGACTGCACCCGGCTGAATCGGGTGAAGACGCTGGAGACGTCGAGGCCGGTGCCGTACAGCGCCGTCGTGCCGGTCGACAGGCCTCCGATCAGGGCGATCAGGCAGAGCGGCAGGAAGTACCAGCCGGGCGAGATGGCGAGCAGTCCGCCGACGTAGTTGGGGGCGGCGGGGTCGAGGTACTTGCCGGCCTCGGACGCGATGATCGAGGCGGTGGCCAGGCCGAACACGAAGGGCAGCAGCGTGGCGATCTGGGCGAGGAACGCGGCGCCCATCACCCGGCGGCGGGGCGTGGCGGCCGGGATGTAGCGGGACCAGTCGCCGAGGAACGCGCCGAAGGAGACCGGGTTGGACAGCACGATCAGCGCGGCGCCGATGAACGACGGCCAGAACAGCGGGTCGGCGGTCGAGGTGAAGGTGCCCGCGTAGCCGGCGTCGAAGTCTCCCGCGAAGGCGAAGGCGCCGAGGACGAAGAGTGCCGAGGCCGCGACCACCGCGATCTTGTTGACCATCAGCATGAAGCGGAAGCCGTAGACACAGACCACCAGGACGAGCCCGGCGAAGATCGCGTACGCGATGCCGTAGGTCACGTCGGACTCGGGCAGACCGGCGAGTCGGTGGGCACCGCCGACGAGCGCGTCGCCCGAGGACCACACCGAGATCGAGAAGAACGCCACCGCGGTGAGCAGCGAGAGGAACGAGCCGACGATCCGGCCGTGCACACCCAGGTGGGCGGAGGAGGAGACGGCGTTGTTGGTGCCGTTGGTCGGGCCGAACAGCGCCATCGGGGCCAGCAGCAGCGCGCCTGCGACGAGGCCGAGCACTGTCGCCGCGAGTCCCTGCCAGAAGGAGAGTCCGAACAGGATCGGGAAGGCACCGAGGACACAGGTCGCGAAGGTGTTGGCACCGCCGAAGGCGAGCCTGAAGAGGTCGACCGGACGGGCCGTGCGGTCGGCGTCGGGTATCCGCTCGACACCATTGGTCTCGACTTCGGTGATCGAGGCAGTCACGGGCGCTCCACCTTTTGTTCATGGGGACGGTCCCACAGTCTGTGGCCCGCGACGACGGTCGACAATTGTGCAGATCACAGAGCAGTACGCTGTTGTCTGTGGCCGACAACAAACTCACCGTGGAGGATCTGCTCTCCTTCCCCGCTCTCCAGCTCTCCGTGAAGGCGGGAAGCAGTGGGCTGGGGCGCTCCGTTTCCTGGGCGCACGCCAGCGAACTCGCCGATCCGACGCCCTGGCTGCTCGGCGCCGAGGTGATCATGACGACGGGCCTCGCGGTGCCGCGCACCGCCGCCGCGCAGCGCGCCTATCTGGAACGGCTCGACGACGCCGGTGTCTCCGCGCTGGCGCTCTCCGCGCAATTGCACATGCCACCCCTGCACGACGCGTTCTTCCGGGCGGCCGAGGAGCGTGGCTTCCCGGTCCTGGAGGTCCCGCTCGCCGTCCCGTTCATCGCGGTCTCCCAGGAGGTCGCCGCCTCGGTGCAGGAGGACGCCCGGCACCGGCTCGGCGCACAGCTGCAGGTCTTCGGCTCGCTGCGCTGGCTGGTCGCCGAGGACCTGGACACGCCGACGCTGCTGCGCCGCCTGGAGCGCCTGTCCGGTTACGACGTGTACCTGTGCACGCCCCAGGGACGTCCCCTCCTGCCCGGTGTGCCGGTGCCCGAGCCGGGCGTCCTGCCCGCTTCCGTGGACGCCCCGCCGACCGTCCCCGGCGGGTTCGTGCTGCCCGTTCCGGCGCCCGGCGGCCCGGCGGGGTTCCTCGTCGCGTACGAACGGGAAGGTGCCCAGCCCGCCGGCCTCGCCGTCGTCCAGCACATCGCCACGGTGGCGGCGCTGCGGGTCGCGATGGTGCGCAACGAGCGCGAGACGCTGCGCCGCGAGGGCGCGGAGACCCTGGCCGAGCTCCTGCAGGAGGTACTCGACCCGG
The DNA here is from genome assembly GCF_044767885.1 of Streptomyces sp. NPDC101194. NCBI lineage: Bacteria > Bacillati > Actinomycetota > Actinomycetes > Kitasatosporales > Streptomycetaceae > Streptomyces > Streptomyces sp. NPDC101194. The sequence continues at coordinate 240,795 of NZ_JBIWOS010000010.1, forward strand.
AGACGGCCCGGCGTCGGCTGGCCCGGCACGCGATCGAGGGCGACACCGTGCTGATGGTGGTGCGGCAGACCACGGACGAGGCACTGCTGCGCTGTCTCCAGGACCATCCGCATCTGCTGCTCACCTGGGGGACGGACCGGTACGTCCTGGGCGCTCCCCGGCTGGCCGGGGAGATCGGCGGGCTGCCGGACGTGGCGGCCGGGATGAGTCGCCCGTTCCTGCCGGGCGCCGCGCTGCGGGTGGCCCAGCGCGAGGCGCTCTGGGCGGTTTCCAAGGCGGTCGAGTCGGGCCGCTCCGTGGTCCGCTACGGCGACGACTCCCTGGGCCGCTGGCTGCCCGAGGACCCGGCGGTCCTGACGGCGCTGGTCGAGCATGTGCTGGGCGAGGTCCTGCGCTACGACGAGGCCCACGACTCCCAGCTGCTGGTCTCCGTCCGTACGTGGATGGAGCGGGACCGCCGCACGGAGACGGCGGCGGCCGCGCTGCACATCCACCCCAACACCCTCGCCTACCGGCTGCGCCGCTTCGGCGCGCTGACCGACCGTGACATGGCGTCGACGGGTGCGCTGACGGAGGTCTGGCTGGCCATCCAGGCGGCGGGGGCGCTGGGCCTCACCGACTGAGCGCGACCGGCCGGAGCGGGGTCACCCGATCCGGTCACGGCACTAGGCTCGTTGCCAGGGCCGGAACAACGAACCCGGAAACGAGGAGGCACCGCGTGCCGGTGGAAGTCACCTGGTGGGGTCATGCCACCTGCACGATCGAGGACTCCGGGGTCCGGGTGCTGACCGATCCGCTCTTCGTACGGCGCTTCGCGCATCTTCGCCGCCGCCGCGGGGAGCTGCCCGGCCCCGAGGCCGCGGTCGCCGATGTCGTGCTCGTCTCCCATCTGCACTCCGACCACCTGCATCTGCCGTCGCTGGCCCGTCTCGCCCCCGGGAGCCGGCTGATCGTGCCGACGGGCGCGGTGCGCTCCGTGCCGGGGCTGAGGATGCTGCGTGCGGTGCGCGGGCTGCGCATCATCGAGGTGGCCCCGGGCGACGTGGTCCGGGCCGGCGAGCTGCGGGTGCGTGCGGTTCCCGCGCTGCACGACGGCAGGCGCCTGCCGATGGGCCCGCATCGCTCCCCCGCGCTCGGCTATGTGGTCGAGGGCGAGGCGCGGACGTACTTCGCCGGCGACACGGGGCTGTTCGACGACATGGCCGGAGCCGTCGGTCCGGTGGACGTGGCACTCCTGCCGGTGGGCGGCTGGGGTCCGTATCTGGGGCACAGCCATCTGGACGCCGGGCGGGCCGCGCAGGCGCTGGCCCGGCTGGCGCCGCGGTCGGCGGTGCCGGTGCACTACGGCACGTACTGGCCGGTCGGGATGGACGCGGTCCGCCCCCACGAGTTCCACTCACCGGGCGACGAATTCGTCCGCAAGGCGGCCCTGCTGGCACCGGAGGTGGCGGTGCACCGGCTTTCGCACGGTGAACAGGTGCGGCCGGAGGCCGCCAGGTGATCCAGGAGGTCGTGAGACAGCTGCCCCCCGAGTCGACGCAGCAGGCCGTCGGATACCCGTCCCTGTTCGTGCTGGTGGCGCTGGGCGCGCTGGTGCCCGTGGTGCCGACGGGTGCGCTGGTGAGTTCGGCCGCGGTCGTGGCGCTGCACCAGTCGTCGCCGTTCTCGCTGCTGATCGTCTTCGCAGTGGCGTCGACCGCCGCGTTCCTCGGTGACGTCTGTCTGTACTGGCTGGGTCAGCGCGGGGTGCGGTCGAGGAACGGTTCGAAGCGGCTGCGGACGATCCGCGACCGGGCCGCTCCGGAGCGACTGGCGCAGGCGCAGCAGAAGCTGGACGAGCACGGCGCGATGGTGCTCGTGCTGTCGAGGCTGGTGCCGGCGGGACGGATTCCGGTGATGCTGGCCTGTCTGCTGGGCCGGATGCCGTTGCGCCGGTTCGCCCGGGGGGATGTGCCGGCGTGCCTGGCGTGGGCGGCGACGTACCAGCTCATCGGAGTACTCGGCGGTTCGCTCTTCCCCGAGCCGTGGCAGGGCGTGGTCGCGGCGGTGGGCCTGACGTTGCTGATCAGCGGGGCGCCCGCGGTGTGGCGCAGGACGCGGGCCCGGTTCAGCCACTGATCGTGCGGGGCACCGGCTCCAGTACGCGGGAGCCGCCGATCGGCAGGTCCCAGAGCCGTGTCCGGGGGTGTCCGGCCCGCTGCCAGGCGGTGCGCAGCCGGGCCAGCGGTTCGAGTACGGGCTCGGCGGAGAGCACGAAGGTCGCCCAGTGCATGGGCGCCATCGCACGGGCGCCGAGGTCCTCGTACGCCTGCACGGCCTCCTCCGGATCGGTGTGCACGTCGCCGAGCCACCAGCGGGGTTCGTACGCGCCGATCGGCAGCAGTGTCAGATCGATCCCGGGGTACCGGCGGCCGATCTCGCCGAACCAGTGGCCGTATCCGCTGTCCCCGGCGAAGTGGATGCGCTGCCCGCCGCGGTCGGAGGTGTCGATGATCCAGCCGCCCCAGAGGGAGTGGCAGGTGTCGGTGAGGGTCCGCTTGGACCAGTGATGGGCGGGCACGAAGTCGAAGCGGACGCCGCGCAGCCTGGCGGATTCCCACCAGTCGAGTTCGGTGACGCAGGTGAAGCGGCGACGGCGGCACCAGCGGCCGAGTCCGGCGGGGACGAACAGCGGGGTGTCCCTGGGCAGCCTGCGCAGGGTGGGGGCGTCGAGGTGGTCGTAGTGGTTGTGGCTGATCACGACGGCGTCGACGCGAGGCAGGTCCTCCCAGCGGACGCCGACCGGCGTGATCCTGGGCGGGGTGCCGAGGATGCGCCGGGACCAGACGGGATCGGTGAGGACGGTCAGTCCGCCGGTGCGGACGATCCAGCTGGCGTGCCCGGCCCAGGTGACGGAGGTGGCGTCGACCGCCGTGGCCGGCAGGGGTTCGGGGGCGTACGGGAGCCGGTGGACGCCGCGCAGTCCCTCCGTGTTGGGCCGCAGCGCGCGTTCACGGGCCAATCGAGACATGCTCATGACACCGGGGAGCGGTGCGCTGAGCCGGTCGGCGAAGGACTTGGGCCAGACCCGGACCTCGCCGAGCGGGCGCGGTCCGACGACCTCGCCGTGGGCGATCCGACGCGCGGGGGCGGACCCTGAGGAGGAGCGCTCGGTCTGTTCCGTCATCGAGAAACTCCCGTCTCGGTTCGGCGTCTGGGTACCGGCGCCCGTCCGTCATCGGAGTTCGTCGAGAGCCGCTGCGAAAATGCTCAGGGCTTGAGCCACGTGCGGCAATTCCAGGGGCTCCACAGCGGTGAGGGACTCCGTCTGCTGCTCCGGCGTCGATCCGAGCAGCGTCCCGGTCCCCAGCCGTACGCGCAGCGCACCCAGTTCGTCGCCGAACCGGTGGCCGCCCGGCGTCGGTGCGCCGAGACGTTCCGTCAGGTACTCCTCCAGCTCCAGCGAGTCCGTGACGCCCCGGTCCGCCAGCCGGGATCTGAGCGGGCCGAGATCGGCGTAGAGATGGCGCCCCGCCTGCGGGGGTCTGGCGAGCGCGCCCGACGCGAGGACCGCGCGGTGGGCCGCCGCGGCGATCCGTGCCTGGAGCGCGGCGGCCAGGCGGACCCGCTCCGTGACGGCATCCGGTTCGCGCAGCGCGTGGGCGGCGGCCATGGCGACCGGTCCCGCGACGAGCGCACCGAGTGCGGTGAGGATGTCGAGGGTACGGGCATGACGCACCGCCGCCCGCTCGGTGTCCGGGAACAGGGCGACCGCGACCGGCCAGGCGGACGGGGTCAGCGCACCGGCGAGGTCGCAGACGACCGTGACGTCGTCCGGGCACATTTCGGCCGGGCTGAGCAGCACGGTGTCGTGCGGCCGGTGGAGGGTGTCGCGCCAGGTCTCGTCACTGACGATGTGCAGCCCCTCGGCGACGGCGGCCTCGCACGCCTCGCGTACGAGTTCCGGCGGGGCGACGGTGGCGGTCGGGTCGTCGACGACGGAGATCAGCAGCAGCCGGGGCCTGCCTCCCTCGGCGCGCACTCTGCGTACGGTCTCCAACAGCGCGTACGGATCGGGCACGCCGCCGCACTCGGCCGGGGTCGGCACATGGTAGGCGGGCCTGCCGAGCAGCCGGGCCTGTGGAATCCAGGTGGCCGTGCAGGGGCGGGGCATGAGCACGTCGCCACCGTGCGCGGCGATCAGCGCGAGCAGCAGCGGCGAGGCGCCCGGGGCGGCGGCGACGCGCTCCGGGGTGCCGTGCAGTCCGCGCCGCGCCCAGTAGGCGGTCGCGGCCTCGCGCAGGGCGTCGCCGCCACCGGTCGGTTCCGGTGCGCCGCGCCGGGCCGCGGCGGCGAGCACCTCGGCCAGTTCGGACACGACGGGCAGACCGGGATCGGGGGCGGGCGGCCCGTACCGCACGGGACCGCGGTCCTCCCGTACGCGGCGCGCTCCCCCGCCGCCCTGCTGCCTCTGCCCCGCGCGTCCGGTCCGCTCGGTCCGCTCCCGCGCCATCCGGGCCTCCTTCGCCACCGCCCCGTCGTCTCGCACTCGGGGCCCTTGAGCACCCAGGGCCCTTTATACGAGGGATCCACCGGCGGCGCCCGCCCAGCCGGGCCGTCACCGGTGGGAGCCGGTGAGCCGGGCTCAGCCCGCGAAGGCCGTACCGGGGAGCCCGCGCCCCGCGTCCGGCAGCACCAGCAACGAACCGGAGAGGGGATGCGGCGCGGTGAGCCCGGTGCGGGCCGAGGTGATGTAGAGATCGCGCAGGTCCGTACCGCCGAAGGCGCAGGCCGTCGGGCGCCGCACCGGCAGGTCGACCGTCCGGTCCAGGACTCCGTCGGCCGTGTAGCGGCGGACCGCGGCGCCGTCCCACAGCGCGACCCAGACAGCCCCCTCGGCGTCGACGCTCAGGCCGTCGGGGAATCCCGCACCCTCCTCGACGGTGGCGAACGGACGCCGGTTCACGGCGCGCCCGCCGTCGAAGTCGAAGACGTCGATACGGCGTGTGGGGGTGTCGATGAAGTACATCAGCCGCCCGTCCGGGCTCCACCCGATGCCGTTGCTGCAGGCCACGACGGGCAGCACCGGGGTGACCGCGCCGTCGGGCGCGATGCGGGCGAGACTGCCGCCGGTCTCCGCGCCGTCGTCACGCATGGTGCCCGCCCACAGCGCCCCGTCCGGGGCCACCGCCGCGTCATTGCCACGGCGTCCCGGTTCGGGATCGTGGACCAGCCAGCGGAAGCGGCCGTCGGGGTCGTACAGTCCGATGCCGTCCCGCAGATTGACCACGAGTCCGCCGCCCGTACGCGGTTTGGCCGCTCCGACGTGCTGTTCGGTGGCCATGACCGTGCGACGGGCACTCACCGGGTCGTAGGTGTGCACCCGGGCGGAGACGATGTCGACCCAGATCAGCCGGCCGGTGGCCGGATCCCAGGTCGGTCCCTCGCCGAGCTCGGCCTGCTCCTGTACGGCCACATCCAGGCCTGCGGTGGTCATCTCTGCCCTTCGTGGTGGACGGGCCGGCCGGAGAGCGCGTCGGCGCCGTCGAGCACGGAGCCCGCCGGTGCCTCCTCGCGTTCCTCGGCCCGGCGGATCACGGGCACGGAGGGGGGAGAACACGACGACGCCCGTGCGGTCCCGCGGCGACGCGGCGCCACGGCCGACATCGGGAACACAGAGTAGTCGCGCGCCACATGCCGCGACAACGCCGACACCTACGGGCGACGGGCACGAGCACGGAATGCCTCGGGCCCGTCGGGCGGGCGGCGCGAGCGGTCGGGAAGGCCGGCGCGAGCGGCCCGGCCGGCACGTCGGCGCCCGACGGGACCCCGACCGGCGGAGCGGGAATCCCACCGGTGGACGCAGGCCGCCGCCGGGCCGCGCTCCCGGCCGGGTGGCTCGTGCGCGAAGGCGCCCGCTGGTTCGTCACGCCCCGGCGGGGTAAACGGTGTTCCATGTCCGCGCCACGTGGTACTCCGTTCACCGGCCCGTCGTCCACCTCGCTGCGCGGCCGGCTGCACCGCCGCGACCTCGCCGTGTTCCGGGCGCTGGCCCACCGCGACTGGCCCGGCGCCGGGCCCGTCCTGCCACGGCTGAGCCGCAGCGCCGATCACGGGCTGCTGTGGTTCGGGGCCGCCGCGGGCCTGGCCGCGCTGGGCGGCAGCGCACGCGCCCGGCGGGCCGCGCTGCGGGGGATCGCCTCGCTGGCGGTCGCATCGGCCACGATCAACACGGTCGGCAAGGGAGCGGTGCGCAGGGAACGCCCGCTGCTGGACACCGTGCCGGTGATACGGCGGCTGGAGCGCCAGCCGTTCACGACGTCCTTCCCCTCCGGACACGCCGCGTCGGCCGCGGCCTTCGCCACGGGCGTGGCTCTCGAATCGAAGGGCTGGGGCGCCGTCGTCGCCCCGCTCGCCCTGTCCGTCGCCGCCTCCCGCGTCTACACGGGGGTCCACTATCCGAGTGATGTGCTGGCGGGTGCGGTGCTCGGCGTGGGGGCGGCGCTGGCCCTGCGGGGTGTCGTGCCGACCCGCGGACAGCTCCCGGCACCGGGGCGACCCCCCGGCCACGCGCCCGCCCTGCCGGCCGGCCAGGATCTGGTGGTCGTCGTCAACCAGGAGTCGGGCACGGCGACCGCGACGGCCTCGCTGGTACGGGACGCGCTGCCGTGCGCCGAGGTGGTGGAGTGCGCCCCCGAGGAACTCCGGGCCGAGCTGGAGAAGGCGGCGGACCGGGGCCGGGCGCTGGGGGTCTGCGGCGGGGACGGCACGGTCAACCGGGCCGCGGCCGTCGCCGCCGCGCACGGTCTGCCGCTCGCCGTGTTCCCGGGTGGAACACTGAATCATTTCGCGTACGACCTGGGCATCGAGACAGTGGACGACACGTGCGCCGCGCTGACCGCGGGCGATGCGGTCCGGGTCGACCTCGGCCGTTTCCGGCCCGGCCCCGAGGGACCGGGAGGCGAGCACGGCTGCTTCCTCAACGCCTTCAGTCTCGGGGTCTATCCCGAACTGGTACGGACGCGTGAGCGCTGGGCCCCGCGCATCGGAGGCTGGCCCGCCGGTCTGGTCGCGGCGTGGAGGGTACTGCGGGGCGAGCGTCCGCTGGAGGCCGAACTGGAAGGGCGGCGGCGCCCGCTGTGGCTGCTGTTCGTGGGCAACGGGCTGTTCCAACGGGTCGGTCCGGCGCCCGGACGGCGGCACAACCTCGGGGACGGCCTGCTCGATGTGCGCGTGGTGCACGGTGGCCGCACACCGGGCCTGCGGCTCCTCGCCGCCGCCGTCGCGGGTCCGCTGACCCGCTCCCCCGTACATGCGGCGGAACGGCGCAGAAGGGTGCGGATCGCCGGCCTGCGACCCGGTACGCCCTACGCGTACGACGGCGAAGTGGCATACAGCAAAACCGAGTTGATGATCGACAAGCTCCCGGAGGCGCTGACGGTGTACTGCCCGATGACGAGTTGAAGGAGCCTGCCGGATTCCGCCGCGCACAGGCGGGCCGGGGTGGCCGACCACCCGTCGGCCACCCCGGCTCATGCACGGACCCGACCCGTCCACATATCAAGACCCCTATCTCATTATTCGACATCCGGGCGTACGGTGGCCGTACCGATCAGCGAGAAAGGATCCACGGCCATGCCGAAGGAGACCGCCGTCTACACCCACGGCCACCACGAGTCGGTGCTGCGCTCGCACCGCTGGCGCACCGCCGCCAATTCCGCGGCCTACTTGATCGATGAGCTCCGCCCCGGCATGACCGTGCTGGACGTGGGCTGCGGGCCCGGCACCATCACGGCGGATCTGGCGGCACTGGTCGCCCCCGGCCGGGTGACCGGCGTCGACTCCGCCGAGGAGGTCCTGACCCGCGCGGCCGAGGAGGCGGACGAACGCGGCCTGGACAATGTCGAGTTCGCCACGGCCGACGTGCACGCCCTGGACTTCCCCGACGACTCCTTCGACGTCGTCCATGCCCATCAGGTGCTCCAGCACGTGGGCGACCCGGTGCGGGCGCTGCGCGAGATGCGGCGCGTCTGCCGTCCCGGTGGCATCGTCGCCGCCCGCGACAGCGACTACGCGGCGATGACCTGGTACCCCGACCTGCCCGGCATGGACTCCTGGCAGGAGCTGTACGGCCGGGTGGCCCGAGCCAACGGCGGCGAACCGGACGCCGGACGCCGGCTGCTCTCCTGGGCCCGCCGGGCCGGCTTCACCGACATCACTCCGACCGCGGCCAACTGGTGCTTCGCCACCCCGGAGAACCGCGCCTGGTGGAGCGGGCTGTGGGCGGACCGTACGGTCGGCTCGGTGTACGCGGAGCAGGCCGTGGCCGGTGGCCATGCGAGTACCGAGGAGCTGGCGGCGATCGCGGCGGCCTGGCGGGAGTGGGGCACGCGGGACGACGCCTGGTTCATGGTCCCGCACGGCGAGATGCTCTGCCGGGCCTGATCACCGCCAACTACCCTTGCCCGCATGGATATTCTGGGAACCACGCTGCGCATCTGTGTCGACGACCTGGAGGCCGCGGTGGCCTTCTACGAGGACCTCACAGGCAGTTCCGCGCTGCGCTTCGAGCGTGGCGGGGTCTCGGTCGCCGCGATCAGCTGCTTTCTGCTGATGAGCGGCCCGGAGTCGGAGCTGGAGATCCTGCGCAGGGTGACGGCGACGATCGCGGTCAAGGACGTCGACGAAGCCCACGCCTCCCTCACCCGTGTCGGCGCCAGGATCCTCGCCGGACCGGTGCCGACACCGGTGGGCCGCAACCTGATCGCCGTGCACCCGGACGGCTCGGTCTTCGAGTACGTCGACCGGAACCTGACCGTTTGACGGGCGGCCGTCCGGCCCGCGACCACCCGACCGGCATCGCCCGGCCCGCAGCCGCCCGGCCCGCACCGCCTCCATGGGTGCGGGCCGGGCGGTCCTCGCCGTCACGCCCCGGGGCGCATCCGGTAGTTGTATCTGTCCGGCAGCGGCTCGTCGGTGAGCTCGGCCCACACCTCGTCCAGGATTTCCGCGCCCTCCCGCAGATCCGCCACCTCGAAACCCTCGTCGAAGACCGCCCGGGCGGCGGCGCGGTCGCCCTCGGCGATCAGCAACCGCGCCTCCAGCAGGCGGAAACGGCCGCGCTGCCGATGTTCCGCACAGAGCCGGTTCCACACCGTCCGGGCCGCTTCGGGGCGCCCGGCCGTCAGCAGCACCTCCATCGCCTCGCGGGCGAGCGCCGCCGTGGCGGACATCCAGGCGTCCCGGTCGCCGTCGTCGTCGGGGCGTTCCGCGCACAGGCCGTCGAACGCCTCGTTGTAGAGGTCCGCGGCCCTGTCCCACTGGGCGCCCTCCTCGGCCGCGACGGCGAGGCAGCGCAGCAGCGGCCAACGGGACGGGGCGAGGGCCAGTCCGCGCTCCCAGCTGCGGACCGCCTGGGCGCGGTCGCCTGCGTGCCACTGGGCGACGCCGAGGTGGTATTCGGTAAGAGGTTCGGCGGAGGCCGTCTCCAGCATGTCGCGCCAGTGCGGGGAGACCAGGGAGGGGCCGGGCGGGACCGGTCCGCGCGGTTCGGGAAAGGTGCCCTGGTCCAGCAACTCCAGCCAGGGCCGCTGCTGTTCGCCGAGAGTCGATTCGGCGAACGGCGTACCGGGGAGCCGGTACGCACCTCGCCGGACTTCGAGGGCACCCCAGCCGGATCCGGTGGCGAGCGACTCGCCGGGCTCGGTGTCGGCACACGGGCGCCAGGCCGCGTACGCGGCATCGACGTCGGCGCGCGGCAGCGCCTCGGCGAGCCGCCGCTCGGTCTCGGCGCGGGCCGCCGCCCAGTCGTCGCCGTGCACGGCCGCGGGGTCCGCGGACAGCGGACCGTAGGACTCCAGCCAGCTGAACTCGGCACCCGGTGCCAGGGGAACGTGTTCCAGCTGGGTACGGGCGAGTCCGGCCTGGATCTCCGCGTAGCCGACGGTGCCCGGCTCGGTGAGCCACTCCTGCCAGCGCCGTCCGCCCGGACCGCTCCCCCACAGGAACAGCTTCCGGCCGCGCAGCAGGTCGGTCGACGTCTGGACGAGCCCCCTCCCGTCCTCGTCGAGGGAGGCGATCCAGCGGCGCGAGCCGTCGGGCACCTCGTAGAAGTAGTCGGCGGGGAAGTCGCCGCGCAGGGGGTACGTACGGTCGACAGAGCCGGACTCGGGAACCGGAACCCGGGTCAGGGACCGCTCGTAGCCGAAGTGCCAGGCCTCATCGGCAGGGGCGAGCACGCGGGTGCGTTCGCCTTCGGGGACGGCGATGTTGGACCACCAGTAGACGGGTGCGGTGTGCTCGTGCGGATTGCGTATCCGTACGCCGACGTGCAGGAAGTCCGAGTCCTCGGGCAGCCAGAGGTCCACCTGGAACGGCAGGTCGCGCAGCCGCTCCCACTCCCACAGCCGGACCATGTCCCCGCCGTCGGGCGCGGGCACCCGGGCGGCATGCACCGGGGCGCAGGACAGGGTGGTGTGGCCCGTGGCGCCGATGTTCCATTCGATGCCGCCGGAGAACCAGGCACCGTTGAGCGCGAAGTCGGCGGGCTGCAGGACGGGGTTGGTGTAGAGGAGTTCGCGGCCGGTGGGCTTGTGGTGGAGGGAGTGGATGCGTCCGCCGAGTCCGGGCAGGACGGTGGCCCGCAGCCGCTCGTTCTCGATGACGATCGCGTCCAGTGCGGTGGGGACGCGTCGGCGGCCGTACCCGTCGAGGACGCGCACCGGCAGCACGGTGGCCAGTGGCTCGTAGCCGATCTGGCGTGCCATGTCACGTGGCAGTCCGGCCCGGTCGCGGTCGTCGACGACATGCATCTCGTCGAGCGGCCGCAGTGCGGGCAGCGGGTTCTCCGGGCCCAGTGGTGCGGCGGGCAGAGTCAGTACGGCACGTCGTACGGTCGTGGCCAAGGCAACCTCGCTCCCTCGCGCGGGCCGCCGCAGGTCCGGGCGCCCCCCGATGACCATGGAACACGCTGGACAGCGGCCCGGCCAGAGGGGTCGCCGTCAGACTTCGGCAAAAGCGGGGCGCGGTTCGGCGGGCCGGAGGCCGTGAACGTGCCGTCCGGGACCGCTCGCCCGCGATATTTCGCGAGCGTCTCGCCCCCGTCGCCGTAACCTGGGCGCTCGGCGTTCGACGAACGGGATGCGGGGCGGGGAACACCATGAGCACGCAGCACACCTACCGAGTGATCGTGCGCGGCACCTGGGACGGTCTGACGGACGAGACACGCGCGCGCCTGCTGTCCGAGGTGGACGAACACGGTCTCGGCGCGATGCAGTTCACCGAGGCGGGCTCGCTGACGTACGACCGTGCGCTCAAGCACTTCAGCTTCCGGTTCGTCGTCGTGTCGGACGCCGACGACGGCGAGGAGATGGCGTCGATGATCGCCGAGGACCGGGCCCGGACGCTGCTGAAGGAGCAGGGGTACGGCCATGGTGAACTGCGCTCCACGGCGACGGACATGGACACGATGAAGATCAACCGCAAGGGACGGCGGGGCGCAGGCGCGGCGTGATGCCGTGTCGGACGGCGGCGGAACGCCATGGACGCGGTGGCCGGTCACCGGTGCCCACCGGGCTGCTCGGCGCAGGAACCGGCGCGGGGGGGGGGCGGCGGGGGGGGGCCCCGCCGCGGGCCGCCCCCCCCCCCCCCCCCCCCCCCCCCAGCACACACCCCCCCCCGACCAGCC
>NZ_JBIWOS010000010.1:252469-323898 GCF_044767885.1 Streptomyces sp. NPDC101194
CCCCGGCTGGGGGGGGGGGGCGGCCCCCGGGGCCCCCGGGGGGTCGCCGGCCCCCGCCCGGGGGCCGCCCTGCGCGGCGGGGGCCCCCCCGCCCCGCCCCCCCCCCCGGCGCCGGCCCGCTCAGCCGAGATCCACCTCCGGCTCGTACATGTCCAGCCACATCGCGAGGTCCAGCGTGCGCTCCAGCCCGCGACGGGAGGCCGAAGTGATCCCCGGCGCGTCGTGCTCGGCCACCCGTCGCAACCGGTCGCGGTCGATGAGGTCGAAGACCCGGTGGTCCGGGCGCGCGAGCAGGTCGTGCGCGTGCTCCTGGAGCGCGACGGCGTACTTCGGGTCCTGCGTCGACGGATAGGGACTCTTGGTCCGTTCGTACACGGACCGCGGCAGCAGGTCCGCGGTGGCCTCGCGCAGCAGGCTCTTCTCCCTGCCGTCGAAGGACTTCATGGCCCAGGGGGTGTTGTAGACGTACTCGACGAGCCGGTGGTCGCAGAACGGCACACGGACCTCCAGGCCGACGGCCATGCTCGCGCGGTCCTTGCGGTCGAGCAGGATGCGTACGAACCGGGTCAGGTGGAGGTGGCAGATCTTGCGCATGCGGTACTCGAAGTCGCTCTCGCCGGAGAGCCGCTCGATGCCGGCGACGGCCTGGTCGTAGCTGTCGCGGATGTACGCCCGCAGGCCGAGTGCCTGGTTCACGTCGTCGCGGAGCATGCCCGCGTCCTCACCGAAGTGCTCGGCGAAACGCACCAGCCAGGGGAACGTGTCGGCATTCCTGGCCTCCTCGTCGAAGAACTGGAGGTAGCCGCCGAACACCTCGTCGGCCGACTCCCCGGACAGTGCGACGGTCGAGTGCTCGCGGATGGCCCGGAAGAGCAGGTAGAGCGAGGCGTCCATGTCGCCGAGCCCCATCGGAATGTCCCGGGCCCTGATCATCCGGGCGCGCACCTCGGGGTCGGCGAGGGTGTCCGGGTCGAGCACGATGTCGCGGTGGACGGTGCCGGCCTGTCGCGCCACGTCGTGGACGAACGGGGTGTCGGGAGTGGTACGCAGCTCGTCGGCGACGAAGTTCTCGGTCCGCCCGACGAAGTCGACGGCGAAGGTGCGGACCTTCTCACCGCTCCTGGCGAGCTGTCGGGCGGCGAGCAGGGTGACCGCCGACGAGTCGAGGCCGCCGGAGAGCAGGACGCAGCGGGGTACGTCGGAGACCAGTTGTCGGCGCACGATGTCGTCCAGCAGCGTCCGCACCCTGGCGACCGAGGTGTCCTGGTCGTCGGTGTGCGGGCGGGTCTCCAGCCGCCAGTAGACGTGTCGGCGCAGACCGCCGCGGTCGACGGTGACGACCGTGCCGGGCTGTACCTCGTGCATGCCGTCCCACACGGCGTGGCCGGGGGTCTTGACGAGGGTGAAGAGCTCCCGGAGCCCGTCGAGGGTCACGCGGGGCCGGGCGAGCGGGTTGGCGAGGATGGCCTTGGGTTCCGAGCCGAAGAGCACTCCGTCGGCCGTCGGCCAGTAGTAGAAGGGCTTGACGCCCATCCGGTCGCGGATCATGACGAGCTTGTCGTGGCGGCCGTCCCAGAGGGCGAAGGCGTACATGCCGTTGAGCCGTTCGGCGAGGGACTCGCCCCACTCCAGGTATCCGTGCAGCACGACCTCGGTGTCCGAGTCGGTGAGGAACCGATGCCCGCGGGCCGTCAGTTCCGTGCGCAGTTCGGTGAAGTTGTACGCCTCACCGGAGTAGACCAGGGCGACCTCGCCCTCCGGTGTGCCGACCGTCATGGGCTGGCGTCCGCCGGGCAGGTCGATGATCGCGAGCCGACGGTGCCCGAGCCCCGCGTGTTCCACCGTCCAGGTCCCCCGGTCGTCGGGGCCCCGGCAGGCCATGGTCTCCGTCATCGCGTCCAGCGTCGCCACGTCCGCGGCTGCCCGCAGATCGCGGTCGAACGAGACCCAGCCGGCGATGCCACACATACGCGTCCTCCCGATTCGGTCCCGGCCGGGAGAGCGGTCCGTACACACGGTGCCGTCCCATGGGCGGCATGCCGAAGGCGGGGCCCGGCAGAACCAGTTGTATCTAGCAGCTATATGTCGAGCCTGTGCCTGCGATTGCGTACGGTCAACACGGTCGTCACGTGGATGGAGGCCGGCTCCTCATACTTTCGGCCGTCGCTTTCCCCTTCCTATACGGGACCGCCATGCTTCGCAGCCCGTACGGAAAGGGCTCGCAAGCTCCGAAGGCGGCCCGAATCGGCCACGGGCAAAGACTTTCCCAATCCGCGACGGGCCGGTGGAGTGCACCCGAGGGATCCGCGGGCAGTCCGGTGCGGCCGATCACGGTGACCGATCCGGGTGACCCGTCCGGCGGACCGTTCAGGAAGGGGTCGATCGCCGAGCGACGCCGACGAGCCCCGACTCGTAGGCGCTGATCACCAGCTGCGCACGGTCCCGCGCCCGCAGCTTGCTCAGCAGCCGGCCGATGTATGTCTTGACGGTTCCGCCGCTGAGGTGGAGGTACTCGCAGATGTCGGCGTTGGAGAGGCCACGTGCGACGAGCACCAGGACCTCGCGCTCGCGCTCCGTGAGGTTCTCCAGCGAGGAGCCCGGCACATGGTGCGCCTGGGGAAGACGAGCGAACTCGGCGATCAGGCGTCGGGTCACCGAGGGTGCGAGCAGGGACTCTCCGGCGGCAACCGTGCGGATGCCTGCCAGCAGGACCTCGGGAGAGGTGTCCTTGAGGAGAAACCCGGAGGCCCCTGCGCGCAGCGCGCCATACACGTACTCGTCGAGGTCGAAGGTGGTGAGGATGAGAACGCGCGTCCCGGCCGTCCCGGGAGATCCGGCTATGCGCCGTGTCGCCTCGATGCCGTCCATGACGGGCATCCTGATGTCCATCAGCACCACGTCCGGGCGGAGCCGCTGTGCGCTCTCGACAGCTTCGGCACCGTCGCCTGCCTCGCCCACCGCTGTCAGCCCCGGGGTGGTGTCGATGAGCACCCGGAAGCTGCCTCGGAGCAGCGACTGGTCGTCGGCGACGAGTACCTGGACCGGTTCGGTCACGCGGTCCTCTCCTTCCGGCTCGGAGCCATGCCGTGGGCGGGTTCGGACGGGAGACGAGCCGACACGGCGAACCCGCCGCCGGGCCGCGACCCGGCGGCCAACGTTCCCGCGTACATCATCACGCGCTCACGCATCCCCACGAGTCCGTGACCACCCCTGAGTTCCACCCGGTCGGACGCGGCCGCGTTCCCTGCGCCGTCATCCACCACTTCTATGTGCGCATCGCCTTGCGAGTCGACCGTGATCGTCACCTGGCAGTGTGCTCCGTCGCCGGCGTGCTTGACCACGTTCGTCAGCGCCTCCTGCACGATCCGGTAGACGGCCAGCGCCGCCCCCGCGGGGAGGCCGACCGCCAGCCGGGTGCGGAGCTCGGTACGGACTCCCGCCCGCTCGGCACGCCGGACGAGGGCCGGCAGGTCGTCCAGTCCGGGAGGGGGAGCCGTCTGTGCCGGTCCGGGCTCCCTCGCGCGCGGTCCAGCGCTGTCGCCGCGCAACACTCCCAGGGCACGCCGCATCTCGGTGAGCGCCTCCCGTCCGGTCTGCTCGATCGCCTGGATGGCATCGCGCGTCTCTTGAGGGCGGGCCTCGGCCACGTGGTCGGCAACCGCCGCTTTGACGACGATCACGCTCAGGCTGTGCGAGACGATGTCGTGCAGCTCCCTGGCGATGCGCAGGCGTTCTTCGGCCAGTGCCTCCTCCGCGAGGCGACGGTCCCTTCGGGCCGCTCGGGATCTCCGCTCGCGCACGACACGGCCTGCGACCCACGCTGCCCCGATGACCAGCCAGACGAGGACGGCGGTTCCGACGGCGTGCGTCCACGGGCCGGAGGGCGTCACAACCCCCTCACCGGTGATGACCGCGGCTGCCGAGACCACCAGGCTCAGGGCGAGCGCCGCCACGGCCCGGCGTGTCGGCTCGATGAGCGCCACCGCGTAGACGGCCAGGGCCGCGGAGATGTAAGGGTCACGGGTGATGTCGAGCAGTGTCGCCGTCGCCGAAGCACCCAGAACCAGGGCCAGGGCAGGCAGCGGCCACAGGCGCCGAACGGCCAGCGGCGCTCCCACGCAGACGGCCACCAGACGCCCCAGCCACCACGGACCGGAGAACCGAGGCAGACCGTCCGAGGCGCTCTGGTCGGCCAGTGCCACGTACCCCGCGGTCACGACGGCCGCCATGCAGGCGTCGATCGTCAGCAGATGCGCGCCGGTCCGCAGGCGCCGCCCCATTCCGTGCATCGCTCGACGATACCGATGGCCGCTCATCCGGCCTGCCCGAGGAGAAACATCGCGGTACCCGCGGCGACCAGCAGGAGAAGCCTTCCGGCGACCGTGGCCGCCCGGGGGGTCGGTCCGTCGCGCAACGCGGCCACGCCCAGGGGAACGAGCGCGAGGCACAGTCCCGCAGCGGCCGCGACCGACAGAGGGGTCGTTCCCTTCAGCACCCCCAGCGGCATCGCCGATGCCGAGGCCAGGGCCGCCGCACGCAGCGGTCCCAGCACTTGGGAGCGGTAGGCGCCGATGGCCAGCAGGAGCCAGCCGCCCATGATGGCTGCGTTGAGTGTGCTGAAGATGTGGAACGCGCCGTAGGTCTCGCTCACCGTTCGCGTCGCCGATGCCGCTCCCTGCACGGCCACCAGCTGGAAGGCCAGGTGGTCCACACCGGCGTGGAACGCGCGGGCGAAGAGGCCGAGCACCGTGAGCGCGCCGCCCCACAGGGCGAGTTCCCGGAATCTCACGCCGATCCCGGCGGCGAGAAGCACGACTCCCGGCCAGAGCAGCACCCACCCGGCGGACACAAAGCTGTAGGAGGCCGTCATGAGGTCCGGATGGCGCCCGTACGCGCTCAGCTGCGCAGGGAAGAAGAAGTCGAAGCGCAGACGCAGCAGTATGCCGGTGAGCAGCAGCAGGGGGCCGAGGACGAGGGAGGCGCCACCCACCCAACGTCCCGGAAAGACAGGGTCGGCAACGGTGATCGACGAAGTGGTGACGGTCATGGGGCAACGATGCCGCCGCCGCACGCACCACGTCGTCGGAGCGTGGACCACACTTTCGGGTCGGACCGTGGTCGTACCGCTTGCCTCGTTCTCGCTTCCGGTCCGGTCCCCGGACCCGAACGAGAGCCCCTAAGCGCCGTCCCGGCTCAGCATCTCGGTCGTGATCGCCCACCGCTCGTGGTCGCGCCAGGCCCCGTCGATGAAGAGGAAGTCCGGCGAGAATCCTTCGAGGCGGAATCCGGCCCGTCGCACGAGGGCGAGCGAACCTGCGTTTCCCGGCTGGATGTTGGCTTCGAGCCGGTGCAGGCCGAGCGGCCCGAAGGCGTACCGCAGGACCAGCTCCAGCCCTTCGCTCATCAGTCCGCGCCCCGCCGCATGGGCGAAGGCCCCGTATCCGAGCGCGCCGCAGAGGAACCCTCCGCGGACGATGTTGTTGATGTTGATGAAGCCCGCGATCCCGCCGCCGGCCCCGCCGCCCCCGCCTTCGACTGCGCCGCCGTCGCGTTCGCAGACGAGGAACCCGGCCTTCGTGGGGTCATCGATCACCCGGCCCGCGTAGGCGGCGTACGAGCGGGCGTCGACGGGCGGGAAGAGCCAGGGACTGTGCAGGCCCCGGCTCTCCCGCGCGCGGGTGGTGAACTCCTCGGCGTCCGCCTGCGTGTAGGGGCGGATCGCCGTGCGGCGTCCCCGGGCCAGGTAGTCGGTTCCGGTCATCCGGCCAGCCTAAGGGCTGTCCCGTAACCCCTGGTGGAGCAGCGCGCGGCGTCGGATGCGGTGCATCGCAAGGCGGAGGGACGTCCGCCTACTGGATGCAAGTGGACGTCCCGACGACGCGGCAAGGTGCCGTGGGCGTCGTCGCGCCCGCCAGGCGTTGCGGGACCGCCCTCCGGGTCTCTCGTCCGGATCAGGCCGTGTCGGCGGGCGTGGCCCGGCGCCCGTGGATCGCGAGGCCGAGGAGGGGGGCCTGGCGGCGCCATGACGACCGACGGCGACGCGACGGGTCACTCCACCCGGTCGCCGACCACCGGAAGCTCCAGCACACCTGTGTCCTCGGGGGCGCTGACCACCGTGACCGGCTTGATGCCGCGGTTGCCCGAGTAGGCGCTGTCGCTGGCCGCGATCACGAATTCGAGCCGGTGGCCCGCCTCGTACCGGTGGACGATGCCCGGCAGTTGCACGGTGAACGAGCGGGTGACGTCCGGCACGCGCACCGGGGAGACGAGCCGGTTCACCAGTGTCCTGGAGCCGTCCGGCGCCACGTCGTACACCTTTGCGAACAGGACGAGCTTGTCGGCGGCGTCCCCGCTGTTCTGTACGCGCTCCGTCCTGGGCGAGACGACCTTGAGCGTGGCCTTCGGCGCACCGACGACATCCACGGCGGCGGTCAACGGGGCGCTGCTCCAGCCCAGGTAGGTGCCCTTGATGTCGTACGGCGCGGGGTCGGGCAGCCCGATGATTCCGGCGAGCGAGCTCTCCGAGTGACTGGTCGGCACGAGCCAGTTGGCGTACTGGCGGCTGCCCCGGGTGACCTCGGACCGGTTGTCGACGAGCTTGCCGTCACCGGAGAGGTACATCTTCCGGCTCGGGGCCGGTACGCCGGCGGCGGTGCCGTAACCGCTCTTCCAGTCCCGGTAGTAGGCGAACTCGGGCCCCGTGTCCGTGTTCTTCCTGTGCCGGAGGTAGCGGTCGAACCAGGCGAGGACGCGCTGTCCGACGTAGCTGGTCTCCAGGTTGCCCTTGCCCAGGTCGAGTTCACCGGGGGCCTGCCCGCCGCTGTGTCCCCAGGCCTGCCAGATCATCTTGGTCGTGGTGCCCTGCGCCTTGAGGGTCCGGTAGGTGGCGGTGGCCTCGTTCAGGTTGAACAGGCTGTCGGTCTGGCCCTGGACGAGCAGGGTGGGCGCCTTGACCTTGTCGAGGTGGTCGACGGGTGACACGCCGCGCGCGTAGTCGAGCATCGCGGCGGTCCTGTCCGCAGGGTAGCGGCCGGAGTTGAGCAGCCGGATGGTGTCGCAGGCCTGCGCCGCGAAGTGCAGGCAGGAGAGACTGCCGAACCGGGACGGGTCCACACTCGCGTTGAGGAGCATCTGCCCCTCCCCCATCAGATAGAAGCCGTTGGTCCACTGCCACTTGAAGACACCGGCGGTGTCGGACGAAACCCCCTCGCGCGTACCGGCGTTGTTGGGCGCGAGCGAATAGGCGAGGTCGTTCCAGGTGATCAGCGGCACGAGGGCGTCGACGCGCCGGTCGACGGCCGCGGTCGCCATCTGGATGGCACCGCCGTACGAACCGCCGATCATGCCGACCCGGGGGTCGCCCGTGCCGTCCTTGGTGACGTAGTCGGCCCTGGTGCCGTCGTCGGCGGCGCGCGTTCCGGCGAGGAAGTCGATGAGTCCGGCGGCGGCCTTCCCGTCGATGGCCGGGTCGTCGAGCGTGATGAGACAGCCGGACCTGCCGAAGCCGAGGCCGGAGTAGACGAGACCGACGTAGCCGCGGGAGGCGAAGGCCTTGCCGATGGCGTCGGTCGAACCGTCGGACTTGCTGCCGCCGAAGCCGTTGGTGGCGAGCACGGCGGGGGCGGGGTGCTGGGCGTCGACCCCGGCAGGACGGTACAGATCGGCGTCCACGGTGCAGGTCCGGCCGCCCGCCGGAAGGGTGAACCTCAGCGGGGTGACGGTGTACGAGGAGGTCTCAGCGGCGCTCGCGTGCGCCGCACCGGCAAGGAACAGCGGTGCGGCGAGCGCGGCTGCGGCCGCGTACGCGACCGCCTTCCGGGACGGCGTCCGGTGCCCGGACCGGGAGCGGGAAACAGCACGTGACACGAAGGCCTCCACACCGAGAGCATCTTACCGGCCAGTAAGTACTGGACCGCGCTCATGCTGTGACGCGTGTCATAGTGATGTCAACGCCCAGGACCCCGTTTCCTGAAGGATGCTCAACTTCTTCGCGATTTCCCGCCGTTCAGACCAGCGCGGGTACCTCGACGGTGAGCGCGGCGGGGCCGCCGTCGGCCGGTGCGTCCAGCACGGCGGGCACCCCGAGCGGAATCGTCAGCGCGGTCGGCCCGTGCCCGAAGCCCAGTTCCTCGACGACGGGCACACCCAGTGGGCCGAGCCGGTCGACGAGGACCGCCCGCACCTCCTCGTACGGACCGCAGCCCGCCCAGGAACCGCAGGCCACCCCGGACACCCCGTCGAGCGCCCCCGCCCTCAGCAGTTGGGTGAGGATGCGGTCGATGTTGTACGGGTCCTCGGTGGTGTCCTCGATCAACAGCAGACCGCCGTCGGCCGACGTCCGGGCGTACGGGGTGCCGATGTCGGCGGCGAGCAGGCTCACGCAGCCGCCGTAGGTGATGCCGCGGGCCCTGCCGGGAACCAGCACCCGCGCCGAGGGAAGACCGAGAGTACGCACCGAATCGGGCTCGAACAGGGTGGCCCGCAAGGACTCCTGGGTGTCCGGGTCCTTGAGGAAGGTCTCGGTTCCGACCATCGGCCCGTGCAGGGTGGCGAGGCCCATGCGCCGGGCGAACGCCTCGTGGAGCACGGTGATGTCGCTGTAGCCGATGAACACCTTGGGCCCGGCCGCGCGCATCGCCGCCCAGTCCACCAGGTCGACCATGCGCTGCACGCCGTATCCGCCCCGGGCACAGATCACCGCGTCGACGGAGGGATCGCACCAGGCCTCCTGGAGATCCCGGGCCCGCGCCTCGTCGGTTCCCGCAAGGTAGTCCAACTCCGGATGCACGTCGCGCGCATGGGGTGCCTCGACGGGGACGAGGCCCCAGCCGCGCAGTACGTCCAGGCCCGCGTCGAGACGCTCGGCCGGCACCGGTCCGCTCGGGGACACGACGGCGATCCTGGCACCCGGACGCAGCCGGGCGGGTCGGGTCAGGGGGGCGAGGGTCACTTCTTCAGCTCCAGTCGCGGTACGTCCGGGCAGTCGATGCCGAAGGTCTGCCCGTACAACGAGAGTTCGGCCTCCAGGGCGCGGATCATGGTGTCGGCACGCCGGAACCCGTGCCCCTCCCCCTCGAAGGTGAGATACGCGTGCGGGATACCGCGCCCCTCGACCCGCTCCAGGAACCGCTCGCACTGGACGGGCGGGCAGATCGGGTCGTCCAGCCCCTGGAGCAGGACGAAGGGGGTGGTCAGCCGGTCGGTGCGGCTGACCGGCGACCGTTCGCGGTAGCGGGCCGGGACTTCGGCGAGCGGGCCGACCAGGGATTCCAGGTACTGCGACTCGAAGTCATGGGTCTCGTCGGTGCCCCAGCCGGTCAGATCGAGGATGGGGTAGATGATCGTGCCGCAGGCGTAGACATCGGTTCCGGTCAGTGAGGCCGCGGTGGTCCAGCCGCCGGCGCTGCCGCCCCGGATGGCGAGCCGTCGCCGGTCGGCCGTGCCCTCGGCGGCCAGCGCCTCGGCGACGGCCGCGCAGTCCTCGACGTCGACGACGCCCCACTGTTCGCGCAGCCGGTTGCGATAGTCCCTGCCGTAGCCCGTGGAGCCGCCGTAGTCGACCTCCGCGACACCGATGCCGCGGGAGGTGAAGTAGGCGATCTCCAGGTCGAGTACGAGCGCGGCATGGCCGGTGGGACCGCCGTGCGCCCAGACCACATAGGGCGGCAGTTCACCTTCGGGACCGGTCCGGCCGGGGTTCCGGGGCGGGTAGATGTGGGCGTGGATCTCCCGTCCGTCGGGCCCGGTGAAGGTGCGGTCCTCGGGCTGCGGGTAGTACGCGGGGTCGACGGCGTCCTCGTGCGGTGTGCCGATGATCCGGGTGCGGCCGGTCGCGGTGTCCAGTTCGACGACCTCGTAGGCGCTGTACGGGCTCGCGGCGATGCCGATGACCCGGCTGCCGTGCACGGCGAGCGACTCGGCCCATTCGGTCCACGGCCCGGCCACGTCGACGAGTTCGCCGGTCTCCGGATCGAGGATGCCGAGCGTGGTGGTGCCCCGGCCGTGGACAGTGGCGATCAGGCCGTTCTCCAGGGGCCGGAACCAACTGAGCCCGATCTTCCAGAGCGGTCCGGCGAACTCCTGTTCCCGGGGGCAGAGCGCCACCGCGCCCCGGTGCGGGTCGGCGCGGTACAGGTTCCACCAGCCACTGCGGTCACTGGCGAAGAGCAGCTGTCCGTCGGCACCCCACTCGATCTGCGGCACCGACTCCTCGGGGCCGCCGCCGAAGCTCCACGCGTGCTCGAACGTACCGTCCTCGGCGACGTCCGCGAGCATCACCTCGGTGCCGTCCCACGGCATGCGCGGGTGGTCCCAGGCGACCCAGGCCGCCCGCCGTCCGTCGGGCGAGAGCTTCGGTCCGGTGACGAACCGGTGGCTGTCGTCGGAGAGTTCACGTACCGCCGAACGGTCTTCGGCCGCGGAACCGTCCAGGGGCACGGCGGCGAGCACCCGGCGCAGTTCGGTGGGCGCCTCGCCGGTGAACTCCTCCAGGACGCACCAGACCTCGCCGCGTTCGAGGTGGAGCTGCGGGTCGACCCAGCGCAGCCCGCCGCCGACGGGTGAGACCGGGGTCAGCGGCCGGGGTTCGCCGGCTCCGTCGGGCGCGTAGGCGTACAGCCGTTGGTCGGCGAAGTCGACGAAGACGATCAGCGGGCCCCCCTCGGCGCGTTCGGCCCCGGCCCAGGGCTGTCCGCCGTACTCGATGACGCGGCTCCGCACGTTCCACGGAGCGGGCAGGGCGGTGCCGGTGGTCCCGTCCGCCCGGCGGCGGATCAGGGCGCGGCGACCCGCCTCGGCAGGGCGCGGCTCCGTCCACCACACCTCCTCACCGACCACTCCGACATACTCCGGGCGGCCGTCGTGCGACGCCGCGAGCCGTGCGTCGATCGGTGACGGCCATGTTCCGTAGGCCCCTGTGGACACCATGATGATTCCCCCCTGGCGGGTCAGGCCGTGCGCAGATAGTGATCGAGGACGCGGACGCCGAAGTGCAGCGCTTCGACGGGGACGCGTTCGTCGACGCCGTGGAACAGCGCCTGGTAGTCGAAGCCGACGGGCAGCTTCAGTGGCGAGAAGCCGTAGCCGGCGATGCCGAGCCGGGAGAACTGCTTGGCGTCCGTGCCGCCCGACATGCAGTACGGCACGACATGGCCGTCCGGGTCGAAGCGCTCGATCGCGGCACGCAGCTTCGCGAAGGTCGGCGAGTCGACCGGCGCCTGCAGCGGGACCTCGCGATGGTGGAACTCCCAGTCGACATCGGGTCCGGTCAGCCGGTCCAGAGTGGCGTGGAACTCGTCCTCGCCGCCGGGCACCATCCGGCCGTCGATGTGCGCGGTGGCGTGACCCGGGATCACGTTGACCTTGTACCCGGCCTCCAGCATGGTCGGGTTGGAGCTGTTGCGTACGGTCGGCTCGACCAGTGCGGCGGCCGGGCCGAGCTTGCCGAGCAGCTCGTCCACGTCGAAGCCGGGGGCGTCGAGGTCGGGGTGGATGCCGTACAGCGCGGCGATCTCGGTGAGTGCGGCGCGGACCGTCGGGGTGAGCCTGACCGGCCATGAGTGCTGACCGATCCGGGCGACGACCGAGGCGAGCGTGCTGACCGCGTTGGCCTTGTTGACCTTGGAGCCGTGCCCCGCCTTGCCGTGTGCGGTGAGCTTCAGCCAGGCGGTGCCGCGCTCGCCCGCGGCGATCGGGTAGAGCGGCATGGAGGGGCCGGCGTGGAAGGTGAAGGCACCGGACTCGCTGATGCCTTCCGTGCACCCGTCGAAGAGTCCGGCGTGCCGGTCGGCGAGGAAGCCGGAGCCGTCCTCGGCGCTGGCCTCCTCGTCGGCGGTGTACGCGATCACGATGTCGCGACGGGGCCGGACACCGGCCCGCGCCCAGGCCCGGACGACGGCCAGGACCATCGCGTCCATGTTCTTCATGTCGATGGCGCCTCGCCCCCACACGACACCATCGCGTACCTCTCCGGAGAAGGGGTGCACGGTCCAGTCGTCGGCCTCGGCCGGGACGACGTCGAGATGGCCGTGCACGAGCAGGGCGTCTGCGGACGGATCGGTGCCCTCGATCCGGGCCACCACGTTGGTGCGTCCCCGGGTGCGCTCCAGGAGGGTGGGTTCGAGTCCGGCGTCGGCCAGCCGCTCGGCGACGTACTCGGCGGCCGGGCGTTCCCGGCAGTCGCCGCCACCGCGGTTGGTGGTGTCGATCCGGATCAGCTCGGAGGTGAACGTCACCGATTCGTCGAGCGCCCGTTCGTCGACGCCCTGTTGGGGATCGGTCGCCTCAGCCATACTGTTCCTCCACGGCGGACGACACGATGGTCGTCACGGCCTTGAACGTGCGAATGGCTTCGTACATCGTTCCGCTGGTGTAGGCGACGCGCCGTTCGCCGCCGGGTGTCACGCCGGGGACGACGGTGGCCGCGCCGGCCAGGTGCTCGGCGTCGAACTCCAGCTCGACGGTGAACGGGCCGCCCTCCACCGGGGTGTGACGCACCGCCAGCGCGGTCGCGTCCTTGGCCGCCGCACGGATGTCGGCGGCGGTTCGGGCCGGGGTGCGGCACACCGCCGCGTACCGCGACACATAGTCCTTCACGGCGACCTTGCGGGCCTCCGGGGCGTACGCCTGCGCGTCCGCGCAGGTGAGGTCGTCGCCGGTGACGAGGACGACGGGGACGCCGTACTCGGCCACGACATGCGCGTTGAGCAGCCCCTCGCTCGCCCGGACGCCGTTGAGCCAGACCCCGGTGAGGGAGTTCGCGAGATAGGTGTGGGCGAGCACCCCCTCGGCGCCGGCGCCCGTGTGGTAGCCGATGAAGGCGATGGCGTCGACGTCGCCGTGCTGGACGCCTTCCACCATGGAGAGGGACTTGTGCCTGCCGGTGAGCATCTGGACCCGGTCGTCGAGCCGCTCCAGCAGAAGGTTGCGCATGGACCAGTGGGCCTCGTTGACGAGTACCTCGTCGGCGCCGCCGTCGTAGAAGCCGAGCGCCGCCGCGTTCACGTCGGAGGTGAACATGGCGCGGCATCGCTCCCACTGCGGGGTGCCCGGCAGCACATCGGCAGGCCAGGTCACACCGGTGGCGCCTTCCATGTCCGCGCTGATCAGGATCTTCATGCGGGGTCACGCTACGCGCCGAAGAACCTCCAGGCCAGAGCCACGGAGACGTTCAATGGTCCAGTCCTCCGAAGAGAGCGCGACCCACACCCCCATCAGGAGCATTCCGGACACATCGCGCCCGGCCGGCGGCCGGGCCGGCCCTCGTCGCCTTGACAGCCTTCCGACACCCAGACCATGATTCCATTAATTGACTAATGGAATTGAGGCGAAGTGCATGGCAGACGCATTCACTCCGGACGGCGCGTCCGGCGCCTGGGCCCTGGAGGCCCGCGGCCTGGGTAAGCGCTACCGGCGCGGCTGGGCGCTGCAGGACATCTCGTTCCGGCTGCCGGCCGGTCGGATCTGCGGTCTCGTCGGCCCCAACGGAGCCGGGAAGAGCACCCTGCTGAAGATCGCGACCCGTCAGGTGCAGCCGACGGAAGGCGATCTCAGAGTCTTCGGCGTGCCCGTGGACGACCCCGAGGTGATGCCCAGGTTCGCGTTCCTCGGGCAGGACAAGTCGCTGTTCAAGCGGTTCACCGTGGCCGAGACGCTGCGCATGGGCGCCGAGCTCAACCCCGGCTGGGACATGGCCGCGGCGGAGCGGATCGTGCGGTCGGGCCAGGTGCCGATGGACGCCCGCGTGGGCACTCTCTCCGGTGGGCAGCGCACCCGCGTCGCGTTCGCGCTGGCCTTCGGCAAGCGGCCCGACCTGCTGCTGCTCGACGAGCCGATGTCCGACCTCGACCCTCTGGCCCGCCACGACATGAGCACCCTGCTGATGTCGGAGGCCGTCGAGCGCGGCACCACGGTGGTGATGTCCTCCCACATGCTCACCGAGCTGGAGGACATGTGCGACTACCTGCTCGTCCTCGCGGGCGGCAGGATCCGGATGGCGGGCGACGCGGACGCGCTCGTCCCGGCCCACACGCTGGTGACCGGGCTCGCGACAGAAGGGGACCCGGCCGCCGCGCTGGCCCCGCACACCGTGATCGAGTGCCGTGTCCAGGGCCGGCAGTTCCACGCGCTGGTGCGGACGAACGGCCCCCTGTCGGGCGACTGGGTCGTCTCCGAACCCAGCCTGGAGGAGGTGCTGCTGGCGCATCTCCGCTCGCCGGACACGCCCCCGCTGTTCACACCCGGTGCCCGTACCGAGGCCGAAGGGAGCCACACCGCATGAGCACCACCTCGACCGACGCCCCCCGGACCGGGCGCACCCCGGGGCCCCGCATACTGCGCGGACTGAGCTGGCTCGTGGTGCGCCAGCACCGGGCCGCGCTGCTCAGCCTGCTCGCCGTGGCGGTCCTCGGCTCGATCTGGATCCTCTACGAGTACAGCCACATGAAGGACCTCCTGGACGCCGCGGGCTGGCCGGGGAAGGAACTGGCGCAGCCGACGTTCGACTCGGGCGGTGTGGCTCTCGTCATCACCGCACTGGGCGGGCTGCCGATGATCCTCGCCGTCTTCGTCGGCGCCCCGCTGATCGCGGGAGATCAGGAGCAGGGCACCGCACAGCTGGTCACCACCCAGTCGGTGTCACGCCGCCGCTGGGTGGCGACGAAGTTCGTCTGGTGCTACGCGGCGGTGACCGTGACCGCTGCGGTGCTCTCGGCGGTGTTCACCTGGTGGTGGAAGCCCTACCGTTCGGTGTTCCCCGGCGAGTGGTGGGAGGGATCGATCTTCGACAGCACCGGCCCGATGCTCCCCGCGCTCTGTCTCTTCATGACCGCCGCCGGAATCACCATCGGTGTGCTGGTCCGCCGCGTCCTCGCCTCCATGGCGATCACGTTCGTCTTCGCCGCGGCGGTCGGGGTCTTCTGGGACGAGATGCTCGCCCACCTCGCCCCGACCCGCACGATCGTCTACCCGCTCGACGCGGACATGCCCTCGCGGGTCAACGGGTCGTTCGAGGTGGACCGCTGGATCGGTTCCGCCGACGGGCGTCTCTACGGCTGGGGCCTGTGCGCCAAGCCGACCGAAGCGGCCTCGGACGCGTGCGTCAAGGAGCACGGCATCGTCAACAATGTCTACGAGTACCTCGGCTTCGACCAGATGCCGGCCATGCAGTGGACCGGGGCGGCCATCCTGCTCGCGGGTACCGCCGTACTCACCGCGTTCGTCCTGTGGCGGGTGTCCCGTCGCCCCCTCTAGGACCTGCCGCCGCAGGTACGTAGGGTTTCGGCAGTCGAACGGGAGGTGAAGGCAGTGGTCGTGTTCCGTATCGACCGGCGCAGCGGAGTGGCGACGTACCTCCAGATCGTGCGGCAGGTCGAACAGGCGCTGCGCATGGGCGCCCTGGAGGAGGGTGACCGGTTGCCCACAGCCGCTCAGGTCGCGGCCGAGACCAAGGTCAACCCGAACACCACCCTCAAGGCGTACCGCGAGCTGGAGCGCGCGGGCCTCGCCGAGGTCCGGCAGGGAGCGGGCACCTTCATCACCCGCTCCCTCGTCCCGCCCCAGGCGGGCGCCGACTCCCCCTTGCGCACATCGCTCGCCGAGTGGCTGGACCAGGCACGGGCGCAGGGGCTCAGCGGCCCGGAGGCCGACGCCCTGTTCCGGTCGGTCCACGCGGCCGTCTATCCGCCCGAGGCGGACGTCGGCTGAGGCACGGCGCCGTACGCCTCGTCGACGAGGAGTGGCCGGTCCCCCGGTGGGTGCCGGTCACCGTCATGCCGGTGCGGGGTAGTCACCCGTGGCACCGTCGGTCCGCTCGCGCAACAGGTCCGCGTGACCGTTGTGGCGGGCGTACTCCTGGATCATCACCAGGTACACCCAGCGCAGGCTGACGTCCCGACCACGGGTCGTCGAGAGGAATGCCTCGTCGAGGCCGCGCCCCGCCACGGCGGCCTCGCACGCCTCGATCTCGGCGCGGAAGGCGGCGAAGTCGCGCTCGGCGTGAGCGGCGTCGACGCCTTCGATGCCCTCGTCGCCGTCGCCCGGACCGGTGAAGACATCGCCGATCGGCTCGCCCGCGAAGCTCCGGCGGAACCACCAGCGTTCGATCTCCGCCATGTGCCGCACCAGGCCGAGGAGGGTGAGGCCGGAGGGCTCGGCGGCGGTACGGGCGAGCTGTGCCGGAGTCAGCCCGGCGCACTTGGTGAGCAGCGTCTCGCGGTGCCACCGGAGCCAGCCTTCCAGCATGACCCGCTCGTCCGCGGTGCTCGCGACGTTCAGCTGGTCCCCGTCGACCGTCGTACGTTCGATGTGAGGTGCCGTCCATGTCATGCCGGTCATCCTCACACCACCGGGCTCACCGCTCAGACCAGTTCCCGCAGGAGCGGCTCCGGGTCCGCGAGCAGGAAGAGGTGACCGCCGTCGGGGACGGTGCGCAGCTCGGCGCCCGGGATCTGCGCATGCGCCCAGCGCGCCACCTCGACCGGGACGTTGCCGTCCGCCTCGCCGTGGAGGAACAGGGTCGGCACGGAGACCGAGCCCAGCGGGTCCGGCAGCGGGCGGGCGTAGCCGGCGAGGTCGGTGACAACCGCGTCCGCTCCCTGGCGCCCGCCCTCGGTGGTGTCCACGTCGGACAGCGCCCGAAAGGCGGGAGTGCTCATGATCAGCCGATCGGAGCGGGGCCAGGCGTCGAGGTTCGGCTCGCGCCTCGTCTTCTTGAAGATCCCCTTCCCGGCGAGCATCGGCCGGGCGATCGCCGGGGCCCAGACGACGATCCGGTTCATCCACTTGACCAGCGGAATCCGGCGTGCGTACGCCTCGCGGGGGGCTCCGGGGACGGCGGCGCACGCGAGGATCAGTCGCGTGACCCGCCCTGGGTGCTTCTGGGCCGCCGAGAGCGCGTACCCGCCGCCGCCCGAGATCGCCACGACGGTGGCCCGCTCGTGGCCGAGGTGATCGAGCAGGGCCACGAAGTCGTCGTTCCAGCGATGGAATCCGCGACCGGGTACGGGATCGGTCTCGCCGTAGCCCGGGCGGTCCGGGAAGACCAGATGCAGGCCCGCGTCCGTCGCCGCCTGCCGCAGCGCGAGGCCCTCGTAGCGGCTGCCGGGGGTGCCGTGGAGCACGATCACGGGCGGGGCGGCGGGGTCGCCGTACGAGCAGTACGCGATGCGACGTCCGCTCGGGGCCGTCAGGCGGTGCGTCTTCGGCAGTTCCGTCTCCGGCGCGTTCGGCAGGTCGCGGGGGGAGGGGGTCATCTCTGCTCCTCGTGCGATACGGGGGTGGCGGCAGCGGCGGCGATCCCGCCGATGACGAAGTCGAGGCCGAACGAGAACCGGCGGTCGTAGTCGTGGTGGTCCGCGAACACCGACGCGACCCGGCGTTCCGGCGGGAGATGGTGCAGTTCCAGATCGCCACGGCCGAGGCGGATCGCCACATGGCCGGTGACGAAGTCGTGCAGGGTGCCGTACGCGTATGCGGCGGCCTCCTCGTCGAGGCCCGCGCTGCGCAGCGCCGCCACGACCCGGTATGCGACATCGTCCGCGCCGGGTCCGACGAGTGAGGCGCGGCGGTGCGCCTCCAGGATGACCGGGTGCCGCATGAGCAGGTCGTGCAGCGTGTCCGCGAACAGCCGGACGACATCGCGCCACTCGTCCGGCCAGTCCACGGATCGGGTCACCCCGCCGACGATCCGGGACACCAACGCGTGCTGGAGCGCGTCGATGCCGCCCGTCGTGCGGTGGATCGCCATCGGTGACACGCCCAGCCGGTCGGCCAGCGCTCGCAAGCTCACCGCATCGAGCCCCTGGTCGTCGGCCAGTTCGGTCGCCGCGTCCAGGACCGCGTCGAGCGTCACCGCCCGGGGACGGCCGTTCTTCGGAGTGCTTGCCTTCTCGACCACCATGCCCACACCATATCGATACGCGTAACGAAACATCAATGGGAGCGCTTATGACGGAGTTGCACGAACTCACCGCTCTTCAACTGGCCGCCGCCTACCGGCGCGGTGAAACGAGCCCGATCGAGGTGATGGACCACCTGCTGGCCCGGATCGGGCACGGCGACCGGGTGGGGGCGTTCACCACCGTGTCGGCCGACCTGGCCCGCACCGCGGCGGCCGAAGCCGAACGTGTCCTGCGCTCGGCGGACCGCACCGAACTGCCGCGCCTGTTCGGCGTACCCACCGCGATCAAGGACCTGGAGGCCACCGCGGGGGTGCGCACCACGCTGGGCTCCGCGCTGTTCCGCGACTGGATTCCCGGACACAACGACGAGATCGTCGACGTCATGGCCGATGCCGGGCTGATCAGCCTCGGCAAGACCACCGTTCCCGAGTTCGGGGCGGCCTGTTACACCGAGCCCGAGGTCTCCGCCCCGGCGCGCAGTCCCTTCGACCTGAACCGCAGCGCGGCCGGCAGCAGTGGTGGCGCGGCCGCGGCGGTCGGCGCACTGCTGGTGCCGATCGCGCAGGGCAGCGACACCGCCGGCTCGGTGCGCTCCCCCGCGAGCGCCTGCGGGGTGGTCGGGCTCAAACCCAGCCGCGGGCTCGTCACCGCGGGCCCGGCCGGCCATGACGGGATGGGGCTCTCCGTGCGGGGCCCGCTGGCCCGCACCGTCCGCGACACCGCCGCGTTCCTGGACGCGCTGACCACCCGTACCGGGGCCGGTACGGTGCATCCGCCCCGCGCCGTCAGCTACGAGCGTGCCTGCGAGATGCCGCTGCCCCGGCTCCGGGTGGCACTCGCCCAGGGCTCGGTCTCGGGAGGACCCGTGGACGCCGAGGTCGCCGCCGCAGCCGAACTCACCGCGCGTACGCTGGCCGGTCTCGGCCATGACGTCTTCGCACGGGATCAGGCGGCGGACCCCGAGTTCACCGAGAGCTTCCGGACGATGTTCACCGCGCTGGTCGGGGCCAGGGCCATGGCGTTCGACAGGACGGCGTTGCGCCCGATCGTCCGCCATCTCCTTCTCCGCTCACAGGCGTTGACCTCGGGCGAGCTGGCCGCCTCGATCGGTGTCGTCCAGGCCAGGGCGCGGGCCTGGGCACTCCACCACACGGACGCCGACATCGTGATCACCCCGACCGTGACGACCCCGCCGACGCTCATCGGCCGGCTGCGCGACGACGCGGATCCGGCGGCCGAACTGGCCGCGATGACCGCCTTCACCGGCAACACCGTCCTCGGGAACGCCACCGGGTTCCCCGTCATCAGCCTTCCGCTGGGCTGGAGTTGCGAGGGCCTGCCGCTCGGGGTCTCCCTCACGGCCGGCTGGGGTCGCGAGGACCTGTTGTTCGGAGTATCGGCGGCCCTGGAGGAGGCCATGCCGTGGGCCCACCGCTACGCCGGCCGGGCGGAGGCACGGGCAGCCGCTCGAGAACAGGGGCGGGAAAGCGGGAACTTCCCGGACCCTTCGCGCGTTGCGGACGACGACCTGATCGTTCGATGATTGACACGACGGCGGCGCCGTCGTCGGGAGAAGTGAGCAACCCATGGCCATGGTGGGCCTGTTCTGGATCGCCGAGGGCGACGTGTACGTGGGCGCGAAGCCGTCCGGTCTGGCTCCCGGGGTGCGTCTGGCCCCCGAGGGCGTGGTGACCCTCGGCGACGGACAGTCCGGCCTCCACCTGTGGGAGGACGTGAACGCCCTGACGGTGGCGGACGTCCCCGTCAAGTCCCTGATGCGGCAGGTCGGCGTGGTCAAGGACGTGGCCCTGGGAACAGTGCGGGAGATGACCCTGCCCCTGGGCCACGGCCTGATGGGCAAGGCCCCGGCGATGATGGCGGTGCGCGTGGAATCGTCCGACGGCGACCACGAGATGGCGGCCTACGTCGCCGCCGCTGCCGGCTACTCCCGGACCGAGGTCGACCTCTCCCACGCCCTCCTGGCCCGCCTCACGGAGGGCGCCGCGACGATGGCGACGACACTGGCTGCGATGTCGCAGTGGGGCCGCGCGTGGGAGGGCGGGTCGCCCCGGAGTGCCGAGCGGGAGGGGCTGTTGCGGGAGTGGGTGGGCCAGACGCTCAGCGGCTGTCCATGCCCTTGAGGATCTCGTCGATCCGGGTCAGTTCCTCGTCACCGAACTCCAGATCGCGTACCGCCTCGACACTGTTCTCCAGCTGGGAGACGCTGCTCGCCCCGATCACGGCGGAGGTGATCCGGCCGCCCCGCAGCACCCACGCCAGGGCCATCTGCGCGAGGGACTGCCCACGTGCGGAAGCCACCTCGTCCAGCGCCCGCAGCCGGTCCACCAGCTCCGGGGTGACCGAATCAGGCGTCAGGAAGGGGCTGTTGCCCGCCGCGCGGGAGCCTTCCGGGATGCCGCGCAGATAGCGGTCCGAGAGGATGCCCTGCTCCAGCGGCGAGTAGGCGATCGAGCCGGTGCCCAGTTCGTCCAGCGTCGTGAGCAGACCGTCCTCGACCCAGCGGTCCAGCATCGAATAACGCGGCTGGTGGATCAGGAGCGGGGTGCCCAGCCCCTGGAGGATCCGGACGGCCTGCCGGGTCTGCTCCGGGGAGTAGTTGGAGACGCCGACGTAGAGCGCCTTGCCCTGCCGCACCGCCGAGTCGAGTGCGCCCATCGTCTCTTCGAGCGGGGTGTCCGGGTCGAAGCGGTGGGAGTAGAAGATGTCGACGTGGTCGAGCCCGAGCCGGGTGAGGCTCTGATCCAGCGAGGAGAGCAGGCTCTTCCTGGACCCCCACTCCCCGTACGGGCCGTCCCACATCCGATGGCCCGCCTTCGTCGAGATGACGAGCTCGTCCCGGAGCCGGGCGAAGTCCGTTCCCAGCGCGCGTCCCATCGCGGTCTCGGCGGCGCCGGGCGGCGGTCCGTAGTTGTTGGCGAGATCGAAGTGGGTGATGCCGAGATCGAAGGCCCGGCGCAGGATTCGGCCCTGGCTCTCCGGCGTCCTGTCGCCGCCGAAGTTGTGCCACAGGCCGAGGGAGACCGCGGGAAGCAGCAGCCCGCTGCGTCCGGTGCGACGGTAGGGCATGGAGTCGTAGCGGTCGGCGGACGGCAGGTACATGCAGGCTCCAGAAAAGGGGCGGCGGTGGACAGGGGTCCAGGTTCACCGATGCCGATCCAGCAGTCCAACAGGAGATTCTGCTGGGATTCAGCGACTACATTTCTCAATCATGGAATTGCGCCAGCTGGAACACTTCGTCGCCGTCGCCGAGGAGCAGCACTTCACCCGTGCCGCCGAACGCCTCGCCGTGTCGCAGTCCGGCCTCTCCGCCTCCGTCCGGGCCCTGGAGCAGGAGCTGAGGACACCGCTCTTCAACCGCACCACGCGCAGCGTGCGGCTGACCGAGGCGGGACGCGCGCTGCTGGTGGAGGCCGAGCGCACACTGTCGGGCGCACGGGCGGCCAAGGACGCCGTCGACGCGGTGCGCGGACTGCTGCGCGGCACCCTGTCGGTGGGCGTCGAGCAGTGTGTGCCGGGGGTGCATCTTCCGCGCCTGCTGGCGGCGTTCCACCGCAGGCACCCACTGATGGAGATCCGGCTCCGTCAGGAGGGCACCACGAGTCTGGTGGACGGGGTGGCCGGCGGACGACTCGACGCCGCCTTCGCCGCGACCGTCAACTCCGCCGAGTGGCGCGGTGAACTCCACCCGCTGGCACGTGAGCCCATGGTCGTGCTCTGCGCCCCCGGCCACCGGTTCACGGCGGCGGACCGCGTCGCGTGGGACGAACTGACCGGTGAGTCCTTCATCGACTTCCATCCGGACTGGGGGCCGCGGCGAGCGGCGGACGGGGCGTTCGCCGGGGCGCGGGTGCGGCGCACGGTGGGCCTGGAGGTCAATGACGTGCACAGCTTGCTGGAGCTGGTGCACGAGGGACTGGGGATCGCTCTGGTGCCCCATCACTTCTCCCGGAAGCCCGAGGCCCGGGGACTGGTGGCGGTGGAGCTCGAAGGGCCCCGACAGCCTTACTACGAGAGCGTCGTGGTGCTGCCGACGGCCCGCGCCATGAGCCCGGGCGCACGGGAACTGATGGCGCTGCTCCGGATCGACGGCGGGCTGTAGGGCAGTGGGGGCGAGAGGGGCGCGAACGGTCAGCCGCCCAGCGCTCTCGCGAACGCTCCCGCCTCCTGCGCGACTCCGCTGCAGGTGTCGACCGCCTTCGAGGTGTCCTCGTCGGTGCACTCCCGATCGCGAAAGGTGGCCCACTGGGAGAGCGCGCCGATTCCCCTGCGCCCGGCGAAGGCGCGCAGGGACGCCGCGTCGGCGAGGGTGAACGTCTCCCCACTCACGTCGTTGACGCCGATCATCACGGTGATGTGCAGCGCCCGCCAGGCCGCGGTGTCCGACAGACCCAGTACGTCGGTGAGCTGGTCGTGGGTTGCCTCGGCGGCCTGCTGCGCGTAGTCGCCCATGTCTCCGTCGAGGGAGGAGCTGTAGTTCATCGCCATGATGTTCACCGCGGAGACGTCGACGTTCCGCCGTGCGGTGTCGCTCAGCAACTCGGTCCCGGTCGCCTCCAGACCGTCCGGCATCACGGGCAGGGTGAACGTCACATCGAGGTCCCGCTCCTTCTGGAGCAGGCGCAGCGCCTGGTCGCGGCGGGTGATCGACACCCGGTCGGTGAGTGCGTCGCCCTCGATGTCGAAGTCGGCCTTGTCCGCGCCGACCGCGTCGAGCACCTGCGCATAGGCGTCGGCCAGTTCCCGGGCGCTGCCGCAGGCGAGTGCCAGCTCGTTCCCCGCGGCCCCGCCGAAGGAGACCCGGACGTCCGCGCCGGTCGCGGTGAGCGCGGCGATGCGCGAGGTCACCGACGTGTCACCGGCCTTGGCGGTGCCGCCCCACAGCGGGGTGCAGCGGTCGCCGTCGGCGACGACGAAGGCGAGGTTGTACGTGCCGGGAGAACCGGCCGAGTCCGTGTCGGCGGCGGTCGTGGCGCTGACGTACGGGGTGTACGCCGTCGAGGCCGCGGTGGAACCGGAGCGGGCCCCCGGGCCTGCGTCCCGGTCCTGGTTCGCCGCCGTGCCGGTCGCGCAGGCGGAGCAGGCGAGCCCGAGTGCGAGCAGTCCGGCGACGACAGGAGTGATGCGCTTCGCGCGGCCGGCCGTGCCATCGGGGGAACGCTTCGGTGAAATGCGCATGGTGTTTGCATCTGCTCTCGTGAGGGTTGTCCCGGAACGACAGCGAAGAGGGACCGGAACACACCGAGAACCTCTCACACGCCTGCCCCTCCTCCCCACACAGGAAACTCATGGCCCGGGGCCGGAGAGAAGCGCCCAAGACCCCCAAACAGCAATCAGACGGGGCGATTTGAGGTTGGGATGAGCGCGATGAGACAGACCGTGGGGGCACTCGCCCTCTCAGCTCGTCAACAGGTTGACCCTGCATCCACAGCATTCGGCCAGCAAAGCCCCAGACTTCGCACATCGCCGTCCGTCAGCATGCGCAAATGCAATCCGACATCGCCATCGAGAACGATCCGACCCCTCCCGGCCGCCGCCGCAGGCACGCCGGCATGCCCGGGTCCCGTGCCGGGGCAGGGGCCGGATCCCAGGAAGGGCCCGTATTCGTGGACAGCTCCGGGCGCCGGGCCAGGCTGCTGCGCCGCGCGGGCATCGCACTGGGCATCGCCTGTGTCGGTTACGTGGCCGTGCTCGGACTCGCCTTCGCGGGAGGTATCTCCATGTCGCCCTCGCGACTGCTGCCCTTCGGCAGCGCACCCGCGGCGCAGGGTGGGCCGGCCGGGAACACCCCTCCGGGCACCGAAGGGGCACCACCGGGCGACCGGCCCGGCGCCGGGGCCGGCGGGCAGTTCTCATCCGCCGCCTCCCCCTCTGT
Organism: Streptomyces sp. NPDC101194; assembly: GCF_044767885.1. Taxonomy (NCBI): domain Bacteria; kingdom Bacillati; phylum Actinomycetota; class Actinomycetes; order Kitasatosporales; family Streptomycetaceae; genus Streptomyces; species Streptomyces sp. NPDC101194. The sequence continues at coordinate 276,260 of NZ_JBIWOS010000010.1, forward strand.
CTCCGCCACCACGGGCGCGGCCCGATGAGCCGGACCCGCGGCCGCTCCCCGTCCAGGCGAAGGCACGCCACACCGGGCAGGATCGGGCGTGTCGGCCGTCAGGCGGTCCCCGGGCCACGGGTGGCCATCGCGCTTCTGCTGCTGCTCGGCCTCGTCTCCGTGCTGCTGCTCGACGGCTATCTGCGGGCCGAAGTCGGCAATGACCAGCGCGTCCGGTCCGACGCGAGCGCGAGCGAGGTTCCGCAGAGCGTCCTCGACGGCGGCCCCTTCCTCAGCTTCGAGGGCGGCGTCGCGCAGACTCGATCGGTGCCGGACAAGACGATCGTGCTCACCTTCGACGACGGCCCCGACCCCGAGTGGACCCAGCAGGTGCTCGACATCCTGGACGACAACGACGTACCGGGCACATTCTTCCTGGTCGGCTCGATGATCTCGCGCTACCCGGAGGTCGTGCGCCGGATGGTCGACGACGGCAACGAGGTGGGCGTCCACACGTTCACGCACGTCGACCTCTCGTACCAGAGCTCCTCCCGCATCACCCGCGAGATCGCCCAGACGCAGCTGGCCCTCGCGGGCGCTGCGGGCATCACGACGACGCTGTTCCGCGCCCCGTACTCCTCGACCAACGACGCCATCGACAACTACAGCTGGCCCGTCTACAAGAAGCTCGGCGCCATGGGCTACACCAGCGTCTTCATCGACACCGACAGCGAGGACTGGCAGAAGCCCGGCGTCAGCAAGATCATCAAGTGGGCCACCCCGAGGACCGGAAAGGGCGCTTCGGTGCTCTTCCACGACGCGGGCGGCAACCGGGCGCAGACACTCAAGGCGCTGCCACGGTACATCGAGAAGATGAAGGCGAAGGGTTACACCTTCACCACGGTCAGCGGCGCACAGGCCGCACAGACCGAGCGGAGCACACCGAGCGCGCAAGGCACACCCGGCGCACACGCCACCCCCGGCGACGCCCCGCAGAGCAACCCCGACCAGGCCGCTCACCGGACCGCCGACACCACCACCCGCTGGGAGGGCCGCGCCCTCCTCGCCGCGGTGGCCGTCGCGGAGTGGACCGTACCCGGCCTGGCCGCCGCGCTGGTGGTGGTCGGAATCGCCGTGATGGGCAGGTTCGGCATGATGCTCCTCCTCGCCCGGCGTCATCACAGGCAGCGCAACAGGGGCCGGTTCACCTGGGGGCCCGCCGTCACCGCACCGGTGAGTGTGATCGTCCCCGCGTACAACGAGAAGGAGTGCATCGCCAACACCCTCAACTCGCTGGCGGCGAGCACCCATCCGATCGAGATCATCGTCGTCGACGACGGTTCGACCGACGAGACCGCCGAGATCGCCGAGTCGCTGGGGCTGCCCCATGTCCGGGTCGTCCGCCAGGAGAACGCGGGCAAGTCGGCGGCGCTCAACAACGGTGTGCGTCAGGCGCGCTGCGACATCGTCGTCATGATGGACGGCGACACCGTGTTCGAACCCGACACCGTACACCGGCTCGTGCAGCCGTTCGCCGACCCGGAGGTCGGCGCGGTGGCCGGAAACGCCAAGGTCGGCAACCGCGACACCGTGATCGGCGCCTGGCAGCACATCGAGTACGTGATGGGCTTCAACCTCGACCGTCGGATGTACGACCTGCTGCGCTGCATGCCCACCATCCCGGGCGCGATCGGTGCCTTCCGCCGCGAGGCCGTACTGGCCGTCGGCGGGATGAGCGAGGACACGCTGGCCGAGGACACCGACATCACGATCGCCCTGCACCGGGCGGGATGGCGGGTCGTGTACGCCGAGCACGCACGTGCCTGGACCGAGGCGCCCGCGTCGCTGGGCCAGCTGTGGCGGCAGCGCTATCGCTGGAGCTACGGCACGATGCAGGCGCTCTGGAAACACCGCCGGTCGGTCACGGACCGGGGGCCATCGGGACGCTTCGGCCGGATCGGCATGCCACTGGTCGTCCTCTTCCAGATCGTCACACCCGTCTTCGCACCGCTGATCGACGTGTTCACGGTCTACGCGATGATCTTTGTGGACCTGAGGGCGTCCCTGCTGGCCTGGCTGGCCGTACTGGTGGTCCAACTCGTCTGTGCGGCCTACGCGTTCCGCCTGGACGGGGAGAAGTACCGCTACCTGCTGATGCTCCCGCTGCAGCAACTGGCCTACCGGCAGCTGATGTATCTGGTGCTGATCCACTCGTGTGTCACCGCCGCGACCGGTGGCCGGCTGCGCTGGCAGAAGCTGAAGCGCACCGGCGAGGTCGGTATGCCCACGCCCGGCACGGAGCTGCGCTGATGGCGGGCGCGCACCGCAGGAGGGCACCGCAGGCGTCGCCGCGTACCGACGAACGGGGAACGCCCGTCGTCATCGGCACGCCGGAACCCGCACCGTCCGGGCGCGCGGGCCCCGCTGCCCGAGGTGGCGGCCGTGACCGCTCTTTCGACGCGCTGCGGGCCTTCGCCCTGGTGCGCGTGGTCACATATCACACCTTCGAATGGCCGTGGCTGGGACTGGTCTTCCCCTCGATGGGTGTGATGTTCGCGCTCGCCGGATCGCTCATGGCGCGTTCCCTGGAGCGCCCCGCCGGGCAGGTGATCCGCAGCCGGCTGCGCAGGCTGCTCATCCCGCTGTGGGCCTTCGCCCTGGTGCTCGGCGTGGCGATGCTGCTGCACGGCTGGCTGCCCGGCGCCGACGTCCTGTACTGGGTCCTGCCGGTGGGCGACCCACCCGGCAACGCATGGGGAGAACAGGCGTGGGCGGTCCTCTGGTACCTGCGCACCTACCTGTGGTTCGTCCTGCTGTCGCCCCTCCTGCTGCGTGGCTTCCGGATCGCCCCGCTCCCCGTCCTCGCCCTGTCGCTCGTCCCCGTCCTGCTGGTGACGACGGTGTGGAGCGTGCCGGACGGACGTCTGGGCAGTGCGCTCAGCGATCTGTCGGTCTTCCTGTTCTGCTGGCTGCTGGGCTTCGCACACCGGGAGGGTGTCCTCGACCGGCTGCGCCCCGCCGTCGTCCTGGCCTCGGCGCCGGCTCTCATGGCGGCGGGCGGCTGGTGGGCCTTCCACCACCGGATCGACGGCTCCTACGACCTCGACGACATCCCGCTAGCCCAGGCGCTGTGGTCCGCGGGATTCGTCCTGCTCCTCCTGCGCTTCCGGCCGGACTTCGGATGGCTGGCCCGCCATGCCGTGGCGGACCGGATCGTGAAGATCCTCAACGCCCGTGCCGTGACCGTCTATCTGTGGCACGAGGTCGCGCTGATGGCGAGCGTGCCGCTGATCGACCTGATGTGGAATGTGCCGGCCCTCGAACGGGATCTCCCGCTGGACAGCATGTGGTTCCAGTTCGCCGTCGCCTGGGTGCTGATCGCCGCGACGGTGGTGCTGTTCGGCTGGGTCGAGGACCTCGCGGCGAGACGGGGGCCACGGCTGCTGCCGTGACCTCCCCGCCCACCGCTCCCTGTGCCGTCGGCCGACGACGTCAGCCGACGGCGGTCGTCGCGGCCGGCACGAACCAGCGCGCGGGCAGTTCGAGACGGGTTCCGAGCTGGGCGACTCGGCCACTTCGCCGCTGCCCGCGCGGCGCGCGTGCGCGATCGCCGTGTGCGAGAGGTCCACACCTATCGCGCGCGCGAAGCGGGTGGCCAGATAGCGGGTCTGGGTGCCGTTTCCGCAGCCGAGGTCGACGACGGGCAGCGCGGTGTCGGCGTACGACAGGAGCAGTTCGCTGTGGGGGACCGAGCTGAGGACCGGGTCGGTGTCCCAGATCGCGTCGCCCGGCGTGTCCGAGGTCGCGGACCAGAAGCCCTCCCACGCATCGCGGTACCGCTCCGACACGCCCATGGGCACTCCCGAGTCCGTTGTTCTTGAGGGGCGTTGCTCAGGTCCGGCCTACCCTCCCAGGGGCCGTGGCAGCAAGACCACGCACACCGTCCACACCGGTGACGACATCCTTCACCGGGTGTGCGGCCCGGGGCTCGGAACCCGGCCGAGTGTCCTTTCGAACAGACGGTCTTGCCGTCCGCCCTGGGTGCCGGTCCGGCCGGTTCGGTGCCCGGCCGGCCGGCTGATACGCGGTCAGTCCTCGTGCCCCAGTTGGAGGTCGCGTTCGGTGCGTCCGCCGCCGGCCACCTGGAGGACGGTGGCCACGGGCGGATACCCGGCCGCGATCACCGTGTACTCACCGGTGGAGAGGTCCACGAACCGGAACGCCCCGTCGGGCCCGGTGGTGAGCGTGTCGACCACGTTGCCCGCCGCGTCCAGCAGCGTGACCCGGGCGTCCTCGACGGGCCGGCCACCGCTTGCCCGCACGATGCCGCGCAGCACCGCGCCCCCGGCGAGTTCGATGTCCTGCCGGGTCTCCCTGGCGGCCTGCACGCTCACCGGCAGCGCGGCGGGGCGGAAGGCGGGGGCGCTGGCGGCGAGGGTGTACTCGCCGGCCACCAGCTCCGAGATCACATATCCCCCCTCGCGACCGCTGCGGGTGGACGCGACCACTTCGCCGCGCACGTCGGTGAGGGTGACGGCTGCGTCGCGCACCGGAATCCCGTCGGCGGTGACGACGATCCCGGCGAGGCGCCCGGCACCACCGAGCACCACATCCAGCTCGACGGGCCGTTCGCCCACGGTGACGCTGACGGCCTGCGGCTGGTGCCCGCCCGCCGCGGCGATGAGGACGTACGCGCCGGCGCCGGGCACGCTCAGCGCGTATCTCCCGTCCTCACCGCTCGCGCCCCGCCCCACCTGCTGCCCCTGGACGTCGATGAGGGTGAGGGCGGCACTCGGGACCTTGGTGCCGTCGGGGTGCTGGACGCTGCCGCTCACCGGCACACCCGACAGGTACACGGCCGGCGGCGGGGCGGCGGTGACGCGGGCTGCGGGGATCGGTGCCGACTCGGTGGTGGACTCGGCGGCGGATTCGGGGCTGTGGTGGGACACCAGCGGTTTCTCCTTGAGGAAGAAGGCGAGGAACAGGCCGAGCACGAGCACCGGCACGAGGTAGAGGAAGATCCGCGGCATCGCGTCGGCGTACGCCTGGATATAACTGTCCCGCAGCGCGGGCTCCATGGCATGGACCAGCTGCGGGGTGATCGACTCGGGGTCGGGCAGGTCGGCGCCGGACGGCAGGCGGGCGGCGAGCGCGTCGGCGAGGCGGCCCGCGAAGAGCGTCCCGAAGACGGCGGCGCCGACGCTGCCGCCGATCTGCCGGAAGTAGTTGTTGGCACTGGTGGCGGCGCCGAGATCGGCGGGCTGAACGGAGTTCTGGACCGCGAGCACCAGTACCGGCATGATCAGGCCGATCCCGATGCCGAGCACCGCCTGCGCGAAGCTGTATTCGAGGCGCGGGGTGTCCGTTTCGAGCCGGGAGAGCAGCCACATCCCGAGGACCGAGAACGCACCGCCGAGAATCGGGTGGACGCGGTATCGGCCGGTCCGCGAGATCAGCTGGCCGGAGACGATGGACGCCACGACGATCCCGCCCATCATCGGGAGCATCAGGAGGCCGGATTCGGTGGCCGAGGCCCCGTCGACCATCTGCAGGAAGGTCGGCAGATAGCTCGCCGCGCCGAACAGCGCGACTCCGACCACCGCACCGACGAGGGCGGTGACATTGAAGATGGAGTCACGGAACAGCCGCAGCGGAATGATCGGTTCGGCCGCCCGGTGCTCGACGACGAGGAACAGCAGTACCGTTCCGGCGGCTCCGGCGGCGAGCCCCAGGATGGTGCGTGACCCCCAGGCGTACTCCGTCCCGCCCCAACTGGTCAGCAGCACCAGGCAGGTGGAGGCTGCCGCGAGCAACAGGGCGCCCAGGATGTCGAGGCGCGGCCGGACGGTGGGCCGGGGGAGTTTGAGGACGACGGTGATGACGGCGAGGGTGATCAGGCCGAACGGGACATTGATGTAGAAGCACCAGCGCCAGGAGGCGTGGTCGGTGAAGAACCCGCCCAGCAGCGGACCCGCGACCGAGGCGAGGCCGAAGGCGGCGCCGATGAGCCCCATGAACCGGCCGCGTTCCCGCGGCGGTACGACATCCGCGATGATCGCCTGGACACCGATCATGAGTCCGCCGCCGCCGATGCCCTGGACCGCCCGGAAGGCGATCAGCTCGTCCATGGTGCGGGACCAGCCGGCCAGCGCGGAACCGACGACGAAGACGACGATGGCGAACTGGAAGACGCCCTTGCGCCCGAAGAGGTCGCCGAGCTTTCCGTAGATCGGCAGGCCGATGGTGGAGGCGAGGAGGTAGGCGGTGACGGCCCAGGACATCTTCTCCAGGCCGTGCAGCTCACCGACGATCTTCGGCAGTGCCGTGGCGACGATCATCTGGTCGAGCGCCGCGAGCAGCAGCGTCAGCATCAGTCCGAGGAAGACCAGCCGGATGTGGCGGGGGCTGGTCTCCGGCTCGGCGGACGGGGCGGGGACGCCCTCCTCCCCCGCGGGCGGCGACGAGGGCGGCGGAATCGGCAGCGTGGTCGCCGCCTCGGTGGCCCCATCACCGTTCGGCTCGTCCTCCAACAGAGTGATCCCACCCACCACGTGCCGCTCCCCTCGTCGCGTCTGCGCCGCCCATTTCTCGCATCGCACGACAAGGGAGGGCAAACGCGACGGGGGGCGCCGGCGGCGCACTCAGGGGGCTTCGCCCCCGGTCGGAGCCACTACGGCGCACAACAGGCGGGCCGGGAAGACCACCCGAACCGGTGAGGCCGGTCAAGCGCGCATGGAGCTACTTCTCGACCTCGGCGGCGAGGTTGCGCAGCAGCTCGTCGTAGATCCGCCCAAGTCCCTTGGGCGCAAAGGTCTTCTCGAAGAATCCGCCGATGCCTCCGGCGCCGTTCCAGACGGTCGACACGACCGCCTTCGACTTGCCCTCACCGGCCGGGGTGACGGTCCAAGTGGTGACCATCGAGGAGTTGCGGTCCTTCTCCACGAGCTGCCCGTCGGTGGGCTCGGTGACCTCCAGCAGGCAGTCGCGCACCCGCTTGCTGGTGGCCTGGAGCTTCCAGTGGACGAGCGTGCCCTCGCCGTCGCCGCCCTCGCGCACCTCGTACTCGCTGAACTGTCCGGGCAGCACCGTGCGCCGGGCCTCCTGGTAGTCGGCCAGCGCGTCGAACACCGTCTCCGCGTCCGCCGCGATGACTCGCTCCGTCGTTGCCTCGACCTGCGCCATGGCTGTTCCTCCAGCACTCGGTTGTTCGGGGGTGTGCTGAGCCAACCACCTCGGGGAACCTCCTTCAAAATCCGGGCCGGGACGAAGGGGAGAAAACGATCAAGGGAACAAGTGTTCTATTCTCTCACCAGTGCTACCGAGGAGGCGTCCATGCGCTGGGACAATCTGATCGAGAACACCGGGGAGGCCGGGACCGGCGCGCTCTTCGCCGCGAACGCGGTGACCACGCGCACCTTCGACACCCCTGAGTTCAGAGGAATCACCTTCCACGAGATCCGGGCACGCTCGATCGTGAACCGGGTTCCCGGCGCATCGCGGATGCCGTTCGAATGGACGGTCAATCCCTACCGGGGCTGCACGCACGCCTGCGTCTACTGCTTCGCCCGCAAGACCCACAGCTATCTGGACCTCGACACCGGGATCGGCTTCGACTCCCAGATCGTCGTCAAGATCAACGCCCCGGAACTGCTGCGCGACCGGCTCACGTCCGGCCGCTGGCACGGCGCGCACATCGCGATGGGGACCAATGTCGACTGTTATCAGCGCGCGGAGGGCCGTTACCGATTGATGCCCGGCATCATCTCGGCGCTGCGCGATCACGCGAACCCGTTCTCCATCCTGACCAAGGGAACGCTGATCCTGCGCGACCTGGAGCTGCTGCGGCAGGCTGCCGAGGTCACCGAAGTCGGTATCTCCGTCTCCGTGGGCTTCGTCGACGAGGGGTTGTGGCGCACCGTGGAGCCCGGCACCCCCTCCCCCGGGCGCCGCCTCGACGCCGTCCGCACCCTGAGCGAGAACGGCATCGACTGCGGCGTGCTGATGGCGCCCGTCGTCCCGTTCCTCGGCGACCATCCGGACCAGTTGCGCGCCACGGTCCGGGCGATCGCCGCGGCGGGTGCGACCTCGGTGACCCCGCTCGTGCTCCACCTGCGGCCCGGAGCCCGGGAGTGGTACATGCGGTGGCTCGGGCAGCACCACCCCGGGCTGGTGCGGCGGTACGAGCGGCTGTACGCCGAGGGCGCCTACGCGCCCAAGTGGTACCAGCGGCGCATCACGCGGTACGTCCACGAACTGGCGACCGAGTTCGGCATCGGCCCCTCTCATCGGGGCTCGGCCCGCCGGCTCCCCGTACGCCGGGACCAGCTGCCGCCCCTCGACGGCCCCGAGTCCACTCAGCTGACCCTCCTGTGAGCCGGCGCCTCCGACACGGGTGGCCCCGGAACATCGGAGACAGGCAAATGGGTCAACTCTCAACGGAACATGTCCTCCCGGGCGCGAATACGGGGAGCATGCGGCGGGGGCTGCGCCACGCGCGGCCGTCTTTTCCCCACCACGGGAGGCCATATGACGAAACGTCCAGGAATTCTGTTCGCCGTCGGGGCGACGGTCGCCGGTCTGGTGACCGCCGCCCCGTCCCCTGCAACCGCCGACACCGGCGCGCGGCACGCCGCCGCCCAGCTCCGGTGGACCGACTGCGGCACCGCGTCGTATCCACGGCTGCAGTGCTCATCGGTCAGCACACCGCTCGACCATGACGATCCGTCGGGCCGGCGGATCACCCTCGCCCTGTCCCGGATCCCGCACACCGCGAAGACCTTCCAGGGGCCTTTGCTGGTCAACCCGGGCGGCCCGGGGGGAAGCGGCCTGTCGATGGCCGGCTTCATCGCCTCCTCGCTGCCGAAGTCGGTCGCCGCACAGTACGACGTGATCGGATTCGACCCGCGCGGCGTCGGGAAGAGCCGGCCCGCGCTGGACTGCGTGCCGAAGTACTTCGATCCGCTGCGCCCCGACTCGACCCCGGACTCGCCCGAGGTCGAGCAGGCCAACCGGAACCGGACCGCCTCGTTCGCGAAGGCGTGCGGGGAGAAGTACCCGGATCTGCTGCCCCACATGGACACGGTCAGCGCCGCCAAGGACCTCGATGTGATCCGGCAGGCGACCGGCTCCCGGCAGCTCAACTACTTCGGCTACTCGTACGGGACCTATCTCGGCGCGGTGTACGCCAAGCTGTTCCCGGAGCGGGTGCGGCGCCTGGCGCTCGACTCGAACGTGGACCCCGAGGGCGTCTGGTACGAGGACAACATCGGCCAGAACTACGCCTTCGACGCCCGCCAGAAGGCGTTCACCGCCTGGGTGGCGAAGCACGACACCGCGTACGGGCTCGGCAGCGATCCGGCGAAGGTCGAGGCCGCCTGGTACGCGATGCGCGAAGCCGTCCGGGCCCACCCCGCGGGCGGGAGGGTCGGAACGAGCGAACTGGAGGACACCTTCCTGCCGGGCGGCTACTACAACGGCTACTGGCCCTACCTGGCCGACGCGTTCGCCGCGTATGTGCACGACCACGACGACGAAGCGCTCACGGAGGCGTACGAGCGGTTCGGCGCGGTCGACGCGAAGGGCGACAACGGGTACTCCGTGTACTCGGCCGTGCAGTGCCGCGACACCCCGTGGCCCCGCGAGTGGAACACCTGGCGCAACGACAGCTGGAGGGTGCACGCGAAGGCACCCTTCTTCACCTGGAACAACACCTGGTACAACGCGCCGTGCGCCGACTGGCCGGTGGCACCGCTGAACCCGGTACGGGTCTCCAACAGCGACCTGCCGCCGGTGCTGCTCTTCCAGGCCACCGAGGACGCGGCCACGCCGTACGAGGGCGGGGTCACCCTGCACCGCAGGCTGCGCGGTTCCAGCCTGGTCGTCGAGCAGGGCGGCGGAAATCACGGCATCACGCTCAGCGGCAACGACTGTCTGGACACCTATCTGGCCGACTATCTCGCCAAGGGCACCGTCCCGCGCGGCAAGGGCGGCCGGGACGAGGCGGACGCGTTCTGCGCCAAGTCCCCCGACCCGCAGCCACTGACCGGCAGGGCCGCGGAGGAGGGCGCCCCGGGAACGGGTTCCGGCAGCAGGGGCAACACCCTGCACGGTCTGCTCGGCTTCCGCGGCTGACGGTCCGGGGAACGGGCCGATATCCGGTACGGGTCATCCTGGCGCATGCGTCAGGATGACCCGCATGAGGATACGGACCGGGCCCGATGTGCTCGCGCCGAGGAGTCCTTCGAGGTGGACGGCGTGCTCGTGCCCGAGTTGCGGTACGTACGCGCCCTCGGGCTCCCCCGCACCGCCTGAACCGGGGACGGGACATCCGCCCCCGTCAGGCCCTCCGCAGCCGGTCGAGCGCGTCGCTTGCCGCGCCCCCCAGTCGCGGGTGCGGCAGCGCCGCCTCCAGGAGGGGACGGGCCCGCTCGTCCCCCAGTTGTCCGAGCCCCTCCACGCAGGCCAGCGCCACCCGCCAGTGCGGCTCCTCCGGGGCCAGGAGCCGCTCCAGGGTGGCCATCAATGCCGGTACGGACTCCGGGGCCCCGAGCGCGGTGAGCAGCCGCACCGGGTGCAGGGCGTACGCGGTGCGCAGGGTGTTGGTCGCGAGGGCGGCGGCGGCCCGGGGGGTGCGGGGGTCGCCGAGGCGCTCCAGGGCGTGTGCGGCACAGACGCAGCGCTCCGGGTCACGGTGGTTGAGCAGCAGGACCAGCGCCTCGAAGGCCCGTCGGTCACCGGCACAGCCGAGCCGGAACGCGGCGATCTCCCTTGCCCAGAGCGGGCGTTCGGCCTCCACGAGGACGCCGGCCAGTTCCTCGCCGTCGTCGGTGGCGAGCAGCCTGCGGAACGCCGCGGACTCACCCGCCTCGTCGGCCAGTCGGTCCGTCAGCGAGCGGAACTCCTCATCCATGACGCTCAGCGTATCGACGGGAACTCTCCGTATCGAGAGCCGGGGCGAATGTGACATGGTGCACAACACCTCAGGACTGGTGCGCTCGTTACCGACCGGTTAAGCTCATGTGAGCGGGACACACTCCCCGCTTGCTCCGGTGGCCTGGTGACGCAGCCACTCGGAGTGCTTGTCGGTTCGGCAGCTTCGCGAGACGTGACTCCGGGACAGAGTCCGTCGCCCCTTCCCGGTCCAGGCGTGCCCAGCACGCTCCGGCACTGAACACCACGACACGCAATTCCCGCACACCTGGCGCCCTTTCGTCCTCCGACGCGCGCCGTGTTTCCTCACAGTCGTCACTCATTCTCTGGAGTCCCGTGATGGACACCCCGCTCAGCACCATCGCCGTCGTCGGCCTCGGCACCATGGGCACCGGCATCGCCGAGGTCCTCGCCCGCGCCGGCCACGAGGTCATCGGTATCGACATCAGCGAGGCGGCCGCCCGTCAGGCCGTCGCCTCCCTGGAAGCCGCGACCGCCCGCGCCGTGCGGCGCGAGCGGATCACGGAGCAGGAGCGGAGCGACGTCCTCGCCCGGTTCCGTACCTCCGGTGACCTCCGGGCCGCCGCGGGGGCGGAGCTCGTCATCGAGGTCGTGCCCGAGTCGTACGAGATCAAGCAGCAGGTCTTCCGGGAGCTCGACGCGGTCGTCTCCCCCACCGCGATCCTGGCGACCGGCACCAACGCCCTGTCGGTGACCCGGCTGGCCGCCGAGTCGCTGCGCCCCGAGCGCGTGCTCGGCCTGCATTTCTTCAATCCGGCGCCCGCGATGAAGCTGGTCGAGGTGGTCTCCTCGGTGCTGACCGCGCCGCCGGCCGTCGAGGCCGTGACCGAGCTGGCCCGCAGCCTGGGCAAGGAGCCGGTCGCGGTCGGCGACCGGCCCGGCTTCGTGGCCGACGGGCTGCTGTTCGGATACCTCAACCAGGCCGCCGCGATGTACGAGGCGAACTACGCCTCCCGTGAGGACATCGACGCGGCGATGAAGCTGGGCTGCGGCCTGCCCATGGGCCCGCTCGCCCTTCTCGACCTGATCGGGATCGACACCGCCCGCACGGTCCTGGAGGCGATGTACTCCGCGTCGCACGACCGGCTGCACGCCCCTGCCCCCGTGCTCGGACAGCTCAGCGAGGCGGGGCTGACCGGCCGCAAGTCGGGCCGCGGCTTCTACACGTACACCGGACCCGGCAGCCAGACCGTGGTGCCGGACGCGCTGACCCCGCGGGAGAGCGCGGCGACGACCACCGGGCGCACGGTGCGCTCGGTGGGGGTGGCGGGCTCCGGCACCATGGCTTCGGGGATCGCCGAGGTCTTCGCGAAGGCCGGCTACGACGTGGTGCTCGCCGCCCGCGGTCAGGAGAAGGCGGACACGGCGAAGGCCCGGATCGGCAAGTCGCTGGAGCGTTCCGTCTCCAAGGGGCGGCTGACGGCCGAGGCCCGGGACGAGACACTGGCCCGGATCACCGCGGCCGGTTCGCTCGACGCCTTCGCCGATGTCGATCTCGCGGTCGAGGCGGTCGCCGAGGACCTGTCGGTCAAGCAGCAGCTGTTCGGAACGCTGGACAAGGTCTGCAAGCCCGGTGCCGTACTCGCCACCACCACCTCGTCACTGCCGGTCGTGGCGATCGCGCGGGCCACCTCGCGTCCGCAGGACGTCGTCGGGATGCACTTCTTCAACCCGGCCCCCGCGATGAAGCTGGTCGAGGTCGTCCGTACGGTGCTCACCGCGGACGATGTCCACGCCACCGCCCGCGAGGTGTGCGTCGAGGTCCGCAAGCACCCGGTGGACTGCGGGGACCGGGCCGGGTTCATCGTGAACGCGCTGCTGTTCCCCTACCTCAACAACGCGATCAAGATGGTCGAGGAGCACTACGCGAGCCTCGACGACATCGACGCCGCGATGAAGCTGGGCGGCGGCTACCCGATGGGCCCGTTCGAGCTCCTCGACGTGGTCGGGCTCGATGTCTCGCTCGCCATCGAGAAAGTGCTGCACAACGAATTCCGCGACCCGGGTCTGGCCCCGGCGCCGCTGCTCGAACATCTGGTGGCGGCCGGCTGCCTCGGTCGAAAGACGGGGCGCGGCTTCCGCGAATATGCCCGGCGCTGAGCCGGGGGCCGGCTGGGGAGGGCTGCTCGACCCGTCGGGCGGCCCGCCCCCGCAGGCGCGGTCGCCCGCACCGATGCAGTACGTTCACACCATGTCCCAGCCCGCCAGGTCCCCCCGTGTCTCCGCCGCGCCCGACACCCCGGAGAGTGCCGCAGGCACCCGCGCCGCCGCCCAACGGCTCAAAATGCGCCGCGAACTGGCCGCCGCGGCAATGGAGCTGTTCGCCACGAAGGGGTACGAGGCGACGACGGTCGACGAGATCGCGGGCGCCGCGGGCGTCGCCCGGCGAACCTTCTTCCGGCATTTCCGCTCCAAGGAAGAGGCGATCTTCCCGGACCACGACGACACCCTCGTCAGGGCCGAGGCGGTCCTCAACGCGGCCCCCGCGCACGAGCATCCGCTCGACACCGTCTGCCGCGGCATCAAGGAAGTCATGAAGATGTACGCGGCGAAGCCCGCGGTCTCCGTGGCGCGTTACAAGCTGACGCGTGAGGTTCCCACGCTGCGCGAGGCCGAAATCGCCTCGGTGGCCCGCTACGAGCGGCTGTTCACGCGGTATCTGCTGGGCCATTTCGACGAGCGCGACCACCATGTCGGCAATGACGACCCCTTGCTGGCCGAGGTCGCGGCTTCCGCTGTCGTCACCGCGCACAACCATGTGCTGCGCCGGTGGCTGCGGGCGGGCGGCGAGGGCGATGTGGAGGCCCAGCTCGACCACGCCTTCTCGATCGTCCGCGACACGTTCGGGAGCGGTATCGGCGCGGGCCGGATCTCCGGCGCCGAGCCGGCGAGGCAGCCGGCGGCCTCGGTGGCGTCCCGGGGCGAGGTACTGGTCGCGGTGGCGCGCACGGACGCGCCGCTCGACGAAGTGATGCGGACGATCCAGCAGGCGCTCGAGGACCGCTGAGCCCAGGGCGTGCCGGCCGGTCCCACCCGGCCGACGCGCCCGACGGCCGGGGGTGCCGAAACCCGGTTGCCGCGTCCACCCCCCGGTGCTGTGGTGTGCGGATGAATCAAAATCGCGACACACTTCTGGCCCTCTTCGACCGCGAAATGCGCGAACACGCCCGCGCCGACGACCCCGGCGTTCGGGTCGAACGCACCGGTGATGTCGTACGGCAGGTCGGCGCGGCCCACGACTGGAACGGTGTGGTCTGGTCGGCCCCGGACCTGGATCCCGCACGCGCGGACGCGGCGATCGCGGCGCAGGTGGCGTACTACACGGCTCTCGGGCATGACGAGTTCGAGTGGAAGCTGTACGCCCACGACCGGCCGGCCGACCTGCCGGAGCGGCTGCTCGCCGCCGGTTTCGAGGCGGAGGAGCCGGAGACCCTGCTGGTCGCCCCGGTGGCGGAGCTCTCGACGACGGTGGAGCTCCCCGAGGGCATCCGGCTGCGCACCGTGAGCGACGCGGAGGACGTGGAGCTGATGGCGCGCGCCCACGAGCGGGCCTTCGGCTCGGACCGGCCGCAGCTGCGGCATCAGGTGTCGGCCAGGCTGTCGGAGAATCCGGACGGTTTCGTGGGCGTCCTCGCGATGGCGGGCGACGAGCCGGTGAGCTCGGCCCGGATGGAGCTGTACCCGGGCACGGGCTTCGCGGGGCTCTGGGGCGGTGGAACGGTCCGGCCGTGGCGCGGCAGGGGCATCTATCGCGCCCTGGTCGCCTTCCGCGCCCGGATCGCGGCGGAGCGCGGCTACGACTACCTTCAGGTCGACGCCTCCGACCAGAGCAGCCCGATCCTCCGGCGACTCGGATTCCAGGCCCTCGGCACCACGACCCCGTACGTGTACCGGCCCTCGCACTGATCCTGCCCAGCGGGACGTAACCGGACGTAACCATCCAGAACAGCTCTCATCTTGCTCATGCGTGCCCGGCGGGTGACAAGTGAGAGAAATTGTTGGCACCGAGTGCCTTGCCAGGTGTCACGGAGTGCCATACGTTGAAGTTGTCCGGGCGGCCGGCGTACTGAGACCTCACGTACGCCGGCTGTCCCCGCAAGCAGGATCCCTGCGCGCCCGGACGCCTGCGTCACAGGCAAACCCTTCTGCTCCACAGAGCAAGCCGCAGCCTTACCAGCCGAACCGACGGCAGCACCTCCACACCACACAGCTCCCCGTCTGCTTGCAGGGACTCTCAAGCGTTCCCTCAGCGCCCCCCATCCGCCGGAGGCACACCGTGAAGGAAATCCTGGACGCGATCCAATCGCAGGACAGCACGGCCGCGGACTTCGCGGCCCTGTCCATCCCCGAGTCGTACCGCGCGGTGACCGTGCACAAGGACGAGACGGAGATGTTCGCCGGGCTCGAGACCCGCGACAAGGACCCCCGCAAGTCACTGCATCTCGACCAGGTCCCGGTGCCCGAACTCGGGCCCGGAGAGGCACTCGTCGCCGTCATGGCGAGCTCGGTCAACTACAACTCCGTGTGGACCTCGATCTTCGAGCCCATGGCCACCTTCGGCTTCCTGGAGCGCTACGGGAAGCTCAGCGAGCTCACCCGGCGCCACGACCTGCCGTACCACGTCATCGGCTCGGACCTCGCGGGCGTCGTCCTGCGCACCGGCCCCGGCGTCAACGCGTGGCACCCCGGCGACGAGGTCGTCGCACACTGCCTCTCGGTCGAGCTGGAGTCCTCGGACGGCCACAACGACACGATGCTCGACCCCGAACAGCGGATCTGGGGCTTCGAGACCAACTTCGGCGGCCTCGCGGAGATCGCGCTCGTCAAGTCCAACCAGCTGATGCCGAAGCCTCAGCACCTCAGCTGGGAGGAGGCCGCGGCCCCGGGGCTGGTCAACTCCACCGCGTACCGCCAGCTCGTCTCGCACAACGGTGCGGGCATGAAGCAGGGCGACAACGTCCTGATCTGGGGCGCCAGCGGCGGACTCGGTTCATACGCCACGCAGTTCGCCCTGGCGGGTGGCGCCAACCCGATCTGTGTCGTCTCCAGCGAGCAGAAGGCGGACATCTGCCGGAGGATGGGCGCCGAGGCGATCATCGACCGCAACGCCGAGGGCTACGCGTTCTGGAAGGACGAGCACAACCAGGACCCGCGCGAATGGAAGCGGTTCGGCAAGCGCATCCGCGAGCTCACCGGCGGCGAGGACGTCGACATCGTCTTCGAGCACCCGGGCCGCGAGACGTTCGGCGCCTCGGTGTACGTGACCCGCAAGGGCGGCACGATCGTCACCTGCGCCTCGACATCCGGCTACAACCACGAGTACGACAACCGCTACCTGTGGATGTCGCTGAAGAGGATCGTGGGCTCGCACTTCGCCAACTACCGCGAGGCGTGGGAGGCCAACCGGCTCGTGGCCAAGGGAAAGATCCACCCGACGCTGTCGAAGGTCTACTCCCTGGAGGAGACCGGCCAGGCGGCGTACGACGTCCACCGCAACCTCCACCAGGGCAAGGTCGGCGTGCTGGCGCTCGCCCCCCGCGAGGGCCTGGGCGTGCGCGACCACGAGCTGCGCGAGAAGCACCTCGACGCCATCAACCTGTTCCGTGACGCGCCGGCGGGACGTACCGACGAGCACAGCGGGAACGCCTGACATGACGGGCCGCCAGAAGGACCGCCCGTGGCTCATGCGGACGTACGCCGGCCATTCGACCGCCGAGGCGTCCAACGAGCTCTACCGGCGCAACCTCGCCAAGGGCCAGACGGGCCTGTCGGTCGCCTTCGACCTGCCGACGCAGACCGGCTACGACCCCGACCACGTCCTCGCCCGCGGCGAGGTCGGCCGGGTCGGTGTGCCGGTGTCGCACCTCGGTGACATGCGCCTGCTGTTCCGGGACATCCCCCTGGAGCGGATGAACACCTCGATGACGATCAACGCCACCGCGATGTGGCTGCTGGCGCTCTACCAGGTGGTCGCGGAGGAACAGGGCGCCGACATCACCACGCTCCAGGGCACCACGCAGAACGACATCGTCAAGGAGTACCTCTCGCGCGGGACGCACGTCTTCCCGCCCGGTCCTTCGCTGCGGCTGACCACCGACATGATCACGTACACGGTCAACCACATCCCGAAGTGGAACCCGATCAACATCTGCAGCTACCACCTGCAGGAGGCGGGAGCCACTCCGGTCCAGGAGATCGCGTACGCCCTGTCGACGGCCATCGCGGTCCTGGACGCCGTGCGCGACTCCGGTCAGGTGCCCGAGGAGAAGTTCGGCGACGTGGTCGCGCGGATCTCCTTCTTCGTGAACGCGGGCGTCCGCTTCATCGAGGAGATGTGCAAGATGCGCGCCTTCGGCCGCATCTGGGACCGGATCACCCGCGAGCGGTACGGCATCACCGATGCCAAGCAGCGTCGCTTCCGCTACGGCGTCCAGGTCAACTCCCTCGGTCTGACCGAGGCGCAGCCGGAGAACAACGTCCAGCGCATCGTCCTGGAGATGCTGGCCGTCACCCTGTCCAAGGACGCCCGCGCCCGCGCCGTCCAGCTGCCGGCCTGGAACGAGGCGCTGGGGCTCCCCCGGCCCTGGGACCAGCAGTGGTCGCTCCGCATCCAGCAGGTGCTCGCGCACGAGAGCGATCTGCTGGAGTACGAGGACATCTTCGCCGGATCGCACGTCATCGAGGCCAAGGTCGACGAGCTGGTGACGGAGTCGCTCGCCGAGATCGACCGGATCCAGGAGATGGGCGGCGCCATGGCGGCCGTCGAGTCCGGCTATCTGAAGTCGGAGCTGGTCTCCTCGCATGCCGCGCGCCGGGCCCGGATCGAGGGTGGCGAGGAGAAGATCGTCGGCGTCAACATCTACGGGACGACGGAACCGAACCCGCTCACCGCGGACCTCGACGGGGCCATCATGACGGTCGACCCCGCCAACGAGGCCAGGGTCGTCACGGCCCTCCACGAGTGGCGCGACAACCGCGACGAGGCCCGCGCCACCGATGCGCTGGCCGCGCTGAAGAAGGCCGCCGCGGGCACCGAGAACATGATGGAAGCGACCGTGGAGTGCGCCCGCGCGGGCGTCACCACCGGCGAGTGGTCCTGGGCGCTGCGCGACGTCTTCGGCGAGTTCCGGGCCCCGACGGGCGTCTCGTCCGCCCCGGTCGCGGTGACCGCGGAACCCGGCACACCGCTCGCCCTGGTCCGCGAGAAGGTCGCCCGCACGGCGGCCGACCTGGGTGCCGGACGGCTGCGGCTGCTGGTCGGCAAGCCGGGCCTGGACGGACACTCCAACGGCGCCGAGCAGATCGCCGTACGGGCCCGTGACGCCGGATTCGAGGTCGTCTACCAGGGGATCAGGCTGACCCCCGAGCAGATCGTCTCGGCCGCCCTGGCCGAGGACGTGCACTGCGTCGGTCTGTCGATCCTGTCCGGCTCGCACGCCGAGCTCGTGCCGGACGTGCTCTCCCGGCTGCGCGAGGCGGGCGCGGCCGACATCCCGGTGATCGCCGGCGGGATCATTCCGCCCGCCGATGCCGCCGCCCTGGTCGGGGCCGGTGTCGCCGCCGTATTCACCCCGAAGGATTTCGGTATCACGGAGATCATCGGCCGTATCGTCGACGAGATCCGGAAAGCGAACAAGCTCGACCCTCTGGAGGTCCCCGCATGACTGCCGTCAACCGCCTGCGTCCGCGCCGCTCGTGCCTGGCCGTGCCCGGCTCGAACCCGCGGTTCCTGGAGAAGGCCCAGGGCCTCCCGGCCGACCAGGTCTTCCTCGACCTGGAGGACGCCTGCGCGCCGCTCGCCAAGGAGGGCGCCCGGCACACCATCGTCGACGCGCTGAACGACGGCGACTGGACGGGCAAGACCCGGGTCGTGCGGGTCAACGACTGGACGACCCACTGGACGTACCGGGACGTCATCACGGTCGTCGAGGGCGCCGGACAGAACCTCGACTGCATCATGCTGCCCAAGGTCCAGGACGCCCAGCAGGTCGTCGCCCTCGATCTGCTGCTCACCCAGATCGAGAAGACGATGGGCTTCGAGGTCGGCAGGATCGGCATCGAGGCGCAGATCGAGAACGCCAAGGGTCTGGTGAACATCGACGACATCGCGGCAGCCTCGCCCCGCCTGGAGACCCTGATCTTCGGCCCGGCCGACTTCATGGCGTCGATCAACATGAAGACCCTGGTCGTCGGCCAGCAGCCGCCCGGCTACGGCGCGGACGCGTACCACTACATCCTGATGCGCATTCTGATGGCGGCCCGTACGCACGACCTCCAGGCGATCGACGGCCCCTTCCTGCAGATCCGCGACGTGGACGCGTACCGCGAGGTCGCGGGCCGTGCGGCGGCGCTGGGCTTCGACGGGAAGTGGGTGCTGCACCCCGGTCAGGTCGACGCGGCCAACGAGGTGTTCTCGCCCTCGCAGGACGACTACGACCACGCGGAGCTGATTCTCGACGCGTACGAGTGGTGCACTTCCGAGAAGGGCGGCAAGAAGGGCTCGGCGATGCTGGGCGACGAGATGATCGACGAGGCGAGCCGCAAGATGGCGCTCGTCGTCGCGGGCAAGGGCCGCGCGGCCGGTATGCAGCGCACCTCCAAGTTCGAAGCGCCGGAGGCCTGATCATGCAGTTCGGACGCACCTTTGAGGAGTTCGAGGTCGGTGCCCTCTACAAGCACTGGCCCGGAAAGACGGTCACCGAGTACGACGACCACCTTTTCTGTCTGCTGACCATGAATCATCACCCGCTGCACATGGACAGCAACTACGCGGAGACGACGACCGACTTCGGAAAGAACGTCGTGGTCGGCAACTACATTTATTCTCTGCTGCTCGGCATGTCGGTTCCGGATGTCTCCGGAAAGGCGATCGCCAATCTTGAGGTCGAATCGCTGAAGCATGTCGCACCGACCTTTCACGGCGACACGATCTACGGCGAGACCACCGTCCTGGACAAGACCCCGTCGAAATCCAGGAGCGACCGCGGAATCGTCCATGTGGAGACGAGGGGATACAAACAGGACGGCACGCTCGTCTGCGTGTTCCGCCGCAAGGTGATGGTCCCCACCGAGACGTACATCAAGGAGCGTGGCGGAGAACAGCCCGGCCGCCCCGAGCCGACCCAGCCTTCGCAGAAGAACGTGGAGAAGTAGCCATGACACGACTCGCCCAGACTGCCGGCCTCGACGATGTCCAGCAGGAAATCCTCTCCACGGTCCGGGATTTCGTCGACAAGGAGATCATTCCGGTCGCGACCCGGCTGGAACACCGTGACGAGTACCCGACCGAGATCGTCGAGGGACTCAAGGAGCTCGGCCTCTTCGGGCTGATGATCCCCGAGGAGTACGGAGGTCTGGGCGAGTCGCTTCTCACCTACGCGCTGTGCGTGGAGGAAATCGCCCGTGGCTGGATGAGCGTGTCGGGAATCATCAACACGCACTTCATCGTGGCGTACATGCTCAAGCAGCACGGCACCCAGGAACAGAAGGACACGTTCCTGCCGCGGATGGCGCTGGGTGAGGTCCGGGGCGCGTTCTCGATGTCCGAGCCGGCACTGGGCTCGGACGTCTCGGCGATCACCTCCAAGGGCGTCAGGGACGGCGAGGAGTACGTCCTGAACGGCCAGAAGATGTGGCTGACGAACGGTGGCACGTCCTCGCTCGTCGCCGTCCTGTGCCGGAGTGACGAAGGCCACCCCGAGGGCACCGCCCCGCACAAGTCGATGACGACGTTCCTGGTGGAGAAGGAGCCCGGGTTCGGCGAGGTCCGCCCCGGCCTCACCATTCCCGGCAAAATCGACAAAATGGGTTACAAGGGTGTCGACACGACCGAACTCATCATGGACGGGCTACGTATTCCGGCCAATCGAGTACTGGGCGGCACCACCGGTCGAGGGTTTTACCAAATGATGGACGGTGTCGAGGTCGGCCGGGTGAATGTGGCCGCGCGTGGCTGCGGTGTCGCTCAGCGTGCGTTCGAGCTGGGCGTTTCCTACGCCCAGCAACGCCAGACCTTTGGAAAGCCGATCGCCCAGCACCAGGCGATCCAGTTCAAGCTGGCCGAAATGGCCACCAAGGTCGAGGCCGCCCATGCGATGATGGTCAACGCAGCACGCAAAAAGGACTCCGGGGAGCGAAACGACCTGGAGGCAGGGATGGCGAAGTACCTCGCCTCCGAGTACTGCAAGGAAGTCGTCGAGGACGCCTTCCGAATCCATGGCGGCTACGGCTTCTCCAAGGAGTACGAGATCGAGCGCCTCTACCGGGAGGCCCCGATGCTGCTGATCGGTGAAGGTACCGCCGAGATCCAGAAAATGATCATCGGGCGCCGACTCCTCGAGGAGTACCGGTTCCAGGGTTGATTGTCCCTTTCGAGGCGATTTAGCAGCGAAGAAGATCACACCCTGTCACCCTCAGGCGGTGCCTTCAAGCCGTCCGACTCGGCTGCTGGCTTGCCCAGTTGCTGCTCGCAACCGATAACATCGCCGGAAAAGCCGCCGTCCCCCGTTGCCAGCGCGGCATCATCCGCTACGAAGGTCATCCATGCCCGACAGCCAAACCTCTGCACCACGCGGCGGAGTCCGCCTTGCGCGCGGAGCTTCGCCGTGGCTCCTCCCGACTGTCGCCACCGCGGCACTCAGCCTCACCCGGGCCCGCAAGTCCGGACGCTGGGCCGCGGTGGCCGTGCCCACCACCGCGCTCGCGGCGGGCATGCTGTGGTTCTTCCGCGACCCCGAGCGTGAGATCACCCAGGGCCGGGTCATTTCGCCGGCCGACGGCGTGGTGCAGAGCATCATGCCCTGGAAGGACGGACGCACTCGCGTCGCGATCTTCATGAGCCCGCTGAATGTCCACGTCAACCGTGCGCCCCTGGCGGGCACGGTGACCTCGGTCGAGCACGTCCCCGGTGGTTTCGTCCCGGCATTCAACAAGGAGAGCGAGAACAACGAGCGCGTTGTCTGGCACTTCGACACCGAACTCGGTGACATCGAGATGGTGCAGATCGCGGGTGCGGTCGCCCGTCGTATCGTCCCCTACGTCCCGCAGGGCACGAAGGTGGAACAGGGCGAGCGCATCGGTCTGATCCGTTTCGGTTCCCGGGTCGACATCTACCTTCCGGAAGGTATCGATGTCGCGGTCGAGGTCGGCCAGGCCACTACCGCGGGGGTGACTCGAATTGACCGTGATTGATCCCGACACACAAGCCGGCTGGGTGCCGGAGGCGGAGTCCGAGGAGGACGCCGGCGAGGACATGCCGCTCTCTCTGCGGCTGTCGATAGCGGACACCCTCACCCTCGGCAACGCCACCTGCGGTTTCATGGCGGTGTACTTCACCACCACCGGAATCCTCATCCCGCACCTCACGGGCAGCGACGAGAGCGGCATGGCCCGGCACTCCGCGGCCACCGCGGTGATACTGATGCTCCTCGCCGCGGTGTTCGACCTCTTCGACGGGCTCGTGGCACGCAAGCTGCGCTCCTCGCCGATGGGCGCCGAACTGGACAACCTCTCGGACCTGATCAGCTTCGGGCTCGCCCCGGCGTACTTCGTCCTCGTCTACGGCATGGTCGCGGACGACGCACACCAGCGGGTGTCGGCGCTCGCGGCGATCGTGGTGCTACTGGCGGTGGTGCTGAGGCTTGCCAGATTCTCCTGCGTGACCATGAAGGACGGCATGTTCCAGGGCATGCCGAGCCCCTTCGGAGCGCTCACGGTCGTCTCGATCGTGCTCCTGGAGCTGCCCTTCGTGCCGACACTGCTCGCGATCGTCGGAGTGGCGTGGCTGATGGTCAGCCGGGTCGAGTACCCGAAGCCGCGGGGCGTCCTCGCGGTGGCCATGCTCAGCTGGATCGTGGCCGCGATGGGGCTCCTCGCCGCCTGGGCGTTCGACGCCCCCGGCGGTCAGCTGCTCCTTCAGACCGGCTGCGCGCTCCAGGTGGTCCTGGGAGCGGTCATCCCGCTCTTCGCGACGGCCCGGAGGGTGAACACCTTCCGCGGCAACCGGCGTGAGGCGCGGACGGCTCAGCTGCCCTAGCGGCACGGAAAGACACGCATACGGAAGGGCCCCGGGTGTTCCCCAGCACCCGGGGCCCTTCCGCATTGCCGGGGCCGTCCCGCAGACGGCGTGGGGCGCGTGCCGCGGGTCCGGGCTGCGGGCGGTCGGCGGGCACCACCGCACCGCCGTCACCGGTGGGGCGGTGTGCGACGGTGTGCGGTCGGATGCCGGCGATCCGCGGACAGGGCCCTGTCGTTCGCCACCCCGGTCATCAGCCGGGTACGAGCACGGCCGCCCCGTTCACACGGTCGGCCGCCAGATCGCTCAGTGCCCGGTCCGCGCTGTTCAGCGGGTAGGTGCTCACCGTGGACCGGATGCCCACGCGTCGGGCCAGGTCAAGGAATGCGCGGCCGTCCTCGCGGGTGTTGGAGGTGACGCTGCGCAGGTTGCGCTCCTGGAACAGATGGCGCTGGTAGTTCAGCGCGGGAATGTCCGACAGATGGATCCCGGCGATGGCCAGGGTGCCCGACCTGTCCAGTGCCTCCATCGCCACCGGCACCAGGTCGCCGACGGGTGCGAACAGGATGGCCGAGTCCAGCGGTTCCGGCGGACGGTCGTAGGCACCGCCCGCCGACGCGGCGCCGAGTTCCAGAGCCAGCGCACGCGCCGCGGGCGAGCGGGTGAGCACATGGACGGTGGCGCCCTCGGCAAGGGCCACCTGGGCCGCCAGATGGGCCGAGGCACCGAATCCGTAGATGCCGAGCCGCCCGCCCTCCGGCAGTGCGCTGCGCCGGAGCGAGCGATACCCGATGATCCCCGCGCAGAGGAGCGGTGCGAGCCGGGCGGCGTCCTGATCCTCCGGAAGCCGGTAGGCGAACGCCTCCGGGACCAGCGTGGTCTCGGCGAAGCCCCCGTCCGCGTCCCACCCCGTGTAGCTGGACCGCGGGCAGAGATTCTCCCGGCCGCCGCGGCAGTACCGGCAGCGTCCGCAGGTTCCGCGCAGCCAGGCTCCGCCCACCCGCTCACCGACACGGAACAGTCCGGTCCCGTTGCCGACCGCCGTCACCCGGCCGACGATCTCGTGGCCGGGGACCGTGGAGGGGCGGTGCGGGAGGAGGTCGCCCTCCGCCAGATGCAGGTCCGTGCGGCAGACACCGCACGCCTCGACATTCAGCAGGAGCTCCCCCGGACCGGGATCGGGCACCCTGCGACGTACGTGCGTCAGGGGCCCGGTGCCGATCGGACCGGGTGTACGGACGGCCCAGACGCTCTGCTCGGCCGGGACGGACGCGGAGACTGCCACACATCCAGCCTGCGGCGGCGGCGCCGAGGCGGCAACCTCCTGCCGCCGGGCCCCTGCGCCCGACGTCAGGAGGGCTAAGGTTTCATCAGGGGCACACCCAGACGCCCGGGGACGTCATGCACCGACACCGCAGCGCACCGGACAACACCCAGGAGCTCCTGGTCACCCTCGGGCGTCTGGTCGATCAGGCGCTGGAGAACATCAGGATCCAGCGCGCCCGCGCGGAGTTGGGCATGGCACTGCAGCGGCACATGCTCCCTGCCGAGCTGCCGGAGTTCCCCGGCATCCGGATCGCGGCCCGCTACTCGCCCTCGCAGGACGGTCTGGCCGTCGGCGGTGACTTCTACGACGCGTTCGCGATGAAGGACGGGGTGGCGGGGATCGCCATCGGTGATGTGCAGGGGCACGGGGTGGAGGCCGCCGCCTTCATGGGCGAGGCCCGCGCCAGTCTCCGGGCCCTCGCCAGCGTCACGGTCGACCCCGGGGAGGTGCTGGCCTGCGCCAACGACCTGCTGATCTCGCTGGGGTGTGACCTGTTCACGACCTGCTGTCTGCTGAGCCTGACCCCGGGGAGCGGCGAGCTCTCCATCGCCCGTGCCGGTCACGTGCCGATCATCTGGGGCACCGACTCGGGTGACTCGGGCGTCTCCCTGGACGCCGGCGGGGTGCCCCTCGGGATACTGCCCGGCCAGCAGTACCCCGTGACGCGTCGGCGGCTGATCCAGCCCGGGTATCTGGTCCTGGTCACGGACGGTGTCGTGGAAGGACCCGCCTACCCGATGGACGAGGGGCTGGCCGCCGTGTCCGGGCTGATCGCCTCGGCGGACGGGAGCGATCCCGGGGAACTGGCTTCGAGGGTGATCCAGGTGGCGGACCTGACCGGTCACGAGGACGACGCCGCCGTCCTCGTCATCCGCTGCGACGGCACACGGGGCGCCGGCCCGGGCCTGTCCGGCGGACCGTGATCCGCCGGACGGGCCCCGGCGGCGAGCACGCCCGGGTGCCCCGTTCGTCGGTTCGGCGGCCGCCCTGCGCACGCCGGACCAGGGGCGTGCCCGTGGACGTCGGGTGTTCGTCCGCTCCATCGGCGTGGCGTCGGCGCGCCTGACCGCTCAGGACGCCTCGGCCTGGTGTCTGATGCTGCTGTGGTGGACAACGCACGGCTCCGGCAGCACACGGCCACGGTCCTGACGATCGCGGCGGTGGCCGTCTGCTACTACGTGACGGGCCGCCTGGGACTGCTCCAGCAACTGGTGCGCGGGCAGGTCACGCCCCTGTGGCCGCCGACCGGGATCGCGGTCGCGGCACTGCTTCTGTTCGGTGTGCGGGTCTGGCCCGGAATCGCGATCGGCGCTCTCGCCGTCAACATCTTCCTCGGGCCTTCCGCACTTCCCGTACTGGCCATCGCGGTCGGAAACACCCTTGCCCCGCTCTGCTCCTACCTGATGCTGCGCCGGGTCGGCTTCCACAACGATCTCGACCGTCTGCGGGACGCGACTGCGCTGGTCTTCCTCGGTGCGCTGGGCGGCATGCTGATCAGCTCGACCGTGGGCACCGCCACCCTGGTCCTGTCCGGGGCGATCCGGTCCGGTGATTTCTGGCCGACGTGGTCGGTGTGGTGGACGGGCGACGCCATGGGCGTCATGGTCGTCACGCCGTTCCTGCTTGTCGTGCGAAGGTTCCGGTGGCCGCGCGGCGCCGGCCTGCCCCGATGGGCCGAGGCGGCGGCTCTGGTGGGGTGCGCGGCGACCGTCGCCGTCGTGACGACCGACACCCAGGCCTCCCTGCTCTTCCTCGTGTTCCCCGTCCTGATCTGGGCCGCCTTCCGCTTCGAGCGGGCCGGCGCCTCGTGCTGCGCGCTGGGCGTGTCCCTCATCGCGATCCTCGCCGCCGGCCGGTCGACCGGCCCCTTCGCCCATCGCGGCCTTCTCACGAACATGATCACGCTCCAGGCCTTCAACGGAGCCGTCTCCCTCACGGCTCTGCTGCTCGCGGCGGTCGTCACCGAGCGGAACCGCACATACCAGGAAATCAAGCGACTCTGTAGGCAACTCTCCGAGAAAGTGGCACGACAGGACACGTGAATCACTCCATCGGCCGTACGAAGGGTGCGCTCCCCCGCGATCCGACGCAGGCTGATGGTCGAACGGCACCGCGACGAAGGCAACCGGACGCCGACACTCGGGCGGACGGGCGCCGTAAGAGGTGGAGCCATGCCCCGTGTGTCTGCGAACGTCCACGTGTCCCGCCCCGCTGACGAGATCTTCTCGTTCCTCCGGGATCCGCGGAATCTGGCCGTGTGGTCGTCGACCATAGATCACGTGATCGAGGGACCGATCAGCACGGAATTCGGTGACGAGTACACCTGCAAGTTTCCGGGCCGACGCCGGGCGCACCGTCTCACGTGCACCGCGAGCGCGCCCGTCGAGTACCTGGCCTTCCGCGGAGCGTGCATGTGGACCCCGCTGGGCCGTCACTCCCCGGAGCTGGAATTCCGGCTGAGTCCGAGCCGCCGGGGAACGATGGTCGACGTGTCGGTCAAACCCCATCTGGACGGCGGCATGATCATCCTTGCCCCGTTCGTGACGATGGCGTGGCGCCGAGATCTGCCGTCGGAGCTCGGGTGTCTGGCGGAGCTGCTCACCGAGGGCGACCTCACCGGCGAAGGACGTGACGGGGGAGGCGGGGCGGGCCCCGACGCCGGGCTGGGCGACGGTCACGGTGCGGAGCCCTCCGTGGGCTGACGCGGTGGGGGGTGTCCCGCTGTCCGAGCCCGCCGCACCCGCCCCCACCGAGACCGAGGGCGGGCCGCGAGGCTCCCCCGACCCGCCTTGTCCTGCCCTTTCCTGCGTCGTCCTCGGCCGCCTCCGGCCTCGAACGCCGGACGGGTTCGGGGCCGGACGCCGTGATCCGGAGGAGCTACAGCAGGAAGTCGCGCGCGAGCGCCTCCGACGCACGTTCCAGGAGGGGGCCCGCCTGGGCCATGGAGACCGCGGGGTCCGGTTCCAGGTCGGTGAGCGCGTACGCACGGCTGATTCCCGCGGCGGTCAGTGCTTCCGGTGGCAGGGCGAGGCGGCCGCAGACCGCCACCACCTCGATGCCCGCGGCGCGGGCGGCCGCGGCCACGCCTGCCGGGGCCTTGCCGTGGAGGGTCTGCTCGTCGAGCGATCCCTCCCCGGTGATCACCAGCGTGGCCCGCGCCAGTGCCGGGGCGAAGCCGAGGACGTCGAGCATGACCTCGATACCGGGGCGGAACCGGGCACCGAGAGCGACCAACGCCCCGTAGCCGATGCCGCCCGCCGCACCCGCGCCGGGCAGCGCGGCCTGCTCCGGGCCGAGGACGGACGCGTAGTGGGCGAGCGCGGCGTCGAGGGTCGCGATGTCCTCCTCCGTCGCGCCCTTCTGCCGGCCGTACACCTCCGGGGCGCCCTTCGGGCCCGTCAGCGGGTTGTCGACGTCGCTGGCGAGGACGAGGTCCACGTCGGCCACGCGCGGATCGAGGCCGGACAGATCCGCCTCGGCCAGGTCGGCGAGCCCGCCGCCACCGGGACCGACGGGCTTGCCGTCCGCGTCCAGGAAGCGGGCCCCGAGCGCGGCCAGCATGCCCGCACCGCCGTCCGTGGTCGCGCTGCCGCCGACCCCGAACACGATCGTCCGTGCACCCGCGTCGAGCGCGGCGGCCAGCAGTTCGCCGGAGCCGTACGTCGTGGCCGTGAGCGGGGCGAACGTCCCTGCGGGGAGGTGCTGGAGACCGGAGGCCTCGGCCATCTCCACCACCGCGGTGGTGCCGCGCAGCGCGTACGCCGCGGTCACCGGATCTCCGAGCGGCCCGGTGACCCGTGCCTCACGGCGCTCGAACCCCGCGGCCACCGCCGCCGCCACCGTGCCGTCACCGCCGTCCGCCACGGGCAGGGTCTCGACCCCCACATCGGGGACGACGCGCCGCAGCCCGGCCGTCACCCGCTCCGCGACCTGCACGGCCGTGAGCGAGCCCTTGAACTTGTCCGCCGCGACGAGCACGCGTGCGGTCTCCATCACTGCTCCGTCCGCCACCTTGAATCCCTTGCTTTCGAACAGGCAGTCGCGCCGCCCCGACCCTATCCGCAGCGCATACCCGCTGCCCAGAGCCGTCTCACCCCGGCGCCTCCCTCCACCTGCTGCGGTGACCGGAGAGGCCCGACGGCTCGCGACGCCCGGCACGGCGCCTCGCCGCGTCGTCGCATCACCCGAGTGCGTCCGGCACGGGGGCGATCCACCGCCTCGCGACGCACCGCACCGGATGCCGCGAGCCTCCCGGCAACCCGTTCCGGGCGCAGCACTACGCTGCCCGCGTGACCACCACTGACTACGCCACCTACATCGCGGGACTCCCCCGGGTGCTGGCCGCCGCCGCCACCGTGTTCCGGGACGCCCGGGGGCACGTGCTGCTCGTCGAGCCGAACTACCGGGAGGGCTGGGCGCTGCCCGGCGGGACCGTCGAGTCCGACACCGGCGAGAGCCCCCGGCAGGCCGCGCACCGCGAGACGGTCGAGGAGATCGGTCTCGACCTGAAGCCGGGACGGCTGCTGGCGATCGACTGGGCGCGCGGCCCGGAACGGCCCCCCATCGCCGCCTATCTGTACGACGGCGGAGTGCTGGACGAGACCGCCCTGAAGGCGATCCGGCTGCAGGAGGAGGAACTCCTGTCCTGGAAGCTGGTCGGGCGCGACGACCTCGGCCGATATCTGCGCGACGGTCTCGCGACGCGTCTGAGGGCGGCACTGGACGTGCTCGACTCCGGCGGCGGCGCGGTGGAACTGGAGGACGGCCGCCCGGTCGCCGACTGAGCTGCCTGCGCGCCCGAGCCCCGGCACACCGATCGACGTTTTCAGCCGGTATTCCCTTTGTGTCCCGTTGTCCTGACGGGCCGTCTGCTGATATTCCGGTCATCTGCTGCCGGACACCTTCGTTCATGTGTCATTGGTCCGCAGTGCACGCTCGACCGGCATCATCCGAACTCCACGACAGCGGAGGGATCATGCGCACGCACACGGGACACCTCGGCGGACTGTCGGCCACGATCGTCGCAGCGTTCGCCTGCACGGCGTTGGTCGCCACGGCGTCGACCGCCACCGCGGAGCCGACCCCTGCTCCGGCCGCACACCGCGAGATGCCACCGTCGGTCGACGGGGGCGCCTGGCAGTCGGGCCATGTCCAGGGCATGGCCGTCGACCGCCGCAAGGGCTTCATGTACTTCTCGATGACCAACCTGCTGGTCAAGACCGACCTCAAGGGCAATCCGGTCGGCTCGGTCACCGGCTTCACCGGCCACCTCGGCGATCTGGACTTCAACGAGAAGGACGGCAGGGTCTACGGCTCGCTGGAGTACAAGGAGGCGAAGTCCTTCTACATCGCGATCCTCGACGTCGACCGCATCACCCGGATGGACATGGACGCCCAGTCCACGGGGGTCGTCTCCACCGTCTACCTCGAGGAGGTCGTGAAGGACTTCACCGCCGACATGAACGGCGACGGCGTCTTCGACGGCGACACGGGCAGCACACCCGACCACCGGTACGGCTGCAGCGGCATCGACGGCGTCGCGTTCGGACCGGCGTTCGGCGACCGGCGCGGAGCTCGCGGCGAGCGCAGGCTGACGGTCGCGTACGGCGTGTACGCCAACGCCGGCCGTACGGACAACGACCATCAGGTGCTGCTCCAGTACGACGTCACACGGTGGAAGAAGTACGAACGCCCGCTGACCGAGTCCGCCCCGCACACCAGCGGACCCGCCCACGTCGACGGCAAGTTCTTCGCCTACACCGGGAACACCACGTACGGCGTGCAGAACCTGGAGTACGACGGGTACAGCGGCAACTGGCTGATGGCCGTCTACAAGGGCACCAAGCCCGGCTTCCCGAACTACTCCGTCTTCGCGCTGGACGGTGCGAGGAAGCCGGTGCGCGGCACCGTCCGCGGGCAGCAGAAGCCGGAACGCGGTCTGCTGCTCCCCCTGCTGCGTGCGGGGGCGCACGACGCCGCGACGGACACCTACGGGTGGCCGGCGCCGGGGCAGTACGGGCAGTACGGGCTCGTCTCGCTCGACGACGGCCGGTTCTACGTCGCGCGCAGCGGCACGGTCCAGGACGGCGGCGTCACCAAGCAGACCGCCCGCGCCGTGCTGAACACCTGGACCGGCCAGACCCCTTCGCCGTTCAGCCCGGTCCCGGATCCTGCCGGGCCCACGGGATCGGGCACCGGGTGAAATGACCTCGCAGGCGATGGCCGGTGCTGCATAGGCTCGTTCCATGACTCTCGTCGCGATCCTGAGCGGCGCCGGCATCTCCACGGACTCCGGCATCCCCGACTACCGTGGGCCCAACGGGCTCTGGCGCAAGGACCCGGAGGCGGAGAAGCTCGTCACGTACGACTTCTACATGGCCGATCCGGAGATCCGCCGCCGCTCCTGGCAGATGCGCCGTACCAGCGCGACCTGGGGCGCGGAGCCGAACGCGGCCCACCGTGCGGTCGCGGAGCTGGAGCGGTCCGGCGCCCCGGTACGGGTCATCACCCAGAACGTCGACGGTCTGCATCAGCTCGCCGGTCTCCCCGCCCGCAAGGTCCTCGAACTGCACGGAACCGCGCGCGAGACGGTCTGCACCCGCTGCCGTGCCCGCTCCCCGATGGCCGAGGCACTGGCCCGGGTCGAGGCGGGCGAGGCCGACCCGCCGTGCGCGGCCTGCGGAGGCATCCTGAAGTCGGCGACGGTCATGTTCGGTGAGCGGCTCGATCCGGTGGTGCTCGGCGAGGCGATGTCGATCGCCAGGGCGTGCGAGGTGTTCATCGCGGTCGGTACGACGCTGCAGGTGCAGCCCGCCGCCTCGCTGGCCGGGATCGCGGTGGACAACGGTGCGCGGCTGATCGTGGTGAACGCGGAACCCACGCCGTACGACGAACTGGCCGACGAGACGATCCGCGAGCCCATCGGCACGGCGCTGCCGGCACTGCTGAAGCGGCTGACCGCCGCCGCGGACACGAACACGGGCCCCAGCGGAACGGACTCTCCCGGCTGAGGCTCGGTACGGCCGAGGGACGAAGCCCGTCCGGTCACAGCATCAGCAGCACCGACGACGTGGTGGGCACCGTCTCGTCGCCCGTCGGACAGCCCTCAGTGATCGAGTTCCTGCTGTACGCGGCGCGAGGGACGGAAGGTGTACAGGTCGAGGATCTCGGGCGGGTCCACCAGCCCGGGGCCGCCCGCCTCGACCCAGGCGGCGATGTCCCGTACGGCGTCCTGGTCATTGACCAGCCCCAGCCAGACGGGGCGGCCGCCGGCTCTGCGCCCCTGCGCCGAGGGCTGCACGACGACGACGTCGGCCTGCTCACAGGCGTCCAGGCACTCCACGACTCGGACCGTGGCCGTTTCGCCGACCGCGCGGCGCAGCTCGGCCAGCTGAGCGGCGTGGTCCACTTCCGGGATCTTCGGTGTCCCGCAGCAGCAGCCGCGGCAGACACTGACGGTGGGCCGGGGCGTGCCCTGGGCGGGGACGGCCTTTCGGGCGCGGCGGCTCATGCGGGGGCACTTCCGGTGTCGGCGCGGATGATCACAGTGGGACTGTATCGATCCCCGCCCCGGATCGAACACCTGCACTGCCCCGTCGGCCGGTGCGGTAGTGTTGATGGCTGCGAAGGGGAGTAGCCCCGCAAACCGGTCGTCGACACACTGGAACCTTCGGGTTCCCGGTGGCCGGGCTCGTAGAACGGTACGGGTGGGCGAGACCTTCGGTCAGGTATGACACGCCCGCGCCCCGTGGGCGCTGACGTCATGCCGGGCCGAGTGGTCCTCCGAAAGCCCGAGTGGCGCTTCGCGAAGGCCCGGGGCCCGGCTCTCACAGAAAGCCACCCGGAATGCACCTCGACCCCCTGGCGATCCTCACCGCCTTCGGGCTGATCTTCCTCGCGGAACTCCCCGACAAGACGATGTTCGCGTCGCTTGCCATGGGCACCCGCATGCGTCCGCTGTACGTCTGGTTCGGTACGTCGTCCGCGTTCATCGTGCACGTCGCCATCGCCGTCGGGGCGGGCAGCCTGATCGGGCTGCTGCCCGACTGGATCGTCAAGCTCGTCTCGGCTTCCCTCTTCGCGTTCGGGGCGTTCATGCTGCTGCGCAACGGCGGCGGCGAGGACGAGGAGGAGGGCGGCACCAAGACGGTGACCGGCTTCTGGCCGGTCTACTCGACCGCGTTCATGGCTGTCTTCATCAGTGAGTGGGGCGACCTCACCCAGATCACCACGGCCAACCTGGCCGCGAGCAACGGCACCTGGTCCACGGCCATCGGGTCCGCCGCCGCCCTGATGTCCGTCTCGGCGCTGGCACTGCTCGCGGGGCAGTTCATCGCGAAGCGGGTGCCGCTCAAGACGGTTCAGCGGATCGGCGGACTCTGCATGCTGGGACTGGCGATCTGGACCCTGGTGGAGATCTTCATCGGCTGACGTCCTCGCCGCATCGGTCCGCTCCGGCGCGGCTTCCGGACGGGCTCGGTCCTTCGAGCCCGTCCTCGCGTTTCCGGACCCGTCCTCGCCTTTCTTCGCATGTGCGGTGTCACATGGCGTGGGCGGCGTCACGCGCCCGCGGTTTCAGAAGAGCGCCGGGGTGGAGTCCTGCGTGCCGTTCTCGAAGGCCAGCAGCCGCTGCTTGCGGTCGAGCCCGCCGCCGTAGCCGGTGAGGCTGCCCGAGGCGCCGATGACCCGGTGGCAGGGGACGATGATGCCCACCGGGTTCTTGCCGTTGGCGAGGCCCACCGCACGCGAGGCGCCGGGTTTGCCGAGGAATTCGGCCAGTTCGCCGTACGAGCGGGTCTCGCCGTACGGAATCAGCTGGAGTTGCGCCCATACGCTGCGCTGGAACGGGGTGCCGTCCAGATGCAGCGGAAGGTCGAACTCGCGCAGTTCCCCGGCGAAGTAGGCGTCCAGTTGGCGGATCGTCTCCGTGAAGGGGCGCGGGTCGGGGTCGCCGAAGGTCTCCTCGGGCGGGCGGTGCCGCTGGTCGGTCATGTAGAGGCCCGCGAGGACGCCGTCGGTGGCGACGAGGGTGAGCGGACCGTACGGGCTGTCGACGACCGTGTGCTGCCGGGTCGCCTCGCGCGTATGCGTCGCGGTCATGGTGGACTTCCCAACTTGCTTATACGGGCAGGTGGTTGATGGGGTGATCATCCACGGTCCAAAGATACTGGACCGCGTAGGCCCGCCAGGGCCGCCAGGCGGCCGCGCGGGCGGTGAGCGCCGCGGGCGTCGACGGGAGGCCGAGTCCCTCGGCCGCGCGCCGGATGCCGAGATCGGTGGGGAGGAAGGCGTCCGGGTCGCCGAGCGCCCGCATCGCGATCACGTCGACGGTCCAGGGGCCGAAGCCGGGAAGGGCGGCCAGTTCGACCCGAGCCTTCTCCCAGTCGGTGTCGGTGCCGAGCCGCAGCGCGCCGTCGGCAAGTGCGGTGACCAGCGTGGTGAGGGTGGTACGGCGGCTGCGCGGCAGGGCGAGCTGTTCGGGGTCGAGCCCGGCAAGGGCCTCGGGCGTCGGAAAGAGATGGGTGAGGCCGCCCTCCGGGTCGTCGACCGGGAGGCCGTGCGCGGTGACCAGCCGGGCCGCGTGGGTCCGGGCCGCGGCGGTCGAGACCTGCTGGCCGAGCACCGCTCGTACGGCGAACTCCGCGCCGTCGACGGTACGCGGCACCCGCCGGCCCGGGGCCTTGTCGACCAGCGGGGCGAGCAAGGGATCGGAACGCAGTTGGTCGTCGACGGCCACCGGGTCGGCGTCCAGGTCGAGCAGCCAGCGGCAGCGGCTGATCGCGAGGGTGAGATCGCGCGGATCGGTGAGCAGGAGCCGGCAGCCGATGTGGTCGGGGTGCGGGGTGAGGGCGACGATGCCGTGCCCGTACCTGAGGGTGAGCGTGCGGCGGTAGGCGCCGTCGCGCCACTCCTCGACGCCGGGGACCGCGGTCGCGGCGAGGTGGCCGAAGAGGTTGGTGGGGTTGAGCGGGGCCCGGTACGGCAGCCGCAGCGCTATCACGCCGGGTGTGGGCGACGGTGTCGTGGACCTGGCGGCACGGCTGCGCAGTTCGCCCGGGGCGAGCGCGAAGACCTCGCGGACGGTGTCGTTGAAGGTGCGGATCGAGGAGAACCCGGCGGCGAAGGCCACCTCGGCCATGGGGAGCCCGGTCGTCTCGATAAGCAGCCGCGCGGTCTGGGCGCGCTGCGCGCGGGCCAGGGCGAGCGGGCCGGCACCCAGCTCGGCGAGCAATTGGCGCTCGATCTGCCGGGCGGAGTAGCCCAGCCGGGCCGCGAGCCCGGGAACGCCCTCGCGGTCGACGACACCGTCCCGGATCAGCCGCATCGCGCGGGCGACGGAGTCGGCGCGCGCGTTCCACTCCGGGGAGCCGGGGCTGGTGTCGGGCCGGCAGCGCTTGCAGGCCCGGAACCCGGCCTGCTGGCAGGCGGCGGCGCTGGGGTAGAAGGTCATGTTCTCGACCTTGGGCGGTACGACGGGGCAGCTGGGACGGCAGTAGATGCGGGTGGTCAGGACCGCCGTGAAGAACCAGCCGTCGAAGCGGGCGTCCTTGGACTGGACGGCCCGCACGCAGCGCTCGGTGTCGGTGTGCATGGTTCAAGGATCGGTCACCGGCGACCTGTGAGCTGGCGAAAATCCGACATCAACCTTGCACGGCCAGGAACTCTTCGAATTGCCCATTCCGTGAATGAACGCGAATGAACATGAGTGAAGTCGATCGAATACTGATCACTCAATGAACAGAATGATCACTTCGACGTCAAGAAGAGACCGGCTGAGCAGCTGGACCCGGTCACGGAGGAACTGATCCGCTCCCCTCCCGGCAGGCAGGGCCGGCGGGTGGTCACGGGGCAACAGGCGTTCCTGCCGCCGCGCTCGAGGCAGATGCGCGACAGCCTCGACGCACTCGACACGGCCCCTCACTCCCTTGGCGCGGCTCCGGCCCGGACGGTCACGCATGCCTGGGCCGGACAGTTTGATAATGGGATCCATTTTCATGTAACTTTCGGAGCCGCCCATCGAACCAGGAGACCGACATGGCCGTGCCCAAGCGGAAGACGTCCCGCAGCAACACCCGACACCGCCGCGCCCAGTGGAAGGCCGCGCCTGCGCAGCTGACGCCGATCACCGTCGACGGCGCCACCCATCTCGTACCCCAGCGGCTGGTCAAGGCCTACGAGCGCGGCCTGCTGCGCCCCGAGGACTGAGCCCGTCACGCACGACCGGCCGCCCGCCGGGTCGGGCAGTGGTCGCAGCCACGACACCGCCCGCCCCGGTACGGACGACACGGGCTCGCGGCGCCGACAGCTCCGCACCCCCACAGACCCAAACACGCAGCCCCGGAGAGCCGATTCGGCCACCGGGGCTGCGTCGTGCCACATCTTCGATGCCGCGCAATGTCACATCGTCAGAGCCGCGCGCCATGTCACATCACCAGCGCCCTGCCATGTCACACCTCCGCACGGCCGCCACCGCGGCAGGGGCGGCGCCGCGAACGACACCAAGGGCCACCCCGACGGGCAGGGCGACGGGCCGGCCGCACCCTCCCACCGGAGATCGCGACCGGCCGCCCCCGCCGACATCCGCCTCACCAGGAGGACTTGGTGACTCCGGGGAGGAATCCGGCATGAGCCTGCTCACGCATACGCACACGGGAGAGGCCGAACTTCCGCAGATGCCCGCGCGGCCGCCCGTCCACAGCGTCCCGGTTTCGCAGCCGGGTCGCGCTGGCGTCACGCGGCTGGCGTCGGAGCTCGTCCACGGCGGCGCGGCGTTCGGCATCCGTCGAGGACGGGCGACGGGCGATCTCCTTCAACTCGGCGCGACGGGCGGCGTACCGCTCGACGATCACCTTGCGCTTCTCGTTCTGCGCGATCTTGCTCTTCCTGGCCATCAGACCTTCACCCCTCTGGCACGGATCCGGGCGACGGCCGCCTCGATCCCGATGTCGTCGATCGTCCTGATCGCCCTGGCGCTGAGCGTCAGCCGGACATTCCGGCCCTCACTCGGCAACCAGTACCTCTTGCGCTGGATGTTGGGGTCGAACCGACGCGAGGTGCGCCGGTGCGAGTGCGAGATGTTGTTGCCGAACCCCGGCCGGGCGCCGGTCAGTTGACAGTGGGCGGACATGGCGTCACCTGCTCCCCACGGCGAACCGCGTATTGGAAATGGAAATCATTGCCATATAGTAGCGCCCATGGCACGCAACGAACTACGCCCGCTCGTCAAGCTCCGCTCCACCGCCGGGACCGGCTACACCTACGTCACCCGCAAGAACCGTCGGAACGATCCCGAGCGCATGGTTCTGCGCAAGTACGACCCGGTCGCCCGCAAGCACGTCGACTTCCGCGAAGAGCGCTGACCGATCCCCCGCCCCAACCAGAAGGACACCCCATGAAGCCCGGAATCCATCCCGCGTACGGTCCCGTCGTCTTCCGCGACAAGGCCGCCGGCTCCGCCTTCCTCACCCGCTCCACCGCGACCAGCGACAAGACCGTCGAGTGGGAGGACGGCAACACCTACCCCGTCGTCGATGTCGAGATCTCCTCCGCGAGCCACCCCTTCTACACGGGCACCGCCCGCGTACTGGACACCGCCGGCCGCGTCGAGCGGTTCGAGCGCCGCTACGGCCGCCGCGGGGCGAACTGATGCGGGACCGGTCCCGGTTGCCCGTCGTGATCGTCGGCGGACTCCACTCCGACGCCCGCAAGGAGGTCGTGGAGGGACTGCTGCGTACCGTCCCCGGCAGCGTCGCCCTCCACCACGATCTGGCCACCGCCACCGAAGGCACCGTGCGGCGCCTCGTGCGGGACGCGTCGGGGGAGCTGTCCCGCGGCGACGCCCCGCTCGTCAACGACTGCGCCTGCTGTGCGCTGCGCGAGGACCTGGTCCCCGAGCTGGAGCGACTGGCCGGCGGCGGTTCGGCCAGGCTGGCGATCGTCGAGCTGTGGGACTCCGTCGAGCCCAGGGCGATGGCCGAGGTCGTCGTCGCGCACGGAGGTCACGTACTGGAACTCACCAATGTCGTCACCGCCGTCGACCCCGCGCTCGTGCTGCCCTGCCTGGGGAACGGCGACGATCTGGCCGAGGCGGGCCTCGCCGCCGCCACCACCGACCAGCGAACCGTGGGTGACACCTGGGCGCGACAGTTGGAGTACGCGCCCGTACTCGCTCTCGTCGACAGCGAAGCGGCCGACGACGAGGACCGTGCGCTGCTCACCCAGCTCCATCCCACGGCACGCCAGGTGCCCGCCGGCTCGGGCGAACTGGGCCGACTGGCCTTCGCCGGCTTCGACGTGGAGACGGCGGCCGCGGCCCAGCACCCCGCCTGTGCCCTGTTGCCGCAGGAGGCGGACGAGGCCGGGGTCGCCACGCTCGTCTGGCGTCGCCGCCGTCCCTTCCACCCCGAACGGCTCTACCAGGCGCTGGAGGACCTGTGCTGTGCGGCCGCACGCAGCCGTGGCCGGTTCTGGCTCGCCGACCGTCCCGACACCTTGCTGGCCTGGGACGCCGCCGGTGGTGCGCTCTGCGTGGAGAACGCCGGACCGTGGCTGGCCTCCCTGCCGGACGCGGCCTGGGACCTGGTGCCCCCGATGCGCAGGGCGTCGGCCTCGCTCGACTGGGATCCCGAGCACGGTGACCGCTGCCAGCACCTCGTCTTCACCTCCCCGGGCCTCGATCGCGACGGGCTGGCCCGACTCCTCGAATCCTGTCTGCTCACCGACACCGAATACGCCGCGGGACCCGAGGCCTGGAAGCGGCTTCCGGCCCCCTTCGACTCGCTCCTCGACCCGGTCTCCTGACCACCTTTCGCCTGCGTGCGGCCCTTCGACCGCTCCCCTCGCAGATCAATCACCAAGGAATGCACATGGCACGACGCACCGACCCGCACAAGCCGCCGAAGTCCCGGCCCAATCCGCTGGACGCGGCCGGAATCACCTACATCGACTACAAGGACACCGACCTGTTGCGGAAGTTCATCTCGGACCGAGGCAAGATCCGCAGCCGTCGCGTGACCCGGGTGACCGCCCAGCAGCAGCGGCAGCTCGCACGGGCGATCAGGAACGCCCGCGAGATGGCCCTGCTGCCCTACGCCCACCGGTGACCACGCGCGCCGCGTACGTCCGGCGGGCCCTCCCCGTCCATCGGGCGCACGCGGCGTCCACGTGCCCGGTTCCCGTGATCGCCTCGCCCTCGCCCTCGCCCGGGGCCGAAGGCATCTTCGCCGTCGACTACCGCCTGGCCGGCCCCGACCGCCCCACCTGGAACAAGGCCCCTCAGGACCTCGTCTCCGCCCTGAGCTGGGTGCAGAAGAACGCCGCCGAGTACGGCATCGACAGCTCACGGACCTCGCTCGGCGGCGACGACGCCTACGGCAGCCTCACCTCCCAGACCGGCCGACAGATCCTCCTCGACTTCCTCACCGAGGACACGCACTGATCCTTGCGTCTCACGCAAGTCCTTCGGCCGGGTCGACCCCGCTTCAGAGCGAGGCCGACCCGGCCCACGTTCGAGCGGCACGTGTGGCCCGAGGCGCTGCGCGGGCTGCACCGCGCGCCCGCCGCCCCGGCCTGGAGCAGCTGCGCATCGACGATGCCGGCCCTGCTCCTTGGCATGAGGACGGTTGGCCGGGATCGGGTCCTGGGTCCCACCGGCGGGCTGCGCCGCCCGGGCCGCGTCGTTCTCGCGGGCCGCCGGTTCGATGACCTCGTGTCCGAGGCGGCCAAGGGTCTGGCGGAGTTGCGGGCAACCATCTGAGGCCTCGCCCCCGTACCACGACGGACGACGCCGGTTCCGGATCGTCAAGCAGTAGTCTCGTTCCGCAACACGACGCGAAGGGGAGATCGGTGGCGCGGGTCGCGGTGATCGGTGGGGGTATCAGCGGGCTGGGGACGGCGCTCATGCTTGGCCGACGCGGCCACACGGTCACGTTGTTCGAGCAGGACGCGCGGCAGGCCGGAGAGGACCTGGACCGCGACTTCTTCCACTGGGACAGGCCCCGGGTCCCGCAGGCCATCCAGCCCCACTCGCTGCTCGCGCCCGTACGAACCGTGTTGCGCGCGGAGGCCCCTGATGTGTACGCGGACCTGCTGGCACGGGGGGCCCGGGAGTACCACGAGTTCGACTGGTTCGGTGAGCATCCGCCGCATCGGGCCGGCGACGAGGACTTGGTGACCCTGCGCACCCGACGCATCGTGCTGGAGGCCGCCCTGATCACGGCGGTGCGGCGGGAACCCACCGTCGAGATGCGGCAGGGCTGCCGGGTGAACGCCCTCACCCTCCGGGAGGGCCGTCCTGCCCGGGTCACCGGCGTGCAGGTGGGTACGGAAGTCCTCCGGGCGGACCTCGTCGTCGACACGTCCGGTCGTCGCTCGCCGGTGCCCTCCTGGCTGACCGCCGCCGGCTGCCGGCCGCCCGTGATCGACAGCCATCGCACCGGGATCGCCTATGTGTGCCGCTGGTACCGCCTGCGCGCCGACGGCCCTCGTGACCCCGGGTGGGTGAGGACCGGCTCGGCCGCACCGTTCGCGCTCGGCGGCGTCTTCCCTTCCGACAACGACACCTTCGCGGTGAGCCTGGTGCTCTCCACGGGGGATCCCACCCGTGGCGCGCTCACCGACCCTGCCGTGTTCGAGGCCGTCGCCCGCCTCTTCCCCGCGATCGCCGCTCGGCTCGACCTGGCCCCCGAACCACGGTCGGCCGTCCTGGCGATGGCCGGCCTGGACAACCGCTGGACCGCCCTCGCCGACGACGGAGGACCTGTCGTGACCGGCCTGGTCAACGCCGGGGACAGCCTCATCCACACCAATCCCACCTTCGGTCAAGGCGCGGCCCTCGGCCTGCGTGCCGCCCAGCACCTCGCCACCCATGTCGACCGGATCGCCGCGGACCCGATGGGCTACCACACATGGGCGGCTCAGGCTCTCCGCCCGTGGTTCGACGCGCAGGTGACGGCCGACCGCGCCAACGGGCAACGCCTCGCCGAGAGCTCACCGCGCGCGGATCGGCGGGCCGCCGCCCTTGCCGCGTGCGCCTTCGACGATCCCGTCGTCATGCGCGCCCGAGCCCAGGTGCGCCATCTCCTGCGACCGGCCGACGACGCCTACGGCACCGACGAAGTGGACCGACACCTCACCGCCTGGCTGGCCGCCCACCCGGACTTCACACCGAAACACGACGGCCCGACCCGAGATCAGTGGGATGCGCTCATCCCGAGCTGAGCGCTTGCCCGGCACCGCAGGCCGTGCGGCGGGCACCCCTGCGCTCGATGCCATGACATGGCTGCCCGTTGCTCTTTGCTTGCCCCGGCCTGCCGGCTGAGCGTCTTCGAGTTCTGTTCGCCGAACCATTTCGGGTGCGGCACCGTCAGGGACCGTCCTCCCGACAACATGCCGATCCACGCCGGGACATGAGCAACGGAATCCGCCTGCTGGGGTGCGCCGATGTCATCGGTCAAGCAGTTCCAAGTCACCTTCGACTGCGCGGAACCTGAGCGCGTCGCTCGCTTCTGGTGCGAGGTTCTGGGGTACGTCGTACCGCCGCCACCGGAGGGGTTCACCACTTGGGGTGATTTCGATCGTTCTCTGCCGCCTGAGCGGCAGGGTGCAGCGTTCGTCTGCAGTGATCCCTCGGGCGTGGGCCCGCGGCTGTACTTCCAGCGTGTTCCCGAAGGCAAGGTCGTCAAGAATCGGGTGCATCTTGACGTGCGGGTCGGCACCGGGCTCGTGGGTGAAGAGCGCCTCGCCACCCTCGAAGCCGAGTGCGCACGGCTGGTCGCGCTCGGCGCGGTGTGCGAGCGAGTACTGCTCGCCGATGACGAGAACGAGTCGTGCATCGTGATGCAGGACATCGAGGGCAACGAGTTCTGTCTCGACTGAGCATCCCGCGAGACGGCGCGGCCCCCGCGGAGTTGCCCCGTCCCTGGACGGCTCGCGATTCCGGCGGGCCGCCACCCGGTCCCCTCGGACGGCGGCCACGGAGTGAGGGCCCGGGCCCTACGACGCTCAGGCCGCCCGCAGGCGCCTCCAGACCGCCTTCGCCGCGTGGTGGCCGGACATGCCGTGCACTCCCGGGCCGGGCGGAGTGGCCGAGGAGCACAGGAACACCGCCGGATGCGCGGTCGCGTACGGCACGCGTGCGAGCTTCGGCCTGATCACCGTCTGGAGCCCGGCGAACGCTCCGCACGCGATGTCGCCGCCGACGTAATTGGCGTTGCGCAGGGCCAGTTGGGGCGGCCCCGCGACCGCTCGGGCGAGCACCAGGTCGCGGAAGCCGGGGGCGAAGCGCTCCAGTTGCCGCTCGATGACGTCGGTGGCGTCGCCCTCCCAGCCTGCCGGGACATGTCCGTAGGCCCAGAAGACATGACGGCCCTCGGGTGCGCGGGACGGATCGACCAGGCTGGGCTGAGCGGTGATCAGGAACGGGACGCTGGGGTCGCGGCCGGCCACCGCGGCGCTCAGCGCGGCGTCGATCTCTCCGGCCGTGGGGCCGATGTGGACCGTTCCGGCCCGGCGGGCCTCCTCCGCGGTCCAGGGGACGGGGCCCGAGAGCGCGTAGTCGATCTTGAAACAGGACGCGCCGTACCGGTAGCCGCGATAGGCGTTGCCCAGCCCCGCGATACGGGCGAGTGCCGTCGGCGAGGTGTCGAAGACGTAGGCGCGGGCGGGCGGGAGCTCGTCGAGGCGCTTGACCTCCGTGCCGGTCCGGATCGTGCCGCCCTGTTCGCGTACGTAGGAGGCGAGGGCGTCGGAGATGGCCTGCGACCCGCCGCGCGGCACCGGCCAGCCGTTCTCGTGCGCGGCGAGGGCGAACAGCAGGGCGATCCCTCCGGTGGCCACGCCGCTGACGGGGGCTATGGCATGGGCGGCGAGCCCGGCGATCAGGCCGCGTGCCCTCGCGCCGCGGAAGCGGCGGGAGAGCAGCGTCGCGGGCTGGAGCGCCTCGAGACCGAAGCGCACCCAGCGGTACGGGTCACGGGGCAGCCCGTCCCACGGAGTACGCAGGAAGTCCTCGGCGAGAGTGTCCCAGTGACCGAGGAACGGGGCGACGAGCCTGCGGTAGGCCCCCGCGTCCCGAGCGCCCAGCGACATGGCGCTCTCCCCCACCGACCCCGTGAGCACGGCGGCCGAGCCGTCCGGAAAGGGGTGGGCGAGCGCCAGCTCGGGGTGCAGCCATTCCAGGCCGTGACGGGCGAGCGGCATAGCGGCGAACGCGGGCGAGCCGATGCCCAGCGGGTGGACCGCGGAACAGGGGTCGTGACGGAAGCCGGGGAGGGTGAGCTCCTCGGTGCGGGCACCGCCCCCGACCGTCCCTGCCGCTTCGAAGACCTCCACGGCGAAGCCGCGGCGGGCCAGTTCGGCCGCGGCGGTCAGTCCGTTGGGCCCCGCCCCCACGACGACGGCATCAAGCATCGACGGCACCTTCGGACTCCTTCGTCAGCCGACGGCCAGGACACCCAGGATATTCCGAGGGACCGACAGCCACGTCGCGGGTGGGGTCGCCGCTCGATGAACACTCCGAACCCCTCCTACCGCCCTGCCGTCCATTCCTCCCGCACCGCGCGTCGCACACGCAGCAACCGAGGGTCCGGCCGTGATCGCCGAACCGCGGTGCGCGGTGCCCGACCGCCCCGACCCGGTGCGCCTCGCCGGATTCTGTCACCACGTGCTCGGCGGAGAGGCCGATCGGCCGG
The DNA here is from genome assembly GCF_044767885.1 of Streptomyces sp. NPDC101194. Taxonomy (NCBI): domain Bacteria; kingdom Bacillati; phylum Actinomycetota; class Actinomycetes; order Kitasatosporales; family Streptomycetaceae; genus Streptomyces; species Streptomyces sp. NPDC101194. Next base: position 319,218 of record NZ_JBIWOS010000010.1, read on the forward strand.
ACGGCCCTCGGTGGGCGGTGGGTGACGGGTGGGCGACGCTCCCCACGGCTGCCGGGCCTGTCCTCGCCTTCCGGCGGGTGGCGGGTGGTGGACCACCGGCCGCGTTCTCCCAGGTGCTTCGGCACCGCCCCGATGTCCTGAGGAGTGTCCGGGCAGGCACGTCCCGGTCGGGCGGCGCACCCGGTCAGGCTTCGCCGCGCAGCGCCTGAAGGATGCGTTCCACGGTCGCCGCGTCGCGGGCCGCCGTGAACGGCATGGCGTTTCCGCCGGATATGCGGAACGGGGCGCCGGAGAGGGTGGCCTGGGCGCCACCCGCCTCGGTGACCAGGAGCAGCCCCGCCGCGTGGTCCCAGGCGTACTCCCAGTTGAAGGCGACCGCGTCCTGGTCGCCGCGCGCGACGGCGAGGTATTCGAGACCGGCCGCACCGCAGGGACGGGCGTCGACGCTCTCGGTGCCCAGGCCGAGCAGGGCACGTTTCTGGGCGTCCGTGGTGTAGTCGGGGTGCGACATGGCCACGCGTAGAACGGCGCCGGGGGCGGGCGAGCCGGAACGGATCGGCTTGCCGTTGAGCGTGGCGCCGCGGCCGCGGATCGCGACCGCCATCTCGTCGAGTGCCGCCGCGTACGTCCAGGAGGCGAGGAGCTCGCCACGGTGGGCGAGGGCGACCAGCGTGCAGAAGCCCGGTTCGCCCCGGACGAACTGGCGGGTGCCGTCGACCGGGTCGACGACCCACACCGGTGCGTCGCCGCCCAGGGCGTCGTACACCTTCGGATCTGCGTGGACCGCCTCCTCGCCGACGACCACCGAGCCGGGCAGGAGCCGGGTCAGGGACGCGGTGAGGTGTTCCTCGGCGAGACGGTCGGCGGTGGTGACGAGGTCGTGCGGGCCGCTCTTCTCGACGATCTCGTGCGCGGCGAGCTGACGGTAGCGCGGCATGATCTCGGCGGCGGCCGCTGCGCGGACCGCCGCCTCGACCTCGGTCCGGCGCCCGGCGCCCCCGGTGTTCTGGGCGAGAAACTCATCGATCATGACCCCAGCTAAGCACGCCCTTCCGAGAGGCCGACGACCTGGTCGTTGCGGGGAGGTGACCGGTCAGCGTCCGACGGCGTACCCCTGCATTCCGCGCGGGTTCGCGGCCGCGGAGAGCACTCCCGTCCGGGGGTCGCGGGCCACGGCACACATCCGGCCCTCGGACCAGGGGTCGCCCACGGTGACGTCGTGGCCGCGGCGACGCAGCTCCGCGACGACCTCCGGGTCCATGCGCTCCTCGACGGTGACGCTGCCGGGCCGCATCCCGCGCGGGAAGAAGGAGCCGGGGAAGCTGTCGTTGTGCCAGTTCGGGGCGTCGACGGCGCCCTGGAGGTCGAGGCCGCCGCGGACCTCGGCACGCAGGGCGACGGCCAGGAAGAAGTGGACCTGCCACTGGTCCTGCTGGTCTCCGCCGGGGGTGCCGAACGCCATGACCGGAACACCGTCGCGCAGGGCGAGGGACGGGGTGAGGGTGGTGCGGGGGCGCCGTCCGGGGGTGAGGGAGTTCGGCAGGCCCTCGTCGAGCCAGGCCATCTGGAGGCGGGTGCCGAGCGGGAAGCCGAGCTCCGGCACGACCGGGTTGGACTGCAGCCAGCCGCCGCTGGGGGTGGCGGAGACCATGTTGCCCCAGCGGTCGACCACGTCGACATGGCAGGTGTCGCCACGGCTCGTACCGTCGGCGTCGACGGCCGGCTCCCCGATTCCGGCGCGGGTCTTCGTCACGGCCGGTCCCTCGGCCCCGGAGCCGTTCGTCGCCACCGTCGGCTCACCGACGCCCGCCGTCGGGATGCCCAGGGCGTCGAAACCGGGCGCGCCGGCGGCGACGGCGTGGGCGTGTCCGCTGAGAACGGGGGTGCGGCCGTCCGGGCTGCCGGGCCGCAGTTCGCGCGAGGCCCGGTCGGATATGAGGGCGCGGCGTTCGGCGTTGTAGGGCTCGGAGAGCAGCGTGTCGAGGGGTACGTCGGCCGCGTCGCCGTACCAGGCCTCACGGTCGGCCATCGCGAGCTTGCAGCCCTCGATGAGCAGGTGGACGTATTCGGCGGAGCCGTACCGCGGCAGCTCGGCGGGGAGCAGCGCGAGCTGCTGGAGGAAGGCGGGGCCCTGGCTCCAGCCGCCCGCCTTGGCGAGTGTCCAGCCGTTCCAGTCGTACGTGGCGGGTGCCTCGTAGGACGCGGACCAGTCGGCCAGGTCGGTGGCGGTGAGGGTGCCGGTGTGGCGGGAGCCGCTGGTGTCCATGGTGGGGCGGGCGGCCTGGCGGACCATGGCCTCGGCGATGAAGCCCTCTCTCCAGATCTTGCGCGCGGCGTCGATCCGGGCGATGCGGTCCTCGCCGCCGGCCTCCTCCGCCTCGGCGATCAGCCGGCGCCAGGTGGCGGCGAGTGCGGGGTTGCGGAACAGTTCGCCCGGCCGCGGCGACCTGCCGCCGGGCAGGTACACGTCGGCGGAGGACCGCCACTCGGTCTCGAAGAGTTCGCGGACGGTCTCGACGGTCTGCCCGACCCGCTCGACGGGGGCGTGGCCGTCCTCGGCGTACCCGATCGCGTACCGCAGCACCTCGGCGACGGACTTGGTGCCGTGGTCGCGCAGCAGCAGCATCCAGGCGTCGAAGGCACCCGGCACGGCCGCGGCGAGCGGTCCGGTGCCGGGGACCAGGTCGAGGCCGAGGGAGCGGTAGTGCGCGACGGTGGCGCCGGCGGGGGCCGGACCCTGGCCGCACAGCACCCGCACCTCGCCGTCCTTCGGTGCCAGGATCATCGGCACCTCACCGGCCGGCCCGTTGAGGTGGGGCTCGACGACATGCAGGACGAACCCGGCGGCGACGGCGGCGTCGTACGCGTTGCCGCCGTCCTCCAGGACGGCCATCGCGGACTGCGAGGCGAGCCAGTGGGTCGAGGACACCATGCCGAACGTGCCCTGGAGAGTGGGCCGGGTGGTGAACACGGATGCGGCTCCTTGCTGTGGCGTGCGAGGTTCCCGAAGGGGGCTCGGGCCGGGGCCGGCCCGGACCGAATGTACGGGCATCGACCGACCGCGCCGGGGGACGGTGCCGTCGACCTCGACGGGACGGCGGGAAACCCGTCGGCCGCCGGGCAGTTCACGCGGGCCCGGCGCCTGCGTGCGGCACCGATCGATGGAGCGCGGACAACGCCCGGCCGGCAGGCGGCCGTTCGGGGCGCCCGCGCGACGAAAGGCGTCGGCGCCGCGCAGTTCACGGCCGCGATGCCCCGCGGGCCGGACGAGCGGCGGCTCAGAGCCAGTCGTCGCGCCGGGGTGGTTCGCAGAGCTCGAAGACGACCTCTCCCGCCTCCGGATCGTCACCGGCGACCGGGCGCACCTGCGCGCCGACCGGCACCAGATGCGGTGCGGCGCCGACGACTCTGCAGCGGAACACAAAGCCCTCGGGGAGCCGGACGAGGGACTCGTTGCGCGCCGCCTCCGTGTAGCGGTGCACGACACCGGACCTCACCACGACGCCCAGTCCGGCGCTGTGTTCGGGCTTCAGATCACTTGACGCGCACACCGGACACAACAGCCTCCGGAAGGAGGCCGTGCCGCACCAACGGCAGCGGTGGTAGTTCAGGCCGGCTTTCTCATGCACCGTCTGCACGGTGCCACTTGATGACTGGGACACGTTTCGACCCCCTGCGCTCGGCTCGGATGCGCCGCGGCTGCGCGTCGGCGCGTCCGCACCATAGGGCACTGAGTGTCGATACGTAAAGGCACTCAGTGCCAGGTCATGGTGCGCCCGGGTCTCAGTCCTGGCCGATGGCGGCCTCGATCTGCTGCACGACGCGCCACATGGGGGCTCCCTTCGCGGCGACCATGACCACCACGTCACCTTCGGACGACGGCATGGGCGCGCCCGCCGCGGCCGCGCTCCCCCACACCTGGCGCACCAGTGCGAGGGCATGGTCCACCGCGGCCTCGGCGTCCCCCTCGCCACCCGAACGCAGCCAGGTCCGCAGTCCGTTGTTGTGTGCGGCGACCACGGAGGCGGCTATCACCTCGGCCCGCAGCGCACCGTCCCCCGACTCGCCGTACCGGCCGCGGAGATGACCGGCCAGCGTCTGCTCGTACCGGCGCACCACGGACAGTTCGTACGTGCGCAGCCCGGGCACCTCCCGGGTCAGTCGGTAGCGCTGGACGGAGAACTCCGGGTTGGCGGAGTACATCCGCAGCACGAGCCGGGCCGCGTCGCACACCGCGTCGACCGGATCCATGTCACCGACCGTCGCGAGGAACGCGGTCATGTCGGCGAGGCAGCGCTCGTGATCCGGGAAGACCGCGTCCTCCTTGGAGGGGAAGTACCGGAAGAACGACCGGCGCCCGACCCCGGCCCGCGCCACGATGTCGTCCACCGTGGTCTGTTCGAAGCCCCGCTCCAGGAAGAGCGTGAAGGCCGCCTCGGCGAGCACCTCCCGCATGGGGGCCTTCTTCGCTGGTCTGCGTGCGTCAGTCATGCGGGGAACGTAGCACCGGAGAGCCCTTTTTGGCACCAGGTTCCTTTACAGAGGGTACTGAGTGCCATATGGTCGTTCCTACGACCCACACCCAGGTAGGAGAGCCGGCGTGAGCTTGAGGATCGTTGTCTGTGTGAAGTACGTGCCCGACGCCACGGGTGACCGGCATTTCGCCGATGATCTGACGGTG
>NZ_JBIWOS010000011.1:0-314250 GCF_044767885.1 Streptomyces sp. NPDC101194
AGCCCCTCGTAACTGCCCGGGATGCCCTTGGCCTTCATGATGGCCAGCGACTGCTTGATCCAGCCGTCGAGGTTGTTGCCGTTCCCCTTGCCGTCCGCCGCCGAGACCTTCGCCACGGACGAGCCGACCGGCTTCACCTCGGCGGCCTGGGCGGAGGTGGACGTCAGGGTGAGGGCGGCCGCAGCGGCGCCCAGCGAAGCGACACCGGCGACGGACAGGGTACGGATGCGGGCGAAACGGCCGGTGCGGGACTGCGTGTGCGTGGTCATACGGAAGAAACTCTCCAATGCGGGGACGTCACGTGGTGCCGGCCGTCTCGATCACGGCGGCCTGCGGAGCGGAGCCCCGCCATGCGGGCCGGTGCGATCCGGACCGACGCGATCCGTGCGGCCCGGTCGCGGTCTCCCGCAACGACAGCCATGGTTAACGCCCGGCCGAACCCCACGCAAGAATGTGACGTACTACCCTAATTAGGAGCAATGTCCGAAATGCCAGATTCTGCGGCATTTCTATGCCGCTCGGGTCGTACTCGTCCTCCTATCTTCCCTAGGATGTGACGCACCTCCTATGGGTGGCATCACATTCCAGGGCCCGTATCGAGCGTTTCGACGGGTCTCCGGCGCTGCTCGAACGGAGCAGCCGGCGGGGGGGGGGGGGGGGGGGGGGGGCCCCCGGGCCCCCCCCCCCCGGGCCCCCCCCCCCCCCCCCCCGGCGGCGCCCCCCCCCCCCCCCCCCCCCCCGCCGCCCCGTACGCGGTCGACCCCGCCTGCCCCGGGGTGCGGGGTGCCGAGTCCGGCACCCCCGCGCCCCCGCCCGACGGCATGGGCCCCGGTGGGGTCAGGTCTTCCGCAGGTCCGGGGCCGGGACATCGATGAGCAGCCTCCGCAGGGCGTCCCACGCCACGCGCATCGCACGGGTGATGGCGGGTGAATCGCTCCCGACGATGCGCACCCACGCACCGCAGTCGTCGGGCAGCGTGCTCACTCCGAACGCCAGGCCGGTGGCCAGAAGCGCCTCGTGGAGGGTGTCCGCGACCCGGGTCGCGGGGGCGAGCGGAGTGACCGCGTACAGGGAGGCCATCAGATCGTGGTCCGCGAAGACCGCCGGACCGGTGACCGCGCCGGGAGCCTGCGGATCGAGGCGGACGCTGTCCACGGCCAGGAGTGTCCCGTCGGGACGCTGGATCTCCAGGTCGCTGAAGAGCATGCGGTAGGCATGGCGCTCACCGCGGGCCAGCCGTCCGGCCGCGATCGTCTCGCCCATGAGCACGGTGGCCGTCGGATCGACGGTCACCCGGGTGTGCTGGTAGAAACGTGCGTCCCGGTACGGGATCAGGGAGTCCGGCAGGTACTCGACGTAACTTCTCTCGCCAGCAGTGAGGTTGACGACCTGGGTCGCGTGGTCGAACTCCATCCGGTGGACCTTGGTGGCTGCCTGGGTGGTGAGGTGCACCGCGGTACCGGGGCCGCAGTCGATGTCGATCCGGTTGCGGTCGGCCTGGATGACCCCGCCCCCGGTCGACATCAGATAGGTCACCGGCAGATCGGGCCGCGCCGGATCGACGTAGAGCGGGCGCATGATCTGCAGCGGTGACTTCTGATAGCGGTCGACGAGCTCGGTCCGGTCGCCCACACGCGCGTAGCGCAGTTCGAGCAGGCCGACCTTGCCGGGGCGCCCGGCGGCCAGCGTGTCCGGGGGGCCGGCGAGGTCGAGCATCCGGGCCGGTACCCGCCGGGGTTCGTAGTGCGCGGGTTCCAGCCGCGCGGGCGCCTTGGTCACGCGGAGGCCGCCACCTGGGCGGCTTCGTGGGACAGGAGGAAGTCGGCGATGGTGTCGAGTCCCTCTCCGGTGAGGGAATTGGTCAGCACCACCGGCCGTCCGTCCCGGACACGGTATGCGTCCGATTCCATGACGCCGAGATCGCACCGCACATAGGGCGCGATGTCCACCTTGTTGATGACGAGCAGCTCGCACTCGGTGATGCCGGGGCCCCGCTTGCGCGGCATCTTGTCGCCCTCGGCGGTGTCCAGTACGAACAGGAAGAGGTCGACCAGCGCGGGGCTGAAGGTGAGTGTCAGGTTGTCTCCCCCGCTCTCGAAGAGCAGGGTGTCCACGTCGGGGAAGCGCTCCACGAGTTCGTCCGCGGCGGCCTGGTTCATCGTCGGGTCGTCCCGGACCGCGGTGTGCGGGCAGGCCCCGGTCTCCACCCCCACGATCCTCTCCGCGTCGAGGAGCCCGGCCAGGGTACGGCGCACGTGCGCGGCGTCCTCGCTGGTGTAGATGTCGTTGGTGATGACGGCAGGGGTCCGACCGCGCTCGATCAGCACGGGGACGAGCGCTTCGATCAGCGCGGTCTTGCCGGAGCCCACCGGTCCGGCGATGCCGACGCGCAGTACGCCGTCCTTGGGCCGCTGCATGAGCTCGTCGTGGTCGTGGTGGTGCCTGGCCTGCATCGGGTCGTGCATGGTGATCCTTCCGAAGGGGTGGTCTTGTCTGTGGGAGGGGCGGGTGGTGAAGGGACCTTTCGTCCGGAGCACGCCGGGCTCGCGTGCCCCGGTGACGTGCCGATCGCCGATCCCTGGTGCCGTGGCCGGAAAGGCTTGCCGGCCACGGCACCAGGGGCTGTCCCGTCATCGCGCGCCCGCCAGGGGGTACGGAGCCGGCCCTCAGCTGGCGAAGAGGCGTGCCTCGGCGCGCTCGTGACGGCCGGCCATGACATCCGCCACCGGGACACAGCCTCCGAGGTCGGCCAACTCCCGCCGCAGGGACGCGTCGACGGTCTCCTCGATCACCGGGGAGGCGTCGTGCAGCACGACCTGCGCCCGGCGGTGGTCGGTCAGCCGCAACCGCACGGCGGCCCCCACGAAACTGGCCGCGAAGGCGAACAATTCGCAGGTGACCGCCTGGCGGGTCGACAGACCGTTGGCCGCGTGGACGACGGCGGCGACGACCGGTTGGCAGCCGCGTACGGCTCCCTCCCGGTAGAGGGCCTGGTACCGCTCGATCCGTGGGGTGCGGTAGACCTCGCCGGCGAGGTCCAGCAGCTGCCGTCCGGTGCGGACGGCGGCCTGCCGGGCCTCTCGACCCAGTTTGGTGGCATGCAACCGCTGTTCCACGGCCACCACCTCCGCCCAGTCGTCGGCGATGACCGCACGGTGGGCGAGGGCGAGGGCGGTCGCGTCGGCCGGCCCCGCGCTGTTGCGCAGCAGGTCGTGGAGGAGGGCGGGCAGACCGCGCGGGGTGACCGCGCGGGCCTGTTGGAAGCCTTCCAGACCGTGGGAGAGGGTGTAATAGCCGCTGGGGAAAGCCGAGTCGGTGAGCTGGAGTCCGGTCAGCAGCGCCGGGATCGGCATCGGGTCGTTCACGCCGGGGATTCCGTTCGTGCCAGTGGGCCGTCCGAGGTGGTCCGGCCGTAGACGGCCGTCGCGAGGACGGTCAGACGATGTAGAAGAGGTGGTTGAGCGGGAGGCGCTCCGCCGGCTCGATGGTGGCGGGCTCGCCGTCGACCGTGACCTTGTACGTCTCCGGGTCCACTTCGATGCGCGGCAGCGCGTCGTTGCGCACCATGTGCTCCTTGCCGATGGTCCGGCAGCGCTGCACGGGTTCGATCCGCCGCTGCAGCCCCAGCTCGTCGGGGACGCCCGCGGCGATGGAAGCCTGGGACATGAAGGTCACCGACGTGCGCTGCCGGGCACGGCCGTACGTGCCGAACATCGGCCGGTAGTACACCGGTTGCGGTGTGGGCAGCGACGCGTTCGGATCGCCCATCAGTGCCCAGTTGACCATGCCGCCCTTGATGACCATCTTGGGCTTGGCCGCGAAGGAGTGGATCGGCCAGAGCACGATGTCGGCGAGCTTCCCGGGCTCCAGGGAGCCGATCACGTCCGCGGCACCGACGGCGGTCGCGGGGTTGATCGTCAGCTTGGCCAGATACCGCAGCACACGCGCGTTGTCGTTGCGGGAGCTGTCCTCGGCCAACGGGCCGCGCAGTTCCTTGCAGTGGTGCGCCGTCTGGAAGGCACGGACGAAGGACTCGCCGACCCGCCCCATGGCCTGGGAGTCCGACGAGAAGATGCTGATCACACCGAGGTCGTGCAGAACGGTCTCGGCCGCGATCGTCTCGGCCCGCACCCGGCTGTCGGCGAACGACACGTCCTCGGGGATGTCGCGGGACAGGTGGTGACAGACCATCACCATGTCCAGCAGCTCGTCCACCGCGTTGATCGTGTACGGCAGGGTCGGGTTCGTGGAGGCAGGCAGTACGTTGGCCTCGCCGGACACCCGGATGATGTCGGGGGCGTGACCGCCACCGGCACCCTCGGTGTGGAAGGTGTGGATGGTCCGGCCGTCGATCGCCGACAGGGTGTCCTCGTAGAAGCCGCCCTCGTTGAGGGTGTCGGTGTGAATGGCCATCTGGACGTCGTGCTCGTCGGCGACCCGGAGCGCGGTGTCGATCGTGGCGGGGGTGGCGCCCCAGTCCTCGTGCACCTTCAGCCCGGCCGCGCCGGCCTCGACCTGCTCGCGCAGCGCCTCGGGCAGGCTGCCGTTCCCCTTGCCGAGCAGACCCACGTTGACCGGCAGGTCCTCCACGGCCTCCAGCATCCGGTGGATGTTCCACGGGCCGGGGGTGCAGGTGGTGCCGTTGGAGCCGTCGGTCGGCCCGGTGCCTCCGCCGAAGAAGGTGGTGATGCCGTTGGACAGACCCTCCTGGGCCTGCTGGGGCGCGATGAAGTGGATGTGCGTGTCGACGCCCCCGGCGGTGGCGATGAGGTGTTCGCCGGATATCACCTCGGTGCCCGGTCCGATGACGAGCTTGGGGTCGACCCCGCTCTGCAGATGCGGGTTTCCCGCCTTGCCGACGCCGACGATCAGGCCACCGCGGACGCCGATGTCACCCTTGACCACGCCCAGAACCGGGTCGAGCACCACGACATTGGTGATGACGAGGTCCAGGGCGCCTTCGCGGTTGAGTGCGGACGGGTCCTGGGCCATCCCGTCCCGGATGGCCTTGCCTCCGCCGTAGACGGCCTCTTCCCCGTAGGAACCGGCGTTGTGGTCGTACTCGACCTCGACGACCAGATTGGTGTCGGCCAGGTGGAACCGGTCACCGACGGTGGGACCGAACAGATCCGTGTACTGCTTGCGCGGGATGATCGCCATCAGACCCGGGCCCCCTCGTGGTCGGTCTCGGTGTCGCTGTCGTCGTGTGTGAAGCCGAGCTCCGCCGCGCGGCGGAGGGCGACGCGCTTGGTGTCCGGGGCCGACAGGCCCCCGTTGACGAGCGCGGCGAAACCGGTGAGCCGCCCGGTGCCGGCGAAGGCGCACAGCTCCACCTCGCGGGTGTCGCCGGGCTCGAAGCGCACAGCGGTGCCGGACGGGATGTCCAGGCGCATGCCGTAGGCGGCCTCGCGGTCGAAGCGCAGGGCGCGGTTGATCTCGAAGAAGTGGTAGTGCGAGCCGATCTGCACGGCCCGGTCACCGGTGTTGGCGACCGTGAGTGTGATCCTGGCCCGGTCGGCGTTGATCTCGACGGGGTCGTCCCCGTAGAGGTATTGAGCTCCGCCAGACATCTGTGTCTCCTCGGTGTTTCAGGCGCTGATCGGGTCGTGGCAGGTGACCAGCTTCGTCCCGTCGACGAAGGCCGTCTCGACCTGGAGGACGGTGAGCATCTCCCGCACTCCGGGCATCACGTCGTCGATGGAGACGACCTTGCGGCCCAGCTCCATGCATTCGGCGACGGTGCGGCCGTCACGCGCGGCCTCCAGGACGGCTTCGGTGATCAGGGCGGCGGCTTCGCTGTAGTTGAGTTTGGTTCCCCGGTTCCTGCGGCGGCGGGCCAGGTCCGCGACCACATAGACGTGGAGTTTGTCGATTTCCCGCGGTGCGAGGTTCATGGCGTCACATTGCTTTCTGGGACGAGATGCCGGGCCGGCCCAGGAATGGACCAGCCGCCAGGAAGAGCCAGGTCGTCACGGTGAACGGCCAGGTGAAGGGGTATCCGCCGGAGGGCTGGGCAACTGCTTCCCAGGCAGCGGCGAACGGGACCGAGGCAGCCGCGGCGAGCGCGGCGTACCCGGCGGTCCACGGAGTGAGAGTCAGGAAGGTGGCCGTCAGCGCGATCGCGCAGAGCACCGCGTTGTATCCGTACAGCCCCTCGATGATCCGGTCGGCGGGCAGTCCTGTCAGACAGGCGGTCAGAAACGCGACGACACTGGCGCCGATCGCCGCGACGGCGGCGATCCGCGAGGCGACGAGCAGCCCGACGAGCAGGATCAGCCCCGCGTACCACTTGTCCAGGTAGAAGATCTGACCGATGTTGTTGCAGAGCGCCCGCCCGGTCTCCGCGGCCGTCATGGTCGTGAACCCCGAGACGCGTGCGGCCGGACCGTCGGTGACCGGCGCCTTGGACAGCGTGACCACCAGCGCCCCGGCGACCAGGCAGTAGGGGGCCGTCAGCACGGGCAGCCCGAGAGGGCCGAGAAGACGGCCCGCCGCGGCGCTCAGTACCGAACAGACCGCTGCGCCGAGCACGGCCAGTACGGCGGTCTGCCACGAGGTGCCGAGCCGTACGACGAGTGCGATCCCGGTCAGGCAACCGCAGTAACCCTGCAGCCCGTTGACCAATCCCTTCCGGTCGGCGCCCAGGAGCGCCGCGGCGGCGGTGGACGAGGCCGCACCGAGCAGGCCGTACACGCCCAGTCGCCATCCACCCACGAACAGTGCCACGGTGAACAGCAGCCCGGCCCAAGCGTTCGAGCTGAGTGCGACCTGGGCGACACCGCGCAGTTGTATCTGTCCGGCACGGGTAGAGGCCCAGCTCTTCGCCTGCACCACCTGTTCCACTGCAGGCATGTCTTCTCCTTTGAGGACATGACGAAATCACCAAAACCCCCGCATCCGGGAGGCTTTGGATCTTGATCAACATTCTGTTGAGACCGTACGCCCGGCAAGGACGGGCCAGGGGTGCGAAATTTCGATGCTCAGCGTGATCGCATGGGCGCAATCAGACATACCCGCTGCTGGGGATGGGCGTTTCCCGGGCCCACAACGACGATTTCCAGCCCCGTCGCGTCAATTTCTTGGTCAGAGGTTGAACATTCCGTACCTGTCGTTTGACCGAACCGGGCGGACGCGGCCGCACTTCCCGCTCTCTCTCCGTGCGGGGCCCGCGAGGGGGCCGCACTCGGCGCACCCGGTGCGGCGGCTTGCCGCAGACCGGTACGGACATGTCGCTCCAAGTCTCCCGAATCCACGGCGACTTGACATGAACAGCGCGGGCTTGTGCCTGGCGGAGCTTCGTCTCGGGGCAAGGACGGAATGCGCCCGCGCGTGGCGTCGTCGGTGTGCATCCCGCCACCGGGGACAGAAGCGCGGCGCCACTACGTGTTCCTGAGGCCCCGTCGGGCGCTGCGGACGTCGGGCAACTTCGGGGTGAGGAGGTGGAGGGACCACTCGCCGTCGAGTACGCGGGGCCGGGCGGCGTCCGCAGGACCCGGGCCGTGTCCCTTCCCCGTCAGGGCGGACTCACCGAGCAGGCCGCCACCGGCGCAGGCGACCAGGCATGTCGCATGCTTCGACTGCCCACCATCCGCTCTCGGTTCCCCGACCTCGCCGAGACCGCCGGCCGTGAGCAGATGTCCCACCTCGGTTTCCTCGCCGAGCTCCTGCCGGGGTTTGCGGCTGGGCCGTGCGCCGTTGTTTGCCCTACGTGCGCTCTGGGTGTGCTCTGCGCGGAACGCCCCGGTCCGGCCTACGTTGGCGCGGCACTGATCGACCACCGAACGGGGAGGCCCCGATGTTCAAGCGCCGTACCACTGCGGCCGTATCCACACTCGCTCTCGGAACGGGCTTACTGCTGGCGACAACAACCTCAGCAACAGCCGGCCCGGCCCAGACCCAAGCCGTGACGTGCGGCGGCCTCAAGGAGATGGTGGGCAGCGGCGGGCACCACGGGGCATCGATCACGTGCCTGGGAAGTGGCTCTTTCACACTGACGATCGACTGCTACCAGACCAGCACCGGATACCGGTACAGGCACTACGGCAACCGGACCTCGGCACCCGGCACTTCCACGGCGTGGTGCGACCTGGGAGCCACGATCGAGGGCTACGGCATCCTGTAGCCGAACGTCCCGGCCCGCTCCCGACGCCTCCCGGTACGGGCGCACCATCGGCGGCGGCAGCCGGTGAGGCGTGCAGGCAGCAGGTCGAAGACGGCGGAGCTTCACCGCACGCACCCGGTAACGCAGGCGGGTTGACCCGTGAGGAGAACGCACGAGTGCTCGGGCGTTTGTCCGCCTGCGCCGCCGACATCTCCGGTGAACAACCTGCGCGACAGCTCCCGCATCGCAGTGGTCGGCCGCAGAGCGGCGGCCGGACGGCGGACCATGTCCCCGGCCAGTTCGTCCTTGGTCGCGAGGCCCCGCTCGTTCAGGAACTTTGCCGCCCGGCAGCGGTCCCGGCCTCGTCGCCACGGACGGGCGAAGCCGAGCGGAGCGCGAAGGCGCTCGACGTACGCCGGCTCCGGCTTGCGGTTTCCGCTGCGTCAACTTCTACGGTCGTCCATGCGGCCGGAGGGACCGGCCGGGTGATGGGAGGCACGGCAATGGCCTGGTCGATCGCGGATGTGGCCCGGATGTCCGGGGTGACGTCCCGGACGCTGCGGCACTACGACGAGATCGGTCTGCTGCCACCCGCGTGGATCGGAAGCAACGGGCACCGCCACTACGAAGAGGCCGGTCTGCTGCGACTGCAGCAGATCCTGCTGATGCGGGAGTTGGGCCTGGGGCTGCGCGAGATCCAGGCGGTCCTGGACAGCCAGGCCGACCAGGTGACCGTGCTGCGCGAGCACCACCTGCGGCTCCTCGGAGAGCGTGACCGGCTGGAGACGCTCGCCCGCACGGTCGAGCGAACCATCGCCGAACTGGAGGAAGGCAGGGAACACGACGCCATGACAAGGATCAACAGGCCGGAGAACCTGTTCGACGGATTCGAGCACACCGACGCCGACGCCGAGGCCGAGGCCGAGGTGCGCGAGCGGTGGCCGAAGGCCTGGGAACAGTCCAGAAAGGCCGTCGCGACGATGACCGCCGAGGATCAGGAGCAATGGCAACGTGAGGTGACGGCGCAGATCATCCGCGTCGCGGAGCTGATGGTGGCCGGCACGCCGGTCGCCGATCCTGCGGTGCAGGCCGAAATGGAATCCCACTACCAGGGCATCTGCCGGTTCTGGTCCCCGAACGCGGTCGCCTACAAGGGATTGGGCCAGACCTACGTCGACAACCCGCGGATCAGGGCGAACTACGACAGGATCGCCGACGGTTTGGCCGTCTACCAGCGCGACGCGATGGCCGTCTACGCCGACGCCCGGCTGAGCTGACCGGCGGCCGGCACCGCCGGGGGGCTGCAGACCCCCGGCGACAGACGACTCGCCCCGTGCGTGGAACGCGCGGGCACCGGTGACCCGAGGATCCTCCATCGTGCGGCACGAACCGGGCCACACCGGCCCAAGGATCCCTTCACCACCGCACGGCCTCATGGGCGAGGAGCACGGGCCGGGGTGAGCGGTGATCGCCAGGACCGCACCGGAAAAGAATTTTGCACACCACGCAAAATTACATAGCATGCACACCATGAGTGCCGACGACATGCCCCTCGGGCTGCGCGAACGCAAGAAGCGTGCGACGCGTGACGCCCTTGCGGACGTGGCGTTGCGCATGGCCGCGGACCGCGGAATCGAGAATGTGACCGTGGAAGCGGTCACTGATGCGGTCGGCGTCTCCGTGCGCACCTTCTTCAACTACTTCCCGTGCCTGGAAGACGCGATCACCCGTCCCGATCAGGACAACGCCGAGCGGGCCCGTCGCGCAGTGCTCAACGCACCGAAAGAACTCACGGCACTCAATGCCCTGCGCGAGGGGATCGGCCAGGAGCTCGCCCACATCGAGGAGGATCACGAACGCTGGGAACTCCAGATGTCCGTGCTCAGGGCGAGCCCTTCGCTGCTTCCCGCATTCCTGGCCGCACAGGGCGCGGACGAGCGCGCCCTGGTCGCTGTCGTGGCCGAACGCCTCGGCCAGGACCCCGAGTCGGATCTCTACCCTCGGCTTCTCGCGCACGTGGTGATCGCCGCCGTGCGCGCCGCCGTCGAGCTCTGGGTTGCGTCCGGCCGTACCCGCACGTTCCAGAGCATCTATCGCGAGGCGTTCAACTCGCTGGCCGACGGTCTGAGCGGCTGAAGCACATCCGAGGCCCCCGGCCGGGGGCCCTTCACAAGAGAATGAGGAACGTCAGCCGATGACCGCTGCCGTCACACCCGAAGCCGGTGCGCCCGAGGGGGCCGCACCAGCCGCCATGACACGCCGTCACATACTGCAGGCCATGTCGGGCCTGATGGCCGGCATGTTCGTGGCCATCCTGGCCTCCACCGTGGTCTCCAACGCCCTTCCCAGGATCATCGCCGATCTGCACGGCACCCAGTCCTCCTACACCTGGGTGGTCACCGCCGAGCTTCTGGCGATGACGGCGACCGTCCCGATCTGGGGCAAGCTCTCCGATCTCTACGACAAGAAGCTGCTCATCCAGCTCTCCCTGTCGATGTTCATCGTCGGCTCGCTCGTCGCCGGCTTCTCGCACAGTGTCGGCCTGCTCATCGTGAGCCGCGTGGTGCAGGGCATCGGTGCGGGCGGTCTCACCGCGCTGGCCCAGGTCGTGATGGCGGCGATCATTCCACCGCGTGAACTCGGCCGGTACTCCGGCATCTTCGGCGCCGTCTTCGCGGTCGGCACCGTCGCGGGACCGCTCATCGGCGGTGTGCTCGTGGACACCTCCTGGCTGGGGTGGCGCTGGTGCTTCTTCATCGGTGTGCCGTTCGCCCTGCTCGCGATCGTGCTGCTCCAGCTGACCCTGAAGCTGCCGACGGTCCGCAGAGAGGTGAAGATCGACTACCTCGGTGCCGTCCTCATCATGAGCGGGGTCAGCGCACTGCTGCTCTGGGTGACCCTCGCGGGCAACCGGTTCGACTGGGCGTCGTGGCAGACCGCCGCACTGGTCTCCGCCGGTGTGGTCCTGCTGGTCGCGGCGGTCGTCGTCGAATCCAGGGTCCAGGAGCCGATGATCCCGCTGGACATCTTCCGCAACCGCACGGTCACGCTGACGACGGTGGCGAGCCTGCTGGTCGGTGTGGCCATGTTCGGCGGTACGGTCTTCCTCTCCCAGTACTTCCAGATCTCGCTCGGCAAGTCCCCGACGGTCGCGGGCCTGATGAGCCTGCCGATGATCCTCGGTCTGATGCTGTCCACGACGATCGCCGGGCAGATCATCTCCGCCCGGGGCAAGTGGAAGGGCTTCCTCATCGCCGGTGGCATCATCATGACCGCAGGCATGGGCCTGCTGTCCACGATCAGCGCGGACTCCTCGTTCGGGCTGCTCAGCGTCTACATGGTGGTTCTCGGCGTCGGCGTCGGCATGCTGATGCAGAACCTGGTCCTGGCGGCCCAGAACGACGTACCCGCGTCGGAACTCGGCGCGGCGACCTCGGTGCTGTCGTTCTTCCGCAGCCTCGGTGGGGCGATCGGCACGAGCGCGCTGGGCGCCGTACTGAGCCACCGGGTGGCGAGCGAGCTGGAGAAGGGCTTCGGCGGGGCGGCGGGCGGCGGAGGTGCCGGGCACGGCGTTCCCGACCTCTCCACGCTTCCCGCACCGGCCCGTCTGGTGGTCGAGCACGCGTACGGGGTCGCGACCGCGGACGTGTTCCTGATCGGAGCCCCCTTCGCGTTCCTCGCCCTGATCGCGGTGCTCTTCATCAAGGAGAAGCCGCTCAAGACGCAGAGCGGCATGGAGCGGCTCGCGCAGGAGAATGCCGCAGCGGCAGGGGCGCCGTCGGCCCCGACGCACTGAGCACACCGAGCTGGAGGAGGGTCGCCGTGCCCGGACAGAATCTGCGGACGCGCAGGATGCAGCGCACGCGTGAGGACGTCGCGCGTACGGCGGCCGGACTCTTTCTCGCCCAGGGGTACGAACGGACCACCGTCGACCAGATCGCGGACGCGGCGGAGGTCTCCCCGCGCACGGTCTTCCGCTACTTCCCCGCCAAGGAGGATCTCGTGCTGGCCCCGCTGACCGCGAGCGGGGACGCGCTGGTCGCAGCGCTTCGGTCACGACCGGCGGAAGAGAATCCCATGCGTGCGATGCGCGCGGCGTTCGGTGCGGTTCTGCGCACTCTGGAGGGAGGCGGCGCGTCCGGTGTCGATGCGTCGCTGCTCCGGCTGATCGACCGGACGCCCGGCCTGAACGCCGAACTACTGCGCCGCACCGCCGGACTTGAGGCTCGGCTGGCCGAGGTCATCGCGGAACGCGAAGGCATCCCCACCGGTTCCGACATGCGTCCCCAACTGATGGTCGCCGTCTTCGCCACGGCCGGCCGCGTGGCGATGCGGAACTGGTGCGGCAAGGAACCCACCACCGCGTCGCACATCGGAACGCTGCTGGAATCGGTCCTCGACCAGATGGGTCCGGGACTCTTCGGGGACTGGCGCAGCAGGAGCGACGGCGACACGGCCCCCGCGCGGCCGTAGCCGAAGGAGCGGGGGCCCAGGATGAACAGCTGGTCGCCAGAGGCGGACGAGGTGTTGGAGGCGTCGGGAAGGGCGCCTGGACGGATGGTGGACACGGGGCGCCGCCGATCCGGCGACCGGCAAAGCGGCGGCGGCGGCCACCTGCCCTTGGCGCGCGGTCGGCCGCGTGTCCGTCCGGCTACGCGGAGTTGATCCGGTTTTCGCGGCACGGGCGATGTGTTGCCAGTTCCGCTCCGCCGGCGCCGCGAGTCACTCAGCCTCCCCAGTCGGCGCAGTGGCACGACGCAACGGTGGACTGCAGGGCAAGTAGCCCCGGGGGCCGCCTGCGAGCCGCAGCCGCGGGTCCTTGTGCCCGCCCGAACGGACGTCACCTGTTCCCTTCGATCTGACGCTCTCGTGGCGCTGCAAGAGGGCTTCTTTCCTAGGAGGGACACGACTTCGTCCTGCATACGCGGTGAGTCGGTACAGGCCGAAGGTACTTGAGGGCAGAGTGAACCGGCCGTGCGGGCAATCACCCACGACTGCCGCAGCCGTACGTGCTCGGCCAGGGTGCGAGCAGCGGATCAAGGAGTGCCGACGCGTACGGCGGTGGTCACCAGAGTGGTGTAGTGCATCGTGAAGCGGCCACCCAGAGCCTCGATGGCAAGGCCGACCGCGCCCAGTATCTCGGCCAGCTGATCGGGACGAAGTCGGGTGAGGCCGCCGGTGGTGGGGAGCAGGTCCAGCCATTGGTCGCGCGTGTAGGACTGCTCCCAGTCGAATCGCCACTGTTCCAGGTCGTTGAACTGCTCGGTCTCGCGGATCTTGTCGGCGATCTTCGCGTACCCCGCTCGGTACACGTCCGACGGACGTCGCGCCGGCTGATGGCTGAACGGGGAGTCGGGCACCACCCGACGGCAAGCAGCCGCGAACGGCTCGGCCACCTCGGCAGGCGGCTCGAATACGTGCCCGAAGATCGCCAGGCGCCCGTTCGGACGCAGCACCCGGGCCGCCTTCACGCCGCCGGCGACCGGGGCCACCCAGTGCCACGACTGGGCCGCGATCAACGCGTCGAACACTCGGCCGGCCGGCTCCCAGGCTTCGAAGGTTGCCACCTCGACCTGCAGGCCGCGGGCCTGCGCGAAGTCGGCCATCCGCGCATCCGGCTCGACGCCGAGCACGGCGCAACCGGCGGCCTGGAATTGACGGGCCGCGATGCCCGTGCCGCAGCCGACGTCGAGCACGTCAGGCCCCGGGCTCCCGGCGACGACACGCGCCACCAGGTCATCGGGGTAGCCCGGTCGGGCCCGGTCGTAGCGTTGCGCATCCGTGCCGAAGGACTCGGCCATCCTGCGAACCTGATGCGGTTGCGTCGGCTCTGGTTGCTCTCGCGGTAAGGTGGGCATGCGTTCACTTTAGTGGGCAAGCGCCCACATGCCAACGGATGCCAGGATCCTGGCGCACGAGAGGACCTGCAAGTGCCGACCGGGGTACACCTTCGCGACGCGCGGCAGCAGCTGTTCGACGCCGCCGAACGCGTGCTGCTGCGGGATGGCGCGAACGGGCTGACCAGCCGGGCCGTCACCGACGAGGCAGCCTGCGCAAAAGGTGTCCTGCACCGGCACTTCACCGACTTCGATGCTTTCCTCACCGAGCTCGTGCTCGACCGGGCCGCACAGCTCGAGACGCAAGCGCATGCGCTGCGCGAGACCGTCGGCACCGGCACCGTGGCCGATAACCTCACCGAGGCGCTGACCACCCTGTTCGGACCGGTTCCCGTGGCGATCGTCCCGCTCATCACTTTCCGGGACGAGTTGCGCGCGCGGCTGCGGCAAGCCAGGCCCGAAGGCGGCATCGCGATCCTCGCCCAGGTCACGACCGCGGTCTCCGCCTACCTGTCCGACGAGCGCGCAATGGGCCGCATCTCGGCCGACGCCGACATCGACTCACTCACCCTCTCCTTGGTCGGAGGCGGGCACCTCCTTTTCGCGGACCGCGCCCCCGACCCACCGACCACGGCAACCGTCAACAAGCTGGTGACCACGGTGCTCGCCGACGTCGTACAACGGCGGCCACGCCGAACCTGACTCGCAGCCCGCAACGGTCCGCGTCGAAAAGGGGTCTCAGCGTCGCCTGTCGCCGGGCGCGAGCAGTCTCGTGAGCCCGGCGATCGCCTCAGGGGAGAGCTTGCCGCAGCGGCGGACGTTCTCCGCCTTCCTGTGCCGGGACCTGGCCATCAGCAACAACTCGCACACGCCCTGCCCACCCGGATGCGTCAGCCCGGAGCGGCGCCACGTGTACAGGTCCCAGCCGGTGCCGGGCCCGCGCAGGGCAGCGCGCTGGTCCGGCATCGCGCGGGCCTGCCCGCAGGGCGGACGGGCCGGGCCGGTGTCCGGGCACACGTCCCGCGTGGTGTCTCCTGTCACCAGGACAGGAGACACCACCACGTTCATTTTCAGGGCAGGAATTCGTAGAACGGGCCGTCAGGAGCGAAGTTGCGAGAACGGACCGTCACGTCCCTGCCCTTGAGATAAGCCAGCAACCACTCACCGAACGTCATCTCGTAGAGCGTCCAGGCCGGACTGTCGAACTCCTGGACCACGACTCGCCAGGGCGACGAGGGGTTGTCGGGAATGCGAAGGAAAACCGCCTCGCCCGTCGTGGCCGACGCCACCGGCAACAGTTCCCCGGGGTTCGCACCCACCGGGCTCGGCAGGAACTCCGCCATGTCCTCCTCGCGCCAGAGCTCGAGGTCTCCCCTGATCTTTTCTCCCAGACTGTGCAGAAGGTGGCCGGCGGGGTGCTTCAGATACAACTGGGTGTTGATCTCTATCGAACCGTAGGCGTCAAGGATCTCATGGAAATCCGTGGGAAATTCGATACCGAGTTCCTGCTCCAGTTCGATCCATGGAGCCGGATCCGACCAGTTGAAGCGGGGCTCGCCCAACAGGGCTGTGATTTCCGGAAGCATTGTCACCACTACTAGTACTCCAGCCGTAGATCGCGATCCTGGTTTGGTTGGTTCTTCAGATGTTTCATGTGACAGTGTGGGCGGATGACCCTCGACGGAGATCCTCAGCCTGAGGACTGGCCGGTACGTGCGCACGAGTCCTTCGTCAATGCCCTGTGGAGCCTGGTCGTCGATGAGGACGACTACAACGACGGCAAGCCGGCGTGGATGGAAGCGTGGGGCTGCCAGCAAGGGCACGTCCCAGAGCCGGCCGCTCTGAACCGGATCTTGGCCTGTGGTGTGGATCCGGACGATCTGACCGATGTGGTGCGAGTCATGCAGCACCTCGTCATATACAACGCCTGCCAACTGATCGACGATCCTGGGCTGTTGGGCATTGGGTTGAACAAGGAACGGTCCGAGCGGGCAGAATTTGGCTGGGAGCTTGTGGCCTTCCGCGCCGAACGGCCTACCGAACGTGCACCGCTTAACTACCTGCACTCTCTGTGTAACGAGCACGATCCCAGCGGTCGTAGCGGCGAGCCACGTGGACGACCCATCCCTGTCCAGCTCCCGGGCCAGCCCCTCTACGCGCGACTGGCCGTTTCTCACGCACTTGCGGGCGATCGCGTTCAGGCACTCAAAACCTGGCGGAAGGCAACTGGCACGCCTTTGGGGGAGGCGAAGGCAGCTATCGAACTCCTCCTCGACCAGCTGCGGCAAAAACCGGAAAGCACGCCGTGATGAGCTGCCCCGAGTTTCGTAGCGGCCGGCTTGTGTGCTTTCAGGCGGTATTTTGGGTCACCAGGGAACGGTAGTACGCGGCCTCGAATTCCTCGGGTGGGAGGTAAGGGCAGAGTGCAGCCGCTCGGTGTTGTACCGGCCGACCCACTGGACGACGGCATGTTCGGCCTGGTCAACGTCCCGCCAGGAGCCCTGGTGCTCGATCGGCTCGGCTTTTGACGAGCCGTTGAGGACCTCGGCCATAGCGTTACCGTACGAGTCGGCGACGGAACCGACCGATGCGGCCGCACCCGCCTCCAGGAGTCGCTCCCCGTAGCGAATTGACACATATCGCGAACCGCGGTCGCTGTGATGAATCAGTCCCGAACCCTTCTTGGTCCCCCGCCTCCACAAGGCCATCTCCGGTGCGTCCAGTGGGAGATCGGTCCGCATGTGGGTGGCGAGCTGCCACCCGACGATCATCCGTGAGTACACGTCCAGGGCGAAGGCGGCGTAGACCCAGCCCGACCATGTGCGGATACAGCTCAGGTCGACGACCCAGAGCTGGTTGGGTCGGCTCGCGGCGAAGCGCCGGTTGACCAGGTCCGGCGGGCGCGGGGTGGTCGGCTCGGGGATGGTGGTGCGGCGTCGCTGTCCGCGGATGACGCCTTCCAGGCCAGCCGGCCGCATCGAGGCCGCCCGCCTGGCCCTGCCCCTGGGCCGACGTGATCGCAGGGCGTCCGCACACCTGGTCTTCCGGTACGGACACCGCACACGTACGGCGCCCGTATCAGGTCCGCCCCATGTCGGATCATTTTTCTCAGGGGATGTCAGTGGCCTGAGAATGGAATACACACCCCTTCAGGCCCCATTCCATCAAATCCCGCATACCCCAACCCTCGCTGCCGAACCGGGCTCCGGTGAAGGTGGCGTCACCGTGGAAGGATGCGCGCCCCGAGTGGGTTCCTCGGATACAGAAATCAACACCTGTACTGAACAACACTTCTTCGAATGTGGTTGCTCCATAGAACTGGGCTCCGGAGAAGTCCCCGTACCGCAGGTGACATTCACTGAGGTCGAAGTCGATCAGTGTTGCACCGGAGAGCCTCAGAGAGAGGTCTCCCCAGTGCGTGTCCGCCGTGTGGCGCGTGCGGTCTGCGAGGATCCGTTGCGCGGCATGTCGTGTGCGCAACTCCTGAGCCTGGTCGGCGGTGAGGGCTGTCGGCTGGACTGTGACGTCGAACGTCAGGGGCATCCGCAGATACTCACATATCGTGTCGGCCACTCGCTGCCTGAGCCCGGGTTCGGCGTCGCCGACGCCTTCGAGGTCGCGCAAGCCCGAGAGCCGTACCGCAGGATCCGAATCAGCGATCTGACGACAGAAAGCGTGGGTGGCACGATCGGGTATCAGGCGACCCGCGTATTCATCCCCGTTCTCACCTTCGCCTCCGCGCTCGAAACTCACCGTCCAGCCGAAAGGCCAGCGCTGCTCGTCGTCCGCACCAGCGCCGGCCACCCGGGCGGCGGTGAGGTCGACGGAGGGGTGGTCGAGATGCACTCGGCCGGAGAACGCCGCACGCTGGAACAGCGATCCGCCACCGAATCGCGCCTTCCAGAACCAGGCGTCGTCCTCGAACCGGGCGTCCCGAAAGGACACCTCGCCGTTGAATCGTGCTCCATCACCACCCTCCCCCCAACTCTGGTACTCACCGACAAGAACGTCGCGCGGCCACATCGGGTCGTCCTCGTTCAGCTCTCCCCAGGGAATCGCTCTTCTCTTTTGCACGGCCTCCCACGTCGCATCGTCATTCTCGTCGATCGACTCCTCGCCGTGCCCGAACCATGCCATCCCCTGGAAACGAGCCCCATCGAAATTCGCTCGACCGCGGAATCGGGTGCGACCGAAGACGGCCCAGCAACCGAACCGCACTTGTGAGAAGCTGACATCGGATGCGAAGAGCGCGCACTGGAATTGAGCTTCGCCAGTGAAATGTGCACCGTCGAAGACGCACTGACCGTTGAACAATGTATCCGCGAAAGACGCGCCATCGAAACGGCAGCCGCTGAAATCGACATCCCCGAGCTCGGCACCGGAGAGATCCACCTGCAGACCCTTCGGGACTCTCGCGGCACCAGGGGTTTCTCCCGAGTTGTCCGGAGCTACCCGCAGTTGGGAGGCCAGAATCCGGAGCGCTTCCCGCCGCACCTCACCGTCCTGACTTCCCTCCATCTCGGGCGCGCGCAGATAGCCGCAGATCGCGTCCACCACGCTCTGCCGCCACGAGGAGTCCTCCATGACCAGCGCGTCCAGTTCGAGCAACGCGGAGAGGCGGGCGCCGATATCCCGGCCTGCCAAGCGGTCGACGGCTTTGTGGTATGCGTCGGGAAGCTGTGGTCGCGAAGCCATGATGGCCCTCTCTACTGACCCCCGCGTTTCAGTTGCGGTGGTGTCCGGATCGCGAGTGGGAAGCGGAAGCGCCTTCCGGCCCGGGACGACAGGCTTGTCCGGGGCTTCTGTCGCTACGTGGGAAAGGAAATTTCTACGTGCACACTATCGGGTCACGTCCCAGGCCTTTCGTTTCGTCCGACGATTACGGGGTGGTCAGCCACACCGGGTCGGGACGGGTCCGTCCCGCCCATACCGACGTGAACCCGGCCGGCGACCACATCTCGGTCCTGGACGATGCGCTTGTCGGTGGGGCGACGCAGTACAGATGATCGAGGTCCTCATGCGCATCGGCGTTGCCCGCCCCAGGGCGGGCGGCCACGCGAGCCGTCGCCACCCGACCACGACTCATGGCTGTCCCGGAGTCCCTGGTGGGCCGGCGCGAGGCATCGGACGCGGCGCGGCGCTGTGCGCGAAGGCCGAGGGCACCTCGGTGGCGTCCGGGGTGGAAGTCAGGAAGGCTTGCGCGCATGGTTTCGGTATTGCAGAACGTGGCGATCGACTGTGCGGATGCCTATGAGCTGGCCCGGTTCTGGAGCAAGGTGACTGGCTGTCCACTGCATCCGGAGGACAGACCGGGTGACCAGGAGACTCAGGTGCTGCTGACGGACGGACCAGTGCTGTACTTCAACCAGGTGCTCGAGTCCAAGAAGATCAAGAACCGGATCCATCTGTGTTTGCGTCCCGAGACCTCGCGTGAGCAGGAGGTGGAACGGCTGCTGGGCCTCGGCGCCACCCTTGTGACCGATCACCGGAACCCCGATGGCTCTGGCTGGGCAGTCCTTGCCGACCCTGAAGGCAACGAATTCTGTGTCCTTCGCAGCGATTCCGACCGAGCCGCGGTGAGTTCCTGAAGCACACGCACCATCCGGCGCGGGCAAGGGCTGTCGTCGAACTCCTGTCGTCCGCCAGGAGGGCGGGCGCCGCGGCGTCAGGTGCGTGCTCCGGGGGGGCACCCCCTCTGCTCGGAGAGCTTGAGGAAGTGCCGGGTGCAGGCTCTCGTACCGGATGTACATGGGTCTGTGCCCAGTGCGGCGAGTGGGGGTGTTCCCTGCTCGCAGAACTTGGGGTGGGTGTACCTCCCTGCCCGTAGAGCTTGGGAAGTGCAGGGCGTCGCGGCGCAGGCGGGAGTTCGAAGACCGGGCCCGGGGGGCGAGTGCGAAAGTCTGACCGCGCCCGGTCATGAAACCCGGTGAGCCGCCGGTCCCCCTCCATCGAAGCGTGCTGCTGCCGGACGCCTCGAAGATCTCGACGTCATCCCTGCCCCGCCCCCGCCAGCCGCCCCCGTGCGGCTGCCTGGATCCGGGAGGGCCCGAGCCCCCACTGGAGGGTGCGTCCGACGGCCGTCGCCAGGGGCCGGTCCCAGCCGGTGCGGACGGGGGCCGGACGGTGGATGCCGAGTTCGGTGCGGGCCCAGTCGGGGAGCAGCCCGACCGAGGCGTTCGTGAGCAGGCTTACGACCAGCCGCTCCCGTCGTGTGCGTCCGAAGCGACGGAGGAACAGTACCGAGTCCAACGCGGCCGCAGTGGCGTGGAGTCGGGGGCGGAGGCGAGCCAGGTATCGCTCGACTTCGAGGGACGTGAGCGGTACGTTCCGTGCGCCCAACGCCCCTGCCATGGGGGCGACTTGGCGGTAGTAGTCGTCGCACTCGGCGGGGGTCAGCCGGAGCTGCCGGGGCGCGTAGGTCTGATAGCCGGCGAGGAAGCTGCGCACCTCGGCGGTGTGCACCCAGGTGAGCAGGTCGGGGTCGTCCGCGCGGTACGGCCGGCCGTCGGGGGCGGTGCCGTGCACCCGGGTGTGGATCCGCCGGACGAGGTCGATCACCTCGCGGGCGGGGGCCGAGGAACCGAACGTGGTCGTGGTGATGAACCGTACGGTTCCGTTCAGCCGCCCGACCGGATCGGCGCGGAAGTCGGAGTGCTGGTCGACCCCCGCCATGGCCAGCGGATGCAGCGACTGGAGCATGAGCGCGGCGAAGCCGCCGATGAGCATCCCGGTAGCCTGCCCGTGCACCCTCCACACCGGATCCCCCGGCGTGATCCCGAACAGCCCGGGATCACCGGGCGGCCCGGCGTACCGCTCCAGCTTGAGATCCCCGCCGTGCATGGTCGCGGTGAGTTCCGCCGCGATCCGTTCCCGCAGTCCCACCGACACCTCCAGGATCCGTTTCCCTCAGCCGAGGGTACCGACCCGTCCGGCGAGCACGGCCACGAGGATGAGCAGTCCGCACAGGGGATTGGTACCAAACGCCCGCCCGCAGGCTCCGACATCCGCAGGGTCGGCCCGCCACACCTGCCATCCCAACTGCCCCGCGACCACGCACAGTCCGGGCCAGTACAGCGGCCCGAGCCCGGCCACGACCCCGAACCAGGCGAGCAGCACCACACACCCCGCGTACACGCCGCCCACCAGCACCCGGCTACGCAGCCCCAGCAGCACGGCGGCCGACCGCACCCCGGCCCGCACATCGGCCTCCCGGTCCTGGCAGGCGTAGATCACGTCCGTCCCCACGGCCCAGCAGATCAGCGCCCCGTACAGCACCCCGCCCCCGAGCCCGAGCCCTCCGGTGAGCAGGCCGTACACCAGCGGCACCGTCCAGTTGATGGTGATCCCCAGCCACACATGCGGCCAGTGGGTGACCCGCTTCATATACGGATACACCGCCGCAAGCGGCGCCCCGACCGCCGCCCACACCACGGCCTCCACACTCCAGAAGCCCATCACCAGCGGAGCGACGGCCCCCACCACGACACACAACACCAGCGCCCGCCCGACCGCCAGCCTTCCGGAGGCGACGGGCCGCCCTGCCGTACGCGGCACCTGCGCGTCGAACCGCGCGTCCAGCACATCGTTGAGCCCGCAGGCGGCCCCTCTCGACAGCACCCCGTACACCAGGAGCAGCAGCCCGAGCAGGCCCCCGTCCCGGGGCCCGGCGATCGCTCCCAGGGCAATCCATCCGGGCACCACCAGCAGCCAGGCCCCCACCGGCCGGTCCAGCCGCAGCAATTCCAGATACGGCCGCACCCCGGCGGGGGCCCGCCCCACCAACCGGGCGACACAGCCTCGGGCCGGAACGTGAGTCGGGACTTGGGCCGGGGCTCGTGAGGCGACGGTCATACCGACTCATGTCCCCTTCCAGGGGGATTGCATGCCGATCGGCCCGACCTGGCCCCGGCTGGGTGGTGCCTTCGAACGATCTCGAGCGGTGGATCACAGTCGGTGATACGCCGACATGAACTGCCTGACGTCGCAGGGCAGTTAGCCCGGCTGTTGTCCAGGTCGTTCCGGGTCAGGAAGCGGCTGGACACCGCACCTTCCACACGATCCCGTTGAGTGTGGGGCGTCGCGTACCGCGCGCCGGAGCTCATCCACCGGTATCAGTGGGTTGTCCGAGCTGCCCGGGCCATCGCTGTCGCGCTGTTCCGGAATCACGACGGTCGCTGCGATCTGCGGCGTGGCGTCGTGGGTGGTCGTGGCCTCGATGCCCAGGTCCTGCCCGGCGGCCGGTGTGAAGGGTTCGGCGGCTTCCGGCGGCGGTGCCGCGTGGGCGGCAGGTACGCGTCCGTTGCCGGTGAGGGGCGGCGTCGGTGTCATGGGCGGGGCGAGCGGGGTGAGGGCTTCGATTGCTTCCCTCACCCCGTGCATCTCGCTTTGCAGTGCGGTGACGGCCCGGCGCACCTCCGTGTACAGCATGTCTCCGCCGGCCGTCAGCCGGTCCCGGGCCTCGCGCAGGTTCCGTCCGCATGCGGCTGAGTTCGTCGACCACGGCCTGCTCGGTGGACTCCTGTGTGGCCTGCCCTCTTGCTTCCAGCTTCTCCATGCCCTTGCCGATGGCATCGCGCGGATCGGTCCCCGTGTTCATCACGGCGGTGTGCAGCATCGTCAGCGTGCCGGTTCAGTCGGTTTCCTTCGGCCGTGACATCCGCCCCCTATTGATTGCAAACGGTAGTGACGTGTGTTCACTGCGCATGCCGCCCAACTAGGGGCTCCCGGTACGGGAGATACGGATCAACTCACCCGGGATCAGCACCATCCGGCCGACAAC
The DNA here is from genome assembly GCF_044767885.1 of Streptomyces sp. NPDC101194. Lineage (NCBI taxonomy): Bacteria > Bacillati > Actinomycetota > Actinomycetes > Kitasatosporales > Streptomycetaceae > Streptomyces > Streptomyces sp. NPDC101194. The sequence continues at coordinate 22,718 of NZ_JBIWOS010000011.1, forward strand.
GCCGCAAAGCACCCGGTCCGGAACTTCGGCGGCCCGGGCCGTGAGAGGTCCGGGTGGCACCGCGCGCCAGCCATTCCACCAACTGGTAACCGGTTCGGCCGGCACCGGGATGGACGAGGGAGGTTGCGTCTCACCCGTGGTCTGTGGATCCGGCCGTCCGGTATCAGTGGCCCCACGGTGTGGCGCGGGTCACGGGAACCCCTCGGTCGGGCCGGAGAGGTAGAGGGTGTGAGAAGTGATGAGCAGGGAGATCGGGAGTGCATGCGCGCACGGATCAGGGCGGGCGACCGCGAGGCGTTCACCGCGCTCTACGAAGAACACGCGCGGAAGGTCTACAACCACGCCTACCGGCTGTCGGGCGACTGGTCGACGGCCGAGGAGGTGTTGTCCGAGACTTTCCTGGCGGCCTGGCGTACCCGTCACGCCGTCGACCCGGAGGGCGACTCGCTGCGGCCGTGGTTGCTCGGTATCGCCACCAACAAGGCACGCAACGCCAACCGCGGTATCGGGCGGCGCCTGGCCTTCCTGGCCCGCCGCCCCGCCCCGGAACTGGTGGCGGACATCGCGGATGCCACGGTCGGACGCGTCGACGACGCACGGCGGCTCGCCGCGGTCCGGCAGGCGCTGGGCGGACTCCGCCGCCAGGAACGCGAGGTGCTGGCCCTCTGTGTCTGGTCCGGGCTGAACTATGCCGAAGCCGCCGAGGCGCTGGGCATTCCGGTGGGCACCGTGCGGTCGCGGCTGTCCCGTGCCCGTACCCGGCTGCGTCGGCTCACCGACGAGGAACTCGGCTGGACGCCGGGTGGGTCCGCGCGGGAAGCCCACCCCGGAGAACCGGTCCGGTCCGGGAGGGAACCACGCCCCGGCCGCGGAGAGGTAGAAAGCAGGGCCGCGTTCGTGGCCCTGCCCATCCAGGAGGAAGCCTGATGAACGACCGTACCTCCGGCCTCGAGCGGGCCGAACGCGAGGAACTGGCCCGGCTGCTGCCGGCCCCGGCCGAACGGGACCTGCCCCCTGGCCGTCATCTCCACCACAAGGACACCCTGATGCGTCTGATCGAACAGGACGGCGACCGCACCTCCACCCGCCCCCGTCTCCTGCGCCCCGCCGTTCTGCTGCCCGCCGCCGGACTGGCTCTGGGCGGGGTGCTGCTGACCACGCTCGCCGCCACCGGCCAGGACAACGCTCCGGCACCGTCCGCCACAGGCACGGGTTCCCGGGCCACGCCCCCGCGTGGCGCGGCCGTGCTGCTCGACCGGATCGCCTCGGTCGCCGCGAAGAAGGGCGAACAGAAGGTCACAGACGACCAGTTCGTGTACGTCAAGACACTGCAGACCGAGAACGACGGCAAGCTCGGCAGCCCGGTGAAGCTGACCAAGCCCCGCGAGCGTGAGGTCTGGATGTCGCAGAAGGCAGGACCGGTGATCGATGTCGGCCTGATCCACGAGGACGGCTCGTACTACCCGATCGAGGTCGGCGTCCCGGACGGCGAGCCCGCCGTCGGCTACCCGGCAGGCCTCAGCCGGCCGACGTACACATGGCTGGCCTCGCTACCCACCGATCCCGATGCCCTGCTCCAGCGGCTCACCACCGAGATCGCCCGGGACCAGGACCAGCGCAACACCCCGGCCAAGGACCGGGACCAGGCCCAGGACACCTTCGACACCATCGGTGAGCTGCTGCGGGAGACGGTGATGCCGCCGCAGACCGCGGCCGCCTTGTACAAGGCCGCCGCGAAGATCCCCGGCGTGACCGTCGACTCCGACGCGGTGGACGCGGCCGGCCGGCACGGGATCGGTGTGGCCCGCGACAACACCCGCACCGGTGACCGCACCACCTGGATCTTCAACTCGACCACCCTGGAGTACCTCGGCGAACGGAGCTACCTCATCAGGGACACCTCCATGGGCGAGAAGGGCACCCTGATCAACAAGTCGGCGGTCCTGGAGCGCGCGGTCGTCAACACCCTCCGTGAGAGGCCGTCGACGGAGAAGTCGCCGACGACGACCTGACCCCGACAGCGACCGGGGCCGGGGAGTGACCCAGCACCCTCGGCACCGGTCGCTCTCTGCCCCCCGCCAGGCACGCCGAGCACACGGCGCCTGGACGCCCGCGCGTGCAGCCGCCCGTCCGGCGGACCCGCGGCAGTCGGTGGTGAGGAAGCTTCTGCTTCCCCGTGCTCTGCGTGGTGGACCTCCTCCTTCATCCGCCGGCCCAGACGGTTGTCTTTCCGTCGGCCTGGACATGGACGGTGGGCGACATTTCGCGGTAGTCCCACGCTGCCTGCAGGGACGGGCCGACCCAGGCCACTGCCTGAAACGCCGAGGCGGGCTGCTTGTCCACGACGCAGCTGTCCGGAGGGCTCATCACGCTCGTGCCGGGCTTCACTGTGAGCTGCACGCCGGTTCCCCACCGCGCGGGGCAGGGGTGGGGAACGGTTGCGCGGACATAGGCGAGTTTCGTTCTGACCCTTACCGGATCGGATCCGCTGTTGGTCAAGCGCACCACGAATGTCAGTTCTGCCGCATCGACAGAGGTGCACGGCGACCACGACAGACCATTGAGAAACCGGGGCCGGGCGCAGCGGTAGTCGCCGTCGAGGTCTGCGTCCGTTGTCGGCGCCGATGGAAGCAGGCTTGGTTCGCCAGTGGGCGATGCGGATGCACCGGGTGCGGCGGCCGCACCGGGGCTCTTGGTGTCAGCCGTCGCGGACTTGGGCGCAGCCATGAATCGGCCGACGAGAACCGCAGCCGCCACCACGGCGATCCCCACGAGGGCCCACCCCACCTTCTTGCCGCTCGTACGCAGCCGTGCTCGAGCATCGGGGGCAACCGGCGGTGCCTCGGTCAGGGTGGTCGGCGTTTCCTCGCCTGGTTCCTCGCTCTCCTGGCGGGACTCCTCGCTCTCCTGGCTTGGCAATGAGGGAGGACCGTCCGGGGAGAGCTCTGCTTTCGCGTTCCGCCACCGTGACGCCCACGTACTGACATCCGCTTCGATCTGCTCCCCGCTCGCCTTTGCGTAGGAGAGGCAGGCTCTGACGAACGCAGACGTCACGTCCCATGACGGCAGCTCGTGACCGCGGGCGGCGCTGGAGAGCGTCGTGTCGGAGTAGGGCGTCCGGATCTTCCGTGTCCAGGAGGCAAGTTCCCGGTAGGTGGGTGATCCGCAGGTCTTCCTGAGGTCGCGCAGCTGCTGGGCAAAGAGCGCCTGGGGGCCGTGCGCCGGATCGATGGAGCTTTCCTGCCGCCCCTGTCGACCACTCATGTGGGCTCCTTCGTGGAGTCTTTTGATGACCGGTTGATGACCGGGAAGCCAGAGTGTGGCGGGTCATCGAGCCTCTGGCCAATCTGCGGTCAACGGCCCTTCCAGCAGGTCACCAACCGGGTGACCCGGAGGGCCGAGTGCAGATGGGACACCTGATGACGAATCTTCACGAAAATCTCAAGCGGGCCGCCGTGGCGACCGCGGCCTCGGTTGTGCTGCTCACGGGCGGGGTCGTCGCCGGCCCTGCGCCTGCCGAAGCCGCCACGCTCGGCCGGGTCTGCATGGTGAACGCCCCCGACGGGGTGGTGGAGAACATGAACATCGGGCACGCGGCCTTCATCGTCAAGGACCGTGCCAGGAGCAACCACTGGATCTACGGGTCCTTCGGCAGCACGGTCAATGGGCCGAAGGCCGGCTGGATCCGCGGCGGCACGTGGGAGCAGGCCCGCGCCACGTTCACCAAGGTGAACTTCCCCGGCACCAAGAAGCTGTACTACACCCGCTACCGCTGCATCAACACCGCAGATGGCGACCTGAAGACCGCGCAGTCCTGGTACACCGCGGTCCGCAACCGCGGATACGCCGTCCACACGAACAACTGCCTGCACATGTCCATGGCCGTCTTCAAGGGCTACAGCAGGATCCTCCGCAATGACAAGCGCCTGCCGAGCGCGACCAACAAGTTCCCGAACTCCTACTACGAAAACATCCTCAAGGACGGGCACTGGGAGGCGTCGCACAAGCTCGACAGGTAGTAGCCCTGCTGGTGCTGCGGGGACGGGCTGGACCGATCCCCCGCAGCACCACGCATTGCGAAAGGGGGCGGGTACCAAAAGGGCTTGGCAGGATGTCCGAGCTCAAGCCCCCGATGGGAAAGGACCCGCCGACCATGGCTCGTGCCATCACGTTGATCCGCTCTGCCTCCCTGTCCGACGTTGCCGAGTATGCCTACGCGGCCACGGCGCCCGCTGAGTCACGCCTGATCTTCCTCGCCGGGGCGTGTCCGCTGAACGAGGACGGCTCCACGGCAGCGATCGGTGACTACGCGGGTCAGGCTACGAAGGCCATCGAGAACATGCAGGCTGCCCTCGCTGCCTCAGGTGCGTCACTCCAGGACGTCATCAGCACAAGGGTTCTGGTCGCATCGGCCCGGCGAGAGGACCTGGTGGCTGCCTGGGAGGTGGTCCGGGACTCGTTCGCCGACCATGACGTCCCAAGCACCTTGATGGGCGTCACCGTGCTCGGCTACAAGGACCGACTCGTCGAGATCGAGGCCGTCGCCGCCGTGCTCGATTCTTGAGCCCACTGACACGCTGTGGCGGCGTGACCAGCAGCCTTCGCCGGCGGCGTGAGCGAAGACCACACGCCGAACCACTGCTCGGCACCCCACGCCTCGAACCGTTCCAGCTCGGTGAACCCCAGCTTCGCCGCGAGGTGCATCGAGCGGGTGTTGGCGCTCTGGGTGTAGAGCACCACCGGCTCACCGGGCAGCGCGCCGGCAAACCAGTCGAGTGCCGCTGTGCACGCCTCGGTGGCATACCCCCGGCCCCACGCCTGCGGCAGGAACAAGTAGCCGAGCTCGGTCCCGCCGGCCGCCAGACGGTGGTTGCTCGGACTCTCGGGGGCATGCGGTTTGAGCTGGATCGTGCCGATCATCGCTCCGTCGAGCTCGACCACGAACCAGCCACGGCGCTGCCCAGGCACCTCGGGCATCATGCGTTCGAGCTCGGCGCGCGGTCGAGGGCCACCAAGGTAGGTGTTCACCTCTGGCGAGGCGTTCAGCTCGATGGCCGTCGCGCGGTCCCGGGCCTCGGACTCGCGGAGTACGAGCCGCTCGGTCTTGATCGGGGCAGGTGGCCAGGCGAGGGCTCCGTGGTCGGTCATGCCGGCCAACCTAACCAGCAGACTCAGAAGCGATCAAGACTCGCCGACCGATCAACCCATCGACCCGGGCCTCGCCCTCAAATCACCGACGGGGCCGGGCCCTATAAGCCACGCCTGTCAGGGACGCGGCCCGAAGGACCCGTGCCATCACGTTGTCCGACGCCACAGAAGTCGAGCCAGAACCCGGCTTCGGGAGGCAGTGCCGAGGGCCGCGGCGTCCGAATGGTTCACAGGATGCGGCACCAGTTGCAGCGCTCAGTGGCGGTACGCGGCTGTCGCGATCTCGATGAAGGATCGGATCAAGGGGTTGGTGTCACCTTCGTTCCACACCGCCACCACTCGGCTCGGCGCCATGTCGGCCAGCGGTACCAGGGCCAGCTCCGCGGACAGGTCGTGTCCGAGCGGGGCCAGACCGACCGTGCCGTTCCACAGCACGGCCTGCAGGCATTCCTGGACTGCGCGCACCACGGGGCCCTCACGCGGCCTGCCGCCGTTCCAGTACGACTGCCAGATGGGATCGGTGCCTTGTGGAAACTGGAACCAGCGGCGGTCACTCAGCTCAGCCAGCCGCAACCGGTCGCAGCGGGCCAGCGGATCGTCGGCGCGCAGGACCACGCCGACCGGATCGGTTCGCAGCGCACGCATCGTCAGGGTGGTCTCGTCGAACGGCGCCCGGGTGAGGGCGACGTCGACCAGTCCGGCGCGCAGCCCGCACGTCGGGTCGGTCAGATCGGTGTCACGGACGCGGATGTCGATGCCGGGGTGGCGTCGTCGGTAGGCGGCGGCCAGCCTGGACACTCCCGGGTCGGTGCCGTCGCCCAGGATGCCGACGGTGAGGATCGCGACGCCGGCCGCCGCGCTCACGCGTGCACGGACGCGGTCGGCATGGTCGAGTAGGGCCCGCGCCTCGTCGAGCAGCACCCTGCCCACCGGAGTGAGCGTGACGCCGGTGGGCGAGCGGGCGAAGAGCAGGGCCCCGACGTCGGCCTCCAACTGCTTGATCGCCCGGCTCAGCGGCGGCTGGCTCATGTGCAGTCGGGTGGCGGCCCGGCCGAAGTGGAGTTCCTCGGCGACCGCCACGAAGTAGCGCAAGGTCCGTAGTTCCACGCTGCAACGATACCCACGAGGTATCGCCGCTGCGGGATGGGTCTTGGACACCGGCAGAGCCCCGGCGGTGCACTGGTGAGCATGACCGAAGAAGCGAAGACCAGCGAGCCGCAGACCGACCCCGCCGTATCGGTGGTGGGTCCCGGCGACGGCGAGACGATCGTTCTGGGCACGACGCGCATGCGCGTCCTGGAGGACGGCAGCCCCACCGGGCACCGCCTCGCGATCGCCGAGTCCGTCCTCGCCCCGCGCACCCAGGGACCGCCGCAGCACCGCCACGCCCAACACGACGAGGGCTTCTACATCCTCTCCGGCACCGTGCGGTTCACCGTGGGGGACGAGGACCAGGACGCCACCACGGGCACGCTCGTGATGGTTCCGCCAGGCACCCCGCACACCTTCGCCAACCTGACCGACCAGCCCGCCGTCATGCTCAGCACATTCACCCCCGACCTGTACGTGCAGTACTTCCGAGACCTCCAGGAGGTGCTCACCGGCGGCCGGCCGCTGACGCGACAGGCCGACATCGATGCCATGAGCCGCTACGCAACCGAGCCCGCCACCGACCGCGCCTGAAGCCGATGGGAAGGAACGGCCCAGCCACCCGCCTTGCGACCGGCGAGGCCGTGGCGCTGCCGCCTTCCCGTCCGGCCCCCTCGGACGACGGACCGGGCCTTCTCCAGGGGCTTCCCCGGCAATCGACGCAATCGACGGGCCCGGCGAACCGGTGGCCCATGAACGGGAACGATGAACATCACCTACTGGATCGTCGCCGGACTGCTCGCCCTCTTCTACTGCTACGCGGGAACGCTGAAGGTGATCAGCAGCCGCGACCGACTCCGCCCGATGATGGCCTGGGTCGACCGCGTACCCCTGCCCGCCCTCAGGGCGCTGGGGACGGTCGAAATACTCGGCGCGACCGGCCTGGTCCTGCCACCTCTGACCGGCATCGCACCCTCGCTGGCGCCGGCCGCGGCCATCGGTTTCGTCCTCCTGCAGACCGGTGCGATCGCCATGCACCTGACCGGCGAAGACCGCCGGATCGCACTCAACGTCGGGCTCACCGCCACCGCGGCGGTGACCATCTGGCTGGCCACCAGGCTGTGATCGAGCACGGTCCTCGACCGGAGGATGCGCATACCGGGCCGGCCGGCCCTCGGCCGCTGTCATTCCTCATGAACATCGAACATGCCGTCCACGCGCTGCTCGGTGAGGCGCACATCTGCCGTCGCAACTCGTGAACGTCCCAGGCGATCAGGCCCTTCTCCTCAGCCTGGGCCCGGAGTTGCGTGAGGCAGCGGTCCAGGTCCCGTACCGCTGCCGGCGGCAGAACAGGTAGTACACCCGGCCCCAGGGTCCGGAGTGTTCTGGGACATCCCGCCACGGCGCCCCGATCCGGGTTCGCCATCTCCTGGCATCGATCGGTTGCCGCCGGATTTGTGTCGGAGGCCGCCCCGGCAACAGCGGCTGGAGCCAGGTCCACTGTGCGCCCGTCAGGTCGTCACGTGCCGCAGACCGGGATCACTGCTGTCCGGGATCTACTTCCGATGCCCGCCCCTGGCGTCCCGGTACTGATCCCTGACCTCGGGGCCCTGCTGGAAGCCGGCTGACTTGTAGGTGGCGACGGCGCCGACATTGGAGCTCGGGGCGCAGACGAGCGCGCTCGACGAGCCCAGCTCCTGAAGTACGGACGCCGCGGCAAGGGTGATCGCCTCGCCGTGACCGTGACGGCGATGTTCCCGGTGTACGCCCATCGGTTCGAGCAATCCTGGCCTGTCCGGACCGGCCGACCACACCGTCACCGCCGCCACCGCGTTGCCCTGGTCGTCCCACGCGACCAGACACCGGGCGTCGACGTACGGCAATCCGGCCGCCATCGCGTACCAGCGCTCGTCCGTGAACCTCGACCCGTCGAACGCGGCCCGATGTACGGCGGCAAACACGTGCGCCTGCTCCGGCCCGACCAGCTCGATCCGCATGCCTGGATCCTTCACCGGATCGGTGAGGTCGCGGCGCAGCGGCGTCCACGGCTCGTCGGTGTTCCAGCCGTCCTCGCACAGCAGATCCCGGACCAGTACGCCCATCGGCGTCTCGATGTTCACCCTCCCCTCGGGCAGCACGCCGCACTCCGGCTCGGTCACGTCTTCGAGCAACTGCTGCGCCAACTCCTCGTCCCGCTGGGCGTCCGGCGCGATCGTCAGCCGCAGCAGCCCGGGACCGTCCAGCAGCCCGACGGCGAGAATCTGTCCGTCCCGGCTCCACGTCCTGACCGCCGCGGCGGTCGCTTCCGCACCCAACCGCCAGAGCCAACCCAGGTCCCCCGGATGCAGTTGCATCGGCGCCCCGTCGTTCTGCCACTCCCGCAGCACGCCCACAGCCCCGCTCAGCCCGTCGATGCCCGGCTTGCCCAACGTAATCACCATGCCCCCGATCGCACACCACGGCACCGACGGTCCGCACTCGGATTCCGATCGGTCGGCATGGTGCGGGTCCTGGAACTCGGGCCGGCATTTCGAGCTTCCGAGCGGCCATGCAGGAGCGGACCGTCCCGTGGCAGACACCGACGCGGTGTTCCTCGGCCAGCCGATGAAGGACGCGCTGGTACGCCCCCTCCCGCAGCGACCTGGGTGCCGACCTCCGGCATGTTGATGTGATCGAACACCGGCGCTTCGGGGACGGAACGGTCCCGGTGCCCCGGTTCGGCCTGCCCCAGGTCGGCCCAGGACGGGGGCGCCCTGCGACACCATGTGGTCGACGAAGCGTGCTGCGACCGCTTTGCCGACCACATGCGCAAGCGGCTCGGAGCATCGGACGGTGGCAGTCGTCGACTGCTACACCTTCCGCGCCACGAATCCCCACTGGTCGACCGGCGCAAGGTCCTCGTCCTCGGCTCGCCAGAGAGTGATCGAACCGAATCCGGGCTCGACCAACTCCATCCCCTCGGCACTGGCGAGGATCTCCTCCGGCCGGCGCACCAGATACGGCGGGGTGTCGCCCGACGCATACGCCTCCTGCGCGGCCAGCGTCTGGGGTGTGGCGACCGTGTCACAGAGGACCAGATGGCTTCCTGCCACTGTGCCGGCCATGTACCGCCGCATGAGTTCGATGCCTGCCTGCGGCTGGAGGTGGCCCAGCGTGGACAGCACCATGACGGCCACGGGTTGTGACATGTCCAGGGTGCGCGCCGCTTCCTCAAGCACCCGCTCGGCTTCCCGCATGTCCGCGTGCACGTAGTCCGTCAGCCCGTCCGGTGCACTCGTCAGCAGGGCACGGGCGTGTGCCAGGACCAGCGGGTCGTTGTCGACGTACACGATGCGAGCCTTCGGCTCGGTGCTCTGCGCAACCTCATGGGTGCTGTTCTGCACGGGAAGCCCGGTGCCGATGTCAAGGAACTGGGATATTCCCGCTTCGGCCAGATACCGCACCGCACGCGCCTGAAAGGCCCTTGAGGCCAGGGCGAGTTCCCGAGTCTGGGGATAGCTCGCGATGACCTGGTCTCCCAGCTCCTGGTCCACCGGGTAGTGGTCCTTGCCGCCGATCCAGTAGTTCCAGACGCGGGCCGAGTGCGGGACAACACTGCGGAATTGCTCTGCATCGTATGACTCGTGCTTCATAACAACCTCTTCTATCACGGTTGTTCGCGCCTCACGCCCACGCCTCGGCGTGCCAGGATGGTGTGTGCCCGCCCATGCGCGAAGAGTTGGCACTGCGGCCGGTCCGTTGCACGGACATCGGCGGCCGCCCGTCCCCTGAGCGTCCGGGGCGGAGCGGTCGTGAGCGCGAAGAGGAACGGCAGTCTCGGCAGCCACTGCGCATACGCGAGCACGTCGGCGTCGTCCCGTGATCCATCGATTCCGTGTGTGCATACGCACCGGAGGCAGTGTGCCGCTCGCCACCGGGCAGGCAGCAAGAACCCTGGCAGCCCGTGGATCTGCGACATCGACAGCGCCCATCCGCACGCCGTGCCGGTCCTGAACCCAGCTGTTGATGGGTCGTCGGCTGCGGAGTTCTCACATCGTGTGGGCCGGGACGTCATGGTGCGACCAGTGCCGGTGTGGCAGAAACCCGGTTCAGTCCAGCTCCAGCACCCCCACCGTCTCATCCCCACTGGTCTCTCCGGTCGGGCGGAATCCGAGTCCCAGATAGAAGCCTGCCGGGCCATCCGTACCCGGGTGCCAGGTGGCGGTCAGACGTGTGCCGCCACGACGCCGGATCTCGGTGGCCACGGACTCCACCGCGAATCGTCCGTAGCCCCGTCCCTGCTTTCCGGCCGCGATGTTGAGGCGCCAGAGCCCGGAGCGGAAGTCCGTGCCTTTGCCTGTCCAGTCGATGTCGAAGAAGGCCATGAGGAACCCGACGGCCTCGTCGTCGTCGCAGATGAGGCGGGGCCATGCGACAGCGGTGTGAACATATGCCTCGGCGAGAGACTTCATCACTGGTGCCACCAGGTGTTCCTGATCGGGGCGGACCCTCAGGTCGATGGCAGTCTCGAAATTGTCAGGAGTGATCTCTTGCAGGTGCAGTGAACTCGGCATGTCTACACCCTATGCAGGCACTGCAAGGGATTTTCGCCCGCCGTCGGCCGGGCCGGTGCTTCTCGGTCGAGCGCTCCGGCGTCATCACCGCTGCCCTGAGACCTACCGCACTGCGGAGCTTCTACGCTGCGCCGATCGTTCTCGGTCGAGTGAGGGCGACAGCAGGTAGGGGTGCGCCACGTGTGCTGTGAGTGATCTGCGTACGGCGGCAGTTGCGACGACACGCCGTCGCGCCGGAGACGGCGCGGGGCAAACCTGTCGTGCCGGAATGGCGAAGACGGATGAGGCAGCGCCCTCCGTAGCGCCTCGGGTCGTGCGGCGCTTCAACGGTTCCGGTTCCGCCACGGCTCGCGCGTGAGGTCGGACGGTCGGGACGTTCCGGCAGCGCCGAACTCGGAGCAGAACATCTGCGGAACCGCTGGATCCGGCGGCCACCGCCGTCGTACCGGCGGATACCTCCGCGGGCGTGCAGGTCAGGATCGAAGGAGAGGACTTCCTGGTCCTCCGGGCGGCAGTCGAACCGTGATCACCCCAGGGCGCACGTCCAACGAGTCCCGAGGCGCAAACGGCGGACGGCCGGTCGGCCGAACCGGGTGGGCCTGGTCGGGAACCGATCCGCTTCGGGAGTTCCGCCAGGTGACTCAATCACTTTCGCCGTGCTCGCGCATCGCGATCCGGGCCAGCTTCGTCAGCATCAGGCCGTTGCGGACCGCGACAATGTAATCCACGGGCAGTCCGTGCATCCGGGTGCCGGGGCCCCGCAGCGGGTGCCAGTCGAGAACGAAGAGGGTGTTGTCGCCCCAGGGGATCAAGTTCATGGCGATGCGGGCCGCGCCGAAGGGATCGGCCTTCGCCTCCAGTTCGAGGCGGTGTCGCGGTTCGCAGATACGGACTACGCACGTGTCGTCGAGAGTCAGTGGGCCGGCCCCGACTCGGACTTTCAGACGGGCGCCCACTTCTGGCCAGTGCGGGTCCGCGGCGAGGACCCGCCGGGTTCCTGTGACCCACTCCCCGTAGCGGTGGCCGTCGGACAGCAGGCCCCAGACCTCGGACGGCGAACTGAGGATCAAACGGTAGTTCCGGGCCACGCTGAGCACGCTCCTTCTGCAGAACGAGGGAAATGGGAAGGCTGCCGATCGTTGTTCCTCCGGGACGAGGCCGTCCGGCACAGCAGGCGCTGGGGAGCCATGAAGCCCGGCGTGGCAACCCGTCGACGGGACTCGGGCGCTTTCCGTCGATCGCCCGCGCGGAGCGCTTCGTCACCGCTCGTACGGGGCGATCGGCCGAGCACGCGTGGAACTGCGGGAAACCCTCATCCCTTACCGCTTTCACCGCACCATGGATGAACTCCGTCCTTCGCACCGCCCGGCGCATGGCCGCTTCGACGAGACCGAGCCGTCGACCCGATACCGATGGCCCCCGGATGCTCACGCCGGTCGGCCGTCGTGATCCTCGGCACGACGGCTCGGCGCGGCGGTACCGGGCTCCCGGTCCGGCCGCCCACGGACTCGGCCTCCAGCCTCATGCCGGTCTCACCAGCTGCACAATCCGACAGGCCCATACGGGGCTGAGCTGAAAGGATTCCGAAGGAACCGTTCTCTCCGTCGAGCCCGGCTTGCCGCCCACGGCGAGTCGTTCGCACACGCCGGCGAGCGGAACGTCGGCGGAGCGGCCGACGTCGACGCACAGACTCAGCCGCGTGTCGTGGCTCCCGGGCGGACCACATCGCGGTAGAGCCGGAAGAGGCCGACTTGCCCGACCCCCTCCGCGTGCTCCTCCAGGAGCGACCAGCACTGCGCGACGAGTTGACGGGCCTCGGTGCCGGCCCAGGGCCGGGGCAGCAGCTCCGGGGGCAGGAGGGGATCGGGTTCCATGGCGCGGGTGAACTCCGCAGCCAGTTCGATCGCGATGGCCAGCCGCTGGGGACCAGGGAGGTCGGCGTCCTCCTGGAGCCGGCGCAGCCGCGGTCGGGCGACGGCGGCAAGTCGCCGGTAGCGGTCGGCGATCTCGTCCTGCGGCCACAGTGCGCGGGCGAGTGCGGCGGGCTCGTGTTCGTCGCCCTGGCGCAGGTTGTCCGTGGTCAGCAGTGTGAGGTGGTCGAGGACATCGAGCTGACGGGCCTGGTCTTCGACGTACGGTTCCCAGGCGTTGGCGCTCAGGTAGAGCCCGCCCTGCACGGCGGCACCGCCGAGCCGGGTGAGTGCGGCCCGCAGGGCGTCGCGGGCGGTGCGGGCGGTCTCGGGGACCGCGAAGGCGACCAGGTGCCAGATGCCGTCCCAGGGTGCGAGGCCCGCGTCCTGCTGGAAGGCGTGCGCGACGAACTCGACGTCGGGCCCGAGAGCCCGCTCGGTGGCTCCGACGGCCCGCAGGACTGCTTTGCGCCCCCTGCCGTCCTGGGCGAAGCGCCCCTCGGTGACCAGCCGCTTGACGCACAGTCGCACCTGTTGGTCGGTCATGCCGAGCAGTGGGGCGATGGCGTAGAGCTCGCCGGTGTCGACGGTGTGGTCGGTACGGATCAGTGCCTCGACGAGCGTCCTCGTGGGGACCTGGACGGCCGGTTCCGAAGTGCGGGGTGAATCCGTTCCAGGCATGAGGTGGTGGCCCTTTCGAGCGTCGTCGCGACGATTGATCAAGGTGCTGCGGCGGACCGCCGAATCGAGGAGCGATCGGAATCGGTTCGATCGTTCACGAAAAGAGTACCGTCGGCTCATGGGGACTGAGAGTGATGCCGACCACCTCGACCAGGTCCTGATCGGAGGCCGCGAGGCGCGGCCGATCGTTGTCGTCGCCCCCGATCCGGGCTGGGGCGACCAGTTCGTGGCGCTCGCCGTGAGAGTCCGCCGTGCGCTCGGGGGAGGCGGCGCGGGTCGAGCACATCGGATCGACCTCGGTGCCCGGGGCCGGCGGCGAAACCGATCACCGGCATGCTGCTGATCGTCGAGGACGCCGACGCCGAGGAATCCTTCGTCCCGGCACTCGTGGCAGCAGGGTTCGAACCACGGGTGCGCGAGGGAGGCCATCGGATGCTGCGCACTCCCGAGCGCGATGCACATCTGCACGTCCATGGCGAGGGAGCGGGAGAGATCCAGGACTACCGCGATCTGCGCGACTGGCTGCGCCATGACCGGGCGGACCGGGACATGTACGCGGCGAAGAAGCGCGAGCTCGCCAAGAAGGAGGAGTGGCCGGACATGAACGACCGCGCCCAGGCCAAGGACGATGTGGTGGCTCTGGTTCTCGCACACGCCCGTGCGCGGCGTGCCGGCGGGCGCGCGCAGGACGACCGGGCCACGACCTGAGCGTTCCTTCCGACGCCGGGCCCTCGCGCCCGCGCGACGCGCTTCACAGGTCGTTCCGGAAGGAGCTGAGCAGAGCGGCTGTCTCCTCGGTGCGCTCGATCTGCGGCAGGTGCCCGGTTCGCGGGAAGAGGTGGATGCGTGCCCCGGGCAGGGCGGACGCGGCGTCGATGAGGTGACGGGCGGGGAGGATGCGGTCGTGGGCGCCCCAGGCGACGAGCACGGGGACATCGAGCGCCGAGACCTCCGCGAGCGGCTTCGTACGCCAGTCGGGACGTACGCCGCGCCAGGAACCGAGGTCGCGGGCCACCTGCCGCAGCGTCAGCGAGGACACGCGTGTGGGGGCACGAGCGGTGAGCTGCATCGCGATGGCCCCACCGAGGGAATTGCCCACGGCGTGCACGGCGGACGTGAGGCCGAGTCGGTCGAGCACCCGCTCGACGTGCCCGGCCAGTGGGACGTGCCGGCAGTACTCTGCCGGCACGTCGTACCTCCTGTTGCGTTTCACTCGGCCGGGGTCACGTCGATGACCACGCCGTCACAGGGGCCGTCGTCACCGACCAGGTCGGGCACATGGCGTGCCAGGTCGAGGAAGAAGCGTTCGGCGTCGACGGCTGTCTCCGGCGGGTGGACACCGAGAGGGCCACCGGTGCCGTCCAGTAGTTGTGCGAGCCCCAGCGCCAGGGGCAGACCGGTCGCCTCCGCCATGTCGTCGAGCAGCGCCGAGGCACCGGGTGTATCGGCGAGCCGGGCCAGAACAGTGACCCGGCGGCCGTCGCGGGTGCCCGTGGCGGTGGCGAAGAACGGGGGCAGTGACCCCGGCCCCTTGCGGGTCATGGCACCCGCGGTGGCCCGCAGCGCCCGGGACACCGAGGGCTTGGCCAGATCGGCCGCCGCAGTCTCGTTGGTGAGTTTCCCGGCGTCGATGTCGCGGCGCAGGACATCGAGGTAGGCCACCGTGCCCGGGGTGACGACCATGAGGTTGGCCGCCTCGCCGGCCGGTCGGAAGCTGCGGTGCAGCGTGACCGGCTCGGGGTGGCCGACGGTGTAGGCCGTGCCGGCGCGTCCGGCGGACACGGAGAGGGCGACCGGCAGGAGCGGTCGCCGGTGGACGAGCCGGCCTTCACCGACCACCGCCACTTCCCCGCTGATCTGCTCCATCCAGTGCACGGCGGCCGCGCTGGGACGCCCGTCGGGGTCGCTCAGCTGCTCGTCGTCCCTGCCGGTGCCGGAGACGTCGACGGGCCATGCGGTGTACAGGTCCTGGACATGGTCCAACTGCTGGACGGCGCGCGTGGCCAGCAGATTGCTGACACCGGGGCTGGCGCCCATTCCCACCACGGCGCGGATGCCGGCGGCCCGGGCCTCCTCGTCCAGGCCGAGCATCTGCAAGGTCGGCTCCCAGTCGTCGCAGATGTCCAGGTAGTGAGTCCCGGTCGCGATCGCGGCACGCAGCACGGTCAGGCCGAAGCGGTAGTACGGACCCACGGTGTTGAGGACGACGTCAGCGCCCTCCAGAGCGGCGTGCAGGGCGCCGCTGTCGGTCACATCCACCTCAAGCGCCCGCAACGCCGCGCCACCCGTACCGTCCTCGCCGAGTCGGCGCACCAGCGCCCGAGCCGCCTCCAGGTGCCGGTCGGCCACCACGATCTCGGTGACGCCGTGGAGTCCGGCCGCCACGCGTACCGCCACGGCACCCATCGCTCCGGGGCCACCGAGAGCCAGAATCCTCATCACGCACTCCATTCTCGCATGCAATACGATCGTAGACGATGCGATCGCATTCGATAAGAACGATTGTCGATGGAGAAGGATCATGACCGATCCGCACAGCACTGATTCGACCCCCTGTGGGCCGGCCGTGGCAGGACATCGACACATCGGGCCGGGCTGCGCCTCCCCCGGGCCTCATGTATCCGTCGTCATCGTCGGCGCGGGGTTCGCGGGCCTCGGTACCGCCATCCGGTTGCTGCAGGAGCGCCACCGCGACCTGCTGATCCCGGAGCGGGCCGACGAGGTCGGCGGCACGTGGCGGGACAACACCTGCCCCGGATGCGCCTGCGACGTGCCCTCGTGACGGTCTTTCAGCGCACTCCTGCATGGATCGCCCCGCGCCGGGACCGGCCGGTCCCGACATGGCAGCGCCGCCTGTTCCGGCCGGCTCCACCGGTGCAGCGCGTGGCGCGCCGCCAGTCGGCAGGGCGTGCGCCCGAGGACTGCGGGCCCGTAGCGCCGGGCGTTCCGAGCCACTCCCCCACCGCGGCGATCCCCGCCTCGCGCACCTCGCGGGGCAGCTCCGCCGACGCCACCGACTCCTGGTCGCTCGGGGGTTCCCCCGAAGCCGTCACCCAGGGAGGGAGCGCCGGCCGACCCGGGGCGGCGGTCCCACCTCGGAGCACCCGACTTGATAGGCAAGTAATTGCTTGCCTATGGTTCGATGGTGACAGAGGACGTCTTCAAGGCACTGGCCGATCCCACACGCCGCCGCATCCTTGACGAGCTGGTGGACCGGGACGGCCAAACCCAGTTCGAGATCTGCACGCGGCTGGTGACCAAACACGGCCTGGGGCTGTCCCGCCAGGCGATCAGCCAGCACCTGGCCGTGCTGGAATCCGCGGGGCTGGTCCTTTCACGGCGGCAGGGCCGCTTCAAGTTCCACGATCTGAACACCGAACCCATTGAACGCGGCCTGGCCCGATGGCTCAGGCCCGATGCACCGGAGAGCGCCCCATGAAGATCCACCTGTCCAGCGTCTTCGTCGATGACCAGGAAAAGGCCCTGCGCTTCTATACGGACGTGTTGGGCTTTGTGAAGAAGACCGAGGTCCCGCTGGGCGAGGACCGGTGGCTGACCGTGGTCTCGCCGGAGGATCCCGACGGGACCCAACTGCTGCTGGAGCCCGACCGCCATCCCGCGGTGAAGCCGTACAAGGCGGCGCTGGTCGAGGACGGCATCCCCGCCGCGTCCTTCGCCGTGGACGACGTGCACGCGGAGTTCAGCCGGCTGCGCGAACTCGGGGTGCACTTCACGCAGGAGCCGCTGGAGATGGGCCCGGTCACCACTGCGGTTCTGGACGACACCTGCGGAAACCTGATCCAGATTGCGCACAGCAAGTAGGACCGTGTCCTGCACGGTGGGGCCGCACAAGCCTGTGCGGCAGCAGAGCGCGGGAGCGAGGACGAAAGACCGGATCGCGACACCACCGCCTTGCGGCCTCACGCGGGCCGGAGCCGGCAACGGCCCGGCACGGGAGGCCGTTCGGCGGTACTCCGCACGCGAAAGACCCGGTGAGTCCCGCCGCCGTGACACAGCCGCGGAACGCACCGGGGTGAGGAAGGAGGTCAGGCGCCGCGCTGGACCGGACCGATGAGGGTGCCGGTGGCCACCGTGAACTCCCCCTCGGCGACGGACGTACCGGGAATCTCGCCGTCCGGGGCCCGGAGTGTGAACGACGCCTCCGTCGCGGCGGTGGTACGGCCGGTGTTGGGAACCTGAATGTCGAAGTGCACCGGTTGTCCCGGACCGAAGGTCACCACGGTCGCCTGGCTGCCGTAGTGACCGGCGGTGACCCCGATCTCCGAACCACGGTTCGAGAACCGCACGTCGGTGGGTGAACCGGCCAGCTTGCACGACTCGTACCCGCGCGGCGCGGTCAACGTCACGCGGTAGTGGCGGTGCCCTGCACTGGCGGGCCCCGCGGTGATCTTCGCAATGTGATTGGCCGGCCGGCAGGCCGACGGGGCGGCGCTGCCGGCCGACGAAGCCTGCGCGACTCCCGCACCGGCAACTCCCGTCAGCACCGTGGCGGCGACGGTGACGGCGAACTTCCAGTTCGTACGCATTCTGAACACTCCTTGCCTTGCTCAATGGTCCTGCGGGTGCTCTCCGTCAGAACCATGGTCGATACGATTCCTGCCCCTCGACCCGCACAGGGAATGTCTCAGGATCGACACGGCGGTGCGACCGGACGGATCCGCGACGGCGGACGAGGTTCCATGTCCCCGGGCTGCCGGCGCAGACGGTACGCACGAAGCGGCGCGGCAGCCGGCGCCGACGGTATGCACGAAGCGGCGCGGCAGCCGGTGCAACGGGACGGCCGGCGTACTCCGACCGACGCACGGCGGCTGTTGAACACCAGCGTCCGGGATGCGGACGCCCTGCGCGACGACGCCGCGCTCACGTCCGCGAGCACCTTGGTCCGGGCACCGCCCTCATCGCGCGCGGGGCAGAGGCGGACGGCTGCGCGGGTCCGGCCCGGTTCGCGATTCAAGCCGGTTGGCCGTGGGTGCGGGCCTCGGCGGTGGTCTTCAGGTCGCGCAGCCATGCTTCGAGGCCTTTGGCGAGGATCTCGGTCGCGGCGGGAACGTCCGCTTCGACCTGGTCGCCGGTATGGGTCTCCTCGGTGCGCACGCGGACACCGCCCTCGATCCTGGTGAAGGTCCACACATGGACGCCGTCGATGCGCAGCCCTTCACCGACCGCGGGGCCGGTCCAACGGATGCAGGAGTTGCGCTTGAGCTGCTCGACGGTCGAAGTGATGTCCAGGCTGGTGGCGGGGGTCGCAGGATTGGGAGGTACCGGAGTCGTCCACCGGAACGCCGAGCCCTGCCGGAGGGGCCCCTGGTCGAGGCGTTCGATGGTCTTGACGGGGGCCTGCCAGGTGGGCCAACGCTCCACGTCGGTCTGCAGCTTCCAGATGGTCCTCAGGGGCGCGTGGATCACGATCTCGGTCCTGTAGCGGACATGCGCGTCGGGATCGACACCTTTGCCGCGGCACATGAGGGACTTGAGGGAGTGGGACGGGGTGGCCTCGGCAGGTGCCGCGGTGGTACCGAGAAGACTGACGGCGACGAGCGGGACGGTGAACAGAGCGGCAGGGACGCTGGTGCTCCTGGTGCCGGGCATGGCGGTCTCCTTGTCAGTTGCTGCGCGGGATCCGGTGGTTGAGCGCACATCGGTCGACGTGCGGGCTTCGCGTCACCGCACGGGAGGACCCCGGCGGCGGGCTCGACGGATCGTGACGACGAGTACGGCGGACGCGGCGACGATCAGCCCGGCGAAGGCGGGGTGCATGTCCTTGGACAGGCTCTGCGCCCCATCGGGCCGCACCACCCACACGGCCGGCGGGATCAGGTACGCGACGGCGAGCAGGGGGGCCGCTCCGCGCACCGCACGGTCGCGGACATGACGCGGAGCGCCGACCAGCGCGACCACGTCCCTCGAACTCGCAGGCCACTTCTCCGGGATGGGCTTCGACCCCGCCCTGCTCTTCGCAGCCGAACTGGACTACCTGCCGGCACACCGGGCTTGACGCCTCCCGACCGAGTCCTCCTCGTCACCGGCCTGCGAGGACATCGGCTGAGATGACGTCATGAGAGCGGCCGGGACAAGGTCCCGGACGACACCCTGCGCAGTCCGTCGAAGACCTCACGTGGTGGCGAACGGTCGACAGGCTTCACCCGATCCTCCGGTCGACCGGCCGCTGTCGGCCCGCACCCGGAGGACCCCTGCGGAGCCGATGCCGCTCCCCAGGCCGACGCCCCTCTGCGCCGCCGCCGTACGTGCGTGTACACAGCACTGAGCGAATCGGCCTGGATCCCTCCCCTGGAGCATTGCGGCAACGCGCGGAGCCGCCATCTGCGGCAATCTGATGGTGCCCGGTGCTTGTCGGCGGTCTCGGGGCACCGCCCGGCGGAGCTGAAGAAGGAAGCAGCACCAAAAACGGCCCGACAGGCTTTGGAGGATGTGGGTGGTTACGAGACGGCGTGTCGTCCAGGCAGCGGCCGGCGGAATGTTCGCGCTCCTTCCGGCAGCCACTATGGCTCCACGCCTCCACGCGCCAGGCGGCAAGGGTGTCCTGGATCCGGGCAAGGTGGACAAGTACGTCACGCGGCTCGTCGTTCCTTCCACGATGCCGCGGTCCGGGGGCGGCGCCGCTGATCGCATCGACCACTACGTGATCGGCGTGCGCCAGTTCCAGCAGCAGGTGCTGCCCCCCGGCCTGCCGGCTACAACCGTGTGGGGGTACGGCTCGACTCTGCATCCGCGCAGCTTCCATTACCCCGCATTCACCGTCGAGGCCCGCTACGGAACGCCCGTACGGGTGAGGTGGAAGAACCAGCTGTTTGATCACAAGGGCCGTTACCTGCCGCACCTGCTGCCGGTCGACCCCACACTGCACTGGGCGAACCCACCGGGCGGAACCTCGGCCCGGGACACGCGTCCCGGATTCCGATCGACACCCGAACCGTACTCGGGCCCGGTACCGATCGTGACGCACCTCCATGGCGGGCGGAGCACGGAGGAGAGCGATGGCTACACCGAAGCCTGGTACCTTCCCGACGCGGTCGACATTCCTGCGGGATACGCTGAAGTCGGTTCCTTCTACGGGGAGTTCAAGGACAAGTTCGAAGACCGGTTCGGCGACGCCTGGGGCCGGGGAGATGCCGTGTTCCAGTACGCCAACGCGGAGAGGGCCTCGACCTTCTGGTTCCACGACCACGCGCTGGGTGTCACGCGGCTGAACGTCTACGCCGGACTGGCAGGGTTCTACCTCCTACGAGGCGGACCCGCGGACCTTCCCGACGGGGTATTGCCCGGTCCCGCACCTCGGGCCGGTGATCCGCCCGGCCGGAAGTACTACGAGATCCCTCTCGTCATCCAGGACCGCTCGTTCCACGTCGACGGCAGCCTCTCCTACCCCGCCGGACGCGCCGCCTTCGACGGATTCAGGGGCCCCTATGTTCCGGCCGGCGACATCGCTCCGATCTGGAACCCCGAGTTCTTCGGCAACACGATGGTGACCAACGGGAGAACCTGGCCGCTCCTCCAAGTCGAACCGCGCCGCTATCGGTTCCGGCTCCTCAACGGATGCAACTCACGGTTCCTGATCCTGAAGATCGTCACCCGCCCACTCGCTCGCAGACCCGCGAACGCAGCTCTCCCCTTCTGGCAGATCGGCAGCGAGGGAGGCTTTCTCCCCGCGCCCGCACGACGCGACGAACTGCTCATCGCTCCCGCCGAGCGCGCCGACGTGATCGTCGATTTCGCGTCGGTACCGGTCGGGACCGAGTTGTATCTCATCAATGAGGGCCCCGACAAAGCGTTCCAGGGCGGGAAGACGGGTGCGGACTTCTCCCCCGCGGACCCGGCCACCACCGGGCAGGTCATGAAGCTCACGGTCGGAGCACTCACCACGCCGGACACCACCGTCCCGCCCTCCCAGCTGTCACTGCCGTCGCTCGAACCCCTGGGAGAGGCGAGCCGCATCCGACGGCTTTCCCTGAGTGAACAGAACTCCGCGTCACGCCCGCAGGTCGGCCCCCGACAGATGCTGCTCGGCACCCTGGACAAGAACGGAGCCGCCATGCCGATGTATTGGGACGACCCCGTCACGGAGAATCCGGCCCTGGGCGCGACCGAGATCTGGGAGTTTCACAATTTCACGAAAGATGCCCACCCGATCCATATCCACGAGGTCCAGTTCCAGGTCCTCGACCGGCAGCGGGCGGGCCGTGCCGCCCGGCCCGCAGAACCGTGGGAGCGCGGGTTCAAAGACACCGCAGTCGCCTACCCGGGTGTCGTCACGAGGGTGAAGGCGACGTTCGACCGGGCGGGCCGGTACGTCTGGCACTGCCACATGCTCGAACACGAGGACAACGAGATGATGCGCCCCTACACGGTCGGATGACGGCGGGGGTTCTGCCACTCCCCCCACACATCGCGGCGCTTCCCCGGAGCGGGATCACCCCAACCGGAACCGTGGGCTGCCGGGCTGCCGGGCACGTCCTGCGCACAGCGACATCCCGCACCGCGGCAGACACCCGGCCGCGGTGCTCGGCGGCACTGTTCAGCGCTGCTCACGCAGCAACGTGAGGCGGCGTTTGTACTCGTCGTCGTCGATTTCCCCGCGGGCGAACCGCTCTGCGAGCAGGTCTTCGGCTCGCCGGCTTCCCCAGGCCGCCTCACCGGGGGGCGGGCCGGCCTGATGACCGCGCCGGGCGTTGGTGAGGTAGTGGATGAGAGCGACGGCCCCGACGATCAGCAGAGACCAGAAAACCACCATGATCACGATCATGAGGAGCCATCCACCGCCCCAGCCGCTGTGGTACCACATCATGCCGATCACCTTCTTCAGGACGGCCGACTGTCGACAATTCCAGGATGGCGCGACGCTGCGCCGTTGAGGAGAGGAAGCACGAGCCCTGCGGGGGGGGCCGAACGATCCGTACGGTGGCGGTCGTCGGCGAGAACCCGATCGGGGCGAGGGTCTCGGGAGAGCGCTGCACGGCGTCGGCTCCGAGGAACGCAATCGCAGGCCCGAGGCCTCGACGTGTCGGGCCCGTGCGGTCCTCGCGTCAGTCGTGGGGGACGACGGCGACCGGGCAGCGTGCGTGATGAACGGCCGCCTGGGCCACGGGACCCAGGTGTGGTGCCGGGGCGTGATGGTGCTGTCGCCGGCCGACGACCAGCAGATCGGCACCTTCGGCGGCCCGAACGACAGCCTTGGCAGGGCTCACGAGCGGGGTGCTGTCGGTGACGTCCACCTGCGGATACCTGTCACGCCAGGGTCGGAGGGTCTGACCGAGGAGCTTCCGTGCGTCCTGAACGATTCCTTCCGCCACGTCGTGGTTGACGCCCCAGGGCGCGTACGCGGCCACCGGCAGACTCCGACCGTGGACGACCCGAAGAGGCATGCCTCGCGCGGCAGCGGTCTCGAAGGCGAATTCGAGCAGATCGTCGCAGGGGCCGTGCAGTTTGAGCGCCACCACCACACCTCCCGCCGCTGTTCGGGTGGGCTGTGGGCCGTCCTCGCCCGTACTGGCTCGCACCAGGACCACCGGCCGCTCGGCGCGCGCCACGACGGGCATGCTGATGTCGCCGAGGAAGAAGCTCTCGACAGGCACCAGCCCCCGCGAACCGAGCACGATCATCTCGGACTCCGATGCCGCTCGCAGAAGCGCGTGCTCGGCGTCGTCGGCGACCAGGCTGCCGACGACGGGGAGGCCGGGATGGTGTGCCTGGATCTCTGCCCGCGTGTTGTGCACGATCCGCCTCGCCCAGTAGTTCTGATCCATCTCGGCGGGAATGCGGGTCGACTCCGGCACCAGCAGAGGCCACGCGTGCAGCAGGCGCAGCGTGAGATTGCGGCGCTCGGCCTCGTCGGCGCCCCAACGGGCGGCGGACAGGCTCTCGGGTGAGCCGTCGAGGCCGACGGTGACGACTGGCTCCATGTCGACTGCCTCCGTCTCGCAAGAAACCTGAGTGGCGGTGTGGCGGCCGCCTTCGCCCGCTGCTGTCTCCCCTGTGCCCCGGGATCGGCCGGGTGAGCGTCCATGCATCGCTCACCCCGTCGTGACCGTCTGCGCAGACGCGCCGGGCAGGGGTTCTCTTCCTTCGACAAGTACCCCAGATCCTCCGGTGGCGCATGCGGAACCCGGCGTGACGCCCGGGGAGGGATTCCGGTACGCGCACGGTCGGCAGGAGGTGGCACGTGCTCCGGTGGTTGGGTACCGGCGGGCCGAGAGGGCAGGGACACCGCGGTCTCACACGCCGGTGGGTGAACTCCGTACGTCGTCGGTCCGGTAGGCCAGGTGCTCGGCGACGGACACCACGCCGTCGACGCTTCGGCACAACCGTTCGATGATGGGGATCTGGCTCTTGAACTCGACGGATCCGCCGAGGACCACCTCCCCCTGCCGGACCTCGACCGTCACCGCCGAGGGATCGAGGCCCATCGTCCGCTGCAGCACGTCCCGGTTGATCTCCTCCCGGATAGCGTCGTCGTGGCGCAGGAAGACCCGTAGCAGGTCTCTGCGGCTGACGACGCCCAGCAGCTTGTCCGCCTCGTCCACAACGGGCAGACGCTTCACGTCCTGCACCTCCATGAGGCGGGCCGCCTCGACCACGGTCCACTCCGGACGCGCGCACACCGCGGGGGCCGACATCAACTCCTCCGCTCTGGCCCCCTCGGCCTTGGCCCGCTCCCACGCCTCGATGTGCGGCATCGGCGTCAGGCCGGAGGGATCGGCCTGGTCGGACGACTTGCGCAGCAGGTCGGCCTCGGACACCACACCCATGGGCCGGTCGAGCTCGTCCACCACGGGCACCGCGGTGACGTCGTTCTCCGCCAACAGTTTGACGATCTCCTTGAACGGCAGGTCACGCCGCGCCCGGACGACGTCTCGCGTCATGAGCTCTGCAACCATTCGGTGATGCATGTGACGCCCCCTTCGGGGTGTGACGGTCAGAAGTGGTCATATGTCGAGCGGATCAGGAACCGGACGCCCGCGGTTGAGCCGACCGGGCCCGTTCCGGGAGACCAGTGGGCCCTGAAACGGGCCACTGGACCCGGCGGCAGCGGCACGCCGTTCACGGCGGGTTCGAGTACAGCAACATGATGAGGAAGCGATGACGATCGCGCGAGCTCACCTCGGCGATCGCCTTGTTGTCGAACGTCCGGCCACCGCCGGCGCCATGCACGACGGCCGGATCGGTGAAACCACACAGGGCGTCTTCTCGGACGTCATGGGGCGCAGGCTGCCAGGCGGCCTGAAGGGTTGGTTCCCGAACGAGGAGTTCCTGACCCGCTCAAGGCGCGCCTTCCACGGCGCCGCCACCCGCCGTGCAAGCACACTGCTCCTCGCCCACGAGGAGTTCGAGAACAACCGGGCGATCTCCCGCAGTCGTACCGCAACAGTCGGGTTCCGTGTGTCCCGCCCCGTCAGCGAGCTCGGCGAGCGGGCGCCGGACACGCCCTACCTCTTCGTACGGGTCACGACCGCGCCGAAGAGGGCCAGGCCCTTGATGACGACGCGCGGTGTGCCCGGCCTGCCGATCCTGCGCGCGGCACGCTTGTCGAAGACACCGAACAGGCCGAGGCCCCTCACCTCGACCTCGATGTCGTCCGGAACCACGATCCTGGTGCCTCCCCACAGTGCGACGGCCCGGATCTCCGTGTCCTGGCTGCTGAAGCGCGCCTCGGACAGATCCAGCTTGCCGCCGCCCCACATCGACCAGAGGGTCATCCGCGGCGGCACGACCCACTGGCCCCTGCGCTCGAAGCCACCGAAGATCCCCGCCACGAAACGCCCGGAGGTCGGCGGGCGGTCCACGACGAGCGCGTCCCGCGGGCCCGGCCGCGGCAGACCCCGGCAGGCGGCCTCCAGATCGCCCCGGGTGCGCGAGGCGTGCACCTCGTCCAGGCGGGGCGCAAGTTGCTCCAGCGGCAGTCGGCCGTTCTCCACTGCGGCCCGCAGCCGCTCCTCGGCCTCGTTGCGCTCATGGTCCGAGGCCAGGAAGTCGAGGTCGTGCGGCGTCATGGTGTCAACCCTCCGAGATAGGCGGCAAGCACTGAGGACAGGACGGTGCGGTAGGCGTCGTCATGCCCCGGCTCTTCGGGGTCGTGGCCGAGGTCGGTCAACCAGTAGCGCCGGCCGAGCGCGTAGCCGTACGCGCCGGACATGGCCAGGAGCACGACCATCTCGATCCGCGCCCGGTCCGGCCCCTCGGGCTCGGGGAGCACCGTACGGACCCCCTCCTCGATCGCGTCGACCAGCCGGGAGAGATCGGTCGCGGAGTCCGGGGCCTTCTCGACGTCCCAGCCATGGAGCTGGGACCACGTCCAGAGCCGGACATACCGCTCGTCCCCGAGGATCTCGAAGAGCACCCTCGTCATCCCGTCCGCGTACGGCACGCTCCCGTCCGCCCGCATCCGCTCCCGTACGAGGTCTCGTTTGCGCTCGTTCTCACGCTCCAGAACAGCCCGCACCAGCGCCCGATACGTGCCGAAGTAGTGGGTGACCAGACCGTGCGTCACCCCGACCGCCTCCGCGACCCGGCGCAGCCCCACACCGTCGGGCCCATGCCGCGCGATGAGATCGGTGGCAGCGTCCAGAATCTCCGTCCGCGCCTGCTCAGGCGTACGCCTTCGCCGTCCAGCAACCATGGCCCTCTCCTGTTTGCAAGGTGGACAATACCTTGTTATCCAATTGGCCAACAAGGTTGGCGGCCGGCCAACTTGCCCACCGCTGCTGCCGGTTGGGGCGCGACGCAAACCGGCACCACCCCGGTTCGGGTGATCCGCAAGGCGGGGAAGGTCCGGGCGGAGCACCGGCCCGGCCCGCGCTGCCCGGGTCAGGTCGCGGAGGCAGGACCGGGCGGCAGGTGAACCGTCATGATCAGGTGGCAGGTTTCGGCGCCGGAGCCGCGGTAGGCATGGGGGGCATCACCGTCGAAGGTGGCGGTCTGTCCGGCTTCGACGGGGTACTCGGCACCGTCGACGACCAAGGTCATCCGGCCGGAGGTGACGCTGACGGTTTCCGCGACTCCGGCCTGGTGCGGGTGGCTGGGGTACTCCTCGCCGGGCTCCAGTCTCCAACGCCAGACCTCGACCGGGGCCGGCCCCGAAGTCGTCAGCATCAGCCGGGCCTCGCCGCCCTGCGCCCCGGTCCACAGGGGGGCCACTGCGTCGGCGGTCACGACGCGGACGCGGCCTTCGGCCGACCCTTCCATCAGCGCGGACACGGAGAGGCCGAGAGTGTCGGCCAGCCGGACCAGGGTGGCGAAGTTGGGGTTGCCCTGGGCTTTCTCCAGCCCCACCAGCGCGCCCTTGCTGACCTGGGCACGCCGGCCGAGCTCATCCAGGGACAGGCCGGCGCGGGTGCGGGCCGCCCTGACGTTGTGAGCGAGCGTCCGCAGGGCTGCGGCCGTCTCGGCCATCCGATCACCATCCTTGCGCGTGGACCACTGGAATGCACCGCGCGGTCGTTTGGTTGACACGACCCGGTCGATCCGTTGTACGGTTCAGTCATTCCACTGAAATGGTAAGGGATGTAGCGTGATCGCTCTGCTGCTGGCCCTGGGCAGCTCACTCGCCTACGGGTGCGCCGACTTCCTCGGCGGCCTCGGCGCGCGTAGGACACATGTGCTGCGTACCGTGATGATCGCGGCACCGGCCAGCCTCGCGGTCGAGATGCTGCTGTGGCCGCTCCTGGGCGCCTCGTTCAGCACCGGCGCTCTCGGCTGGGGTGCCGCGTCCGGGGTCGCCTCGGCCGCCGCGTTCACCCTGCTCTACCGCACTCTGGCGATCGGCCCGATGAACGTGCTGTCACCCGTGACGGCCGTGGTGTCCGCCGCGCTGCCCGTCGGTGTGGGTCTGCTGCAGGGCGAGCACCTGGGCGCCACAGGGCTGGTGGGCCTCCCGCTCGCGCTGGTGGCGGTGGTTCTGGTCAGCGCCGGAAACGGTGCCGGCGCGGCCCGCCCGTCACGTACCGCGCTCCTGCTGGCCCTGGGTGCGGGCGCCGCCATCGCCCTTCAGCTGATCTTCCTGCACCAGGCGCCGTCCGACAGCGGGGTGGCGCCGCTGATCGTCGGTCGGGCAGTCTCCTCGGCGGTCACCCTGGCCGCAGCAGGGCTGATGCTGCGCAAGCTCGGATCCGAGCGCCCCGCCTACGCGATGTCGGCAGCCGCCGGTGTGCTGGACTCCGTGGCGAACCTGTTGTTCCTGCTCGCCGCCCGCAGCGGGGACCTCGCCGTCGTCGCCGTGATCACCGCCCTCTACCCGGCCGGCACGGTCCTGCTCGCCCGCAGCGTGCTCGCCGAACGCATCCATCGCGGCCAGATCGTCGGCCTGGGTACCGCCGCGGTCGCCGTCAGCCTCCTCGCCCTGACCTGAGCAAGCCCGAAAAGTCCGCCCCTCCTGCGCAAGGAGAGGATCCGCGGTCCGAGCCCGACAGTCACCGAAGCGGTGACCGGGTTCATGTACGACGACCACAAACCCGCCGAGCCGCGCCGCCGTACTCGACCACCTCACCGCACGCGGCCGGGGCCTCGACGCTCCCACCGCACGCCGGCAGCACCGCCGCCCGGTCCGCATGGGCCCCTGAAAACCGTGACCCCGCACCCGCACATGAAACGGAACCCTCGCACATGACCGACTTCCGCCTCTCCCCCGCCATCGCGGACGCTTTCCCCGACACCCTCATCGCCCTGGTCACCGCCACCGGCGTGCGCGGCCACGAGCCCTGGCCCCGCACTGTCGCCGCCCTGGAGGACCTGGAACAGCGGCTCGCCGACGGCACCTGGCGGCCCGCCGACGAGACCGACCCCCGTATCGAGGCGTGGCACGCCGCCTACCGTTCCTTCGGCACCAACCCCCGCCGCATCCGCCCCAGCGTCGACGCGCTCGGCCGCCGCTTCGTCAAGAAGGGAACACTGCCGCGCATCAACCCGGCCGTCGACTCCTACAACGCCGTCTCCGTGCAGCACGGCCTGCCGGCCGGCGCCTTCGACCTGGACCACGTCATCGGTGACATCGACGTCCGCCACGCGGACGGCACCGAACCCTTCACCCCGCTCGGCGAACCCGGCACCGTCGAGAACCCCGAGCCCGGCGAGATCATCTACGCGGACACCACCGGCGTCCTGACCCGCCACTGGAACCATCGTGACGCCCACCGCACCCGCGTCACCGAGGACTCCACACACGTGGCCTTCGTCCTCGAAACCCTCCGAGCCCACCGTGACGGCCACCTCCTCGAGGCCGCAGCGGAGGAGCTGCAGGGGCTGCTGGCCCCTCACGCCGAACAGACCGCCGTGCACCACCTCAGCGCGGCACGGTCGAAGGTCACCGTCTGAGGTACCGCAGGAGACGGCGTGGTCGACCCGTGCATCCGACGTGAGAACGAGGAGCCCCGACGAACGGGCGCCGACCCCTGGAAAACGTGCGTGCGTACGCATGCTCGACCGTGCCAGGATGGCGTCGGGAAGCGAGGTCTCGTGGACGAGTTGAGGCGATTCCGCCTGGCGCTGGTCGCGTGGGCGGCCGGCGGAGCGGAGGCGGATGCGGCCGCCGCGGTGGCGCGGGAGCTGGCCGGCGGCGGTGTGCGGAAGATCGTGCTCGTCGAGGGGACCAGTGATCAGGTCGCGCTCGAAGCACTGGCCACGCGCTACGGCCGCGACCTCGGTGCAGAGGGCGTCGCGGTCGTACCGCTCGGAGGTGCGACGAGCATCGGGCGTTTCCTGGACGTGTGCGGTCCTCCGGGGCTCGGCCTCCCGCTGGCCGGTCTCTGCGACATCGGTGAGGAGCGGCATTTCCGGCGTCATCTTGAGCGGGTCGGGCTCGGGTCCGGTCTCACGCAGGCCGAACTGGAGACACTCGGGTTCCATGTGTGCGTCGACGACCTGGAGGACGAGCTGATCCGCGCTGTCGGGGCCGAGGGCGTGCAGCAGGTGATCGAGGCCCAGGGCGAGATGCGTCCCTTCCACACCTTCCAGGGCCAGCCGGCACAGCGGGAACGGCCCGTGGAGCACCAACTGCGGCGCTTCATGGGCACGCACAGCGGTCGCAAGGCGCTCTACGCGCAGGCACTGGTCGCGCACCTGCCCCTCGATCGCGTTCCCCGGCCGCTGGAGCGCCTCCTCACTCACGTCTGACGGTGCCGGGACGCCGTCGCGGCGCCGGCATGCGGCCCCCGCCGGAGGGCCGGCGGAACGGCGTGTGTCGAAAATGGATCTCGGGCGTGGGAGGAACTCGGCTCGTGGCACGTGGAGATCTGACGGATGCGCAGTGGGCCCGACCGGAGCTGCCACTGCCCAGGGGCAGGAAGCCTGGCCCGACCACGTCCGCGACCGCCGGGAACCCGGCTCTCGCGGCGGTCGGCAGCCGAGATTCGACAAGACCGACCACCGCGAGCGCCATGCGGTCGACGCGCTCTCGGTCCGCTACGAGGACCGTGCTCGTGGCGGCCGTCAACGAGTGGCTGTGACCGGGATCGTCATGAAAGTGGGCAGGTGGCTTCTGGAGTTCGGGGTGTTCAGGGGTTGATGGTGTGTTCGGTGAACCGGCCGCAGGAGCGGAATCCCAGGCGGCGGTAGACGGGCTCACCGTCGGTGGACGCCTGCAGGACCGCGATGTGGTGGTTCCGGTCGCGGGCCGTGTGGAGCGCGGCGAGTGTGATGGCGCCGCCGTAGCCGCGTCGGCGGTGGGCGGCCAGGGTGCAGATGTTGTAGATCCCGGCAACCCCCGCGTGATGAAACACTTCGGCCGAGCAGACCGGGCGGCCGTCCACGTAGCCGACCAGGTAACGGGCCGGACAGTGGGCTGCCAGGGCCTGCGGGGCGGCCCGGGTGAAGAAGCGGCGGACGGTGTCGGCGGGCGGGGTCCAGTTCGCGGCGAGAACCGTGGCATAGTCGGCGAGTTGTTCGGACGTGGTCACCGTCTGGATGTCCAGTCCCGGGGCGGCGGGCAGCGGCAGGCTGTCGTCCAGCTCGGCCCACATCGCCGTTTCGCGTTCGGATGCCGGCAGACCGGCCGCCGCCAGGCGGGCGTTGAGGTCCGGTGGCGTCGAGGCGGGCCCCACCCACCAGGAGAACCGGCGGCCGGTGCGAGCCAGTGTCCGGGCGGTCTCGGTGATACGTGCCGTAGCGGTGGTGACGGTGAATCGGGCTGCGGCAACGATGTTGAAAGTGTCGTCGTCCAGGCCGCTGTCGGCGACCAGGAGGTCATCGGTCTCTGCAACGGTCGCACCGCTCATGCTCCGGTGCAGGTGACAGGCATGTTCCGCCAGATTCTGCTCCATCTTGTCCGTCACGTCGGCGTCATTGAGGAAATGGACATCCATGACGAATGATCCCAGCATGGCTGGGCGCTGGTTGCACGTGATTTTGGATCGCTCGCCGGCGGTGTCACGTCGGCGACCAGCACATTCGATACACGCCCGAGCTTGGTTCGGAAATGACTTGCGACCTGCGGGATCGACATGCTGCGGGCCTGTGGGCGACGCGGTCGGGCGGCATGGCCCGACGGACGAGGCGTGGGCGGTGGTCGAGGTTTCGCTGCCGGTCGCAGGGGGCGGTCGTCCGTCCGGGAAGCGCCCCGGTCCGTGGTGGCGCCACCTCCCATGGTGTTGCCACCGACACCCCCGACTCACTGCCTGGGGCCAGTGTTCGAGGCTCCGGCCCGGACCAGAGTGGTCCCATGCCCACTCGACGCGAAACCCTTGCCTCCTCGGCCGCCCTGACCGGCGGCGCCCTCCTGTCCGCCGCCCCGACCGCGGCGGCCGTCCCCCGCGTGGCCCCGGTCCGCGCAACGCGCGCATCCGGTCAGCGCCCCGGCGGCACCCTCGCCCTCACCCACGCCACCGTCCTCGGCGCGGGCCCCGACCGCACCGTCCTCATCCGCGACGGCCGCATCACCCGTACCGGCCGTTCGGCCGAGGTCCCGATCCCGCGCGGGGCGACGACGTACGACCTGACCGGCAAGTACATCGTCCCGGGCGGCCTCGTCGAGGCCCATGTCCACAACGACGGGCCCGAGAGCGTGCTGCCGCCCCTGTTCCCGCTCAACGGCGTGACCGCGGTCCGCGAGATGTGGGGCGGAACCGTCCACCACGAGTGGCGCGACAAGGTCCGCGCGGGCGAACTCCTCGGCCCGCGCTGGGTGATCGCCAGCCCGATCATCGACGGACGCCCCTCGATCTGGGCCAATGACACCGGTGAGCGAGTCGTAGAGGTCACCGACGCCCCGTCCGCACGCCGCGCGGTACGGGAGGCGAAAGCAAGCGGCGCCGACTTCGTCAAGGTGTACTCACGGCTCACACCCGAGGCGTACGAGGCGATCGCCGACGAGTCCCGCCGCCAGGGTCTGCGCCACGCGGGCCACTGCCCCGACACCCTGCCCATCTCCCGCGCGAGCGACGCCGGGCAGCAGTCCATCGAGCACCTCCACGCCCTGCTCCTCGCCACCTCCGCCCGGGAGACCGAGATCAGGCGAGCCATGGCGGAGGCCCGTATCGACCCCGCTCTCCCCACCAGCTTCGAGCGCTACGCGAGCTGGTTCCGGCAGGTGCACGCGGTGGAGTGGCGGGCGGTGCGGACGTACGACGTCGGCCGCACCCGCGCCCTCTTCGACCGGCTCGCCGCCAACGGCACCCGCGTCACACCGACCCTCACCGTCCACCACTCCTTGGAGCGCCCCGACCAACTCCCGTCCAATTCAACAGAGTTCAGGTATCTTCCCGGATGGATGACCGACTACTGGCCCATCATCTGGTCCGCCCTCACCGCCGGCCGCACCGCGCAGGACACCGCCAGAATCCATCAGATCTACGAGCACCGGCTGCGCCTCGTCGCCGAGCTCCACCGGGCCGGCGTGCAGTTGCTCGCCGGCACCGACACCGGCACCGGCTACGCGGTCCCCGGCTTCTCCCTCCACCACGAGCTGGAGCTGCTCGCCGAGGCCGGACTGCCCACCCGGGACGTCCTCCGCGCCGCGACCACCGCGCCCGCTCGGATGCTCGGCCTGCCCACCGACCGCGCCGACCTGCTGGTCCTGGACGCGGACCCGCGCACCGACATCCGTCATACGCGGCGGATCGATTCCGTCCTGGTCGCGGGCCGCTACCTGGACCGCGAGGAACGCCTGAGCCTGCTGGCCGACGTGGCGCGCGCCGCCGCCGCGAGCGAGCCCCCGGCCGCGGGGGCTGCGGCCCCCCACATCTGCGTCCACTGATCGCCCGGGGGGTCGGCACGTGCCGGATCAGACCTGGCCGCAGGCGCCGGCATCCGCAGGCACCCACCACATGAGGAGTCGGACCACGCCGCACCCGCCCGAGCCCCTTCGCCGTTGCGGCGCAGGGGCTCGGTGACGGCGCGTGGCGGGGGCCACCGGCGGGTCAGCGCACCCGACCCCGCGGTTTCAGCGCCACCGGCGGGAGTTCGGGGGCGGGCAGGCGGTCGCCGTCGTAGCCCTTCACCTCACCGAAACGGGACGTCTCCATCCAGGCCTGCCGGGCCTCCTCGATCTCCTCGTGGGAGCGCCCGATGAAGTTCCACCACATCACGATCTCCTCCTCGAAGGGCTCGCCGCCGAGCAGCATGAGACCCGCGTCGGTGTCCGCGCGCAAGGGAAGTCCGGAGCGCCCGCAGCCGAGGTAGAGCATGGAGCCGGGCAGCACGGGTACGCCGTCGACCTCGGCCTGGCCGGACATCGAGAGCACCGCGTACTCGAAGTCCGGATCGAGCGGCAGGCGGGCCTCGGCACCGGCGGACAGGGACACGTCGGCGCCGACGATCGGGGTGTAGGCGGTGCCGGGCGAGGTGGCGCCGTCGAGCTCCCCCAGGATCAGGGTCGCGGTGAGGCCGGGCGCGGTGACGGTCGGGAGTTCGGTGTGGTGCTGGAAGTGCGGTTCGACGTTCCGGTGGGGCTCCGGCAGGGCGACCCAGAGCTGGGCGCCGTGGAGAAACCTCGCATGGGACTTCGGGCTCTCCTCGGAGTGGCTGATGGCGCGGCCGGAGGTCATCAGTCCCAGCTCGCGCGGGCGGATCGTCCGCAGGCTGCCGAGGCTGTCCCGGTGCAGGACCTCGCCGTCGTGCAGCCAGCTGACCGTCTGCAGACCCATGTGCGGGTGGGGCGGTACCTGCATCCCTGGTTCGCCGGCGATGTCGTCGGGGCCGTAATGATCGACAAAGGCCCAGGCGCCGACCATTCTGCGGCCCAGGTTGGGCAGCAGCCTGCGGACCTCGGTGGACTCACCCAGCTGGACGTGGCGCGGGGTGAGGAGTTCCCGTACGGGCTCGGCGACGACGAAGCCCCGTCCTCCGCAGACGGAGAGTGCGGCCTGGCGATCGAGATTGCTCATGGCGCTCAACCTATTCCCGCACGGGCCCGGGGGTGCCGGTACCCACGCCGATATTTTAGTGGAATTTTCAACCAGAGTGCCGTGTTCGGGTGGGTGAAGCGTGACCGAGCGCATGGCGCGGTCGGCAACAGGGCGGGTCCGGGGACGGTCCGTGAAGGAGGAGTCAAGTGAGCGACACTTATTTCGAGTTCGGGACGGCCGCCGAGCGTTGGGACCGTGCGCAGATGTTCTTCGAGGCGAAGGAGTACATGACCGCGGCCCGGATTCTGGAAGGGCTGGTCGAGGAGGAGCCGGAGCAGGTCTCCCCGCGTCTGCTGCTGGCCCGGACCTACTACCACTCGGCGCGGCTCGGCAGGGCCGAGACGGAGCTGCGGGCGGTCCTGGAGCGCGACCCGGTGGAGCCCTATGCCCGGCTGATGCTGGGGCGCACGCTCGAGCGCCAGGGGCGGAGCGCGGAGGCGACCGGTCATCTGCGGATGGCGGCGGCGTTCTCCGGGGACTTCGACTTCGACCGTGACCGGAGGACCGGCGCCTGACGGTCGCAAGGGGTCTCGGCGGTCGCGAGGGCGTTCGACGGACGGTTCGGCCATTCCGTCAGGAGGGCGCCCTCGGCCGCGGTGACTGCCGGGTCGGACGACTGTCGCAGCCGTGCGTTCACCCGGGCCTCGGTGCCTGCGCCGGGCCGCGGACGCGGTGACCCCGTGTCGTCCTTGTCCGCGGAGGTGTGGGACACGTCCCGGGTGAGGACCGCGGCGTGCACGGCGTCGCGGCCCCGCCGCGACATGCTCGCGTCACCGAAGGCGGGGGCGGGCGACGAGCATCGGCCGCCATCCGCAACAGCGCTGCGCCCAGCGCTCTCCCGGGCCCGCGAGACCGCGCGCAGGACCCCGTCACGCTGCCCTGCGGACACCCCTCCCCGACAATCCGGATGCCGTGCGCCCGCTCCGCGTGATAGTCCACTCGGTCATGACCGACCTTGAGACTCCCCGCCTCCTGCTCCGTCCGATGAGCGCCTCCGACGCCTTGCAGGTGATGGCCGGCACGCCGGGCGAAGGTGCCCGCTGGGCGCCGGGGTACCCGCCCGCAGGCGAGACGGCTGCGGCCGAGCGCTTCCTCGACGCCTGCGCGACGACGGGGGATCCGAGCCCCTTCGGCTCGTACGAGATATGTCGCCGTGAGGACTCCGTGGTGATCGGCGGGCTGGGGTTCCATGGCGCCCCGGACGAGAACGGGCACGTCACGATCGGCTACGGCCTCGTTCCCTCGGCCCAGGGAAAGGGATACGCCTCCGAGGCGCTGCGTGCGCTGCTGCTGTTCGCCCGCGAACAGGGGGTGGTCTGCGTCCACGGTGACACCGACCGGGACAACCTCGCGTCGCAGCGCGTCATGACAGCCGTCGGCATGCGCCTGGAGAGGGAGGACGCGCGGCTGAAGTACTACCGGATCGATTGGGGCCGACAGGGCGAGGAGCAGTGAGTACACGTCCGTCCGTTTCCGGTTGCGGGCGCGGCGGGCAGGACGGCGGAACCCGCCGGGAGGCTCCCGGCGGGTTCCGATATCCGCTGGTGGTGAGTGGTTCGCCGGTCAGCCGGCTGCGGCGGCGACCCGGTTCGTCGTACCGTCTCCCGTGGCGACGGTGTCGGCCCTCGGTGCGAGAAGCCGTTCCGTCAGGTGGCCGAAGACGAGACCGAAGGTCACCCAGAGCGTGGCCTGTACCGCGAGGGTGGCGAGCCGGAACTCCCAGAGCAGGGTGGCCGGGAAATCCTTTCCGACCTCGTTGAACGAGGGCAGGAACGCGTAGGCGACCCCGATCACGACCGCATAGGCCGCCGATGCGGTGACCGTCGCGTTCCAGTTGCCCAGGCGTGGAGCCAGCCGCTTGCCGAGGATGACGGCGGCGACCGCCAGCAGCACGCTGAGGGCGACCATCAGGAAGAACAGGGCCGTACGGCGGCCGATGGTGTCGGGGTTGCCGACGGCCGGCGGGTTGGCCGGGTACTTCAGGAAAGGCACGATGTACACGGCCAGCAGGGCGGCACCCGCGATCAGGGCGGCTGTGGCCCGTGGACCGAATCGGCCGATCCGGCCGAGGGCGTAGCAGAAGACGAGGGCGGCGATCCCCCCGATCGCCACGCCGAAGACGAGCACACCGGTGGCGAGACCCGCGGTGGACTGCACGGTGCGGCTGACGAGCTCCTCACCGCCGCCGTGGTCGTGGCTGTGCGACTCCTCGAGGGCGATGGCCGCGTCCACCAGGGACTCGCCGAGCAGGTACGCGACGAGCAGTGCGAGCGCGCCCGCAACGAGGCCGGCCAGCATGCCGCGGACGAGCAGGGCTCTGACAGATATGGAGTTCATGAGGTCTTCCCCTGGATCGGACGGTACGTCAGTGACAGGGGAAACCGAGGAGGTGGCGGCCGTCGTGGACCCACTCGTGGACACCTTCGCCGGAGATGACCGCGGTGGCGCCCTGTTCCGCGCCGACGAAGTACAGCAGTACGAGCATGAGGACGCCGAAGAAGACCGCCCAAGGGGCGATGGACTTCAGGGAGATGGGGGTGATCGCCGGTACGGCGGTGGCGGGGACAGCACTCTGTGCCATGGCAGAACCTCCTGAGGGAACACGCGTCCCGATCGTGGTGCCTGAGACGAAGGTGCCGGGTCTGACTTCCCGTACGGGTACGGGTTCACAGTGGCGCGACCGTGCCGGATTCTCACCGGACTTCCGTCACACCTTCGTCATGCTCGTCGGACGATACTCCCTGGGCGCGGACAGGGCCACGGTGCCGTCGGCGGAACCGCGACGCCGGCATGCCATGGTGATGCACACGAGAGGCCACAGTTCAGGGGGTTGACCGGGTCATGACGGTACAGGTGATGTTGATCTCACCGGCGCTCAACGCCGCGCTCCGCGAGGCCCGCGTCGACGACGATGCCCCGCTGGACGCGGCCGGGGTCCGGCAGGCCCGCGCCGCCACCGCGGCGGTGCCCCCGGCCGACCGGTATGTGCGCGGGCCGTCCGAACGGTGTGCCGGGACGGCCGACGCGCTGGGGTTGCGCGCCGGTCTCGAACCAGCGCTCCGCGGCTGGGACATGGGCCGCTGGAGCGGGCGGAGACTGGCCGAGGTGAGCGACAGCGAGCCGGACGCGGTGTCGCTCTGGATGAGCGATCCTTCGGCGGCTCCGCACGGCGGCGAATCGTTGCTGGAGTTCTGCGCCAGGATCGGCCGCCTGCTGGACGCACTTGGGTCCGGGGACGGCGAGGAGGGCGGCCGTGTGCTGGCGGTCGTCGAGCCTGCCGTGGTACGGGCGATGGTCGTACGGGCGCTCGCGCTGCCGGAGGAGGCGTTCTGGCGGCTGGATGTCGCCCCGCTCACCCTGACCGGGCTCAGCGGCCGCTCGGGACGGTGGAACCTGCGCTGCGGTCGGCCGCTGTCCCCCGCTCCGCGGAGCCGGCCTCCTCGGTCCGCCACCACTCGCCGGGACAACTGAGGTGCAGGGGGCCGCGGTCGGCGGTCTGCCGGGCAAGCGGCTGGTCGCCGGAGTCGTCGACGGCCGCAACGTATGGATCGACGACCACCAGCGGTCCCTGGCCACGCTCGGCACCTTGCTCGGCCTCGCCGACCGGGTCGATGTCGCGGCCTCCTGCTCCCTGCTGCACGTTCCCCTCGATGTGGGCGCGGAGCGCGAACTCGATCCCCAGGTGGCCCGCTGGCTGGCCTTCGCCCGGCAGAAGTCCGCCGAGATCGCCACCCTGGCCAAGGGACTCGCACAGGGCACGGACGCGATCGCCGCCGAACTCGCCGCAAATCGCGCCGATCTGGCCTCGCGCAACCGATCGGTGCTCACCCACGACCCGGCAGTACGGGCACGGGCCGCGGCCGTCACGGAGCGCGACGTGCGCCGCGAGGCGTCGTATCCGCGGCGGGCGGCGGCACAACGCGAGCGACTGCGGCTTCCTCCGCTGCCCACGACCACGATCGGTTCGTTCCCCCAGACGTCCCAACTGCGCACCGCACGCGCCGATCTGCGGGCCGGGCGCATCGACAGCGCCACGTACGACGAGCGCATCGCGGCCGAGATCCAGGAGGTACTGGCCTTCCAGGAGAAGGCGGGCATCGATGTACTGGTGCACGGCGAGCCCGAACGCAACGACATGGTGCAGTACTTCGCCGAGCGGCTCACCGGTTACGTCGTCACCCGGCACGGCTGGGTCCAGTCGTACGGCACACGGTATGTCCGGCCGCCGATCCTGGCCGGGGACGTCTCCCGCCCGGAACCGATGACCGTCCGCTGGACGGCGTACGCGCGGTCGCTCACCGATCGTCCGGTCAAGGGCATGCTCACCGGCCCCGTCACCATGCTCGCCTGGTCGTTCGTCCGTGACGACCAGCCGCTGGGCGAGACCGCCCGCCAGGTCGCCCTCGCACTGCGGGACGAGGTGAACGACCTCGAGACCGCGGGTGGTTCCGTCATCCAGGTCGACGAGCCCGCCCTGCGCGAGACACTGCCGCTGCGGGCCGCCGACCGCGCCGGGTACCTGCGCTGGGCCACGGAGTCGTTCCGGCTGGCCACCAGTGGCGTCCGTCCCGAGACCCGGATCCACACGCACATGTGCTACGCGGAGTTCGGCGACATCCTCCGGGCCATCGCCGACCTGGATGCCGATGTGATCAGCCTGGAGGCGGCCCGCTCCCACATGCGGGTGGCCGACGAGCTGGCATCGGCCGGCTATCCGAGGGAGGTCGGTCCCGGCGTGTACGACATCCACTCCCCGCGGGTGCCGAGCACGGCCGAGGCGGTCGCTCTGCTCCGTAAGGGACTCGAAGCGATTCCGGCCGAACGGCTGTGGGTCAATCCCGACTGCGGTCTGAAGACGCGGAGCCGGCCCGAAGTGCGCGCCTCGCTGGAGAATCTGGTCTCGGCGGCGGTCGAGGTACGGGCGACGGTGGCCGGCACCGCCCACTGAGCCGCGGCGCGGCCCGGGGCGGGCGCCCGCCCCGGGCCGCGCAGAGCACATCTCCGTGCAAGAAGTGTGGTCCGTACCAAAGCCTTGACAGTGTGTTGGTTCACTTCTTAAATCGCATACGAACGAAGCCTTCTCCCCGCCCCCCACAACGAGGATTTGTCATAGGCATGACATTCCTCGATCCGCACGGGAAGGACCCCCATGAATTCCCCCCACCTCACCCGGCGCCTGCTGGTGTCCGCCCTCTCCGCACTCGCCCTCGTCTCGGCCTCCTCCGGTCCCGCGGCCGGGGTGTCCGTCCCCGAATCGCGGGCCACCGCCGCGGCGGGCTCGTTCACCGACGACTTCGACGGCCCCGCGGGCTCCGCCGTCGACGGTGCGAAGTGGCAGATCGAGACCGGCGACAACGTCAACAACCATGAACGGCAGTACTACACGGCCGGGAACGACAACGCGGCACTCGACGGCCAGGGCCATCTGGTCATCACCGCACGCCGGGAGAATCCGAACAACTACCAGTGCTGGTACGGCAGGTGTGAATACACCTCGGCACGGCTGAACACATCGGGCCGGTTCACCCGGACATACGGGCATGTCGAGGCCCGGATGAAGGTCCCGCGCGGACAGGGCATGTGGCCCGCCTTCTGGATGCTGGGCGACGACATCGGCCAGGTCGGCTGGCCCGATTCGGGCGAGATCGACGTCATGGAGAACGTCGGCTTCGAACCGTCCACGGTCCATGGGACCCTGCACGGCCCCGGCTACTCCGGCTCCGGCGGGATCGGCGCCGCGTACACCCTGCCCGGCGGCCAGGCGTTCGCCGACGACTTCCACACCTTCGCCGTCGACTGGGCCCCGGACTCGGTGACCTGGTCGGTGGACGGCAACGTCTACCAGCGGCGCACACCCGCCGATCTCGGCGGCAGCACCTGGGTGTTCGACAAGCCCTTCTTCCTGATCCTCAACCTCGCGGTCGGCGGCTACTGGCCGGGCGACCCCGACGGCGGCACCTCGTTCCCGCAGCAACTCGTCGTCGACCACGTACGGGTCACCACCAGCGATCTCCGGCCGCCGGTCTGACCGACCCACCCGGCTCGCCCGCCGGTCACCCCGTGTCCTCGCCGGCGGTTCCCGGCCGCGCCGGCGGCGGGGCGACCGTCGGGGACGCGCCCCGGCCGATGTACGCGCCGCCGCACGGCGCGTACATCGGCGCGTCGCCCCCGTCCGGCCGGAGCTCACGCGTCCCGGTACGTCTCCAGCAGGCGCAACCAGATCTCGCTGATCGTCGGATAGGAGGGGACGGCGTGCCACAGCCGGGCGATGGGGACCTCGCCCGCGACCGCGACCGTCGCCGAGTGCAGCAGCTCACCGATGCCGGGGCCGACGAAGGTGACACCGAGCAGGATCTCCCGGTCGAGGTCCACGATCATGCGGGCACGGCCCCGGTAACCGTCCGCGTACAGGCCGGAGCCCGCCACCGCGGCGAGGTCGTGGTCGACGGCGCGCACACGGTGTCCGGCCCGCTCGGCCTCGGCGAGGGTGAGACCGACCGAGGCCGCCTCGGGGTCGGTGAAGACGACCTGGGGAACGGCCGCGTGGTCGGCGGTGGCGGTGTGGGAGCCCCAGCGGTCGGTCTCCAGGTGCGGGGCGCCCGCCGCGCGGGCGGCGATCGCGGCGCCCGCGATGCGTGCCTGGTACTTGCCCTGGTGCGTGAGGAGCGCGCGGTGGTTGACGTCGCCGACCGCGTAGAGCCAACTGGTGCCGTCGACACGGCAGCTGTCGTCGACGGTGAGCCACGAGCCGGGTGCCAGACCGACCGTTTCGAGACCGAGGTCCTCGGTGCGCGGGGCGCGGCCGGTGGCGAAGAGGATCTCGTCGGCCTCGATGCGTTCACCTCCGTCCAGCTCCACGACGACCGGCCCGTCGGGGGCCGTACGCCGTACGGAGGTGGCGGAGACCCCGGTACGGATGTCGGCGCCGGCCTCCGTCAGCGCCCGCGCGACCAGCTCTCCCGCGAAGGGTTCCATCTTCGGCAGGAGCCCCTTGCCGCGGATCAGCATCGTCACGCGGGATCCGAGGGCCTGCCAGACCGTGGCCATCTCGGTCCCGACCACGCCTCCTCCGACGATCACGAGGCGGCCGGGCACCTTCTTGGCGCTCGTCGCCTCCCGGCTGGTCCAGGGACGTGCCCCGTCGACGCCGGGCAGGGCCGGTACGACGGCACTGCTGCCGGTGCAGACGGCGACGGCATGCCGGGCGGTGAGCCGGTGCTCAGTGCCGTCGGGGGCGGTGACGGAGACGGCCTTCTCGCCGGTGAGCCGGCCCCGGCCGCGGTAGAGGTCCGCTCCGATCCCCTCCAGCCAGGCGACCTGCCCGTCGTCCTTCCAGTGCGAGGCGTAGTCGTCGCGGTGGGCGAGGACCGCCGCCGTGTCCAGCGGTCCTTGTACGGCGTCGCTGAGGCCCGGGACATGGCGGGCGTCGGCGCGGGCGACGACCGGGCGCAACAGGGCCTTGCTGGGCATGCAGGCCCAGTACGAGCACTCGCCGCCGACGAGTTCCGTCTCGACGACCGCCGTGCTCAGTCCGGCGGCCCGCGCCCGGTCGGCGACGTTCTCGCCCACCGGACCCGCTCCGATCACCACGACGTCGTACTCGGCGTTAAGGGAAGCATCTGTCATGAGGACAGTTTGATCACAGGTGTGCGCGGTGGCCACATGGGCAGGCGGAATAGCGCAGGTCCGAGCACCGTTGTGCCGGACAGGTCCGAGCCGGTACAGGAAGAGGTAACAGAGCATGAGCACCGTAGAGCTCACCAAGGAGAACTTCGATCAGGTCGTCAGCGACAACGACTTCGTCCTGATCGACTTCTGGGCTTCCTGGTGTGGCCCGTGCCGGCAGTTCGCGCCGGTCTACGACGCCGCTTCGGAGCGCCACGACGACCTGGTCTTCGCCAAGGTCGACACGGAGGCGCAGCAGGAGCTGGCGGCGGCCTTCGAGATCCGCTCCATTCCCACGCTGATGATCGTCCGGGACAATGTGGCCGTGTTCGCACAGCCCGGCGCGCTGCCGGAGGCCGCGCTGGAGGACGTCATCGGGCAGGCCCGGAAGCTGGACATGGACGAGGTCCGCAAGTCCATCGAGGAGCAGCAGAAGGAACAGAAGTAGGCTCCGCGCGCAGCAGCGGGGTGAGGGGCCCGGTCGACTGCCGGGCCCCTTTCCACGGCCGGAAGCTGCCCGGTCAGCCGTCCGCGTCGATCTCGGCGTCGTTCCGGCTGTTCCTCCCCGCACCCTGCTCCTTGATCCGGACCGAGAGGCCGTAGTCCAGCTCGGCACCGTCGACCAGCAGGGCCTCGACCGTGTGGGTCGTCGTGTCGATGTCCGCCACGATGCCTTCGCCCGCATACCGGGGGTAGCCCGATGCCCCCGTCTCTCCGGTCGCCTCCACGACCGCCGAACGGATGGCACCACCGGGCTCGACGGCGTCGGTGGTGTCCTCGGCGAATCCGGGGACCAGCAGGATCTCGTAACTCTGCGGATGGCTCATGGTCCTGACGCTAGGCAAGCGGCGCGTGGTGCGCACGTTGCCGCTCCGTGCGGATACGGCTCCTCAGCTGGACTCGCGGTGGACGGCTCCGGCCCGCAGCAGGTCGTAACGCGCGGGGGCGCCGCCGGGGTGCCGCACCAGTCGGTCCACGAGGTCCGCGAGCGGCTCCGCCGTGGCCAGCTCCATCCGCACGGTGCTGAGCCGGGGCCGCAGCAGTCTGCCGAGCATCAGGTCCTCGGCGCCGACCACGGCCGCCTCGCGGGGCACCTCGACACCCGTGTCCTGAAGGGCTCGCATCAGGAGCATCGCGTACTCGTCGTTGTACGCGAACACGGCGTCGAGGCCCAGGGAGCGCCAGCGGGCGGCCAGCCGGGCCGCCGACTCCTCCTCGTACCGCAGCGGCAGCGGTTCGATACGGGCTCCGTGGTTCCGAGCCGCCTGCCGGGCCCCGGCCAGCCGGGACTCGGCGAACAGGCCGAGGCCGGATTCCTCCGGCACGACCACGCCGATGCGACGCCTGCCGCGCTCCAGCAGATGTCCGATCGCCCGGCTGCCGACCTCCCGCTGGTCCACGACCAGCGCGTGGGCACCGTCCACCGGCCGCGGGCCGAGCGTGATGACGGCCTTGGCTCCCGACCGTCTGAGTACCGCTATGCCCTGCGGGGTGAGGGCGATCGTGCCGGGCACGATGACGGCGACGGGGCGGAGCTCGGCCCAGACGCGGGGTGCGTCGTCGGCGTCCAGGCTCGTACTGCCGTACTGGACGACGGTGTAGTCCAGGCGTCGCAGCCCTGATTCCAACTCGTGGAAG
Source organism: Streptomyces sp. NPDC101194 (assembly GCF_044767885.1). Classification (NCBI taxonomy): domain Bacteria; kingdom Bacillati; phylum Actinomycetota; class Actinomycetes; order Kitasatosporales; family Streptomycetaceae; genus Streptomyces; species Streptomyces sp. NPDC101194. Next base: position 65,768 of record NZ_JBIWOS010000011.1, read on the forward strand.
AAGTGCTGGTGGAGCGCCCCGGCGGGGAGGTTCACGGTGGGCAGCAGCACCATGCGGGTGTGCCCGGCACGCAGGCTTCGGGCCGCCGCGTGCGGTACGTAGCCGAGTTCGGTGGCCGCCGCCCTGACCCGGCGGCGGGTGGTCTCGCTGATCCGTACGGTCGCGTTGTTGTTCAGGACGTACGACACGGTGGCCCGCGAGACCCCGGCGAGCCGTGCCACATCGGCACTGGTCGGAACGGGGCCTTCGGTGGGCTGGTTCGGTAACTGGCTCATGGCGTCGGGCAGTCTTCCAGACTCGTGCCCCATGGGTACGCGCCGGGGCATGGATGACCTCTTGATGACGGGCGGAGCGGGGCGACGGCATGCCGGACCGGCCTGCCGCCCTCGGCGCGGGCGGTGCTTGCGGTGACGGACGATCAGCGCGGCGGTGGTGACGGCGCGTCCGGCGCGGGCGGGGCTTCCGTCGCTCACGGTCCGGGCCCGGTGTCCGCACCCCGGACCCGCTCCATGGGTCGGGCCGTACAGGTCCTACGGTGGGGGGATGACCCTTCAGCACCGTGACGACAGCACCGACGCTGCGGCCGAGTTCCCCGGCCGTACCGGCCCGACGGCGACGTGTGAGGCCGAGCCGCACGAGGTGGGCCCGGTCCGCACCTCGTACGCACCCGACCGGGACGGCGACCCCGATCCCGGCGAGATCGTCTGGACATGGGTCCCGTTCGAGGAGAACGACGGGCGCGGCAAGGACCGCCCCGTGCTGGTCGTGGCCCGCGAGGCGGCGGGCACACTGCTCGCCGTACAGCTGTCGAGCAAGCAGCACGACCGGGACCGCGAGTGGGTGGCGCTCGGGGCCGGACCGTGGGACAGCTCGGGCCGCCCGTCCTGGGCCGATCTGGACCGGGTACTGCGGGTGCACGAGGACGGGATGCGGCGCGAGGCGTGTGCGCTGGACCGCAACCGCTTCGATCTGGTCACCGACCGCCTGCGGGAGCGCTACGGCTGGCGCTGACCGCCGAAAGTCCGGATGAAGGCGGACCGGGTGGCGGATTCGGGGCTCCGGTCGAGGATGCCGAAGACGATCTGCTCGAAGTGCCCGTCGAACCGGCCGCCGTCGAGGAGCAATGCCCGGAACGCACCGGCCACCTGCGCCGGATCGTTGCGGAACACACCACACCCCCAGGCGCCCAGCACCAGTCTGCGGTACCCGCGCACGGCCGCGACCTCCAGCACCCGTTCGGCCCGCGCCGCGAGCGCGGCGGGAATGCGGTGGGCCTCCTCGGGGGTGCGGCTGCGGATGACCCCGGCGTTGGGCGCCGGAGAGGTGAGGAAGCCCGCGGTGTACGGGGTGTCGAGCAGTCGGCCCCGGTCGTCGCGGAACACCGGCACGCCGGGGGAATGAATCACCCGGTCGGTGTAGAAGGCGCTGCGTTCGGCGCGGTGGTGGGCGTAGTACTCGGGGGCGCGCAGCAGCGTGGCGTACAGGGCCGAGCCCCGGCACAGGGCCTCCTCCTGGGCCTGCGCGCCGTTGAGGTATCCGCCTCCGGGATTGCGGGCGGAGGCGTAGTTCAGAACGGCGATCTTGCCCGGCCCCTCGCCGGTCATCCGGCGTGCCGCGCACAGGCTGCTCTCGTCGGTGACCTCGACGACCGGGGTGCGGTCGGAGTCGAGCGCCGCGACCGGTATCGGCTCGGGCCCGTACAGCCTGGTCCCCGAGAGTGCGGCGGTCAGCGCACGCTCGATGCTCACCTCACGCCCCTCCGGCGTGCGGTAGCGGCCGGCCGCCACGATGGCCTCGGTCTCTCGCGCGATGCCGCGCAGTCGTGCGCTCATCGGCGCTCCCCCGTGTGGTGCATACGGGGCATGCTCGGCGCTCCGGCGGCATGGATGCAACCGAATTTGTGACGCACGAGGGCACTCTTGTGCGATCCCCTCGTAAGGGTTTGGCTGGGACGGACGAACCAGACAAGGAGGCCCCGGCATGTCATCCGACACACCCGGCCACGGTCCGCCCGGCCAGGCCCCGCCCCTCGGCGAGGACGCGACGGAGGACTTACTTCGCTGCATCTGTTTCAAGACCGGACCGCCCCGGACGGTCGGCGTCGAACTCGAATGGCTCATTCACCACCGGGATCGCCCCGGCGTCCCCGTCCCCCACCACCGTCTCGACGCGGCCGCCGCCATCCTCCGGGCCCTGCCCCTGAGCGCGGCGCTCACCTTCGAACCCGGCGGCCAGCTGGAGCTCAGCTCGCGCCCCGCCGACTCCCTGATGGCGTGCATCGACGCCACCGCCGCCGATCTCGCCTCCGTGCGTGACGCCCTGGACCGGGTGGGTCTCGTACCGGTGGGGCTCGGCCTCGACCCGTGGCATCCCCCGCGCCGTCTTCTGCACGAGCCCCGCTACGACGCCATGGAGGTCTCGCTCGACCGGTCGGGACCGGCCGGCCGCGCCATGATGTGCACCACCGCATCCGTCCAGGTCTGCTTGGACGCGGGAGAGGAGGAACCCGGTCCGCTCGGCTACGCGCGGCGCTGGCAGCTGGGTCATCTGCTGGGCGCGGTGCTGGTCGCGGTGTTCGCGAACTCTCCTCTCCGGTGCGGGCGCCCGACGCCCTGGCGGTCCACCCGCCAGCACCTCTGGGCCGACCTCGACCCATGGCGGCCGCTGGCACCGTCCGGTCACCTGCCGCCCCGCGACGCCTGGGCCGCTCATGTCCTGGACACACCGGTGATGTGCATCCGGCAGGACGAGGGACCGTGGGCCGTACCGGAGGCTCTGACCTTCCGCGAGTGGATCCGTACCGGCGCGCCGAGACCGCCTGTGCGCGACGACCTCGACTACCACATCAGCACGCTGTTCCCGCCCGTTCGCCCACGCGGACATCTGGAGCTGCGCATGATCGACGCGCAGCACGGCCCGGACGGGTGGCTGGTGCCGCTCGCCGTCACCACCGCCCTGTTCGACGACCCGGAGGCCGCCGAGACCGTGTACCGCACCGTCAAACCACTGGCCGAGACGGCGGGGCCGTGGCCCGCGCCGCGCAATCCGCTCTGGACCGGCGCCGCCCGCGACGGCCTGACCGATCCCGAACTGCGGGCGGCGGCCACCGTCTGTTTCCGGCTCGCGCTGGAGGCGCTGCCCCGGATGGGCGCGAGCACGGCGGTGCAGGAGGCGGTGGCGGACTTCAACGACCGCTACGTCGCCCGGGGCCGATGTCCCGCGGACGATCTTCCGAATCTGCTCGCGCCGGGTGCGGCGGGCGGCTCGGGCCACCACGTCGAGGGGCTCCTCTCATGACCGACTCCCCCACACCCGCTCCGTCCGGCCCCACCGGACCGGACGAGGCGGACACCGAGGCGCTCCGGCGGCGTGCACTCGCCGCACTGCTCACCGCGCGCGAACGCACCACGCTTCTCACCGACAGCGTGGACGACCATGAACTGACCTCCCAGCACTCTCCGTTGATGTCCCCCCTGGTGTGGGACCTCGCGCACATCGGCAATCAGGAGGAGCTGTGGCTGCTGCGCGCGGTGGCCGGGAGGGAGGCGATGCGTCCGGAGATCGACGGGCTGTACGACGCCTTCGAGCACCCCCGGGCGACCCGCCCCTCGTTGCCGCTGCTGCCGCCCGCGGAGGCCCGCTTCTACGCCGCGGAGGTGCGCGGACGCGCACTGGACGTCCTCGACGGCACGGCGCTGCACGGTGATCGTCCGCTGGTGCGGTCCGGATTCGCCTTCGGCATGATCGCCCAGCACGAACAGCAGCACGACGAAACGATGCTGATCACCCATCAGCTGAGATCCGGCCCAGCGGTCCTGACCGCACCACTGCCTCCCGCCCCCACCGACGCGACGGAGCTCGCCACCGAGGTCCTGGTTCCCGGCGGTCCGTTCACCATGGGCACGTCCACCGAGCCCTGGGCGCTGGACAACGAGCGCCCCGCCCATGTGCGCGACGTACCGGGCTTCTTCATCGACACGACGCCGGTCACCTGCGGCGCGTACCAGCGGTTCATCGAGGACGGCGGCTACACCGAGGAGCGCTGGTGGGCCCCCGAGGGGTGGGCGATGGTCCGTGAGCACGAACTGACCGGTCCGTTGTTCTGGCACCGGGACGCCGGCCAGTGGCTGCGCCGTCGCTTCGGAGTGACCGAGGTCGTACCGGGGAACGAACCGGTGCTCCACGTCAGCTGGTACGAGGCGGACGCGTACGCCCGGTGGGCGGGACGCCGGCTGCCCTCGGAGGAGGAGTGGGAGAAGGCGGCACGCCATGACCCGGCGTCGGGGCGTTCGCTGCGCTATCCGTGGGGCGACGAGGACCCGACCCCCGAGCGGGCCAACCTGGGCCAGCGCCATCTGCGACCCGCTTCCGCCGGGGCGTACGCGGCCGGTCGGTCACCGCTCGGCGTGGGGCAGTTGATCGGTGACGTGTGGGAGTGGACGTCGAGCGACTTCCTGCCCTATCCGGGCTTCTCGGCGTTTCCGTACCGCGAGTACTCCGAGGTGTTCTTCGGCCCGGCCCACAAGGTGTTGCGCGGTGGTTCGTTCGCCGTGGACCCGGTGGCGTGCCGGGGCACGTTCCGCAACTGGGACCTGCCGGTGCGGCGCCAGATCTTCTCCGGTTTCCGTACCGCGAGGGATCTCTGATGTGTCGTCATATCGCCTACCTGGGGCCCCCGGTCGCTCTGGGCGAACTGCTGACACGCCCGCCCCACGGTCTGGTGCGTCAGTCCTGGGCGCCGAGACACCAACGGTACGGGACCGTCAACGCCGACGGTTTCGGTGTCGGCTGGTACGCGGACGGCGATCCGGTGCCCGGACGCTACCGGCGCGAGGGTCCGGTCTGGGGCGATCAGACATTCGCCGACCTGGCCAGAGTGGTGCGCAGTCCGGCGCTGCTCGCCGCGGTGCGCGACGCCACCGAGGCGGGCGCCGACGGCGAGGCGGCCGCCGCGCCGTTCGCCGACGGGCGGTTGCTGTTCAGCCACAACGGTGCGGTGAGGGGCTGGCCCGGCTCGGTGGCACCGCTCGCCGCCGCACTGCCCCCGGCCGAACTGCTCACGCTCACCGCCCGCTGCGACTCTGCCCTGGTCTGGGCCCTCGTACGGCACCGTCTCGCCGACGGTGACGAACTGCCGCAGGCGGTGGCCGACACCGTGCTCGACGTGGCGGCGGCGGCGCCGGAATCGCGGCTGAATCTGCTGCTCACCGATGGCACGGCGATCGTGGCGACGGCCTGGGGCGACACCCTGTGGTACCTCGCCGATCCCGGCCTGCGCACGGTCGTCGCCTCGGAGCCGTACGACGACGATCCGCACTGGCGCGCGGTCCCCGACCGGACGTTGCTGACCGCGACCCGCGCCGAAGTCCTGCTGACCCCGCTCAAGGAGCCCGCCGAGTGAGTCCCTTTCTGCTGACCCGCACCCTGCCGGTGGACGCCACGGACGCGGCGCTGCGCGCCGATGTCCTGCACGGTCTGACCCGGCGACCGAAGACGCTGCCGCCCAAGTGGTTCTACGACGCGCACGGCAGTGAACTGTTCGAGGAGATCACCCGGCTTCCCGAGTACTACCCGACCCGCGCCGAGCGCGAGATCCTGATCGACCGTGCCCGGGAGATCGCCGGGGCGTCCGGGGCGCGGACCCTGATCGAGCTGGGTTCGGGATCGTCGGAGAAGACCCGGCACCTGTTGGACGCGTTGCCCGAGCTGCGCAGCTACGTGCCGGTCGATGTGAGCGAGAGCGCGCTGCGCGGAGCCGCCGAGGCCCTGCTCGCGCAGCGGCCCGGCCTCTCCGTGCACGCCCTGATCGCCGACTTCACGGGCGGTCTCGCGTTGCCGGGCACCCCGGGGCCGCGGCTGATCGCGTTCCTGGGGGGCACGATCGGCAATCTTCTGCCCGCCGAGCGTTCGGTGTTCCTGAAATCGGTGCGGTCGCTGCTTTCCCCGGGCGACGCGCTGCTGCTCGGCACGGATCTGGTGAAGGACGAGGAGGTGCTGGTCGCCGCGTACGACGACGCGGCCGGGGTGACTGCCGAGTTCAACAGAAACGTACTGAGGGTGGTGAACCGGGAGTTGGGCGCGGACTTCGATCCGTCCGGCTTCGACCACGTGGCGCTGTGGGATCCGGAACGGGAGTGGATCGAGATGCGGCTCCGGGCCCGCGAGGCACTCACGGTGAAGATCCCGGACCTGGATCTCGTGGTGTCCTTCGAGGCCGGTGAGGAGTTGCGTACGGAGGTGTCGGCCAAGTTCCGCAAGGAGGGCGTGGGGGCCGAACTCGCTGCGGCCGGACTGCGGATGGATCAGTGGTGGACGGATTCCGCGGACCGGTTCGCGCTGTCGTTGGCGACGGCGGTCTGAGCGAGCCGGGCCAGGGCACGGCGGTCCGGCCCGCTGCCCGCCGGGATCGGCGGCAGGACGCAGATCTCGGCGGTCAGCCCCGCCGCCGTCACCACCCGCCACAGTGAGGCGGCCAGCGGATCGTCGCCGACGAAGGCGGCCGCACCGGCCGGAGCGTTGTGCTCCGCCGGTGCGGGGCCGTCGTGACCGATCGACCGGGCGCCGGCCGAGCCGCACGGCGGCGGGGTGCGATAGCTGATGCGTACCGGCCGGACGGTGGCGTCCGCGTCGATCGCGGCCTGGAACACGGCGGGTCCGAACCTGCCGCCACCGCGCCCGCACCAGGTGGTGCCCTCCGGGAAGACGACCACCCGTGAACCACCGCGCAGCGCCGCCGCGATGCGGCCCACCGTCGCGGGCAGCGCGCGGAACCGGTCGCGTTCGACGAAGAGCGTGCCGCCTGCGGCGGCGAGCCGGCCGAGCAGCGGCCAGTTGCGTATCTCGCTCTTGGCCAGCATCCGGCCGGGAAACACGGTCGCGACGAGCGGGATGTCCAGCCACGAGATGTGGTTCGCGACGACGAGCGCGCCCGGTGCGACCGCCTCGGGCGCGCCGACGACCCGCACATGCACTCCGAAGGCCCGCACGACCCCGTACGCCCAGCGCCGGATCAGCCTCTCCCGCGATGCCGCGCCGAGCATCAGCGCGAACGGGGCACCCAGCGCCCCGGCCAGGACGAACGCGCACCCGGCGAGCAGCAGGGCCACGGCCGCCGGCCGGCCGCGCACGCGGCCGTCGTGACCGGCGCAGGCGAGCGGGGTGCAGGGTGCAGGGTGCAGCCAGGGGTTCATCGCAGCGGGGCGAGGGCGAGGAAGTGACGCAGATAGCGGGGGTCGGTGCGGCGCAGCGACAGCAGCACGTACAGGTCGGCGACGTTGAAGTCCGGGTCGTACGCGGGGGCACCGCAGACCCATGCGCCCAGTCGCAGGTAGCCGCGGAGCAGCGGCGGGAGGGTGGCGAGGCCGGTGGGCACCGCTCCCTCTTCCGCGGCTCCTGCGGGGGTGTACTGCCAGAGGCGGTGCGGAGTGACCCAGTGGTCCTCGGGTGCCAGGTGCTTGGTGCGTACGGTCTCCCACGCCCCGGCCGCCGCGACGCCGCCGTCGGCGAGGGGGATCGAGCAGCAGCCGGCCAGCCAGTCGTGCCCGGTGCGTTCCATGTAACGGGCGAGTCCGGCCCAGATCAGCGCGATGACGGCGCCGTCCCGGTGGGCGGGGTGGACGCAGGACCGGCCGACCTCCACCAGGTCGTCGCGGATGGAGCCGAGCCGTCCGAGGTCGAACTCGCCCTCCGCGTACAGACGCCCGGCGATCCGGGCCCGGTCGGGCGGCAGCAGACGGTAGGTGGCGACGACGTCTCCGGTGGTCTCCTCCCGTACCAGCAGGTGGTCGCAGTACGCGTCGAACGCATCGCTGTCCAGCCCGGGTTCCGCTCCGTCCAGCCTGGCGCCGAGCTCACCGGCGAACACCTGGTGGCGCAGGCGCTGCGCGGCGCGCACCTCGTCCTGGTCCACGGCGAGGGACACCCGGTAGCGCGCCGGGGCGGGAGGGACGGGCTGCGCGGGAACGACGGGGGCGGCGGGGAGGGAGGTGACGGGCAGCGCGTTCATGACGGTCTCCGGGGACGGATCGGCAAGGGCGGCCGCCGGGCCGTCGCGCTGCTGCGAAGGCCCGGCCCCTTACTTCTTCCGTGACCGGCTGGATTCGACGTGACCGCATGGGAGAGCCGGGATGTGCGAAGGCTGAATCCCCGGTGTGCCCGGCCGGGGACCGGGTTCCCGCCACGGACCGGAGCAGCGCGCGTCAGCCGCCCGCGAGCTGTTCGGTGATCTTCTCAGACGCCGCCTTCGCCGCCGCCTGCGGGTCGCCGCCCTCCAGGACCGCCGTCATGTACGGCTTGATCGGATTGACGGCCTCGACATCCGCCCACTGCGGCGCGTTGGGGGTCGCACGTCCCTTCGTGGCTCCCCGGGCCATCGCCGCGGTGCCCTCCTGTCCCACGATGACACGTGCGAGACCGGGCTTGTTGGGCACGTAGCTCATGGCCTTCGCGAGCTCTTCCTGCCACTTCCGGCCGGCGAGCGCCTTGATCACGTCGATGCCCGCGGCACGCCGGCTCGCCTTCTCCGGCACGATCAGATCGGATCCGCCGGTGAAGACGGAGCCGGGAGACTTCGCGGTCTTGCCGGGGATCGGGAAGTAGCCCAGCTTCCCCTTGAGTTCAGGGTTCAGCTGCTCGATCTGCGCGGCGGCGCCGGGCACCGAGATGATCTGCGCGACGTCGCCCTCGGCGAAGACCTTGGCCTGCGGAGGTCTCTCCTCGTCCGCGTTCTTGGGGCCGTCACCGAGCGCCTGGAGCTGCTTGTAGAAACTCATGCCCCTGAGCGCGCCGGGGCTGTCCAGGGTGCCCTCCCAGCTGCCGCCCCTCTCCTCGGCCAGTTCGCCGCCCTCGTCCCAGATGAATCCGGCGAGGACGTACCAGTTCTGGCCCGCGAGGTAGATGCCCTGATTGCCGTTCCGGTTCAGCTGGGCGCTGTCCGCCATCCACTCGTCCCGGGTCTTCGGCGGGCTGGTGATGCCTGCCTGCTCGAAGAGGTCCTTGTTGTAGATCACCACTCGATTGGCCGCGTACCAGGGGATGCCGTACTGGACGCCCTCGATGCTGCCCGGGTCGGCGAGACCCGGCAGCCATTCCTCGCTGCCGAGGTCGCGCACGGACTCCAGAGTGAGGTCGCTCAGCCCGCCGCTCTCCGCGTACTGGGAGACCTGGGTGTTGCCGACTTCGATGACGTCCGGGGTGTCCTTGCCCTTGAGCGCATCGACGACCTTCGGGCCGATGCCGCTCCAGCTCTGGATCTTGAACTCCAGTTCGATGGAGGGATGCTCGTCCCGGTAGGCCTTCGTGAAGCGCTCCAGGAAATCGGCGGACACGCTGTCCTTCATCAGCCAGATCGTGACCTTCGTGCTGCCCGAGGCCTCCGAGCCCGAGACGAAGCCGCATCCGCCCAGCGCGAAGGTGGAAACGAGCGCGACGGCTCCGACGAGTATGCGGTTCTTCACCAGGTTCACCTTCTGCGAAACGGCACGACGAATTCCAGGACCCGGTGTGGGGGACTGCGGGCGGCGCTCGCACGGGCGTGGCTGGATTTTGGTATGGACCATTGGTTTGGTCAAGGCCCGTTCATCCCGCATTCCGCGCACCGACCCCTCGCGCACCCGGTTCGGGTGGGGCACCGTGGTAAAGAGGAGAGGAGACATAGCATGTCGAATCACACCTATCGGGTCACCGAGATCGTGGGAACCTCCCATGAAGGCGTCGACGACGCCATCCGCAGAGGCATCGCCAGAGCTTCGGAAACGTTGCACAATCTCGACTGGTTCGAGATCACGCAGGTTCGCGGAGAGATCAAGGATGGCCGAATCGAGCACTACCAGGTGGGCCTGAAAGTGGGCTTCCGACTCGACGAACCGAGCTGATCGGGCGCGACGGCATCACGAGGGCGCCACGACCGCAGCGGCCCGCCTCGGGCCGGTTCCGCGGGACGGGGTCGGGCACGCGGCACCGCGCAGCCGGCCGCGAGACTTCCGGTACGCCGTGCACCCCGCCCGGACAGGCGGGTTCAGGCACCCGATGCGCACGCGCCGGCCCTGCGACCCCGCTGCCGCGCACGGCACCAGCACCCCCGTCCACCACAGCCGGTCACATCGGATTCAGGTTCGGCCCTCACGCTCCTGTGCGTCCTTCAGGGCGGGCGACACCTGCGCCCAACGGGCCCGCACCACGGCGAATCCGGCCCGCTCCGCAGCGTCGCAGACGAGTTCGTCGTCGTCGACCAGCATCCGCACCTCACGTTCCCGGCCCAGCCGTCGCAGGATCTCCAGCTTGGTGTGCCGGGCGGGCCTGCGGTCGTCGTTGCGGCGCATGTACAACCGCCCCTCGGGCAGGCCCTGTTCCGCCAGCCATGCCACGGTGTCGTGACGGCACCGTTCCGGTCGACCGGTGAGATACCTGATCTCGCAGTCCTCGGCACTGCTCAGCACCAGCCGGACACCTTCGGGCAGCGGCGGGTCATCGACGGCGGCGGAGAAGAAGCCGTTCCAGTCGCGCCGGGATCCCTCCAGATAGTGCTGCCGGTGACCGCTGTCGGCGAGCGTGCCGTCCAGGTCGAATACGGCCAGGGGCCGGTGGTCGCTTCTCACACCCCTCAGCAAATCAGACCAACGCCACCATCAGCAGCACCAGCACGACCACACCGGCCACCACCGCGGCAACCCGCAGGGACCGGTTCCCCGACCGGATCGGGACGACCTCCGGCCCGTCGCGTCCGGGGAAGACGTGGAAGACACGGCCGGGATCGTCGGGAACGGCGACCGCGGCCGATTGCAGCCAGCCGATGTCGACACGTCCGGCCACCTCGTCCCGGCGCGGCGTCAGAGCCGATTCGACCGCGTGGAGATGGGCAGGGTCCAGCCCTTCGGGCAGCGAGGCACCGGCCGAGCCCGGAGTGACCCGCTCCCACGCGCCGGCGAGGTCGGCCCGCTGCCGGAAGCGCAGCGGCGGCGCCGACGCCGGCAGTTTCAACGAGTACCGGTCGGGGCCTGCCCGACCGATCCCCCCGTCCAGAAGGTGACCGGACCCGTGCCGTCGCGCCGGTGGTGCGCCGTCGATCTCCCACCCGAGCAGACCGGGCAGACCCGGAAGCCCGTGTCATCACACGTCGGACACCTCTTGACGCCCCATCCCTGACATTCCGGATAAGTGGTGCGGAGCTTGCGACATTTCACCCAGGCGGTCCGACCGACAGCGGGCCTCTCCCGCGTCGACTCGGACGGCGTTCGGTCCTCGCGGCGTTCGCCGGTGCCTTCGCACCAGGTGCACGGTTCGACGCCCTCGCAGGCCGGGCACACCGGGCCGATGTCGCGGAGGGCAGCGCACGGCGGGGCCGCCCGGCACTCAAGGGGGCGTCAGAAGAGCGTCCCCGACGCCCTGCGGGACGAGCCCGAGGAGTCGGACCCCGACACGCACGCCCGTTCGCGCGCGGATGTGTGATCATGTACTCACGTTCCGCGCAGAACGTAAAAGGTTGTACAGGATGCGCATGGAACCAAAAGCATTCGTAAAGCTATATTCAGCTTTGTGGCATCCAACGTTAATCATGTGAAGCGAATACTCCTGCGTTCAGGGAAGAGCCCCTACGACGTCGTCCCTGTCGAGCGCGCTCTCCACGAGGACGTGTTCGCCACCAACTCGGGCAACCTGATCTTCAGTGATGCCGCCCACAAGATTTTGGAGACGCCGCGTTCGGAAGTGGTTTCGAACGGCATCACCACCAGAGTCGCCGACGCCGACCGCATCAACAGCGAGTACGACGTCTTCGTCATCCCGCTCGCCAACGCCTTCCGGCCGTCCTTCGAGCGCCAGCTGGAGCGTCTGACCCAGCTCATCTCGAAACTCAAGATCCCGGTCGTCGTGCCGGGCGTGGGTGCCCAGACCGGCGTCAACTACTCCGCCGACCGGCTGCGTCCCATGCAGTCCACGGTCTACGCGTTCGTCTCCGCCGTGCTCGACCACAGCGCCTCGATCGGCGTGCGCGGGGAGTTCACGGAGCGGTATCTGCGGGACATGGGCTTCCGTGACGTGGACGTCATCGGCTGCCCCTCGATGTTCCTCCACGGCACCAGGCTCGACATCCGGGAGAGCGGCCGTGCGCTCGGGCCCGACTCGCGGATCTCCGTCAACGGATCCCACGACGCCATACGGAAGCACAAGCTCGGGCGGATCATCAACCGCGCCCACACCCGCTACCCCCATCTCCGTTTCATCGGCCAGAACCTTTCCGAAGCACGTCAGCTGCACTGGCGCGACATGTCCCACCAGAACGCCTCGCTGACCGACATCCCCACCCATCCCGACCACCCCATGTACCGGGAGGACAAGGCCCGCGTCTATGTCGACCCGTCCGCCTGGATGGACGACCTTCGGGGCTTCGACTTCTCCTTCGGCTCCCGGATCCACGGCAACATCGCGGCACTGCTGGCCGGCACGCCCGCCACCGTGCTCTGCGGCGACTCCCGGACGCTGGAGCTGTGCCGCTACTTCGACATCCCGCACCGGATGCTCGCCAAGGCTCCCTCCGATCTCGACCCCGCCGATCTCTACGCCGAGGCCGACTTCGGACCGCTGACACGCGGCCACCAGGAGCGGTTCGACCGGTTCATGAACTTCCTGGACAAGAACGGCCTGGAGAACACCTTCACCCACGGGGACGGCGGTGCGGCCTTCGAGGCACGGATGAGCGCACTGGCCTTCCCGCCGGGCATCCGCCCCTGGGTCGGCGCCGACGCCGCCACGATGAGCGCGCGCCTGGGCTGGCTCCAGTCCCAGCTGACGGACCTCACCGAGCAGAACAACCAACTCAAGCGGAAGCTCACGAAGAACTCCTCGGTGCCGGTCCAGCGCTCCACGTACCAGCGGGCCCGCAGCGTCGTCGGGCGGCCCATCAAGCGCGCGCTGCGTCCGTCCCGCTGAGGCCCTTCGTCCCCGTCCACCCCTGTTCCGTCGGCGGGCGACGGGAGGGACGGAGTGTGTCCGTCGTCGGGGGCCGGTCCGTTCAGGGCCGGCCTCCGACCTCTGCGGGCCCGTGCCCGGCGGCCTCGGCCGCCCCCGGACCGCGTCCGGAGCCTAGAATCGGAGTGTTTGCCCCCAGGCTGCCGCCTCTGCCCCGATCCGTACGGAGTCCACGCGCCCATGTCCACCCCCCACGATCCGTACGTCCGGGTGCGCGGCGCCCGTGAGCACAATCTCCAGGACGTCTCGGTCGACATCCCGCGCGACACCCTCACCGTGTTCACCGGCGTCTCGGGCTCCGGGAAGTCCTCCCTCGCGTTCGGCACGATCTATGCGGAGGCCCAGCGCCGTTACTTCGAGTCCGTCGCCCCGTACGCCCGCCGGCTGATCCATCAGGTCGGTGCTCCCGCGGTCGGCGAGATCACCGGACTGCCGCCCGCCGTCTCACTGGAGCAGCGCCGTTCGGCGCCCGGTGCCCGTTCCTCGGTCGGGACGGTCACCACACTCTCCAACTCCCTGCGCATGCTGTTCTCGCGCGCCGGGAACTACCCGCCGGGTGCCGACCGGCTGGACTCCGATTCCTTCTCGCCGAACACCGCCGCCGGAGCATGCCCCGAGTGCCACGGTCTCGGCCGCATCCACCGCACCACCGAGGAACTGCTGGTCCCCGACCCCTCGCTGTCGATCCGGGAGGGCGCGATCGCCGCCTGGCCGGGGGCCTGGCAGGGCAAGAACCTGCGCGACGTGCTGGACGCGCTCGGCCATGACGTCGACCGCCCGTGGCGCGAGCTGGACGCCGCGGACCGGGAGTGGATCCTGTTCACGGATGAGCAGCCGGTGGTGACCGTCCATCCGGTGCGGGACGCGGGACGCATCCAACGCCCCTACCAGGGCACGTACATGAGCGCCCGCCGTTATGTGCTGCACACCTTCGCGGATTCCAAGAGCCGCACGCTGCGCGCCAAGGCCGAGCGCTTCCTGACCAGTGCCCCCTGCCCGGTCTGCGGGGGCGGCCGGCTGCGGCCGGAGGCGATGGCCGTCACCTTCGCCGGCCGTTCGATCGCCGAACTGGCCGCGCTCGCGCTCACCTCTCTCGCCGAGGTGCTGCGCACGGCGGGCGGGAGCGACACGGCGCGGGTCCTGACGGCGGATCTGCTCGCCCGGATCGAGACGGTCACCGAGCTCGGCCTCGGCTACCTCAGCCTCGACCGCACGGCTCCGACGCTGTCCTCCGGCGAGCTGCAACGGCTGCGCCTCGCCACCCAGCTGCGTTCCGGCCTGTTCGGTGTCGTGTACGTACTGGACGAGCCGTCGGCCGGTCTGCATCCGGCGGACACCGAGTCGTTGCTGGGGGTGCTGGGCCGACTGAAGGAGGCCGGGAACTCGGTCTTCGTGGTGGAGCATCAGATGGACGTGGTGCGCCGGGCGGACTGGCTGGTCGACGTGGGTCCGCTGGCCGGTGAGCACGGTGGCAGGGTGCTGCACAGCGGTCCGCCGGCCGGGCTCGCGGAGGTGAGGGAATCGGCGACCCGACGCTTCCTCTTCGATGACGGGCCCGCTCCGGTGCGGCGGGTGCGCACACCGTCGGGGTGGCTGAAACTGAACGGCGTCGACCGCCACAATGTGCGAGGGGTGGACGCCGAGTTCCCGCTGGGGGTGTTCACCGCCGTCACCGGCGTCTCGGGGTCCGGGAAGTCGACCCTGGTCGGTCAGGTCCTGGCCGGTGTGCTCGCCGACCGGCAGGTCTCCGCCACCTCGGGTCCACCCGCGGAGCTTCCCCCGCCCTGGTGCGCGTCGGCGGAGGGGCTGGAGGCGGTGGACCGCCTCGTGCAGGTCGACCAGAAGCCGATCGGCCGCACCCCCCGTTCCAATCTCGCCACGTACACCGGGCTCTTCGATGTCGTGCGGAAGCTGTTCACCGAGACGGACACGGCGCGCGAACGCGGCTACAAGGCGGGGCGGTTCTCCTTCAACGTTCCGGGCGGACGGTGCGAGACCTGCCAGGGCGAGGGTTTCGTCTCCGTCGAGCTGCTCTTCCTGCCCAGTACGTATGCGCCCTGCCCGGACTGTCACGGTGCGCGGTACAACCCGCAGACCTTGGAGGTCACCCTGCGCGGCCTGGACATCGCGCAGGTCCTGGATCTGACGGTGGAGTCGGCGGCCGGCTTCTTCGCCGCCACGCCCGCCGCCGAGCGCAGTCTGCGGACGCTGCTCGATGTCGGACTCGGCTATCTGCGGCTCGGTCAGCCGGCCACGGAGTTGTCGGGCGGCGAGGCTCAACGGATCAAGCTGGCCGCCGAACTCCAGCGCACGCGCCGTGGCCACACCCTGTATCTGCTGGACGAGCCGACGACCGGACTGCATCCCGCCGATGTCGAGGTGCTCATGCGGCAGTTGCACGGACTGGTCGACGCGGGCAACACCGTCGTGGTCGTGGAGCACGACATGGCGGTGGTGGCGGGCGCCGACCGGGTGATCGACCTCGGTCCCGGAGGCGGCGACCAGGGCGGCCGGATCGTGGCAGCGGGATCGCCCACAGAGGTCGCGCGCGCGGAGGGCAGCCGCACCGCGGCGTACCTCAGGGCCTCCCTGCATCTGAACTGATAGCCCAACTCCTTTTCTCCAGTGGCGAGTTGCCGTATCAGGCAAGCAATGGGAAATGAAAAGGCAAAGAGCATTGACCGAAGGCTGGTCCAGACCAATTATGGGCATGCCTCACGGCCGCTCCATGCCGTGCGGCATGTGACCCCCGGCCGGGAATCACAGGAACGGGCCGCGCCCTCGACCGGGCGCGGCCGAGCCGTGCGATCCGCCCGTTGTCTCACCCCGCTGGGAGCACCCCATGAGACGTCCAAGAACACTCGGCGCAGTCCTGAGTGTCCTGGCCACGACCATCGCCTCCGCCGGTCTGGTCCTCGGATCAGGTGTCGGCGCCGAGGCCGCCACGACCGCCGCCACTCCTCTGCCCGCGCATGTCTTCGCCCCGTACTTCGAGGCGTGGAACGGCGACAGCCCGGCCGCACTCTCGCAGGCGTCCGGTGCCAAGTACCTGACCATGGCCTTCATCCAGACGGAGGCCCGCGGTTCCTGCACCCCTTACTGGAACGGCGATGCGAGCACCCCCATCGCCCCGTCCGAATTCGGCGCCGACTTCACCACCATGCGGTCGCGCGGCGGCGATGTGATCCCGTCGTTCGGCGGATACACGGCCGACAACGGTGGCACCGAGATCGCCGACAGCTGTACGAACGTCGACTCCATCGCGGCGGCGTACGAGAAGGTCATCACGACCTACGACGTGTCCCGCCTCGACATGGACATCGAGGACAACTCGCTGGAGAACAGCGCCGGTGTCGACCGCCGCAACAAGGCGATCAAGAAGGTCCAGGACTGGGCCGCCGCCAACGGCCGCTCGGTGCAGATCTCCTACACCCTGCCCACCACCACGAGCGGCCTCGCGGACAGCGGTCTGGCGGTGCTGAAGAACGCGGTGTCCAACGGCACCAGGGTCGACGTGGTGAACCTGATGACGTTCGACTACTACGACGGCGCCTCGCACAACATGGCACAGGACACGCAGACGGCGGTCACCGGTCTGAAGGGCCAGTTGGCGGGCCTCTACCCGTCGAAGACCGACGCCCAGCTGTGGGGGATGACCGGCATCATCGAGATGCCCGGCATCGACGACTACGGTCCGGCCGAGACCTTCACCACGGCCGACGCGACCTCGGTCTACGACTGGGCCGTCGCCAAGGGCGTCAGCACCCTGTCGTTCTGGGCGCTCCAGCGTGACAACGGAGGCTGCCCCGGCACCGGGGGCAGCGACACCTGTTCCGGGATCTCCCAGGACACCTGGTACTTCTCGCACACCTTCGCGCCGTTCACGAGCGGCGCCGGTCCGGTGACGGACGACTACTCGGTGGCCGTCGCACCCGGTTCGGCCACGGTCGCCCCCGGTGGCTCCACCACGGCGACCGTGAACACCGCGGTCACCTCCGGCAACGCCAGCACCGTGGCGCTGACGGCGAGCGGGGCTCCCGCCGGCGTGACGGCGACGCTCAGCCCGACCTCGGTCACCGCGGGGGGTACATCGAAGCTGACGGTCAGCGCGTCGGCGTCCGCGACTCCCGGCACGTACAAGATCGACGTGACCGGTACGGCGGGTGCGCTCAGCCGTGCGGCGGCCCTCACCCTGACGGTGTCGGGTCCGGGCGGCGGCACGGGCGCCCTGGTGAACGGCGACTTCGAGACGGGTTCGCTGAGCCCTTGGACCTGTGAGTCCGGTGGCTCGGTCGTCTCCACCCCGGTCCACGGCGGTTCGCACGCGCTCGCGGCGGCGGCCACCTCGTCGCGGACGGGCGAGTGCACTCAGACGCTCACCCTGGCCCCCCGCACCACGTACACGCTGAGCGGCTGGGTGCAGGGCTCCTACGGCTACCTCGGTGTACGGGGTGACGCCTCGGCGAGCACCTGGGGCTCGTCGAGCGGCTACGCCAAGCAGTCGGTGGCGTTCACCACGGGGTCGACCGGGGCGGTGACCGTCTATCTGCACGGCTGGTACGGGCAGGGCACGGTCTACGGCGACGACCTCGCCGTGACGTCCTGACCCGGCGGGAGGACTGAGACTTCCCGGCCCCGGAGGTGGGCGGCCTCCGGGGCCGGGAACTCGGCCGTCCTCTCAGCGGCGCACCTTGCGGGTCGCCCGCAGCCATTCCTTGTTCATGGCCGAGATGGACGGCAGTGGAATGCCCTTCGGGCAGGCCGTGGCGCACTCCCCGGTGAGGGTGCAGCCCCCGAAGCCCTCGCTGTCCATCTGCCCGACCATGTCGAGGACCCGGGTCTCGCGCTCGGGAGCGCCCTGCGGCAGGACATTGAGGTGGTTGATCTTCGCCGAGGTGAAGAGCATCGCCGAGCCGTTGGGGCAGGCCGCGACACAGGCGCCGCAGCCGATGCACTCGGCGTGCTCGAAGGCGAAATCGGCGTCCGGCTTGGGCACCGGTGTGGCGTGCGCCTCGGGGGCGGTGCCGGTCGGGGCGGAGATGTACCCGCCCGCCTGGATGATCCGGTCGAAGGCCGAGCGGTCCACCACCAGGTCCTTGACGACCGGGAAGGCCGAGGCGCGCCACGGCTCGATGTCGATCGTGTCGCCGTCCTCGAAGGACCGCATGTGGAGCTGGCACGTGGTGGTGCGCTCGGGGCCGTGGGCGTCGCCGTTGATGACGAGGCTGCAGGCGCCGCAGATGCCCTCGCGGCAGTCGTGGTCGAAGGCGACGGGGTCGTCGCCGGCGAGGATGAGTTCCTCGTTGAGGGTGTCGAGCATTTCCAGGAACGACATGTCCTGCGAGATGCCGTCCACCTCGTAGGTGGACATGGCGCCGGGGGCGTCGGTGTTCTTCTGGCGCCAGACGCGCAGGGTGAGCTTCATGCGTAGCTCCGCTGGGTGGGGTGGACGTACTCGAAGACGAGGTCTTCCTTGTGCAGGACGGGTGCCTCGCCGGTGCCGGAGAACTCCCAGGCGGCGGCGTAGGAGAACTCCTCGTCCCGACGGGCGGCTTCGCCGTCCGGGGTCTGCGACTCCTCGCGGAAGTGGCCTCCGCAGGACTCGGCGCGGTGCAGGGCGTCGAGGCACATCAGCTCGGCGAGCTCCAGGTAGTCGACGATGCGGTTGGCCTTCTCCAGCGACTGGTTGAACTCGTCGCCGGTGCCGGGCACCTTGATGCGGTGCCAGAACTCCTCGCGGATCTGCGGGATCCGGTCGAGTGCCTGGCGCAGCCCCTCCTCGGTGCGGGACATTCCGCAGTGCTCCCACATGAGTTCACCGATCTCGCGGTGGAAGGAGTCGGGGGTGCGGTCGCCGTCGACGGAGAGCAGCAGGTTCAGCCGGTCCTCGGTGTCCGCGACGACCTCTTCGACGGCGGGGTGCGAGGCGTCGACCTCGTCGTGGTGGGGGTTTCGGGCCAGGTAGTCGTTGATGGTCGACGGCAGGACGAAGTAGCCGTCGGCGAGGCCCTGCATCAGCGCGGAGGCGCCGAGGCGGTTGGCGCCGTGGTCGGAGAAGTTGGCCTCCCCGATCGCGAACAGGCCCGGGATCGTGGTCTGGAGGTCGTAGTCGACCCAGAGTCCGCCCATCGTGTAGTGCACGGCGGGGTAGATCCGCATCGGGGTCTCGTACGGGTTCTCCGCGGTGATCCGTGCGTACATGTCGAAGAGGTTGCCGTACTTCTCCTCGACCTTGGCCCTGCCCATTCGCCGGATGGCTTCCGCGAAGTCCAGGTAGACGCCCTGTCCGCCGGGGCCGACGCCGCGTCCCTCGTCGCAGACGTTCTTCGCCGCGCGGGAGGCGATGTCCCGGGGGACGAGGTTGCCGAAGGCGGGGTAGATGCGCTCCAGGTAGTAGTCGCGCTCGTCCTCGGGGATCTCGTTCGCGGGGCGGTCGTCGCCCTTCGCCTTCGGCACCCAGATCCGGCCGTCGTTGCGCAGCGACTCGCTCATCAGGGTCAGCTTGGACTGGTGGTCGCCGGTGCGCGGGATGCAGGTGGGGTGGATCTGGGTGAAGCAGGGGTTGGCGAAATAGGCGCCGCGGCGGTGTGCGCGCCAGACTGCGGTGGCGTTGGAGTTCATGGCGTTCGTCGACAGATAGAAGACGTTGCCGTAGCCACCGCTGGCCAGGACGACCGCGTCGGCGAAGTAGGTGTCGATCTTCCCGGTGACGAGATCGCGGGCGACGATGCCGCGGGCCCTGCCGTCGACGACGATCAGGTCGAGCATCTCGGTACGCGCGTGCAGTTCGACGTTGCCCGCGGCGATCTGCCGGGACAGCGCCTGGTAGGCGCCGAGGAGGAGCTGCTGTCCCGTCTGGCCGCGGGCGTAGAAGGTGCGGGAGACCTGGACGCCGCCGAAGGAGCGGTTGTCGAGGAGCCCGCCGTACTCGCGGGCGAAGGGGACGCCCTGGGCGACGCACTGGTCGATGATCTCCACGGAGATCTGGGCGAGCCGGTGCACATTGGACTCGCGGGCCCGGAAGTCGCCGCCCTTGACCGTGTCGTAGAAGAGCCGGTGGATCGAGTCGCCGTCGTTGCGGTAGTTCTTCGCGGCGTTGATACCGCCCTGCGCGGCGACCGAGTGGGCGCGGCGGGGCGAGTCCTGGAAGCAGAACTGGACGACGTGGTAACCCTGTTCGGCCAGTGTCGCGCCGGCCGAACCACCGGCCAGGCCGGTGCCGACGACGATGACGGTGTGCTTGCGGCGGTTGGCCGGGTTGACCAGCTTGGCCTGGAAGCGGCGGGTGTCCCAGCGTTCGGCGACGGGGCCTTCGGGGGCCTTGGTGTCGACGACGGGCGCGCCCGTCTCGTAGTGCGAGTAGTCGGACATGTCAGCTCACGACTCCGGTCATGACGGCGACGGGTACGGAGATGAAGCCCACCGTCAGCACCAGTGCGAGGACGTTGGCGATGGTCTTGAGGACGCGTTCACGGGTTGCCCTGCCCGCGCCGAGGGTTTGGGCGGCACTCCAGAATCCGTGCTGCACATGGAGTCCGAGGGCGAGCATGGCGACGATGTAGATCGTGTTGCCGTACCAGGTGGAGAAGGTGTCGATGACGTTCTGGTACGGGTGCCCGGGCTGGAACCCGCCGGAGTGCACGGTGCCCGTCGTCAGGTCCAGGATGTGCCAGACGATGAACAGGGCGAGGATGATCCCGCCCCAACGCATGGTCCGGGTGGCGTAGCCGGCGCGCGGCTTCTTGTGGACGTACTTGGCGGGGCGCGCCCTGATGTCGCGGCGGCTCAGCTGGTACGCGGAGACGGCGTGCAGCACCACGGCGAGGACGAGCACGACGCGGACGATCCACAGGGCCCACTCGTAGTGCAGGAAGGGCTCCCCCATGGTCCGCAGCCAGTGCGCGTAATGGTTGAACTCGCCGGACCCGAAGAAGATCTTCAGGTTCCCGACCATGTGGACGACCAAGTAGAGGAGCATGATCAGGCCGCTCACGGCCATGATCGCCTTCTTGCCGACGGACGAGTCCCAGAGCGTACGCGTCATGGACGGCCGTCGGTCCGTCCGTGTTGCCAATGCCATGGACACGACGCTAGGGCCGAACGGCCCCATCAGTCCAAGACATGGTGCGGCTCATGTTCATAGGCTTTGACTATCGCCGCCGTTAGGCTGCGTGTATGCAATTCCAGCAGCTGATGTATTTCGTGGCCGTGGCGGAGACCCGCCACTTCACCCGTGCCGCCGAGGAGGTGCACGTCTCGCAGCCCTCCCTCTCCCAGCAGATCAGAGCGCTGGAGAACGAGCTGGGGGCGGAGCTGTTCAGCCGGGCCCGCGGCAACATCACCCTCACCGACGCGGGCGAGGCCCTGCTGCCGCTGGCCCGCCGCATCCTCGCGGACGCCGATACCGCACGCCACGAGGTGCAGGAGCTGGCGCAGCTGCGCCGGGGCCGGGTCCGGCTCGGCGCGACACCCAGCCTCTGCACCGGCCTCCTGCCCGACGTGCTGCGCGCCTTCCACGACCGGCACCCGGGGATTCAGCTGCTGCTGGAGGAAGGCGGCTCGCTGGACCTCGTACGGGAGCTGGCGCGCGGCGCACTCGATCTCGCCCTGGTCGTGCTGCCACTGCCCGCCGCCTCCCCCGCGCTCACCACGGTCGAGCTGCTCCAGGAGGACCTGGTCGTGGTCTCGTCGGCGCGGGCGCCACGGCCCGGCCGGGGCGGGAGCGTACGGATCGCCGACCTCCAGGGTGAATCCCTGGTGATGTTCCGGCACGGCTACGACCTGCGCGAACTGACGGTCGCGGCCTGTCGCGCGGAGGGCTTCGAGCCGTCGTTCACGGTGGAGGGAGGGGAGATGGACGCGGTGCTCGGCTTCGTCCGGGCGGGGCTCGGGATCGCGGTGGTGCCCAGCATGATCGCCGTCCGGGCCGGCCACGACCTGCGGACCACACCACTGGCCCGGCCGGGGCTGCGGCGCACGATCGCACTCGCGCACCGCAGCGATGTGGCGCCGCCGCGCGCGGCACGCGAGTTGCAGAAGGTGCTGCTCGCCAGCCGGACGGGCTGATCCGGCCCGTCCGGCCTTCGAGAACGGCGCCGGCGCCCTCCCGCGTCCCTCACACCGCGTCGGCCAGCAGCAGTGAGTGGATCCGGTCGGGCGCTCCGGGCCGGGCGTAGTACCACCCCTGTGCCGTGTCGCAGCCCAGATTCCGCAGCTGCTCCGCCTGGGCCCCAGTCTCCACGCCCTCCACCGTGACCGCGAGGTCCAGGCTGTGCGCCAGCGAGACGATCCCCTCGACGATCTTCATGTCGACCGGGTCCACCGGATGCTGCTGCATTCCCCGGGTGAAGGAGCGGTCCAGCTTGAGCACGCTCACCGGGAGCCGGCGCAGGTTGGCCAGATTCGAGTACCCGGTACCGAAGTCGTCGAGCGCTATGTCGACGCCCATCTCGGACAGTTGCCGAAGCGGCTTGAGCAGATCGTCGTCCGCGCCGATGAGCGCGGACTCGGTGACCTCGAGGCACAGCGCCCCGGGGTCGAGCCCCGACCGCTCCAGTACGTCGACGGTCTCGGCGACCAGCCTCGGGTGGTGCAGCTGCGTCGGCGACAGGTTGACGTTGATTCGCAGCGGACCGCCGTCGCTGTGCCGCTCCTGCCAGAAATTGGCCTGACGCACGGACTCCTCCAGCACCCAGCGGCCGAGCGGCACGATCAGCCCGGTGTGCTCGGCGAGCGGGATGAACCGGTCGGGACCGAGCACCCCGTGCTGCGGGTGGCACCAGCGCACCAACGCCTCCGCACCGTGCACCGAGCCGTCGCCCAGATGTACCAGCGGCTGGTACTCGATGAAGAACTCACCGCGCTCCAGGGCCGCCGGCAGGGCGGTGGTCAGCCCGTGCCGGGTGATGGCACGCGCGTCCGCCTCGGCGTCGGCGAGCTCGAAGCGGTTGCCGCCCGCCGACTTGGCCCGGTACATCGTGATGTCGGCGCTGCGCAGCACCTCGGCGGCGCTGCGTTCGCCGGCGGGCCCCTCGACGACCCCGATGGAGCCGCGCACGGTCAGCTCACGGCCTTCCAGGCGGATCGGGGTGCTGAGCACGCCGAGGATCCGGCAGGCCAGCTCGTCGACCTCCGTCCGGGTGTCGGGGCCCGTGGTCAGGGCCACGAACTCGTCGCCGCCGAGCCGTGCCACCATCTCGCCGGGCGCCGTCGCGCAGCTCTGCAGCCGGTCGGCCACCTCGACCAGCAGCCGGTCGCCCGACGCGTGACCGAGGCTGTCGTTGATCGCCTTGAAGCCGTCGAGATCCAGGTAGCACAGGCCGAAGCGGCTGCCGTCGTCCGCTGAGAGCGCTTTCTCGAGCCGCTCGAAGAACAGCGTCCGGTTGGGCAGGCCGGTGAGCGCGTCGTGGGTGGCCTCGTACCGCAGCCGCAGGTTGAGCAGCCGACGCTCCGTGGTGTCCTCCAACAGCGCCAGTTGATACTCCGGTCTGCCCTCGGAGTCGCGCAGCAGCGACACCGTCAGATTGGTCCACAGGACCGTGCCGTCGTTGCGGTAGTAGGGCTTCTCGACCCGGTAGTGCTCGCGTGCGCCGCGTACCAGCTCGTTGTAGTACTTCCAGACCTGCGGCGAGTCCTCGGGGTGGACCCATTCGTTGATCTTGTGGCTGCGCACATGGTGCTCCAGCCCGCCGAACATCCGGGTCAGGGTGTCGTTGACCTCCAGCACATTGCCGTCCAGGTCGGCGATCCCGATGCCGATGGCCGCGTCCTTGAAGACGGCACGGAAGCGCGCCTCGGTGGCGTGCAGGGCCTGCTGGGCATTCGAGCGGGCGGTGAGTGCCGAACGGGCGATGGCCTCCTGCTCGGCGAGGGTCCGCTCGCGCAGCGCCCGGGTGAAGCCGGCCGCGAGGGCGTGCTGCGTCCGGGCGCAGCGGGCTCTGCTGTCCTCGGTCGACAGCGGCGTCTCGCCGTTGCCGCCGCAGTAGAGCACGAGGTAGGAGTCGACCACACCGAGCGTGCTGCTGAGCGCCTCGGGATCCGTGCAGTGTGCGGCGACGAGGGCGGCTCCCACCTCGCTCGCGGGCGCCGCGTCGAAGGGCCACGCGTGCAGGATGTCGCTGAGTGCACGGGCCAGCGGCAGCAGATGCTGTTCGAATTCCGGGCGCGTCATGGAGGTCGCCGTCGACGGGAAGATGGCCCGGCTCCAGATCGTGGCGAATCTCCGGAGCCGGTCCTCGGGGCCGTCGGGCTCCGTGTCGGGCGCTCCGGACGACTGGGCGGGAATGCTCACGCCTTGCGTCCCACTCCCGCGAAGCCCGAGAAGGCGAATGGGTCCTCGTGCTCCGGCGCCAGAGGGGTGTCGGGGCGCCAGTTCGGCATCGCCACGAGGCCGGGCTCGACCATCTCGTACCCCTCGAAGAACCGGCTGATCTCGTCGCGCGAACGCATGACCAGAGGGTTGCGGATGCTCTTGTAGACGCCGACCGCGCCGCCCGCCTCCTCCTGGGTGAGCGGAATCCCCTCGTACGACGCGTGGGTGATGACGACGAGGCTGCCGGGGGCCAGTGCCTCGCGCAGTTCGGTGAGCGCGCTCCGCGGGTCGTCTGAGTCCTCGATGAAGTGCAGTACGGCGACGAGCAGCAGAGCCACCGGACGCTTCAGGTCCAGCAGTTCGGAGATCTCCGGGTTCTTCACGATCTCCCGCGGGCGGCGCAGATCCGCGGCGGCGACCACCGCCCGGTCGTTGCCTTCGAGTACGGCCTGGCTGTGCGCGACCGCGACGGGGTCGTGATCGACATATGCCACCCGGGCCTCGGGGTCGGCCGCTTGCGCGACTTCGTGCACATTGCCGAAAGTCGGTATTCCGGAGCCGATGTCCAGGAACTGGGTGATGCCCTCACTCACCGCATATCGCACCGCCCTGCGCATAAAGGCGCGATTCGCCTGCATGATCTTGGGGAGTCCCGGCATGAACTCCATCGCCTTGCGAGCCGCTTCCCGGTCCACCTCGAAATTGTGCGATCCGCCCAGATAGAAGTCGTACATGCGAGACACGCTCGGCACAGTGATGTCGATGCCTTGCGGTGCCCAGGCGGGACGCTCCATCGATGTCTCCAACAAGTCGCCACGGCGATCCGGCCATGTTCATGGTCAGTGTTGTCCAGAGGCTACTGATCGACCGCCAGGAGAGCGAGCGGAAACGGAAATTAGCCGTCCGTTATTGGTCACACACCAGTGGCATGTGCGATCGGCCTGTCGCTACGTGTGACATTCGGCGACGAACCGGCCGCACAGAGGCACTTCGGGATACTCGGGGGGCGCCCGCAGTTCGGCGTCGACGGCACCGCGTACCATGTACCCCCGGCGCCTTGCTTGTTGGCGTCCGATCCGACTTCACCTCGCCCGTGAAGGTATGGACCTGACAGCAGCCGATGGCTCGTCCTGCGAGTGCGCCGGGTCGATTGAAAGCCGCAAAACCCTTGGTGGTGATGCCATTGCCGTCATTCATCACCAATGAAGCAACAACCGGTCACTTCCGCCGACGGGAACCCGCGCGGGCCGACTTCATCGGCTGCGCGACATCCTTCTTGAAGTGCCGGACCCCGTTGCCGCGCCTGTTCACGACAATCGCTTCGAGTTCCGGATCCTTCGGCGCCGAAAGCCCCACGAGTTCACCGGGTTCGGCGCCGGCCGGGCCCTCGGTGTCCACCGCGCGTCCTTCTCCTGGTCCGACACGGACATGAACCGACTGTCGCCCGCCTCCTGCCGCCGAAGGTTGTCCCGCAATACCCGGCGGGCGTACTACGACAGCGACGACGACTCGCCGCGTCGTCGCACCATCCGAATACCTCCGGTGCGCGGACACCCCTCCGCCTTGCGATGCACCGCGTCCGGCGCCACGCGCCCATCCACCAGGGATCACGGCCCGGACCTCGGGCGTCGCCGCCCGGCGCTACGCCTCCGCCCGGCCCGACCGCGCGCCTTGGCACGCGAGGGGGCGTCCGACGTCCTCATCCACGAGACGTTCCACCCGGACGCACGACAACTCCCCTTCTCCCCGGACAGGTTGTGACGCGCGGTCGCTCATCCACGGCTCCGGGGACGGATGGCGCCTCCCGCTTTGTCCAACGCGTTCCCAGAATTTCCGCGAGCCGCAAACATCCGGCGCTCCATGTCCCCACCATCAGGGGAATCCGGTCCGCCCCCGGCGTGTGCCGCGACGGGCCGGAACATGCTCCCCGTCGTGTACGGATCACTCATAGGACGGCTCGCGGCGGCCGTCGCACTCCTCTGGCTGCTGACCGCCCCGGCACCCGCGGTGGCGGACGACTGCGCGTACGCCTCCATCGGGGAGGACAGCGGGAGTTCGGCGGTCGCCGTGACGGGCGACGGCCACTGCCACGCGGGCCCGATGCCCGAGCCGACCCCACCCCCCAGACCCGCGCCTCCACCTCCTCCGCCGCCGCCTCCTCCGCCGCCGCCTCCTCCGCCGCCTCCTCCTCCGCCGCCGCCGCCGACCCACGCGCCACCGCCTCCGAAACCCGCGCCACCACCCCCTCCGCCCTCACCCTCACCCTCCGTACGCTCCACGCCTCCCGCGCCACGACCCGTGGCGCTTCCCACCTACCGCAAGCCGCCTCGCAAGGTCCCGCGCCGCGGCACCTCCCTGGTCACGCTCACCCTCATGATCACGGCCCCCGCGGTGTTCGCGGTCGCCGTACTGCGTCCCCGCTCCCGATGACCTTCGGAGAAACCATGTCGGAATGGCTTGTTCTCGCCCTCGCCATGATTGCGGCCAGCGCCGTCGTCCTGACCATCGCGGTACTCAGCAACCGCCGAATCGCGGACGACGACGACCCGTCCGAGACGCCTGACGTCATCGAGTACATGACGATGATGATCGGCGTGGTCTACGCGATCGTGCTGGGCCTCGCCATCGCGGGCGTCTGGGAGGGACGCAGCGCCGCCCAGGAGTACGTACGCCTGGAGGCCCAGGCCCTGCACGAGGTGAAGGCCCGCTCCGCCGTCTACCCGGCCGAGGTGCGTACGCGCATCCGCAACGATGTCGACGCCTACGTCCGTCACGTCCTCCACGACGAGTGGCGGTCCATGTCGGACCACGGCACCCTCACCGACGAGGGGGCCCGGCTCCTCGACCGGGTGCGTGCCGACGTCACCGACTACCGACCGAGGAACGACCACGAGGGGCAGGCATATCAGCCACTGGTCGATGAGGTCGCCGCGGTCGACGACGCCCGCAGCGGACGCGGCCAGAGCGCCGGTGCGACCATGCCGGGCGTGGTCTGGTTCGGACTGATCACCGGGGCGCTGGTGACCATCGGGCTGATCTTCACGCTGCAGATCCGCAGAACCTTCCGCGAACTGCTGCTGGCCGGCCTCTTCAGCGTCCTGATCGCCTTTCTGCTCTTCCTGATCTGGGACTTCGACTCCCCCTTCGGCCGCGGTATCTCGGCCACCTCGGCACCGTTCCTCGACCTGTTCCCCGGGGCTGCGGGCGGATAGCCGCCCACCGAAAGCCGGCATACGGGCCATGCGCCGCTCGGGCGAAACCGGTGCCCCGAGCGGCGCACTCGGATCGACGGAGGAATGTGCGACTTCTAGCGTTTGGCCCGTCGAGGCGCATTTCTGACTCTCTGTGGAAATCCGTTCCGCAACTGCTCCTCGGGGACCGGAGGATTCACCCATGCGCGCAATAGGTGTCGCACCCGTCGCCCTGCTCGGCGCCGCCGCACTCGTCCCGACCGCCGCGGCCGCATCCGCGTACGCCGCGACGTCGACAGGCGCGTCCTCCGCGACCGGATACACCGTCACTCCGTCGGTGATCGCGCCGGGGAGCCAGGTCGTCCTGGCAGCCCGGGGGTGCTCCACAACCGCCACGGCCGGCTCCGGAGTGTTCGACACGGTCACCATCCCCAGAGGCGGAACCGCCGCGGCCACCGTCGACCGGGACGCGCGACCCGGCGCCGCCTACGAGGTGACGTTCATCTGCGACACGTCACCGGGCTCCACGGCGAGGGTCGGTCTCACGGTCGGCCCGTCCTCCGGCGTACCCACCACCGGCACTCCGGTCGCTCCGGCCGGTCTGCAGGGCCCACCCGGTGACGGCGTCGACAGGACGAACGCCGCGAAGGTCGCCGCCGGCACGGCGGTGGCGGTGGTCACCGCCACCGCCACCATCCATGTGGTGCGCCTGCGCAGGGAGAGCCGCCCGCACTGAGAGCAGGGCAGTGCGGCCCGATACGCCCGTCGCCCCGGGTCCTGTCGACAGGCACCGGGGCGACGGGCGTGTCGAGCGCCGCGCCCACGGGAGACGCCACCGCGACGCCGCGACCGGCGATCCCGCCGCCGACCGCGTGCTCACCGGCGCTGCGGCACCGTGATCCGGTAGCCGTCGGCGAGCAGTTCGGGGAGGTACCGCCGCAGCGCGGTCACGCTCTGCGAACGATTGCCTCCCCCGTCGTGCGACAGCACGACGACGCCGGGTGCCGCCGCTTCCCGGACCCTGCGGACGATCGCGCCGACACCGGGTTCGGTCCGGTCCAGCGCGTCGACGGTCCACGCCATCGGTTCCATCCCCAGTTCGGCGCCGATCTCGAAGGAGTTCCGGTTCCACACTCCGTACGGCGCCCGGAACCAGAGCGGCGGAACACCGGTGATCCTCTCGATCACCTCGCTGGTGCGGCCCATCTCGTCGTGGATGCCGGCCCGCGAGAGCGTGGTGACCAGGGGATGCGTCCAGGTGTGGTTGCCGATGGTGTGACCGTCCGCGGCGATCGCCCGTACCAGGTCCCGATGGTCGTGGGCCATCTCCCCGCAGAGGAAGAACATCGCTCGGACATCGTGTTCGCGCAGTGCGGCGAGGATGTGCGGGGTGTGGAGCGGGTCGGGGCCGTCGTCGAAGGTGAGCACCATGGCCCGCCCGATCTCGGGCAGTTTCTCGAAGGGCCTGGTGCGGACGGGGGGCGCCGCGGGCCTGAAGCGGGGAGGGGCGCCCGCGGTCATCGGCCGGAGCCGGTAGGCGGAGGGCAGCGCGCCGGATGCGGGCCGGGGTTCCGCGGCACCCACGACCGGTCCGGAGGTCCGGGACGGTGTTCCGGCCGGGTCTGCGGCGAGCACACGCACGGCACCGGCCGTGCCGAGTCCGGCAGCCAGCCTCAGCAGCATTCTGCGTCCCGGTATCCTCTGATCATTTTTCATGACCAACTGCTCGCACGTCGGTGTGCGCGCCCCGGTCGACGACACCGGACGTGTGCGGTTTTGTACCCGATGGAGGGACCGACTCCGGAGCAACCGGCAGCCCCTTCCCAGGTCGCGCCGCATCCGCTCCCGGAGCCGGCTCCGGGAGCGGATAGCCTCACTGCCGTGACCGACCAGCAGCCCCACCAGTTCGAACGTGGCACAGACGGCCCAAAAGTGATCGTCTCCGGCCTCGACGGGTCCGATTCGTCCATGCGTGCCGCGGCGTACGCGGCGGGACTCGCCCGTCGGCAGGGAGCCATGCTCGCCCTCGTCTACGTCCAGCCCGTACTGCCCGCCGGGGCCGCGCTCGGCGCACCGGTCGCCGACACGACCGGAGAGGTCGCGGAGGGGCTGGTGAACGAGATCCGGGAAGCGACGGCGCGGACGAAGGACATATGGGATGTGCGCTGGGAGTTCCACACCTTCCGCGGTGATCCCTACAACGGGCTCGTGACGGCGGCGGACGAGCTCAAGGCCGATGCCGTCGTGGTGGGAGCGTCGGAATCGGCCGGGCACCGGTTCATCGGTTCGGTGGCCATCAGGCTGGTGAAGGCGGGCCGTTGGCCCGTCACGGTAGTGCCGTAACCGTCGCGGAACCCACACCTCCGCCGGACGGCACGCCGTCTTTCGTCCCTGCTCCGCCTGGGCCATCATGAGCGCCCGTCAGGGACATCCGTCAGCGAAGAGGTGACTCATGGCCAGGCTCCGAGTGGGCGAGGGTGTACTGCGCCGCAAACCGATCGAGCAGATCGACGAGACGAGGCCGACGGGGGATGTCACCACGCGGCTCACCCGATCGCTCGGTCTGTGGCAGCTCACGGCGATCGGCGTGGGCGGCATCATCGGCGCGGGCATCTTCACCCTCGCCGGCACGGTGGCGAACGGCACCGCGGGACCCGCGGTCCTGCTCTCCTTCCTGATCGCGGGTGTGGCGAGCGCGGCGGCCGCGTTCAGTTACGCGGAGTTCGCGGGCCTGATCCCCAAGGCCGGTTCCGCCTACACCTATGGATACGCGGTGCTCGGCGAGCTGGTGGGCTGGTTCATCGGCTGGGACCTGTTGCTGGAGTACACGGCCATCGTCGCCGTGGTCGCGATCGGCATCTCCGGCTACTTCAGCTTTCTGCTCGGGGAGATGGGGCTCGAACTGCCGAAGTGGATGCTGGGCGCGCCGGGCACCGGGCCGGGCCATCGGGTCGACCTTTTCGCCTCGCTGCTCTGCCTGCTCGTGGCGTACCTGCTGACCCTCGGCATCAAGAACGCCGCCCGCTTCGAGACGGTCGTCGTCGTTCTGAAGGTCCTGGTCGTCCTGCTGGTCATCGGTGTCGGCGTGTTCCACGTCGACACCGCCAATTACCACCCGTTCTTCCCGTTCGGCGTGAGCGGCGCCTTCACCGGCGCGGCCACGGTGTTCTTCGCGGTGTTCGGGTACGACGCCATGTCGACGGCCGCCGAGGAGTCCAAGGACGCCCAGCGCCACATGCCGAAGGCGATCCTGTACTCCCTCGCCATCTCGATGGTGCTCTATGTGGCGGCGTGCCTGGTGCTCACGGGGATGCAGAGCTACCAGGACATCGACCCGGAATCCGGGTTCTCCACGGCCTTCAAGTCGGTCGGGCTCAGCGGACTCGCCAATGTGATCGCGGTGGGCGCCATCATCGGCATCCTCACCGTGATGTTCACCTTCATGCTCGGCGTGACCCGGGTGTGGTTCTCGATGAGCCGCGACGGGCTGCTGCCCAAGTGGTTCGCCAAGACCCATCCGACCCGGCACGTACCGACCCGGGTGACCTGGATCGTCGGCGCGGCCTCGGCCGTGATCGCCGGCTTCCTGCCGATCGGCGAGGCCGCCGAGCTGACGAACATCGGCATTCTGCTGGCGTTCGTGGTGGTGTGCATCGCGGTGATCGTGCTGCGCTACAAACGGCCCGAACTCCCCCGTACCTTCCGCACCCCCGGCATGCCGTTCGTGCCGGCCCTGGGCGTGGTGTTCTCGGTCTGGCTGATCACCTTCCTGCAGTGGCAGACGTGGGTGCGCTTCGTGGTGTGGTTCCTGATCGGTCTGGTGATCTATTTCGGGTACTCGTACCGGAAGTCCGAGATGGCGAGGGCACCGGAGGCGGGAACGGGCACGGGAGCGGGTTGATCCGTCGCGCCGTGTTCCTTCGCCCCGTCCGCGCAGGGGACGGGGCGAAGGGCCGTCGGCGTCCCGCGAAGCCCCCGACGCCCGTACGGACATCGCGCCGGGCACCGTGCGCACCACCGAGCCGCCCGCCGCCCGACCGTTCACCGCACCATTCGCCGCACTGTGCGACCGCTCGTCGCACGGCGCCGCCCATCGACTGTTCCTCGGAGCCCCGATGCGTTCGTATACGCCAGTCGGCAGCGAAACGGCAGGGGCCACCACGGGGAAGGGCGTTCACGATGACCACCACGACGACCGACGAGCGGGCCCTCGCGGATGTCCAGCGGGAACACGGCCCCGCCCTGTTGCACTTCCTGCTCGGGCTGACCTTCGGCGACCGGCAGCGGGCCGAGGATCTGCTCCAGGAGACGCTGGTGCGGGCCTGGCAGCATCCGGAGGCCTTCGACGCTCCGTACGAGTCGATGCGGCCCTGGCTCTTCACCGTCGCGCGGCGCCTGGCGATCGATGCGCGCCGGTCGAGGCAGGCCAGGCCCACCGAGGTGGGTGACGTCGTGCTGGAGGCCGCCGCGGGCGAGGAGGACACCACCGAGTCCACGGTCTCGGCCCTCGACGTGCGCGACGCCGTACGCACACTCAGCCCGGAACACCGCGCCGTCCTCGTCCAGATATATTTCCGCGGCCTCAGCGTGGGCGAGACGGCCCGGGTCCTGGGCGTTCCGGCGGGCACCGTCAAGTCCCGGTCGTACTACGCGCTGCGGCAGCTCTCCCGCAACCTGCCGGGCTACTCCAGCAGATCGTCCGCGCTCAGCAGGGCAAGCAGCGACACGGCCTCCGCGACCTCCACGTAGTCGGCGGCGCAGCGGTCGCAGGACTGCAGATGGCGGGAGACCGTACGGGTCTCGTCGGTCGCGAGCGCATCGAGGACGTAGGCGCCGAGCAACTGCCTCACGTGCGGGCCCTCCCCGGGGTCGGCGGTCATCGCATCCTCGTGTCGTGGACGGGTCCGGTCGTGACGGATCCTGCCTTTCTGGCCACGCGGGGCGCGCTCCCCCGGTTCAATGCTCCGTGAAGCCCGGTGCCGAGAAGAGAAAGAGGCGAGACGGGATGCGCCCGGAACGTCAGGATGGAACCAGTGGGGGCGGGCTGCTGGTCCCGATGGCCTGGATGTACGCCGAGTACATGGCCGATGAGCTGCTGCGGACCGGCGACCTGATGGAGCCGTCCACGCTGGAGTACCGCGCGGGCCGCGACGCGCTCGCGCTCACCATCTTCCTCTCCGACGACGGTGCGGCCGACGCCCTGCCCGCGGCCCGGATGGACGAGTTGCGGCTGCTGACCGCGTACGGGACGGCCTGGCGCGGCTGGGTCTGTGAGCGGCTGGACGCGCCGGAGGCCTCCGCCGGGTCCGGCGGCGCGGACCCCGATCTGGCACTGGCCCGCGCGGCCTGGCGGTGGCTGGAGGAGACCGAACTCCTCGCGGCCGACCTCGACGCGATCGGTCCGCCGCCGTGGGAACCGGTGGGCGACGAGCCGGATGCGGACGAGACGGCCCAGGTGTGGACGCCCGCCTGGCAGCTGGGGCTGCCGCTGGGGCATCTGGCGATCCACCTGCACTGAACGCCTCCCCGCCCGGTGATCAGGAACCGTGCACCCCCGCACGGTACTTGGGCAGCCGCACCGTGATCCTCATCCCTGCCCCGAGGCCCGTCTCGATGACGAGTCCGTAGTCGTCCCCGTACACCTGACGCAGCCTTTCGTCGACGTTCAGCAGGCCGATCCCGGTGGAGTGGCCGCCCTCGCCGCGCAGAATGTGGCGCAGGCGCTCCGGGTCCATTCCCGCACCGTCGTCCTCGATGACGACTTCGGCCTCGGAACCGGCGTCGAGTGCGCTGATGGTGATCCGGATGGGGGTCTCCCCCGCTCGGCCGGAGCCGAGGGGCCGGGGAGGGCCGACCGCTCCTTCGAGCCCGTGCTTGACCGCGTTCTCGACCAGGGGCTGGAGGCAGAGGAACGGCAGGGCGACGGGCAGCACCTCGGGGGCGACCTGGAGGGTGACCGCGAGCCGTTCGCCGAAGCGGGCCCTCACCAACGCCAAGTACTGATCGATGGAGTGCAGTTCGTCGGCGAGGGTGGTGAAGTCGCCGTGTCTGCGGAACGAGTAGCGCGTGAAGTCGGCGAATTCCAGAAGAAGTTCGCGGGCCCGCTCGGGATCGGTACGGACGAACGAGGCGATGGCGGCAAGCGAGTTGAAGATGAAGTGCGGAGAGATCTGGGCCCGCAGCGCCCTGATCTCGGCCTCGATGAGCTGGGTGCGGGAACGGTCGAGCTCGGCCAGTTCCAACTGTACGCAGACCCAGCGGGCCACCTCCCCGGCCGCTCTCGCCAGCACCGCGGATTCGCGTGGGGCGTAGGCGATGAGAGTGCCGAGCACCCGGTGGTCGACGGTGAGCGGTACGGCGACGGCCCAGCGCAGCGGGCAGTCCAGGTCGTCGCAGTCGCTGTGGAAGGCGGTGTCGCGACCGCTGGCGAGAAGGCCGCGCACCTGGTCCATGACGTGCCGGCCGTGGTGTTCGCCCGCCCCGTCCCAGACCAGCACCCGGTCGCGGTCGGTGAGGCAGAGGGCGTCGGTGCCGAGCAGCGAGCGGAGCCTGCGGGCGGATTTGCGGGCGCTCTCCTCGGTGAGTCCGGCGCGCAGGGGCGGCGCGGCGAGCGAGGCCGTGTGCAGGGTCTCGAAGGTGGCGTGCTCGACGGGGGTCCCGACGTCGCTGGTGCGGACGGGGCGGGCGGTGCGGCGGCCGACCAGGAAGCCGACCCCCAGCAGCAGGAGGACGAGTACGGCGTATCCGGCCCCGGTCATCGGTGTCTCCCGGAGGTCAGCGCTTCCGGCAGGTGGAAGCGGGTCATGGCGGCGTTGGTGCCGGGAGGTATGCGGCCGGGCGTGGCGAGGGAGACCAGGACCATGGCGAGGAAGCCGACCGGCACCGACCAGACGGCGGGCCAGGCGAGCAGGGCGTGCGGCCAGCCCGGCGGGCGTACGGCGCCGCTGACGGTGATGGCGACGGACAGGAACGCGGAGCCCCCGCCCAGGAGGAGTCCGGCGATCGCTCCGGGCGGGGTGAGCCGCCGCCACCAGATGCCGAGGACCAGGAGCGGGCAGAAGGAGGACGCGGAGACGGCGAACGCCATGCCCACCGAGTCGGCCACCGGCACCCGGCTGACCATCAGCGAACCGGCCAGCGGCACGCACACGGCGAGGACGGTGGCCAGCCGGAAGTGCCGTACCCCGCGCGAGGGAAGCACGTCCTGGGTGATGACCCCGGCGACCGCCATCGTGAGGCCGGAGGCGGTCGACAGGAACGCCGCGAAGGCGCCGCCCGCGATGAGCGCGCCGAGCAGATCGCCGCCGAGCCCGCCGATGACCCGCTCGGGCAGCAGCAGCACCGCGGCGTCCGCGTCCCCGCCGTGGATCAGTTCGGGGGCGTACAGCCTGCCCAGGGCGCCGTAGACCGGTGGCAGCAGATAGAACACGCCGACGAGCGCGAGGACGGCGACCGTCGTGCGGCGGGCGTCGCGGCCGTTGGGGCTGGTGTAGAAGCGGACGACGACGTGCGGCAGCCCCATGGTGCCGAGGAACGTCGCGACGATCAGCCCGTAGGTGGCGTACAGCGGATGGTCGGCGCGGAAGACGGAGAGCTGCTCGTCGAACGTGACCCGGGGCTGCCCGTCCCCCTGCCAGGCGAGCACGAGGAAGATCGCGGGGACGAGGAGCGCGGTCAGTTTCAGCCAGTACTGGAAGACCTGCACGAAGGTGATGGAGCGCATACCGCCCGCGGCGACGGCGAGGACGACGACGGACGCCACGAGCACGTCGCCGAGCCATCCGGGCGCACCGGTCAGGATCTTGAGCGTCAGTCCGGCGCCCTGGAGCTGCGGTACCAGGTACAGCCAGCCCGCCGCCACGACGAAGACGCTCACCAGCCGGCGCACCTGTCGCGACTCCAGTCGCCCCTCGGCGAAGTCGGGCAGGGTGTAGGCCCCCGAGCGGCGCAGTGGCGCGGCGACGAAGACCAGCAGTACGAGATAGCCCGCGGTGTATCCGACCGGGTACCAGAGCATGTCCGGGCCGTGCACGAGCACCAGGCCGGCGATGCCGAGGAAGGAGGCGGCGGAGAGGTATTCGCCGCTGATCGCCGCGGCGTTGAGCCGGGGCCGCACGGTGCGCGAGGCGACGTAGAAGTCGGAGGTGGTGCGGGAGATGCGCAGCCCGAAACCGCCGACGAGGAGGGTCGCGGCCACGACCACGGCGACGGCCGCCACCGCGTACGTACGGCTCACTGCGCGGAGCGGCCTTCCACGAGCCTGGCGAAGTCGCGTTCGTTGCGCTCGGCACGCCGCACGTACCACCAGGCGGTCAGGGTCAGCGGCGGATAGGCGGCGAATCCGAGGACCGCCCAGACGAGCGCGGCGCTGTGCAGGGCCTCGAAGACCAGCGGCAGCGTACCGACGACCACGGCGAGGACGGTGAAGGCGGTGAGTCCGGCGCGCAACTGACCGCGCATCAGTGAACGTACGTACGCGCCGCCGAGCGCGGTCTGCTCGTCGATCTCCGACTGGGTGCGATAGCGGGGCAGCGGGCGGACCCGCCGGGGCTCCCCCGTCACCACTTCGCGCCGGGGCGCAGGCTCTGCGGACATGGGCTCGGAGTGTACGCAGCACCGGACCCCCGTGGGAAGAGCCTGCGAACCCGGGTACGTCCTGGTCAGCGGCCGGTCTGGCGCATCAGCAGATCGCGCAGCGCGCGGGTGTGGCGACGGCTCACGGCGAGTTCCGCGGTGCCGATGCGCACGCTCATACTGCCCGCGTCGAGGCGGAGTTCGTCGATCCGGCCCAGCGCCACGAGATGGCGGCGGTGGATGCGTACGAATCCGCGCGAGCGCCAGCGTTCCTCCAGCGTGGTGAGGGGGACCCGGACCAGGTGGCTGCCGGTGGCGGTGTGCAGCCGGGCGTAGTCGCCCTGGGCCTCGGCGTAGGCGATGTCGTCGATCGGGATGAACCGGATCACGCCACCGAGCTCCACCGGTATCTGGTCGTTGGCGGTGTCGAGCACGGGTGCGGAGCGGCCGCCGACCTGTTCGGCCACCCGGCGGACCGCCTCGGCGAGCCGTTCGCGGCGTACCGGCTTGAGGACGTAGTCGACGGCTTTGAGGTCGAAGGCGTGAACGGCGAAGCCCTCGTGCGCGGTGACGAAGACGATGAGAGGGGGCGCGGCGAATCCGGCCAGCAACTGGGCGACGTCGAGGCCGGTGAGACCGGCCATGTGGATGTCGAGGAAGACCACGTCGATCGCGGACGGGTCCTCGGGTCCCGCCTCGACGGCGCTGCCGATCCGGCGCAGCGCCTCGGTGGCCCCGGTGGCGCCCTCGGCGCTGCGGATGCGGGGATCGGCGCGCAGGAGGTAGAGGAGTTCCTCCAGGGCGGGTTCTTCGTCGTCGACGGCGAGTACGCGCAGCATGGGGCGGAGTTTAGGACGTGCCGGGGGGTATGGGGCCTCGCGATTCACCGCTTCTTCCTGTACCGGACGGTGTGCGCACCCCAAGGGCTCATCACGATGTCGACAACCGTGGGACGGGGGTGCCCGGACAGCCGGTGCCGTCGGGTTCGACGGCGCCCGGCGGAGTGTGCCGGGCCGGTGCCCGCGCTCGCGCGGTGCTCCGGGCGGACACCGCCGGGCGCCGCACCGTGAACAGATCTTCCCGGCTGCGCCGGGGCTACGGCGGACGCCCACCGGTCCGGGCTACTTGAGCAGTCTGGACAGGCGGCGGTCGGCCAGTCGCCTGCCTCCGGTCTGGCAGGTCGGGCAGTACTGCAGCGAGGAGTCGCTGAACGAGACCTCTCGCACGGTGTCCCCGCAGACGGGACACGGCTCGCCGGTGCGTCCGTGGACGCGCATCCCGCTCTTCTTCTCGGCCTTGAGCTTCCCGGCCGCCAGTCCGCTGGAGCGCGTCACCGCGTCGCGGAGCGTGGTGCGCAGGGCGGTGTGGAGCCGGGTGATCTCGTCGTCGGTGAGGTTCGCGGTGAGCAGATACGGCGACATCTTCGCGACGTGCAGGATCTCGTCGCTGTAGGCGTTGCCGATTCCGGCGACGAGGGACTGGTCGCGCAGGGCGCCCTTGATCCGTCGGCGTTCCCCGGCGAGCAGCGCGGCGAACGCATCACGGTCGAAGGAGTCGTCGAGGGGATCGGGGCCCAGGCGGGCGATACCGGGGACCTCGCCCGGGTCGCGCACCAGATGGACGGAGAGGCGTTTGGTGGTGCCCGCCTCGGTGAGATCGAAGCCGCCGCCGCCGACGAGTACGGTGCGCAGCGCCAGGGGGCCCTTGCCGGGACGCGGCGGCGCGGTGGGGAAGCTGTCCTTCCAACGCAGCCATCCGGCCCGCGCGAGATGGGTGATCAGGTGCAGCGGGCCGACGCCGATGTCGAGGAACTTCCCGTGCCGGGCGATGTCCGTGACCGTGCCGCCGTGCAGTGCGGTGAGCGGTGGTTCGTACGTCTTGAGGACACTGACGTTGAGCGGCAGGACCCGGTCGATCTCCCTGCCGACCAGGTGGTCGTCGAGGAAGACCCGCAGGGCTTCGACTTCCGGCAGTTCGGGCATGGTCCCAGACTGCCGGAACCGTGGGCCGGACGCCTGTCAGAGGCCGTACACGCGCTCCGCCGTGGTGGCGAGGACACGGCACCGCTCGTCCTCGGTGAGGGCGCCGATCAGGGTGCGTGCCGTGTCGACGACCTCCTCGTACGTCGCGGCGAGCCGGCACACCGGCCAGTCCGAGCCGAACATCGTCCGGTCCGGCCCGAAGGCGTCCAGGACGGTGTCGGCGTACGGGCGCAGATCGTTCACGGTCCAGGAGCGCACATCGGCCTCGGTGACCAGGCCGGAGAGCTTGCACACGGTGTTGGGCCGGGCGGCGAGCGCTCGCAGGTCGTCGGCCCAGGGACGCAGTGCGCCGGCTGCGACGGGCGGCTTGCCGGCATGGTCGAGCACGAAGGTCAGCTCGGGCAGCAGAGCGGCGGCCTCGACGGTGGCGGGCAGCTGGTGGGCCTGGACGACGAGGTCGTAGACGAGTCCCGCGTCGGCGACGGCGCGCAGCCCGCGCCGGACGTCGGGGCGCAGCAGCCACCTCGGGTCGGGTTCGCCCTGGACCTGGTGGCGGATGCCGACGAGCCGGTCCCCGCCGGGGAGTTCACGCAGGGCGGCGAGGGTGTCCCCGACGTCCGGTGCCGTGAGGTCGCACCAGCCGACGACGCCCGCGACCAGGTCGCTGTCATGGGCGAGGGCCAGGAATTCGGGGGTCTCCCCGGGCACGGTGACGGTCTGGACGAGGACGGTGGCGTGCACCCCCGCGGCGCGTGCCTCGGGCTCCAGTTCGGCGAGGGTGAAGGTGCGCCGGATCGGGGCGAGTTCGTCGCCGGTGATCCATTCCTGGTCGCGCACGGACAGGTCCCAGACGTGGTGATGGGCGTCGACGATCCGTTCCTGACCTGTCATGTCACAGCTCCCAGGCGACCGGCAGACCGGCTTCGGCACCGTCCGACGAGTAGTCGTGCGCCACGTCGA
Organism: Streptomyces sp. NPDC101194; assembly: GCF_044767885.1. Lineage (NCBI taxonomy): Bacteria > Bacillati > Actinomycetota > Actinomycetes > Kitasatosporales > Streptomycetaceae > Streptomyces > Streptomyces sp. NPDC101194. The sequence goes on from NZ_JBIWOS010000011.1 coordinate 104,749, forward strand.
GGAGTTCGTCCATCCTCGCCTGCCAGGCGACGTTGACGGGGAGTTTCTCCAGCTCGGCCAGGAGTGCGGCGTAGTCCTCGCAGTCGATGACGTGGAAGAGATCGGTGCCGCTGCGCCAGATCGTCCAGGAGGTGGCGCCCGCCGCCCGGATCGCGGCGGTCAGCTCGGCGGGGACCTCGCGGTGGGCGGCCTCGTACTCCTCGATGCGATCGGCACGGACCTTGGTGTGCAGGGCGATCCTCATGTCAGTGTCCGTCCTCGGTCAGCAGGCCCTCGGCGCGCAGGTCGTCCCAGAGTTCGTCCGGGATCTCCCGGCGCAGCAGGGCGGCGGCGTCGCGCACCTCGTCCGGGGAACGGGTGCCGACGAGCACTCCGGCGACGGCCGGATGTGCCAGCGGGTAGTGGAGCGCGGCGGCCCGCAGCGGGACGCCGTGGCCTTCCGTGACGGCCTTGATGCGCAGCGCCCGGTCCAGCAGGGCGAGGGGTGCGGCCGTGTAGTCGTACGTGGCACCGGGGCGCGGATCGGCGAGCAGCCCGGAGTTGAAGACGCCGCCGACGACGACGCTGCGGCCGCGGGCGGCAGCTTCGGGCAGCAGCTCGGACAGGGCGGACTGGTCGAGGAGCGTGTAGCGGCCCGCGCAGAGCACGACGTCGACGTCGGTGTCGCGCAGGAAGCGGGTGAGCATCGCGGTCTGGTTCATTCCGGCACCGATGGCGCCGACGACACCTTGTGCGCGCAGTGCCTCCAGCTGCGGATAGGCCTCGCGGAACGCGGTCTCCGCGTGGTCGTCCGGGTCGTGCAGATATGCGATGTCGACCCGGTCGAGACCCAGCCGCTCCAGGCTGTCCTCGATGCTGCGACGTACGCCGTCCGCGCTGAAGTCCCAGCGGCGGCGGTGGGTGGCCCGTACGGCGAAGCCCTCCGAGAGCCCGTCGGACATGTTCTCCGGGGCGCCGTCGGCGGGCAGCGGGTCGAGCACCCGTCCCACCTTGGTGGACAGCACGTAGGAGTCGCGGGGCCTGCCCCGCAGGGCCTCACCGAGCCGTCGCTCGGAGAGCCCGAGTCCGTAGTGCGGGGCGGTGTCGAAGTAGCGGATGCCCTCGTCCCACGCGGCGTCGACCGCGGCCGCGGCCTGCGCGGGGTCCACGGCGCTGAAGAGATTGCCGATGGCGGCCGCCCCGAAGGACAGTTCGGTGACGTCGACCGCGCTGCTTCCCAGTCTGTTGCGCCGCATGCTTCCGCTGCCCTCCCCGATGATCGCTTCCTGCACAGAGCGAATATTCATCGGATCACTCGGGCACGTCAACACCTCGGGCACCATGAACTGCGGCTTCTTCTCGGAAATCTATCCGACCTATGGTCGACGCGAGGGCGGCCCGTCAGGGGGGCGGCAGCAGCGTGAGCAGATGCGCCACCTCGTCGTGGGCACAGCCCGCCAACCGGTCCAGATCGGGCAGCGCCTTGCCGTCGGCCACCAGGCCGACCTGCACCCGGCCGCCGTACGTGGACAGGGCGACCGCCAGGGACTGACCGCGCGCCAGCGGCGCCATGGGGTAGACGGCGCGCAGCGGACAACCGCCGAGCGAGAGGGCCGAGCGCGGCAGGGGCACGCTGGTGACCAGGACGTCGAAGAGCATCCTGGCCGCGTTCCCGGCGATCGGCGCGCCGAACCGATGGGCCAGCGAGGGCAACTGATCGGCGAGCACGGCGACCGCGCCGGCGCCGCGGAAGGGGCCCGCGGCCTTGTTCCGGTCCATGGCGGTGCGGACGGTGCGGAGCCGTTTCCAGGGATCGGGTTCGGAGACGGGGAGACCGAGCAGATACGCGGAGAGCTTGTTCCCGGTCGCGGCGGGCTGACCCGGACGTCGACGGGAGACCGGCACCAGGGCGCGCGGGTCCTCGGGAGGCAGCGCTTCACCGCGCTCCAGCATCCAGCGGCGCAGCGCCCCGGCCACGACCGCGAGCAGGACGTCGTTGGTCGTTCCTCCGGCGGCCCGCCGGATGCGCTGGACGGCGGCGAGGTCCAGGTCCGCGGTGACCAGCCGCCGGGTTCCGCTGGAGCTGGCGGTGAGTGCGGGTGCTCCGCGCAGATCCAGGCGGCTCGCACGGACCATGGAGGCGCCGACCCCGAAGGCCCGCCCGAGGTCCTCGATCCGGCCCAGCGCGAGACCGGCCACCTGACGGGGGCCGGGCATCCAGGAGCGGGGCGGGACCGCGCGCGACCGACGAGGGGATGCGGCGCCGCGGGCGCGGCCGGCCAGCGGGGCGATCTCGTCGAAGATCCCGGCGCCGATGGCGACGGCGCGCATCCCGTCGGCGAGCGCGTGGTGGAGCTTGACGAGCACGGCGAAGGGGCCGCCGTCCGCACCCTCGATCAGATACATCTGCCAGGGAGGCAGGCCCCGTTCGAGCGGCTGCTCCATCAGCTCGCCGGCGAGCCGGGTGGCGCCGGCCATGAATCCGCCGTCGTCCCGCGCCTCCACACCGCTCAGGCGTACCCGCTCAATGCGCCGACGCACGTCGAAGTCCTTGTCCACGAACCAGGCCGCGCCACCGACCGGCAGCAGCACGTCCCTGACGCGCATCCGCAGCCGGGGAATGGCGGCGGCGCGGGTGCCCAGGAGTTCCGAGACGTTCGCGGCGCCACGCGCCGGGCCGGGAGCCGGGGCGAACACGGCAAGCGCGCCGAGATGCATCGGGTGGGCATCGGATTCGAGGTGCCAGAAGGCGAGATCGAGGGGTGCCAGTAGCTCAGTGCCCAACGGATCCTCATGTCATCGAAAGACAGACTGCCGGAGTCGCAGTCAATCGCTTGCGGTCGGTTACGGTCAAGCACAGACATGTTACTTTCTGTTACTGTCGGGTAATGATCGACGCTGCTGTCATTCACGTTCCGGAATGACGAATTCACACCAGACGCACTTGCCGCCGCCGCGTGATTCCACGCCCCAGAGGTCCGCCAGCCGGTCCACCAGCATCAGTCCCCGCCCGGACACCCCGGCCTCGCCCGCGTCCCGGCGCCGGGGCAGCGCGCTGGACCGGTCCTCGACATCGACCCGCAGGCGGCGCTCGGGCCCGGTGAGCACCCGGATCGTGACGATCGCCCCGCCGTCGGTGTGCATCAGCGCGTTGGTGATCAGCTCGTCGGCGGCCAGCTCGACCTCGTCGGCCCGCGCCTTGGCGCCCCAGGCGCGTACGGCCGCCCTGATCATGTGCCGCGCGGAGCTCAGCGCCTCCGGATCGCTCTGCGCGACATGCTGTTGGAGACGGCCGCCCGGCTGGGGCGCGTGAGCGGCCTTGCGGCCGAGCAGCAGAACCGCCACATCGTCCTCCCCACCGCGGTCGTCGACCTCTTCGCAGAGCTTGTCGGCCAGCTTCTCCAGATCGCGCGGGCCGTCACGCACCATGGACGTGAGCAGCTGCATGCCCTCATCGAGATCGGCGCCGGGCACCTCCACCAGGCCGTCGGTGAACAGCACCAGCGCCTGACCGGGGTCCAGGTCGACCGTGCTGACGGGGTATTCGAGCCGCCCGAACTCGGCCGAGAGGCCCAGCGGCAGCCCGCCCTCCACGGCCAGCCCGCGGCAGCTGCCGTCGGTGTCGCGCATCAGCGGATCGACGTGGCCGGCCCGGACCAGTTGCACCACTCCGGTCGTCAGGTCGACCTCGGCGTAGGTGCAGGTCGCGAAGCGGTCGGTGTCCAGCTCATGGAGGAAGACGGAGGCCCTGGCCATCACCGTGGCGGGGCTGTGCCCCTCGGCGGCGTACGCGCGCAGCACGATACGGAGCTGCCCCATGACGGCCGCGGCGTGCGTGTCATGGCCCTGGACATCCCCGATGACGGCCCCGACCCGGCCGCCGGGCAGTGGGATGACGTCGTACCAGTCGCCTCCGATGTCCCGGCCCAGCCGGGCCGATCGGTACCGCACGGCGACCTGCGCGCCGGGCACCTCGGGGATCCGGCGCGGCAGCATGGCCTGCTGGAGTCCCTCGGCGAGGTCGTGCTCCTGCTCGTACAGCATGGCCCGCTGCAGGCTCTGAGCGATGGAACTCCCGAGCGCGACCAGGAGATTGCGTTCGTCACCGGTGAAGCCGCCCTTGTCGCTGTAGAGCAGTCCGATCGCGCCGATGGGCCTGGCCTGGGCGATCAACGGCAGATAGGCGGCGGACGTGATGCCGAGGTGGCTGATGTGGGGCCAGAGAATGGGGTACGAGGTGGCGAAGTCGGTGGCGGACTCGATGAAGCGGGGCATGAGCGTGCGGACCACTTCGCTCATCGGGTACGGCTCGTCCGTCCGGGTGTAGCGGGTGCCGGGGACGAACGAGCCCTCCGGGCCGTCCGCCACGAGATGGATGCGGCCGGACTCGATCAGCCCCACGACCAGGCTGGTCGCACCGAGATGCGCCAGACCCTGGGAGTTCTTCAGCACCTCGATGACGTCACGGACCGTCCGGGCGTGGGCCAGTGCGGCCGTGGTGCCCTCCACCAGGCTGGTGCGGCGCCGCCGCTCCGCGTCCAGTTCGCGGCGGGCGGTCGAGTCGACGAGCTCCTGGGTCGCGTCGCGGACGATACCGATGATGCGCAGGGGCCGGCCGGTCCCGTCGCGCCGGATGAAGCCCTGGGTGTGCGTCCAGCGCAGCGTGCCGTCGCGCCTCAGGATCCTGAAGTACGCGCCGTAGTTCCGCTGCCCGCTCTTGAGCGCCTGCGCGACCATGGCGTCGAGTCGCACACCCTCGTCCGGCGGCACCCGCGGGCCGAGCGACTCCGGCCTGCCGTCGTACTCCTCGGCCCGCAGATCGAACACGTCGAGTGCGGGCCGGTCCATGTGCATGAGGCCACTGTCGAGATCCCAGTCGAAGCTGCCCATACGGTTCAGGGCGAGACTGAGATCCGGGTGGGCGGGCCAGTCGTCCGGGAGTGACAGGGCACCCGCTACCCGATCATCCATGTGGGTCACTCTGCCATCATTTGTCCGATTCTTCGAGTGAACCCGAGGCCCTTGGAGGCAATCCCGTGCCGCCCGCACAGGCGGACGCCGGACGCCTGCCGGGCGCCGCGCCGCGGCCCACCGGGACGCCGGGAACCAGCGCCCGCCGAAAGGCCGCAGGTCAGCAGCGGCTACCGTGTCCCGTGGAGCACGGTAAGCCCATCCTTACTTCTACCCTGCGCCGCACTGCCCGCGTCACCCCGTTCTAAGGACCTGCACCCCATGACCCGCCCCGTCCGCGTCGCCATAGTCGGAGCCGGCCCCGCCGGTATCTACGCAGCGGACGCGCTGTTGAAATCCGAGGCCGCACAGGACCCGGGTGTTTCGATCGACCTGTTCGAGCGGATGCCCGCCCCCTTCGGCCTGATCCGTTACGGAGTGGCCCCCGACCACCCTCGGATCAAGGGCATCGTCCAGGCGCTCCACCAGGTGCTCGACAAGCCTCAGCTGCGACTGTTCGGCAACGTCGACTACCCCTCCGACATCAGCCTGGACGACCTGCGGTCCTTCTACGACGCGGTGATCTTCTCCACCGGCGCGGACGCGGACCGCGCGCTCGACATCCCCGGCAGCTCCCTGGCCGGCTCCCACGGCGCGGCCGACTTCGTCTCCTGGTACGACGGGCACCCCGACGTGGCGCGCACCTGGCCCCTGGAGGCGGAGAAGGTCGCCGTGCTCGGCGTGGGCAACGTGGCCCTGGACGTGGCGCGCATGCTCGCCAAGACGGCCGACGAACTGCTGCCGACCGAGATACCCGCCAACGTCCACGAGGGCCTCAAGGCCAACAAGGCCCTGGAGGTGCACGTCTTCGGGCGTCGCGGTCCCGCGCAGGCCAAGTTCAGCCCGATGGAGCTGCGGGAGCTGGACCACTCGCCGAACATCGAAGTCGTCGTCAACCCCGAGGACATCGAGTACGACGCGGGATCGATCGAGACCCGGCGCGGCAACAAGCAGGCCAACATGGTCGCCTCCACGCTGGAGAACTGGGCCATCCGCGACGTGGGCGACCGGCCGCACAAGCTGTTCCTGCACTTCTTCGAGTCCCCGGTCGAGATCCTCGGCGAGGACGGCCGGGTCGCCGGTCTGCGCACCGAGCGGACCGAACTGGACGGCACCGGGAACGTCAGGGGCACCGGGCGCTTCACCGACTGGGACGTGCAGAGCGTCTACCGTGCGGTCGGCTACTACTCGCGGGAGCTCCCGAAGCTCCCGTTCGACGTGGCCTCCGGCACCGTCCCGCATGCCGCGGGCCGGGTCGTCGACGGCGAGGGGCCCATGCCGTCGGTGTACGTCACGGGGTGGATCAAGCGCGGCCCGGTCGGCCTGATCGGCCACACCAAGGGGGACGCGAACGAGACGGTGGCCTGCCTCCTGGACGACCACGCCTCGGGCCGACTGTCCGTGCCCGACAACCCCGAGCCGGAAGCGGTCACCGCCTTCCTGGAGAAGCGCGGCGTCCGCTACACCACTCGCGAGGGCTGGCACCGCCTGGACGCGCACGAGCAGGCCCTGGGGGCCGAGCAGGGACGCGAGAGGATCAAGGTCGTGGAGCGCGAGGCCATGCTGGACGCCTCCGAGCCCCGCCCCTGACCGCGCGGACCGATGACCCTCCCGGCCCGGCACCGCGGCCGGCCCGGGAGGGCGGCTCCGTCCGCCTCGGCGGAGCCGCCCGGCTCACGATCGTTCAACGCCCCTGCAGTGCCTTGACGTTGTCCCCGAACGTCCACCCCTTCGACCCGTCCCAGTTGAGCGACCAGGTCATCAGGCCCTTGAGGTTGTTGCCGTAGTGGTTCCACGCCTGCGCCACCTGACCGGTCGACATGTGACCGCCCCCGGCGCCGGGCTGGGCGGGCAGCCCCGGAACCTGCTTGTCGTAGGGGACCTTGATGGTGGTGCCCTGGACGACGAGGCCCTTGTTCAGGCAGTCGGTCTGCGCGGTGAATCCTTCGACCGTGCCGGCGGAGTACGAATCCCCCGCGCAGCCGTACATGCTGCCGTTGTAGTACTGCATGTTCAGCCACCACAGGCGGCCGTTGTCCGCGTACTTCTTCACGATCGGCAGGTAGGCGCCCCAGATCGAGCCGTAGGTGACGCTCCCGCCGGTCACGTAGGCCGTCTCCGGGGCCATCGTCAGACCGAAGTTCGAGGGCATCCGCGCCAGCACACCGTCGATGATGCGGATGAGGTTGGCCTGCGAGGTGGACAGCTGGTTGATGTTGCCGCCGCCGGTCAGACCGGTCTCGATGTCGATGTCGATCCCGTCGAAGTTGTACTTCTTCAGGATCGGCACCACCGTGTCGACGAACCGGTCGGCCACGGCACTGGAGCCGAGGTCGATGCCGGCGGTCGCGCCGCCGATGGACATCAGCGTGGTGAGCCCGGAGGCCTTCGCCTGACACATCTCGGCGGGTGTCGGGACCTTCACGGTCGAGTCCATCCCGTCCTCCCACAGGACGGTGCCGTCCGAGAGGATGACGGGGAAGGCCGCGTTGATCACGTTGTAGCCGTGAGCCGTGATGCGGCTGTCGGTGACCGGGATCCAACCGAGCGGGGGGTGCACGCCGTTGGACGCGCCGTCCCAGTTCTCCCAGTACCCCTGGAGCACCTTGCCCGCGGGCTTCGACTTGACCGCACAGGTGTCCTCCTGCGCGGCGCTCGGCGTCGCGCCGACCAGCATCTGTACGACACATGCCGCCGCGAGGCCCAGCCCCAGCAGGCGCGTTGTCCGACCGATCATGTTCCGTTCCCTTTCCGGGCGAATCGAACGATGAATGTCATGATCCTGACAAGCACGCGAACATCACCGACCGCGAGGCTCCGTGCGACACGACGCACCCAACGTAGGTTGGTCCAGACCATTCGTCAATGAGTCCGGGCCGGGACCGGGAACCGAAGGCCGGTTGTGAGCGGAAGTTGACTTAGCTTAGGCTTACCTAAACCTTCGCACTCTGCGCGGGATCCGACTGCTCCGTCCACCAACCCCTGAGGAACACCCATGTCCCGGTTCACCCGCGTGCGTCGCCGGACGCTCGCCGCAACTGCCACCGCCGCAGCCCTCGTTCTCGTCCTCGGTGGCTGTTCGTCCGGCGACGACGGCAAGGAGACCTCGGGCGCATCCGGGAAGAGCAGCGGAGCGTTCCCCGTCTCCATCAAGAGCGCCCTCGGCACCGCGGAGATCAAGAAGCAGCCCGAACGGATCGTCACGCTCGGCCAGGGATCGACGGAGACCGCCATCGCGCTGGGCCACACTCCGGTGGGTATCGAGAGCTACGAGTGGGGTAGCGACAAGACGGGCTACCTGCCCTGGATCCACGAGGCGGTGGAGAAGAAGGGCCAGAAACTGCCGACCCAGTTCAAGGGCGGCGAGGACATCGACTTCGAGGCCATCACCGAGCTGGCGCCGGACGTCATCCTCGCGCCGTGGTCCGGGATCACGCAGAAGCAGTACGACATCCTCAAGGACATAGCCCCCACCGTGGCCTACCCCGATCTGGCGTGGAGCACGGACTGGGACCAGCAGATCGAGATCATCGCCAAGGCGCTGGGGCAGCCGGACAAGGCGAAGACCCTCATCTCGGAGATCGAGAAGCAGCTGTCCGACGCGGCGGCCACCCGGCCGAACTACAAGAAGTACAAGTTCTCCTACATCTACACCTCCGGCCCCGGCACCCTCGGCGTCTTCAAGCCCGAGGAGCAGCGCGTCAAGATGGTCTCCTCGCTCGGCCTCACCGTCGACCCGGTGGTGAACTCCTTCAAGGAGACCAAGGGCACCGACTCGGCACTCATCGGTCTGGAGAACGCCGAGAAGCTGAAGGACAGCCAACTGGTCTTCACGTTCTACACCGATGACAAGACCCGCAAGGAGATCGAGGCGCAGCCGCTGTACGCGGCGATTCCGGCCGTCAAGAACGGTGCCGTGGTCGCCGGCAAGGACAACTCCTTCGTCACCGCCTCCTCGATCATCAACCCGCTCACCGTTCCGTGGGTGATCGACCGTTACCTGCCGATGATCGACAAGGCGGTCGAGGCCGCCGACGGCAGCCGGGGCTGACCGCCACCCACATGGCCGCCACCACACACGCGCCGCCGAGCGGTGCCGGCACCTCACGGACCGGCACCGCTCGGCGGGTGTATTGCGTCGTCGTCGCACTCGTCGTGCTCATGCTCGCCGTCTTCGCGAGCGTCATGTTCGGCAGCCGGACCACCTCGTTCAGTGATGTGCTGAACGTGCTGTCCGGCACCGCCGACCCGAATGTCACCGCCATCGTCGAGAGCCGGTATCCCAGGACCGCGCTCGGTGTGCTCGCCGGCCTCTGCCTGGCCGTCGCGGGCACGCTCATGCAGGGGGTGACCCGCAATCCGCTGGCCGATCCCGGCCTCCTCGGGATCAACGCGGGCGCCTCCGCGAGCCTCGTCACCGCGACGGCCTTCCTCGGGGCGTCGGGCAGTACGGACACCATGTGGTGGGCGCTGCCCGGTGCACTGATCGCCGGCCTGCTCGTCCACGCGATCGGATCGGCGGGCTCGGGCGCGGGGCTGGTGCGGCTCGTGCTGGCCGGCGCGGTGCTCTCCGCCGTGCTGATGGCGTACATCCAGGCCGTGACGCTGAGCCGGCCCAAGGTCTTCGACAGCTACCGGTACTGGGTCGTCGGCGCCCTCGGCGGCCGGGACTTCGACGTCTTCTGGTCGGTCCTGCCGTTCGCGGGGACCGGTCTGCTGATCGCCGCTCTGCTGGGGCCGGGTCTCAACGCGCTCGCACTCGGCGACTCGACCGCGGCGTCCCTCGGGGCGCACCCGGCCCGAGTGCGGGCGGGCGGCCTGCTCTCGGCCACGCTGCTGAGCGCCGCGGCGACGGCGGCGGTCGGCCCGATCGCCTTTGTCGGCCTGGCCGTTCCGCATGTGGTGCGGGCCCTGGTCGGTGTCGAATTCCGGATGCAGATCCTGTTCTCGGCGCTGGTCGGCCCCGCGCTGCTGCTTCTCGCGGATGTCGTGGGCCGTGTGGTCATGCGCCCGCAGGAGCTGATGGTCGGTGTCGTGACCGCGTTCATCGGCGCGCCCGCGCTGCTGGTCGCCGTACGCAGGATGAGGGGCAACGCATGACGTCGCATCAGGCCGGGTTCCGCACCTCTTCTCCCAGGGGTTTCCTGAGAATCGGCAAGACCGTCGCGCTGCCGGTCCGCCGGGTGTCGGCGCTGACGGCCCTCCTGCTGTTCGTGCTGCTCGCGGTGGCCGCCGTCGCCACACTCTCGCTCGGCAGGCTCGGTGTTCCGCTCGCCGATCTCGCCGGGGCGCTGACCGGCGGGGCCGAGGGCAGGAACGCGTTCGTGCTGGAACGCCTGCGCGGCCCACGCCTGGTGGTCGCCCTGGGCACCGGTGGGGCGCTCGGCCTTTCCGGGGCGCTGTTCCAGTCCGTCACCCGCAATCCGCTCGGCAGCCCCGACGTGATCGGCCTGGCCTCCGGTGCCGGGGCCGGTGCCGCGATCGTGGCGCTGATGTTCCCGGACCGTGTGCCGGTGGCGCTCGGCGCGCTGCTCGGCGCCGTTCTTGCCATGGCGCTGGTGCACGTGTCGACCGGTACCGGATTCCGCAATCCCGCCCGGCTCGTCGTCGCGGGGATCGGTGTGGCCGCGATGGGCACGGCGATCACGCAGTACGTCGTCTACGCCATGGAACGGGACCGGGCGACGGTCCTCACCGCCTATGTCAACGGGAGTCTGTCGGCCCGGTCCTGGGACGACGCCACCACGATCTGGCTCGTACTGCTGGTGGTGGCCCCGCTCACCGCGCTGATCGCGCGGCGGCTGGACATCGGGGAGATGGGCGACGACATCGCGGGGGCGCTGGGCTCCGGACCCCGCAGCACGAAGACGATCGCCGTCGTCCTCGCGATCGTGCTCTCGGCGGGCGCCGTCAGCGTGGCCGGGCCCATCGCGTTCATCTCTCTGACGGCCCCGCAGATCGCCAAGCGGATCACCCAGGTCTCCGGCCCGCACCTGGTGCTCTCCGCGCTGACCGGCTCGCTGCTGCTGGTCCTCGCGGATCTCTGCGCCCAGCAACTGCCCTTGTTCGACGGTCTGCCCGTCGGCATCTACACGATGGCTGTCGGAGGCGTGTACCTCGGCTGTCTGCTGATACGGGAGTGGCGCCGGGGCGTCCTGTGAGGCCTGCCCGGTCCGTCACCCGCGGCTGAAGCGGGCCGTACGGCGCCGCCGGCACGCCCTCGCACACGACCCGTTTCGCCCCCGCGCCGCCCGCACGCCCTCACGCAGGGCCCGTTCCTCGCCCTCCGCGTCGTCCGCCCGCGGCGAGTGCGAGGGCACGGCTGCCGCCGGTTCGGTGGTGCGACGGCCCGGCGCACTCCCGGGCCCGGGAGCGATGGTCGCCGATCACGACGAGCCCGACGCCGGGTCCGGGGTGATCCCCCTGCGGGACATCCTGTCGGCCACGCCGAAGTCACCTTCCCCACCTCGCCCTTGAACACGTTCAAGAAAGGTCGTAGAGTCATCGCCGCACACAGTTGAACGCGTTCAAGTCGGGAGGCTCGGTGTCTCTACTGGTCGATCTGATCGTGATGCTGGGCATGCTGGTGGTGGTCCCCGCGGGGCTGCGGCTGACCGGAGCGCCCGAGCTGGACCGGATGCGCCGCCTGTGGCCGCTCTTCGCCGTGCCGGGCGCCGTCGCTCTCTGGCTGCCGCGCGGCGCACCGGCCACCACCCTGGCGGCCTGTTACGCGCTCGGCGCAGCACTTCTGGCCCTGCACGCCCCGGTGCGGCTGCTCCGCGGTCGCACCGCCCCCGGTGCGTGCGCCGTGGCACCCGCCGAGATCGCCCTGCTCACCGCCCTCGTCGCCCCCTCGATCGCGGCCACCGCGCTGGTCGCCGAACGCTCGGGGCACGCCCTCTTCGGCTTCGGGCTCGACATCCTCGCGCTCACCGTGCCGCACTTCCACTTCGCCGGATTCGCCGCCGCGCTCGTCGCGGGACTCGTCTGCCGGGTCACCGACGGCGCCGCGGGCAGGTTCGCCGCCCTGAGCGTGCCGCTGGGCACCCTGCTCGTCCTGGTCGGCTACTTCATCGGCGACCGGGTCGAACTGGCCGGGTCGGTGGTCCTGACGGCGGGCATGTGGGCCGTCGCCCTCCTGACCTGGCGAGCGGTCCGCGGCCCGCAACGGGACCGGATCACCCGCCTGCTGCTCGCCACCTCGTCCGCCGTGCTCGCGGTCACCATGGTGCTCGCACTGAGCTGGGCACTCGGCGAGGCCACCGGGCTCCCGCACCCCACACCGACCTGGATGGCCGCCACCCACGGTCTCGGCAACGCGCTGGGCTTCGCACTGTGCTCGGTGCTCGCCTGGCAGAGGCTCCAGAACCCCATCGATCACGAAGGCAGGACCGTATGAGCGCCCTCACCTACTCCGAGGTCGGAGCCACCCGCCTGGGCCCGCTCCCCGACGGCTACCACCACCTCCACCACCGGACCCGGGTCGGTCGCGGCCGGGCCGACCTGGCGGCGGCGGGCGCGGCGGTCACCGACTGGCGCATGCATCGCAGCAGCGGGGCCGGGATCCGCGCGTCGGCGGCCCGCGCCGTGGCCGGGGTCCTGGTCCGGGTATCGCTCGGCATCGGCCCGTTCCGGTTCACCGCGCCCTGCCGGGTCATCTGGGTGGCGTACGAGAGCGATCGCATCGGATTCGGCTACGGAACACTCCCCGGGCACCCGGAATGCGGCGAGGAGTCCTTCGTGGTGGAACTGACCGACGACGGGACGGTGTGGTTCACCGTCACGGCGTTCAGCCGCCCGGCAGCCTGGTACTGCCGGCTCGCGGGGCCGGTCGTACCGGTGCTGCAGCGGTGGTATGCCCGACGGCTCGGCACCACGCTGCGCCGGATCGTCGCCGAAGGGCGGAACGCGCCGGTCTGAGGGGCTGAGCCGGGCCGTCGGCCCGATACTGGAAGCGATGGAGTGGTTCACCGCAGACGGGTACTGGCTCAGCCGGCTGATCTTCCAGCGGGCTCTGGCCGGTGTCTATCTGTTCGCCTTCCTCACCGCCGCGCTCCAGTTCCGGGCGCTGATCGGTGAACGCGGCATGCTGCCCGTGCCCGCCTTCCTGCGGCGCACGGACTGGCGCAGCGCGCCCGGCCTCTTCCGGCTCCACTACTCCGACCGTTTCTTCGCCGTCGTCGCCTGGACCGGCTGCGCGCTCGCCGTCGCGCTGCTCGCGGGCGTGGACTCGTATGTTCCGCTCTGGGCGGCGATGCCGCTCTGGGCACTGCCCTGGGCGCTGTATCTGTCGATCGTCCAGGTCGGTCAGACCTGGTACGGCTTCGGCTGGGAGTCGTTGCTGCTGGAGACCGGCTTCCTCGCCGTCTTTCTCGGCAACGCGGACACGGCTCCACCGGTGCTGGTGCTGTGGCTGCTGCGCTGGGTGCTGTTCCGGGTGGAGTTCGGCGCCGGGCTGATCAAGATCCGTGGCGACGAGTGCTGGCGCAAGCTGACGTGCCTGTACTTCCACCACGAGACCCAGCCGATGCCGGGACCATTGAGCTGGTTCTTCCACCGGCTGCCGAAGCCCGTCCACCGGGCCGAGGTGGCGGCCAACCATGTCACCCAACTCCTGGTACCGGTGCTCCTCTTCACTCCGCAGCCGGTGGCGAGCGCGGCCGCGGGGCTGATGATCGTCACCCAGTTGTGGCTGGTCCTCTCGGGGAACTTCGCCTGGCTGAACTGGGTGACGATCACCCTCGCCCTGTCCGCCGTCGACTGGTCCCTGTTCACCGAGCCGCCCGCACAGTCCGCGCCACCCCTCTGGTACGAGATCGTCGTCCTCGGGGTCACGGCGCTGGTGGTGTTCCTCAGCTACCGCCCGGCGCGCAATCTCATCTCCCGCCGGCAGGTGATGAACCGCTCGTTCGACCCGCTGCATCTGGTCAATACCTACGGCGCGTTCGGGAGCATCAGCCGGGTGCGGCTGGAGGTCGTGGTCGAGGGCACGAAGGAGCGGGTGCTCCACGAGGGCACGGTCTGGCAGGAGTACGGGTTCCGCGGCAAACCCGGCGATCCGCGCCGGCTGCCCCGCCAGTTCGCCCCGTACCATCTGCGGCTCGACTGGCTGATGTGGTTCGCGGCGCTCTCCCCCGCGTACGCGGGGCCCTGGTTCGGACAGTTCGTGGAACGGCTGCTGGAGAACGACCGGGACACGCTGCGGTTGCTGCGTCACAACCCGTTCTCCGAGGCCCCGCCCACGCATGTCCGCGCCAGGGTGTACCGGTACCGGTACACGACCTGGCGCGAACTGCGGGCCACCGGACGCTGGTGGCACCGCACCTATGTACGCGACTTCATGCCCCCCGTCTCGTTGAGGGTCCTCCCGTAGGTCCCGTCCGGCTCAGCCCGACCAGGCGATCTTGAACACCCAGGCGTGCTCTCCGGTCCTGCGGGCCGCCGCCGGTACGTCGATCACCAGCGAGCCGCCCGTGGTCCGCCAGCCGAGCGGCCGATCGTGACCGAGCAGCGTGACCCGGTCACCGCTGCGGATCGGCACCGGCGCCTCGACGGTCAGGGTGGAGCCGGGCCGGGCCAGGGAGTGGATGTAGAAAGCCTTGTCGGGCCGCACGGTGAACCGCAGGTCCTCACCGAGCTGCGGCATCCGTGCCCAGTACGTGGTGTCGTAGATCGCCTCCCCGTTGGTCCTCAGCCACTCCCCCGTCTCGCGCAGCCTGCGCTGCATGATGTCGGGGATCGTGCCGTCGGCCCTCGGGCCGATGTCGAGCAGGAAGTTGCCGTTCTTGGAGACGATGTCGACGAGCGAGTGCACGATCTCCTCCGCCGTCATGTACTTCTCGTCGGGCGTCAGGGCGTTGTAGCCGTAGCTGTACGGGTCGAGGCCGCGGCTCGATTCCCACTTCGCGGTGACGATCTGGTCGTACGTCGTGTACTCGGGCGTCGTGAAGTCGTGCGGCCCGATCCCCGAGCGGTTGTTGACGGTGACCTCGATCGGGCGGGCCCGGTTCTTGGCATGGTTGAAGTACTCGGCGAGCACGCGGTGGCTGTCGTTGTCGCCACCGATGTCGCACCAGAGGATCTCGGGGCCGTACCGGTGGATCAGCTCCAGCATCTGCGGGCCCTGGAACTGGGTGACGTAGTCCTTTCCTGCCGTGTGCCCGGTGTAGGGGACGGGCTCCAGGGTGTACGGATTGCGCGGGGCGTGGCCCATCCAGGGGTGGTCGGGGTTGAACCACTCGGGCATCGAGAAGTACAGCCCGGGATGGAGTTCGGGGGTGTAGCGGCGCGAGGCGTCGAAGAGCTCCTTCACGAGGTCGCGCTTCGGGCCCATCCTGACGGAGTTGCGTTCGGAGAGCTTGGTGTCCCAGAGCGCGAAGCCCTCGTGGTGCTTCGAGGTGAGTACGTGGTACTGCGCACCCGCGTCCCGGAACAGTTCCACCCAGGAGCGCGGGTCGAAACGCTCGGCGCGGAACCGCGGGATGAAGTCGTCGTAGGCGAAGGACTCGCCGTAGGTGTCGCGATGGTGGGCGTAGGTGGGGTTGTTGGGGTCCTGCATCTGGTTCCAGTACCACTCGGCGTACTGCGTGCCGACCGGGGCCCAGGCGGGTACCGAGTAGACCCCCCAGTGGATGAAGATCCCGAACTTGGCCGCCTGGAACCAGTACGGCGCCTGATGGGTGGAGAGGGATTCGTCCGTCGGGACGTAGTCGGGGACGCCGAGGGTGAGCGACCGGCGGACGGTGGCGGCCTGCTGTCCGCGACCGCGGGCGACAACGTTGCCGTCCCGGGCGGTGCCGGGCGCCGTGCCGGGCCTGTTGCGGATGCCGATGCGGACACGGGCCTGGTCGCCGGGGGCGAGTCGGGTGATGCGGGCGGGCGCGACGGTACGGGCTCCTGGCACGTCCACGGCGAGCGTGAGGCCGTCCGCGGCGAGGATGCCGACCGTGCCCGCGTTGACGACGGTGGCCTCGACGCTCTGGGCGCCGGAGTCCAGCAGGGAAGTGGTGGAGTGGGCGTCCCGAAGGGTCAACGCACGCCCCTGGGCGGCCGGCTGGAGGGACAGCGCGAAGATGTGCAGGGACGACTTGCCGGCCTCGGCGGGCTGGGTGGTGGGCAGGGTGAGCGCGACGGCTTCCCTGGCCGGGTCGAGCGCGATCTCGCTCACGGCGATGGACACCTGGTGCCCGTCCTTGGCACCGTCGGCCCTGTAGCGGTACGCGGCGGTGACGGCGCCGCTCCCCGAGTACCAGTCGGCGCCGCCGAGGACCGGGGCCGAGGTGGTGCCGTCGGCGTAGTGGACCGTGGCCCTGCCGGATGCGGCGCCGTAGCTGCACGCGGTGAGGAAGAGGCCGGAGAGATAGCGGCCCGGCGGGAGGTCGATGCGCTGCCCGAGGGCGACGATGTTGTTCCTGGCACCCGCTCCTGAGCCGGGGAAGAGAAACGCGGTGCCGTCGATGTTCCGTTCCCCGGCGGGGAGTTCCTCGCCGGGGAAGGTGTAGCCGGAGCCGTCGAAGTTGCCGCCGCGGGCATCGGCGGTATCGATGCCGTCGTTGTCGAACCACCTGTCGAGGGGCACGGGGACGGCGGCGGGGACGGTGCCCCAGTCGCCGTCGTGGGCACCGGCCGCTGCGGGCGTACGGGCGACTCCGGTTCGCGGGGCCGCATCGGCGGTGGCGGGGGTGAGCAGGGCGGCGCCAACTGCCGCCCCTGCCGTCATTCCGAGTACATGGCGTCTGGGAAGTTCGGTCATGACGTCCGATGATTGGAGCACGACGCGAACCTGTCAATGCAATCTTCCAGACAGAACGAAACCCGTTCCCCACAACCATCCGATGAATGAACGGATTCACTGTCGGGCCGAATGATCCGCGCCGGCCCCGGCCAGGTTCCCTATCTCGATTCCTCCCGGGCCCGCAGCAGCTTGGTGATCTGTCTGACGAGCTCGTCGTCGCTGGTCACGGCCTTGCCCGAGATCAGGGCGCCGAGGCGCTCGGCGGTCTGGAAGTCGTACGCGCGCTCCACCTCCGAGCCCGGCACACGGTCGTACTCGTCCGCGGCGCGGAAGCCGACGGTCAGGTCGACCACCTTCGCGATGAGCCAGGTGAGGATGAAGGAGAACGCGATCACGGAGACGATCGCGACGAGCTGCTTGCCCAACAGCCCCCAGCCACCGCCGTAGAAGAGCCCCTTCTTGCCGCTGATGCGTGCGGTGGCGAACAGGCCGACCATGATCAGTCCGATCAGCCCGCCGACACCGTGCACGCCCACCACGTCGAGTGTGTCGTCGATGTCGAAGCGGAACTTGAGCGTGACCGCGAAGGCACAGACCGCCCCCACGACGAGGCCGGTGATCACCGCTCCGAGCGTGTTGATCTCACCGCAGGCCGGGGTGATGGCGACCATGCCCGCGACGGCCGAGGAGACGACGCCCATCGTGGTGACCGTGCCGGTGCGCCACTTCTCGACCAGCGGCCAGGTGATCATGGCGCCCGCGGCGCCGAGTTGGGTGTTGATGAAGGCACCGGCCGCCGTGCCCTGATCGCTCAGCGCGGATCCGGAGTTGAAGCCGAACCAGCCGAACCAGAGCAGCCCGACACCGATCACGACGAGCGGGATGTTGTTGGGCCGTTCCTCACGACGGGCGAAGTCGCGCGGCGCCCGCAGCACGAGCGCGACGGCGAGACCCGCGACGCCGGAGTTGAGTTCCACCGGCAGGCCGCCGGCGAAGTCGAGCGCGCCGAGATGCTTGACGATCCAGCCGTCCTGGTCGAACACCCAGTGCGCCAGCGGAATGTAGACGATGAGCAGCCACAGCACGACGAAGACGAGCCAGCCCTTCATCGTGGCGCGGTCCGCGATCGAGCCGCTCACCAGTGCGACCGTGATGATCGCGAAGCCCATCTGGAACGTGCTGAAGACATACGTGGGGATGTGACCGGACAGTGTCGTCAGCCCGATGTCGTGCATGAACACGTGATCGAGGTTGCCGATGAGTCCGGCGCCGCCGACGTCGGGGCCGAACGCCAGCGTGTATCCGATCGCCCACCAGACGAGTGTGCCGAAGGCGAGCGCGGCGAAGCTCATCTTGATCATCATCAGGACGTGCTTGGTGCGAACCATGCCGCCGTAGAAGAACGCCAGTCCCGGCGTCATCAGCAGCACCATGGCGGTGGCGGCGAGCAGCCAGGCGGTGTCCCCGGAGTCGTACGCGGGTGGCATCGGCGCGGGAGCGGTGTTCATCTGCGGATACCTCGTAGGGGTGTGGGGGTGGGGGCCGGTCGGTGGGGCTACGGTTTACGCGGGTCGGGTGCCGGATGTCCGGTGAGGAGCCGGTGCACGGACCGCCACGCGGCGGCATGTGCGGCGGCGACCTCGACCGGACGGTCGTCCAGGAGCCGGACCCAGGCGCCGCAGTCGCGGGGCAGCACGCTGACCCCGTACAGCACATCGAGCCCGGCCAGCGCCTCGTGCAGAGTGTCGGCGATCTCGGTGGCCGGGACGCGATCGGTGACCACGAAGAGCGATGCGACGTGGTCGTGTCCGGCGAAGACGCCCGGCCCGACGACGCCGTTTCCGGGTCCGCCCGCGCCCGGGGTCAGGCGCAGGGTGTCGATGGCGAGGAGGGTGCCGTCGGGCCGGGCGATGTGCAGGTCCGTGGCGAGGATCCGGTAGGCGTGGCGCTCGCCGCGGGCGAGCCGCCCGGCGGTGAGGATGTCGCCGACGACCACGGTGGCACCGTCGGCCACCGTGACCTCGGTCCGCTGGTAGAACCGCGAGTCCTTGAAGGGGATCAGCGGGTCCGGCAGATACTCGACGTAGGCGCCGGCCCCGGCCGTCAGATGCACGCGCTGGCTCGCGTAGTCGTGTTCCATCCGGAAGACCTTGGTGGCCGCCTGGGTGGTCAGATGCACCTGGGTGCCGGGGCCGCAGCGGAAGTCCATCCGGTAGCGGTCGGCCTGGGCGACACCGCCGCCGGTCGCCATCAGATAGACGTGGCTCATCCCCGGCATGGCGGGGTCGATCCAGAGCGGCCGCATGATCTGCAACGGGGTCTTCTGGTAGCGCTCGACGAGCTCGGTGCGCCCGCCCCGCACGGCGAAGGCCAGGTCGAGGATCCCCACCTTGGCCGGGGAGCCGGGGGCGAGCGTGTCGGGCACGGACGCCAGGGCCGCCACGTCCGGCGGGACACGGACCGCGGTGTAGTAGTCGGGGGCGAGACGGTCCGGGCCGGGGCGGGGCAGGGTGGGCCGCATGTCAGATCAGCGCCTTGCGGCGCGATTCGAGGAAGTCCGCGATGTCCCCGACGCCCACGCCGGTGAGGCAGTCGGTGAGAACCACCGGACGGTCGCCACGGACCCGGTGGGCGTCGGATTCCATGACGCCGATGTCGGTGCGCACATACTGCGCGATATCGATCTTGTTGATCACGAGCAGGTCGGAATCGGTGATGCCCGGCCCCCGCTTGCGGGGCATCTTCTCGCCCTCGGCGGTGTCCAGGACGAAGAGGAAGAGATCGACGAGCGCGGGGCTGAAGGTCAGGGTGAGGTTGTCGCCGCCGGACTCGTAGAGCAGCGTGTCGGTGTCCGGGAAGCGCTCCAGCATCTCGGCGCCCGCCGCCAGATTCATCGTCGGATCGTCCCGTACGGCGGTGTGCGGACAGGCGCCCGTCTCGACGCCGACGACGCGCTCGGGTTCGAGGACTTTGTCGAGAGTGCGGCGGATGTGCTGGGCGTCCTCCTGCGTGTAGATGTCGTTGGTGACGACGCTCGGGTGATGACCGCGCTCGATCAGTACCGGGACCAGCGCCTCGATGAGCGCGGTCTTGCCGGATCCGACCGGTCCGCCGATGCCGACCCGCAGTACGTTGTCGTCCATGGTTCTCCCTGTTCGTGGGGGTGGTGGGATCAGCTGGCGAAGAGCCGGGCCTCGGCGCGTTCATGACGGCCCGACATGACGTCCGAGGCGAAGACGGTGGCGCCGACATCGGCGAGTTCGCGCCGCAACGCTGCGTCGGCCGCCGCCTCGATGACGGGCGCGGCGCCCCGCAGCAGGGTCTGCGCCCTGCGGTGGTCGGTCAGCCGCAGTCTCAGGGCCGCACCTGCGAAGCTCGCGCAGAACGCGAACAGGTCGCAGGCGACGGCCTGACGGACCGGCACACCCATCGCCGCGTGGATGACCCCCGCGGCGACTGCCTGGGTTCCGGGCGCCTCCCGGCGCTCCACACGTCCGACGTAGTCATCGATCTCCGGGCGGTCGAAGACCTCCTGGGCGAGGTCGAGAAGCTGCCGGCCGGTCCGGGTGGCGGCCTGGCGCATCTCCCGGCCCAGCTTGGTGGCGAACAGATGCTCGTCGACTCCGGCCACGGTCTCCGGTTCGCCCGCCCGTGTCGCCCGGTGGGCGAGTGCGAGCGCGGTGGCGTCGGCCGGGCCGACACCGTGCAACAGCAGGTCTTCGAGCAGCGGCGGCAGGCTGCCGGGGTCGACCGCCCCGGCCTGGGCAAAGCCCTCAAGGCTGTGCGACAGCGTGTAGAAGCCGCTCGGGAACGCCGAGTCGGTCAGCTGGAGGCTGACCAGCAACGGCCCGAGCCCGGACCCGGGCGGCCGGGCCCCGATGGCGGCGAGCCGGGCCGCCGCCGGGGCCGGGTCACCCGGCGCATCGCTCTCGTCGCGGTACATCGATGCCCTAGACCAGGAAGAACAGGTGGTTGAGGGGCAGTTCCTGAGCCGGGTCGATGGTGGCGACCTTGCCGTTGAGGGTGACCTTGAACGTCTCCGGGTCGACCTTGATGTCCGGCAGCGCGTTGTTGCGGATCATGTTGTGCTTTCCGATGGTCCGGGTGCGGCTGACCGGCAGCACCTTGCGTTCCAGGCCCAGTTCGGCGGGGACCCCGGCGGCGATTCCGGCCCGGGACATGAAGGTGACATGGGTCGACGGCAGGGCCTTGCCGTACTGTCCGAACATCGGCCGGTAGATCACCGGCTGCGGGGTCGGCAACGAGGCGTTGGGATCGCCCATCTGCGCCCAGGAGATGATGCCGCCCTTGATCACCATCTTCGGCTTGGCCCCGAAGGAGTGGATGGGCCAGAGCACGATGTCGGCCAGCTTGCCCTTCTCGATCGAGCCGATGTGGTCGGAGATCCCGGTGGCGATGGCCGGGTTGATGGTGATCTTCGCGAGATACCGCAGCACCCGCTGGTTGTCGTTGCGGGCGGAGTCGCCCTCCAGCGTGCCGAGCTTGTCCTTGCAGTGGTGGGCGGTCTGGAAGGCCCGGGTGACGGACTCGCCGACCCGGCCCATGGCCTGCGAGTCGGAGGAGAACATGCTGATCACACCGAGGTCGTGGAGGACCGACTCGGCGGCGATCGTCTCGGCGCGGACCCTGCTGTCGGCGAAGGAGACGTCCTCGGGGATGTCGTGGCTGAGGTGGTGGCAGACCATGACCATGTCGAGGAGCTCGTCCACCGAGTTCTTGGTGTACGGCAGCGTCGGGTTGGTCGAGGACGGCAGGATGTTCGGCTCGCCCGCGACCCGCAGGATGTCCGGGGCGTGGCCGCCGCCCGCGCCCTCGCTGTGGAAGGTGTGGATGGTGCGGCCGTCGATCGCGGAGCGCGTGTCCTCGAAGAATCCGCTCTCGTTGAGGCTGTCCGTGTGGATGGCCACCTGGACGTCGTACCGGTCCGCGACGGCCAGGGCGTTGTCGATCACGGCCGGGGTGGCACCCCAGTCCTCGTGGACCTTCAACGCGCAGGCTCCGGCGACGATCTGCTCGCCGAGAGCCTCCGGCAGACTGCCGTTGCCCTTGCCCATGATGCCGAGGTTGACCGGGAGCGTCTCGGCCGCCTGCAGGAACCGGGCGATGTTGTAGGGGCCGGGTGTGCAGGTGGTGCCGTTCGTGCCGTCGGAGGGGCCGGTGCCGCCGCCGATGAGGGTGGTGATGCCGTTGGTGAGCGCCTGCTCGGCCTGTTGTGGGGAGATCAGGTGGACGTGGGTGTCGATGGCGCCCGCGGTGGCGATGAGGTGCTCACCGGCGATGGCCTCGGTCCCGGGCCCGATGACCAGGTCGGGGTGGACGTTGTTCTGGGTCTGCGGGTTGCCGGACTTGCCGATGCCCGCGATGAACCCGTCCTTGATGCCGATGTCGCATTTGACGACGCCGACGACGGGGTCGATGACGACGACGTTGGTGATGACGGTGTCGAGCGCACCCTGGGCGCTGGTGGCCTGCGGGTCGGAGGCCATGCCGTCGCGCATGGTCTTGCCGCCGCCGTAGAGGACCTCGTCCCCGTACTGGCCCTCGCTGAAGTCCTTCTCGACCTCGACGACGAGGTTGGTGTCGGCGAGGTGGAAGCGGTCGCCGACCGTCGGGCCGAACATGTCGGTGTACTGCTTGCGCGGCAGGATGGGCATCAGCGCGAACCCTTCTTCTTCTTCGACTTGGAGTCCTTGGAGTCCTTCGGGTTCTTCGGGCCTCCGGTGTCCTTGGTGTTCCTGGTGTTCTTCGGCGGAGTGCCGGAGCCGGTGTCGTTCCGGGCTCCCTGGAAGCCCTGCTCGATCGCCTTGCGGACCGCCTCGACCCTGGCCGGGTGGGAGGCGAGGCTGCCGTTGAGCAACCCGCTGAAGCCCACGAGGCGCCCGGTGCCGGCGTACGCGCACAGCTCCACCTTGCGGGAGCCGCCGGGCTCGATGCGCACGGAGGTTCCGGCGGGAATGTTGAGGTGCATGCCGAGCGCCTTCTGACGGTCGAACTCCAGTGCCGAGTTCACCTCGAAGAAGTGGTAGTGCGACCCGACCTGGACGGCGCGGTCGCCGGTGTTGCTGACGGTGAGCTCGACGGTGCGGCGACCTGCGTTGATCTCGATCGGATCCTTGCCGTAGAGGTATTTCTGACGGAACGTCATACGGTGCTCCTGATGACTGGGCCCGCGCCCTGAACCTGCGGGTGCTGACGCGCGTGCTGATGTGGGTGCGTGTGCGTGTGTGCATGTCCGTGACCACGGACGTGGTCGTGGCCCCCGCCCGGCGGATGGGTGTGCGAGTGGCCGTGCTCGTCGGCTGCGGCCAGCCCGGTCGCCATGCCGTCGTCACCGCGCTCGGTCCACTTCCGCCGGGCATCGGCCACGCGCTCGGCGAGGACCCGGGCCAGCGCGGCGGGAGACACCAGCGGACCGGCGCGTTCGACCGGGGTTCCCGGTACGTCCGGCACCTCGGGCAGCACGAACGCGGCCGGGAGCAGCACCACGCGGGACGCACCGAGCAGCATGCAGCGCCGCACCCCCTCGACCGGATCGGGATCGCCACCACCGAAGGCGACCTCGACCAGGGCGTGGCTGCCGAATCGGCGGACCAGGCTCGCCACCCGGTACAGCTCGGCGTCCTCGAACGGATCGCCGGACGGGGCGGTGACGAGCAGCGCCGCGGCATCGGGCGCGCGGACCGCCGCCGCCCGCAGCCAGGCGACCAGGTGCCCGGAGGTGCCGAACGGCTCGGCGAGCACGGTCCCGGAGCGTTCGGCGGCAGGCAGGGCGCGCAGGGTACGAGCGGTGTCCGCGACGAGTTCCGGGTCGCGGCCGAGCGTCATGGGGACGACGCACACCTCCTCGCCGCCACGCCTGTGTCCGGCAACGCTCCGGAACAGCTCGCGTCCGCCCGGCACGACGGTCACCGCCGGATCCACCAGGCCGTGCAGAGCCTTCCCGTACGCGGCTTCGTGCCCGCACACGGCGATCACCCGGCAGCGGTCGGACATCGGGCTCAGCCGCCGACGGGGTCGTGGCAGGACACCAGCTTGGTGCCGTCCACGAAGGATGCCTCGACCTGCAGCAGCCCGAGCATGTCCCGTACGCCCGGCATGGTGTCGTCCTCGCTGACGACCTGGCGGCCGAGCTCCATGCAGTCGGCGACACTCCTGCCGTCCCGGGCGGCTTCCAGGATCGCTTCGGTGATCAGCGCGACGGACTCGCTGTAGTTGAGCTTGAGACCGCGGCCCTGGCGCTTGCGGGCCAGGTCGGCCACGACGTACACCAGCAGTTTGTCGATCTCGCGAGGTGCGAGGTTCATCGTCAGTACCTTCCTCGGGGCTGTGCGGGCAGGGGTGGGGGACGTTCGTGGGCGGGCGGGGTCAGTCGCTGCGGCGAAGGCGCGTCAGCAGCGGGACGGCCGCCATGAACGCCCAGGTCGTGAGGATGAAGGGCCAGGTGAAGGTGTGGCCGCCGAACGGCTTGAAGAATGACGTCAGTGAGGCCGTGAGGCCGGTGGTGGCCGCGGCCCCGAAGAGCGCGTAGGCCCCGTTCCACACCGTGGCGGTGAGAAAGACCGCGCCGATCGCGATGGCGACGAGAACGGCGTTGTATCCGTAGATGCCTTCGGCGATCAGTGCGGTGGGGGCGCCGAGTGCCCAGGCCGCGAGAATTCCCACGACGCTGCCGGCCGCCGCGTACAGCACCACGCGCACTCCGGCGCAGGCCAGACCGACGAGCATGATGAGCCCGACGTACCACTCACCCACCAGGAAGATCTGCGACACATTGGTGAAGAAGGCGTGCCACAGGTCGTTCCACGAGATTCCGGTGTCCCCGCTGGTGGCGCTGGCGACGGCCTTCGGGGCGCCGTGCCAGATCCGGTCGAAGGACGGCGCGCCGAGCACCATGACGCCGGAGACCAGACAGAACGGTGCGGTGAGCGCGGTCAGTCCGTAGGGCGTGAGCAGGGTGGTCAGCGTCGCCGTCAGCAGGGTGCACATGATCGCGCCGACGACGGTGAGCACGTAGGTGGCGGGGTGGTGTCCGAGCGAGGTGACCAGTGCGATGCCGGTGAGGCAGCCGCTGTAGCCCTGGAGGCCGAGCGCGATGCCCGACCGGTCGACACCCAGCGCGTAGGCGGTCGCCGTGGAGAGCATCGTGCCGAGCGTGGCGAACAGGCCGGTCTGCCAGCCCGCGGCCCACAGCCCGGCGAGGATGAACGCGCCCGTCCAGATCCCGGGTTGGAGGTCGACCTGTCCGACTCCACGCACCGAGGCCAGGAGGTAGGCGGTCGGCCGGCGGCTTTCGAGCCTGCGGACGGCATCCGGCTCGGCGATGGACAAGGCGGGCTCCAGCGGTTGGACGGAGAGGGCCGCTCCCCATGACTGGGCGGAGAGGTCGAAGAACCACTCATCGCCATCCACACACACGGCAGGTCGCTTTTCCCGTTGTGAGGTCTTCAGGTGATCCATTCGAGTGCGCAGCGGCGTCGTTCAGCGCGCTGGGCATCCCGTGTCCGCCGGCGCTCATTACGTTCGCCGGATGTCCCCGAAGATGGCGCTTCACCGTTTCACCCACCCCGATCACCATCCCGGCGTGCAGTTCACCGTCGTCGCGGTCGTCGCGGTCGGCGGCGCAGCGGGGGCGGCGGCCCGCCGGGGCGCCGAGCTTCTCTGGCCGACCGGCCCGACGGCGTTCCCCTGGACGATCCTGCTGGTCAACGTGGTGGGCTGCTTCCTCATGGGTGTCCTGATGGTCACCGTGAAACTGCGCTTTCCCGGCGCGCCCCGGCTGATCAGCCCGCTCCTGGGCACCGGCGTGCTCGGCGGGTTCACCTCGTTCTCGCACTACACGGACGACGTCCGGCAACTGTTCGAGGTCGACCGGCCCGGCTACGCGGTCGGCTGCCTGCTCCTGACGGTCGTGGCCGCGCTGACCGCCGTGACGGTGGGTGCGTTCATCACCCACCGCGCGTTCGGGCGCGCCCACCGCACACAGGGCGGCGCCTGATGCTCGACTGGCTGCTCGTACTCGCCGGCGGGCTGGTCGGCGCGCCCCTTCGCTACCTGCTCGGGGTCGATGCCAAGTTCCGCCTCCACAGCGCCTTTCCGTGGGGTACGTTCGCGGCCAATGCCGGTGCGGCCCTGTTCCTCGGTTTCATCTCCGAGGCGGTGACCGACGGGGAACTCGGACCCCGGCTCCAGCTCCTGCTCGCCACCGGATTCTGCGGCGCCCTGTCGACCTGGTCGACCTTCTCGTACGAGCTGCTGACCCTCACCTCGGCTCGCCGTCTGGGCATCGCGGGCGGCTATCTGTTGCTCGGCGTCGGCGCGGGTGTGGGGCTCTCGTTCGCCGGGGCCGCGGTGGCGGACACGATCCTCTGACCGGCGAACGGGCCGGAACGACCGAGCTCCGGCCCGCCCCTTGCGGGTGCGGGCCGGAGCTCGGCGGTGAAGCGGTCGGACGCGAAGCGGTCAGTCGATGCCGGGCAGGATGTGCGGCTCGGCGAGGTCGTCCTCGTAGCCGGCCAGCCGGATCGGCGCGGACCTGGCCCAGACCTCGATGTTGCGGAGCTTCTCGGGCCTGCGGGCCCGTTCTCCGTATCGTTCGGCCGAAGGCTTCTCGTGCTTCGTCAGTTCTGGTGTCGTCACCGCGCACTCCTCTGTGTCGCGTGGCCCCCGGCATCGCCGACGCCCGGCCTCTGTGCCAGGAGTCGATCACCCGCGAGGGGCGGGGGAAGGAACAGTACGGTCGCGGTGGCGCCGGGTACGGGGCGGGACGGCGACTCGGTTGAAAGCCTGTCCCAGGACGGTCGGGGAGGGTTCGTGGACTCCCCGATGACGTCCGTTCACATCAGAGTAACCAAATGAGCGCGTTCCCGCTCGATGGAATGCGTGCTCTAGGTCACTTTCGGCCACGGCATACGGAAAGGACCCGGCCAGGAGCGGTTCCCGGCCGGGTCCACGGCGCCGCGCACACGCCGCGTCGCCCGTTCCTACCAGTTGGCGGGCGCGTAGTCCTTGAGGAAGCAGCCGTACAGGTCCTCGCCCTCCTCGCCGCGCACGATCGGGTCGTAGACCCGGGCGGCGCCGTCGACCAGGTCGAGCGGGGCGTGGAAGCCCTCCTCGGCGAGGCGGATCTTGTCGGGGTGCGGGCGCTCGTCGGTGATCCAGCCGGTGTCGACCGCGGTCATCAGGATGCCGTCCTTCTGGAACATCTCCTGGGCGCTCGTGCGGGTGAGCATGTTCAGCGCGGCCTTGGCCATGTTGGTGTGCGGATGGCCGGCGCCCTTGTAGCCGCGGCCGAACACGCCTTCCATCGCCGAGACGTTGACCACGTAGGCACGCTTGGCCGCGGTCGCCGCCATCGCCGGGCGGAGCCGGCTGATCAGGATGAACGGCGCGGTGGAATTGCAGAGCTGGACTTCCAGCAGCTCGATCGGCTCGACCTCGTCGACCGTCTGGATCCAGCTGTTGGTGTCGTCCAGGTCGGGCACGAGACCGCCCGCGTCGATCGCCGTTCCGGCGGCGATCCGCTCCAGGGAGGCGGACCCGGTGACCAGGGCGAGCTCGGTCACGTCCTGCGCGCTGAGGCCTTCCTTGCGGGCGGCCGGAAGCGCCGCGACCCGGTCGACGGTGCCGCTGCCGAAGGTGCCGATGACCTCGGCGGCGGGCAGTTCACCCGCCGGCAGAGGAGCGGACTCCGCGTGGACCAGTTCGCTGTACGCGTTGGCGGAGCGGCGTACCGTCTGCGCGGCGTTGTTGATCAGGATGTCCAGCGGGCCCTCGGCGGCGACCGAGTCCGCGAGCGCGACGACCTGGGCCGGGTCGCGCAGATCGATGCCGACGATCTTCAGCCGGTGGATCCACTCGTCGCTGTCCGGCATCGCCTTGAAGCGGCGGATCGCGTCGTTGGGGAAACGCGTGGTGATGGTGGTGTGCGCACCGTCGCGCAGCAGCCGCAACGCGATGTACATGCCGATCTTCGCGCGACCGCCGGTGAGAAGCGCGCGGCGGCCGGTGAGGTCGGTCCGCGCGTCGCGGCGCGCCCGGTTCTCCTGGGCACACTGCTGACAGAGCTGGTGGTAGAACGCGTCCACCTCGACGTACCGGGTCTTGCAGATGTAGCAGGACCGCGGGCGCTGGAGGACGCCCGCGATCTCGGCACGGGCCGAGGACGACGGCAGGATCCCCTGCGTCTCGTCGTCGATACGGTCGGCCGAGCCGGTCGCGGTGGCCTCCGTGACGGCCTTGTCGTGCGCGGTCTTGGCGGCGCGGCGCTCCTGACGGCGGCGCTGCTTCACGGTCCGGTAGATCCCGGCCGTGGCACGGCGCACGGCGATGGCGTCGGGGTGGTCGACCTCGATGGTGTCGAGTTCGTCGAGCACGCTCAGGCAGACGGCCAGCCGCTCCGGGTCGATACCGGGACCGAACTCCTCAGTGCCGGGAGCGATCTCCGGGCTGTCCTCTGTCACCGTCATTGCCGTTCCTCTGTCACTCGTCCCTCGTGGCGCCGACCGCCGTACCGGGTCCTGTCGGGCCGAACACCCCGGTCAAGTCTGCCATGCACCCGGTGCTGCTCCGTTCGGGTGACGTGTCCCGTGAGGTGCCCCGTGGTTCGCCGGGCACGTCATGGCGCGACCGCGAGCGCTCCGAGCCGCTCCGCCCATGGGTTCCTCCACGGATCGGTCACATATGCTTCCCTGCGACACGGCCGGAGCCGGGCCGTGCCGTCCGTACACAGGGGGTGGACAGTGGCCGAGCTCCCCGTGGGCGGATCTCCGGCGCAGCCCGTGCGCCCGGCCGCCGTCCCCGTGCAGAACGGGCAGTCCCCGGCCGACAGCGGTTCCGTCTGGGACGTCGATGCCGTGATCCTGCTGGTCGAGGACGACGCGGGTGACGCGCTCCTCGTCGAGGAGATGCTCGCGGACAGTGAGCTCGACTCGGCGTTGACCTGGCGCAGGACGCTGACGGAGGCGCGCCGGTTCCTGGCCGGCTGCCGGACCCCGTGCTGTGTCCTGCTCGATCTCCACCTGTCCGACGGGGACGGCCTGGACGCCGTCACCCGGATCGTGGAGTCGGCGCCCGACGCGGCCATCGTCGTGCTGACCGGCAGGTCCGAGGCCGACACCGGCCTGTCGGCCGTGGCGACCGGCGCCCAGGACTATCTCGTCAAGGGCCGGCTCGATCCGGAGGCGCTGGGGCGCTCGGTCCGCTACGCCCTCCAGCGCAAGCAGGTCGAGCGGGCCGCCGCCGCGTTGCGTGCCAACCGGCTCATGGCGCAGGAGAACGCCCGTCTGGAACGCGGTCTGCTGCCCGTTCCCCTGTTGCACGACGACTCCTTCGAAGCGGTGGCGCGGTACGCACCGGGCCGGGCCCAGGCCCTGCTCAGCGGTGACTTCTACGACGTGGTGCAGACGTCCGACGGCACGGTGCACGCGGTGATCGGCGATGTGTCGGGGCACGGGGCGGCCGAGGCGGCGCTCGGCGTCTGTCTGCGGGTGGCGTGGCGCACGGCGGTGCTGTGCGCCACCGGTCAGACCGAGCAGGTCCGGCTGCTGGAGGAGATCCTCGTCGCCGAACGCTCCGACCCGCATGTCTTCGCCACCGTCACCTCACTGGTCTTCGCACCGGACCGACGCGGGGTGCGGGTGGTGCGGGCCGGTCATCCCGGGCTGCTGCTGCGCGGCGGTGCCAGGGTGAGCTGGATCGAACCCGAGCCGGGCATGGCGCTGGGACTGCTGCCGGGTACGGGGCACTGGAGCGTCTCGGAGCTGTCGCTGCCGGGTGACGGCCGGATCGTCCTCTTCACGGACGGCCTCTTCGAAGGACGCACGGGGCCGAGAACCCGGCTCGGCGAGGACGGGCTGCTCGCCATGGCCCGCCGACACGGGTCACTGGCGGCCCGTGCCTTCGTGGACACCCTGGTCGACGAGGCCGCCGTGGCCGCGTCCCCGTACGGCGGCCTCGCCGACGACGTGGCCGTGCTCCACCTGGGCTGGGGGCGGGAGGAGCCGCGGTGAGCGGCAGGGACGCACCGCCGGCCCCCCGCCGCCGTCCGGCCTCCCGCCTGTCGGTCCAGAACCGGGTCCATCTGATTCTCGCCGTCTTCGTGCTGGTCGTCTGTGCCGAACTGACCGTCGGTGGCCTGGTGCTCGCCCGGATATCCGACCGCACCACCGAACTGGTGGACCGGATCCAGCCGGCGCGCTCGTCGTCCTTTCAACTGCAGAACGCCCTGCTGGACCAGGAGACCGGGGTCCGCGGATACGCGCTCACCGGTGATCCGACGTTCCTTCGGCCGTACGAGGCGGGGATGCGGGACGAAAAGCTGCGGCTGGCCAAAGTGCGCGCGCTCGTCGGGAACGAGCAGCCCTTCGCCGGCGATCTCGACCGGATCGCCGCGGCCGCGCGGGAGTGGCGCAGCCTGCACGCCGAGCCACTGGTCGCCGCGGTACGGCGGGACGGCCCCGCGTCCGAGTCCTCCGCCCCGATCCGGCGGAGCAACCGCGAATTCGACACCCTGCGGCGGCTGTACGCCACCCAGCAGGCACACCTCGACGCGGCGCGCGACCGGGCCCGCGCCGATCTGAGCACGGCCCGCACCACCCGCGACCAGGTACTGATCTCGTTGGTCGTGGGCTTTCTGATCGCGGTCACCTCACTGAGTCTGCTGCTGAACCGGATGGTGGGCCGGCCGCTGAGCCGGCTGACCGCTGCCTCCGAGACGGTCAGCTCGGGGGCGTTCCACCATCGGATCGAGGTGGACGGCCCGTCCGATGTGCGGGCGGTGGCGGCGGCCGTGGAGGACATGCGCCGTCGTATCGTCGAGGAGCTGGCCGAGTCCCGGGAGCGCGAGACGCTGCTGGCGGACCAGACTCGGGAGCTGCGCCGGTCCAATGGAGAGCTGGAGCAGTTCGCCTATGTGGCCTCGCACGATCTGCAGGAGCCGCTGCGCAAGGTCGCCTCGTTCTGCCGGCTTCTGGAGAAACGGTACGGCGCGGAGCTCGACGACCGGGCGCGGCAGTACATCGACTACGCGGTCGACGGCGCCGGGCGGATGCAGGTGCTGATCGACGATCTGCTCACCTTCTCCCGTACCGGCCGGGTGCACGAGAAGTGGAAGCCGGTCGGCCTCGACCGGACCCTCGACCGCGCGCTGGCCAATCTCGCGCTGGTCGTCGAGGAGTCCGGTGCGACGGTCGTACGGGAGGGCCCGCTGCCCGAAGTGACCGGGGACGCGACGGCACTCGCCATGGTCTGGCAGAACCTGATCGGCAACGCGGTGAAGTTCCGCCGCCCCGAGGTGCCGTGCCGGATCACGGTCGGCTGCACGCGGGAGGGCGACGACTGGCACTTCCGGGTGACGGACAACGGCATCGGGATCGCACCGGAGTCCGCGCAGGACGTCTTCGTCGTCTTCCAGCGGCTGCACAGCAGGGACGAGTACGAGGGGACGGGCATCGGGCTGGCCCTGTGCCGGAAGATCGTGGAATTCCACGGCGGCGGGATCCGGCTGGATCCGCAGACCGCCGAAGGCACCTGCGTCCACTTCACCCTTCCCGTCACCCCTGCCGCGGCGGCGTACCCGACGGCGCGACCGCTCGTCGTGGACCCTTCCGCCACGAGACCCGGCCATGGCTGAGATCTGCCGGGGTCTCCCCGGAGTGGGACCGTTCGTCGCGGGTAGGCGAACGGCGAGAAGCTGTCATCGAACACCCCTGCGTCGCCCTGGCTGGAGCACATGAACGAACAGGTCACCTCCCGACCGGCCGGTCGCCCCTCCCCGGACCGGCCCACGGAGGTTCTGCACAGCGCCGAGGTGTTCGACGGCGAGCCCGGCTGCATCGCGCAGGCCCGGGAGCTGGCCGACCGCTTTCTGGTCCGGCTGGCCGCCGAATGGCTCGCGGTGTTCGGCGAACACACCCGCGGCGATCTGATGCTGGCCGTGAGCGAGCTGGTCACCAATGCCGACCGCTACAGTCAGGGCCCGTATCTGCTGGAGCTGGAGGGCACCGCGGAACGCGTCAGCGTGACGGTGTACGACAGCAGTACGGCCCTGCCCCTGTTCTACTCGCCGGATCCCACACGTCCCGGCGGCCACGGCATGGAGATCGTCGTGGCCCTGTGCGACCGGCTGACCGCCGAGCGCGTACCGGTGGGCAAACGCATCCGGGCCGAGTTCGAGCTGAGCAGCTGAGCTGTGGGACGGGCGGGACGCCGGCCGCCCCACGACCACGGTCGATCCGCCGCCCAGGGTGTCGGACGCCGTGTCCCGAGCCGACGGCTCGCCGCCCGCCGGTACGCGGACGCTCACCGGAAGGCCGTTGCCGGGCGCGCTCGTTCCCGGATTCCCGTCGATCCGGGCCAGAGGTGCGGACGGATACGTTCCGGCCCGCCCCCGACGGGCCGGAACGCTGTCATGGATCAGGCGGTGGGACACCCCGCCACGACCGGATTCGACGCGTCGCGGACGAGCGCCTCCTGTGCCGCCCTGATGCGTTCGACATCGGGCTTGACGATCCGGCGGTCGTACGTGAGGAGTCCGTTCAGCTCTCCCTCGACATCCGAGATCTGGGTGTAGACGGCGCCGTTGCTGCCGTTGCAGGCGAGCCTTCGCACCTCCCCGAGCCGGGCCAGGTAGTCGTCGGTGTAGGTGGCCGGGTCGACCGCGATGTACGACTGCTGTACGGCCCAGGCGTGCCCCGGCACCGCCAGGCCGAGCCCGCCGTACTCCCCGCTGACCAGGGCGCGTCTCCCGTCGGGCCGCGGAAGCGCGGGACTCGGGTACCCGTGCGCGTCGGCGATGTCACCGTTGCCGCCGTCCACCGCGCCGCAGCAGTTGAGGCCGCTCATGTTGTTGACGAGCCGGGTCGGGTCCCAGGACTTGGCCTGCTCGGCGACGCGGGCCTGGTCGTACTGGCCCCAGCCCTCGTTGAAGGTGACCCACATGACGACGGACGGGTGGCTGGAGTGTTCGTCGATCATCTCCTTCATCTCGCGCTCGTACTCGGCTCGCGCGGCGGCGGACGGGTTGACGGTGTTCATCGCGGGCATGTCCTGCCAGACCAGCAGGCCCAGCCTGTCCGCCCAGTAGAACCAGCGGTCGGGCTCGACCTTGATGTGCTTGCGGACGGAGTTGAACCCCATCGCCTTGTGCATCCTCAGGTCGTACGCCAGCGCCTCGTCGGTGGGAGCGGTGTGCAGTCCGTCGGGCCAGAAGCCCTGGTCGAGGGTGGCCATCAGAAAGACCGGCTTGCCGTTGAGCACGGTGCGCGGGGTGCCGTTCACCTTCTCGACGGCAATGGACCGCATCCCGAAGTAGCTGCCGACCCGGTCCGAACCGACGGTGACCTCCAGCCGGTACAGATGCGGGTCGTTCGCGGACCAGAGGTGCGGGTCGGGCACACCGAGGTCGAGCGTCGTCCCGGTACGCCCGCCGACGCTCCCGACCTTGCGGTTCCCGTCGTAGGCCGTGGCCGTGACCGGCACCCCGTCCCGTACGCCGCGTACCTCGACGGCCACCTTCTCGCCCCGGACGTCAGGGGTGAGCCTCAACGAGTCCACGTGATCGGCCGCGACGGGCTCCATCCACACGGTCTGCCAGATCCCGGACGACGGCGTGTACCAGATGCCGCTCGGATCGAGGCGCTGCTTGCCCATCGGCGGGTTCTCACCGTTCGCGGAATCGGTCGGGTCGTGGACACCGACGATCAGCTCCTGGTTGCGTCCGGGCTTCAGCGCATCGGTGACGTCCGCACTGAACTTGTCGTAGCCGCCCTGGTGTTCGGTGACCTTCCTGCCGTTGACGTACACCTCGGACTGCCAGTCGACGGCTCCGAAGTTCAGCTGGAGACGCTTGCCGGATCCGATCTTCCAGTCCTTGGGAACGGTGAAGGTGCGGCGGTACCACATCCGGTCCTCGTGCCGCTCGACCCCTGACAGCTGCGACTCGACCGGATAGGGGACGAGGATCTTCTCGGCGAGTTCTCTGCCGACCGGTGGCCGCTCTCCCGCCCTCGCCGGGGCGAACTCCCAGGAGCCGTTGAGATTCTGCCAGTTCTCGCGGGTGAGTTGAGGTCGCGGGTACTCGGGCAGCGCGTTGTGCGCGCCCACCTCATCGGCCCACCTCGTACGCAGTTCGTGCCGGGAACGGTTGGGCCCGCTGGACCAGAAGGCGCCGACGGGCTTGCCGTCCTCCCCCGCCAGAGCCCCCGCACCGTCGTACCGGACATCGGCGAGCCCCTTGGCGTCACCGTTCTTGTTGCCGACGACCGGCTCCTTGAGCGCGACGGTGAGGCTGCGCGGGTCGGCCGGGTCCGCCTTGGCGGCGCCGAGCGGCCACGTGGCACCGCCGATCACGGCATCGAGATGGCCGGCCAGGCCGGCGGGCAGGGGCGCGAGCTTCTGCGCGAAGTCCAGCTTGAGGCTGCGGCCGTCGGCGAGCACCGTGGCGGCGATGGCTCCGTCGTACGCGAAGTCGTCGGGCAGCCGGAAGGCGGACTGCGGCACCGGTACCTTGCCGCCACCGGGTTCGGTCCACTTCAGATGAAGGTTGGACCCTCCCTGGTGCTCGAAGAACTCGACCCTGAGGTCGTAGGCCTTGCCCGCGGTCAACTCGACCGGCTGCGAGGTCTGTTCGACCTCCCAGTCGTCGACCCAGTGGTCGATGACCGGCTTCCCGTCGATCCAGAGCCGGAAGCCGTTGTCCCCGATCATCGAGAAGACATGCGCACCGGTCTTCTCCGGAACGATCTTTCCGGTCCAGCGGATGCTGACGTCGTCGCTCTGCCCGGTCGCCGCGACCAACCGTGGTTCGAGCGTGGGGAAGTCGATGTCGGGGTCGAATCCGGTGGCCTTGAGCTGCCCGAAGTCGAAGGCGCCGGGGGCGGTGTGCGTGTAGTACTCGCCCTTCAGCCCATGCACCTCACCGGTGCTCCCGGGGTCCGGAGCAGCCGAAGCGGCGGGCACCGCGGACAGGCCGGCCGCGCCGAGAACGGCGGCGAGAAGTAGAACCAGTTTCTTTCTGATGCGCACGGATCCTCCTTGTCGAGGAAGGGTGGCGGCTCGTTGCAGCAGGATGTACAACGTTGGAAGGAACGGTCGTTGGCATGACAGCACGACACCCGATCCACTGTCCAGGTGCATGACAAGTCAGGACCGGTCCGGGCCGTCCGCCGCGTCGTGGTGGCCGCTTCGTCAGCGGGGTTGCCGCCCCGGCGGTGGATGTCCGGGCCGTCCGTCGCCGGGTGCGCAGGCCGCGTCGCACTCGTCACCCCAAGAGGTGTCCCTGATCCCTGATACACCCGCCGCGCACCGAGCGGTCCCGTACGCCCGCGCCGTAGACTTGACAGGGAGCTTGAGCCCTGCCGGGCGTCCCGTTCAGGCGGGCCCCGCGAGATCGATCCGGCCAAGGGCGGCGGGATCGGAATCTCTCACGGCTCCAGCCGTCGCGGGCTCTCTCCAATGAGCGGAAGCCTCTGCCTCGCTTTGCGAGCGGTGGAATCCCCTCAGGAAGGACGTGGGCCAGATGAGCCACCTCGTGAGCCAGGTGCCCATCAGTGACATCACACTGGCGGCTTCGGCCGTGCGCTGGATATTCCCCGTCGGTATAGCAGTGGTCGTCGTCGCTGTTCTGCTCGGCCTCGTCCGGTGGGACGCGCGCCGTCGGTCCCAGGCACGAGAGCAGGGACCACAGGCCGAACATTCCTCCCGCAGCAGCGAGGACTTGAGGGCTGCGGATGATTTCGGGGAAGGTCTCAGCCCATATGAGATCAACCGGCCCTCTTCGCCGAGGAATGTGTCCAAGGATGACCATGGTGGGGCTTTCGGCACTGGAAGACGCGGCGCCTGACGGGGCTGCGGCATCGGTGACACTCGCCGAGATCACCGCGCGGTCGAGATCCACTTCCCCTACA
Organism: Streptomyces sp. NPDC101194; assembly: GCF_044767885.1. Classification (NCBI taxonomy): domain Bacteria; kingdom Bacillati; phylum Actinomycetota; class Actinomycetes; order Kitasatosporales; family Streptomycetaceae; genus Streptomyces; species Streptomyces sp. NPDC101194. The sequence goes on from NZ_JBIWOS010000011.1 coordinate 140,395, forward strand.
CGCCCCCGGTCGAGATGCCCGCGCAACCGATGAGCACGCCCCGGAATCCACCGGCCGGACAGTTCGTCCGCCGACGTCGATCCACGACGCGAGTCGCCGGCAGTTCCCACTCACGGGCGGCACATCGATCGCTTGGGGGTGGCGCCGTACGCCGACATGTCGGCCCGTGATCGCGAGTCCCCGACGCATCACCCCGCACGGCCTCGATCATTGGCAACTCGGGTTGACTATCTTCATTAGTCAACTACAGTTGCTTGCATGTCCGCTGCCAAGAATCCGCTTCCTCAAGAGCCGGCTGACGCCCTGGCGGCTGTCGTGGCGTTGCGGCGCCTTGCCGATCAGTTGGAGAACGCCGCTGTCGAGCAGGCCATGCGAGCGGGCTGGAGCTGGCCGCAGGTCTCCGAGGCACTCGGTGTCACCCGCCAAGCCGTCCACAAGAAGCACGCCAAGCGGCTCATCGCCGCCGGAGTCAGGCTGAGGAGGCGCGGCGATGAGCGCGTTTGACAAGTACCTGCACGCGGTCATCGTGCGGGCGACGCAGGAAGCCCACGAGGACGGGTCCGCGACGATCGACGCGCACCATCTCCTGTTGTCGATCGCCGCCGATCAGGGGTCTGCGGCACAGCAGGTCCTGGCCTCGGCCGGGCTCGATCACGCTGCTGTCCGCGAGGCGCTGGACCGAGAGTTCGAGCACAGCCTGAGCATGATCGGAGTGTCTCCGGCCGCCTATGACCTTCCCAGGCCGAGCCACGCTTCCCAGCAGCCCAGGATGGGCGCGTCCGCCAGACTCGCACTGGATCGGAGCTTCGCCTCCGCCCGCAAGAAGGACCTGCGCTCGACGCATCTGCTGCTCGGGGTCCTGCAGGCTCGCATCGGCACCGTGCCACGCGCTCTCGCCTTGGCCGGTATCGATCAGGTCGAACTGGCGGACCGCGTACGGCAGACGCTCAACAGCCAGGATCAGTGACCACCAAGAACAGCTGACACGGCCGATCCACCCCGCGGCCATGCCCTGACCGGGCTGATGAGCGAGCCCTGCGGGCTTGCGCGACGCATCGCACGCTGCGCCGGCCCCCAAGCCCCTGATGAGAGCCGGTGGGCCACCCCATCACGCTGTGAAGAGGGTCCGGGCGGCCATCCGCGGGCCGCACACGACAAGGAGAACCGTATGCACCGACACACCGCTCATACGGACAGCGACCGACCGGGCACCGAACCCATCGAGGCTGCGGGCGGCGTGTCCGAGTCCGCGCCGGCTCCAAGGGCCGAGAACCACGAGGCGATCCAGCGCTTACTCCGGCAAGCCGTGACTCGAGGCGGCCTTCCCGGCATTCTTGCTGAGGTCCGGGACGGCGACCGGCAGTGGTTCGGGACCGCGGGAGTGGCCGACACCCGAACCGGCCGCAAGCGCTCACTGCAGGACCGGTTCCGCATCGGCAGCATCAGCAAGACGTTCGTGGCCACCGTCGTGCTGCGGCTGGCGGCCGAAGGCAGGTTGAGCCTGGACGACACCGTGGAGCAGTGGCTGCCCGGCCTGGTCCACGGCCACCACCACGACGGCGCCAGGGTGAACATCAGGATGCTGCTCAACCACACCAGCGGGATCTTCAACTACACCGACGACCAGGAAGCACTCAACCGTCACGAGACACACACCCCCGAGTCGTCGGTACGGATCGCCGTATCCCATCCGCCCGCTTTCACACCGGGTTCGGGCTGGGCGTACTCCAACACCAACTACGTCCTCGCAGGCCTGATCATCGAACGGGCCACGGGGCGAACGCTGGCCGAGGAGATCACGGAGCGGATCTCCGGCCCACTCGGCCTGACCGGCACGTACCTGCCGCACGGCAGCGACCCGACGATCCACGGGCCACACTCCCGGCACTACACGAAGCTGTTCCGGACCGACCCGGGCGCGCCGGTCCACGACGCGACCGAGCTGGATTCGTCCATGTTCTGGGCAGCCGGCGGCATGATCTCCACCGCCGGGGACCTCAACCGGTTCTTCGGCGCCCTGCTGGGGGGCCGGATACTGCCACCGCGCGAGCACCACGACATGTTCACCACCGTGCCCACCCGCGACTGGATCTCCCATGCCGCCTACGGCCTCGGCGTTTCCTCGGTGAGACTGCCCTGCGGAAAAACGGTCTGGGGCATGGGGGGTGCGCTCTTCGGATCGTGGTCCTACAGCTACGGCGCTCGCGGTGGCGAACAGATGGTCACCACCAACGTCAACGGCGATTGGAGCGAGGGCGGTTGGGACGACCCCATCGGAATCTTCACCGATCTGCTCCAGGCGAGGTTCTGCCGCCGGAGCGGCACCTGAACCCCGGACTCACAACGTCGGCCGCGTGGTCCGCGCCACGTCCGTCCGCGGCCCGGCGGGGACGTGGCCCGGCGGGGACGTGGCCCGGCGGGGACGTGGCACGACCGCGGGGAGGAGGTCCGGCACCGCACCAGCAGGGCCTCCCGCTGAAGGACCACAGGGCCGAGTGGCGCAACTTCCACGTGCACCGGGAACGATTCACCGGGATCGGGGCATGTTGTTGAGGTCCCCAGAGGCACGTCTACACCCCACGCCTCATCCCCGCCGGAGCAAGGGGTGCATGCACCATGCGGATGTCCAGGCCGGTCGCGCCCACGGCGCCGACGAACCCGGGCCTCAAGCGGGAAATCGGGCTGATCGGTCTCATCTGGACCTCGGAGGGGTCCATCATCGGGTCCGGCTGGCTCTTCGGCGCGCTGTTCGCCGCACAGGCAGCCGGCACGGCGGCACTCGTCTCCTGGGGAATCGGGGCGCTCGCCATCATCGTGCTGGCCTTCGTCCACGCCGAGCTGGGAGCCATGTACCCGGTCGCGGGCGGTACGGCCCGCTTCCCGCACTACGCGTTCGGCAGCGCCGCCGGCGCGTCCTTCGGATGGTTCTCGTGGCTCCAAGCCGTCACCGTGGCACCGATCGAGGTCATGGCATCGCTGAACTATCTCAGCGTGCACGCCCCCTGGGTGCAGACCGGCAAGAATCATCTGACACCCGCGGGATACGGGCTCGCCGTCGCGTTCATGGCATTCTTCGTCGTCGTCAACTTCTTCGGCATCAAATGGCTCGCCCACACCAACAGCGTGGCGACGTGGTGGAAGGTGGCGGTCCCCGTCTTCACCATCGTCGTTCTGGCCGCCACCACTTTCCACGGCGCCAACTTCGGCTACCAGGGCTTCGCCCCCTTCGGCGCCAAGGGCGTGCTCTCCGCCATCAGCACCAGCGGCATCATCTTCGCGCTGCTCGGCTTCGAGCAGGCAGATCAGCTGGCGGGCGAGAGCCGCGATCCCGCCAGGGACATCCCGCGGGCCGTCATCGGTTCGATTCTCATCGGCGTCCTCATCTACGTGGCACTTCAGGTCGTCTTCATCGCCGCCCTGCCGCACAGCGCGTTCGTCCATGGCTGGGCCGACCTCACCTTCAGCGGAAAGGCGGGCCCGTTCGCCGGGCTCGCCACGTCCGTCGGACTCGGCTGGCTCGCCACGCTGCTGTACATCGACGCGGTCGTGTCACCGTCCGGCACGGGCCTCATCTACACCACGGCCACCTCACGGGTCTCCTACGGACTGTCCCGCAACGGCTACGTCCCGGTGGTCTTCGAGCGCACCACCAAGCGCGGCGTCCCGTGGTTCAGCCTGCTCTTCGCCTTCGTGATCGGGCTCATCGTGTTCCTGCCGTTCCCCACGTGGCAGAAGCTGGTCGGCTTCGTCACGTCCGCGAGCGTGCTGATGTACGCGGGGGCGCCACTGGCCTTCGGATGCCTGCGCAAGCAGGACCCGGACCGGCCTCGTCCGTACCGGCTGCGCGGGGGGATGTTCTGGGCGCCCGTGGCCTTCATCGTCTCGAATCTGATCATCTACTGGGCGGGCTGGGACACCCTGTGGCGGCTCGGTGTGGCCATCGTGCTCGGCTATCTTCTGCTGGGCGGCTCCGCCCTGCTCAAGCTCAACCCGAGGGTTCCGCACATGGACTGGCGGTCCGCGCAGTGGCTGCCGGTCTACCTCGTGGGCATGGGGCTGATCTCCTGGCAGGGCGGTTTCTGCAGCACGGGCCCGGCATCGTCCGCGTCCTGCGGTGCGACCGACGCGCTTCCGCTGTGGTGGGACATCGTCCTCGTCGCCGCCTTCAGTCTGGTGATCTACTTCTGGGCCCAGGCCGTCCGTCTCCCTCCGGAGGAGACCCAGGAGTACATCGGCTCCGTCGAGGTGGTACCCGGCGGGTGACCCGGACGCGCCGGTCCTCCGCCCACGGCGGCCTCGCGGCGCGTGGGCGTGTCAGGTGCTTTCGAAAACGCAGTCGCCGCACAGACCGCCCGCCGGGCATCGGTAGTACAGGCAGCAACTGCGGCGGCGGAACGCCGTGTCGTGCGGGCCGCCGGTGTTCCGCAGGTCCGGGTGGTCGAACAGTTCGGCGACCAGCGCACGGGCCCGGCCCGACACATCGGGGCGGCGATGCTCATGGGCCCAGGCGACCAGTTGACGCAGGGACCCTGCCAGCGCCGAACCCGCGTTGCCCCACAGCAGCCGGTCCGACAGGGGGCCGTCCCGGTGGATCGCTTCGGCGAGGGGAACGAGATGGCCGTACTGAACGGCTTCCCGGATGCGGTCGGCCGTGGCGGGCAGCGTGGCGGCGGAGCTCAGCCACAGGTCGTCGGGACAGGTGTGCCGCGGATCCCAGAGCAGGGCATCGGGAGAAAGGGCGGGGAAGCGTCCGGTCAGGGCCGCCGGGCCGAGCGCGACGGACCAGAGGCGGGCGGCCAGCCCCAGGTGTGCGACGGAGGCGGCGACCCTGCGCTCGGAGGTACCGAGCCGGTCGCCGACGGCGTCGATACGAGCCGTGAGCTGTGCGGACTCCCCCGCATACAGGAGGGCCAGCGGCCGGTGCGCCCCGTCGGGGGGCGCGGACGTCCGGAGAGCGAAGAATCCGGCCGGCGAGTCCGCCATGGGCTCGTCCATCACGCTGCTCCGTCCCGGCTCCCGGCCGCCACCTCGATGACATCGCGGGCGCTCGGAGTGCCGCCGCCCGGGCCCTCACCGTAACCCGTCGAAATGATCGCTCCGGGTCCCCGGGAGGGACGACTACCGTCGGGAGGAGGACACCGGGGCCGCTCCCGTACTACCAAGGCAGTACGCCGGATTGCCGCCTCAGGGACGACGACGCGGCCGCTGTGAAGAGACATTGTGGTGTACATGAGTTCCCTTGCGCTGTCCGTGCTTCTCTCACTGGTCTCCGCGGTCGCCTACGCGGCCGGGGCGATCGTCCAGGAGCGCGTGGCCACGGCTGGAGACGGCCGCTCGTTCGCACCCCTGCGCAACCCCGTCTGGTGGGCCGCCGTGGCGCTGAACGGCGTGGGGGCGGTGCTGCATGTCGTGGCGTTGGCCTACGGTCCGCTCAGCCTCGTCCAGCCCCTCGGTGCGCTGACCATCGTCTTCGCCCTGCCGATGGCGGCGCTCTTCGTACGCCGCAGGGCCGGAACCACCGCATGGCGTGGCGCGATCATGGCGGCCGTCGGTCTGGCGGGACTGCTCGCACTCACCGGGAACGCCGAGTCGCACAGCCTGAGCGGCCCGGATCAGCTGATGCTCGCCGGAGTCACACTCGGCGTGGTCGCGGCACTCGTCCTGATCGCCAAGGGGACGCACCGGCCGGTGGTGAGGAGCGTGGTCCTGGCAGGTGGCGCGGGCGTGGCCTTCGGCATCTCCTCGGTTTTCACGAAGACGGTGGCGGTGCAGTGGGCCTCCGGTGCTGCGGGGGCCGGGATGCCGGCGTTGCCGGCGATCGCCGTGTTCGCGTTTGCCGGGCTGCTGCTCTCCCAGGCCGCGTACCGGGGTGCCGGACTGACCGCGCCGCTGGCCACCGTGACCGTGGTGAACCCGGTGATAGCCGCGGCTGTCGGCATCACCCTGTTCGACGAGCGGTTCCGGCACGGTACGACGGGCACGATGCTCGCCCTCGCCTGCGGGGTGGTCGCAGCGGGTGGGCTGATCCTGCTGACGACGGAACGGCTGGGCGCGGAGCAGCGGGCCGGGAGTGCGTACCCGGTCGCCCCGGGCGAGCCGGCGGGCCTCGTCCCGGGCGACGTGACGTGCCCGGAGGACTCGGGCGCGGCCCCCGGCACCGAGGGCGCCGCGCAGCCGATCGGTGGTCCGCCTCAGCCTGCTCGGACGGTCCTGGCACGTCCCGGTCCCGCACCGTCGATGCCCGCCGGGGCCCTCGAAGCCGTCGAAGCCGTCGCCGAACGGTCCTCGGCGGCCCCGGCCCTGCAGCTGACGATGCCGCTGAAGCGTCGGCTCGGGCAGGTGGAGTTCACGACCGGCCGCTCCTCGCGTTCCCGCTCCGCGCGGCAGGACGGTACGTCGGCGGGATCCGCCGCGCAGGCTGATCCGGACGGGCCCCGGAGCTCCGTTCAGACGCTGACGCCGCCCGCTCTCAGGTAGGCCAGCGGGTCGACGTCCGAGCCGTAGCCGGGACCGGTACGGATTTCGAAGTGCAGGTGCGGACCGGTGACGTTCCCGGTGGAGCCCGAGCGCGCGATCCGCTGTCCGGCGGAGACGTGCCGCCCCTCACGGACGTGGAGCGCGGACAGATGCGCGTACTGGCTGTATTTGCCGTCGCCGTGCCGGATCACGATCTGGTACCCGTACGCCCCCGCCCAGCCTGCCGAGACGACCGTGCCGGAACCCACCGCCTTCACCGAGGTACCGGTCGGGACGGGGAAGTCCACACCGGTGTGATAGCCGCTGGCCCAGGAACCGGACTGTTGGTACGGGGTGCCGATCCCCGCCGCGACCGGCGCGACGAGGCCGGAGTGCTTCTCCGCCCGCGCCGGTTCATGGGCCTCGGCCCTCTTCGGCTTCGCGGTCTCGTGGTGCGGCCTCGCCGGTCGGTGCTGCGGCTTCGCGGTCTCGTGCCGGGGCGTGGTCGCTCGCTGCTTCGGTGAGGCCGTCCGGTGCTGCGGCTTCCCCTTCCCCTGCGGTGCGGTCGCCTTCTGTGTCTTCGCCGTCTGCGACTTCGCCTTCGGCTTCGCCGCCGGGGCCGAACCCGCTCGGGAACCCTTCTTCGGTGCCCGGGACGCGTCCAGGCTCAGGCGCTGTCCTGGAAGGATGAGATCCGGGTCGTCGCCGACGACCTCCCGGTTCCTCGCGTACAGATGCTGCCAGCCGCCCCGGACGTGCTCGGTCTCCGCGATGGCGGAGAGCGAATCGCCACGGGCCACGGTGTACATCTCACGCTTGCCGGGCACGGTGGTCGGCGTGGCGGACGCGGAGGTCCGCTTCGTCTCCGGCTTTCCGGCGGTGGCCTTGCCGGGCACCGCGGCATGACCGGTCCGCTCCGACTGCGGGCTGATGCCGGGGGCGTCCCCGCCGCTGGTCAGCCCCGCCCGGGTCGAGCAGCCCGGCCAGGCACCCGGCCCCTGCCCTTCGAGCACCTTCTCGGCGACCGCTATCTGCTGCCCCTTGGTGGCCAGATCGGCACGCGGCGCGTAGACCGTGCCTCCGTAGGCCGCCCACGTCGACCGGGTGAACTGCAGACCGCCGAAGTAGCCGTTGCCGCTGTTGATGTGCCAGTTGCCGGTGGACTCGCAGGCGGCGACCTTCTCCCAGACGTCCGTCGAGGCGGCGCCTGCCGAGGCGGCCGCGATGAGTGGGAGCGCGATGCCCGCACCTCCGGCGGTGACCGTGAGCGAGGCACGGTTGAGCCGACCGGGCTGGTATCTGCGGTGCCGTCCGTTCGCGGCCATGACTTGGCTCCCCCACTGGCATTAGGACACGTCGCAAGCGCCCAACTTATGGGCAGACAAAGCTCGGTGACAAGGGAGCGAGGACGTTCGGCCCGTCACGGACGGCTCGTCCGGGGGCGCGACCGGTGGGACGGGAACTCCCGCCTCGCCGGTCGCGCCCCCGCACTCCTCGGCTTCCGCGTACGGCTCCGGAGCCGGTGCGAAGTCGCGGCGAACCCAGGGGCGCTCGTCCCGCGCAGCCGTACGCCGACCGAGCCCGACGCCGGGTCGACTCGGGTCCTTCGCCCGTCAGTCGAGGACGGCGAGGCGGAGCCGTCGCAGGCGCACGGGATCGGCGATCACGTCGTACGCGGCGATCCTGTCGTTCTCGACGGTGAAGGTGAGCGCGAACAACAGCCGTCCGCGCGGGGCCACGACGACACCCACCGCACCGTCGACCAGGGCGAGTTCCGCGAGCCGGGACCTCTGCGCCAGTGCGGCGGTGCCCTCCGCCACGGCCCGCGCGCCGCGGACCACGGTCACTCCGCCCGGCGGCAGGGCGGCGGGATCGGCGCGTCGCACCACGTCGGGGTCCAGCACGGCGAGGATCGCGCCGAGATCACCGGCCCGCGCGGCGGCGAGGAACGCCGAGACGACCTGCCGGTTCCGGGCGAGCTCGGACGCCGGGACCACCGGCCTGCCCCGCACCTTGTGGCGCGCGCGGCTGGCGAGCTTCTTCGTGGCGACCGGTGTGCGCTCCACGATCGGGGCGATCTCGTCGAACGGCACGGCGTACATGTCGTGGAGCACGAACGCGACCCGTTCGGCGGGGCCCAGCGCGTCCAGCACGACAAGCAGGGCTCGGCTCACCGAGTCGGTCAGCAATGCCTCGCCCTCCGGATCTTCCCCGGGGTTCGCCCGCGCGGGGTTCGCGACGTGGTCGAGCGTCTCCTGCGCGGTCAGGTACTCCCGCCGCGAGCTGCGGGAACGCAGCATGTCGAGGCAGATGCGGGTCACCACGGTCCGGAGCCAGCCGCCGAGGTTGTCCACTTCGCCGGCGTCGATCCGGCACAGCCGCAGCCATGCCTCCTGCACGGCGTCATCGGCCTCGTCCAACGATCCGAGCATCCGGTGGGCGACCGCGCGCAGTCTGCCGCGCTGCGTCTCGAAACGTTCCGCCAGCCCGTCGCGCTCGTCCACCGGTCACCTTTCTCCGTCCAGCCCCGTCAGCTCTCATGACGAACGCAACGTAGCCGAAGTGACAGGAGAAGTGATGACGTCCTTGCTGCACCTGGATTCCAGTGCCAATCGTTCCGGCGAGTCCCTCAGCAGACAGCTGACCTCGCTGTTCGCGGACACCTGGCGGTCCGTGCACGGCACGGCCGGCTACCGTTACCGGGATCTGGCCGCCGACCCGGTGCCGCCGCTGGGCACCGCCTACTGCTCGCTCGGGCGACGCGTGGAGCGACACGGCCTCGTCCCGCCGCCCGAAGTCGACGCTCTGGCCGAGAGCCCGGCCGAGAAACGGGAGTGGGCACTGACCCGCCCGCTCGTCTCCGAACTGCTTGCGGCCGACACCCTGCTGGTCGGTGCCCCGATGTACAACTACTCGGTGGCCGCCTCACTGAAGGCGTGGATCGACCGGGTGGGCTTTCCCGGGGCTCTCACCGACCCGGACACCGGGGAGAGCCTGTTGCGGGCCACGCGGGTGGTGGTGATCACCACGCAGGGCGGTTCCTACGGTCCGGGCACCCCACGCGAGTCATGGGACTTCCAAACGCCCTACCTGCGGACGTACTTCGGCGGGCAGGGGGTGGCGGACGAGAATCTGAGCTTCGTCGGCGTGGAGATGACCATGGCCGGACTCGTCCCGCACCTGGCCCGTTTCCGGCCGCTGGCGGAGAGTTCGCTGGTCGCGGCGCGGGCCGAGGTGACCGCGCTGGCCACGGCCGCGCCCCGGTCGGCGATCGACGCGGACGTCGGGACCATGCCGATGGCCGCGACCCGACTCGGGGCTCCGGGCTGATCCGGTCCGGTCGGCCCGCGCCGGCGCACCCTCGCCCGCGGCCGCGCCGCTCGAAGGCCGGAGCGTGCAGGAGCCCGCAGCCCCGGCACGTCCATACGGCCCATCCCTGGCAGGCCGTTCCCCCGCCCCGTATCCATACTGGAGAACCCGGCATTCCCGACACAGATTGCAGAGCGGACAGATGAGCGGCACTGCGCAGATCGGCGTCACGGGCCTCGCGGTCATGGGGCGCAATCTCGCCCGAAACTTCGCACGCAACGGCTTCACGGTCGCCGTGCACAACCGGACGACCGCGAAGACGGACGCTCTGGTCGAGGAGTTCGGCGATGAGGGCTCCTTCGTGCCCGCGCGTACCCCGGAGGAGTTCGTCGCGGCTCTGGAACGCCCGCGCCGGCTCGTCATCATGGTCAAGGCGGGCGATCCTACGGACGCCGTGATCCAGGAGTTCGTCCCGCTCCTGGAAGAGGGCGACGTCATCATCGACGGTGGCAACGCGCACTTCGAGGACACCCGCCGCCGCGAGAAGCAGTTGCGCGAGCGCGGCATCCATTTCGTGGGCGTCGGCATCTCGGGCGGCGAGGAGGGCGCGCTGAACGGGCCGAGCATCATGCCGGGCGGCTCGGCCGAGTCGTACGCATCGCTGGGACCGCTGCTGGAGAAGATCGCCGCCAAGGCGAAGGACGGCACCCCGTGCACCACCCACATCGGTCCCGACGGGGCCGGGCACTTCGTGAAGATGGTCCACAACGGCATCGAGTACGCGGACATGCAGCTGATCGCGGAGGCGTACGACCTGCTGCGCGCCGTCGCCGGGTACTCCCCCGCGAAGATCGCCGAGACCTTCCGCGGCTGGAACACCGGCCGCCTCGACTCGTATCTGATCGAGATCACGGCGGAGGTCCTGGCCCACACCGACGCGGCCACCGGGAAGCCCTTCGTCGACATCGTGCAGGACCGGGCGGAGCAGAAGGGCACGGGCCGCTGGACGGTGCAGATCGCGCTGGATCTGGGAGTGCCCGTCTCCGGTATCGCGGAGGCCGTCTTCGCCCGCTCACTGTCCGGCCACGCGGATCTGCGCGAGGCGGCGAAAGGTCTGGCGGGCCCGTCGGCCACGCCGCTCGGGGAGGCCGAGGCCGCCGCCTTCGCCGACCGGGTGGAGCAGGCGCTGTACGCGTCCAAGATCGTCTCGTACACGCAGGGGTTCCACCAGATCCGGGCGGGCAGCGAAGAGTACGGCTGGAACATCGATCTCGGCGCGGTGGCGGCGATCTGGCGGGCCGGGTGCATCATCCGGGCAGCGTTCCTGGACCGGATCCGCGCGGCCTACGACGCCCGCCCCGACCTGCTCAGCCTGCTCTCCGACCAGCAGTTCGCTGCGGAGATCGGTGCGGCACAGGACGACTGGCGGACCGTGGTCGCCGAGGCCGTGCGGCAAGGGGTGCCGACACCCGGTTTCGCGGCCGCGCTCGCGTACTACGACGGACTGCGCGCGGACCGGCTGCCCGCGGCGCTCACCCAGGGACAGCGCGACTTCTTCGGCGCGCACACGTATCGGCGCACCGACCGCGAGGGCTCCTTCCACACGCTCTGGGGCGGCGACCGGTCCGAGGTCGGGGCGGGCTGAGGCGCGGGGCTCCGGGTCCGCCCCGGTGGGCGAGGGCCTTCCCGGTTCCCTGCCCCGTGCGCCGGCCTGGACGGGAACTGTCCGAGCGACACGGGAGAGCGCCGCGACGTCACATCTCCCTCCCGTCGCGGACGCCGGAATCGCGGGTCGTCGGGCTTCTCGGTGTCCGGGCGCGGGACCCGGGCCCCCAGGACATCCGACCGGGCGGTCGCCCGGTCGGATGTCCCGGGATGCGACGCCGCCGCACGTGTGCGTAAGTGGCAACGGGGCCTGTTGTCGCCCCCGCCCCGCGAGCTGTTGTCGTTCCGTACCGCTGACGCCCCATGGAGCCCCCGTATGCCCGACGCCACGCCGGAGCCGGTCACGGCGCAGCCCGTCGTCACGCCGCTGACCAGTGCGGCCCTGATCCTGGTCGCCACGATCGAGCCCGGTGGCGAGGCCGTCGTGCGCGAGGTGCTGCCGGATCTTCCGGCGATCGCGCGCTCCATCGGATTCCGGTTCCCGGCCACCGAGCTGGTCTCCGTGACCGGTTTCGGTTCCCACGCCTGGGACCGGTTGTTCGCGGGCCCCCGGCCCGCGGGGCTCCACCCGTTCCAGGAACTGCGCGGTACCCGCCACCATGCTCCGGCGACCCCGGGGGACCTGTTGTTCCACATCCGGGCCGAGCGGATGGACGTGTGCTACGAGTGGGCGTCCCAGCTCCTCGACCGGCTCGGCGGATCGGTGAAGGTCGTCGACGAGACGCAGGGGTTCCGCTACTTCGACCACCGGGATCTGCTCGGCTTCGTGGACGGCACCGAGAACCCCGTCGGGGCGGACGCGCGGTCGGCGGCCCTGATCGGCCCGGAGGATCCGCGGTTCGCGGGCGGCAGTTACGTCATCGTGCAGAAGTACCTGCACGATCTCGCGTCCTGGAACGCGCTGAGCACCGAGGCGCAGGAACGGGTCATCGGCCGCACGAAGTTCACCGACATCGAGCTCTCCGACGACGTCAAGCCCGCCGACTCGCACGTCGCCCTCAACACCATCACCGATCCCGACGGCACGGAACGCGAGATCCTGCGGGCCAACATGCCGTTCGGCAGCTTCGAACAGGGTGAGTTCGGCACCTACTTCATCGGCTACGCCGCCGACCCGGGCGTGACCGAGCAGATGCTCCGCAACATGTTCCTCGGCAGTCCGCCCGGAACGTACGACCGCATCCTCGACTTCTCGACGGCGGTCACCGGCACGCTCTTCTATGTCCCCGGCGCCGACTTCTTCGACGCCCCGCCGCCGTCGCCCGCGGCGACCGCCACCGAGACCCTGCCGGAGCCCGCGTCCGCGCCGGCGGCACGGCCCCCGGTCCCGGTCCGTTCGGACGACGGTTCGCTGCGCATCGGCAGCCTGCAAGGAAGCGCCCAGTGATGAACAACCTCCACCGCGAGCTCGCACCTGTCACGGAAGCCGCCTGGGACCAGATCGAAGAAGAGGCCCGGCGCACCTTCAGCCGCCATCTGGCAGGCCGCCGTGTCGTCGACGTCACCGGTCCGGACGGCCCCGAGCTGGCGGCCGTCGGCGACGGTCATCTGCGGGACATCGACCCTCCCACGCCGGATGTGCTCGCCAGGGCCCGCACCTCGATGCCCGTCATCGACTGGCGGGTGCCGTTCACCGTGACCCGGTCGGCCGTGGACGACGTCGAGCGCGGGTCCGACGACAGTGACTGGCAGCCCGTCAAGGACGCGGCCCGTACCTGCGCGTTCGCCGAGGACATGGCGATCATCGACGGGTACGCGTCGGCGGGCATCACCGGACTCCGGGACGGCTCCTCGCACGCACCGCTGCCGTTGCCGGCCGACGCCCGCGACTACCCGGCCGCCGTCAGCCAGGCGTTGACCCAGCTGCGGCTGGCCGGTGTCGACGGGCCGTACCGGTTGCTGCTCGGTGCGGACGCCTTCACCGAGGCGACCGAGACCTCCGACCACGGGTACCCGGTGGCCACACATCTGACCCGGCTGCTCGACGACCAGATCCTGTGGGCCCCCGCCGTCACGGGCGGTGTGCTGCTGTCCACCCGTGGCGGCGACTTCGAGCTGTGCCTGGGCCAGGACCTGTCGATCGGCTACCTGGACCACGACGCGACCAGCATCCGGCTCTACTTCCATCAGGCCTTCACCTTCCGGATGCTGACGCCCGAGGCCGTCGTCCCGATCATCGCCTGAGGACCTGCTACCGGTGCCCGGTCGCCGCGACACGCCAGGTGAGGGTCTCCGTTGCCAGGGCACGGACCGCGGGGTCGCGGATGGCTTCGGTGCGGTCGACCGCCTCGGCGGTCACGTTGTGGCCGCGGCCGTCCGCGCGGACACCGAGCGAGGCCGGGGTGACGAAGGTACGGCCCCGGGCGAAGACTCGTTCGACGCCGTCGACGTACCAGCGCAGATCGGTCCTGGCGAGTCCGTCGGCGCCGCCGGGCCGGTGTGCGTGGGGCTTGGTACCGGCAGCCTGGAGGCTCGCGAGCGTCACCGTGATACCGCGGCCCCGGCCTACGGTCGTCTCCCTGTCGACGGTGCTGCTCAGCGCGTTGCCCGCGCGGTAGAACCCCGCGATCATCGCCTCACGTCCGGGCAGGTTGAATTCGGTGTTGCTCAGCTCGCGCATGATCGATGAGGCGGTCGGGCGATGGATGCCGAACGGGTAGTAGGCGCTGCCCTCGTACGTACCGACCGTGCCACCGGCCGGGTCGTTCCGCCCCAGCCAGCGGTACCACTTGGCGCGCTTCTCGGTGAGCTGTGCCGGAGTGTATGTGGTGGAGTTGATTCCACCCGGCTCGCCTCCGGTCCAGGTGCCGTACGCGTCGTACGTGTACTCGTCGTCGAGCAGACCCACCGAGTGCCCAATCTCATGAGCGGCGATCAGGCTCGACGAGGCGTGGTCGGAGGAGAGCGTGGAGACCCCGCCGAAGGGGTACCCCTCGGCCTGCAGTCCGGAGTATCCCGCGCCTCCGTACTTGGTGGAGTTGGCGATCACCACCACGAGGTCGGCCGCCGGGGCCTTCGCGGCGTACGCGGCCACCTTGTCGATGTCGGTGCAGATCAGCCGCTCGGTGTCCGCACACCAGAAGTAGCTGCCGAGTGCGGTGTCCCGGGTGGTGTCCGCTCCGGGATCGCCACTGATACCGGATTCACGCGAAACGGCGTCGACGGTCCAGACGTTGAACAGCCCCTGGTAACTCCTGTACGGCTCCAGGGCGGTGATGTCCGCCCATTTGGCGGTGGCGTCCGCGTGGAAGTCGTCCTGCTGGTCCGCCGTGTAGCCGTCCCCGATGATCACGACGTCCAATCGGTCGCCGGTGGGGCCGGTCACGGCCTGTCGGCCCACCGTGCCGTCGACGGCGGCTCCGGCAGCGCTCAGCGGGGCGGCGGGACCCCTGCCCCGCTGAGCGGAGGTGGTCGCGGGGACCTCCACGGTCCTGCCCGGACCGCCGGGGTCGGGGAAGTACTCGGCCTGGACGCGTCGGCCGCCGTCGCCGTCCGCGGCGGTGACCGACGCGGAGGCGGGCGCGGCGGCCGCCCCCAGGAGGCCGACGAGAACGAATCCCGCCACCGTTCCCGTTGCTCGGCGCGCTCGGGAGCGTATGTGCATGGACAACCCCTCCGGTTCTCTGGGCACTTCGGGCCCTCCGTCGTCACATAACCCATGAGTTAAATCGACTTAAGTCGAGGCTTAACATAGAAGCGCGCGGCGCTCCCAACAAGACCGGGGTGCCTGTCGGTTGAGCCACCCAACCGGGCATTTACGATGCATGGGCCACATTTCGAGGCCGGGCGAGGCGGAAGGACGGGCGCCGTGAACGAGAAGCGCACAGCGGGACGAGGAGCCGGCACGTCCCCGGGAGACGGACCGCACGACGCCCACACCCCGAACTCCCCGCACGGACGGGGCAGCGACGCCGAAGCCATCGGGCGGCGCGTACAACGACTGCGTACCGAACGTGGATTGACTCAACGCCAGCTCGCCGAGCCCGCGTACACGGCGGCCTACGTCTCCACTCTGGAGGCGGGCCGGGTACGCCCGTCGGATGCGGCCGTGCGCCATCTCGCGGAGCGGCTCGGCGTGACGTACGAGGAGCTGGCGACGGGGCGCCCCGCCCATCTCGCGACCGATCTGCGACTGAGACTCGTGGAGGCCCAGCGGACGCTGGCCACCGGCGCCGCCGAGGACGCCGCCGTCGGCTACTCCCGGCTGCTCGCCGAGGCCGAGGATCTCGGCCTCGGCGAGGAACGCGCCACGGCGCTCCTCGGGCTCGGCCAGTGCGCGCTGGAGACGGGTGATCTGCCCGTGGCCCGTGAGCACTTCGAGGCCGCGGAGCGGATCCTCCGGGACGCACCGCTCCCCCGGCGCGCCCCGGCCGTCCGCGGCAGAGCGGTCGCCCATCTCCTGGCGGGCGAACTCCGTTACGCCTGCTACCTGCTGGAGAGCGCCATCGACGAGTTGAGCTCCTCCGGGCTGCAGGACCCCGGCGCGCTCCTGCTGTTGTACACGGCCTCGATCGCCCCGTACATGGACATGGGCGCCCACGCCCGCGCCGCACAGGCGGGTGAGCTGGCGCTGGCTCTCGCACCGCAGGTGTCCGATCCCGAGCTGGTCGCCGGACTGCACCGGAGCGTCGCCCGCACGCTGATCGCGGCGGGCCGCACCACGGAGGCGGACGCCTCCCTCGCGAAGGCCGCCGAGATCTACCAGCAGCTCCAGATCCGCACGGAGATGGCGCACTGCCACTGGATGCGTGGTTACGTGCGCGCACAGGACGGCGACCTGTCCGGCGCCGAGGCCGAACTGCGTGCCGCCCGCGACATGCTGGCGTCGAAGCGGGCCGCGCTGTACACGGCACAGGTGGAGGTGGAGCTGGCGGACGTACTGCGCCGAAGCGGCAGGACGGCCGAGGCCAGGGAACTGCTGCACCGGCTCCTGGGCGAACTCCACCCCGAACGCGGGTCGGTCCACGCCGGTGGCGCACACCGGCTGCTCGGCCTCGTCCACGAGGACGAGGGGGATCTCGAAGCCGCCGAGGAACACTACGTCACGGCACTGGCCCTGCTGGAACGGGCGGGCGCGGCGGGCGATCTCGCGGACATCTGCCGGCTGCTGGGGGATCTGTTGCGCCGCCTCGGCCGTACCGAGGCGGCGATGGACGCGTACCGGACCGGACTCGGGCACCGCGCCTCCCCCGGCAGCACCACGCTGGGACCGGCGCCGGTGCGCCCGCCCACGGCCCGGGTTCCGTCCGACGGGTCCGGACCGTCGGCCCGCCACACCCCCGCACCTGGAACGCCCCGACGGACCGGTTGAACGGACGGCACCCGCCGCGCCGGAGGCAAGGGCCCGTATCCGGCCGGACGGCCGGTTCCGGCCGGGGGGACCAGCCCACGATCCCGACGGCGGT
Organism: Streptomyces sp. NPDC101194; assembly: GCF_044767885.1. Classification (NCBI taxonomy): domain Bacteria; kingdom Bacillati; phylum Actinomycetota; class Actinomycetes; order Kitasatosporales; family Streptomycetaceae; genus Streptomyces; species Streptomyces sp. NPDC101194. The sequence goes on from NZ_JBIWOS010000011.1 coordinate 157,230, forward strand.
ACGGGACAGCGGACCGCCGCGCACGGCCCGGTCGCGGACCCGCGCGGCCTCTGATGCGACGCACCTGCCGCCTCCTGGAGGACGTCGTGCGGAAGTCGGGCCGCGGACCGGAAGGGCATGATCGCCGAGGTCCGTCGACGGTGCGGCCGGGACCGTGGAGACGGCACGGGGCCCGGTGATTCCCGGAGGGCTTCAGGAGAATTTAATAGCCATGTACATAGTATCCATGTACTTTAATTCTCATGAGCAGCACATCTGAGGGACCGACCCCCGGCTTCCTGGTCTGGCGCCTGTCCATGAAGTGGCGGGTGGCCGTCGACCGGGCGATCGGGCCGCTCGGCCTGACACACGCGCAGTACTCCCTGCTGGGATCCCTGCTCGCGATGCAGCGGTCGGGGCTGCGGCCCAGTCAGCGCCGACTGGCGGACCACGCCGGCCTCGAACCGCTCTACGTGTCCAAGCTCGCCCGCGCCCTGGAGGCCGCGGGGCTCATCGAGCGCACGACCGACCCCGGCGACACCAGGGCCGTCCAGCTCTCGCTGACCGACGCGGGGCGCACGGTCACGCTCCGCGCGGTCGATGTCGTGCGCGATCTCCTCGATCAGCAACTGGCCCCGCTGGGTGGTCTGGACGGTGCGGACACCGAGGCGTTCATCCGCACCGTGACAGCTCTTCTCGACGTTCCGATTCCCTCAGTCCCAAGCCCGTCCACCGACGAGACCCAGGAGTAGTCATGTCTGCCACACCGACCCTCAACGGCCAGGTCATCGGCCAGGCCCATTACGCCACCCGGGCCCTGCTCGACCGACTGCTGGCCGCCACGGGAACCACGTTCCACCAGTCGGTGGCACTGAACGCCACCGCGGACCGCGGCGCGGCGACGGAGCCTGCCTGGCTCGTCGACCGCATGACCGGCACACTGAAGATCGACGCGGAAGCCGCGGAATCGGTGCTGGCCGAACTGGCCGCCGCAGGGCTGGTGGCAGAGCTCCCTGGCGACACTCCGCACCTCGCGCTCACGGCAGCAGGTCGTGCCCTGCAGGAGGCGAACCGGGCCGGAATCGCCGAGATCACGGCCCGGCTGTACGGGGATCTGCCGGCCGAGGACCTGGCAGCGGCCGGCCGCGTGCTCACCGAGGTCACGGCGCGGGCGAACGCGGCGATGGCCGGGGTCTGAGACAAGCCGCCCGAGCGCCCCGGCCCCGTCGGGCACTCCCCGGCACGGTCATGCGGCCGGCTGGGGTGACGGCTGCGGTTCCGGTGTGGGCGGCTGCGGAATGGGATCCGGCGAGGGGCCGGGCGGAACGGGTCCGGGCGGCGGTGGCGGCGGCTCCGGAAGCGGTGACGGCGGCCCGGGCATCGGTCCGGGGGTGGGAGCCGGGGGGACGGGGTCGGGATACGGATCGGACATCGGGGGCCTCCGAGCGGTTCGGGGTGGATCTCCTTCCACCGTCTCCCGGAGCGGCTGCCCGCGCCCGGTGAGTCCATGCGTACGGGTTCGGGATGCTCCGCCCGGGTTTCTCCGCACCCCGTCCGGCGCCTCAGCGCGCCGCCGCGACGGCGGCGGTCAGGCCCGACCGGGGGCTGGAGAGCACCGGGATCCGGGTGACCGTCCGGGAAACCGCGTCGGCCATGGATGCCTGGGCCAGCACGATCACATCGGCCTCCGTCACCGCGTCGGCCGCGGCCGCGATCAGGTCCAGATAGCCGTCCCGGTCACCGGCCTCGAAGCACGCCCAGGCCCCGTCGACCACAACGGCACGGACGTCGACCGACCGCTCCCCCGCCTCCTCCGCCAGCAGTGCGACCGTCGGTGCCAGAGTGCCGGTGATCGCGGCGAGAACCACCACGCGCCCCCGCCGCGCGGCAGCGGCCGCCATCGGACGGTCGACACGCAGCACGGGGACACCGACGGCCGCCGAGACCGACTCGGCGGCCGCACCGATGGTCGAACACGTGCAGAGCACGGCGGAGGCCCCCTCCGCGACAACGCCCGCGAGCAGCGCCCGGATCTCGTCCGACACCGATTCGGGACCCGACTCCCCGGCCCGGAGCAGCAGATCCTCGTCCACGAGATGGCGCAGGGCGAGTCCGGGATGGTCCGCGTCCCGAAGGGCGTCGAAGACGGGGACGTGGACGGGCGAGGTGTGCAGCAGTGCGAGTGTCACCGCCCGAACGCTACAGCCTTCGCCCGCCGCCGATCAGTACAGCTCGGGTCGGGACGCGAGCTGCTTCTTCGCCTGCTCCACCAGTTCCTCCGGCGCCGCGGGAGCCTTGTCGGGGTGCCGCTCCGCCCACTTCGCGGCGTACGAACAGAGCGGGACGACGGGCACGCCCTCACGTCCCGCCATGGCGTAGAACTCCTCGACGAGAGCACCCGCGATGCCCTTGCCCTCGTGGCCGGGTTCGACGACGGTGTGCACGGCGACCAGTGCGGCCGGCTCGCCGTCCATCACGAAGTACGCGACGACTCCGACGGCCTTGCCGTTCTCGTGGGCGAGCAGATGTCCGCTCGCGCGGTCGTCGCGGACGTCGAGTTCGATCCGGCCGGTCCGTTCTGCCATGGCGGGTGCTCCCTCAGCGGTCGAGCCGGGTCAGCGCGCCGGGACGACGGCGCGCGGGCTCCGTTCGGTGGCGGTGCCGGGCACGGGTTCGGAGGCGTCGGCGCCGACCCCGACCATACGGTTGCCGGCGTCGACATGCACGACGCGCGGGGTCAACCGACGGGCCTCGGCGTCCTCGACCTGGGCGTAACTGATCAGGATGACCAGGTCACCGGGGTGGACGAGGTGGGCGGCGGCGCCGTTGACACCGATGACACCGGAGCCGCGTTCGCCCTCGATGACATACGTCTCCAGGCGGGCACCGTTGTCGATGTCGACGATGTGCACCAGTTCACCGGGCAGCAGATCCGCGGCCTCCATCAACTCGGCATCGACGGTCACGGAACCGACGTAGTGCAGGTCGGCCTGGGTGACGGTGGCACGGTGGATCTTGGACTTGAACATGGTGCGAAGCACGAAGAAACTCCCGATCTGTCTGCTCCCTGCCTGCTTTTGCAGGTCAAGGGCGGTCTTCGGAGGCTACATCGTTTCGCATGCGTGGTCAGCTGCCGCCGGGTGTTCGAGGACTCACACTGATCCGTTGCTGACTTCTCTGACGCCTCACCAGTCTTCCGGCCTTGTTCGACAGCGAGGTGGATCTCGCTGGTCAGCCCGCCTCGGGAGCGTCCGAGGCCGTGGTCTGCCGACTCGACGGCGTTGCCGCCGGGCAACTCCTTTTGCAGGTCCCCTTTTTCGACGCCCCGGCGGCGTGCCGGTGGGCCCGGCCGACGGTGGAGTCGACGTTCACGTCCCAGGTGATCAGGTGCCCTTCGCGTCCGCCTCGGCCTGGAGCCGGGTGACGAGCCCGGCCCAGGTGCCATCCCGCTGCCGGCGGCGGAACAGGTCGTGGACCCGGTCCCACGGGCTGTGGCGTTCCGGCACGTCCCGCCAGGGCGACCAGGAGACGGAGTACGGCCACCCCGCCGAAAGTATGAGGGGGCGCCGTCGTCCGCGCGGGGGACCGGCCATCGGACGGATGTCCCCTGCGCGGCCACGGGCGAGGGTGGAGTCATGGACGACGAGACACCGCCGGCCTTCCCGGCCGCCGCCTCCCTGACCCGCACCCGCACCCGTGCCCCCGGGCGCCCGCGTTCCCGCCGGATCCCCGGCAGCGCCGGGGCGCTGGGGTCGGCTCTTCTCACGGTCGCGGCCGGGGTGCTCCCGGCCCAGCCGGCCTACGCCACGTCACCCCGGCCGGTGATCCGTGTGGATAGCGACCGGGACGGTCTGCTCACTCCGGCCGACGACGCCGGAAAGGGCGCGTGGACCCAGGACCGCGGTGCGCTGATGCTGCCCAACGTGGATGACGACCAACGACGCTGCCCCGCCGCAGGCCCCGGCGGCGAACGCCTGCCCGACGAGCGGCTGGCGGGCTGCGGCGACGCCGCGGACACCGTCATCAACGGCGCCGCCGACCTCGCCGACCTCGCGCCGGCGTACCTCACCGCCGCACGAGTCACCGTCGGCACCACGGCCACCGTCGCCGCCGACCCGGCCTCCCGGGCGTACGTCCGGATCTTCGCCCGGCGCCACGGCCGCATGGTCCTGCTCAGCCCCGAGGACCGACTGACCGCCGACGAACTGCGCCACGGCATACGACTCGGCGTGGAAGCCACGGACTTCATCCGCGACCCGCGGACGTGGGCAGGCTTCACCGACCTCGTTCTCCGGGTGAACGGCGGTGGCACCACGACCGAGGACCGGGTCCGGCTCCGGGTCGCGCCGCTGGTGTTCCAGCACGACCTGATGCCGATACGGCAGCTGATGACGGCCGACCACACCACCGCGCCCGCCGAGGTCGAGCGCGGCAAGCCGTACGATCCCGCCGCGCAGCCCCGACCCGTACAGCCGGGGGAAGCCGCCTTCCGCCGCGATCTGCGCCGCGGACTCGACCGGGCCGGGCTGCCCGCACCGCTGTACAACTACCCCACCGGCGGGGACGTCTGGATGCAGGACCTCTTCAAGACCGCCTACGCGTCCATCCCCGCGCCGGGCGGCCGGGAACACCGGATCACCGTCCTCGTGCGGTCCGCGGACGTGATGCCCGGCACGGCCACACCCGCCTTCCCGCTCAGGGACGCCTCGCGGAGCGCGTTCTCGCTGCTCCGAGGCCCCGGTACGGGCGTGATCCAGCAGTACGACGCCACGCGCGTCGGCGGTGACGACAGCCAGTACTACGGTTCGTTCAGCTCCACAGGAAACTTCGGCATCCTCCCGCCGTACACCTGGCGGGGCCGACGCCACCCGGTGGGCCGGGTGGTCTACGGCGGGACGGGCGGCAAGGAGTCCCCGGACACGACCTTCACCCGGATGCTGGCGGCGCAGGGATACCAGCAGCCGATAGCCGTGGACACCAGCTGGCTGGGGGTCGGCCATGTGGACGAGTTCCTGTCCTTCGTCCCGGCCCGGAACGACCAGGGCTGGGTGGCCGTCGTCGCCGATCCCGAACTGGGACGGAAACTCCTGGAAGATCTCGTGGAAAAGGGCCGGGGCGGCGAACCGCTCGTCCGCGGAATCGCGCCGCAGGACACCGCGAAGCCCGGCCTCACCGTCGCGGGCGCCCTGCGCGACCCCTCGCTGACCCGCGGCACCGAGATCGCCCGGAAGGGCATCGAATCCGCCCTGCGCACCTTGAACGGAGAAATGGGCCTGATCTCTCGTCATGTCGTCCGTGTACCCGCCCTGTTCGAGGAACTCGACCTGCCCGCCGGATATCCGCGCCGGGACCTCGTCGCCAACTACCTGCCCGGCGCGGCCAACGGAGTGAGCACCGGCACCGGGGTCTACCTCGCGCCACGTCAGCACTCCCCGCTGGCTGACGGTCGCGACACCTTCGAACGAGCGGCGGAGAAGGCCCTGAGCGGTACGGGAACCCGGATCTCCTGGGTGGAGGACTGGGACTACTCGCACCACCGGGGCACGGTCGGCGGAGAGGTGCACTGCGCGACCAACGCACTGCGCGACCCGTCCGGCACCCGGCCGTGGTGGACCGAGCGGAAGTGAGCCCGACGCCGGGCCCTCGGGGCGTCGAACTGCCCTGTCTCATAAGGTCGGTGCTCATGAGCGACCGGTACCTGCCTCTCCAGCGCCTGTTCGGCGGGCTGCTGCTCGTGGGCCTGGCCGCCGCCGCATGGGCGACCGTGTCCACCGCGGGCGTCGCGATCGTCGCCGGGGGACTACTGACGTCCGGCACGGCGGTGGCCACGGCGACGCGCCTGCCCCTGCCCCGCGCGGCCCGGCGGTGGTCCTGGCTCACCGCCGCGGCCTCGCTGGTGCTGACCGTCTGCTACCGGGGTCCGGTCCTCGACGCCACGGTCCTGTGGTGGGTGCTGGAGACCTGCGCGCTGCTCACCCTTCTGGTGCCCGCGGTGCGCCGGACGAGCGGGCAAGTCCCATGTGGCCGGCCTCCAGCGCAAGTTGACCGTACGCAACCGCGTCGGCATCGCCGCCTGGGCCTGGGACAGCGGCCTGGCGTCCGCGGAACAGGTGTACCGGCGTGGTTGAACGCACCGATCACGGTCACCACCGACCGGAAGGGCCCCTCGTGCGGTTCATCCTCGACCCGCCCCGCGCTCCCTGCCTGCTTTTGCAGGCCAAGGGCCCTCTGCGGAGGCCACATCGATTCCCATGTCCGGTTCGCCGTCGGCCGGTCCGCCGGCTCCGGACATCACCCGGCACACGGCGCCCCCGGAACGGACGCAACCGTTCACGATGCTCCTTCCCGCTGCTCGCGGGCAGCGCGCGTGATGGCGCGTCGGATGGGCTCGTAGCCGGTGCACCGGCAGATGTTGGAGCCGGCCAGATCAGCCTCTCGGTGCGGGCGGCGACGTAGCCGAGCAGCGTCGTCGGGGACGACGGCACGAACGGCAGGTTGTGGTACTCACCGGTCGCGAAGACGTCCAGGCCCACGCCCTCCGCCTTGAGCGCGATGGCGACCATCGCCTTAGGGCTGTCCCGTAACCCCTGGCGGGCGCGCGACGACGGCTACGGCACCTCGCCGCGTTGTCGGAACATCCGCATACATCCAGTATGCGGACGTCCCTCCGCCTTGCGATGCACCGCATCCGACGCCGCGCGCTGATCCACCAGGGATGACGGGACAGCCCTTTGATGCGTTCGTGTTCCGACGGAGTGCGGCCCGTGGTCGGATCGGGCGTCACGTCCCCGACCGTGGATGAGAATGCCGAACTACACGGATCTCTCTTTCTTTCCGGTACTCGTGCGAGGTGAGGAACGCCAGGCGCCGATCGCACGAGCGTCGTGACTGTGCGTGCACGGATTCGAGTCCACCAGTGCCCTGCTCCCGCCTGTCGGCACCGTGCGCCGTCGTCCGGCGGGGATGATGAACGCCGGGCAGGCAGGCGATCCGCCGCCCCCGCTACTCGGAAAGGAGTTCTTCGATGGTCGACGAACCGGTCTTGGTGCTTGCGGCGACCGGTGGTCAGGGCAGGGCCGTGACCGACGCGCTGCTGGCCCGCGGGACCCGGATCAGGGCGCTGGTACGCGACCCCTCCCGGAGCGCCGCACGACAACTGGCCGAGAAGGGTGTCGAGGTGGTGGCGGGATCCTTGAGCGATCCCGGCTCGCTCGCCGCGGCCATGAAGGGGGCGGCCGGTGTCTTCGCGTTCACCACGCCCTTCGAGGCCGGGATCGAGGCCGAGGTGGAGCAGGGGCGGGCCATCCTCACCGCCGCGGCACGGGAGCGCGTTGCGCATCTCGTGTTCAGTTCGGTCGCCGGGGCCGACCAGGACAGCGGGGTACCGCATTTCGAGAGCAAGGCGCGCATCGAGGCGGAACTGATCGCGGGCGACGTTCCGTACACGATCCTGGGACCGACCTACTTCTTCGACAACGCGCTCGGCGGAGCGCGGCGCATCCTCGACGGCGTACTCGACCTGCCGTTGCCGCCCGACCGGCCGTTGCAGCAACTCGCCAGGCCGGACCTCGGCGCGTTCGCCGCGGAAGTGCTGCTCGACCCCGCTCGGTACGTCGGGCAGCGCATCGAGCTCGCCGGCGACGCGCCCACGCCCACGCAGATGGCGGCCGCGCTCGGTGCGGCGCTGGGACGCGAGGTCCGCCACGAGTACGTACCGCTCGCGGCCATCGGCAATCCGGACATGCACGCGATGTGGACGTTCCTGAACGGGCCCGGCTACCGCGTCGACATCCCCGCCCTCCACGCCGCCCATCCGGAGATCCCCTGGACCGGCTTCGCCCACTGGGCGCAGCACGCCTGGACCGCCGCCGGCTGAACCGGCCGGCCGGCTCGCCGGGCCGCGCGCACGAGCACGCCCGGCGAGCCCCGTCGCCCCCCGGATCTCAGTCCGGCACGACGGAGAAGGAGCCGGGGCCGAAGTCTGCTGCTTCGAGGGTCTTCTGAGGCTCCGTCGGCTTGCTGCGGCGCACGCGGGTGCGTGCGCGAGCCCACCTGTCGTGCCTTCACACGCCGCTTCGAACGCCGCACCGTCCGAGCGGCGTCGGGGATCAGCACCGCGTCCACGCAACGGCGGAAGGTCGGCAAGCGGGGAACTCGGCCACGACGCAGGCCGACCTGATGCCGACTCGACGGCACCACTCAGCAGGCCCACGACCTGTCGCGGGACGCACCCACCGCGCCAACGGCCGTAGCGCACGGCCGACCGCCGCCGTGGTGGACGGGCAGAGCGTCAATGCCTCGGGAAACACGGCTGTAGCGGGGGAATATCGAGAGACGCGGGCGACGCCTGACCACCGACACCACAGCAGCCCGAACCTTGATCGGATGCTGTCGGTCGCCGCGTACATCGGCCTCCGGGGCCGCCCGGCGCCGGCCGTGCAAGGGTCAGGCCCTGGCGGAATTCGCGGTCTGACAGAATGGGCTTCGAAAACTCGGGCGACGCATGTCAGGAAACCGGTGTGAATCCGGTACGGTCCCGCCACTGTGACCGGGCTGCAGCAGCCCGGAAGCCAGATACTGGCCGCGCCGCCTTCTCGTACGACCCAGGGGACGAGGACATCCCCCGGAAAGGCTCGGCCATGCCCCGGATCCGCCGTGTACCACTCGCGCTCATACCACTGCTTCTGCTGCCGCTCACCGGCTGCGGCTCCGGCACGGGAGGCGAGGGCGAGGCAGAGGCCGCACCGGCCGCCGACGGTTTTCCCTACACGGTCACCAACTGCGGTACGAAGACGACCTTCGACGCCCCGCCGAAGCGCGTCGTCACCATGAACCAGCACGTCACCGAGATCATGCTCGCCCTCGGGCTCCAGGACCGGCTGGCCGGGACGGCCTACCTGGACGACAGCATCCTGCCGGAGTACCGGTCCGCGTACGCCAGGGCCAAGGTGCTGGCGAAGGAGTACCCCTCCAAGGAGGTACTGCTCGGCGCCAACCCCGACTTCGTCTACGGCGGGTACAACAGCGCCTTCGACAAGGCCAAGGGCCAGGACCGGGCGGGGCTCCAGAAGGACGGCATCAACACCCGGCTGAACATCGAGAACTGCACCAGCGGCAAGGTCGGTATCGATCAGCTCGCCACCGAGATCACCCAAGTCGCCAGGACCTTCGGCGTACCGGAGCGCGGCGAGAAGCTGATCGCCGAGGAGCGACAGAAGATCACGGCGGTCGAGGCAGGGCTCAAGGGCTCCTCACGTCCCTCGGTGTTCGTGTACGACTCCGGCGACAGCTCCGCCTTCACGGCGGGCGGCAGGGGCATCGGCAACGAGATCGTCCGGCTCGCCGGGGGCAGGAACGTCTTCACGGACCTCGACGCCACCTTCGGCGACGTGTCCTGGGAGCAGGTCATCAAGCGCAAGCCCGAGGTGGTCGTGATCTACGACTACGGCGGCACCACGGTGGCGGCCAAGAAGAAGCGGCTGCTGAACGATCCGGCACTCGCGGACGTGCCGGCGATCAAGAACAAGAGGTTCGCGGTACTCCCGCTGTCCTCGGCCGTGCTCGGTGTCCGGGTCGCCGACGCCGTGCAGGACCTGGCCGGGCAGCTGCACCCCGGCACCCCGTGAGCGCGGAGTCCGCCCGCCCCGGTCCGAAGTCCGTCCTCCGCTCGACCCCCGTCGTGATCGGCGTTCTCACGGTGCTGCTGCTCGCGGCGGCGGTGGCCGGTCTGGCGCTCGGTCCGGTACGGATACCGCCGGGCGAGGTGTTGAGTACGGTCCTGGGCGGTGAACGCACCGGTGCGTACCCGACGATCGTGTGGGAGGTACGGCTGCCCAGGGTGCTGCTCGGGGCCGTCGTCGGCGCCGGGCTGGCCCTGTCGGGCACGGTGCTCCAGGCGCTGGTGCGCAACCCGTTGGCCGATCCGTTTCTGCTGGGCGCCTCGTCCGGGGCGTCGGCGGGCGCCGCCGTGGTCGTCGTGCTGGGGGTCGGCGCCGGAGCGGCCACCGACGTGGCGCTGCCCATTGCCGCGTTCGCCGGGTCCATGGCCGCGCTGGTCGCCGTCTACGCGATGGCCCGGCGCGGCGGCACCATGACGACGGGCCGGCTGATCCTGGCCGGGGTGGCGATCCAGTACGTGCTGTCCGCGTTCACCAGCCTGATCCTGGTGCTGTCCTCCCGGGCCGAGCATGTGCGGGCGATCCTGTTCTGGACCCTGGGCGGCCTGGGTGGCGCCCGCTGGGACCAACTGGCGCTGCCCGCAGCGATATTGGGCGTCGGGGCCGTGCTCCTGATCAGCCTGGCCCGCCCGCTGGATCTGCTGCTGACCGGAGAGGAAGGGGCCCGCAGCCTCGGCCTGGACCCCGGGCGTTTCCGGGGCGGGGTCTTCGTGCTGGTCTCGCTGATCATCGGCGTGCTGGTCGCGTACAGCGGGGCGATCGGCTTCGTCGGCCTGATGATTCCGCACGCCGCCCGGCTGATCGTCGGCGCGTCCCACCGCGGACTGCTGCCGGTGACCGCGCTCGGCGGGGCCGTCTTCCTGTTGCTGGCCGATCTGCTGGCCCGAACCGTGGCAGCCCCCGAAGAGATTCCCGCCGGGGTGATCACCGCCCTGCTCGGCGGTCCGTTCTTCCTCTGGCTGCTGCGCCGCTCCAGCCGTACCGAAGGGATCACCGGATGAGTCCGGCACCGTCCGCGACAGCGCTCGCCGCCGACGGGATCAGCTACCAGGTGGCCGGCCGTACCCTGCTCGACGCGGTCACGCTGGACGCCGCCCCCGGCGAGACGGTCGGCCTGGTCGGGCCGAACGGCAGCGGCAAAACCACTTTCCTGCGCTGTGTGTACGGCGCTCTGCGCCCCGCGGCGGGTCGGGTTCTGCTGGACGGAGCGGACGCCGCGGCCCTCGGCGTGAAGGAACGGGCCCGCCGCGTCGCCGTCGTACCGCAGGACAGCTTCGGCACCTTCGGCCTGACCGTACGCCAGGTCGTGGCGATGGGCCGAAGCCCGCACAAACGGTTCTGGGAGCAGGACGACGCCGACGACGCCCGCCGCATCGACCAGTCGCTCCGGCGCGTCGGCGCGGCGCCCTTGGCGGACCGGCGGTTCGAAGAGCTGTCCGGCGGGGAACGGCAACGGGCCCTGATCGCCCGCGCCCTGGTCCAGGAGCCGGGGCTGCTGGCGCTCGACGAACCCACGAACCATCTGGACATCCGCTACCAGCTGGAGATCCTCGGCCTGGTGAGGACGCTGGGCACCACCAATCTGCTGGTGCTGCACGACCTCAACCTGGCCGCTTCCTACTGCGACCGGCTGTTCGTCCTCAGCGCCGGACGACTGGTGGCGTCCGGCTCCCCGCACGCGGTACTGACGGAGGAACTGCTGGCCGAGGTCTACGGGATACGATCCCGGATCGGCGTCCACCCGGTCACCGGCTCCCCCAACGTCGTCTACCTCCCGCTGTCATGAGGGACGCCACCTCCTCCGTCTGGACGCCCTTGCCGCACGGGCCGCGCTGGCAGGTCACCGAAGGCGAACCGCCCGCGAGCGAAGCAGGACGGTGGCTGGCAGCCGACCGACTGGCCGATCCGGCGGGCACGGAGCTGTCCGGTCTGCTGGAGCACGAACGCACCGGCAGCGGCCACCGCACCGATCACGCGGCCGCACTGACCCTGATGGCGGTGTACGCGGGCTGGGTCACCGCCGCCGCCGTGCTCCATTGGGCGCTGTACGACGAGGTCCCGGACATGCGGTCCGTCAATGTCCTGGTGCGCCCCGCCACGCACGGGATCGGCGGAGTCCGGGTGCGCGGAGCCCGGCTGCTGGCGCCCCGGGTCGGGGAGGACTCCGTACGGCTGCTGCACCGCACCGTGCTCGACGGGCATCTGCTGCCCATCGCCGATGCGCTGCACCGTCGTACCCGCGCCGGGGCACGGCAGTTGAGTGGAGGGATCGCCCATGGCTGCGCCACGGCGTTGTGTGCGTACGGCGAACAGGTGGATCTACTGGCGGTCCGTTGGCGGCAGTTCGTGGACACCGCGCCCGGCGGACTCGCGGCGCTGGGCGAGGTGGTACGGGTCCGACGAGCGCCGGACGGCTCGGAGCGGCTGGTCTATCTGCGCAACACCTGCTGCCTGTACTACACGAGTGCGGAGGCGGTGCGCTGTGCGAGCTGTTGTCTGACGAGCCGCGAGGAGCGGCTACGGGCCTACATGACGCCGGCACCTACGAGTGCGACGACACCGACGGCGGCGCCCACGCGTCGAAGGTCCTGACTCCGACGGCCGTCCTCGCCCGCGCGGCGAAGTGGAACAACTTCTCCTGAGACGATGCCTGGTACGCGTCCTTCGACGTGCTCGGTCGACATCGTCAAGGGTGTGAACGGCGGCGGCTGCGCCTGCTCCAGCCATCGCCGGCGAAACGAACACGTGGCCCCGGCAAGCCTTCGTCCACTCCAGTCCTCCTGGTCCTCGTCGAGGGCAGCCGACCATTCGCTGAACCGAACGAGGACGGGGCGCGGCGGCTCACCGCTCGTCCGAGCGGGCAGCGGAGGTCTCGATGCGCTGCCGGTCGAGGGCATCGTCCAGAGTCGTGGCGGCCATGATCAATGAGAGATGGGTGAACGCCTGGGGAAAATTGCCCAGTTGCTCACCGCTGGGGCCGATCTCCTCGGCAAACAGGCCGACATGGTTGGCGTAGGTCTGCATCTTCTCGAAGGCATAGCGTGCGGGGCGCAGGCGCCCGGCGCGGGCGAGGGCGTCCACGTAGAGGAAGGTGCACAGGCTGAAGGTGCCTTCGCAGCCGCGCAGTCCGTCGGGGGACGCCTCCGGGTCATAGCGGTAGACGAGGCTGTCCGACACGAGGCTCTGTTCGATGGCATCGAGCGTGGACAGCCAGCTCTCCGTCCTCGGAGTCAGGAAGCCGACCCGGGGAATGAGCAGCAGCACGGCATCGAGGACTTCGCCTCCGTAGTGCTGCACGAGCGCCTGTTGCCTCTCGTTCCAGCCGCGTTCCATCACCTGTTCGAGGATGGCATCACGAGAGGCGGTCCACCGGGCGATGTCGGCGGGACGGCTGTACTCGGTCGCCAGTCGCAGCCCCCGATCGAGGGCCACCCAGGACATCACTCGGCTGAAGGTGAAGTCCTTGCGCCCGCCGCGGGTCTCCCACACGCCCTCGTCGGGCCGGTCCCAGGAGTCGGCGAGCCAGTCCAGCGTCCGGGCGACGTTCTTCCAGCCGTGGTAGCCGGCCCGCATGGTGATGTCGCCGCCCTCGGCCAGGGCGTAGAGCGCCTCGCCGTAGATGTCCAGCTGGAGCTGATCGGCTGCGCCGTTCCCGACCCTCACCGGATACGAGCCGCGATAGCCCTCGAAATGCGTGAGCTCCTCCTCCGGCAGTCGATGGTCCCCGTCGACGCGGTACATGATCTGCAGCGGTTCACCTCCGACGGCGTCATGGGCTCGGAAGCGGTCTCCCAGCCAGCGGGTGAACTGCGCCGCCTCTTCGACGTACCCGAGGTCGAGCAGGGCCCGCACCGACAGAGAACCGTCGCGGATCCAGGTGTACCGGTAGTCCCAGTTGCGTTCCCCTCCGATCCGCTCGGGCAGGCCCATGGTGGCTGCGGCGACCGGAGCACCCGTCGGGGCGTAGGTGAGCAGTTTCAGAGTGATGGCCGATCGGTGCACCGCGCCCGGCCAGCGCCCGCGGTACCGGGAGGCGCCGACCCAGCGCTGCCAGAACTCCACCACGTCCCAGAACCGCCGGGTCACACTGTCCGGTGTCGGGGGATCCGGGGGCTGCAGTCCGTCCACGGTGTCGACGGTGAACACCGCGGCGGCCACCTCCCCCGCGTTCAGGGTGACGGCACCCCGTACGTCCCTGCCGTCCAACTGCAGGGGAATCGTGCTCTGCAGATACGCGGTGACACCCGGGGCCCGGAACGTGGCGGTGCCGTCGCGGAGGTCGACCTCGTGGTCGGCCCGGGCGTAGTCGAACCGCGGCCGGCACTCCAGCGCGAAGCGCACACTGCCGCGTACTGCCCGCGCTCCGCGGATCAGCGTATGCCGGTCGGTGACCCTGCCGGTCCGGTCCGGCGGCATGCAGTCGAAGATCTCGCCGGCGCCGTCGGGCGACAGGAAACGCGTCACCAGGACCGCAGTGTCGGGATAGTACAACTGCTTGCAGGTGGCGCCCCGATCCTGCGGGGCGAACAGGAAGTGGCCCCCTCGGTCGTGATCGAGCAGGGCGGCGAAAATGCTGGGCGAGTCGAACCGGGGGGCTGCGAACCAGTCGACGACCCCCTGGGAAGAAACCAGGGCGGCCGTCTGCAAGTCGCCGACGAGGCCGTGGTCGGCGATGGGTGGGTAGCGGTCCATCGTCCTGTCGCCTTCCTGAAACCCCCTTCCACTGTCGTCCCGGTCCGCCGGGGACGCCAGAGGAGCACCGAAGAAGGCTCCCCCGGCCCGTGGCCACCTCGCCGCACCGGCCACTCACCCGATCGACGCCGATGCCGCGCGTGAAGGTCACCGCCGCGCGACGACGGGTGTGGTCCCACGGTTCGGCGAGCGGACCGCTGCCCGTGCCGCGGTCGCACCGGCCCCGACGGCTTCGAAGGGGACGGGGGCGCCTTCTCCATCTGCTCCTTCCGGTACGTCCAGGCCCCCACCCGCGCCGGACACCGGAGAGAGCCTGCCCGGCCGTCGAGACGGTGCTCACCCCCGCAGGCCGCCTCGGCCCGCAGGCCGAGGAGACCAGCCGCACCGCAGAACAACTGGGCCGTTCCCCGAAGCGTTCACGCGCGTGGGTCCCACCGCCGGATTCGGCCTCGACTGCGCATGGGCCGACGGCTGCCCCGGCAGCGCCCCGCGAGCGGTCGCCGTGCGAGCCTGCGGTGCTCGTCCCATGCTGGAGAAGAGGGGGGTGCGGCGACAGAGGGAGTGGTGCGGATGCGAACCGTTGTGGACCTCACGCGCTGCCAGGGCTATGCGCAGTGCGTGTTCCTCGCACCCAAGATGTTCACACTGCACGGCGCGGAAGGACTGCTGTACGCCACAGCCGTCCCGGACGACCAGGCCGAGCGCGTGCGCCAGGCCGCGGCGGCCTGTCCGGTCCAGGCCATCCTCGTCGGTGAGGAAGTGAATCCCGATGGCCGCCGGTGAACTCCGGGACGGCCGGATCGTGATCGTCGGTGCGTCGCTGGCCGGGCTGAGGGCCGCGGAGACACTGCGCGAGGAGGGCTTCACCGGCTCCCTCACGGTGGTCGGGGACGAGCCCCATCCGCCCTACGACCGGCCGCCACTGTCCAAGCAGGTACTGCTCGGCCAGGCGACGGCGGACACCACCGAACTGCCGATGCGCCGGGACCCGGGCGCCGACTGGCGGCTGGGAGTGGCCGCCACCGGTCTGGACCCTCTGGAGAAGCGGCTGCTGCTGGCCGACGGGGAGTCGCTGCCGTACGACCGTCTGCTGATCGCCACCGGGACCCGGGCGCGGCCCTGGCCCAACGCGGCGGAGGGCGCCCTGGACGGAGTGTTCACGCTGCGCACGCGTGAGGACGCCGCGGGGCTGGCCGAGCGACTGGACGCCGGGCCGAAGCGGGTGCTGGTGATCGGCGCCGGGTTCACCGGCTCGGAGATCGCCTCGGCCTGCCGCGAACGCGGACTGGACGTCACGGTCGCCGAACGCGGCCCCGCACCCCTGGTGGGCGCGCTCGGCGGCACCCTGTCGAAACTCGCGGCCGTCATGCACCGCAATCACGGCGTGGACCTGCGCACCGGGGTCACCGTCACCGCCCTGCGCGGCAACGGCGGTTTGACCGGCGCGGACCTGTCCGACGGCAGCCGTGTGGAGGCGGACGTGTGCGTCGTGGCCCTGGGGGCGGTCCGCAACGTCGAGTGGCTGGCCGACTCCGGACTGGCGGCGGGCCCGCGCGGGATCGCCTGCGACGCCGGGTGCCGGGCCTTCAACATGTACGGCATCGTCACCGACGACGTCTTCGTGGCCGGTGACGTCTCCCGGTTCCCCCACCCGCTGTTCGGCTATCAGATGCTCTCCCTGGAGCACTGGGGCAACGCGGTGGAGCAGGCCGAGGTGGCGGCCCACAACATGATCAGCCCGGGGCCCATGAAGCGCCCGCACCTGGCCATCCCGACGTTCTGGTCGACCCAGTTCGGGCTCAACATCAAGTCCGTCGGCGTACCCACCTACTCCGACCACGTGGTCATCGCCCAGGGCTCCCTGGAGGCGCGCCGTCTGGTAATGGTCTACGGCTACCAGGGGCGGATCACCGCCGCGGTCACCGTCGACATGGCCAAGTCGCTCGACTACTACCGGCACCTGATCGAGACCGCGGCCCCGTTCCCGCCCCCGCCCGGCGCGCAGGACCGTGCGCTCGCGGCCGACGTACCGGTTCCGTCCGACGTACCGGATCCGAAGGGGCTGTCCCACGGCCCGACCGTGGCGCTCACCGGATACCTGCCCGACCGTCGACTGAGCGTGGTGCAGCCCACGCATTGACCCACGCCCCGTCCCACGACGAGGAGCCACCATGGACTCCGAGACCCTGCTGGCCCGGATCACCGACTACGCCAGCCGCCCCAACCCCTATCCGCTGTACGCGGAACTCCGCGCGGCCGGTCCCGTGGTCCGGCAGGCGGACGGCAGCTACCTGATCGGCACGTACCACGAGATCGCCGCACTGCTTCACGACCCACGGATGAGTGTCGACCCGCGCACCCGTGGCGAAGTGACCCACAAGCCGCCCTTCCTGCGGCTCGACGACCCGGAGCACGACCGGCTGCGCACCCTGGCCATGCGGCCGTTCGGGCCACCGCACAGCCCGGGCCGGGTCGACGCCATGCGCGGCGAGATCGACCGGATCACCAAGGAACTGCTGGCATCCTTCGAGGCAGGCCGGCAGGTCGACATCGTCGACGACTTCGCCTACCCGCTGCCCGTCACGGTGATCTGCCGCCTGCTCGGCGTCCCCCACGAGGACGAACCGAAGTTCCGGGCCTGGTCCGACGCTCTGGTCACAGCCGCCGACGTCCGGCCCGACAAGGACACCACCGAGACGGACCAGGCCGGCGACCGGGCGCGGATCGAGATGGGCGGATACCTGGTCGGGCTCGCCGAACAGCGCCGTGGCCGGCCGACCGACGACATGCTCTCCGCGTTCGTCAACGAGCCGGACCCGGCCCTGCGGCTCACTCAGGAGGAGCTCGCGGAAACCGCCGTACTGCTGCTCATCGCCGGACACGAGACCACTGTCAACCTGATCACCAACGGGGTGCTCACCCTGCTGCGCCACCCTGAGCACCTGGACCATCTGCGCCGTGACCCCGACCTGCTGCCGCGAGCGGTGGAGGAACTGCTGCGCTACGAACCCCCCGTCCACATGCGTGAGCGCATCCCCCACGCGGACATCGACGTCTCCGGCACCACGATCCCCGCAGGCGCGTCCGTCGTCCTCGCGCTGGCCTCGGGCAGCCGCGACCCCATGAGGTTCCACGAGCCCGACCGGTTCGACCCCACCCGCCAGGACAACCAGCACCTCGGCTTCGGCAGCGGTATTCACCTTTGCTACGGCGGTCCCCTGGCCCGGTTGGAGGCCCAGGCCGCGCTCGGCGCGCTGGTCCCCTGGCTCAGCAAGGCGCACCTGGTCCAGGATCCGCCTCCCTACCGGCAGAACGCCATGCTTCGCGGTCCCCGCCACCTGCTCGTTCAGCTCTGAGGTGATCGACGGCTGTCTCTCGGGCACCGTCCCGACCTCCAGGGCGTGACACCGAGTCCCCCGTCCCGCGGTGCCGCGGGACGGGGGACTCGCGGCTCGGCCTGCTCAGCACGACGACGCGACCCCCGGGTGTTGCGGCGTTCGCCCGGCTCGCCGTTGCGGTCCTGAAGCCTCAGGGGGCCTCGGCGACGCCTCGCGTCGGACCCGGTCCGACTTGCCGAGGCCTGCCGAGGCCGGTGGGGCGTTCCGGTGCGCGAGCAGCGGATCAGCGCTCGTCCTCGGCGGCTTCGACCGGGCCGGCGGTCCGTACCGGAAAGAGCGCGGACCAGCGAGCCTCCTCCTCACGCCGCTCCCGGCCCCGCCGCCGCCACGCCTGGACGGTCAGGGACACCACGGCGGTGGTGCCCCCGACCGCCAGCACCGCGACCATGCCCGGATCGACCGGCATGAGCAGCAGAAACATCGTGAGGGCCGCCGATCCCCAACCGGTCAGCACGGCGGCCGCGGCCAGCCGCCTGGAGTGCGGCCGGTCCTGGCCCGCCCGCAGATCGACGTAGGCAGGCAGGTACCAGACGTTGCCGGATGCGAGGAGCACGACGACACCGACCGCCAGAACACCGTGGGACATCGGGCAGCACTCTCCTGAGGACGGGGCTTACGGGGGGACGGAACGGTCAGTTCGATACAGCGGGTTCGAGTTCGAGCGCGGCGATCTCCGGATGGTGCAGATCGAACGCCGGGGACTCGCTGCGGATGCGGGGCAGGGCGGTGAAGTTGTGCCGGGGCGGAGGGCAGGACGTGGCCCATTCCAGGGAGCGGCCGTAACCCCAGGGGTCGTCGACGGTGACCTTCCGGCCGTACTGGCTGGTCTTCCAGACGTTGTAGAAGAAGGGCAGGAACGACAGTCCGAGAAGGAATGAGCCGATGGTGGAAAGGGTGTTGAGAGCGGTGAAACCGTCGGCGGCGAGATAGTCCGCGTACCGGCGCGGCATTCCTTCGGCTCCGAGCCAGTGCTGCACGAGGAACGTGAGGTGGAAGCCGACCGTCAGCACCCAGAACGTGATCTTGCCCAGGCGTTCGTCGAGCATCTTGCCGGTGAACTTCGGCCACCAGAAATGGAATCCGGCGAACATCGCGTACACGACCGTGCCGAAGAGCGTGTAGTGGAAGTGGGCGACGACGAAGTACGAGTCGGAGACATGGAAGTCAAGTGGCGGTGCGGCCAGGATGACTCCGGTCAGTCCGCCGAAGACGAAGGTGATCAGAAATCCGGTGGTCCACAGCATCGGTGTCTCGAAGGACAGCGATCCCTTCCACATCGTGCCGATCCAGTTGAAGAACTTCACTCCGGTCGGTACGGCGATCAGGAAGGTCATGAAGGCGAAGAAGGGCAGCAGTACGCCACCGGTCACATACATGTGGTGGGCCCAGACGGTGACGGACAGTCCGGCGATGGCGATCGTCGCGGCGACGAGACCGATGTAGCCGAACATCGGTTTCCGGGAGAAGACCGGAATGATCTCGGACACGATGCCGAAGAACGGCAGAGCCAGTACGTAGACCTCCGGGTGGCCGAAGAACCAGAAGAGGTGCTGCCACAGAAGCGCGCCTCCGTTCGCGGGATCGAAGATGTGTGACCCGAATTTCCGGTCCATCTCCAGAGCGAAGAGCGCGGCGGCCAGGACCGGGAAGACCAGGAGGATGAGCACGGCGGTCAGCAGTACGTTCCAGGTGAAGATGGACATCCGGAACATGGTCATTCCCGGGGCACGCATGCAGATGATGGTGGTGATGAAGTTCACCGCTCCGAGAATGGAACCGAAACCGGAAAGCGCCACACCCATGATCCACATGTCGGCGCCGATGCCCGGTGAATGCGTGGCATCGGACAACGGGGCGTAGGCGAACCAACCGAAATCGGCGGCTCCCTGGGGAGTGAGGAACCCCGCGGCGGCGATCAGCGAACCGAAGAGGAACAACCAGTACGCCAACATGTTCAGCCGCGGAAACGCCACATCGGGTGCGCCTATCTGAAGCGGCATGAGCCAATTGGCGAATCCCGTGAACAGCGGCATGGCAAACAGCAGCAGCATCACCGAGCCATGCATGGTGAAGGCCTGGTTGAACTGCTCGTTGGAAATGATCTGCGTCCCGGGACGGGCCAGTTCGGCGCGCATCACGAGTGCCATCGCGCCGCCGATCAGAAAGAAGACGAACGCGGTGACGAGATAGAGCGTGCCGATCTGCTTGTGGTCGGTCGTCGTGAGCCACGAGACGACGATCCGCCCGCGGGACGAACGGCCCGGCAGATCGGTGCCGGGCCGCACCGCCGGCTCCTTCGTGTCGGCCCGATCGGCCTCGCGGCCGTTCCCGGTGGAGTGCGCGTCGGCAGTGGCGGCACCCGGGTCGTGGGGCAAGGGCCCCTGTGCGGGGGCGGTCTGACTGCCCTGCGATTCCATTGCGTCCACCGGACCGTGTCCTCCAGCTGTTGCGGTTCTTCGAACGCCCCCCGGCCGGACGGGGCGGAGGGGAGCGGTCGGGAAGGCCCGGTGGATCACGAGGGGACGGGCCGGACCTTCCCGGCCGCACCATCCTGGCCGTGCCCCTCGAAGCCCTCCAGGGACCGACAGGCACCTTCCACGGGGCCGACCGGCCCTACTGCGGAGCCGTCGGACGGCCGACCGGCCTCACCCGGGCCGGCCCCGGCGGCAGTGCACCGCCGGGCCCCCGGCCCGTGGCTGCCGTAGGCTGACCGTCCGTGGACCGGTCCCAGCCCCGCGGTGATCCGGTGAGCGATTTCCCGGCATACGGCACACGGAACCAGAGAGCGGCGCCCCGATGACAGAGACAGCACCCACCGCGCCCGGCTCCCCGTCCGGAGTCCCTTCACCCGGCTCCGGCTCCCCCGCCCTCGTCGCGCCCGGTGCCTCCTGCCCCGTCCCGGCGACCTGGCCCAAGCCCAGCCGGCCGGACAGGATGCGCAGTCTGCTGGACGCCGTGATGAGTCTGGGGCGGGGCCTGGAACTGCCCGAGGTGCTCCGCGGGATCGTGGAAGCCGCGGTGACCCTGACCGACGCGCAGTACGGAGCGCTCGGCATCGTCGGGGACGGGCAGAAGCTGCTGGAGTTCCTTCCGGTCGGCATATCGGAGCAGCTCGCCGCCGTGATCGGCCAGACGCCGTGCGGGCGCGGAATCCTCGGTGAGCTGATCCATCACCCACAGCCGCTGCGGCTCACCGATCTGAGCAGCCATCCGCGCAGCTTCGGTTTTCCGCCCCATCACCCCCCGATGCGCACCTTCCTCGGAGTGCCGGTGCGCGTTCGCGACGAGGTGTTCGGCAACCTCTACCTCACCGAGAAGCAGGGCGGGGTGAGCTTCGACGCCGACGACGAGGCGGTGCTGACCACCTTGTCGATCGCGGCCGGGGTCGCCATCGACAACGCCCGCATGTACGACGAGAGCCGTCGCCGCGAGCGGCGTCTGGAGGCACTGGGTGAGATCACCCGCACGCTGCTCTCGGGGACGGACGCCGACGAGGTGCTGCATCTGATCGCCGAGCGGGCGATGGAGGTGGCGGGGGCCGACCGGGCCGCGATCCTGCTGCCGACGCACCCGGTGGCCCTCACCGCGTCGTCGGAGGACTCCGGGGCCGAGGCACGTCTCACCGTCGCCGTCGCCCACGGCATGGACGCCGAACGCGTGACGGGACTGTCCGTTCCCGCGTGGGGATCACTGGCCGGACTCGCCGCCCGTACCGGGACACCGGTGCACTGCGCCGATGTCCGTACCGATCCCAGGGCCCACCCGTTCGGCAACGGTGCCGAGGAGGGTCTGGGTCCGGTGGTGACGGTGCCTCTGCGGGTCGACACGGGAGCAAGGGGCGTACTGCGCCTGGGTAGGCCGGTGGACCGTCCACCGTTCGACGACACCGAGATCGCACTCGTCTCGGGCTTCGCCGATCAGGCGGCCATCGCTCTTGAACTGGCCCGTCGACGAGCCGAGTCCGAGGAACTCGCCGTCATGCACGACCGGGACCGGATCGCCCGCGATCTGCACGATCTGGCGATCCAGCGCCTCTTCGCGACCGGGATGACTCTCCAGAGCACCACGCGTGCCATCGCGGACCGGCCGGACGCGGCCGAGCGGGTGAGCCGGGCGGTGGATGATCTGGACACCACGATCCGGATCATCCGGTCCACCATCTTCGATCTGCGGACGGCGGACGGTTCGGACCGTGGCGGCCTGCGGCACCGGATGACGGAGACTGCTCGTACGGCGGCACACGCCCTCGGTTTCCGGCCCTCGGTGCGGATCGACGGGCCCGTGGACACCACGGTGCCGGACGAACTGGCCGAACACGTGGTCGCGGTCGCCGCGGAGGCGGTGTCCAACGCCTCTCGCCATGCGCGTGCCACTCGTATCGGAATCGTGCTGTCCGCCGACGACGAGGTGACCCTGACCGTCACCGACAACGGCATCGGAATCCCGGACGGTGTCACGACCGCGCCCGAGGCAGGGGCAGCGGTCGATGCCGACGAGCCGGCGCCCGGGCGCCTCGGGGGGCTGGCCAACATGCGTACGCGGGCGGAGCTGTGCGGCGGCACACTGGCCGTCGAACGGCCGGCGGACGGCGGCACCCGGATCATCTGGCGCGTGCCGCTCCACGACTGACGCCCGAGTGCCCGTCGGCTCCCCGGGGACGGTGTCAGCCCTGCCGGTCCTTGATCCGGCCGACGAGCATCGCCGCCTGGATCCGGCGGCCCACGCCCAGTTTGGCGAGGATCGAGGAGATGCGGTTCTTGACCGTCTTCTCGGCCAGGAAGAGACGTTCCGCGATCTCACGGTTGGTGAGGCCCTCGCCGATGAGATCCAGGATCTGCCTCTCTCTGGGCGTGAGTCCGTCCAGCTCCGATGCCTGCGACGTCTCGGCAGGGGTTCGTTCGGTGCCCCGCAGCCGTGCCATCACGCGGGCGGTCGTCCGCGGATCGAGCATCGAGGTGCCCGACGCGACCGTGCGTACGGCGGCGATCAGATCGGCTCCGTTGATCTGCTTCAGCACGTACCCCGCAGCGCCCGCCATGATGGCGTCGAAGAGCGCCTCGTCGTCGTCGAACGATGTCAGCATCAGGCAGGCGAGTTCCGGCATCAGCGCACGCAGTTCCCGGCATACCTCGATGCCGGCGTGGTCACCGCCCCGGTCGTCGCCGAGGCGTACGTCCAGCACGGCGACCTGCGGTCTGCTGGCCGGTACGCGGGCCAGCGCCTCCCGGGCGTCGGACGCCTCGCCGACGACCTCGATGCCGTCCTCGGCCTCCAGCAGATCGCGCACACCGCGCCGTACGACCTCGTGGTCGTCGAGGATGAAGACGCGTACGGGGGCCGCGGACTGCGACGGGGTCGTGCTCAAGGGGGACTTCGCGGACTCGTTCACATCATGCTCGATCGGTTCGGGGAGAGGGCCGGAACCAGTATGTGCCCGTCCAAAGGCCCGTTCCCGCCGGGGTGCCACAGCATGGCAAACAGTGGTTGAACAGGGCCGAAAGGCCCTGTGGCCAGGGCCGGTCAGCGGGCCGGACGCGGTGCCATACTGACGCCGCCAAGATCGTCCGGGCACCACGGACATCTCCCGTTCCCGGCCACCCCACTGCGCTGCACCGAGGAGTCACCGGCCCATGAACACTTCGAGCGAGGACTACCACGCACTGCTCGCACGTCACGACGCGATGCGGCTGCGACGACGCATCCTGGCCCCGTCCGACACCCGTCCCGAGCCGTGGAGGACCAAGGCCCCGCAGGCGTACGACGGAACGGCCGACCAGCTGCTGATCAGTGACTCCCTGCCGCTGGTGAGTCCCTTGGAGGAGCTGATCGCCGAACTGTACCGGCTGCTGTTCGAGCGGCATCCGTATCTGCGGTCGTTGTTCCCCGAGTCGATGGCGTTCCAGCAGGTCCATCTCGTGGGCATCTTCCGCCACCTGATCGGCAATCTGCACCGCGCGGACGAAATGATCGGCGTCTTCGAGCAGTTGGGGCGCGACCATCGCAAGCTCGGTGTGCGCCCCGCGCATTTCCAGGCCTTCGAGGCGGCGTTGGTCGAGGCGCTGCGCGTACGCGCGGGCGCCCGGTGGACCAGCGCGCTGGAGCACGCCTGGGTGCGGATGCTGCGGCTCGCGGTCACGGCGATGGTCAGGGGCGCCGACGAGGCGATCGCCGAACCGCCCAGCTGGGAGGCGACCGTGACCTCGCACGAACTCCGCACGCCCGGTCTCGCGGTGCTGCGGGTACGGCCCCATCAGCCCTACGCATGCGAGGCCGGGCAGTACGCGTCCCTGGAGTCGCCGCTGCTGGAACAGGCATGGCGTCCCTACTATCTGGCCCGCGCGCCGCATCCGGACGGTGAGCTGGAGTTCCATGTACGGGCCCGGGGCGCCGGCGGGGTGAGCGATGCGCTGGTGCACGGTACGCGGGAGGGCGGCGTCGTCCGTCTCAGCGCCCCGCGCGGCGCGCTGGCGCTGCCCGATCACACTCCGTCCGCGGACCTGCTGCTGATCGCCTCCGGCACGGGCTGGGCTCCGATGAAGGCGCTGCTCCAGCGGATCGACGCCGACCGGTCCCGTGCGCACCGGGTACGGCTGCTGCTGGGTCCCGCCGCGCCGGAGGAGGGGGTGCCGGCCGAAGGGATGTACGACGCTGCGTATCTGGAGGCGTTCCGACGCGGACGCCCCTGGCTGACCGTCATCACGGCCGATGCGGCGGATGCCCGCTTCGCGGCTGCCGGACTGCGGGCCCTGAACGACGTACTGCCCCCGCGTCCCGGGGCCGCCGCCCGTCAGCACGCCTTTCTGGCCCTGGCCCCCGAGGCCTCCACGACGGAGCCGGCGCGGGCCGTCGCCGAACGGCTCGTCGCCGCCGGAGTACCGGCCGCGCACATCCATCACGAGACCACCGGCATCGTGGCGGTCACAGAAACGTCTGCCAGTACGACCAGAACCGGGTTGCTATCAGCGTGACGATGGCCAGGCACCAGGTCACCGGCACCACGAGCGGGAACTCCAGCACCGCCGCCACCAGGGCGCGTGGGGCGGGCAGGACACCGTGGCGCAGATTGTGCACCGTGGTGTGCCAGAACATGAAGATGGTGACCACCCACACGAGCACGCACCACAGGCAGAGGGCGCCGATCTCGTACAACGCCTGCGTCATCAGCCACATGCAGAAACCGACGCCGAACAGCATGCCGAGATTCAGCCCCACCCAGTACCAGCGCCTGTAGCGTGCGCCCGCGAGCAGGCCCGCACCGGCGCCCATCACCACCCCGAAGGCGACCAGCCCGATGAGCGGGTTGGGGAAGCCGAACACCGACGCCTGCTCGCTGCGCATCACATTCGTGCAGGACACCACGGGGCTCAGCGAGCAGGCGGGCACGAAGCCGGGGTCGGCGAGCAGTTCGAACTTGTCGATCGTGATGACGAACGAGCCGAGCAGCCCGAGCGCGGCGGTGATCACCAACAGCCACCCGAACCCCCGCCTCGCCCCGGCGCACTCCTGGTCGGCGCCCGTCCCGGACGCACCGGCGCACTCCCGGTCGTCGGTATCGGGACCTTCCGTCATCAACCCGGTCCCACGTTCCGACAGTTTCATGTCCGCCCCCGTACAGAACCCTCCGGCCAGACGACCTCCACCCGGATTCCTCGCGCACGCGCGAAGGCGACCAGATGGGCGGTGGCGTCCCGGCCGTCCGACGGCGATCCGTCCCACACGGCGAGCACCGTCCGGCACGTCTCCACCAGACGTTCATCGGCGCTGACACACGCGTTGCGGTCGGCCGGATCGAAAGCCAGCAGCCGTACGTGTTCGGCCAGAACCAGCAGTTCGCCCGCGGCCGACCGGTCCCGTTCGGGCAGCACGGCGGGAACGACGCCCTGGGCCGGCAGCAGCACCGTCAGCTTCCGCCCGGCCTCGCGGGCGGCCCGCCCGAACACCAGCGGCAGCCCCGCCCCGACCCGCACCAGGGCGGCCGCACCTTCCGCCAAGCGGTCCAGCCGCGCCCTCAGTTCAGCTTCCACCAGCTCCAGGGTCCTGTTGCTGAGGTCTCTGTGCCCGACAACTGCGATCACCACGTTTCCCTCCTGCGCGCACAGCGCCGTCCGAACGATCTCGCACGCCGCGCCACGGCCCGGCCCGGCCCGGGTGCCGCTGCCGGACCCGCACGCGCAGCAAGCGATGCACCGCAGTGAACCCATCGGAGGTCCGGCGCCGCTAGGGCCGTTCGGCCCTGGGGCCGTTCGGCCCTGGCGTGGGGACTACGCCGCACGATGTACTCGTGCGGCAGGTGAGCAGACCAGGAGACGAGGCAGCCCCGTGAGCCACTCATGCCATCAGGCGCCCCAGCCGTCCGCGCGCACGGCTGTGACCGCACCGCCGGAGAACACGGCGCCGTTCCCGGGTTCGGCGGCCACCGGGCCACGCCGCACGATCGAATTGACGGGCGCCCAGGCACTGGGCCTGCTCGGCGGGACGTCGCTCGGGCGAATCGTCTTCACCCAGCGTGCGCTGCCCGCCATCCGGCCGGTGAACCATCTGCTGGACCACGGGCGGATCGTCATCCTGACCCATGAGGACTCGGATCTGTACGCCCAGGCCCGCGACCACGGCGATCGGGGAGTCGTGGTCGCCTACCAGGCCGACGACATCGATGCGCTGACCCATCTGGGCTGGAGTGTCGTCGTCACGGGCTACTGCCGCCCGGTCTCCGATCCACACGCGCTGACGCGCTACCAGCGGCTGCTCCGCCCCTGGTCGGGCCCGGTGATGAACTGCGCGGTACGCATCCGTCCGCATCTGATCACCGGAATCCGGCTGACCGTCTGACACGACACACAGAAAGCACGGTGTCTGATCATTCGTCAACTCAGGCGTCGGCCAACGACATCGGCCCGGAACCGGACGACCGCCGGCCTCGACCGGGATCCGCATCGTCGGCCTGTCAGGTCCTGACGCGGCATCAACACAGGAAAGTCCGTGCGGCGGCGGCTTCGCCACCCGCTACGGCAGGACCATCGAACACGAAGAGGCCATCGTCACACCCGCATCACCCCTCATCCGGGCACGGCTTTGGGACGACACCCCCTGGCAGCATCCGCTCACCCAGCAGCACCGCGCAGGCCACGACGGTCAGCAGCCCGCCCGCGAGGAAGGTGCCGCGCACGTCGGCAAGCGGCAGGACCAGTCCCCCGAGAGCGGCGCCCGCCGCGATACCGGCGTTGTAGGCACCGGAGTTGGCCGCGAGCGCGATATCCGTGCGGCCCGGTGCGCAGCGCAGCATCTCGTTCTGGGTGGCCATGAACACCGGCCCGAGCGCACCGCCCATCAGCACCAGGAACACCACCGCCGACGACGGATCGGCGCCGGTCGCGTACAGACCGAGCATGCCCACCGCCTGTGCGGCCACGGCAGTGGTCAGCGTGGATTGCGGGAAGCGGTCCAGCAGCACCCCGGTCATGCTCACCCCGGCCAGACACGCAGCGCCGAAAGCCACGAACAGGGCGCTGACCGCGTTCTGGGAGAATCCGCTCACATCGCCCAGGAACTTCACGATGTAGGTGTACCCCGCGAACGCCCCGGCGGCGGACAGGGCCCCTGCTGTCAGCACCGTCCCGAACCGGCGGGCGTCGGGACGCGCGCCGTAGGCGGCATGCCCCTCTTCCGGACGGGAGGTCGGCAGCAGGGTGGCGATCGTCACGAGGGAGACGAGCCCGAGACCGGCCAGTACCGCGATGGGCACCGGCCAGTCGCTCTGCTGCCCCAGCCAGGTCCCGGCGGGAATGCCGAGCACGAGAGCGAGCGAACCGGCGACGGACAGCGCTCCGACGACCCGCCCCCGGACCTCGGGCTGGAACAGTCCCACCGCGACCGGCCCCATCACGGCCCAGAACAGCGCCTGCGCGAGCGCGGTCAGCAGCCGTGCCGCGAGCAGCAGCCAGTAGGAGGTGGCCAGCGCCGCGACCAGACTGGACGTGATGAGCGCGGCCAGCAGTCCCGTGAGGACATGACGTCGGGGCATGGTCCGCGTGACGTGGGCCAGTGGCAGGGACGTCACGGCGACCGTCACACCGTAACCGGTGACCAGGTATCCGACCGCCGACAGGGACACCCGCAGGTCGTCGGCGATGAGTTCCAGGAGGCCGATCGGCAGGTTCTCCGCGGTGTTGAAGGTGAAGGCGGCCAGCATCAGGGCCGCGAGCACCGCCGGCCTGTGCCATCGAGCCGGTTGCGCCGTGACCATACGGCCTCTTCCTGTTCTCGCCCGTCACGCCCGCGCCGTCCCCCACGACCCGGCCGAGCTCAACCTACACACGATCGCGCCGCTGCGGTTCGTCGCCGTGCGGCCTGCCGTCTTGCGCGGCTGGGGACGGAGGGTCGCCGGCCCGGCCTGTTCGTGGACGACGCCTCGGCCGGTCACCGGTGACGCGGGCCTCGGAGAAGACGCCGACATCCGCGTCCACCGCTCGGTTCACGTCGACTTCGTCCCGGCCCGTCGGGCCGGTCGTCGGCAACCTCGGCACCGGCGCTGCCCGGACCCGCGCCCGGCCCGGCCACTCTTTCCGGTGATCGACCCGGGGAACCGCCATCCGGTGCCGACCGCCACGTTATCCAGGAATCGACGGATCACCGGTCGGACCCTACGGAAGGAAACTGTATGAAGCTCCGCCGTTCACTCTCCTGCGCCGCCGCGGCCCTTGTTGCCGCCACGCTGTGCGTTGCGGCAGCCCACGCACCCGCTGAGGCTGCGTCCCACTGCAAGGGAAATGCCTGCACCGGGAAGAACCCGCAGACGCAGGGGTGCGGTACGGACGCGCACGACCTGCCCAAGAGCGCCGTCAGGGCACCGGGCGGCGGCCCCACCGTCCGGCTGCGGGTCTCCAACCGGTGCAGCGCGGCGTGGGCCAGGGCGGACAAGGCCGACCACGGCTGGCTCTTCAAGATCGAGATCAAGGGAGGGAAGTCGTACCACGGCAATCCCTCCCGGAATGCGGAGACCTACACCGCGATGGTCGGGACGGGCAACGCCTACCGGGCCTGCATCCAGGACGTCGACAAGCAGTGGGAATGCGGCCGGTGGTTCTAGAAACGAACTGACGGCCCGGCGGCGCCCCGCGGAACGGAGACACGAGCTCCGCGGGGCGACCGGCCTTGTCGGCACATCCGCGACGCCCGTCGCCGCAGCCCGATCCGACCGTGTGTCAAAGTCCTTGGCACGGGGCGCTTCGGCGCCGTCAGGGCTTCGTGAGCACAGCCGACACCCACGCGGGAGACCGTGCGGAAGCAGGTCACGACTGCCCGTCGAGGGCCACGCCCCCACCGCGGGCCTCACCGACCAGCAGGGCGACGAGTCGCTCCGCCCGGTCGCGGCGGTCCGGTGCGCCGTCCCAACTCGTCATCAGGAGATGGTGGATGGTGCCGACCAGGGCGAGCGCGATCGAAGGGGCATCGATGGAGGCCCCGAGTCTGCCGAGTCGGATCTCGGCGTGCAGATAGTCGGTGATCGAGTCCTGGATCGCCGCGAAGCCCGGTGCGCCCGCCGCCATCGCCTCACGAATGCGCAGGGAGGTGGCTGGGCGCGTCATGGCCAGGCCGGCGACCGTGGGGTCCAGGGAATCGAGCAGTGCGAGCGCGACCGAGCCGAGGTTCTCGGCGATGGTGGCCAGGCCGGCCCGTCCGTGGAGTCCCGCGGCCTGTCGTGCGCCGCGCGCGAACCGGTCCAGGACCAGCTCGGCGACGAATTCGTCCAAGCCGTCGAAGTGCTTGTGCAGCATGCCCTTGGCGCAGCCCGCCTCGGTGGTGATGGCTCTGCTGGTCAACGCGGCCGGGCCCTCACCGGCCAGGATCCGCACCGCGGCGTCGAAGAGCCGCTCGCGGACATCGGGAATCGCTACTCCGCGCGGTGACATGGGTCCTCTCCTGGTACGAATCCGCGGCGCACCCCGCAGCCGACAAGGGGATTGCCAGTATGGGCATTCGCCCATACCGTTTGGGCGAGCGCCCATTCTAGTCCGCGGGCTGCGTGCCCGGCAGGGGCCGCGCCGCGGCAGGAGCCATGTCCAACAGGGGGTAGTCACATGCGCGTCGTCAACACCGCACAGGCGCAGGCCTGGAACGGTCACGAAGGAGACCACTGGGCCCGGAACCAGGAACGTTGGGATGCCGTGAACGGGGGCTTCGACCAACCGTTGATCGCCGCCGCCTCGATCGCGGACCGCGACCGGGTTCTCGACATCGGCTGCGGGGCCGGCTCCTCGACGCGGCTGGCCGGCCGCCACGCACGTCACGGCAGGGCCTCGGGGTTCGACCTGTCGGCGCCGATGCTGGCCCGGGCCCGCGAGAGTGCCCGGCGCGAGGGCTTGGCCAACGTGAGCTTCGAGCAGGCCGACGTCCAGGTCCACGACTTCGCGTCCCACGCGTACGACGTCGCGATCAGTCGGTTCGGAGTGATGTTCTTCGCCGACCCCGTCGGCGCCTTCGCCAACATCGGTCGCGCGCTGCGCCCCGGCGGCCGCCTGGCGTTCGTCTGCACCGCCGAGGCCGAGGCCAACGAATGGCTGCGGGCCCTCGCGGAGTTGCACGACATCCTGCCCATCGGGGGCTTCGGCGCACCCGGCAGCCCCGGCATGTTCTCCCTCGCCGCCCCGGACAGCACCCGCGGGGTGCTGGCGGCCGCCGGATTCGAGCACATCGACGCGGTACGTGTGGAGGCGTACGGGACTTGGGGCCTCGACGGACAGGACGCGGCCGACTTCCTGCTGGGCTCGGGCCCCGGACGTCATCTGACGAGCCAGGTCGACGAAGCCGCCCGGACCCGCGCCCGCCGGAAACTCACCGACATCCTGCGCACGTACGAGAGGGACGGAGCGGTGCGCATGCGCAGCACCGCCTGGCTCGTCACCGCCGACCGCCCGGCCTGACCGGACCCGCGCGGCGGCGGACCCGAACGCGACGGCACGTGACGCCTTCGGCAAGGGGTGGGCCGAGGGCGGTCATCGCTCCAGGCAGCTGTTCGCGTCCGTGAAACCGGCGCCGAGCGACCGCACATGACTCCGTTGCCGTCGTCCGAGCGGCGACCACCGGTTCCCGGGACGCGCGCCGAGCGGGCCGAACTGCCGCGCGGGGGCGCCCCGTCAGGGGCCGGGCTCGTCGAAGAGCAGAGCGAGTGCCACGGCGCGATAGTGGCGCACGTGCGCCAGCGCCAGCCGGGCCGCCGCCTCCGTGTCGGAGGCGGCGATGGCCTCGTACAGGGCGCGGTGCTCCTCCCACACCGAATGCGGGTCGTCGATCTGCTGGAAGAGCCAGCGCATCCGGCCCTCCAGGGGTTCGAGTGCCGAGGCGAGCAGGTCGTTGCCGGCGATCTCGACGATGTGATGATGAAAGGCCGTGTTGGAGCGGGAGATCCGGTCGGCCCGGCCCGACCTGGTGGCTTTGCGGGCGCTCTCCAACAGCCGCTCCAGGCGCTGAACCTGCGCGGGCAGCGCGCGCTCGGCCGCCCGGCGGGCAGCCAGCACCTCGAGTGCCTCGCGCAGGTCGAAGAGGTCGAGCACGTCCTGATGCGACAGTTCACGCACGACGATGCGGCGAGGCGACAGCGCCTGCAGGAAACCTTCGCTGAGCAGGACCCGGATCGCCTCGCGTACGGGAATGCGCGAGACGCCGAACTCCTCCGCGACCTCGCGCTCCACCAGTCTGTCGCCGGGCTTGAGCCGCCCCGCGATGATCCTGTCGCGGATTCCCTCGCACACCTGGTCACGCAGCCATGCGCCGCCGCCGTTCGCCGGTGCCGCCTCTCGCTCTATCACGTGTCGCCCCCGTGTCCCACCTGCAAAGAAGTCCTCACGGTATACCAAACCCTTGACGCGAGGCCGCCCCGTACTCATTCTTTGGTATGCCATAACGAGTAAGGGGCACGTCAGGGGCTCGCGCATCTGTCGACGCCTGCGTTCACGCGCCCCTGCCAACGCACGGTCCTCAGCTCGACGTCAGCCCCTGCATCCGTCATCGCCAGCCGAATCGAGGGTCCCGCCATGCCGTCGTCCCCGCCTCCGCCCGAGACCGCCCGCTCGACGAGAACCGGTCCGCAGCCCAGCAGGACGGACCCCGGTCCACGTCCCACACGCACACGTTGGAAGGTCTTCGTCCTTCTTCTCGGCATCGTCGCGCTGAACTACATCGACCGCGGTTCCGTCTCCGTGGCACTGCCGCTGATCACCGAGGACCTGCAACTGTCCAAGGAGGTCACCGGGTTCGTGCTCAGCGCGTTCTTCTGGACCTATGCGTTGATGCAGATACCGGCGGGCAAGCTCATCGACCGGTTCGGACCGCGCCGGATGGCGGGGGGTGCCTGCGTCGGCTGGGGGCTCGCCACCTCTCTCACCGCCGCCTCCACCGGGGTCGGCTCACTGCTCGGTTACCGACTGCTGCTCGGTGTGGTCGAAGCACCGGTGATGCCGGCCGGCGGCAAGCTCAACGCACAGTGGCTGCCCGCACGGGAGCGCGGCCGCGGCGCCGTTCTGATGGACGGCGGGGCGCCGCTGGGTTCGGCGCTCGGCGGCATCGCGATCTCGGGACTGATCACCTGGACGGGCAGTTGGCGCGTCAGTTTCGTCGTCGCGGGAGCGGTGACGGTCGGCGTCGGCCTGTTCGCCCTCCGGTACCTGCGCGACACCCCGCGCGCGCACCGCTCCGTCAATGCCGCCGAACTCGCCCACATCGAGCGCGCACACGCCGAGGAGGATGCGGCAAGCCCGGTCGCCGACGAGCCGGCCCGGCTGGTCGCCTACCTCAAGTACCGGTCGTTCTGGGGGATGTGCCTGGGCTGGATGGGGTTCAACGGCGTCTTCTACGGCGTGCTGACCTGGGGACCGCTCTATCTCTCCGAGACCAAGGGCTTCGACATCAAGACCATCGGCTGGTCGACGCTGGTCATCTTCGGCGCCGGTTTCGTCGGCGAGCTGTTCGGTGGCTGGCTCGCCGACCGCTGGCGGGCACGGGGCGTCCACGCCAACACGGTCATGCGCACCATGATGGGCGTCGCCGGTGCGGCCGTCGTCGCGGGCCTGCTCGGGGTCGTCCTCGTACCCGACGCACTGACGGCCGTACTCCTGCTGTCGGTCGTGCTGTTCTTCCTGCGCTGGGCCGGCCTGTACTGGATGCTCCCCTCCGTTCTGGGCGGGCGCAGCAACGCCGGCGTGGTGGGCGCCGCCATGAACCTCTCCGGCAACATCGCCGGCATCGTCACACCGATCGCGGTCGGCTTCATCGTCGGCGGGACCGGCTCCTACACCTGGGCTCTGCTGTACTTCGTCGGCGCCGGGGCCCTGTTCACCGCTTCGTCCCTTGTCATCGACTACTCCCGGAGGCTTGCCGTCCGATGATCGACCAGTCCCTGACCGAGCGCACACGTCCGATACGACTCGGCATGCTCACCCCGTCGTCCAACACCTGCCTGGAACCGGTGACCTACGGCCTGCTCGGCACCGACACCACCCGCTTCACGGCCCACTTCGCCCGCGTCCCCGTCATCCGGATCGCGCTCGACGCCGGAAGCGACTCCCAGTTCGATACCGGTCCGATGCTGGCCGCGGCCCGTCAACTCGCCGACGCCGAGGTCGATGTCATCGCCTGGAACGGCACATCCGGCTCCTGGCTCGGGCCGGCCCGGGACCGCGCGCTGGCCGAGGCGATCACCACCGCGACCGGCGTTCCCGCCACCACTTCGACGCTTGCCCTGCTGGACGCCTGCGCCGCGTACGGGGTGACACGCCTCGGGCTCGCGCTGCCCTACACGCGGGACGTGTGCGAGCGGATCACGGAGACGTATGCGAAGGAGGCCGGCCTGGAGTGCTTCCTCGCCGAGCCGTTCGGCGAGGACGACAACGAGGCGTTCGCGCGGATCCCGGCCGCCGATGTCGCCCGTCAGATCGAGGAAGCGGCGGTGACTGCGGTGGACGGCGCCGTGCACGCCGTCGCCGTCGTCTGCACCAACGTGCACGGCGCTTTCGAGGCCCCCCGTCTCGAACAGCGCCTGGGCATCCCGGTGTTCGACTCCGTGACGGCCACCCTGTGGAAGGCCCTGGATCTCGCGGGCGCCACCGCCGCACTGCCGGGCCGTGGCACGCTGCTGCACACGGGAAGCCCGCGGGCCAGGATCCAGGAGACGCTGGAGACGTTGCTGACGGCGACCGGGGCGGACCGCACCACCTTCCGCGTCGACCTGCCCGCGCTCGGACTGCACGTGGATCTCACGGCGGGCGAGGCCTGCGGCCCCGGCGTCCGCCCCATCCGCCGCGACGCCTCCCTCGACCAGAGGCGTCTCGACACCGTCCGGTGGCTGGCGCAGCACCGCCGCCCTCTCGTCCAGCCGTGCTTCACCGCCGAGCCGCGTCCACCGCAGGCACTGATCGAGGTGTACGGCGTGCGGGGCCAGGTGCTCGTTCCCGTACCGGCGCCGGGCGACGACGCCCTCACCGGCTGGATCTCCGTGCACAGCCTGAGCGAACGGTCCTGGAGCGACGCGGACGTCGCGCACGCCACCGCGGCGGCGAGCCGGCTCTCCGCCGTCATCGGCCGGTTCACCGGAACATCCCACTGAAGAGGAGAAACGCCCCCATGCCCAAGGACATCCGGATAGCCCTCGGTGTCGATGTCGACGCGGTAGCCGGCTGGCTCGGCAGCTACGGCGGTGAGGACTCCCCCAACGACATTCAACGCGGCGTCTTCGCCGGTGAGATCGGCACGCCGCGTCTGCTCAAGCTCTTCGAGCGCCGCGGGATCCGCACCAGCTGGTTCGTCCCCGGCCACTCCATCGAGACGTTCCCCGAGCAGACCCGGATGATCGTCGATGCGGGGCACGAGATCGGTGCGCACGGGTACTCGCACGAGAATCCCATCGCGATGTCCCCGCAGCAGGAGGAGGATGTCCTCGCCAAGTCGGTCGAGCTGATCGAGCAGTTCACCGGGCGCCGGCCCAAGGGGTACGTCGCGCCGTGGTGGGAGATGTCGCAGTCGACGGCCGCACTGTTGCACAAGTACGGCTTCAGCTACGACCATTCGCAGAACTACCGCGATTTCACCCCCTTCTACGCCCGGGTCGGCGACTCCTGGACGAAGATCGACTACTCCGGCGAGGCGAAGGACTGGATGAAGCCCCTCGTCCACGGTCGCGAGGTCGACCTGGTCGAGTTCTGCGGCAACTGGTACGTCGACGACCTGCCCCCGATGATGTTCAACAAGCACGCCCACAACAGCCACGGCTATGTCTCGCCGCGCGCCCTGGAGCAGGACTGGAAGGACCAGTTCGACTGGGTGCACCGGGAGCTGGACTACGCGGTGATCCCCGTGACGCTGCACCCGGACGTCTCCGGGCGCCCGCAGGTCCTGCTGATGCTGGAGCGGTTCATCGACTACGTCTCCGGGCACGAGGGCGTGTCGTTCGTGACGCTGGAGGACGCGGCGGACGACTTCCGCCGCCGCTTCCCGTTCGAGGGAGAGGAGCGGCCGGCCGACATGCGCTGAGGTACGGCGGCATCCGGTGCCCCTTCTCCGGCCGCCTCGAAGAGGGGGCCACGCCGCTTTCGGCGCGCCTCGTCGCCCGGATGCCGATACCGCTGTGACGTTCGATGCCGCGCCCGTCACACACCGCGACGGAGCTCGTCGACGCGGCGCGGCAGCGGGGCGGCGCCGATTCCCACACACTGCCGGGGCCGGGTGACGCGGTTCGACGCCGAAGTCCGGCGCCGCCGTGCGGGCGCCGAACGACAGCTCCGGCGGTGCGACCCGGTCCCGGCAAAGTCCTCCGGCCGGGTCGTGCGCGATCCGGGGGCAGTGCACTGTGGAGACGTGGGCCTCACCGAACGGTTTACGGATCTGCGAGAACCATGGCGTCCGATCCATGTGCTGCTGGCGATTCCCGTCACGCTCATCGTCGTGATCACCGTGGTGGACATCCTCGCGCCGCAGGACATCCGTCTGGGACCGCTGCTGGTCATCGCGCCGGCGCTCACCGCCTCGTTCGCCGGTGTGCTCCCGACCGGAGGCGTCGGCCTCCTGGCGGTGGCGGCCCAGGCCTACATCGGCCGGCACATCGGGGTGCTGTCCTCCCGGAGCATGGTGGTGCAGATCGTCGCTCTCGCTCTGCTCTCGGCGCTGACCGTGCTCTTCGCGCTGATACGCGAGCGGCGCGGCCGGGAGCTGGCGCGCGTGCGGTCGGTGGCCGAAGCCGCGCAGCGGGTCCTGCTGTGGCCGCTCCCGGACCGGATCGGCCCCTTGCGGGTCGCCTCGCTGTACCTGGCCGCGGAGGACGAGACCCTGATCGGCGGAGACCTGTACGCGGCCACGCGGACCAGGGGTGCAACGCGGGTGATGATCGGGGACGTGAGGGGCAAGGGCCTGGCCGCCGTCGGAGAAGCCGCCCTCCTGCTCGGCGCCTTCCGCGAGGCCGCCCACCAGCACGTCGGCCTGCCCGAACTCGCCGCCGCCCTCGAACGGAGCGTCGCGCGCTACGAGGACGACTTCGAGCCCCGGGAGGTGACCGGGGAGTGCTTCGTCACCACGCTGCTCCTGGAGATCCCCGACGAGGACCGCGTCGTCCGCATGACCAGCTGCGGGCACCCCGCGCCCCTGCTCCTGAGTCCCGGGCGTTCCGTCGGCATGCCGAGTCTGCACCCGGCACCCCCGCTGGGGGTCGGGTACCGCGGTCCGGCCGGCTACGCCGCGGACGCGTTCCCCTTCGAGGACGGCGACACCCTCCTCCTCTACACCGACGGCGTCACCGAGGCGCGTGACCGGGGCGGGGACTTCTACCCGTTCGAGGAACGGGCCGCCCGATGGACGGAGAGTTCCCCGGAGGCGCTCCTGAACCATCTGCGACACGACCTCCTCGCCCACGTCGGCGGGCGTCTGGGCGACGACGCCGCGCTCGTCGCGCTCCGTCGCGACCCCACCATGCCGCGTCACAAACGCCGTCCCGCAAGGACCGACCGCCCCGACGCCTCCCATCAGGGCCGAGGAACGACCGGCCCACGGCGTTGACCGGTACGGCCCGGCACGCGCGGTGACCGGGGACACCCCCCGTCCCGGGGACCACATCCGTCCGCCACGGGTCTCCGCACATCGCGCACGGGACCGAGCCGCGCCAACCAGACATTCATGATCGCTTCACCGGGGAGTCGATCGGACCCCACCATGGCCTGGCGCACGCCACCTAGCGTCTTTGGTTCAGACCGGTTATGAACTCGTTACATGGCTGGACCAGAAATCCCGGACCGTATGTCCCGGGCCAGAGAACAGGGACCCCCGTGAGACTCACCCCTCTCGTGATCGCCGCAACGTCCGTCGCCCTCATCTCCCCGACCGCCGCGCAAGCCCAGTCCCCCGGCACCGACGCCCCCGCCACCCCTGCCGCGCCCGGCGTCAGCGTCCCGGGCGGACGGTACGAGCATGCGGTGGAGCTGAAGTTCCGGGCCGAGCGCGGGACCACCGTCCGCTACACGCTGGACGGCACGACCCCGACCCGCGACAGTCGCGTCTACTCCCCCGGCCGTCCGCTGCGGATCAAGAAGGACACCAACGTCACGGCCGTGGCCTTCCGCGGCAAGCAGAGCAGCGTCCCGGTGTCCTACGGCTATCTGATCAAATCCCGGGAGAAGCCGCTCGCCCGCCTCGTGGTCATGTCCGATGTACATGTCGGCAGCCACGCGAGCGCCGACAAGAAGTACGAGAGCTTCTTCGACACCATCGGATCGATCTTCCCGCAGCCGGACGCGATCCTGTCCAACGGCGACATGATCAACGACAACGGCGACGGCAAGGGCCCCGACCACAGGATCGTCTCCGAGATCTTCCAGGCCAACCTCGCGCGCAAGGGCATGACCGACACCCGGCTGCTGATCTCCAACGGCAACCACGACGCGAGCCTCGCGGCGATACGGTCCGGATACCCCGAGGCGTGGTTCCCCGACTCGGGCGGCGGCTCCTACGAGTCGGAGGTGAAGGGCCTGCACATCCTCACGGTCAACACCGAGACGTACAACTCCGACACCGCGCAGCGCACCTGGCTGAAGCAGCGGCTCGCGGCGATCACCGCCGACCCGGGCTACGCGGGCAAGCCCGTCCTGGTCCAGGGGCACCGCCCCACCACCGGGACGACCATGGACGGACAGCAGGCTGCCAACCCGCGGCTCGCGGAGGATCTGAGCGCCTTCCCGCAGGCCGTCCTCTTCTCGGGCCACTCGCACCTGAACATCAACGACGACCGATCCATCCATCAGCGCGACTTCACCTCGGTCAACGACGGCTCGATGTCCTACGTCGAGATCGATCACGGCTACCAGATGGTCACCGAGGACGGCCTCGCCAACCGCTTCGAGTCGCCGACCGCGCAGGCACTTTTCGTGGAGGTCTACAAGGACCGTACGGAGATCGCGCGGGTGAACATGGCCGCGGACAAGCACGACATCTACACCGGTGGCCAGTGGTCGGCGAACTGGCAGCCGCCGTACGCCAGCGCGGGCACCCTGAGCGGCGCCACCTGGACCGTGCGCCTCAAGGGCTCGACGAACCAGCAGATCAAGGACAACTTCCGGTACACGGACGCCGAACGCAACACGGTGGCGCCGGAGTTCACCACCGATCGGCCGCTGTCCCGGGTGCGGGACGCCAAGGGCGGCACCGCGCTGAGGATCGCACAGGCCGAGGACGACCAGATGGTGCACCACTACGACGTCGACATCACCGACGCGGCCACGGGCGCCTCGGTCGTCTCGTCCAAGGTCCTCTCGGACTTCTCCTTCATGCCCCGGCCCAACACCCTCGACATCCCGGTGCCGGGCGCGGTCGAGGGCAGGCGGTACGTGGCGCGGGTCGTCGCCGTCGACGCGTACGGCAACGCCTCCCCGGCCGCGTCGCTGACGTTCCGCAGGTAGCGCGGCCGGGACCGGGCGGCTCCCTCCCTGGGGTGCCGTCCGGTCCCTGTCCTTGCCGGGTGGGTCAGGTCGCGTCGGGATCGACCGCGGCCCGGCCCCTGGCTCGCCTGCCGACGACCGCAGCCGCCGCGACCGCGCTGCCCGTGAAGGCGAGGGCGACCATCCAGGGCTGGTTGAAGACGTGCCGGGTGACATGGTCGACGGAGTACCGGCCGGGTCCGGTCAGGCCGATCGCCGCGGCGGTGAAGCCGAGGAAGGCCGGGTACTCGTAGCCGCCGCCCTGTGCGAAGAATCCGGCGGGTGCGTGGACGGCCACGGCCCCCGCCATCGCCCCCGCCGCCGCCGCGCCCGCCGCGGGGGTGCCGAGGCCGAGGGCCAGCAGCGCGCCGCCACCCGCCTCGCCGAGCCCGGCGGCGACCGCGCTGTACTTCGGTGGATGGAAGCCCATGGCCTCCATCGCGGCGGTGGTTCCTTCGATGCCCCCTCCGCCGAACCAGCCGGCCAGCTTCTGGGTGCCGTGCGCGGCCAGTACCGCGCCGGTGCCGACGCGCAGGACGAGCAGGCCGAGATCACGCCGGTCGAGGCAGGCCATGGGAGCCTCCACAGGGGTTCAGGGGGAGCCGGTCGGACGCCCGCCCCACGCCGTGGCAGCGGATGCCGCGCTTCCACTCTCGGTGGCACGGAGCACCGATGTGCCCTGGTGTTACGCCGTCCGGGGGACGGCCCCCCTGTGCGACTCTGTAACGCACACCATTTTGCAACTTGTTGCACAATGGTGTTCGGGTGGTCTACAACTGGCGCGACGACACTGCGCGAGGAGCCCCGCATGAGCCCGTACCCGAACCTGCTGAGCCCGCTCGACCTCGGGTTCACCACCCTCCCCAACCGGGTGCTGATGGGGTCGATGCACATCGGTCTGGAGGAGGTGGAGCGGGGCTTCGAGCGGATGGCCGCCTTCTACGCGGAACGCGCCCGGGGCGGCGTGGGTCTGATGGTCACCGGTGGTATCGCCCCGAACGCGCGGGCCTGTTCCTTCCCCGGCGGTGCCAAGATGACCGACGAGGCGGAGGCCGAGCAGCATGCGCTGGTCACTGCCGCCGTCCATGAGGCCGGCGGCCGGATCGCCATGCAGATCCTGCATTTCGGCCGGTACGCGCACCATCCCGAACTGGTGGCACCGAGCGCGATCCAGGCTCCGATCAGCGCCTTCACTCCGCACGCCCTTGACGACGACGAGGTCGAGGAGACCATCGAGGACTTCGTCAGGGCCGCGGAGCTCGCGCGGCACGCCGGCTACGACGGTGTCGAGATCATGGGTTCCGAGGGCTATCTGATCAATGAGTTCATCACCACCGCGACCAATCGGCGCACCGATCGCTGGGGCGGCTCGTACGAGAACCGCATCCGGTTCCCCGTCGAGATCGTGCGCCGGGTCCGTGAGCGGGTCGGCAACGACTTCATCCTGATCTACCGGCTCTCCATGCTGGATCTGGTCCCCGGTGGTTCCTCCCTGGAGGAGGTCGTCCGGCTCGCCCGCGAGATCGAGGCGGCCGGAGCGACCATCATCAATACGGGGATCGGCTGGCACGAGGCCCGGATCCCCACCATCGCCACATCCGTGCCCCGCGGCGCCTACGCCTGGGTCACCGAGCGGGTGCGCGGCGCCGTCTCCGTACCGCTGGTGACGAGCAATCGCATCAACACGCCCGAGGTCGCCGAGGAGATCCTCGCCTCGGGACGGGCGGACATGGTGTCGATGGCCCGGCCGTTCCTCGCCGACCCCGATTTCGTCGT
Organism: Streptomyces sp. NPDC101194; assembly: GCF_044767885.1. Taxonomy (NCBI): domain Bacteria; kingdom Bacillati; phylum Actinomycetota; class Actinomycetes; order Kitasatosporales; family Streptomycetaceae; genus Streptomyces; species Streptomyces sp. NPDC101194. The sequence goes on from NZ_JBIWOS010000011.1 coordinate 197,697, forward strand.
CAAGGCGGCCGAGGGCCGCTCCGACGCGATCAACACCTGCATCGGCTGCAACCAGGCGTGCCTGGACCACGTCTTCAGCGGCCGGGTCACCTCCTGCCTGGTCAACCCGCGCGCCTGCCACGAGACCGAGCTGATCCTGTCGCCGACGCGCACCGTCAAGCGGGTGGCGGTCGTCGGCGCCGGGCCGGCCGGTCTCGCGTGCGCCGTCTCGGCCGCCGAGCGCGGGCACCGGGTGACGCTCTTCGACGCCGCGGAGGAGATCGGCGGCCAGCTCGGTGTGGCGCGCAGGGTTCCCGGCAAGGAGGAGTTCAACGAGACGCTGCGCTACTTCCGTACCCGGCTCACGGAGGAGAAGGTCGAGCTGCGGCTCGGTACGCGGGTCACGGCCGATGCCCTCGACGGCTACGACGAGGTCGTCCTCGCCACCGGTGTCACGCCCCGCTCCCCCGACGTGCCGGGCGTGGACCACCCCAGCGTGGTCGGCTATCTCGACGTCCTGCGCGACGGGGCACAGGTCGGTGAGCGGGTCGCGATCATCGGGGCGGGCGGCATCGGCTTCGACATCGCCGAGTTCCTGACCGACTCGGGGGATGCCGCGAGCCTCGACCCCGAGGTGTTCTTCCGGCAGTGGGGCGTCGACACCGACTACCGCGACCGGGGCGGTCTCCGTGCCCCGGAACGTCCGAGGGCGCCACGCACCGTGCACCTGATCCAGCGCAGGACCGGCAAGGTCGGTGCCGGGCTGGGCAGGACGACCGGGTGGATCCACCGCACCGAGCTGCGGCACCGCCGCGTCACGATGATCGCGGGCGCCACCTACGACCGGATCGACGACGACGGACTGCACCTCACCGTCGACGGGGAACAGCATCTCCTGCCGGTCGACACGGTGGTGCTCTGCGCGGGCCAGGAACCCCATCGCGAGCTGTACGAGGAGCTCGTCGCCGCGGGCCGTTCGGCACATCTGATCGGCGGCGCCGACGTGGCCGCCGAGCTGGATGCGAAGCGCGCGATCCGCCAGGGCACGGAGCTCGCGGCCTCGCTCTGACGGATCCCGAAGCCCCTGGCCCGGGGAGCTTCCGCCGGCCGGGCCCCGCCGTCATGGGGCCGCCACCGGGCCGTCCTTAGGATGCACCCATGTCACTCCCGCACGCGATCCTCACCGCCCTGCTCGAAAAGCCGTCGTCGGGGCTGGAGCTGACCCGCAGGTTCGACCGGTCGATCGGCTACTTCTGGTCCGCCACGCACCAGCAGATCTACCGCGAGCTGGGGAAGCTGGAGCAGGCGGGACAGATCCGGGCACTGCCGTCGAAGCAGCCCGCCCGTGGGCAGAAGAAGGAGTACGAGGTGCTGCCTGCGGGCCGGGAGGCGTTGTCCGCGTGGGTGGCCAGTTCCGAGGATCCCAAGCAGATCCGTGATCCGCTGCTGCTGCGGATGCGGGCGGCCGCGGTCGTCGGAGCACCCGGCCTGGACGCGGAGCTGCGCCGTCATCTGGGACTGCACCGTCGGCAGCTGACGGAGTACCTGGAGATCGAGAAGCGGGACTTCCCGCCCGAGCGGAATTCCGACGAGGACCGGCTACGGCATCTGGTGCTGCGCGGCGGCATCGATCTGGAGAACTTCTGGATCGGCTGGCTGACCCGGGCACTGACCCCGGCCGGGGACCGGACGCCGGGTCCGACGGGCCATGGAGACCGGCACCGCCCGTCCGCCGGACGTCCCGACGAGTGAGCGGGGCTCGCGCCGCCGCCCGCCCTTCCCGGCACGAAGGCGTGGAGACGGCGGGCGAGCAGGGTGTCGGGACGGTCAAACCCCGACACACGCGCCCGATCGGCAGCGAACAACCATGCCGTCACGCCGCCCGACAGGCGAGCGAAGGAAACCGACTGCGGCGGCACACCGACGATGGCGCACACCGCCGGGCAGGCCGCCCAGGAGACCACGACGCACGGCTCCGGCGCCGTGAACCCATCACCCACACCGGGACGATCCCACCTGCGACCGGCTGTCACAGGGCAGCCCTAGGCTGAGTGGATGCTTGAACCTGATGTGAGGAAGATGCAGGCGGTGCTGCCTGCCCATGCGATCGAGATCGGAACCGAGCCGCTGGAGCAGCCGCTGCGGAACTCGGTGGGCGGCTGGCCGTTCTTCGACGACGCCCAGGAATGGCCGGAGTGCTTCTGCGGCATTCGAATGACCTTGTTCTTCCAGCTCGACCTACCGTCGGACCTGGGGCCTTTCGGCGGAGATCACCTCTCGGTCTTCCACTGCAGCATGCACAACGACGCATCCGAACCCGAGACCGCCGACGGTCGGCTCGTCCCACGGTTCTGGGATGCACCGCAGCCGCCCTACCCACGTCCGTTCTGGCGCGTGCTGCTCCAGCGCAACGCAACACTGCCGGCGGCGGAGCCCGAACCGTCCGTGCGCGCCCTGCCGCTGACCCTGCGCCCCTTCGCCGACACCCCTGATGCGCGAGGACTGGGAGCCCAGATGTTCAAGGTGGGCGGCAGGCCGTCCTGGGCCCAGGATCCCGAGTACTACCGGTGCTCGTGCGGCGCCGATTTGATGTACATCTGCCAGGTTCCTGAACAGATGCAGTTCGCCGTCCGGCCCGGCCGGCCAGAACAGCCCTACAGCATCAGCGCCGATACCTACTGGCTGTTTCTCGGCAACGAGGTCTACCTGCTCGCCTGTCCGGACCACTGCGATCCGGCGGCGGCCTGGCCGGTGAACCAGAACTGATCCCGGCCGGATCCGGACGAGAGGCCCCGGACTTCCCCGGCGGCCGAGCCACTTCGGCGCGTCACGGTCCGCCCACCGGGGCCCGGCCCGGTTCGGGGCGCAGCACCGGCTGGTCCATCGGCGTCCGGCTCCCGACCACCACTCGCGACGGCGATCCCGCCGCCGGCTCGGGATCGGGCGCGGCCGGGCCGGCGACGGCCAGAGGCTGTGCCTGTGTCCGGGCCTGCGCACGGCTGAGCAGAATCACGCCCCGTACCGCCGCGGCCGTTCCGAGCAGCGCCGGGACCAGGCTGATCGTGCCCCCCTGGAGGCGTTCGCCGAGCAGGGCCAGGCCGATGGCCGCCGCAGCCACCGGATTGGCGAGGGTGACGACGGCCAGTGGTGCGCCCAGACCGCCCCGGTAGGCGGTCTGGGAGAGCAGCAGCCCGCCCATCGCGAACGCGGAGACCAGAAGCGCGACGATCACCAGGCGCCAGCTGAGCAGTGGGCCGGTGTGGTCGGTGACGGCGACGGTCAGCGTCTGGGTGAGTGCCGACGCGACTCCCGAGGTGATGCCGGAGGCCGCCGCGTGCCGCAGCCCGGGGCGAGCTCCCGGGCGGCTCAGTCCGGCGACGACAGCCATGGTTCCGGCCCCGACGGCCAGCGCTTCGGGGAGGCTGAGCATTTCGTGCGGAGCGGTGCCGCCCGCGGTGATCAGCAGGGCACCGAGCCCGAGCAGGGTCAGGATCGTGCCGCGCCATTCGATCCGGGTGACCCGGCGCCCGGCGGTCCTGGCACCCAGCGGCACGGCCGCGACCAGGGTGAGGGCGCCGAGCGGCTGGACGAGGGTGAGCGGCCCGTACTTGAGTGCGGCGACGTGCAGCAGCGCGCCGCCCGCGTTCAGCCCGACCGCCGACCACCAGGCGCCCCGCCCGAGCAGCCCCAGGACCCCGGCGTCCGGCTCGGTGCGACCGGCGAGCCGGGCCTGTGCCACCGCGGCCGAGGCATACGCGGCGGCGGATACCAGGGACAGCGCGACGGCGATCAGGGTGGCGTTCATCGCCGCGCTCCGTGCGACGCGTACGAGGACGCGGAGCGGGCCCGCGATCGGGTGTACGCGGTCGGCGGTGCGGGATCGGCGGTGCGGGGCAGGACCATCGCCGCGGGCGTACTCGTGGTGGCGGGCCATGGGACGTGTGTCCGCACCGGCTCCGTGCGCCGCAGGGGCAGCGCGGCGAGAGCCACCGCGAGAAGCGCGGAGACCACGATCGAGTCGAGCCAGTAGTGGTTGGCCGTGCCGACTATCACCAGCAGGGTGACGAGCGGATGCAGCAGCCACAGCCAGCGCCATCGGCTGCGGGTGGCGACGATCAGCCCCACGGCGACCATCACCGCCCAGCCGAAGTGCAGCGAGGGCATCGCGGCGAACTGGTTGGCCATCGAGTCGGTCGCCGGCGTCGCTCCGTACACCGTCGGCCCGTACACCTGGCCGGTGTCGACGAGACCTGTGGCGGCCAGCAGCCGCGGCGGGGCGAGCGGGAACAGCAGATGGAGAGCGAGGGCGGCGCCGGTGAGCGCGGCGAGGATGCGGCGCGACCAGACGTAGTGGCGCGGGCGGCGCCAGTACAGCCACACGAGGAACAGCAGCGTGGCCGGAAAGTGCACGGTCGCGTAGTAGGTGTTCGCGAGGTGGATCAGCGTCTCGTCGTGGAGCAGCAGACTCTGCACCGCGCCTTCGCCCGGCAGATGCAAGGACCGTTCGAAGTCCCAGACGTTCCCCGCGTTGCGGTACGCCTCCTCGACGTGACCGTTCGCGGCCTGCCGGCCGAGCTTGTAGATCACGAAGAGTCCCACGACGAGAAGAAGCTCGCGGAGGAGGGGCGGTCGGGCAGTGCTGTCCGGCTCCCGATCTGCGGGCTCGCGACCGGCGTACCTCATCCGGTGCCCCTTTGCTGACGAAGCGGTGTTACGGAGGCAGGGCTCGGCCCACGCCATATCGATACGCCAGTGTACCGATACGCGAACGTATCGGTACACATGCGTTTCGGTACACTGGCGTATCGATGGACCTCGTCGCAGAATCGCTGAGAGGGAAAACACATGTCGCCGCAGGAAGCCGCGCAGGAACCGGCACACACGCCCCGCCGCTCGAAGATCACGCCGGAGCGGGCGCAGGAGTTCTACGCGGCCGTGCTCGACATGCTGAGAGAGTCCGGGTACGAGGCCCTCACGATGGAGGGGGTCGCCTCGCGGACACGCTGCGGCAAGTCCACGCTCTACCGGCAGTGGGGATCCAAACCCGAACTGGTCGTGGCGGCGCTCCACGGCACCCGGCGGGTACTGCTCCCCGACATCGACACCGGCACGCTGGCAGGGGATCTGCGCGAGGCGGCACAGGCCATCGGCGCGGGATCGAACCGCGACACCCCACTGATGCACGCGCTCAGCCATGCCGCACTGCAGAACCCCGAGCTGCTGTGCGCGCTGCGTGAGGCGCTGATCCTGCCGGAGATCGCCGCGATCGAGGCGATGATCCGGCGCGGCGCGGAGCGCGGCGAGATCCCGGCGGGCACCCCGGCGGCGGAGTTCGTCTCCGTGCAGTTGCTGGGCGTACTGCGCGCCCGCCCCTTGCTGGAGGGGAAGTACGCGGACGAGGCCTACCTCACCCGCTTCGTGGAGAACGCCGTCCTTCCCGCACTCGGACTGGACGCGCCCACGCCCCAGTGATCCCAGAGACGTGGGTCGCCGTCCGAGCGGATGACGACGACCCGCTCGCGCCGCACCGTGGGGACGGGGGCGGCGCACCATCCGGGCGGCCGGTGACTCCTTCGGGAGCCACCGGCCGCCCGTTCCCCATCGCCTCCCGCCCGTCCCGGCCGACGCTCGCCCAGGAACCTCCGGCTCCCTTTTCCGCTCCCGCCTCCGACAGCACCGGCGTGGACCGGCGATCATTCTCGTCCCCTTGACGATATCGCCCCACCCCTCTTATCGTCTACATGACGAGAACAGAGGGGATTCCGACATGGCCGACATCACCCGGCGCCTCGGCTGGCGCCATCTGCGCTCCGCACCCACTGCGCACATCCGCCACCACAAGCGCGGCCGGCTCGCCCACGACGGGCCGGGGCTGAGTTTCTGGTACCGCTCCCTGACCGCAGCGCTCTCCGAAGTCCCGGTCAACGACCGGGAGTTGGCCATGGCCTTCCACGCACGCACGTCCGACTTCCAGGACGTCACCGTGCAGGCCACCGTGACGTACCGGATCAGCGACCCGGCCGAGGCCGCCGCCCGCCTGGACTTCTCCGTCGACCCGGACACCGGGGTATGGCGCGGCGCACCGCTGGAGCAGATCGCCACGCTGCTCACCGAGACCGCTCAGCAGCACACGCTGGACGTGCTGGCCAGGACGGCATTGGCCGAGGCGCTGGTGGACGGTGTCGCATCGGTGCGCGACCGGGTCGCGGCCGGGCTCGCCGCGGAACCCCGGCTGCCCGCCACCGGTATCGATGTGGTCGCGGTGCGGGTGGTCGCCATCCGTCCCGAGGCCGAGGTGGAGCGAGCCCTGCGCACCCCTGCGCGCGAGCAGATCCAGCAGGAGGCCGACCGGGCCACCTATGAACGCCGCGCCGTTGCCGTGGAACGGGAACGGGCCATCGCCGAGAACGAGCTGGCAAGCCAGATCGAACTCGCCCGCCGCGAGGAGCAGTTGGTCGAGCAGCGCGGCACCAACTCCCGGCGCGAGGCCGAGGAGAACGCGGCGGCCGACGCGGTGCGTGCCGAGGCCGAGGCGGCACGCAAGGTACGCCTGGCCCGAGCCGAGGCCGAGGCCGCACGCGAGGTCGGCGCCGCACGCGCGGAGTCCCAGGCTGCCTGGCTGCGGGTGCACGGCGAGGTGGACGCCGCGACCCTGCACGCCCTGGCGACGACGAGACTGGCGGAGAACCTGCCCCGCATCGACAGCCTCACCCTCTCCCCCGATGTCCTCACCGGCCTGCTCAGCAAGCTCGGCAGGACCGATCCCGAGCCCCGGGCATGAGCCTCGCCCCCCGCGCGGTCCTGGTCCACCGCACCACGGAGTACGAGGAGTTGCTGGCCCGGCACGGCACGCACGGCCAAGCCGCGTTCTTCCTGTCCAGCCGCGGCCGGTCCATCGACGAGGTGGCCCGGCGGCACCGGCACACCCGGCAGGCGATCGCCGATGTGGCGGCAGCCGTACCGCTCCAGTGGCGGCAGTCGCGGGTGGAGCGCGCCGATCTCGACCGCTTCCTGTTCGCGCCCGAGGACGTGGTGGTCGTCGTCGGGCAGGACGGGCTGGTCGCCAATGTCGCCAAGTACCTGTCCGGGCAGCCCGTCGTGGGCATCGACACCGATCCCGGACGCAATCCGGGGGTGCTCGTACGCCACCGTCCCTCCGACGCGGCCGGCCTGCTGCGGGCGGCCGCGTCCCCCGTCGGCGCGGCGGACGAGCTCACCATGGTCGAGGCGGTCGCCGACGACACCCAGCGCCTGCTCGCCCTGAACGAGATCTATCTCGGTCCGCCCGGCCACCAGACCGCCCGCTACCGGATCGGCCCCGACGTACCCGGCGCCGCCGCCGAACCGCAGGCTTCGTCCGGTGTCCTGGTCGGCACGGGCACCGGTGCCACGGGCTGGCTCCGCTCACTGTGGCAGGAACGCCGCAGCGCCCTGCCGCTCCCGGCCCCCACCGATGCCCGGCTGCTGTGGTTCGTCCGCGAGGCCTGGCCCTCGCCCGCGACCGGGACTTCGCTGGTCGCGGGCGAACTGGGGCGCGGACAGGGGCTGAGACTCACCGTCGAGTCCGACCGGGTGGTGGTCTTCGGCGACGGAATGGAGACGGACGCGCTGGCCCTGACCTGGGGACAGACGATCCGGCTGGGCATCTCGGCGACGTCGCTGCGGCTGACGGTCTGACGACCCGGACCACACCTCTGACGAGGACGATCGCCGGGTCGGCGCCCTCCGCGCTCACCCCGGGGAGCCACTGTCCGGCCGCCGTGGTCGAACGGTGGTCCGTGGTCCGTAGGCTTCCTTCCACGTACACCGGACTGCCGAGGCCACGCCGCGACACCCTGCGCCGACCCGCGAGGAGCACCATGGACACCGCCCCCGACGAAACCTTCCCCCGCAACTCCCGTCCACCACTGGCGCAGGCGGCGCTCGGCGTGGGTGTCATCGTGCAGGACGCTCACGGGCGCGTGCTGCTCGGCAGACACCACAGCGGCACCTGGGAGCTCCCCGGCGGCAAGGTGGACCCGACCCATGAGTCCATCGCCGCCGCCGCCGTCCGTGAGCTCCGCGAGGAGACGGGCCTGGATGTCGATGTGGCCGACGTGAGGGTTTTCGCCATGCTCCACGACGTCGTGGCGGGGATCAACCGTGTGTCGATGGCAGCCGTGGTGACGCTGGAGTCGGGGCGCCCCCGGGTGACCGAACCGCATCTGATCAGCACCTGGCAGTGGACCGCACTCGACGCACTGCCCAGGCCGTTGTTCGGTCCCTCGGCGCAGGTGCTCGCGGCCTGGCGCCCGGATCTCTCGATCGAACACCCTCCGGCGCACCGGCTGACCGTCTCCGCCGCCGAAGACGCCTCGTGAGCCCTCAGCCGAGCCGGTGAGCGCCGCGCCGGGCGACGGCGAGGATGGCCATGTCGTCCTGGTGGCCGTCGGAGGTCCAGCGTGCGACATCCGCGGTCACCGCGTGGACCAGGTCGTCGGGATCCCTGAAGCAGGTACCGGTGAGGGTGGCGGACGCACACGGATCGTAGAAGGCACCCGTGCGATTGCGCGCCTCGGTGACACCGTCGGTGATCAGGAGCAGCAGCGCGCCGGACGGCAGCGGAAAGACATCGGTGAGGGTGGCGCCGTCCGGCGCGGCCCCCGTGCCCAGCCCCATGCCCAGAGGCAGCTGCGGGCGGGTGGCGTCGAGCCGTGCGACCGCGCCGTCGTGGACCAGGTACGGGCCCGGATGGCCACGGTTGACCAGGCGCAGCAGCGCGCCGTCACCGGGCACTTCGGCCAGCACGGCCGTGGTGAAGTCCTCGCCGGACGTCCTGCTTCCGCTGCGGCTGGACTCCCTGCTCAGCGCGTCGTCCAGGCGCTGGGCCAGTTCGGCGAGCGTGGGTGCGTGTTCGGCCTCCTGGCGGAACGCCCCGATCGCCACCGAGACGGCCGCGACCGCCTGGACCCCTTTGCCCTTCACATCCCCGATGATCATGCGCACGCCGTAGGGGGTCTCCTGCACGGCGAAGAGGTCGCCGCCGATCCTCGCCTCGGCCTGTGCGGCGGTGTATCCCGCGGCGACGGCCAGGGGCCCCGCCTGCGAGGGTGGGTCCGGCAGCACCGCCAGCTGTACCGCCTCCGCGATGACCCGGGCCCGCGCGAGATCCCGCCCCTGACGCTGCAACAACACATTCACCGCGAGGGCCAGGATCCCGATGAGGCCGATCACGGCCAGATCGACGAAGCTCGCCGTGGTGGAACGCCGCCGGATGAGATCCAGCACCAGCGACACACCGCAGGCGAGACTCGCGACGAGCACTCCCGCCCGGAACGACAGCATCGCTCCGGCGATCAGCGGCGCCGCGGCCAGCAGCGGAAGCCCCATGTACGGCTGGGGCGCGAAGACATTCAGCAGCACACCCGACACCAGGGCCGGCACGACGAGCAGCCAGCCCGCCCACGCCGCTGTGCGCCGACTCTCCTGCACCTGTACTCCCTGTCGCCCCCTCCAGGATCCCAAAACTGAACGTACCATCCATGATGCCCGCAAATACCCAACGATGGACCGGGTCCCCTCCGCCCCGCGATCCGTGCCGCCATGGGGCCGTCGGCTCATGCGGGCAGGGCCGAACGGACCGGGCGACGTGGTCGGTGAGGGTGCGCCCATCGGGTGGACGACGTCGCACACGAGGGACGGGGAGCGCCTCGTGCCCCGTCCCCGCGGGTCATCGGTCGCCTCGGCCCTCGCCATGTGCCGGGCGAACGTTCCCGCACCCGACCGTTCTCCCCGCACACTTGTGGCCATGCTGAATCGAGTAGCCGTACTGTCCGACATCCACGGAGTCCTGCCGGCCTTGGAGGCCGTGCTCGCCGATCCGGACGTGCAAGCCGCGGATCGCATCGTGCTCACCGGCGACATCACCGCCGGCCCACAGCCGAACCAGGTCCTCGACCGGCTCGTCGGCCTCGGCGACCGTGTCGTGTGGATCAGCGGCAACGCCGACCGCGAACTCCTCGAATACCGCCGCGGACAGCGGGAATCGATCCCCGATCCGATCGCCCCCTGGGCCGCCGAACAGCTGCGCGAGGACCATCTCGACCTGCTCGGCTCGCTGCCCCGGTCGCTCTCCCTGTCGGTGCGCGGACTCGGGAAGGTGCTGTTCTGCCACGCGACTCCCCGTGACGACGAGGAAGTCGTCCTGGTCGACTCCCGCCTCGACCGCTGGAAGGAGGTCCTCGGCGGACTCGACGACGACGTGCGCACCGTGGTCTGCGGCCACACCCACATGCCGTTCGTCCGTCTCGCCCACGGCCGGCTCGTGGTCAACCCCGGCAGCGTCGGCATGCCCTACGGAAGAGCGGGGGCCCATTGGGCCGTTCTCGGGCCGGGCGTCGAACTGCGCACCGCGGACTTCGACGTCGAGACCGCGTCGGCGCAGATCGCACAGGACTCCGGCTTTCCCGGAATCTCCGAGTGGACCGACTACTTCCTGCACGCCCGCGCGACGGACGAGGACGCTCTTCACGCCTTCGCCCCACGGGACGGCCGCGACCACGCGCCCTGACATCCCCCTCGGCGACCCGGTGAGCACAGCGGGCGGACCGGTCGCGGCAGTGACTCCCACGGCCTCGGCCACACCCACGCCGCGCAGCAGCCGCACACGGTGCGACCCATCGGCCGCGAGCGGTTCGGGCGGCCCGGAGAGCGGGCACGACGGCCCGTACCCCGGTCCGCCCCGGCACCGTTCCCCGGTGATCGGTACCGTCAGTTGTTCGAATATCCGAACGTCCGGACCGGCTTCCCGTACCGCTGCCGGGTCGGCGGTACGCCGGTCCGACGCATCGGAAGCGCATGAGGAGCAGCGATGAACCCTGAACCCTTACTCCGACAGACGGTGGCCGAGGACATGACAGCCATCCCGGCCGGGGAGATCGTCCTGCGGGACGAGGGCACCAGAACGAACTGGAAGGTCGCGGTCGGAGCCTTCCGGCTGGCGCCGTATCCCGTGACCACCGAGTTGTACCGGGCGGTCCGGGGCGAGGCGCCCGCGGGCCCGGCGGGCCCGCTGACACCGGTGACGGAGGTTTCCTGGAAGGAGGCCGTCGGTTTCTGCAATCTGCTCTCGCGAGCGACGGGGCTCGAACCCTGCTACGTGATCGGTGACGATCCCGACGGGCAGGACGTGGTCTGCGACTGGGAGGCCGACGGCTACCGCCTCCCGTCCGAGGCCGAGTGGGAGTACGCGTGCAGGGCCGGGACGTCCGACGCCCGCTACGGAGAGCTGGACGAGATCGCCTGGCACCGCGGCAACTCCGGCGGCACGGTGCACGATGTCGCGACGAGGAAACCGAACGCGTGGGGGCTCCACGACATGATCGGCAACGTGTGGGAGTGGTGCTGGGACGTCTACGATCCAAGCGTCTACGGCCCGTACCGCGTCTTCCGCGGCGGTGGCGCGTACGACCGCCCCCGCGGCTGCCGGGCGTCCTGCCGCCGCAGGAGTCACCCGACCTTCCGCATCGACGACCTGGGGTTCCGGCTCGCACGATCGCACTGAGCGGGACATGAACGGCGCGCCCGGTGGCCGTCCTCCGCTCCGGGGCAGCCGCCCCGCTCAGGCCGGGGCACCTGCGGTGAACGTGACCGGCAGGTGCTCCGGGCCGCGCAGACCACCCGGCCGCCACCGCAGTTCGCCGGGAGGCACCGCCAGGGCGAGACGCGGAAGGCGGCGCAGGACGGTGCCGACGGCGATCTGGCCTTCGAGCCGGGCCAACGGGGCGCCCAGGCAGTAGTGGATGCCGTGTCCGAACGCGAGGTGCGCGTTGTCCCTGCGGGCGATGTCGAGACGGTCGGGGTCGGGGAACTGCTCCGGGTCGCGGTCTGCGATGGCGGAGGCGATCAGCACGGTCGCGCCGCGCGGGATGTCCACCCCGGCGAGGGTGACGTCCTCGCGCGCGAACCGGGCGATGCCGGGGTTGACCGGTCCGTCGTAGCGCAGGAACTCCTCGATCGCGCCCGGCAGCAGCGCCGGATCGTCCCGCAGCATCCTCAACTGGTCGGGGTGGGCGAGCAGCGCGGCGATGCCGCTGCCGATCAGGTTGACCGTGGTGATGTAGCCGGCCACCAGCAACAGGAAGGCCATGGCGATCAGCTCGTCCTCGTCCAGCCCCTGCCGCTCGTCCCGGGCGACGACCAGCGCGCTGAGCAGATCGTCCCCGGGCCGGGCGCGTTTGGCATCCAGCAGCCCGGTCAGGTAGGAGCGCATCCGGCGCCACGCCCCGTCCACCCGGGCCGGGTCCGGTGGTTCGTTCCCTCGCAGGACCATGTCGTCGGTCCACCGCTGGAAGTCGTGCCGGTCGGTCACGGGCACGCCGAGCAGTTCACTGATCACGGTGACCGGGAGCGGCAGTGCGTAGCTCTCGATGAGATCGGCGCGGCCGGTCGGCACGATCTCGTCGAGGAGTCGGTCGGCGATCTCCTGGACGCGGGGCCGCAGTTGCGCCACCCGGTGCGCGGTGAACGCCCGGGAGACCAGTCGGCGCAGACGGGTGTGGTCGGGCGGATCGCAACGGAGCATGTTGCGCAGTACGGACTCGCGGTCGGTGGTGGGCAGCCGTTCGGCGAACCGGGGATCCGACGCATCACGGACGTCACTGCTCAGTTGTGGGTGGGACAGCGCCGCGAGGCCGTCTTCGTACCGCGTGACCAACCAGGCTTCCATGCCTCCGATGACGACGGCGCGCCGCACCGGGCCCTCCTGGCGCAGTTCCCGGTAGAACGGGAAGGGGTCCGCCACGAAGGCCGGATCGGCATAGGGCAGGAGGACCGGCTGCTGGCTCATCATGCCTCCTCGGGGCATCGCACCCCTTTGCTCATATTCGTATATTTTGGTCCGATTCGCTCCAGCCTAATGGGCCCGGGACGTCATCGAGGGAACACGCGGCCCGAGGCCGACACGGCACGGCTCACCGGCCGGGCCTCCGCCCTCGGACGGTCTCGGGCCCGAGCCCGACGCGTGCGGCCCTGCCGATCGGGGTCGGGGCGATCCCCCGACCCGGGGAACGGGGACCTCGGCCCGGCGGGCCCCTGACCGCGTCCCGGAGGGTCTGCGCGAGCCGCGACAGACATCGACGGGCTGTGCGCGGTTCCCGACGTGCTCAATGGCCGGGAGCACGGCCCAGGACGCCCAGCGGGCTCGAACTCTCCAGGTCCCCGAGCCGGGTGCTGTCGGCGCTGCTGTGTCGATTCCCGGACCATGCGCCTCCGGGTGACGTCGGCCCTCAGGCCGGCCAGTCGACCTGCCCGTTCTCCACCGTGAGCACATCCGGCGTCAGGGCTTCGTGGAACCTGATGCAGCCGATCCGGACCGCGGCGTGGTCCGCGATCAGGTGGGTGCTGTGCGCTCGGGCCGCCAGCCAGCTGAGCAGTTCGCCGACGAGGTCGAAGTCGTCGGGGTGAATCTCCTGTCGGGAGGTCAGCGACCAGCCCTTCCCGGGCAGGTCCGCGCGACCGGCCAGCGCCGAGCAGAGCACTCCGCCCACACGTGAGGCGGCGCCACTCTCCGCCAGCAGGGGACGAGGCTCGTCCACGACCACCGGATCCCCCGAGTCGTCCACGGCCACGAAGGGGAACCCGGTCACGACGGACAGGCGCTCGGGCTGTGGCCCGATTCCCAGATGCCAGCGCAGCTCGGCGAGTTCCTGCTCGGAGAGCTCGTCGCGCAGATCGACCGTGACCACCAACTCATAGATGTCACCCACCTGGCGCACTCTACCGAGACGCCGGGTCACGACCAGGAGCCGGGGAGAGCGGGAACACCGTCGCGATCGGTCCCCGAATGCCCCTCTGTCCGCAGCGCACTTCGACCGGGTCGGGATGCGCTGTCACCCCGTCAGGAACCGATCCCCGGTCGGACCCTACAAACGATCAAGAGGCCGTTCCGGATCACTCCGCAAACGACCTCTGACCTGCGACTCATATGAGTCGGGACGACAGGATTTGAACCTGCGACCCCTTGACCCCCAGTCAAGTGCGCTACCAAGCTGCGCCACGTCCCGATGCGATTCCCCCCGGTCTTCCCGGGCGGCTGCGCAGGACAAACATTACCTCACTCCGAGGACCGGATCGACGCCCGTGCCTGGTGGGCGCGGTCGGCCAGGGATTCGGCACCGCATGCCGTGGCCAGTTTGTGGGCCCGGGCGAGTTCGCGCGGGGAGCGGATCGCGATGCCGTAGTCGACGAGAGCCAGGGCATGTTCGTACGCGGACGGGGAGGCCTCCAGATGACGGACCGACTCGGCCAGCAGATGGACGGCGTCCTCCGGGCGTGCGAAGAGCGCGACACAGCGCAGGGCCTCACCGATCGCGGTGTCCGTACCGAAGCGCTCGGCGTGCACCCGGGCGGAGGCGGCGATCCGGGCGGCGCGGCCCGGGTCCTCCTCGGCCAGGGCGCGGGCGAGATCGCCGGCCCAGGGAGCCCATACGCCGTTGAACCTGCCTCGTGCTTCGAGGGCGCGGCCGGCCGTTTCCAGTTCGGTGACCGCCTCCTCCGTACGGCCTTCGGCCAGCAGCAGCCGACCGCGCAGACACGGGGCGTCGGGCAGCACCATCGCGCTGGGATAGGGCGGACCGAAGTCGTAGCGATCGGCGATCTCGCGGGCCTCCGCGACACGGCCGCGGGCGGTCAGCGTGTCGATCAGGAGACAGGCCGCGTCCCAGTGGACGGGGAGCCCGCTGCCGACACGGTCGGCGAGGCGCAGTCCTTCACGCAGGAAGCCCTCCGCCTCCGCGAGTCGTCCGCGGCGGCGGTGGACCAGACCGAGCAGGGTGTGCGCGAACGCGAGGTGGGCACCGCTCCAGCCGGAGATCTCGAAGGCTCTGACGGCCTCGCCGAAGAGTTCCTCGGCACGGTCGAGCTGGTCGGTGAAGGCGTAGGTGATGCCGACGAGGGTCGGGAGCTCGAAGCCCCATTCCGTGTCGGTCCAGCCGAGTCCGCGGGCCGGGTGGCCGTCGACCAGGGCACGTTCGCAGAGGTCGACGATGAGCTGGGAGTTCTCGCCGCGCATCATGGCGTCGAAGGCGCGGAGCGTGAGCAGGGCGCGCTCGGCGTTGTCGCGGCCGGAGAGATGGTCGGCGTTGCGGGCGAGTCTGCTGGAGCGGGCGGGTCCGTCGTCCTCGGTGGACTGCATGCCCTCCCAGAGGAAGTGGGCGGCCTGAAGCCTCATCAGGCCGGGGCCGGGCGCGGTGCGCGCGGCCTCGGCGGCAAGGGCGGTGGCCGCATCCTTCAGCTGGTTGTTGTGGGAATGCGCGGCCGCCAGCCGGTAGGTGGCGTCGACCCGCTGGTCGTCGTCGAGTCCGGGCATGTCGAGGGCGGCCCGCAGATGCCGGACGGTGGTGGCTGGGGAGCTGAGCAGCGTGGCGCAGCCCAGTTCGTACAGCAGCGTTGCCTGCACGCGTGGGCGCGGCGGTTCCTCCAGGGCGCGTTCGAGGCAGCGCCGGGCCGCCTCCGGAGCGCCGACCGCGAGGTGCTGTTTGGCTGCCTCGCGGAGCTGTTCGACCAGTTCCTGGTCGTCGTCCGGGTGCACTTCGAGCAGGTGCCGGGAAGCCGCCGCGGCACCGAGGCCGGCCCGGGTGATCGCCCAGGCCGCCCGGCCGTGCATGGCGGTACGGGTGGCCGGCGGGATCGAGCGGTACACCGCGGTGGCGATCAGCGGGTGGACGAACTCCAGCGGGTCGAAGCCGGTGACGATACGGGCCTCGCGCAGCCGCGCCGTGCAGTCGGCCGCCTCGGCGGGACTCATTCCGGCGAGGGTGGCGGCGAGATCCTGCGAGATGTCCGTACCGAGGACCGCGGCGGCCCAGGCGAACCGGTTGGCATTGGTGCCGAGCCGTTCGAGCCGCGCGACGAGGCCACTGCCACGGGCCGACGCGCCGAGTTCGCGCAGCAGCCCGGCCGATTCCTCCAGCGGCGCCAGCTCGCGGTCCTGGACCTTGGCGACGAGTTCGACCGCCTCGTAGGGGTTGCCGCCGGTCACGGCCCACACCTCGCGGCAGAACGGATCGTCGGCGTGTTCCCCGAGGGCCGCACGGGCCAGCTCCGCGGTGGCGTCCGGGGTGAGGGCGCGCAGCGCCACCCGGACCTGGGAAGGGTGCGAGCCGCCCACTGCGCTCTCCTTCTGCCGCGCCGCCAGTTCCTCCGGCCGGTGGGCCTGGACGACCAGGACGGGCAGTTCACCGAGGCGGGCGGTGAACGAGGCGAGCCAGGCGAGGGATTCGCCGTCCGCCCAGTGCGCGTCGTCGATGACGAGCAGCAGCGGACGGTGGCTGAGCCGGGACGCGAGGCGGGAGACGACGAAGTCGAGGCCGTCCCGGACACCTTGCGGATCCGCCTGCGGGCCGGTCGGCCGAGCGAGCCCGAGGGCCGGCGCGGCGATCTCGTACCAGGCCCCGAACAGGGTCCGCACCTCGTCGGGCGGGAACTGGTCGAGGGCGGGCTGCAGCAGTTGGCGTACGACGTGGAACGGCACGGACGTGACGGTTTCGCCGCCGCGCGCGGACCAGACCGTGCAGCGGTCGGCGGCCATCGCCTGGATCTCGGCGAGCAGTGCTGTCTTGCCGATGCCTGCCTCACCGCTGAAGATCAGCAGCCCGCCGGCCGCCTGGGCGCCGCACAGGGCATCCACGGCTTGTGCGGCAGCGGCGAGTTCCGGTTCGCGCTCGTACAGCGGCCGGGACTGCTTCATCCCTACCCTCCCCAAAGTGGTGCGGATGACTGTCGACACTAGTCGTGCGCGGGGGTCCACGGACAGCGGTTCGGACAGTTCGCCGCAGGTGCGGGGCACAATCGAGGGGTGGACGAGACTCACCGCGACCGCGATGCCGAGGGCCGGGCGCGCAATGCGCGCCCCCGTGACGGACTGGGACGCCCGCTGCCGTACGGGACTCCGGGAGTGGAGCGGCAGCCGGAGGGGGTCGCGCGTACACCCGAGGAGACCCTGTGCGAGGCACAGCGGCTGCTGGACGCGGGGATGCCGTTCCATGCGCACGAGGTGTTCGAGGACGCGTGGAAGTCGCGGCCGGTGGCGGAGCGGGAGTTGTGGCGCGGCCTCGCACAGCTGGCCGTGGGACTGACACACGCGGCGCGGGGCAACGCGACCGGCGGGGCCCGGCTGTTGCGGCGCGGAGCGGCGGCGCTCGCGGAGTACGGAGCCGCCCGGCCTCACGGAATCGGGGTCGACGGGCTGATCGGCTGGGCCGGAGAGCTGGCGGGGCGGGTGGAGCCGGGCGGCGGCGCGGCCGATGCGCGGCGGGCGAGTGCCGAACCCGTGGACGCGGCCGTCGAGGCTCCCCGTCTGCGGCCCCTGGAACCGTAGCCCGCACGATCGGGAGCGGCGACGCACGGCCGGTGGCCCGGACGGCGCGCGCGGTGGGGCATGGGGCAGACTCGGTGCGGTGAGAAAGATCTATGTCATCGGTATCGGCGCGGGCGACCCCGACCATCTGACCCTGCAGGCCATCAAGGCTCTGAACAGGGCGGATGCGTTCTTCATCCTCGACAAGGGCGAGGAGAAGTCCGATCTGACCGGGCTGCGACGGGACATCCTCGACGTACATGTGAAGGACGCGTACCGGCTGATCGAGGCACGGGATCCGGAGCGGGACCGCAGGACGTCGGACTACTCACCCGCGGTGGACGACTGGCGCAGGCGCCGTGCGGATCTGTACGAGCGGTTCATCGCGGAGGAGCTCGGCGAGGACGAGTGCGGGGCGTTCCTGGTGTGGGGCGATCCCGCGCTGTACGACTCCACGCTCGGCATCCTCGAAGAGATCCTGGACCGGGGCGCGGTCGCCTTCGACCACGAGGTGGTCCCCGGGATCAGCAGCGTCTCCGCACTGCTCGCCAAGCATCGGACAGGGCTGAACCGGGTGGCACGTCCGGTGCAGATCACGACGGGCCGACGGCTGGCCGAGGGCTGGCCCGAGGGCGTGGACGACGTCGTGGTGATGCTCGACGCGCGGCAGGCGTTCACTCGCCACCTGGACCAGGATCTGCACATCTACTGGGGGGCCTATGTGGGCACCGCCGACGAGATCCTGGTCTCCGGGCGCCTCGCCGAGGTGTCGGACCGGATCGAGGAACTGCGGGCCGAGGCGCGGGCCCGCAAGGGCTGGATCATGGATACCTATCTGCTGCGTCGCGACTGAATCAGCCTTCCTGGCACAGCAGTCGGAGCGCCGCGGCGACATCGTGCACGACGCGCACGCCGCCGGGCGGCGGCGGTCGGCGGACCACGACCACGGGCAGCCCGAGGTTCCTGGCAGCGGTGAGCTTCGCCGCGGTGGCGGAGCCACCGCTGTCCTTGGTGACGAGGACATCGATGCTGTGGTCGCGCAGCAGTGCCGTCTCGCCCTCGACGGTGTACGGACCGCGGTCGAGGAGCACCACGGTGTGGCGGGGCAGCGGCGGCTCGGGCGGATCCACGGACCGTACGAGGAAGTGGAGCCGGTCCGCGCCGGGGGCGGTGGCGAACGCGGCCAGGCCGAGACGGCCGGTGGTGAGGAGGATCCGGCGGCCCAGGCCGGGCAGCCGGGCAGCGGCGTGGGCGAGGTCGTCGACCTGATGCCATCGGTCGTCGGGACCCGCCGTCCAGCCGGGGCGGCGCAGTGCGAACAGTGCGGTGCCGGTGGCCTTCGCGGCTTCGGCGGCGTTGGCACTGATGGCGTCGGCGAACGGATGGGTGGCGTCGACGACGGTGTCCACGCCGTGGGTGCGCAACCAGTCGGCGAGGCCCCCGGGCCCCCCGAAACCGCCGATGCGTACGTCCCCCGCGGGCATCCGGGGCCGGGCGACCCGGCCGGCCAGCGAGGTGGTGACGCGCGCGGTCGCCCCGCCGCCGGGCCCGGTCAGCTCGGCGGCGAGCCGCCGGGCTTCGGTCGTACCACCGAGGATGAGGATGTGGCCGGGCATGCACCGAACCTACGTCACTTTCTCCGTCCGCCGCCCGGAGCGGCGAACAGGGCTGCCCGCAGCCACTACGATCCGGCGTCATGAGCACTTCTGACCAGGACCAGGCCGTGGACACCCCGATAGCCGATCCGGAGGCCGCGTCGAAGACGGCTCCCGGGACTGTTCCGGAGGCCGTTCCCACGACAGCTCCCGAGACTGTTCCGGAATCTGCTTCGCGGAAGCTCGCGCACCCGGTTCCCGGGACCGCGGCAAAGACCGCTGCCGAGACCGCCCCCGCGGCCGGTCCGGAGGCCGCCGACGAGGCGGCGGAACGTCGACTGACACCGCGCCAGGCGAGACGGCTGCGCATCGTCCTCTCGTCGATCGGCATGGCGGCGATGGCGGTCGTTCTCGCGCTGCGCATCGCCAGCCGGTCGTCCGTGCTGGTGGTCGGGGTCTACGGGCTCGCGCTGATCCTGTGCGGGATCGTGATCGAGCTCAGCAGGAACGGCCGTACCAGGCTCGGCAGTTGGCTGCTGGCCGTCGGGCTGCTGGCGGCGATCGGCTCGGACTGGCTGCTCATTCCCTGACACATGGTCAGGACATTGCGATCCGCACGGTCGGGCCGTGCGGATCGACCCGGTCGAGCCAGTCGGCGCGCAGATGGAACGGGCGGCCCGGCACGGCGGGCAGCAGCAGCCGCTGCCGGTGGAGTTCGCGGCCGCCCTGTCGGACGACGAGCAGCGGCGAGGCCGGCCTCCGGGCGGTGCGCAGGGTGAAGCGGCCACGGAGCGGGATGTCGCCACCGGGGCCGACGAGATTGGGTGCGATCCACTGCAGCGGGGCGTCGACCGCCAGCGAAGGCCGGTCCGAGGGCCAGGCATCCCCGGCCAGATGACGCAGTACGGGGACGGCGGCGGCCCGTCCCTCGGCCGACGCGACGCCGGCCCGCTCCACACCGTGCAGCAGATTGCCGACGGCGAAGACGCCCGTCCCGGTCGTGCGGTACGACGCGTCGTGGGCGGGCCCGCGGGTGCCGGGGTCCAGCGTGACCGCGCCGCGTCTGGCCAGTTCGTGGTCGGGGATCCAGTCCGCCGTGAAGACCACGGTGTCGCAGCGCAGCGTCGTGGTCCGGCCGTCGTGATGCCGCAGCGCGACTCCGGTGAGCCGTTCCCGCCCGGTCAGACCGGTGACCGTGGCGTGGGTGAGGAGCGGGGTGCGGTCCCGGAGCCGGGTCGGTGCGAGGGGACCGGACGGCGGCCGGTCGGTGACCATGGCGACGACATCCAGGCCGGCGACGCGCAGCGTGTCCGCCGCGGCACGGCTGACGGGCTCGTCGCCGATGACGACCGCACGGGTGCCGATCCGCTGTCGGTGGAGGTGGACGGCCTGCTGGAGTTCGCCGGTGGTGTAGACGCCGGGCGGACGGGTGCCGGGCACGAGGCGGGCGCTGCGCGGGCGTTCACGGGCCCCGGTGGCGAGAACGACGGCGCGGGCGGTGATCCGCTCCAGGCCGGTCGGCGCGGTGGTGTCGACGGTCAGCGGCCCGGCCCAGCCGGTCACGGTCACGCCGGTGCGCAGGACGGCCCCGGCCCGTTCGGCCGCGGCCACACATTCCCGGGCGTACGCGGGTCCGGTGAGACCTCCCCGGGCGGTCCGGCCGCCGAAGCCGCCGTGGAGGCAGTGGCGCGGGATGCCGCCCGCGGTCTGTTCCCGCTCCAGGATCTCGACCCGGCCCGCGACGGACGCGGCGAGTTCGGCCCCGGCGCCGAGACCGGCCGGACCGCCCCCGACGACCAGAACGTCGACCGTGCGCTCGCGCCGGATCACGGGCGGGCCTCCTCGAACAGTGCGCGGACCGCGGCCCCGCAGTAGAACCCCTGGCAACGCCCGTTGCCCGCTCTGGTCCTGCGGCTCAGGCCGTCCCGGGAGTGCGGCGGGATCGTCGCGCCGAGGGCGTCCCTGATCTCGCCCGCGGTGACCCGCTCGCAATGGCAGACGATCGTGCCGTAGGCGGCGTCCCCGGCGATCAGTCCGGCGTCCTGGTACGGGCGTGGGAACGCCTCGCCGAGGTTGGGCATGGTGACGGGCGGCAGTTCGGACGGCACGCCGAGGTCGAGGCCCGATGCGCCGAGCAGTTCGACGACGTGTGCGGCGATGGCCATGGAAGCGGTGAGTCCGGTGGAGCGGATGCCGCCGACGGCGATGTAGCGCCGGTCCGGGTGGTCCTGAATGCGGTAGTCCTCCTGACCGGTGGCGGCGCGCAGTCCGGCGTACACGGCCGTGACCTCTTCGTCGAGCAGCGCGGGCAGGATGCGGCGGCCCCTCTCGCGCAGCAGCGCGATGCCGTCCGCGGTCGATCCGGTGGCGGTCTTGTCGTCGAGTTCCTCGGCGGTGGGGCCGAGCAGCACATTTCCGAAGACGGTCGGTGCGACCAGGACTCCCTTGCCCGCTGCGGTGGGCACGGGCAGGAGGATGTGGCTGACGAGGTCGCGGGCGAGTTTGTCGAAGACGATGAGCTGGCCGCGGCGTGGGGTGACGGTGAAGGCGTCGTGGCCGAGTTCCCGGTCGAGTTCGTCGGCGTGCAGTCCGGCGGCGTTGATCAGGTGGCGGGTGCGCAGCGGCCCTCGCGAGGTGCTGAGGGTGTGGATGTCGACGCCGCTGTCGATGTGCCGCACCCGGCAGTTGAGGTGCAGATGGACTCCGGCCCGCACGGCCTGGGTGGCGTAGGCGAGCGGCGTCGTCCACGGGCAGATGATGCTCTCGTCGGGGATCTCGAGCGCGCCGAGGGCGCCCGGCCCGAGAAGGGGTTCGCGGGCCCGCAGTTCTTCGGCGTCCAGGATGCGGGCCGCGTGGTGGTCGTTGCGTTCGGCCTTGGCCAACAAGGCGGGCAGCGCGGCCAGTTGTTCCTGGTCCCAGGCGACGAGGAGCGCGCCGACGCGTTCGACCGGGATGCCAGTCTCGGCGGCGTACGCGAGGAGCCTGCGCTGCCCCTCGCGTACGAGCCGGGCTTCCAGTGAACCGGGTACTGCGTCGAAACCGGTGTGCAGGATGGCCGTGTTGGCCTTCGACGTGCCGTTGCCGATGTCGTCCGAGGCTTCGACGAGGGCGATGCGCAGCCGGTAGCGCGCCAGTTCGCGGGCGATGGCGGTGCCGACGACACCCGCGCCGACGACGGTCACGTCGTAGACGGGTGGATCGGCCTGATCCGCCGACGGGATCCCCGGCAGGTCGGCGGGCAGGGCTCCGGCGGTGGTGATCGTGCGGTTCATCGCGTGACTCTCGTACGTATCAGGCATGGTCCAGCAGGGTCTGCACGGCGGCGCGGAATCCGGCGAGGCGTTCGGCCGCCTCGTCGGCGCCGATCCGGGGTTCGTACACGGCGGCGGGCTTCCATTCGGGTACGGCCTGTCGGAGCGGGAGCCGGGGGTCGAGGCCGAGGCGGGCGACGGCTCCGACGCCGAGTGCGGTGACATCCGGCAGCGCCGACACCTCGACGGGGCGTTGCAGCAGGTCGGCCTGGGTCTGCATGAGCAGTGCCGAGCGGGTCAGGCCTCCGTCGACTCGGAGCGAGGTCAGCGGGGAGCCCAGGTCGGTCGCGACCGCCTCGGTGAGTTCGACGACCTGTGCGGCGATGCCTTCGCACAGCGCACGCACCAGATGGCCCGCGGTGGTGTCGAGGCCGAGGCCGGTCACCGATCCGCGCAGGTCGCCGCGCCACCAGGGGGCGGCGAGCCCGGCGAGCGCCGGTACGAACGTGACGCCGCCGGAGCCGGGGACGCCGGCACCGATCGCGTCGAGGTCCGCCGCACCCGAGATCACCCCCAGGCCGGTGAGCCAGTCGACGGCGGACGCGGCGGTGTAGACCTGTCCGTCGAGGCAGTAGCTGGTACGGCCGCCGAGCCGCCAGGCGACGCAGCTGACCAGTCCGGTCGACCCGCGGCGGGGCGTCGGACCGGTCTGGGCGAGCAGGAAGGCGCCGGTTCCGTAGGTGCACTTGGCGTTGCCGGGGTCGAGTGCGTTCTGGGCGAGCAGGGCGGCCTGCTGGTCGACGAGGAGTCCGGTCAGCGGGAGTTCGCCGCCGAAGGCGGTCGTGGTGCCGACGGTGCCGTCGGAGTCGACGACGGCCGGGAGGCGCTCGTCACCGAGGCCGAAGACGTCCAGGGCCTCGGGTGACCAGCCGACCCGGTCGAGGTCGAGCAACTGGGTGCGTCCCGCGGTCGCCGCGTCCGTGACGAACGCGCCGGTCAGCTGATGGACGAGCCAGGAGTCGCTGGTGGTGACCACGCCCTCACGGGTCAGCTCGCGCCGGATCCAGGCCATCTTGGGGGCGGCGAAGTACGGATCGAGCGGCAACCCGGTGAGGCGGGTCAACTCCTGCTCGTGCGCGGCGAGTTCCGCACAGACGGGTGCGGAGCGCCGGTCCTGCCAGACGATGGCCTCGGTGAGGGGCCGCCCGGTGTCCGGATCCCAGGCGAGCACCGTCTCGCCCTGGTTGGCGAGTCCGACGGCGGCCACCGGCTCGCCCGCTTCGCGCAACGCCCGACGCCCGGCCTCGACGACCGAGCCGAGCAGTTCGGCGGGGTCGACCTCGACCGCCCCTCCGGCGCCATGAAGCGGCCGCACGGGCACCGAACCGGAACCGATCACGCCACGCTCCGGGCAGACCACCAGAGCCTTCGTTCCCGACGTGCCCTGGTCCACCGCGAGTACCGGGCCTGTCATCGACACTCCAGTCGTGCGAAAGCTCTACGGCTTGAACGGAATCGTGATCATTGGTCTCCGCCGCCCAGAGTGGTGCAGACCACCGCGTACGTCAAGGGCCGTCCGGGTGCACGTCCGGAACCGTCGGATGCTGATCAACGTCCGTACGGATCAATCGACTTGAGTAAGATCCGCGAATCGGTCCGGAGTTCGGGGCAACTGGCCTTACACTCACCGCCGAGCAACAACCGGACGTTTGCAAGCAGTTCGGTCTTCAACATCTGCTTCACCCCCCACGCCCTTGAGGATTGATGACACCGACACCCCCTCCCGAGCCCCGAGACCTCGAATCCCGGGCCTTCCGCTTCCGCACGGGTTCCATGCCACCGCCGGGCTGCGTGACGTGCTGAGAAGATCTCCCGTCCGTCGCACCCCGTCCGGCCGCACATGGGCAGGGCGTGTCCATGGCCAACAGTGAATTCCGGCCCGTCTACCACCCGGCCGGCCATGACAACGAATTGCGTGTCGCGTTACAGGATCTGCGCACCGGGCGCTGGCTTTCCATGCGCGACCTGCTGGAGCGTACGCCGGACTGGACCCTGTGGACGCAACGCACCCAGGTGCTCGGGGCCATCGCCGCCGGCTCGGACGCGGTGCAGGCCTGGCTGGCCGAGGAGCCGCGGAGTGTCGCCGCCTCCGTGATGCACGCACGGGTCGTCGTGGAGCGGGCCGTGCGGGCCCATCGCGAGGGCCATCACCGTGCGCAGGAGCTGTGGCAGGAAGCCTGGGGAGCCTGCCGGACGGCCGCACACACCTCACCCGCCGACCCGGTGCCCTGGGTGTGCCTGCTGGCCCTGTCGCAGTTGGACGAGCACCAGCAACTGGAGGAGCACCGGCTGCACCCGCCGGGGCCGATGCTCTTCCCCGGCCCGTGGGGACTGCTGGCGGAGGCCGACAAACGGGACCCGTACAACCGCGAGGCCTACCACCGGATGCTCCAGTTCGTGTACGCGCGGAAGGCCGGAGGATCGCTCTCGGAGGCGGTCAACTTCGTTCAGTGGGCGGCCTCTTCCGCTCCCGACGGATCCGCGCTGCACGCGCTGCCCCTGTACGTGCGGGTCGAGCGCTACCGGCGTGAGCACGGGCACGAAAAGGCCCTGGATCTCCACTGGGTCACCGAGGACGCGGAGCGGGACGCGGCTCGGGCCCTGGAGCTCTGGTTCCGTCGCACGCCCCCGATCTCCCATTCCCTGCTGGACCTGAACCATCTGGCCCACGCCCTGTGGGGGGCCCTCCAATTCGCCGACGCCGCACCGGTGTTCCGGGAACTCGGGCCCTATTTCACCTCCGTTCCCTGGGTGTATCGCACACGGGACCCCAAGGCCCCCGGTGGCGCAGAGGAAGTCTTCCTGCGTGCGCGCAGCCGCTGCCTCGCGGTGACCCGCGACCCCGGACGGGGGCCGCACGGCTGAGCCATGGCGCCGCGCGCCGGGCCGCCTCCCCGTTCCGGACCGACCGCTTTCCTTCCCGTCCCCATCACTCCTCATGGAGGTTTTCCCATGTCCATATCCACCCCGACCCAGTCGGGTGCGGAGGCCATCCCGCCGAAGGACGAGGAGGAGCGGCTTCGTGAACTCGGCTATCAGCCCGTGCTCGCCCGACGCATGGGCGGCTTCGGCAACTTCGCCATCAGCTTCTCCGTCATCTCCATCCTGTCCGGCTGCATGACCCTGTACGGCTTCGGCATGTCCACCGGTGGTCCGGCGGTGATGCTCTGGGGCTGGGCCGGTGTCGGGCTCTTCGTGCTCTGTGTGGGCATGGCACTCGCCGAGGTCACCAGCGCCTACCCGACCTCGGGAGCGCTCTACTACATGGCCGACCGGCTCGGCGGCCGCAAGTGGGGCTGGTACACCGGCTGGCTGAATCTGCTCGGTCTGCTCGGTGCGATCGCCGGTATCGACTACGGTGCCGCGCTGTTCACCGGTGCGCTGATGAATCTGCAGTGGGGATTCACCCCCACACCGGGCAAGACGATGATCATCTTCCTCTGCATCCTGCTGCTGCACGCCGTGCTGAACCTCTTCGGTGTCCGCCTCGTCAGTGTGCTCAACTCCATCAGTGTGTGGTGGCATCTCGCCGGTGTCGCGGTCATCGTCGTCGTGCTGGCGGTCGTGCCGTCGCACCACCAGTCGCCCTCGTTCGTCTTCACCGAATTCGTCAACGACACGGGCTGGCACAATCCGTTGTATGTGGCGGCGATCGGTCTGCTCCTCGCCCAGTACACCTTCTGCGGCTACGACGCCTCCGCCCATCTGTCGGAGGAGACCTCGAACGCCTCGGTGACGGCCGCCAAGGGCATCGTCCGCGCGATCTGGGTCTCCTGGGTCGCCGGATTCGTGCTGCTCGCCGGGCTGACCTTCGCGATCCAGGACTACGCGGGCACCCAGAACAGCGCGACCGGGGTGCCTCCGGCCCAGATCCTGATCGACGCGCTGGGCACCTCCGGAGCCACGGCCCTGCTGCTGATCGTGATCGCGGCCCAGCTGTTCTGCGGCAACGCCGAGGTCGCCGCCGCCAGCCGGATGGTGTTCGCGTTCAGCCGGGACAACGCCCTGCCGGGCTCGGCGCTGTGGCGCAAGGTGAGCGCCAGCACCCAGACGCCGGTCAACGCGGTATGGCTGTCGGTCGTCGTCGCCGGCGTGCTGGCGCTGCCGTCGCTGTACTCCGCCACGGCGTACGGCGCGGTGACCGCGATCAACGTCATCGGCATCACGCCCGCCTACGCGATCCCGATCTTCCTGAAGCTGCGCTCCGGTGGCCGGTTCGAGCGCGGGCCGTGGCACCTGGGCCGCTGGAGCAAGCCGATCGGCTGGATCGCCGTGGTGTGGGTCGCCATCGTGACCGTGCTGTTCCTGCTCCCCCAGTCGTCCCCGGTGACGGTCGACTCGATGAACTACGCGTCGATCGCGCTGGTCGCCGTGCTGGTTCTGGCCACCGTCTGGTGGTTCGTCGCACGTCGTTCGTACAGCACGCCGTCCGCGTACGGGAACGCACGCGAGCAGGCGGAGATCGAGGAAGGCATCGTCTGACCCGGCCCCGCCCACGCCTTGTTCCCAGCCCTCCCCGGTCGCAGCGAGCAGCTGTCGGGGAGGGCTGAGGCGTGTTCGCGACGGTGGTACGGATCGTCGTGTGCGCTCAGCGCAGGAGCAGCTGGAGTCCGCCGAGGACGGTCGCGCCGATGACCAGTTGCTCGAAGAGCCGCTGGTTGGCTGCGGCAGCCAAAGACAGTCGGCCGTCGGCAGCTCCACCGCCGCCTCGCCCGGGAGCACCGGAACGTCGCCCAGGTCGTCGGGTGAGGCCCGTCGTTCCGATCACGCCGGACTCGCGTGCCCCGGCACCGCGCCGCGCCGCGCCGTCGTCGATCGCCAGGACCCCGCCACGACTTCCTCCTCCGCCTCGCGAACACGGCACCGGCGCCCCTCACCCGATCCGGCCCGACCCGGACGAAAGGCCCCGGGCGCCGTCGGGCAAAGCCGGCATGCGCTCTCCGAGGCAGGCGAGGCCCAGGGAACGATCCACGCCCGTGGACAGCGCCGGGGCGATCGCTATGCTGCGACGCGAACGCTCACAGGAAGCGCTCAAACGAACAACACGCGGCGGTACGGCGAGGGGGCCAACAGCATGCGGGAGCCGGTCGAACTCAGGCGACAACGAATCCTGTCCGTGGTGGAGTCGCGCGGCGCCGTCAGGGTCGGCGTGCTCGCGGCCGAGCTGGATGTCTCGGTGGTCACGATCAGGCGGGACGTCGAGGAGCTCGCCCGGGCCGGACGGCTGCGGCGGGGGCACGGGGTGGCCCGGCCGGTCGGGGAGGCGCAGCCGCCCGCCGCGGTGCCCGCGTCGCGGGGCGAGGACCCCGCCGAACAGGGCGGGGCGGTGGCTCTGGTCGTACCGGAACGGCATTCGTACCTGTACGAGACCCTGCACGGCGCCCGGAGCGTTCTGGAGGAGTCCGGCATGCGCATCGCCCTGCACATCGCACCCCAGGCGGCAGGCGCCGAACGGCCACTGGTGGAGCGGGCACTGGCGGACGGGGCACGCGGGCTGCTGATCGCGCCGCGCTGGCGCAACGCGCGCTCGGAGGAACTGGACTACGGATGGCTCGCGAACGTGGGCGTGCCGACCGTGCTCATGGAGCGGCGGCCCCGGCCGGGCAGCGCGCTGCACGCCCTCGACTCCGTCTGTTCCGACCACTGGTACGGGACGCACCTCGCCGTCGAGCACCTGGTGTCGCTGGGGCATCGCCGCATCGTGCTGGCCGCCCGTGACGACAGCCCGACGGCCCGCAGCATCCGTGCGGCGTTCGCCGAGATCGCCGCGGCGCACACGGAGGTGGAGGACTGGTCGGTGGTGCTGAGTTCCCCGGCGGCCGTGCCCGGCCCCGATCCCGGCTCCGTCGGCTCGGGAGCCGTCGCGCCACGGGACCCCGCGGCCGATGCCCGTACCGGCCTCGACCTCGCGGCGCTGTTGCGGGAGCGGGGGGCCACGGCGGCCGTGCTGCACGGCGACATCGATGCGTTGATGCTGGTGCAGCGGCTGGCGGAGAGCGGTGTCGAGGTGCCGCGCGACTGCTCCGTGGTGGCGTACGACGATGTGGTCGCGGCCCTCGGCAGCACGCCCCTGACCGCGGTCGCGCCACCGAAGACGGAGATCGGACGCGCCGCCGCGGAGCTGCTGCTCCACAGGCTGTCCGGGGCTGTCGGCGCGCGTGGACCCGTGCGCCGGACGGAGTTGCTGCCCACGCTCAAGGTGCGCGGATCCGCGCAGGAGAGGATCCCTTCCACGGAATGAGCGTTTGACCGCTTTCATTTTCTTCTGAGCGATCTATTGACCAGTACCGATCAGCCGATCAGGATTCCCCGTGACCCCCAATCAGGAGCCGCGGGAGGCGCACATGCCCGGTCGACAGAGCCGTCGATCCGTGCCCGCCACGATCGCCGCCCTGCCTCTGACGGACGCGCCGAGCGCCTGTGGCGGCAGCGGCGGTTCATCGGGGTCGGGCAGCAGGAGCAACACCGGCTTCACAGGCACCACCGGCAGCGGGGCCGGGAAGAACACCACGCGCATCACCTTCCGGTCCGCCCTGCGCGGCAGTCAGGAGGTCCTGGACGCGTTCAACCACAGCCACGACGCCGCCCGGGTCGGCTTCCAGCAGATCTCCACGGGCGGCCGGGGTGGTCACGCCGAACTCAGCGACGCCGCACGGGCGGGCAACGCGCCCGACGTGGCGACGACCGAGTGTCCCCAGGTGCCCGGCTTCGCGATCGACGGGGTCGCCCGTGGGATCACCGACATGGTCGGCGACGACCTGCGCGCCGCGCTGCTGCCGCAGGCGCTCGCCCTCACCACCTGCGACAAGCGCGTCTCCAGCGTTCCGCCGGACGTCGAACCGATGGTGACGCACGACCCCGCGCGGAAGGGCGGGTGGGCCGTCGCACCGCTGCCCCGGTGGAAGGGGGAGACCCGCCGTGATCACGGGCTCGCTGCTCGCGGTGCTGCCGCTGATCCTCGCCTTCGCCCCGCTCCAGCGGTTCCGGAAGTCGGGGCTCACCGCGGGCGCGGGCGAGCAGCCGCGCCACCGTCCTCGTCCCCGACCAGGAGAGAGATGCCCAGTACCCACACCACCCCACCCGCCGGCCGGAACCGACCGCGCGCCGCCGTCGCCATGAAGCCGGACGCCGCGACCGCCCTCCTCGACGCCCGGTCCCTGGCCGCGCTCGGCGAGGTGTGCGACCTCGCTCCGCCGCCCGTTCTCGACGACTTCACCACCGATCGGGCCCGCGCCACTCTGGCGGATGCGGAGCTCCTGGTCACGGGCTGGGGCTGTCCGCCGCTCGACGAGGCGGCCCTGGCGGCGGCACCGCGGCTGCGCGCCGTCGTGCACACCGCGGGCAGTGTCCGCGGACACATCACCGAGGCCTGCTGGGACCGCGGCATCGAGGTGTCGTCGGCTGCCGCCGCCAACGCGCTGCCGGTCGCGGAGTACACCGTCGCGATGGTCCTCCTCTCCGGCAAGCGGACCCTGGAACGGGCCCGTGCCTACCGCACGGAACGCCGGCGCGACAACTGGCTCGCCACCGCGACCGAGGTCGGCAACTACGGCCGTACCGTCGGCGTCCTGTCCGCCTCGATGATCGGACGACGCGTCATCGAGCTGCTGCGACCGTACGACCTGCCGGTCCTGCTCCACGACCCGTACGTCTCCGAGGAGGAGGCCGCGGCGCTCGGCGTCCGGTCCGTCGGCCTCGGTGAACTGTTCGCGCACAGCGACGTGGTGAGCGTGCACACCCCCCTGCTGCCGGCCACCCACGGGCTCGTCAGCCGTGAACTGCTCACCTCGATGCGTACGGACGCCGTGCTCATCAACACCGCACGGGGCGCCGTGATCGACCAGGACGCGCTCGTCGACGTGCTCCGGCAGGACCGGATCCGGGCGATCCTCGACGTCACCGTGCCCGACTCGCTGCCCCCCGCACACCCCCTCTGGGAGTGCGACAACGCCCTCATCACCCCGCATCTCGCAGGCTCACAGGGAAACGAGTGGCGGCGACTGGTCGATCTGGCGGTCGGTGAGGCCGGCCGCTGGGCCGCGGGCGACGGATTCGCCCATCCCGTACGACGCGAAAGGCTGGCATTCCTCGCATGACCGCACCCCATCCGGTCTCCTCTCTCCGACTACCCGCCGAAGACCGGGCGTTGAGCCCGCACACCGGCTACACCCGTGCGCACTGGGAGGGTGCGGCGGACGGACTGCTCAAGGCGGCCTGGCAGTGGGCCACACCGGGCGGCGCACTGCTGGACCTGCCGGGCCGGCCGTCCGCCTCCGGGGTGCGCTCCGACGGGCTGGAGGGGTACGCGCGTACGTTCCTCGCCGCCGCCTTCCGGGTGGCGGGCGCGGACGGCAAGGACCCCCACGGCTGGCTCGACCGGTACGCGGGCGGACTCGCGGCCGGAACCCTCACCCCCGGCCGCGACGACACCGAGTCCTGGCCGTTGATCCGTGACCACACCGTGTTCGGCCAGCCCATGGTCGAGTCGGCCTCGGTCGCCATCGGTCTGCGGCTGACCCGGCCATGGCTCTGGGACCGGCTGGAGTCCGGGGTCCGGGACCGTGCCGAGGAGTGGCTGCGCGGCGCGCTGCGCCACACCCCCTCGCCCAACAACTGGTACCTGTTCCCCTACTCCGTGGCCGCGTTCCTGGAGTCCGTGGGCCGTGGGGACGCGGAGACGGCCCGCGCGAAGGAGCGCGCCCTCGGCCTGCTGGAGGGCTGGTACCGCGGCGACGGCTGGTACGCGGACGGCGACGGCCGCGCCTTCGACCACTACAACGGCTGGGCGCTGCACCTCTACCCCGTGCTGGACGCCCATCTGTCGGGCGACACGGAGCTGTCCGCGCACTACGGTTCCCGGCTGCGCGAGCATCTGGAGGGCTACTCCCTGCTGTTCGGCGGCGACGGCGCGCCGATCCACTTCGGCCGCTCGCTCACCTACCGTTTCGCGGCGGCCTCGTCGGTGGCGCTCGGCTCCATCACCGGGCACACCCCGCTCACACCGGGCGCCTCGCGGCGGGTGATCAGCGGATCGCTGCGCTACTTCCTGGACCGGGGCGCGACCGGTACGGACGGGCTGCTGAGCCTGGGCTGGCACGGCCCGCACGAGGCGTCGCTGCAGAACTACTCGGCGCCCGCGTCGCCGTACTGGGCGTCCAAGGCCTTCGTGTCGCTGCTCGCCCCGGACGGCCATCCGCTGTGGACCGCGACCGAGGAGCCCGCGCCGAGCGAGGGCACCGACCGGGTGCTCGCGCTGCCCGCGCCGGGCCTGCTCGTCCAGTCCACCCGGGCGGACGGGATCGTACGGCTGCACAACCACGGCAGCGACCATGTGCGCGTGCACGAGGGCGAGTCCGGGGTGGCGGACGACCCGCTGTACAGCCGTCAGTCCTACTCCACGGTGACGGGTCCCACGGCGAAGGCCAACCCGGCGGACAACCACCTGGCCGTGGTGGTCGCCGGAACGCGCAGCAGCCGTCGCTCCATCCGCCCGCTGGGCGCCGGCGGCGGCGACGGCTGGGGCTGGGCCGCCTCCTGGCACCGACCGGTGTTCTCCTCCGGTGCGCCGATGGTGCCGGGGATGCGGGTGGAGAGCGTCACCGTGGCACGCGCCCGCTACGAGCTGAGGGTGCACCGGGTGCTCGGCGCGCCCGCCGGCGCCCGGGTGGAGCAGACGGGCTGGGCGACCGGCCCCGACGACACACTGACCTCCGCACTGCACGGGCTGCATGGCTGGGGGCCCCAGGACGGGGTACGGGCCCCGCAGGGCACGGCGTACACGCGCTGGGCGGTGGTGCCCCGGCTGTCGGTGGACGCGGAGGGCACGACGGTGCTGGTCGCGCTGGCCTCGCTGACCGCGGAGCCCGACCCCGGGCCGCTGGACGCGGTGGTGGACGGGGTCCGGGTGAACGGGGGCACGGTGGAGGTCCGCTGGGCCGAGGACGGCACGCCGACCTCGACGGTCGACAGATCGACGACGCACACATGCAGGTCGGGAACGAGGGACAACGCCCGCCGCCCCTGGTCGGGCGAGCCGTCCAGGAAGATCGTGCCCGTCTCGGCGCAGCTGACGGCCGAGGCGGTGACGACCCCGTCCAGCGCGTCGAGGCGGGGCGCAGGGACGGCGGCGGAGTCCTGCTGGACCTCGCCGTCGTAGGTGCCGAGCCAGGCCGGGTCGAGTCCGGCCGGCACACCGATCCGTCGGGCCCCACGCTCCCGCAGCGCCTCGGCGACGGCGTCCGCCGTGCGGTCGGCGGTACAGGTGCGTACATGGGCCTTGTAGTCGACGAGCCGGTCGGTGAGGAGTTCCAGTCTCTCCTCGTCGGGAAGGGTGCGGCCGGTGCGGTAGGCACGGGGGACGACGGTGTCCTGGGCGGGGGCGAGGGCCAGGGCGTCCTTGATCCTGCCCAGCACCGTTTCACGAGCGGTCGTCACTTCTCCCCGTCCTTCCGGCTCTTCCCGTACTCGTCGGTGGCGGCCCGCATCGTCGCGGCGCCCTCGGCCGATGCCAGCCAGGAGCGGAAGGTCTGCTTCGGCGGCGCGGCTGTGTCGCGGCTGTCGCTCCATCCGTCGAACGGCGGCGGCAGATGGGAGATCTTCCCGTCCCGCCCGGCGACGACCCGGCCCAGGCCCGCTCCCTTCTGGGCGGCGGTGAACAGCTTCGGCCGCTTCATGACGGCGGCCGCGGCCTTCATGGCCAGTTTCTCCGCCGTCGTACCGGCCTGCTCGGTGTGCTGATGACGCAGCTCGACCAGCAGCGACGGGATGTCGATCTTGACCGGGCAGGCGTCGAAGCAGGCGCCGCAGAGGCTGGAGGCGTACGGCAGCGAGCTGTTCGGATCGTCCTTGGCCGCGTGCATGCCGGCGAGCTGCGGGGTGAGGACGGCGCCGATCGGCCCGGGGTACGTGGATCCGTACGCATGGCCGCCGGCCCGTTCGTACACCGGGCAGACGTTGAGACAGGCCGAGCAGCGGATGCAGTTGAGCGCCTCGCGCCCGATCCGGTCGGCGAGCGCCGCGGTGCGTCCGTTGTCGAGCAGGACCAGATGGAAGTCCTGCGGTCCGTCGCCGGGTGTCACCCCGGTCCACATCGAGGTGTAAGGGTTCATGCGCTCCCCGGTGGAGGAGCGCGGCAGCAACTGCAGGAACACGTCGAGGTCCTGGTAGCGCGGCAGCACCTTCTCGATGCCCATGACGGTGATCAGGGTGTCGGGCAGGGTCAGACACATACGGCCGTTGCCCTCGGACTCCACGACGCAGAGGGTTCCGGTCTCGGCGATCCCGAAGTTGGCGCCCGAGACAGCCACCTTGGTCGTCATGAACTTCTCGCGCAGATAGGCGCGGGCCGCGGCGGCGAGATGCGCGGGTACGTTGTCGAGGCCCGGATCGACGCCGGGGATCTCCTTGAGGAAGATCTGCCGGATCTCGTCGCGGTTGCGGTGGATGGCGGGGACGAGGATGTGCGACGGCTTGTCGTGCGCGAGCTGGACGATCAGCTCGGCGAGATCCGTCTCGTACGGGGTGATGCCGACCGATTCGAGGTGCTCGTTGAGGCCGATCTCCTGGGTGGCCATCGACTTGACCTTGATGACGTCGCGGCTGCCCGTCGCCTTGACCAGCCGGGCGACGATCTCGTTGGCCTCGACTCCGTCACGCGCCCAGTGGACGGTGCCGCCCCGCTCGGTGACCTCGCGCTCCAGTTGTTCCAGGAGTTCGGGGAGCCGGTTCATGGTGTCGGTCTTGATGGCCGAGCCGGCGTCGCGCAGTTCTTCCCAGTCGGGCAGTTCGCCGGTGACGTTCAGGCGTTTGGCGCGGATCGTGCGGGTGGCCCGGCCGAGGTTGCGGCGCAGTTGTTCGTTGCGCAGTTCGTCGTGGGCGGCGGCGGGGAACGTCCGGTCGCCACGCAGATTGCCCGTTCCGTACGGGGAACGGGGCGGGGTCGCGGGCATGCCGAGGAAGGTGCTGCTCATCGGACGGCCTCCGTCGGGACGTACGGCGAGGTGCGGGTGGCGGAGAGGATCTGCGCGAGGTGCAGGGTGCGGGTGCCCGAGGCGATACGGGAGAGCCCGCCGCCGATGTGCATCAGGCAGGAGGAGTCCCCCGCGGTGCAGACATCGGCCCCCGTGGTGGCGATGTTGCGCATCTTGTCCTGAAGCATGGCCGTCGACGTCTCGGCGTTCTTGACGGCGAAGGTGCCGCCGAATCCGCAGCAGGAGTCGGCTTCGGGCAGCTCGACGAGGTCGATGGAGTCGACGGCGCGAAGCAGCTTCAGCGGCTTGTCGCCGACGCGGAGCATGCGCAGGGAGTGACAGGTGGGGTGGTAGGTCACCCGGTGCGGGAAGTAGGCACCGACGTCGGTGACGTCCAGGACGTCGACGAGCAACTCCGACAACTCGTACGTCTTGGCCTTGACGGTGGCGACACCCGCGCGCAGCGCCGCGTCCCCGTACCGCTCCGCGACGATCTCGTGCTGGTGGCGGACCGAGCCCGCGCACGATCCGGACGGCATGACGACGGCGTCGATCGTGGCGTCACCGAACTGCTCGGCGAAATTCCGTACCAGGGGAACGGGTTCGCGCTGGTATCCGGTGTTGACGTGCATCTGGCCGCAGCAGGTCTGCCCGGGCGGGAACACCACGTCATGGCCCAGTCGGGCGAGCAGGACCGCGGTCGATTTCACCGCCTCGGGGAAGAGCGTGTCTCCCAGACAGGTGGCGAAGAGTCCGATGCGCATGGGTCTCTCCGATCTTTTCTGCATTTATATGGTCCGACCATACTAGCCTCGGTCCGAAACATGAAGGATGCGGCGCACGGAGTGGCGACGAGGCCAGAGAGTCATATGCATGACAAGTTGCGCCCGAGGGGCATCGCCGGCGCGTGCGGCCCGCCCTCAGAGACGCTCCGTGTTCTCGTCGACCAGCGTGCCGTGGAGGCTGCGGATGTGCCGCTCGACCAGGTCGGCGGCCTTCTCGCCCTTGCCCGCGCGCACCAGCCGCAGGAGTTCGGCGTGTTCCGCGTTGAGCGCGGCGGCCGTGGCCGGCCAGTCCTCGGCCCGCTCCAGGGCGCGCAGGATCAAGGGGCGCACCGACTCGCGTACAGCGGAGGTGAGCGTGGAGGTCAGCGCGTTGCCGGAACCGCGCGCGAGGTGAACGTGGAAGCGGGTGTCCAGGTCGTTGAACTCGGGCACCGCGACATCCGGCTCCCCCATCCGCACGACCAGGGTCTCCGCCTCGTCGAGGTCTTCCTCCGAGGCATGCCGTGCGGCCGCCTCGAAGCTGGACCTCTCCAGCACGACACGCGCCTCCAGGACGTCCTGGAGGCTGTAGCTCCCCAGAGCGAAGTGCAGACGCAGCAGCCGCCCGAGGGCGTCGTCCGGGTTCCGCACGATCCGCGCCCCGGCATCCGGCCCCCGGCCGGGCTGGGCGACCAGCACACCGATGGTCTCCAGCACACGCAGCGCCTCGCGCAGCGCGGACCGGCTCACCCCGAGCACCGGAGCGAGTTCCCGCTCGGGAGGCAGCCGGTCGCCGGCCCTCAGCTCCCCGGCGAACACCCGCTCCTCGATGCTCCGGAGCACGAGTTCATGCGTACGGGACTGCCGTACGGGTTGCCACTCGACGGGCATCCCGTCACCCCCTGCCTCGACCGGAATCGTCCGGTGTCGTCTTGTCTGCCGCCGATCTTCAACTATGTCACACATCACGTATGGTCGGACCAAACTGCTGAGGAAGCACGTACCTGCCCGGCGGTCGCGCTCGGGCGCGGTCCGCCGACGACGACCTCGCCACCACGGTGTCGGGCCGCGCGCCGGACCGCGCCCGTGCGGTTCCCCGCTGTCGCATGATGCGACCGCCGTTCAGTCGTCGAAGGAACCGTGCCGACCGGCGCCGCCGCCGAACCGGTCCGCGCCGGTCTGCGTCTCCCCCGCCATGAGCGGCACCAGGCCGTGCCGGTACTCCCCCGCCAGAGCCTCCGGCTCGCTCAGACCGTGCTGCTCCCTGACCGAGAGCCGGTCGTGACGCAGGCACAGTTGGGGGAACGCGGCGATCTCCCGGGCGAGCCGCTCCGCCGCGCGCCGGGCCTCGCCGGTCGGCACGATCCGGTTGACGAGCCCCATGGCACAGGCCTCGGGCGCCGGAACGGGGCGCCCGGTGAGAATCATGTCCATGGCCCGGCTCTCGCCGATGAGGCGCGGCAACCGTACGGTTCCGCCGTCCACCAATGGCACTCCCCAGCGGCGGCAGAACACTCCGAACACCGCGTCGTCCTCCGCCACGCGCAGATCGCACCAGAGGGCCAGTTCGAGTCCCCCTGCCACGGCATGCCCCGAGACCGCCGCGATGACGGGCTTGCTCAGGCTCATACGGGTCGGACCCATCGGCCCGTCGCCCTCGGCCCGGACCTCGTTGCCGCGCTCCGTACCGATGCCTTTCAGGTCGGCACCGGCGCAGAACGTACCTCCCTCGCCCCACAGCACGGCGACGGCCGCATCCGGGTCGGCGTCGAACTCGCGGAAGGCGGCGGCCAGCAGATCCGCCGTCGGACCGTCCACGGCGTTGCGGACCTCGGGCCGGCTGAGGACCACCGTGAGGACGGGGCCGTCGCGTTCGATCCGTACCGCAGGTGTCTCACTCATCGTCGCCCTCCACAGGGGTCACGCGGGTCCCGGCGGAGGATCTTCCCGACCGGGGAGTACGGGATGGTGTCCACGAAGCGCACGTCCTTCGCAGCCTGTTCCGGCCACCCGCGCACACGCGTGGCCTCACCCCCGTGCGCAGGGTGAGCGAGAGGGTGACGGCTCTCCGTCCGGGTGCGGCCGGATTCATCTGATTCTCACGCAACCGTTCTACCGTGGGCCGTGTGACCCAGACGAGCCCGCCCGGCTGGCATCCAGACCCCGGGTATACAGGAATCGGCCCCGTTCAGGAACGCTGGTGGGACGGCAACCAGTGGACCGACCATCTCCGCCTGCCGCCCGCCACGATCAGGCGCCGACGGACACTCATCGGCGTCACCGCAGGTGTGGTGGCGCTCGCCGCGATCGGGACAGGCGTTCTTCTTCTGTCGGATCATTCCGGCGGCCCGAAGGAGAACGCGGCCACGGCGCCGTCCACCGCGCCGCCCGGCGCTCCCGGAGGCGGCGGGCGCGGGGGCGGCGGCGAGAGCCGGGCACCCGAGCGGCAGTTGCCGCAGACCGAGGACGGCTACGCCACCGATCTGGCCGGGGGCATCAGCCTCCCCGTGCCCGACGGCTGGAAGGGCACGTCGGGAATCGCGGGGGCGGGCGTGACCACCGGTGAGTACGCCTGCCCCGGCGACACGTCCCAGCAGTGTGTGCGCGGCGGCGTGTTCTCCATGCCGGCGAAGGCCCTGAAGCTCGACACCACCACGGCGAAGGCCACGGCGACGAAGGACATCTCCGCCAACGCCACGGAGTCCTACGGCGAGAAAATCTACGGGGGCATCACCTCGCATCAGGAGCTCAAGTCCGAGCCGGTCACCGTGGCCGGCCGGCAGGGCTATCTGGTCCGCTGGAAGGTGATGACGAAGAACGGCGACAACGGGTACGTGCAGTCGCTGGCCTTTCCGTCCCCCCGCTCCGAGGAGATGCTGATCGTCGTCCGCTCCGGCTTCGACATCGACGCCAAGGCACCGGCGCTGTCCGTCATGGACGACATCACCAAGGGCATCAAGGCCGCCTCGGGTACGGGCTCGGGTCCCGGCACCACCGCATAGGGGCGCGGACCGCGACCACGCCGAGCGGGTGCGGCCGACGGGCGTGAGTACCGGGGAACAACCGGCTGAGTACGACGCCCGATTCGCCGGCGGGCCGTGGCTGGTCGAATGGCCGCCATGGCTCCTGACGCACCGCACCGCCCCCGCCTGCAGCACGTCACCACGGCAGGTACGGCCCTGGCCTTGACCTTGACCCCGCTGGTGATCGGCGTACTGCTCGCCAAGTCCATGGCGACGGACCCCATGACACCGGTCAACGCGATGGTCACCCGGGGCGGGCAGCCCGTGCCCGTGTCGCCCGCGCAGTTGCGCCGATGCGGCAGGCACGCGCTGCGCAGGTGGAAGCGCCCGCTGATCGCGTACAAGCGCCCTCGGGCGCTCGCTCGGCGGTGCCCCGGGGTCCCGCCGAGCGAGCGCCGAGGCAACCACTCCCCCCGGTGAGACCGACGTATCAGGTGCGTCGGCAGTGCAGGAACAGCTGGGGCTCGGCCACCGCCGCTTCATGGGCCGGGGTGAACAGGCCGGCCTGCTCCCACAGGACCGCGAATCCCGCCCCGGCGACCAACTCGGTGAACTCCTCGGCGCCGAAGCTGGTCGCCCGCACCTCATGGCCCATGAACAACACGCCGACGTCCTCGGCGTCCACCGGTACGGTCGCGACGACCAGGTGACCGCCGGGGACCAGCAGCCGCGCCAGCTTCCGCAGCAGTCGGGACTGGTCGTCGCGGGACATCTGCAGCAGCGAGAAGTACACACAGACCGCGTCGAAGCTGCCCTCTTCCAGGGGGAGTTCACGAATGTCCGCGCACTCGAAGGACGCACCGGGCACCTGCCCGGCCGCCAGTTCCACCATGACGGGCGAGACATCGACGCCCAGCACGTCATGACCGGCCTCGGTCAGGACCTGCGCGGTCGGCCGACCCGTTCCGCTGCCCACATCCAGAACCCGGCTGTGCGGTGCGAGGTGCTCCAACAGCCTTTGCAGTGAGGCGTGGTGGGTGGCCGATCCGGCGAACGCCCGCTCGTACTCCGCCCCCAGAGCGTCGAACACCCTGGCGGCGGCGAGGCCGTGGTCGTCGTCCATCGATGTGGTTCCTTCCGTTGCCCAGGACGGCTCCCGGGTTCGTTCCATCCTTCGAGGAGTCCCTCAACACGCCACTCTGTCACGCCAGATGACGATTCGATCAGCAGCACGGCGAGCGGTCCCGCGGCCGCGTTCCCGTCCGGCGGCCCGGAGAAGAACGGCCCGGAGAAAAATCCGGTGCCCGGCCCACGCCGGTCTCATTACACTCGCCACGAATCGCACGCCGCGACGCGGCGCGCACCGTGACGAACGAGGGGAGACCGGCCATGCGTCACCGCACCGCCGTGGTCGTCCCCCGGTCCCGGTACGAGGTGATCCTGGTGTCTTCGCCCGCCCGGTGCCCGCTGCGCGGCCGGCACCGGATGTCCGTGACGAACAACTGACCTCCCCCTGAGGCATTTCGGGCCGTTGCGACGGCTCGTCACCGATGCGGTGCGCCGCATCGGGGGGACATCCGCACGGCCTGTCCGCGGGCCGGTTCGTCCGGCGATCGCGCCGCTTCATCCGGATCACCCCGAAAGGCCACCGGCCGTGCGTACCGACCTGCACCGTCATCCCACCAGTCCGCTGAACGGCGTTCGCAATCTGGGCATCCTCGCCCACGTCGACGCCGGCAAGACCACCGTCACCGAACGGATCCTCCATCTCACCGGCATGACGCACAAGCGGGGCGAGGTCCACGACGGGACGACCGTCACCGACTTCGACCCCCAGGAGCGCGATCGCGGTATCACCATCTTCGCCGCCGCCGTGAGTTGTACCTGGGACGGCCACCGGATCAACCTGATCGACACCCCTGGCCACGTCGACTTCTCCGACGAGGTGGAGCGCTCGCTGAGGGTGCTCGACGGCGCCGTCGCGGTGTTCG
This sequence comes from Streptomyces sp. NPDC101194, assembly GCF_044767885.1. NCBI lineage: Bacteria > Bacillati > Actinomycetota > Actinomycetes > Kitasatosporales > Streptomycetaceae > Streptomyces > Streptomyces sp. NPDC101194. The sequence continues at coordinate 237,604 of NZ_JBIWOS010000011.1, forward strand.
ACGCCGTCGCGGGGGTCGAGCCGCAGAGCGAGACGGTGTGGCGGCAGGCCGACCGGCACGGGGTGCCGCGGATCGCCTTCGTCAACAAACTGGACCGCGCCGGGGCCGACCTGGACACGGCGGTCGCCTCGATACGCGAGCGGCTGCACACGGTTCCGCTGGCCGTGCAGATGCCGATCGGGAGGGAGGACGGATTCACCGGAGTGGTGGATCTGCTGCAGATGCGGTCGCTGGTCTGGTCCGACGACGGCACCGCGTTCGAAGAGGGGCAGGTGCCCGACGACCTGCGCGCGGAGGCGCACCGGCGGCGCGGGCTGCTCGAGGAGACCGTGGCGGAACTGCACCCGGCGGCGCTGGAGGAGTTCTGTGCGCAGTCGACGGTCCGCGCACCGACCCTGGCCGCCGCACTGCGCGATCTGACCCGTACCGGTGAGGCCGTCGTCGTGCTGTGCGGGTCGGCCTACCGCAACCGGGGCATCGAGCCGTTGCTGGAGGCCGTCGTGGCCTACCTGCCCTCGCCCCTGGACGTGCCCGCGGTACGCGGCACGCTGGACGGTGCGGTGCAGGAGCGGCCCGCCGACCCGGCGGCGCCGTTCGCCGCGCTGGTGTTCAAGGTGAACTCGACCGACACCGGGCGGCTGACCTACCTGCGTGTCTATTCGGGAACGATCCGGAAGGGGGACACCGTGCTGGACGTGGGCGCGCGGCGCACCGAGCGGATCGGCCGGATCTTGCGGGTCCGAGCCGGACGGAACTCGGACGTGGACCGGGCGGTCGCCGGGGACATCGTCGCGGTGATCGGGCTGAAAGCGGCCCGCGCCGGGGCGACCCTGTCCGCGCCCGCGACGCCCCTGGTCCTCGAACCGCCTTCCGTGGCCGATCCGGTCGTCTCCGTGGCGGTCGAGGCCCGACGGAACATCGACACCGACCGTTTGGTGTCGGCGCTGGCACGGCTGGTGGAGGAGGATCCGTCGCTGGCGGTCCGGACCGATCCCGAGACCGGTCAGACAGTGGTGTCGGGTATGGGAGAACTGCATCTGGAGGTCGCGGTGGAGAAGATCCGGCGAGCTCACGGGCTCGATGTCGGCGTCGGCCGACCGCAGGTGGCACACCGGGAGACGGTGGTCCGCGGCGTGTCCGGGCTGGTGTACCGGCATGTCAAGCAGGACGGCGGCGCGGGCCGGTTCGCCCATGTCGTCCTCGATGTGGAGCCGTGGGAGGCCACGGGTGAGGAGGGCGGTGGCGGGACGACGGACTTCGTGTTCCGGTCCACCGTCGTGGGTGGCCGGGTACCGCAGGAGTTCGTCCGTGCGGTGGAGACCGGCTGCCGGGACGCCCTGGCCGAGGGCCCTCCTGGGCGGGCACCCGGTGACCGGGCTGCGGGTCACGCTGACCGACGGGGCGACCCACTCCAAGGACTCCTCGGAGATGGCGTTCCGGACGGCCGGTCGCCTCGGGCTGCGGGAAGCGTTGCGCAGCAGCGCGATGGTGCTGCTGGAACCGATGGCCGAGGTCACGGTCACGGTGCCCGACGACGCCGTGGGCGGGGTGCTCGGCGACCTGGCGGCACGGCGCGGCCGGATCTCGGGCTCGATGGCGCGGGCAGGCACCTCGGTGGTCACCGCTGCCGTGCCGCTGGCGGAGCTGTTCGGCTATGCCACCCGGCTGCGCAGCCGCACCCGTGGCCGGGGAACGTTCACCTCCCGGGCCACCGGCTACGCGCCGGTGCCGAGCGCGGTGTCATCCGCCGGGGCGTCGGCCCGGTGGTGACCGTGCCGGCCCTGCCCGTTCGCGGGCGGGGCCGGCACGGCCTCGGGATGCACCGCGGCCGTGCCGACCGTGTGACCGAGCCGTGTCGGTCGATTCACCGGGCCCGGTGCGGCACTCGGCACCCGTCTTCGTGCACGCGACCGGTCGACCCGGGACACCGTTCGCTGATTCACTGCGTGCGGCGCCCGCCGACCGGGGACCGTACGGCTCTCACGGCCCCGGGTCGGCCGGATCCGCGGGAAGCCCCTGCGCGCCGTTCGCGGTGTTCGGCGCGCAGGGGCCGGGGGTTCGTGGCCTAGAGTGCGGTTGTGCCGTCGTACAGCATTGGACAGGCAGCGCAGCTGCTCGGAGTCAGCTCGGAGACCGTCCGCCGGTGGGCGGACGGCGGCAGGCTGCGCATGGACCGGGACGGCTCGGGCAACCGGGTGATCGACGGAGCGAGTCTGGCGGCCTTCGCCAAGGAGCGCGGGGCCGGCCTGCATGCCGTGCCGGACGAACTGCCCACGTCCGTGCGCAATTCCTTCGCGGGGATCGTGACCGCTCTACGGGTCGACGACGTGGCGGCACAGGTGGAGGTCCAGTCGGGGCCGCACCGGCTGGTGTCGCTCGTGACGCGCGAGGCCGTCGAGGAACTCGGACTCGCCGTCGGGGTCACCGTCACCGCGCGGGTGAAGTCGACGAACGTCCACATCGACCTGCCCTGACCTCCTCGGTCGTCAGCGGCACAGCAGTGCCGCGCGCAGATCCAGCTTGTGGTCGAGGCGGGAGATGTCCCGGCCCGTGAGGCTTTCGATGCGCTCGATGCGGTAGTGGACCGTATTCACGTGGAGGTGCAGGGCCTCGGCGGTCCTGGCCCAGGAGCAGTTGTGCGCCAGGAAGACTTCGAGCGTCGCGAGCAGCGTCGCGTTCGAGGCTCGATCGGCGTGCAGGAGCGGACCGAGCACCGTTTCGCGGTAGACGGCCCGCACGTCGTGGGGCACGCCCGCCACCAACGTCTCCAGGCTGGAGAGATCATCGACGCCTGCCACCCGCGCGGTGTGCGGGACCGTCGTGCGGGCCGCGGCGAGTGCGTGGCGGGCCTGCGCGAGGGCCGTGCCCAGCTCCTCCGGGACGGTGACGGGCCTGCTGACCCCGGCGTGCAGAACGGCGTCGGGCCGGCAGGCGTGCAGCAGTGGCCACACCTCCCCCAGCCCTCCCCGGACATCGCATTCCCCCTCCTTCGCCCGAGGGGCGACGACCGCCACCGCCTCGGCGCCGGGACGCCCGCCGACGGCGAAGGGGAGCGAAGGGAGATGGTTCAGCGCCTCCGTGAGCGCGTCACGGCTTCCCGAGCCGTCCTTCGGCGGCGTTTGCGAAGCGACCACGACGGTGTAGGGCCCCTTCTCCGCCAGTCCGCACGAACTCAGCGCATTCTGCAGGGCGTTCACGTCGGGGTACGCCGCGCCGACGAGTTCCGTCAGCCGCCCGCCGGCCTCTCGGCCCGCGGCCCCTCGTCGGTCGCCGCGGCGCCGGTGCCGCCCCAGAAGCTCGGCTATCTCCTGCAGCACACGCGGTGGCGCCTGTCCCTCGTCCGGCAGATGGAGGTGCCAGGCGTCGAAGACGGAGTCATCGGCCTCGATCCGCAGCGTCGTGCCGCGCGCTTCGCGCAGGCGCTCCGCCGCCTGCCGGGCGGGCAGTTCGGGCGCTGCGGTGGTGCGGGCGACCGTACGGCCGCTGCCGGTCAGGAGGTAACAAGGGGGCGTGCCGAGATGGGCGAACGCACGCTCCAGCAGTTCGGCCGCCGGGGCGCCGCGCTCCAGTTCGCGGCCCAGGTCCACGCGTACGTTCTCGGGGAGCGCGTAGTGGCCCGTGGGGCGGCGGCTGAGCTCTCCCCACTGGCGGAGGTAGACGGCTTCGGTGATCGCCCGGAAGCTCGTGTGCGCCGGAACGGCCAGCAGTGCGATCCGGTGTCTGCGGCAGGTGTCGACCAGCTCGCGGGGGACCTCGCCGTGCGTCTCCTCACCCGCGAGGAGTGCCACGGCTCCGGCGGAGCGCAGGGCGGAGACGAAACGGTCGGCCCTGTCCCGGCCGCCGTCCGGGCTCCACCACACGAGGCCGCTGAGGACGATCTCCCCCGGCTGGAGAAACCGGGCCGGGTCCTCCAGGTCCGTGGCCGTCACCCCGCTGATCTCTTGGCCGAGCAACGTCCCCTCCCCCCAGAGCAGGGCGAGATCGAGGCGGTCGAGCCGGAGGAGATGTTCGACGTGCATGCGGGCTCCTTGCGCGGTCGCGGGCCAAGCCCGCATCTCACATTTACGAGGCATATACCAGCCTGGTCATCGTAAGTGCCCGGATGCAGACGCAAAATGCTTCTTGGTTGATCCTCCAGTACACGACTTTGCCGGGTGGAGGTTTTCCGGGCTCCGAACCAGTCGTCCCCCTGGGCCCCTGCGGGCTTCACTGGCGTGAAAGCACCTGCCGGGAGGCGTGGGAAGAGATGGATCTGAACACGGTCACAGATGTACGGGACGCGCGTCTGCGCGAGCCCTGGCGGCCGGGCGACGCCTGGCTGGGAGGAGGGACGTATCTGTTCTCCGAGCCCCAGCCGCACCTGCGGCGGCTGATCGACCTGAGCCGGATGGGCTGGGAGCCGCTCGTACTGCACGGAGACGGGTCGCTGGAGATCGCCGCGACCTGCACGATCGCTCGGCTCTCCCGTTTCACGCGGACGCCGGGCACGGTCGCAGGCCCACTGTTCGAGCAGTGCTGCCGGGCCTTTCTGGCCTCGTTCAAGATCTGGAACATGGCGACCGTCGGCGGGAACCTGTGCAACGGCCTGCCCGCCGGGCCGATGATCTCGCTGACCGCCGCGCTCGACGGAGAGTGCCTCCTCCAGGCACAGGACGGCTCGCTGCGGCGCGTGAAGGTCGTCGACTTCGTCGTCGGCGCGGGACGCAAGGACCTCGCGGAGGGCGAGTTGCTCCGCTCCGTCACGCTGACCGGCCGGGCGACGGCGTGCCGTACGGCGTTCCGGCAGGCGTCGCTGTACGGGCTGGGCCGCTCGGGCGCGCTGGTGATCGGGGCGCTCGATCCGGTGGACGGCTCACTGGCGGTGACGATCAGCGCGGCGACCGTACGCCCCTTCCGGTTCTGGTTTCCACTGCCGCCGGACGCCGAGGAGCTCCGGGACGCGATCGCGTCGGGCATCGACGAGAACGACTGGTTCGACGACATCCACGGACTGCCCGAGTGGCGGCGGCACATGGGTTTCCGCCTCGCCGAAGAGGTCCGCCGTGAACTGACCCGCCCCACTCAGGAGGGTGCCCGATGAGCTTCCGCATCCGGATCAACGAGCAGACGTTCGAGGACGCACCGCACGCCGGCCAGTGTCTGCGCACCTACCTGCGCGAACGCGGCTGGTTCGGCGTGAAGAAGGGCTGCGACGCCGGGGACTGCGGCGCCTGCACCGTCCATGTGGACGGCGAGCCGGTCCACAGCTGCCTGTATCCGGCGGTACGCGCCTCGGGCCGCAATGTGACCACCGTCGAGGGACTCGCCCCGTCCGGCGGCGAACTCCACCCCGTGCAGCAAAAGTTCCTCGACGCGCAGGGATACCAGTGCGGATTCTGCACGGCCGGCTTCCTGATGACCACCGCCGCACTCGAAGCCGAACGGGACACCGCGCACGACGACGGCAAACTCGACGATCTGCCCCGCGCGTTCAAGGGCAACATCTGCCGCTGTACCGGATACCGCGCCATCGAGGACGCCGTACGGGGCGTGCGGCACACCGAACGCCCGTGTGCGGGACAGGCCGTGGGCAGGAACGTCGGCGCGCCGGCAGGCCCCCAGGTCGTCACCGGCACCGCTCGCTACACCTTCGACATCGAGGTGCCCGGCCTGCTGCACATGAAACTGTTGCGGTCCCCTCACCCGCACGCCCGGATCGTCGCCGTCGACACCTCCGCCGCCCTGCGGGTCCCCGGGGTACACGTCGTGCTCACCCACGAGGACGCCCCTGCCACGCTGTACTCCAGCGCCCGCCACGAGCACCCCACGGAGGACCCCGACGACACCCGGGTCCTGGACAGCGTCGTCCGGTACGTCGGGCAGCGGGTCGCCGCCGTCGTCGCCGACAGCGAGCAGGCGGCCGAGGAGGGCTGCCGCCGGATCGAGGTGACGTACGAGGAACTGCCGTACGTCACCGACCCGGAGGCCGCGATGCTGCCCGGCGCACCGGCGCTGCACGGTGACAAGGGGCCCCGGTCGCGGATCGCCCGCGCCGCGGACAACGTGGCGGGCGAGGTGCACGGCGAGATCGGCGACGTCGAGCAGGGCTTCGCCGAGGCCGATGTCGTGCACGAGGAGACCTTCCGCACCCAGCGCGTGCAGCACGCCAGCCTCGAAACCCACGGCTGCGTGGCGTACTTCGAGCCGAAGGAGGACGGGACGGGCGAGCGTCTGACCGTGCGTTCCTCCACCCAGACACCGTTCCTGACCCGGCGCGCCCTGTGCGCGCTGTACGGCCTTCCGGAGGACGAGGTCCGTGTGGTCGCGGGCCGCGTCGGCGGCGGGTTCGGCGGCAAGCAGGAGATGCTCACCGAGGACGTCGTGGCACTTGCCGCGCTGAAGCTGCGCCGGCCGGTGAAGCTGGAGTACACCCGCGCCGAGCAGTTCCACGGAGCGACCACCCGGCATCCCTTCGTCATCGGCATCAAGGTCGGGGCCCGCGCGGACGGCACCCTGACCGCCGTGCAGATGCGGGTGGTCTCCAACACGGGCGCGTACGGCAACCACGGCCCGGCCGTCATGTTCCACAGCGTGGGTGAGTCCTTCGCCGTCTACCGCGCCCCGCACAAGAAGGTGGACGCCTACTCCGTCTACACCAACGCCGTCCCCGCGGGCGCCTTCCGGGGGTACGGACTGGGCCAGGTCACCTTCGCCGTCGAGTCCGTGATGGACGAGCTCGCCCACCGCCTCGGCATGGATCCGCTGGTCCTGCGCGAACGGAACATCATCGGTCCGGGCGAGCCGATGCACAGCCCGATCGGCGAGGAGGAGGATCTGCACATCGCCTCCTACGGACTCGACCAGTGCCTGTCCGTGGTCCGCGGGGCCATCGCCGAGGACACCGGCGACCAGGACGTGCCCGAGGGGTGGCTCACCGGCCAGGGCACCGGCATGGCCATGATCGCCACCGGTCCGCCCGGCGGCCACTACGCCGACGCCCGCGTCTGCCTCCTGCCCGACGGCACGTACGACATCGCCGTCGGCACCGCCGAGTTCGGCAACGGCACCACCACCGTCCACGAGCAGATCACCGCCGGCGCCCTGAACACCACCGAGGACCGGATCAGGATCCGGCAGTCCGACACCGACGTCGTACGTCACGACACAGGTGCCTTCGGCTCCGCCGGCACCGTGGTCGCGGGCAAGGCCGTTCTGCTCGCCGCGCAGTCGCTCGCGGAGCGGTTGCGCACGCTCGCCGCCCGTCACACCGGCGCGGCTCGGCACCTGTGCGTGCTCGGGGCCGAGGCCGTCGACTGCGCAGGCCGGCTCGTCACACTCAAGGAGTTGTACGAAGCGGCCGAGGCGACCGGTGCCGCGGACGAACTCGCGGCCGACGGGCACTGGGGCGGCTCGCCCCGCTCCGTCGCCTTCAACGCGCAGTGGTTCCGGATCGCCGTCGATCCCGGCAGCGGAGAGATCCGCATCCTGCGCAGTGTCCACGCCGCCGACGCCGGCAAGGTCATGAACCCGATGCAGTGCCTCGGGCAGGTCGAGGGCGGGGTGGCCCAGGCGCTCGGGGCGACTCTCTTCGAGGACGTACGGCTCGACGAGCGCGGTGAGGTCACCACGGCCGCGTTCCGCCGCTACCGGCTCCCCCAGTACGCCGACGTCCCCCGGACCGAGGTCCATTTCGCGCAGACCGCCGACGCGATCGGCCCGCTCGGCGCCAAGTCCATGAGCGAGAGCCCGTTCAATCCCGTCGCGCCCGCCTTCGCCAATGCGCTGCGCGACGCGACCGGGATCCGCTTCACCGAACTCCCTCTCACCCGCGATCGCGTCTGGCTCGCTCTCAGCCGGCACGCAGACGCCGCCGAGGGCCGGCCTCTTGGTTCATGAACCTGGATAATGCGATCGCTTCACTCGTAGCAAGCTCACAATCACACGCGAAACAGCGTGCTTTGGGTGGCAATCACGATTCCCGCACCGGGCTGTCGGGTATCACTGGGCGCAGTCGCGGCACCGACCGCCCGAAGGGGATTGACGATGAGCCGGCTCAGCACTCCACCGCATTCGACCACCGCCCGGCACGGCACCTTCGCACTCTGGGGGGAGGTGGCCCTTCCGACGACACTGACCGTCGCCGACCTGCGGCAGGGCTGGACTCAGCACCGTGCCGACGTCGTCTTCGACTGCGCGACCGCCGGGCCGCAGCATCACACCTTCGAAGGACCGCTGCTGCGCGAGGTCGTGAGCCGGACGCGTCCGCGGTTCGACCCGGTCCGGCGCAAGGAGCGCTCCCGCTTCCTGCTCGCCGTGAGCGGTGGCGACGGCCACCACACCGTCCTGTCGTGGGCGGAGATCGACGCCGACTTCGGCAACGCCCCCATGCTCCTCGCGACGTGCATGGACGACGAGGAACTCGACACGGCCGGCACCCAGCTCGTCGTCCCGTCCGACCGCTGCGGCGCCCGCTACGTCAGCGCAGTCACGACCATCTGGATCGGCACCTGTCGCGTGCCCGGCGCCCCCTCGCGAAAGGACTGAGAAGCCGCGACGCCGTCCTCCGTCCGGGCCGCACATCCGCCGGGCATCAGCCACCGACCCTGCGCACCGCCGGACCGGCGTGGACCCGGTCGTGGCCCGCCACGACGAGCGTGGGCGCCACCTTCCCCGCACGCTGTGCGCCCCGTACTCCCTGCCGGGTTTGATCGAGGTCACCCGCCGCGCGGTCGAGGACGTCGGCCCCCGAGCGTCCCCGGAAATGTTCGAGGGGCCGTTTCGGATTCCTCCGAAACGGCCCCTCGAACCACGACTCCTTCGAGTCGGGACGACAGGATTTGAACCTGCGACCCCTTGACCCCCAGTCAAGTGCGCTACCAAGCTGCGCCACGTCCCGATGCCCGCCTGACCTGGGGTTTCCCCCTGGCCGAACGCGCATGAGAACAATACCGCACTCGGGTGGGTGGTCACGAACCGCTTTCCCCGCTTGACCTCAACCGAGCTTGATGTTTCACGCTGGACCCATGACGAGGACGACTGCCGCACCGACGGCCGACTACGGCGACATGAACCGGCTGATGGGCCTGATGACGGGGGACGAGAAACACGGCCCCGCCGCGACCTCCACGCTGGACGCCCTCTGGGTGCTCTACGACCGGGTGCTGCGGGTGACGCCGGGCACCGTCGACGCACCCGACCGCGACCGCTTCCTGCTGTCCAAGGGGCACGGGCCGATGGCGTACTACGCGGTCCTGGCCGCGCACGGCTTCTTCGACGAGGGGCTGCTGCCGGGCTTCGGTTCGTACGACTCGCCGCTCGGGCACCATCCGGACCGCACACTGGTGCCGGGGGTCGAGATCGGCAGCGGGTCGCTGGGGCACGGGCTCCCGCTGGCCGTGGGGAGCGTGCTCGGCCTGCGGGCGCAGGGGCTGACCGACCCCCGGGTGTGGGTGCTGATCGGGGACGCCGAACTGGACGAGGGCAGCAATCACGAGGCGCTCGCCTACGCGGGGCCGGCCGGGCTGGAGCAGCTGCACACCGTGGTGATCGACAACGCGTCGGCGTCCTACGGCCGCCCCGGCGGGATCGCGGCCCGGTTCGGGGCCGCCGGCTGGTCGGTCGAGTCCGTCGACGGCCGGGACCACGAGGCGCTCCACGCGGCTTTCACGGCCGCCCACCCCGGACGGCCGCGCGCCGTCGTCGCGCGGGTCGCCCCCAAGAACTGAACGCGTCGGGCGAGAACCGGAGACACGGTACCGACGAAATCGGAGAGGGACACTTCACATGGACACGATGCGTGACCGCTTCATCTCGACCACGTCGCAACTGCTGGACGAGGACCCCCGTCTCGCGCTGGTACTGGCCGAGATCAGCCGGGACGGTTTCGAAGGGGCCGAGCGGGCCCATCCGGACCGGGTCGTCAATGTCGGCATCAGGGAACAGCTGCTGGTCGGCGCGGGGGCCGGGATGGCCCTCACCGGGCTGCGACCGATCGTGCACACCTTCGCCAGCTTCCTCGTGGAGCGGCCGTTCGAGCAGGTCAAGCTGGACTTCGGCCACCAGGGAGTGGGCGGGGTGCTGGTGAGCGCCGGAGCTTCGTACGACTGGCCGGCCGGCGGCTTCACGCATATGGCACCGGGCGATGTCGCCCTGCTGGACACCCTCGACGGCTGGACCATTCAGGTGCCGGGCCACCCCGACGAGGCCGAGGCGCTGCTGCGGCAGGCAGCGGCCGGGGACGGCCGGGTGTATGTGCGGCTGTCGCTGCAGTCCAACGACCGGGCCCGACCGGTCGGTGGGACGACCGGGTTCCTCACGGTGCGCGAAGGCACGGGCGGCGTGGTGATCGCGGTCGGGCCGATGCTCGACAACGTCCTCGCGGCGACCGAGGGCCTCGACGTGTCCGTGCTGTACGCGACGACGGTCCGCCCGTTCGACGGGGCGGGGCTGCGCCGGGCGGCCGGTAGCCGCGGGGCCGCCGATGTGGTGATCGTCGAGCCGTATCTGGCGGGCACGTCCACCGCCGCCGTCAATGACGCGCTCGCGGAGCTGCCCCATCGCGTGCTGGGCCTCGGGGTGGGGCGGACCGAGCTGCGCAAGTACGGGCAGATGGACGAGCACCTCGCCGCCCACGGCCTGGATGCGCGGGGCCTGCGGGAACGCATCAGCGCGTTTCTCCGCCGCTGACCGGGCCGGGGGGCCGCCTGTCGGCACCCCGCGCACCGAGGCCCTGGCGTCGTCACAGACGTGCACCACCGCCCCATTGACCCCATCAAGAGCTGAACCTAATCTGAACGATGCACTCCAGAAAGCGCTTTCTACATCCCGCAGTCGGCATCTACCGCACAGGGAGCGCCCATGAGTCATCGTCCGTCGCCCGGCCGCCCGTTACACGGTCACCGGTCTCCGCCCCCGCTCATCGCCCTCACCGCACTCCTGGCGCTGGTCGTCGGCCTTCTCGTGGCCTCGCCGCCCCGGGCACAGGCGGCCTCCTTCCGGGTCCTGGTCTACTCCGAGGTCACCAACTTCAGGCACGACTCGATTCCCGCCGGAGTCGAAGCGATCAAGAAGCTCGGCGCCGAGAACGGATTCGAGGTCGAGGCGACCGACGACTCCGCCGTCTTCAACGAGACCGATCTCGCCCGCTTCCAGGCGGTCGTGTTCAACAACACCAACTCCACACCGGAGTCCGGGGACCTGTTGAACGCCGCCGAGCGGGCGGCGCTGCAGAAGTACGTCCGAGCGGGGGGCGGCTGGGTCGGTCTGCACGCCGCGTCCGCCAGCGAGCGCGACTGGGACTGGTACGAGGGCCTGGTCGGCGCCGTCTTCGACCAGCACCCGGCCGTGCAGACCGGCCGGATCAAGGTCCTCGACCACGCGCACCCCTCCACCAAGGGCCTTCCGGATCTCTGGGAGCGTACGGAGGAGTGGTACAACTGGCGCACCAATCCGACCTCCAAGGTCCACACCCTCGCACAGATCAAGGTGCGCGACGGCATCTTGGGGCTCGACGAGGGCGTGGACCATCCGTGGTCCTGGTGCCAGAACTACGACGGCGGCCGTTCCTGGTTCACCGCGGGCGGGCACGCGTCCTCGGCGTTCCAGGAGGAGGGCTTCGTCCGGCACCTGCTGGGCGGCATCGAGTGGGCAGCGGGTGCGAAGCCGGGTGACTGCACGGCCACACGGACCGGTTCCTTCCAGCGGACCGCACTGGCCACCAGCGATCTCGCCGACCCGTTCGAACTCGCCGTGGCACCCGACCGCCGGGTGTTCTTCGCCCAGCGCACCGGGAAGCTGAAGGTCATCGACCAGCGGACGATGAAGGTGTCCACCGCGCTGGACCTCGCGTACACCCCGGAGATGACCAGTCAGTCCGACGGACTGCTCGGCCTCGCCCTCGACCCGGGCTTCGCCACGAACAACCGGCTGTATCTGCTGCACTCCGACAAGACCGAGAAACAGCTCGACCTCTCCCGGTTCACGGTCACCGGCAACACGGTCGACCCGGCCTCGGAGAAGAGACTGCTGACCATTCCGACCTGGCGGGGCGAGGGCCGGGCCAATTCCCACATGGCCGGTTCGCTGGCCTTCGACAAGGCCGGAAATCTGTACGCGGCGACCGGTGACAACACCGATCCGTTCGCGTCGGACGGTTTCACCCCGATCGACGAGAGCGCCGGCCGCCGGGCCTGGGACGCCCAGGGCACGGCGGGCAACACGAACGATCTGCGCGGAAAGATTCTGCGTATCACCCCGAAGGACGACGGCACCTACACCGTTCCCGAGGGAAATCTCTTCGCCCCCGGTACGGAGAGGACACGTCCCGAGATCTACGCGATGGGGATGCGCAATCCCTTCCGCATCACCACCGATCCGCTGAGCGGCGCGCTGCTGGTCGCCGACTACGGACCGGACGCCAAGGAGGCCGTCGCCGACCGCGGGCCCGAGGGCACCGTCGAGTACACCCGCATCACGAAGGCGGGCAACTTCGGCTGGCCGTACTGCATCGGTGACAACACCCCGTTCAACGACTACGACTTCACGACGAAGAAATCGGGTCCGAAGTTCGACTGCGCGGCGCTCGTCAATGACTCGCCGAACAACACCGGACTGCGGGAACTGCCGCCCGCCCGGCCCGCCACCGTCTGGTACGCCTACTCCGCGTCCGCCGAATTCCCGGAGCTCGGCACCGGGGGCGGCGGCCCGATGAGCGGTCCGGTCTACGACTACGACCCGGACAACACCTACCGCACCAAATTCCCCGAGTACTTCGAGGGGAAGTGGATCAACTACGAGCTGACCCGACGCTGGTTCAAGACGTTCTCCTTCCAGCAGAAGGACCAGACGTTCACCGATCCGCGGTTCGCGCCCGTCAAGGCCGGTGAACTCCAGTCCATCAACGGCATCTTCCAGGACATGCAGTGGAACCAGCCCTTCGATGCCGACTTCGGCCCCGACGGGGCGCTGTACGTCATCGACTTCGGGCTCGGCAGCGGTACGGGCCGCGGTGGCAGCAACGAGGGTGCCGGTATCTACCGGATCGACTACGTCGGTGACGGACGGCTGCCCGACGCGAAGATCACCGCAAGCCGGGACAACGGACCGGCGCCACTGGCGGTCGACTTCTCCAGCGCCGGTTCCGGACTGCCCGACGGCCGGCCGGTCTCGTACGCCTGGGACTTCGACGGGGACGGCACCACCGACTCGACGGACGCGAACCCCTCGTACACCTATCGCACGAAGGGACTGGTCACCGCGCGGCTCACGGTCACCGGGCCCGGCGGCCTCACGGCGCAGGCCGTGCAGGACATCACCGTCGGCAACACCCGCCCGGAGGTGACCATCAAAGAGCCCCCGAACGGCGGGGTGTTCAGCTTCGGTGACACCATCCCCTTCACCGTCAAGGTCAAGGACAGGGAGGACGGAAGGAATGGGCGGGTCGACTGTTCACGGGTGGTCGTGCAGTCGCAGCTCGGCCATGACACCCATCTGCATCCGCTCGACAACCACACCGGCTGCACCGGGGAAATCGTCACGGATGCCGGGGACAGCCACGGTCCGGGACAGAACCTGTACTACGGAATCACCGCTCAGTACGAGGACCGGGGCGCTCCCGGCGCACCCGCGCTGACCGGTTCGACCTCGCTCACCCTGCGCACCGCCTTCCGCGAGGCCGAGCACTTCACGGCGACCGGCGGTGCGCACGGCGGTGCGGTGATCGGGAGCAGGGCCGATGCCTCCGGCGGGAAACGGCTGACCGAGATCGAGGACGGTGACTGGATCAGCTTCGATCCGGTGAACCTGAAGAACATCGACTCGGTGACCGTCGGTGCGGCCTCCGGCGGGATCGGCGGGAGTGTCGAATTCCGGGCGGGTTCGCCGACGGGCCCCCTGCTCGGCCGGGTGACCGTCCCCAACACCGGCGACTGGGGCAAGGTCGTCTCACCGACGACGGCACTGACGGATCCCGGTGACAGCGTGAAGCTGTACGCGGTGTTCAGCAACCCGGAGTGGAGCAGCGACAAGGCCGACCTGTTCGCTGTCGACTGGCTGCACTTCAACGGCCCCGGCGTCGAGAAGCGACCGGGGACGAAAGTCACGGTGAGAGCGACTCCGACGACGGGCACCGCACCGCTCTCCGTGACGCTGAGCGGCGCGGTCCGACCGGTGGCCGGGCGCACGATCGCCTCGTACCACTGGGACTTCGGCGACAACATCAAGGCATCGGGCACGGAGGGTGCGACGGCCACGCACGTCTACGACCGCAAGGGTGCGTACACCGCACATCTGACGGTCACCGACGACAAGGGCGACACCACCACCGGTTTCGTACGCATCGACGTGAGTTGAGAGGGGAGACCCGCATGGACCGCACACGACGCACCTTTCTGAGCACGGCCGTGGGTGTTGCCGCAGCCGCGGGGCTCGGCACCACCTCCGCGTCCGCCGCCGAGGCCCGCCGCCGCCGGCGCATCCCTCCGTCGGGAATCGGCATGCACCTGTACACCATGCGCACACCGTTGGCGACGGACTTCCGGGGCACCCTGGAGCGGCTGGCAAACATCGGCTACGCCACGGTCGGGGTGAGCGGCCGGCACGGACACAGCGCGGCCGACATCCGGCGGATGCTCGACGAGACGAGGCTGCGGACCGTCCTCGAACACGTCGCCTACGACATCGTGAAGGGGGCCGGACTCCCCCAGGCCCTGGAGGACATCCACACCCTGGGCGGCAAGTGGATCGTCGTGCCCAGCCTGCCGGGTTCGCTGCACAGTCCGGCCGGATACCGGGAAGTGGCCAAGGTCTTCAACCGGGTGGGGCTCGCCGCGCGCGCGTCCGGTCTGAAGCTGCTCTACCACAATCACGGGACGGACCATCAGGTGGTCGACGGCGTCGGCCTGTACGACATCCTGCTCACCGAGACCGACCCGGACCTGGTCGGTTTCGAGCTGGATCTGTACTGGGCGGCCAACGGGGGCGCCTCGGCGCCCGGGGAACTCTTCGTGCGCCATCCTCGGCGCTTCCCTGCGCTCCATGTGAAGGACATGGCACCCAACGGGGACTTCGCGGATGTCGGTTCGGGGGTGCTGGACTTTCCGGCGATGTTCGACACGGCGCGACGGGGCGGTGTGAAGCAGTGGCTCGTGGAGCACGACGCGCCGGCTGATCCGTTCGCCTCGGCGCTCGCGAGCTACACCTACCTTTCCCGGTTGCGGTACTGAGCGGACCGGACCGACCCACGGGGTGGCGGCCCCGGACCGCGCGCGACGCGGTCCGGGGCCGCTTCGGTCTCAACGGGAGGCCAGCAGCTCCTCGTACCGTGCGAGCGTGGAGTCCAGCGTGGCGTCAAGGGGGTTGGGCACGAGACCGTACGCCTTCCCGATGGCCGAGGAGCCGACGATCTGCGCCTGCGTGTGCTGGTAGCAGCTCGCCGGCATGGGTCACAGCGGCGTCACGCTGCTGGGCGCACAGACACGGATGCCGGCGGACGCGTCCGGGCTGGAGTGAATGGAGCGGCCGTTCCGTCCTCCACCGCCCCGGACGGGCCCGGTCCTTGGGCCCGTCCGGCGGCCGGGGACACCGTCAGTCGTGTGCGGAAGCCGCCCCCAGCAGGTCGCGGATGCGGGCGGCCGCGTCCCGGAACTCCGGGCGGCCCAGCGTCTCGCCGTACTCCCGTTCCGCGTCCAGCCCCACCTCGATGACCTCGGAGATCGTGCCGGGGCGCGGGCTCATCACCACCACGCGGTCGGCCAGATAGACGGCCTCCGAGATGGAGTGGGTGACCAGCAGGACGGTGGTGCGGGTCTCTCGCCAGATGCGGTTCAGCTCCATGTTCATCTGCTCGCGGGTGAGCGCGTCCAGCGCGCCGAACGGCTCGTCCATCAAGAGCACCGGGGGTTCGTGCAGCAGCGCCCGGCACAACGCCACACGCTGCTGCATTCCGCCCGACAGCTCATGCGGATAGGCGTCCTCGAAACCGGCCAGGCCCGTCATCCGGATCAACTCGTCGGTCCGGCCGCGCGCCTGCGCCACAGGCATCTTCCGGATCTCGGCCTGGAGCAGGATGTTGCGACGCGCCGAGCGCCACTCCAGGAGGGCGGCGCGCTGGAACACGTAACCGATGTCGTGTCGCACCCCGTCTACCTGCTCGCCGCCGAGCCGGACCTCGCCCGAGGACGGCTTCAGCAGTCCGGCGACCAGCTTGAGCAGGGTCGACTTGCCACATCCGGACGGTCCGACGATCGCCACGAACTCACCTGGCGCCACATCGAGCGAGACCTCGCGCAACGCGGTGACATCGCGCTTCCTGCTGCGGAACCGGACCGCGACATCGGACAGTCCGACCGCCGCGGCAGGAACCGGTGCCTTGGTCCGCGTCGTGTACTGCTTCGGCATCGTCATCCCTTCAGCGCCGTCTTCTCGTCCCAGTACTCCGCGACGGCCTTCGGCTTGCCGACCATGCCGGCCTCGGCGAAGACGTCGATGGTCTGCTGCCAGTCGGCCTCGTCGTTCACTCCGGGCGCCTTCCCCTCGGTGGACGAGGTGTGCAGCAGGGTGAGCGTCGTCTTGAACTGCTCGGCCAGGACCGTGGCCGGCGGCAGCTGCTCCGAGGCCCCGTCCATCGCCGCGACCGCCGGCCCGGGGGCCTTTTCGGCGGCCGCCCACGACTCGCTGACCGCCTGCACCATGCGTTCGGCGAGTTCGGACTTCGTGGCGAGGATCTTCTGTCCGGCGAGCAGACCGTTGGAGTAGAAGTTCAGCCCGTTCTCGGAGAAACGCAGATACGAGACCTTCTTCTTGGCCTTCTCCTGCATCGTGGGGCCCTGGTCACTGGCGTAGCCGAGCAGCCCGTCGGTCTTCCCGGAGATCACCGCGGCGATCTTGCCCGCAGGATCGGTGTTCTGGACCTTGACGTCCGACGCGTCGAGGCCGTTCTTCTTCAGGAAGATCGGAAAGGTCTTGGAGAGCGCGTCACCGGCGGTCCCCGCAATGGTCTTTCCCTTGAGATCCGCGGGCGATCCGATGCCCTCGGCGTCGAAGGACTGCACCGAAGCCGGAGTGGTCTGGAGGAAGACCCCGAGGCTCTTCACCTGGACGCCCTGGTCGACACCTGCGAGCAGTGCCGGGGTGTCGGCCCAGCCGAAGTCGGTCTGACCGGCGGCGGTCGCCTGCACCGTCTTCTGCGAGCCCTGGCCCGCCTGGATGCTCAGATCGATGCCGTGCTTCTCGAAGATCTTCTGCTGCTTGCCGTAGTAGAACGGCGCGTGTTCGCCGTACGGATACCAGTTGAGCGTCAGCGTGACCTTGTCCAGTTTCTTGCCCGATTCGCTCGTGGTGGTCGACGCGTCGTTGCCACCGCAGGCCGTGGCCACCAGGACGAGGGGTACGACACCGATCAGGAGTCTGCGCGCATGCATGGGCTGGCCCTTCTCGCGACGAATTCGGTATGACGCAGTCAGTACGTGGTGGTGGCGGAGGTGTCCCGGCGGCTGGCGTGCCACGGGAGCAGCAGCATTTCGGCGATCTCCACGACGACGAAGAGCACGACGCCGATGAGTGACATCACGAGCAGCCCGGCGAAGAGCATCGGGGTGTCGAGGTTGCCGTTGGCCTGGAGGATCACATAGCCCAGGCCCTCGTTGGCGCCGACGAACTCGCCGACGACCGCGCCCGTGACCGCCAGGGTGACCGCGACCTTGAGCCCGGAGAAGAGATGCGGGAGCGAGGCCGGGAAGCGGATCTTGAGGAAGGTCTGCCAGGGCCTGGCGCCCATCGTCGCCGACAGCTGGATCATCTCCGGGTCGACCGCCTTGAGGCCGGTGACCATGGAGATCACGACGGGGAAGAAGGCGATGAGCACGGCGATGAGGATCTTCGGCTCGATACCGAAGCCGAGCCAGACGACGAACAGCGGCGCGATCGCGATCTTCGGTACGACCTGGGCGAACAGCAGAATCGGATAGAGCGTGCGCTCGACGGTCGAGGAGTACACCATGACGACCGCCGCCAGTACACCGACGGCCACGGCGATCAGAAAGCCGAGCAGCGTTTCGTACGTGGTCACCCAGGTGTGCTGCCAAAGATATCCGGCCTTGCCGGTGAGGACGTCGAGGGTCGCCCCGGGGGACGGTACGAGATACGGCTTCACCAGCTCCGCCGCCGAGATCACCCACCAGACGGCGAAACAGGCCAGCAACAGGACGACGGGCCGCCAGCTCTGCTCGGCCGCCCGCGCGAACCGCTCCCCCGCCGAGGGACCGGCCCGTCGGACAACTCCCTCCGCTTCGGGGGGACTTTTGGTCAACGCGCTCTGGCTCACTGGGAACTCCCGCCGCTTCGGGTGCAGTTGTGGAGAGTTGTGCGATCCTGCGATGACGAGAAGGCGCTTTCAGAAAGCGCTTTCTGATAAGGTTTTGGCCACGCTAATGACTGCCTGCACGCACGGTCAATAGGTCGTCGACAAGTTTCGTGGCCTTCCACCACCGCGCCCTTGGGGGTCGAGTTGAGTGAACGGGGAACAGCGCACCGCCCGGAGCCGCGCGGCGGCCTTCCCGCAGCGGGGCACGTGACGCTCGACGCCGTGGCCCGGGAGGCCGGCGTGTCCTCCGCCACCGCATCGCGCGCCCTCAACGGCACGACCCGGGTCCGGGACGACCTGCGCGAGCGGGTGCGGGCGGCTGCGGACAAGCTCGGCTACATACCCAACGCGCACGCGCAGGCGCTCGCCGGTTCGGCCAACAACCGTACGGTGGGCCTCATCTGTCATGACGTCAGCGACCCCTACTTCGCCGCCGTGTCGAGTGGTGTGATGCGCGCCGCGGCCGAGCAGGACCTGCTGGTGATGCTGGCCTCCACCTTCCGGGAGCCCGCCCGGGAGATCGCCTATGTCTCGATGCTGCGGGCCCAGCGCGCCCGCGCGATCCTGCTCATCGGATCCGGGTTCCAGGACCGGGCGTGGGAGCGTGCCCTGGATGCCGAACTGGAGCCGTACGTACGGGGCGGCGGCCGGGTGGCCGTCGTCAGCCGGCACCGCAGCCTGCGCGTGGACACCGTGCAGCCGGAGAACCGGGCGGGGGCGGCCGCGCTCGCCCGGCGGCTGGTCTCGCTCGGGCACCGGAGATTCGCGGTGCTCACCGGCCCGCCCGCACTGACCACGGTCTCGGACCGGCTGACCGGCTTCCGGGAAGGCCTCGCGGAGGCGGGGATCGGGCTCGACCGGGTCGTGGAGGGCGCGTTCACCCGCGATGGCGGGTACGCGGCGGCCCGCGCGCTGCTGGTCGGCGACGGGCCGCGGCCGACCTGCGTGTTCGCGGTCACCGATGTGATGGCGGTCGGTGCGCTCGCCGCACTGCGGGAAGCGGGGCTGCGGGTACCGGAGGATGTCTCGCTCGCCGGTTTCGACGACATTCCGCTGGTGCGGGAGCTGTCACCGGCACTCACCACGGTGGCGCTGCCGCTGACCGCGATGGGCGAGGACGTGATCGCGCTGGCGCTGCGGGAGCGGTCCGCGCGGCGGCGGGCCCGGGTGGTGCGGGTCGCGGGAGAGGTGGTGGTGCGGGAGAGCACGGGAACGCCGCCGGTGGGGTGACCGGCGGCGCCCGGGTGCCGAGGTGTCCGTCGCGCTCCGGCGACGGAGAGCGGACCGTTACGGGTGGACGAGCACCTGGGAGAGTGCCACGCGGCCCGTGCCGGAGGTCACGATCCGCACCGTGCGGGTGCGGCTGTCCAGATTCAGAACGGTCGGGCGCAGTGCCTTCCCGCTGACGTGGACCGTTCCGTCGTCCGTGACGACATCGAAGTCGGCCGTCGTGGACGAGGAGTTGTTCCAGATCTCGATCTGCCGGATGTGCCGCTCGCGGCCCAGGTCGACCTGCCACCAGGCGCCCGCCTCCGACAGCGTGCGGGTGTCGGTGTTGGTGTCGGCGTCCAGGGCGAGCGCCGCCTCGGCCGTGCCCTCGGTGGAGGACTGGGCGGCGGTGCCGGTACGGGCCAGGTCGGTCCTCAGTTGCTCGACGGCGCCGCCGTGGGCACCCGCTCGCGCGGCGACGGCGAGGGCTCCGGCCGGGAGCCGGTCCAGACCGGTCAGGTTGTCCGTCATGACCGATCCCGTGCCGCCGAGAGCCGGCGCGGTGGTGTCGGTCCAGTTGCCCCGCGCGGTGTTCTGGATGCCGTAGTCGGCCCAGTTGGAGACCCACTTGTAGCCGATGCGGGTGATGACGTTCCGCTCGACGACGATGTGCGAGGACTGTTCGTCGAGGTAGATGCCGTTGCCGTCGCGCTCGGTGTTGCCGAAGGCGGAGCGGTTGATGTAGTTGCCGGAGACGACCGTGCCCGGCTGAGCGCCCTGGGTGTAGATCGCGCCGCCGTCGTGCTGTGCCTGTGCGACCTCCATGACGTCGGTGATCCGGTTGTCGGTCACCTTGTTGTCGCGCAGCACGGACTTCTGGGCCTCGGGCTGGTTCCAGCCCCAGCCGACCGAGATCCCTGAGTACGGGAGGTGGTCCAGGCTGTTGTGGTCGACGGTCAGCTGGGCCTCGTAACCGGCCCAGATCCCCACCGAGTCGGTGTACTCGACGCCGGTGCGGCTGATGGTGTTGTACGCGACGGTGTTCCGCTCCCCCGCGAGCGCCGCCCCGGGCATCGGCTCGGTGTCGCCCACGTACACCGCGCCGGAGGAGAGGTCGGTGAAGGACGACCGGGTCACTGAGCTGTCCTTGGTGCCCGCTTCGAGGATCGCGCCCGCCCCGCCGAGGCGGCTGAACCGGGCGTTGTCGATGCTGACGCGCTGTCCGCCGCGCACGGTGACCGCGGCGGAGGGCTTGGTGTAGAAGCGGCCCGCGTGGTCGACGGGGCCGGTGGCTCCGGTCAGGGTGAGGCCGGCCTGCATGCCCGCGTAGCCCTCGTCGGTGTCCGGCTGGCGGTACGCCGCGTAGGCGAATCCGATTCCGCTGACCGTGAGGTCGTGGGCACCGTCGACGACGAGCAGCTGCTCGGTGTGCGGGGTGACGGCCTGGGCGCGGCGCATGTTCTCGCCCTTCCGCGGCAGGTACGTGACGGTGCGGTCCTTCGAGCTCCACACGAACTCGCCGGGTTCGTCGAGGAGTTCGCGGGCGTTCTCGAAGTAGGCGACACCGCTGTAGCGGGTGGAGTCGACCGCGGTGGTGTCCCAGGCGGGTCCGGTGCGGTTGGTGCCGCTCGCCGAGTTGGTCCAGCAGGGCTGGGCGAAGGTCATGACATCGCCGCTGACGTCGGTGATCCGGCAGTGGTAGTTGCGCCAGCGGACCCGGATGACGGCCTCGGCGTCGGTGGGGCGCTGCCACGTGGCGATGCCGGTGGCGGTCGCGCCGGTCATGCCGGTCCTGGTGGCGTCACAGGTGCTCGCCGCGCAGGCCGCGCCCCGGGCGCGGGTCGCGCGCCGGCCGTCGATGAAGAGCTGGCGCGGGGTGGCACCGGCCGGGACGTCGGCGGTCCAGGTGCCGTCGGTGTTCGGCCGCCAGCCGGTGATGTCCTGTCCGCCGGAGAGGACCGGGTGGGCTCCGGGGGCCGCGGTCCAGGTGACCGTGTGGCCGTCCTTCCCGGAGTCGGCGACGCCGAGTCTCAGGGGTTCGGCAAGCTTGTACGTACCGTCTCTCAGGAGTACGCGGACATCACGCCCGGTCTCGGTGCGGGCCTCGTCCCGGGCGCCTTCGAGGGTGCAGGGGCGGGCGGCCGTACAGGAGCTGCCCTGCCCGTCCGGGGCCGCGTGGAGGGTGCGGACCCCGGGGGCGGCCAGGGCGGCCGGGGCGGAGAGGAGTGCGGCCAGAACGGCAGCGGTGGCGGCAGCGGCGGTTGTCCGTACGACGTTCAGAGGGCGGCGGTTCACGCGGAGGCCTTCCAGTCGGGGTGGCCGGGCATGGGCGGATTCACGGCTCCGAAGAGCCAGTCGCGCAGGAACGGGTCGAGGGACGTGTCGCCGGTGACGTCGACCGTGTGCCGGATGAAGGCTTCGCTGGTGCAGGTGGAGTCCTTGAAGCGCTTCACCCACTCACGCATGACCCGGTCGAACTGCCGCTGACCGATCCGGAGGCTCAGGGCGTACAGGACGAGTGCGCCGCCGTCATAGATGTTGGTGCCGCCGAGCGCCTTCGGGAGTCCGGGCGGGCCGTCGGCGGCGCGGACCGCGTCGAGCTTCTCGTACGTCGCCTTCATCTTGTCCTCGAAGACCGACCAGCCGCGCTCCTCGCCGTACAGGCCGGCGTAGTACACGGCGGGGCCCTCGTTGAGCCAAGCCTGCTGCCAGTCGTTCGGGGTGACGGAGTCGCCGAACCACTGGTGGACGAGCTCGTGGACCATGGTGGTCTCGTAGCCCGGCTGGCCGTTGGCGTTGGGCTTGAACCAGTTGGTGGAGAACAGGGAAAGGGTCTGGTTCTCCAGGGCGTCGGTGTAGCCGTCGTAGATGTGGACGCCGTAGACGGAGAACGGATAGCGGCCGAACTTCGCCTCCAGCCAGTCCAGGTGGTCCGGGGTACGGGCCACGATCGGACCGTACTTCTCCTCCTGCCCCTGCGGAACGACGTGCCGCAGGGGCAGGCCTCGCCGGCTGGTGCCGTACAGATAGGTGCCCTTGACGACGGCGATGCCGATGAGTTCGGTCGCCATGCGCTCGCGCAGGGCGAAGTGCCACACGGTGGAGCCGTCGGCGCGCGGGGTCTTGTGGAGCAACTCACCGTTGGCGGTGGCGACATAGCCCTGCGGTGCGCTGATGTGGAAGGTCCACGTCGCCTTGTCGGACGGAGTGTCGTTGCAGGGCAGGAAGGTGTCGGCGCGGGAGGACTGGGCCGCGGAGGCGAAGCCGCCGTCGGTGCCGAACTTCCAGCCGGTCAGGCCGAGTCGGGGCGCCTTGCCGTTGCCCCGGTAGCGGACCTCGACAGCGAACGCCTGCTCGTTGTGGAGCGGTCGGGCAGGGGTGATGGTGAGCTCCTGGCCGCTCTGACCGGGCGAGAGCTCCCAGCCGGCGGGGCGACCCGCGACGGTGACGGACTCGATGGTGTGTCCGTCGGTGTCCAGGTTGAACGCGGAGAGGTCCTGGGTGGCCTTGGCATTGATCTTCACGGTCGCGGTGAAGTCGTACGTCACCGGGGTGAAGTCGAAGGTCAGGTCGTAGTGGACGACCTGGTAGCCACCGTTGCCGAGGGTCGGGAAGAGCGGGTCGCCGACGCCGTCGGAGCCCGGCTTCGGGTCGAAGCCGTGCGGCTGTGCGAGGGCGGGCGAGCCGAGGGCGGGTACGGCGACGGCCGCCGCGACCGCCGCGCCGCCGATTCTGAGGGCCGAGCGTCGTGTCGTCACTTCTTCCCCTTCTGGAAGGCGTCCTCGAACTCGCCACGGGCCTGCTCGCCGCCCTTGGCCAGGTAGTCCTTCACGAGCTGGTCGTAGGCGGACATGGGCTTGCGGCCGGCGATGATGTCCTTGAGCGCGTCCTGCTTGAACGTGTAGAGGCTGCCGGTGCCCTTCGAGTCCCAGGTGGGCGAGGAGTACCGCAGGGTCGGGTCCTGCTCCATGATCGGAATCATCTTGGTGAAGGCGTCATGGACGTGGCGGACACCCTGTTCCGAGTCGGCGCTGAAGATGGCGGGGACGGCGGAGGCCATGAACTTCCACGGCACGGTGACGTCCTGGGTGCCCTGCTTGGTGAGGGCCGGGTTGCCCTTGGCGTCCCGGGTGAAGTCCTTGCCCTCGACGCCGTAGTTGATGAGCGTGTACTCCTGGCTGCCGAACGGGGACGCGGCGAAGTCGGCCAGCGCGAGAACCTGCTTCACCCGGTCTCCGGACGCCTTCTTGATGTGGGTGTTCTGGAGCTCGACGTTGTCCATCCAGGCGATGGCGTCCTTGCCGACCGGGACGAACGGGCGCGGGTCGTACTTCTTGTCGATCGCGTTCATGGCCGCGACGTACCCGACACCGGGTGCCAGATAGGTGGGCATGCCGTCGTACACGTACGCGCCCTTGCCGTTCTTGAACATGTCCGTGTACTGGGCCTTCTGCGCCCCGGACATCTGGAGGGTGCCCGGGTAGAAACAGCCGGCCTTGTACAGCTCGCGCGCGGTCTCCACGGCCTGGCGGTACTCCGGGGTCTCCAGGTCGGTGGTGAACCTGCCGGTCTTCTCGTCCAGTCGCCAGAAGTAGGGCGCGCCCGCCGACATGGCGAGTACGTTGGTGACGCCCGCGATGATCGCGTACTGGTCCTTCTTGGGCCGGGTCAGTTCCTTGCAGAGCTCGACGAACCTGTCGAGGCCGGTGATCTGGTCGAGGCTCGTGACGCCGGCCTCCTCGAACAGGTCGTGGCGGTAGAAGCCTGCGCCGCCGGTGCCGGTGCGGGCGATCGGGATGCCGTACAGCTTTCCGCCGAAGATGGCGGCCTGCCAGGCGCCCTTCGGGATCGCGGCCAGGTTCGGGTAGTCCTTGGCCTTCTCACCGGCGAGATACGGGGTCAGATCCGCGCACGTGGCCTGCAGGAAGGCGGCCTTGTTGTCGACGCCTCCGATCTCGGGGTACATGAAGAGGTCGGGCAGGCTGTCGCTGGCGACCATGGTGGAGAACTTGGTGCCGTAGTCGTCGGCGGGGACGGCCGTGATGTTCACCTGGCCGCCGAGGAGCTTCTCGATCTCCTGCCAGGCGGCGTTCTTGCCGCGGGCCGGCGGCGGCGGGGAGAAGGTCTCCATCGTCGCGCTGATCGGCTCGGCGCCCTTGAGCGGGGTGTCCTTCGTGGCCCGGAGCGGCTTGGCCGGGTAGCTGAAGTAGCCCTGCGGAACACCGGCGGCGGTGCCCGCCAGGTCGGGCTTGAGGCCGATGTTCCGGACCGCGGTGTCCGGGATCAGCGAGGCGCTCTTGGCCTCCGCCTTCGCGGTCGTGCCGCCGTCGCCGCAGGCGGCCAGCAACGGGGCGGCGGCCAGTGCGAGACCGACGCCCGCGCCCATGCGGAACAGTGCTCTGCGGTTGATGGGGGTGGAGCTCGACACCTGAATCTCCTTGGGAGAGGGGACGGAAGGAGTGGGGGGCGGTGGCTGCGCTCAGCCCTTGACGGCGCCGGTGAGGACGCCCTTGGTGAAGTAGCGCTGGAGGAACGGGTAGACGCAGAGGATCGGTACGACGGCGATCACCAGGACCGCCATCTGTACGGCCTGCTGCGGGGCGAGGACCTCGCCGGCCGAGGCGGCGTTCAGGCTCTGGCCCTGCAGGACATAGGTACGCAGCACCATCGGCAGCGGCCACTTGTCGGAGTCGTTGAGGTACAGGAGCGCGTTGAAGAAGGCGTTCCAGTACGTCACCGCGTAGAAGAGGCTGATGACGGCGAGGACGGCCTTGGACAGCGGCAGGACGATCCGCACCAGGATGCGGAAGTCCCCGGCGCCGTCGACCTTCGCGGCGTCGTACAGCTCCTCCGGCAGGTTCATGAAGAAGGACCGCAGGACGACCAGGTTGAAGGCGCTCACCAGGGTCGGCATGACGAGGGCCGCGTAGGTGTCGTACAGGCCGAGGCCCTTGACCAGCAGGAAGTTCGGGATGATGCCCGCGTTGAAGAGCATCGTGAACAGGGCCGTCATCAGGATGAAACGGGAGCCCGTGACATCGCGGCGGGACAGTCCGTAGGCCATGCCCACGGTGACGAGCAGGCTCGCGAGGGTGCCGAGGACGGTGATGCCGACGGAGACGATCAGCGCTCGGGTGACGACTCCGCCGGTGAAGATGGTGCGGTAGGCGTCCAGGGTGGGGTGGTCGGGCCACAGGACGAGACCGGAGCTCTTGATGATGTCGGTCTGCGAGGCGAAGCTCGTGCCGATGACGCCGACCAGCGGGTAGGCGACGGCGAGGACGACCACGACGACGACGACCGCCTTGGCGATCTGCCCGATGCGGGTGGGCCGTTCCATCCACGGCGGTCGGCCGTCGGACGCGCGGACGGCGGCGGGCCGGGGCGTCGGTGCGGTGGATTTCGTCGTGGCGCGCGTCTTCTCAGCGGTCAGCACCGCGGTACACCCCTTCGTGGCCGAGTCGGTGGGCGAATTTGTTGGCGCCCAGGACGAGTGCGGTGCCGATGACCGCCTTGACGAGTCCGACGGCGGCGGCGACGCCCCAGTCGTTGTCCTTGATTCCGTGGTAGTAGACGTAGGTGTCCAGGACCTCACCGGCGTCCGGGCCGACCGCGTCGCGCTGGAGCAGGATCTGCTCGAAGCCGACGGAGAGGATCTGCCCGAGGTTGAGGATCAACAGCAGGATGAGTACGGGGGCGATGCCGGGCAGGGTCACGTGCCACAGACGGCGCCGCGGACCCGCGCCGTCGATCGCGGCCGCCTCGTACTGCTGTTTGTCGATGTTCAGCAGCGCGGCGAGGATGATGATCGTGCCCCAGCCGGCGTCCTTCCAGGCCACCTGGAGGGTCAGCAGCCACGGGAAGGCGTCGGGGTCGCTCATCATGTCGTAGCGCGGCAGCCCCAGTCCGCCGAGTACGTCGGGCAGGAGTCCGGCGCCACCCAGGATCTGCTGGAAGATCGAGACGATGATGACCCAGCCGATGAAGTGCGGCAGGTAGACGACGCTCTGCACGAAGCGCCTGATGCGGTCGCTGGCGATGCTGTTGAGCAGCAGGGCGAGGGCTATCGGGACCGGGAAGAAGAACACCAGTTGGACGAGGGCGATCTCCAGGGTGTTGAACGTCGCGGACCAGAAGGCCGGCTCACCGAACGCGGCGGAGAAGTTGGCGAACCCCACCCAGACGCTGTGCATGTACCCGAGGTACGGCTGATAGTCCTGGAACGCGACCACGTAGCCGAGCAGCGGCACGTAGTGGAAGACGACGAAGTACAGCAGGCCGGGCAGGGTGAGCAGCAGCATCACCCGATCCCGCTTGATCCGCTGCCAGAGTGTCAGCCGGTGCTGTGCGACGACGGCCTGGGCAGCGGGCGGGGAGGGTGTCTCGGCCTTCTGTCGCCGTTTCTCCCGCGGCAACGGGGGTGCTGTTTCAGCCATGGTGCGTCCTGTTCGGCTGGGTGGCGCATGGTGAGCCTTCTGGGGCCGCAAGTTAGTAAGCGGTTAACCCAAGCGTCAAGAGATCCGGCCGAAAGTCGTTGAGACGCGATGCCTCAGTCGGTGATTCCTCTCCAGAGAATCAGCAAAAATGCTTCTGAACTGGACAGTTGGGATGACCGCGAGCTTGACGGTCGACCATCGGGCTCCTTAGCGTGCCGGTCATTCCATAGAACGCGATTACTATCCGGAGGCAGGGTGCGAACCACCGAAGAGGCACCGGCTCATTCCGGTGGCGATGCCGCGGCACCGCGCCCGCGACGGCCGCGCACCGTCCTGGTCATGAGCCCCGGACTGCTCGACGACGTCTTTCCGCCACCGGTACGGGCACGTCTGGAAGAGACCGCCGACCTGCTCCATCCCTCCGTCGTCAGCGAGTTCGACTCCCCGGACGCCTCGGCGGCGCTGGGCATGGCCGAGGTCCTGCTCACCGGCTGGGGCTGCCCGCCCGTGGACGCCGAACTGCTGGACCGGGCGCCCGCGCTGCGTGCCGTGATCCATGCCGCCGGCACGGTGAAGACGTTTCTGTCCCCGGCCGCGTTCGACCGCGGGATCGTCGTCTCCTCGGCCGCCGCCGCGAATGCCGTACCGGTAGCCGAGTTCACCCTGGCGGCGATCATCATGGGCGCCAAGCGCGTCTTCCCGCTCGCCGGGCTCTTCCGCACCCGGCGCACCCACCGCACCGGCGCCGACCTCGACCGCCAGCACTGGCTCGGCACGCACGGCCTGACCATCGGCGTGGTCGGGGCGTCCCGGATCGGCCGCAGGGTCATCGAACTGCTCCGGGTCCTCGACGCGGAGGTCCTGCTGTACGACCCGTACGTCAGCCGGACCGAGGCGGAGCGGCTCGGTGTCACCTCGACCGACCTGGACACCCTGGTGGCGACCAGCGACGTGGTCACCGTCCACGCCCCCGACACCCCCGAGACCCGCGGCATCATCGACGCCAGGCGGATCGGCCTGATGCGGCCCGGCACCCTGCTCGTCAACACGGCGCGCGGCCCTCTGGTGGACACCGAGGCGCTGACCGGCCACCTGGTCAGCGGGCGCCTGGACGCGGTCCTCGACGTGACGTCGCCCGAGCCGCTGCCGGACGGCCACCCCCTGTGGGACCTGCCCAATGTCTTCCTCACCCCGCATCTCGCGGGCGCCCAGGGCAACGAGGTGGGGCGGCTCGGGGCACTCGCCGTCGACGAGCTGGCGCGGTACGCGGGAGGCATTCCTTTCGACCACCCGGTGCACCGGGCCGACCTGGGGAGGATCGCATGAACCCATTCCCGGCGCAGGCTCTAGGCTCGGCGTCACACAACAGCCACCAGGGGGTGAGCCGGATGCGCCGGCAGAGCACAGCCGCGGACGGACAACGGCGCGCGACGGTCACCGATGTCGCCCGGCGCGCGGGCGTCTCGACGGCCACGGTCTCCCGCGTACTGAACCGCAACTACCCGGTCGCCGAGGCGACTCGGGAGCGCGTCGAGGCCGCGATGCGCGAACTCGGCTATGTCGTCAACGCCCACGCGCGTGCGCTGGCCGGCGTCTCCAACCGCACCGTCGGCATCATCGTCAACGAGGTCATCGACCCGTTCTACGCGTACATCGCCCGCGGAGTGGAACGGGAGGCGGCGCTCGGCGGACGGCTCTGTCTGGTCTGCTGCACCCAGGGCGACCCGCAGCGCGAGCTGGCCTTCATCGATCTGATGCACGAGCGCAGGGCGGACGCCGTGGTCGTGGTCGGCGGCTCCATCGCGGACCGCGGCTACACCACCGAGCTGGCCCGCAGGGCGCGCGAGCTGGACGCGGGCGGATCGAAACTCGTGCTGTGCGGCAGGCCCCCGCTGGGCGAGCAGGCACCCACCGTCGCGGTCGAGTACGACAACGAGGGCGGCGCCTTCGCCATCACCGACCATCTGCTGATGCAGGGGCACGAGCGGATCCTCTACCTCGGCGGACCGCCCAAGCTCTCCACCACCCGCGACCGGCTGGCCGGGCATCAGCGGGCCCTGGAACTGCGCGGTGTCGCAGTGCGCCCCGAGCTCGTCCAGCCCGGCGCGTTCAGCCGCGGCTTCGGGTACCGACGGATGGCGGAACTACTGCGGGACGGAACGGATTTCACCGCGGCCTTCGCCGCCAACGACATGGTGGCGGCGGGCGCCGCGCAGGCCCTGGAGGAAGCCGGGATCCGGGTGCCGAAGGACGTCTCCCTGGTGGGGTACGACGACATTCCGGTGGCTCAGGAGCTGCGGCCGCGACTGACCACCGTCCATGTGCCGCTGGAGGAGATGGGACGCCAGGCGGTACGGCTCGCCGTGACCCGCGGGGACGAGGACGACTGGCGCGAGCCGACCACGGGCACGCTGCGGCTCGGGACCCACATCGTGGTACGCGATTCCGTTGCACCATGCCCCGGCCGGTCCACCCGCATGTGACCGCTTACTTCCCGCCTGTCCGCAGTTGGCCATAGAAAATCACAGTAACTTCGTGACTCCCCTTGCGGCTCGATAGCAACCGCTTACATGCTGACGCCGAGCAGCACCCGTTCCGCACGCCTCCGCCCCTCACTCGTTTCTGCAGGGAGAGTTCCGCATGCGCACAACCACTGACTCCGTCGGCTCCACCACCTCCCCTTCCTCCGCCTCCTCCCTCGTCGGGCGGCGTTCCGTCCTCGCCGCCGTGGCCGGAGCCGGCGCGGCGATCGCCCTGGGCTCGGGCACGGCCCGGGCGGCCACGGCCGACGCCCCCTCCGGTCCGGGCACGGGCCGTCCGGTGCAGCTGACCCTGACCGCGCGGCCGGCCGCCGAGGCCGAGCGTCTGCGGCTCGGGCAGGCCCTGCGCGGCTCGGAGTTCCAGCCCACCGGCCTGTACGTCCCGGCCGGTACCCCGCTCTCCCTCACCGTCCAGCCGTACGACGGCCTGCTGCCCACCCTGTGGATCGGCGCCTGGGACTACTACGGCGAGATCACCGAACCCCGGAGCTACCCGTTGACCGCGGGCGCCAATACCGTGACGGACCCCCACGGCGGCCCGGTCTACCTCACCCTGACGGGCAGCGGCGAGCGCGCCGGGGTTCTGATCCGCTCCGGTGCCGTCGCCATGCCGGTCTTCACGCTGGGGCGCACCACCGAGGCCGACTACCAGCAGCAGCTGGACACACTCACCACGTCGCCGTACGTCGAGCTCCACGCCCCGCACACGATCATGACGCTCACCCGCGAGGGCGCGCTGCTGTACCGCGACGAGGACCATGCCGCCCTGCTCGGGCTGGTCGAGACGATCATCGACTCGCATGCCCGGATCAGTGGCCTGGACGGTTCGAAGCCGGTGCACCGCCGCAAGGCGGGGCCGTACCACTTCACCGAGGTCAGCAAGGTGCCGGCCGGTGTCGGTGCCTACGCCACCCACGGCTACAACGGCTTCCCGCGGGCCTATCTCGACCGGGCCACGACGGTGGAGGGACTGCGCACCCGCGGCTGGGGCCTCTACCACGAACTCGGCCATCTTCACCAGCAGTTCGCTTACAAGCCCGGTGGTCTGACCGAGGTCACGGTCAACATCTACTCACTGGCCGCGCAGCGCACCCTGAAGCAGCCGTCCAACCTCCTCACGGTCGACGCGGCGACGGGCCTCACCTACTTCCAGTCCGCACAGCGCAAGTTCGGTACGGACGGGCTGAGTTACGAGAAGTCGTTCGGCGCCTACGAGAAACTCGTGCCGCTGCGCCAGCTGGAACTCGCCTTCGGCGACGACTTCTGGCCCCGGTTGCACAAGCTGGTGCGCGAGGAGAACCCCCAGTCCCAGTACACGGAGAACGACAAGCGCTACCGGGCCCTCGCCACGTACTCCAGCCGCGTCGCCGGCCACGACCTCACCGACTTCTTCGTGAACACCTGGGCGTTCCCGATCGATGCCACCGGCAGGGCCGAACTGGCCGCCCTGAACCTGCCGAAGCCCCCCGTCGACCCGTCCACGCTGACCGACTGACCGGGGCGGGAAAGGAACCACCGTGAACCTCAGCAGAAGGACCCTTCTCGCGGCCGGCACCGCCACGGCCGTCACGGCCGTCACGGCCGTCACGGCAGGGACGACGCTCATGACGTCGGCGGGCGCCGCCCAGGCGCGGCCCGTCACGACCGCGTCCGACAGATCGACGACGGCAGCGGACTTCGGCACCCTCCTCCAGCGCGCCGAAACGCTGCTCACCGGCGGCGGGTTCGACCCGTCCGACACCGACTTCACAGCGGCGCTCGCGGCCCTGGACAGCACGGCCGCGGGGCTCTGGAGCACGCTCGACCGCAGTGCCGGACGGACCGCCCTCTGGTCCGACCTCGCCCCGCTCACCGACCCGGGAAACTTCGGCCAGAGCTACACCCGGCTGCGTACCGTCGCCACCGCCTGGGCCACCGAGGGCACCTCTCTCGCCGGGAGCGCGGAGGTGGCGGACGCCCTCGTCGCCGCACTGCGCTTCACCCACGACACCGCGTACAACCCGGCCAAGCGCGAGACCGGCAACTGGTGGTTCTGGGAGATCGGCGCCCCACGTGCACTGATGGACTGCTCCGTCCTCCTCCGCGAAAGGCTTCCCGCAGCCGATCTGGCGGACTATCTGGCGGTCGTCGACCGCTTCTGCCCGGACGCGGACCGCCGTACCAACTCCCCCACGCTCGCCGAGACCGGCGCCAACCGCACCGACAAGGCCGTCATCGTGGCACTGCGCGGGCTGCTGGGGCAGGACGCCGACAAGCTCGCATCCGCCCGCGACGCGCTCTCCGACGTGCGCGACTCAGGGCGCAACAGCCTGTTCCGCTACACGAGTTCGGGTGACGGCTTCTACGAGGACGGTTCGTTCGTCCAGCACGACGTGGTCGCCTACACCGGTTCGTACGGGATCGTGCTGCTCAATGGCACCGCCTATCTGCTGGCACTCCTCGCCGGCTCCGAGTGGGCGGTCGCCGACCCGGACGTGTCGGTGATGTACGAGGCCGTGGAGCGGACCTTCGCCCCGGTCGTCTTCGACGGACTGATGATGGACTCGGTGCGCGGTCGGGCGATCTCCCGGGAACGCGCCGGTGACCACCGCGACGGCGCGACGGCCCTCTCCGCGATCCTGCTCCTCGCGTCCGGCGCCCCCGCCGCGTACGCGGACCGCTGGCGGGCACTGGTCAAGGGCTGGCTGACCCGCAACCGCACGACGCCCTTCACGGCCCTGGCGACGCTGCCCCAACTCGCCCTGGCCAAGGCCGTGCTGGACGACCACACGGTCGAGGCCGAGGCGCGCACGACGGGTCACTTCGTCTTCGCCGACATGGACCGCGTCGTGCACCGCCGCCCCGGATGGGCCTGCGCGCTGTCGCTGTCGTCGAAGCGGATCTCGGCGTACGAGGCGGGCAACGGCGAGAATCTGCACGGCTGGTACACCGGCGACGGCATGACGTATCTGTACGACGGCGACGATCTGGGGCAGTTCAACGACGGCTTCTGGCCCACCGTCGACCCGTACCGGCTCCCCGGCACCACGGTCGACACCCGTCAGCGGTCCGATCTCGGCACGGGCGCCGGCACGTCCACCTACCGTCCGACGAACGCCGTCGCCGGCGGGGCCGTGCTGGGCGGCCGGTACGGGGCCGCCGCGATGGAGGTGATCGGCGCCCAGGGGAGCACCCTGAGGGCCAAGAAGTCCTGGTTCCTGCTGGACAACGCGGTGATCGCGCTCGGCACGGGCATCACCGCGAGCGACGGCCGGACGGTGGAGACGATCGTCGAGAACCGCAATCTCGGCACGGACGGACGGCACCGGCTGCTGGTCGACGGCGTCCGGCACCCCGTCGAAGAGGGCTGGACCCAGGACTTCGAGCGAGCCCGGTGGGCGCATGTCGACGGCGTCGGCGGCTACGTCTTCCCCGAGGGGACCGCCCTGCGCGCCCTGCGCGAGCAGCGCACCGGCACCTGGCGGGCCATCAACACCGGAGCGGACACGGGTGGCAGCACCGATCCCGTCACCCGGCGCTACCTCACCCTCTGGGTCGACCACGGTCTCTCCCCCACCGATGCCCGGTACGCCTATGTGCTGCTGCCCGGCGCGTCGGCGGCGGCGACCTCGGTCTGGTCGCACTCCCGACCGGTCCGGACAGTCGCCAACGATGCCACCGCGCAGGCCGTGGAGGTGCGCCGCGCGGGACTGACCGCCGTGAACTTCTGGGGCGCCGGAACCGCGGCCGGGATCACCGCCTCCGGTCCGGCGTCGGTGCTCGTGCAGCGCCGGGGCGGACACGTCTCGGTCGCGGTCGCCGACCCGGGCCGGACGCTCACCACGCTCTCGGTCGAGCTGCCGTTCCATGTGCGGTCGGTGGTGGACGCCGATGACACGGTGAGCCTCGTACCGGGCCGCAGGCCCGTACTCACCGTCGCCGTGGGCGGCTCGCGCGGCCACACCCACCGAGCCCGACTCGTCCAGTAGTCCGCCCCTTCCCCCCTTCCGAGGAGCAGCACCACCATGTCCGTCGCACCGCATCTGCAACTGCCGCCGCCCGACCGGATCCTGTCCTCCCGTACCGGTTGGACCCGGGCCCACTGGGAGGCGACGGCCGACCGGATGCTGGACGCACTGGTGCCCCACGCGACCCCCGGCTTCGCTCAGTACCGGCTGCCCGGCCGCAACAGCTGGTCGGGGGTCGTCTCGGACGGACTCGAAGGATTCGCCCGGTCGTTCCTGCTCGCCGCCTGCCGGATCGCAGGCGCGGACGGGGCGGTCGACGCCGCACTGATCGAGCGGTACACGACGGGACTGATCGCGGGCACGGACCCTCAAAGCGGTGAGTCCTGGCCGCGGCTGACGGACTGTTCGCAAGCGATGGTGGAGGCGGCGTCGATCGCGGTCGCGCTGCACGAGACGCGGCCGTGGATCTGGGACCGGCTGGACGCCCGGGTGCAGGAACGGGTCGTCGACTGGTTCTCGGGGTTCGTGGGCGGACGCACCTGGGACAACAACTGGCGGCTCTTCCAGGTGGTGTCCGAGCAGTTCCTCGCGTCGGTCGGCGCCCCGTACAGCCGCTCGGACATCGAGAGCAATCTGGACAGGATCGAGGACTGGTACGTCGGTGACGGCTGGTACACCGACGGGGACGGCCGCAATTTCGACTACTACATCGGCTGGGCCATGCATCTGTACCCGCTGCTGTGGTCGCGGATCGCGGGCCCCGACGACGGCGGCCGGACCGAGGTCTACCGGCAGCGGCTCAGCCGCTTCCTGGAGGACTACCCGCACTTCTTCGGATCGGACGGCGCACCGGTCCACCAGGGCCGGTCGCTGACATACCGCTTCGCCGCGCTCGCACCGGTGTGGATGGGAGCACTCGCCGACTGCACCCCGCTGGCGCCGGGGCTCACACGCCGGCTCGCCTCGGGCACGATGCGGCACTTCGCGGAGCGGGGTGTGCCGGACGAGCGGGGGCTGATGCCGCTCGGCTGGTACGACACCTTCCTGCCGAGCACCCAGCCGTACTCCGGCCCCGCCTCGCCGTACTGGGCGAGCAAGGGCTTCCTCGGACTGCTGCTCCCGGCGGACCATCCGGTGTGGACGGCCCGCGAACTCCCCCTGCCCATCGAGGAGTCCGACCAGTACACCTCGCTGCCCGCCCCTGGCTGGCTGCTGCACGGCACCCGTGACGACGGCATCGTGCGGCTGATCAACCACGGCAGCGACCACAATCCTCCGTACGACGAGGCGGACGATCCGGCCGAGGGCACCCACGATCCGCACTACGCGAAGCTCGCCTACTCGACGGCGACGGCGCCCGAAGCCGCCCCGCACGCCGTGGCGCGCTCCATCGACGGCCATCTGGCGCTCGTGGCCCCGGACGGCACCCCGTCGTCCCGCCGCCGCATCCATCCGCTGCGCTGCGAGGACCGCGTCGCCGCCTCCTGGTACGCAGCCCGGCTGCCCGGTGACGACCAGCCGTACCGGATCGGAACGACGAGTGTGCTGCACGGTCCGTGGGAGATCCGGGTGCACCGGGTCGAGGCGCCCGAGGGAGCGGTGGTGCGGGAAGGGGGTCACGCGGTCGCTCATGAGGAGAACCCGTTCGCCGTGTCCGGTCCCGACTGGGCGCTCGCCCGTACGGCCGACGGTCTCAGCAGCGCCCTGGTCGCGCTCCACGGCTGGGACGGCGGCGCCGAGGCAGCGGGCGTGGCGCGTGACGTCCAGTCCAACGCGTACGGCCCGCGCTCCGCGATCCCGTATCTGCGCAGCCGGCCGCATCCGGGCGGGCGAAGCATCCATGTGTCGCTGGTCGCCCTCTCCCGGGACACCGTGCGTCCGGAGGCGCTGCGCGATTCCGTGCGGGTGCGGGTGGGTGCGGACTCGGTGGTGCTGACGTTCCTGGACGGGAGGACGGTCGAGGTCTGACGCACGGGGCCGTTCGGGTCCTGGGCGCCGGTCGGGAGTCGGGGCCGGTCGGGGCAGACCGTGGTCGATGCCACGCCGACTGCGATGCTCCGGCGGGGCCGATGTCTCACCGTCAGCGAACGCGCGCGGCCGGCGTCCCCTCGCGTACCGGGCCGCGCGGCCCGCGTCTCAGATGCCGAGGCTGTTGCCCTCTCGCTGATCGATGTGCACGACGAGTTCCCGCGCCAGGGACTTGATCATGTCCAGCCCTGCCCTGCCCCACGACCTGGGCACGGTGTCGACTGCGCAGACGGCGCCCAGCGCGACGCCCGTGCGGTCGATGAGGGGCGCGCCGAGGTAGGAGCGGATGCCTATGTCGTCGACCACCGGATTCCCGGCGAACCTCGGGTAGTCGCAGACGTCCTCCAGGACGAGCGCCTTGCGCCGTACGACGACATGCGGGCAGTAGCCGCGGTCCAGGGCCACGTACCGTGCCCCGCGACCACTGGCCGCGGCCGTGGCACCCAGGTCGGAACCCTTGTCCGCGCCGGCCGGGGTGTGCAGTCCGGCGAAGAACTGCCGGTTCCCGTCGATGAAGTTGACCATCGAGAAGGGCACTTCGGTCACTTCGGCCACGCGGTCGGCGAAGGCGTCGAAGTTGTCGAAGGAGGAGTCGACACGTTCCCCGAGGCCCAGGGTCCGCAGCCGTCGCGTACGGACGAGGGCGTCGCGGTCGACAGGCGTGAGCGGCAGCCGGTCGGCGACGTGTCGGATCACGGGTGGGCTCCGAAGGCGGACATCGGGGCCGGCGTGGAGCTCGCGTTGATCAGGTGCTGGACCAGCGTGACCAGCGCCCCGGTGCCGGAACTGGCGATCCGGGCGTCACAGAGCACGACGGGCACGTCCGCCTCCAGATCGAGTGCGGCCCGCACCTCCTCGGGCGCATAGCGGAAGGCGCCGTCGAACTCGTTCACCGCGACGATGAATCCGATGCCGCGCCGCTCGAAGAAGTCGACGGCGGCGAAGCACTCCGCGAGCCTGCGGGTGTCCGCGATGACCACCGCTCCGAGCGCGCCCTGGGAGAGTTCGTCCCACATGAACCAGAAGCGTTCCTGGCCGGGGGTCCCGAACAGGTAGAGGACATGCTGCTCGTCGAGCGTGATGCGGCCGAAGTCCATCGCCACGGTGGTGGAGGTCTTGGACTCGATGCCGTCGAGACTGTCGGTCGCCGCGCCGACCTGGGTCAGCAACTCCTCCGTGCTCAGTGGCGCGATCTCACTGACCGCGCCGACGAACGTCGTCTTGCCGACGCCGAAACCGCCCGCCACCAGCACCTTGAGCGCGACGGGAAAGCCTGCCGAGCCCCCCGGTCCGTCGCTGCCGCGGGAGTCGTAGGTGCTGCCCGAGTCATAGCTGTCGTCGTAAGCCATCGAGCACTGCCTCCAGCAGGGATCGGTCGGTGGGCATGTCATGGAAGGCGGGCGGATGCGCGGTGACCGCCCCGCAGTCCACCAGGTCGGATACGAGCACCTTGGTCACCACCGCGGGCAGCCGTAGATGGGCGGCGATCTCCGCCACGGAAGTGGGACCGCAGCACAATCCCAGCGCCACGGAGTGCTCGGGACCCAGATGCGTCTGCGGCTCGGTCCCCGTGGCCATCACCAGGGAGAGCAGGTCGAGCACGGTCGTCGGACGGGTGCGGCCGTTGCTCACGGTGTACGGGCGGATGAGCCGTCCTGCCGCGTCGTCGAGCAACGGCCCGTCCGGAGGGACCGACACCCTCAAAGCCCCGTGGGACTCGGGACCCCGGCCGCTTGTCTCGCCGGAGTCATCAGGTAGGGCCGGACGCTCTTGACCAGCATGGCCATCTCGTAGCCGAGCACCGCCGGGTCCGCCTCGCGCCCGGCCAGTACGGCGAGGCAGGTGCCCGACCCGGCGGTGGAGACGAACAGCAGCGTCGAATCGAGCTCGACCACCACCTGGCGTACGTCGCCGCTGTCGCCGAAGCGCGCGCCGGCGCTGCGGCCGAGTGAGTACAGGCCCGCGGCCAGCGCCGCCATGTGATCGGCGCTGTCGGCGTCCATGCCATGGAGGGACTTCACCAGCCCGTCTGCGGAGAGAAGGACGGCGCTGCGCGTGTACGGCACGCGCTGGACCAGTCCGCTCAGCAGCCAGTCGAGGTCCGGGACCTGACCGGACGGCATATCGGTCGCCATGGTGCATCTACTCCTTGGAGGTGTTCGCTTCGAGAGGGTCGGTGGCCTGGGCCGCGCC
The DNA here is from genome assembly GCF_044767885.1 of Streptomyces sp. NPDC101194. NCBI lineage: Bacteria > Bacillati > Actinomycetota > Actinomycetes > Kitasatosporales > Streptomycetaceae > Streptomyces > Streptomyces sp. NPDC101194. Next base: position 275,294 of record NZ_JBIWOS010000011.1, read on the forward strand.
CGGCTCCGGAACCGGGGCCCGGTGGTACGGGGCGACGGTCGCCGTCCGTCCGCGGACCGGCAGCGGGACCTGCGGCCGCCAGGCCTGGGACGGCGTCGATCCGTGGTGCGTGTCCGGGGCCGGATCGGTGTCCGTCTCGGCCTCGGTGCGTGCCTCGGCCAGTTCGATGCCCCGCCGGAAGGCCGCCATGAGACCGGGGTCGTGCAGGATCTGTTCGCCCTCGGCGCGTGCGGCCGGTGCCTCTCTGAGCTGCGGAACCAGATGCTCCTGATGGGCGCGCCTGGGGAGTTGCGGCCGGCCGACGGTGCCGCGCGCGACGCCGGGCTCAAAGGGGGGTGGCGCGGGTGCGTCGTCCGTGCGCCGGTTTCCGGGCCGGGTCTCGGCCGGGGTGGGTCGGTCGAGGCGTTCGGCGCGCAGGGGAAGCGGCGGGGCTTCGGCCTGGTGCCGTGCCTGCCGGGGTGGTCGGTGCAGGCGCAGCGGTTGGCCGGGGCCGTGTGGCTGTTGGTCGGTTCCGGCCTGTGGACCGGGTGCCGGGCCGGGGTTCCGGTCCGGCCTGCGGTGGCTGCCGGGGTCGTTCTCGGCGGGTGGGCGGTGCACGGGGCCCGGGGGCGGGACAGGAGTCGCGTCGCTCCCGGCCGGGGCGTCCGCACCCGCGCCCAGCAGACACTGCGGGAGAACGAGTACCGCCTGTGTGCCTCCGTAGATGTTGCTCTGCAGCCGGACCGCGATGCCGTGCCGCCGGGCGAGCGATGCGACGACGAACAGGCCGATCCGGCCGTCCTGCAGCAGACGGGCCACACTGACCTGGTCCGGGTCGGCCAGCAGGGCGTTCATCCGCTTCTGCTCGTCGCCGGGCATGCCGAGGCCGCGGTCCTCGACCTCGAGCGCCAGTCCGGCGGTGACCTGCTGTGCGCGCAGCAGCACTTGGGTGTGCGGGGCGGAGAACACGGTGGCGTTCTCCACCAGTTCGGCCAGCAGATGGATCACATCGGCCACGGCGTGACCGCGCAGCGTGCCGTCGACCGGGGGTACGAGTTTGACCCGTGGGTACTGCTCGACCTCGGCGATCGCCGAGCGCAGGACCTCGGTCACGGTGACCGGGTTGCTCCACTGCCGTCGGGAGACGGCGCCGCCGAGCACGGCGAGGTTCTCGGCGTGCCGGCGGATGCGTGTGGCGAGGTGGTCGACCTGAAAGAGGCCCTTGAGCAGGTCGGGGTCCTCGACCTCGTGCTCCAGCTGGTCGAGCAGCTGGATCTCGCGATGCACCAGCGACTGCAGACGGCGGGCGAGGTTGACGAAGACCTCGACCTTCTGTTCCTCGCCGGTGCGGTCGGGGAGCCGGGACGCCTGCACGACAGCGGCCACGGCGACCTCCTGCTGGCGGCCGAGTTCCTGTGCGAGCAGCTCGAAGGGGTCGCTGCCGGGAGCGGTGGGCCGCGCGGGCCGTCGCGCGGGCACGGGCTCGCCGTTGCGGAGCTGTTCCACCACCCGCTGCAGTTCGGCCTGGCCCTGTGCGCTGGCCCGGCGGAGCGCCAGACAGCGGCCGAGGACGGTGGTCGCGACGCGGTCGGCGGCCAGGTACGCGGACAGCACGGCGGCGAGGGCCAGCGCGCTTGCCACGCCCAGGGCGGTCCACAGTTCCGCGGTCGCCCGGACGCCGGTGGAGCGGATGGTGAAGACGACCGCTGCGGCGCCGCTCAGCACGGCGGCGACGGTCGGCAGTACCGCTGCGCGCAGGAGTTGGGGACGTATACGCGCCTCGAGGGATGGCTGGGCGGCGCGCGGCCTGGCCGTGGCCGAACGGGAACGGGCACCGGGTCGGCCGTGCCGTCCGCCCTCTCGGCGTTCCGGTCGCGCTTCGGGTGCGCGCAGTTGAGACATCAGTGTCCTCGGTACGTGGGGCACCAGGAATCGGCGTTCATGTGGTGGCACCTACGGTGGTCGGTCAGGCTCGGTTCATCGGTCGGGCAGGCTCGGCAGTGATGAGCCCACCGTTGATCACCGGGCACACACGGTAGTCGTCCATCACGTATGCGCGACGGGCAGTTGTCGAACTTGCCCGCCATCCGTCCCGCTCTGGTATGAGCTGTCGCACGGTCGACCGATTACGTCGCTTTGACGCCTGGTCGTAGGACACCCGAACGGTCCACAGGACGTGTCCCCGCCCCGGCGTCGTTCGGCAGACGGCGGTGCCGAGGCACGGCCCGGGGCGTCGAGTTCCTGAGCGCGGGGACCCCGGCGATCCGGCCGACATCAACTCCACCACCTGCCCCGACGACGGTCGCGGCGGCGGCGCCGGAGTCACGGGCACGTTCAACGTGGACACCGGCGACGCCGGCGCGCGCGAGATCCGCCACCGCCTCGACGGCGAGTTGCCCGAAGACACCGACCCCGGCCTGCTGGACGGCACCGACGAGTCCCCGGACGGCGAGGGTGGAAACTGCCGCAAGCCGCCCACCAAGCCCGCCCTGACCGTGGCAACGGTGCCGTAGCCGAGCGAACATCACCTCTCAGCTCCCCGCGCGAACGCGGGGCGCCCCGGCCATTCGCGGCGGAGCACCCTGTCGCTTCCGGCCTTGCTCGGCCACCCGCCGGTCAAGGGGTGCAGCGCCGCCCAACCGGGAAAGGACTCGGCGGGCTCGTCGACCGGGTCCGCCCGTGTCAGGGCTCCGCCGGCCGGGCCGGGAACGCTGCCGCCCCGTCCGGCGTCGGGGGCACCCCGATGCGGCGCGCGCCGAGACCGGCGAGGACGTCCGCGAGGGTCGCGGCCGTCTCACTCGCGGTGCAGGTGCGTACCTGCGCCTTGTAGTCCATCAACCGGTCGACGAACAGCTCCAGGCGCTCGTGGTCCGGCAGGGTGCGGCCGCGCCGGTAGGCGCGTTCCACTGTGACGGCCGGCTGCGGAGCGAGCGCCAGCGCGTCCCGTACGCGGCCGAGCGCCGTCTCACGTGCGGTCACCGCTCCCCCTCTTCGATGTCGTGGACGCCGCCCGACACGGCGTCGGCGAGGATGCGACGCCCCCCTTCCGAGGCGTACCACTCGCAAAAGGTGTGCCGGGGCGGTGCGGGTGTGTCGCGGCTGTCGCTCCAGCCGTCGAAGGGCGGCGGCAGGTGTGAGATCTTCCCATCTCGCCCTGCGGCGATCCGGCCGAGCCGGGAGGCCGGCGTTGTCAAGCTGCTGGTGTGGCTGGCGTGTGAGGTTCAACGTGGCGCGCGGCGGATCGGCGGACCTGGACGACATGGACCGGCTCGCCCGTCGGGTGCACGACCTGAGCGGCTGGTACACCGATGAGCCGCACCGAACGCGTCGGGCGGCTCAGCCGGGCGTCGGCCATCGGCACGGCCAAGCGCCGTGCCCGGGCCCCGGGGCGACAGCCCGTCCCATGGCGCGTACGGCGGGCAGTCGACATCTTTCGTCGTTGGCCATCGCGACCAACGGCTGACGCTGAGCGGGTTGAGGGGGTTTTAACGTAGCCGGGTGACTCGTGTGGAATCTACGGCCCTTGAAGCATCGGCTCGCCAGGCACTGGCGGCGAGGCTGCGTTCGGCGACCCTGCGGCTGGCCGCCCCGGGCAGGGCTCTCTTGGCTCCCGGAATGTGGTCTCCCTGGCGCGTCGTGGGCGAATCACTGCTGAGCGTAACTTTTGGGCTGCTGGGAGCAGGTCTCGCGGCCCTGGGCCACGGCGGCACCGTACGGATCGCTGCCGCCGGGCTGGCGATCGCGGCGCTGTCACTTTTGCGCCGGACGCTGCCCGCGACCGTGCTGCTGGTGACCGCCGTCGGCTCTGTCCTGTTGGGCGGTCTCGCTCCGTTGGTTCTTGTCGCCGCGTGGTCGGCGGGGCGGCGGATCGACGGGGTCGGCAAGGCCGTCGGCATCTTCGCCCTCGCATACATTCTCAACCTCGGCCTGGCTGTCGTGCAGGCGCTGCCTTATCTCTCACTGCCCCGCTTGGTCTTCAGCGTCTTGTGGCCGCTGGTCGCGATCATCGTGCCCGGCCTGGCCGGCCGCTACCGGTCGCAGCACCGCACGCTGACCGACACGCTCCGGGAGTACGACGCCCAGCAGCAACGCGAGCGCGCGTTGATCGCCGGACAGGCCCGGGCGCGGGAGCGTCAGCGCATTGCGCAGGACATGCACGACAGTCTCGGTCATCAGCTGGTGCTCATCTCGGTGCACGCGGGCGCGCTGGAGGTGGACCGCGAGCTGACCGGACGGCAGCGGGAGGCAGTGGGGGTGCTGCGCGAGGCGTCGGTGGCCGCGATGCACGAGCTGCGCGAGGTGATACAGGTGATGCGGGAGAGCACGGAGGCCCCCCACCCGGACCGCGCTACCTCAGGCGCCGCGGCTGCGGCGACGGAGGACACCACGGCGCTGTCGCGCGGGGTGGCGGGCATCGAGGGCCTGGTGGAAACGTCCCGGAGCGCGGGCGCGGCCGTGGAGCTGCGGCACTCCGATGAGCCGCGCCCGCTCCCTGCGGCCGCTGATCACGCGGCGTACCGCATCGTCCAGGAGGGCCTGACCAACGCCCTCAAGCACGCCCCGGGCGCCCCGATCACCGTCGAGCTGCGGTATGAGCCGGACTCGCTGGTCGTGGAGGTCGCCAACGGACCCGCAACCGGGACGACGGACAACGGCCGGGACGTGGTGAGCGGCGGCCAGGGGCTGACCGGGCTCGGTGAGCGGACCCGGCTCATCGGGGGCATGGCGCACGCGGGCCCGACGGCGGACGGCGGCTTCCGGCTGGCGGGCGTGCTGCCGTACACATCGCCGGAAGGTGGTGTCCCGAGCCCGGAGCCCGGCAGCATGGCGACGACGTTCGTTGATCCGACGAACACCTTTTGGCAGCAGACCCCGGGGGACTCCCTGGACGAGGGTGGTCCCGTCATGAACGGGAACGGTCTGAAGGAGCTGGCCAAGGCGATGAGCAGGAAGAACAGAAGCGGCATAGCCGTCGGCTGCGGGATGGCGGTACTGATCCCTCTGCTGCTGGTGATCGCCGCCGTCGGCGTCGGAGGGTACGTCCTCCTGGACAAGGCGGAAAAGGCCAGGATCGAGCCGAAGCAGTACGACGCGGTGAAGGTGGGCCAGTCCGAGGCAGAGATTCGCGAGCAGTTGCCCAAGGAGAACTCCTTCGTGACCGACGGCCTGGAAATGGGTGCGCCGCCCGTGCCCAAGGGGGCGAAATGCCTCAGCCTGACTTCCACGGAGTCCAGCAGCAATCCGGACATGGAGTCGGTCTTCCGGTTCTGCTTCAAGGACGGCAAGTTGATCGAGAAGAAGTCCTTCGAGGTGAGGAACTGAGGAGTACCGGGCGCTCGATCAGGGATGATGGTGAGTGACCTCAGGTAGACACTCAAGGACCGCGCAGGGGATTCATGATCAGGGTTCTCGTCACGGATGACGAGCCGCTCATCCGGGCAGGCGTCAGGATGATTCTCTCCTCTGCCGACGACATCGAAGTCGTCGCCGAGGCTGGGAACGGCCGTGAGGCGGTCGAACTGGCCCAGACCCGCCGCGTGGACGTCGTGCTGCTCGACATCCAGATGCCGATCATGGACGGACTGACGGCCCTGGCCGAGCTGCACCGGACCGTGCCTGACACGCGGGTGCTGATCCTGACAACCTTCGGGGAACAGCAGAACGTACTGCGCGCCCTGACCGAGGGCAGCGTGGGTTTTCTGCTCAAGGACTCGGCGCCCGTGGAACTCATGCGCGCAGTCCGGGCTGCCGCGGCCGGAGACGCGTACCTGTCGCCGGGTGCCACCCGCCGTGTCGTGGACTCGTTGGCGTCCGGCCAGAACGCCCACCGTGCCGAGCAGGCCCGCCGCCGGCTGGAGGCGCTGACCAACCGCGAGCTGGAGGTCCTGGCGCTGTTGGGTGAGGGCCTGTCCAATGCGGACGCCGGTCGGCGGATCCATATGAGCGAGGCCACGGTCAAAACATACGTGAGCCGGATCCTGACCAAGCTGGACTGCGAGAACCGAGTGCAGGCCGCACTGCTGGCACGAGACGCCGGCCTGGAACCTGATCACACCACTCGATGACGTTGATGCAGAGCCCGCTGCGGGTGGGTCTCAACGGACAGGTCCGAGCCTCACGTGTCGCCTGGCAGACCCTCTCACCGGAACTGACCCGGGCCCACCTGGGGTTGTCTGGACAGAGAGGGGCGTTATCAAGTTGAGGAGGGAGGTGTGATGGTCTTGGTGTAGGTCGTTGTGGGAGGGGCTGGTCGTGGACGCGCCGTCGTACGAGGGCTACAGGTTCCCGGCCGGGTGATCGGTCACGCCGTGTGGCTGTATCACCATTTCCCGCTCTCGTACCGCGAAGTCGAGGAACTCCTCCTGGAGCGCGGCATCACGGTCTCCTACGAGACCATCCGGGCCTGGTGTGCCACCTTCGGTCCCACCTACGCCGGGGAGCTGCGCCGCCGTAACCGCGACCGGGCGACAAGTGGCACATGGACGAGGTGTTCATCAAGGTCAATGGGCGGATGCGGTACCCGTGGCGGGCTGTCGACCAGGACGGCAACTCCTGGACATCCTGGTGCAGAACAAGCGCGACACCGCAGCGGCCAAGCGCTTCTTCCGCAGGGTCCTCAAGGATCTTGGGTATGTGCCGCAGGTGGTCGTCACGGACAAGCTCCGCAGTTACGGCGCCACCCACCGCGAGGTCATAGCGTCGGTCGAACACCCCCGCACCGGGTATTGCAAGGACGTTCCCAGCAGGTCGAGCGCGTGCCCGACCGACAGCACGTGGTATAGCGCCGGACCGGCACCGATGAAGCCGTCACCGTCCGCCGCAGGCAGCGGCTCGCCGAACTCCGGCACGAGACCGGTGAGCGGGTCCTGGAGCCCGGCCAGTCGCCGGACGTGCTCGTCGGCGGCCGACTGCTCCGGGGCGGTGGCCAACAGGAGGTCCGCGATCTCGACAGCGTCACAGTGCGCTCGCACCGTGGGTAGCACGCCTGGACGGTCGACGTAGCGCTCACCGTCCCAGCAGCAGCCGAGGATCTCACCGGCTTGAGCACGAGCCTTGTCCGCGAACCGGACCAGTGCATCGCCAAGACAGCCGATACCGACCGCGGGCTTGCCGGTGGCAGGTACGCCTGCAGATCCGCCGGCCCGGGGCGGCCGGGGACCGGTGTCCCGCCGGTCGCGCAGGGGCCGGGCCGGGTTTCCGGCAGCCACCGTCCACGGCGGCAGATCCTTGGTGACCACCGCTCCGGCGCCGATCACACAGTGGTCGCCGATCGTCACTCCATCCACCACGATCACATGGGAACCGATCCACACGTCGTTGCCGACCGTGATCCCCACACTGGTGTGGGGCTGCTGATAGACCGGCAGGTCGGGAGCCACGGAGTGGTTGAAGCCGAGCAGCGAGGAGTAAGCCCCGATCCGCACCGCGTTGCCCAGAGTGCCCCTGCCGCGCACTGTTGAACGGGTTGAACGTGCAGTGCTGACCGGTGGTCACTTCGCCGGTGACATAGGCATGAGCCGCGATGTAGGAGTCGGCCCCGAGGTCAAGCTGCTCCGGAAACACCGCTGCGGACTCCGCGACGTAGCACCGCTCACCGATCTCATTTTCGCCACAGATCGACCGCTGCCGCTCCCGTTGCTCGATCCGCTGCTCTTCCGACGCCTCCTTGGCAAACATCCAGGGCAGGTAGTCGAAGCGCCGCCGGAGGATGTCAGTGGAACGATCCGCCACCGACGCGACCGGAGCAGAGGCGCCCGGACTGCTGGCCGGGTCCGCAGGAGAAGGCGATGAAGGCGCCACGGCATTCCGCAGCCTTCGCGGGTCCAGCCGGTGAACGTCCGCACGTGGACGGCGGTGATGCCCTGGGCGGGGCCGCCCTCGCTCTACGCAACCGCTTCACCGACACCCGCGGCGCCCTCGCCCCGCCCGGCCACCCGGCCCCCGAACAGCACTCGAAGCGCTGGCAGCCGGTCGTGGTGACCTCCCTGGGCGATCCCCCATCCCGACACCCCTGATGACATGGCCGTGCGGAGCGCTGCCCGGCCAGGACATCCCGGCACCAGCCCAAAACGCCCTGGACGTGCTCCCACTTGCGGCGCAGGCTCCGCATCGGAACATCGCTCACGTAATGGTGCTGCTCCAGCGTCCGGTCGACGGGTGGGGGCTGACCGTCCGGCACCAGGCGACCTCCTGGCACTCCCCCGGACTGCTCACCGTCGTCGGCGGCTGGCTGGAAGCGGACGAGAACCTCGACGCGGGCGCCGCACGCGAGCTCAACGAGGAGACCGGCTGGAGCGCGGCGAGTTGGTGGGCAGCGACTCCCCCGGAAAGGCCGCTGCCTTCGGCCGCCTCGTGGCCGCCGCCGAAGAACTGCTGCGCGAGACCCAGGGAGATACCCACCATGCACCGACGCTCCTTCATCCTGCTGTCCGGAGCCGCCGCCACCGCACCGGCCCTTGACCTGCTCATGGGAGGAGCGCCTACACTCGCCGCAGCCCGGGACGGAGACAAAGTGTCCCCGAAGCCGGCCGGAACGGTCGAGCACGCCGTCCGGCAAGCTCAGCGGAAGTCGTCGGCGTGGTCGACGGCCCACTGTGCGTATTTGTGCGCCGGCGTGCCGGTGATCTTTTCGGCGATGACGGAGGTCGGGGCCGGGACGCCGTCGGCAGCGGCCCACTGACTCACGATCGCCTCGGCCACGACAGGATGCATTGTTCTGCCCACGTCCGCGCGAGCCTGCTCGTCGGAGACGTGTTCGACCCGGATGCGGCGGCCGAGGGCCTCGCCGATGTACTCGACCTGCCGTTGCAGGGTCAGGGACTCGGCTCCGTAGACGGTGTATGCCTGGTGCGAGTGACCCGGTTCGGTCAGGGCGGTCACCGCAAGCGCCGCGATGTCCTTCTCGTGCACCGGCGCCGACTGTGCGAGCGGATAGGGAAGACGGACGACTTTGTCCGTGCGGATCGATTCTGCCCACCAGGTGCGGGTGTTGATCGCGAACGTCCCTGGCCTGACGAACGTCCAGTCCATGCCGGACCGTTGGATGGCCTGCTCGATCGTGCGGTTCAGGCGGGGGACCGGGTGGTCGGCGCCGTGGTTCACGACCGACGCTGACGAGAGCAGGACCACCTGCCGGATCCCCGCGGCCGTGGCCACCGCAGCGACCTTCTCGATGTCGTAGGGCTTCTGGGGGTCGAGCATTCCGTACAGGAACATCTTGTCGGCGCCGTCGAGCGCCGCGGGCAGCGTCTCGGGACGGTCCAGGTCGGCGGCGACGGCCTCCCACCCGGGCGTCGAGCCCGAGGCGGGGGTCCTGCTGACCGCTCTGACCTGCTCACCGGCGGCCAGCAGGCCATCGGCCACGTGACGAGCGACGTTACCGCGAGCGCCGAAGACAACTGCCACCATGATGGGGCCTCCTGTTGGGTGTGGACCTGTTGGTTGTGGATGTGAATGGCCGCACAGCGGCGATGCCGAGTGGGTGGGCGGTGAGGGTCTGCCGTTGTCGGTGCGAGCGCCTAGGCGGGCCCTCCGGTCGCCGCTCAGGGCTGGATGTTCTCCAGGTCCTCCAGGAGGCTGAGGTGCTTCGGCTCCCAGCCGAGGGTCTGCCGGGTGCGGGCGCTGGACGAGGGCTGGTCGTTCGCGAAGATCGGGCCGAGAGGGCCGTACGTCTGCGATGGCACCGACTCGACCGGCAGGCCCAGCCGTCGGCCGATGACCGCGGCGATGTCACGCACCCGGTCTCCCTCGTCGGCCACGGCGTGCCAGGAGGTGCCGGCTTCCGCCTGTTCCAGCGCGAGCCGGAAGAGGACCGCCGCGTCGAGCGCGTGCACGGCGGGCCAGCGCTGTGTGCCGTCGCCCGGGTAGCCGGACACTCCGGTCCGGCGTGCGATGTCGGTCAGCAAGCTGGCGAACCCGCCCGTGCCCTGGTCGTGGACCGTGCGCGGCAGGCGTACGGCCGTGCTCCGGACCCCGCGCGAGGCCAGGCCCAGGACCGCCGTGACGGCACGGCCACGACCACCGACCGGCCCGTCGGTCGGCAGCGGGTCGGCCTCGGTGGAGGCACGGCCCGTCACATGGGGCGTACCCGAGCAGGTGACCAGGGGCCGGTCGCTGCCGACGAGTTCCTCGCCGAGGGTCGCAAGGGCGGCACTCTCCTCGGCGACCGCCTCGGCGACGGCGTCGGGGCTGCTGAAATCGTTGGCGAATGCCAGGTGGATCACCCCGTCGGCCTGAGCGGCGCCGGAGCGAAGGACGTCCAGATCGGCGAGAGTTCCCCGGAGAGGCTCCGCGCCGGCCGCCTCGGCGGCCAGCGCGGAGGCGTCGGAACGGGCGAGCGCGAGGACGCTGTGGTCATTGCCGAGCAGTTCGGCGACGACGGCGGAACCGATCAGACCAGTGCCACCCGTGACAAAGACGTGCATGGAGCTCTCCCTCAAGTGATGGGACTCTTGTCCCGTCACACTAGCAGGGTGATGGGACAAGAGTCCCATCACGTATGATGGGGCCATGGCTCGATGGGAACCAGGTGCACGCGAACGTCTCGTCGTGGCCGCAGTCGACCTGTTCACCGAGCAGGGGTACGACGCCACGACGGTCGCGCAGATCGCCGAGCGCGCCGGGGTCACCAAAAGCACCTTCTTCCGGTACTTCCCTGACAAGCGAGAGCTGCTGGTGGCCGGACAGGAGACGCTGAGCCGGCTGCTGACCGAGGGGATCACCGAGGCGCCCGATGATGCCAGCCCGCTCGAGGCGGTCGCTGCCGGTCTTGAGTGCGCGTCGAGGGCGATGGGTCCCATGAATCGCGAGCTTGCCCCGCGCCTGAAGGCTGCCGTCGCCGCCAGTGTCGAGCTTCAGGAGCGTGACGCCCTCAAGACCGTCAGCCTCGCGGCCGCGATGACGACCGCCCTGGTCGCCCGCGGCCTGTCCGACCCGGCCGCGGCCCTCGCGAGCGAGCTGGGCGTCCTCGCCTTCAAGCGTGGGTTCGCCGAATGGTGCGAGGGCGACCGTGACGGCAAGGACGAGCTCACCGGGTACGTCCTGGCGGCCCTGGACGAGTTGCGTACGGTGAGTGCATCGCTGGGCTGAGCAGACAGATCGTCCCGCTCATCGGCTGGTTGCGCATCGACCTGTCGCTCGTCAGGCCCGCAGACGCAGCCTGGCCGCGGCCGAAGCCGATCCGCTCCTATGACCGCGGTGTGCTGTCCGAGCGCCATGTGGCGAGACGAGGGTGCCCCGGCAGTTCGGCGCGGCCGGTGGCCCACAACAGGATGAGCCAGGGATCCACACCGCCCGGAGCCTCTGGAAACAGACGGGCGAGCACCCGCGAGCAGAGGGCGGAGGGCGGGATCCACCAGCAGCGCGCTGCACGCCTCCAGCACTTGCACCAGGCCGGCCGGACCCTGCGCTTGCCGAAAATCTCGTCCGTGCAGGTTATGCGGCGTGTTCGTACTCGTGGAGGATGCCGCCGAGGCGGTTGTGTCGTCGTACGTCGAGGCGGGCCATCCTGGCTGTATCGGTGATCGGCGCGGGCAACGGGTACAGCGGGCGGGCATTCGCGATGCCCTGGTGGGGCCGGTGTCCGTTGTAGAAGTGTTCGAACTCGCGTAGGACGTGGAGCAGGTGACGCTGGTTCCAGACCGAGGTGCGGTCCAGGAGCTCGCGCCGGCAGGTCTGTACCCACCGTTCCATGAACGCATTCATCCGCGGCATCCGGACGCCGGTGACCACGACCTCGATCCCCGCGTCCTCGAGGATGGCGTCGAACAGGGCGGGGAACTTCCTGTCCCGGTCCCGGTCCCGGAGCAGGAACCGCACCCGCAGGCCTGCGTCCTCGAGGTCCATGGCGAGGTTCTTCGCGGCCTGCGCCACCCAGGCGGCGGTCGGGTGAGCGGTCGCGCCCAGGACCCGGATGCGCCGGTTGGCGTGCTCGATGACGGTGAACACGTACAGCCGCGTCCCGGACAAGGTGACTGTTTCGAAGAAGTCGCAGGCCAGCAGGGCGTCGGCCTGGGAGTGAAGGAAGTCGGACCAGGTCGTGGAGGTGCGTTCGGGTGCCGGATCGATACCGGCCTCCTTCAAGATCTCCCATACCGTGGAGGCGGCCACCTTCACACCCAGGACGAGCAGTTCGCCGTGGAGGCACCGGTAGCCCCAGCTGGGATTCTCTCGCGCCAGGCGCAGGACCAGAACGCGGACGGGGTGCACCGTGCGCGGCCGTCCCGGGCGTTTGGGCCAAGAGGCGGCGGCGTGACGGCGCGCGAGAAGGTCGCGGTGCCGGCGCAGCACGGTGTCGGGGCGAACCAGTAGCCGCACCCTTCGCAGCACATCGCGCGGGAGCCGGTGCAGCAGCGCGGCCAGGAACGCCCGATCGCTTGGGGTGAACCGCACCTTGTCCTTTCCGAGTTGTCGCTCCAGGACTGTGATCTGGTGGCGTAGGGCCAGGATCTAGGCGTCCTTGTCCCGATTGCTCAGCGGGAGCAGGCGCAGCATGGCGAACGCGTCGGTCACGCCCAGATAGGCCAGTCGCAGCAGCACAGCCGGCCATTATGCCGTGATCCTCGACAGCCGTGCGAGAACGCCGGCTTGACCGACCGTGCTCGACATCTCGTGCCATCTCACACACCTGCTTCTACAGGGGGGATGAGGTTGCCGGCAAGGGCACCTCTCGGCACGGGCACTGGCGAGACGCCACGGCGTCACCTGGCGAACCGTCCGGGCCGCGCTGGACGGTCACGATCCCCGCCCCCGCAAGCCACTCCCTTGCCGGCCGACCGGCATCGACCCCATTCAGCCCCTCATCAACGCCATGATCGAGGCCGGCCACGGTCCCACGCAGATTTGGGTGCAGCTCATGGACGAGCACGACACCTCGATCTCCTACGGCATCATCAGGCGCTCCGTCCACCACCAGACGCTGACGGACTGGCGCCGACAGACTCTTGTCTCAGTAGGGTCGGGGACTGGCGCGGTGGCTTCCGCTCCGTTTCCAGCCCCCGCCGCTTCAAACCGTGCGTGCGGTTCTCCCGCACACGGCTTTCCGACATCGTTCACCGACTGGCATGCGCCGTCGCCCTGTGCACGTTTCCGGTAAGGCGGTAGACCCCGAGCCGGGTGATCCATTCGTAGGTGAATCGGGTGGTCCAGTTCCGGCCTCGGAGTCTGTGTTTTCGGCTGGCGAAGATGGCCAACCGTTCGTGGACGTAGCCGTCGACCGCGTTGAACTTCCGTCCGGAGTTCCCGTTGCGGAAGTACACTGCCCAGCCCCGGAGCACGGGGTTGAGGTCGGCGACCACGGCGGTCACTGGCCGTTCGGTCTTCGAGCGGGAAGTGGCTGCGCGGACCTTGTCCCGCAGCACGTTCATCGCTCTCGTCGAGGGCCAGCGTTGCAGGTAGAACCTGCCTCGCCATTTCCACGATTCGACCTTCCGGTGGTGGAAGCCGAGGAAATCGAAGTCCTGCCCGCCCCGGGCGAGGCAGGTGATCCCGGGTTTCTCGGGGACGACGAGCTGCTCGTTGTCGAGGCAAAGGCGCCATCGAGTGACCTCGAATGGCGTCAGGGAAAGGGCCCCTACAAGAACAAGATGGTCCAGCAGTGCACCAAGGAGTACGCGCGGACGATCATCGAAGCGATGAGGGAGCGTGCGGAGAAGTCCCCGCGGGACGGCGAGTTGGCGGACCAACTAGAAGCGGCGCTGAACCAGGGCAAGCTCCGCTACGTCGTCGTGAAGGCGAAGGACAGCGGTAGCTCCTACGGCGGCGCCACCCTTCGGGAATGCTCCATGTAATAGCCCGGAGCTGCGTGCGTGCCCTTCCTCCAAGGGCACGCACGTACCGATCCTCCCGTCAGAGACCCACGCCCATCAGGGCGTTCTCTTCCCACCGGTCCGCGCCCTCGAAGTAGCCCTCCATTGCCTTGGAGTGGGGCACCCATCCGCCCCGTGCGGCGATGACGGAGCGGTGGTTCTTGGCCCGCTTGGACTCGATGGCCAGACCGCGGCGCGGGCTGTAGCCGGTGTGCCGCACCCCCGTGGCGGCGCGCACGGAGGCGTCGGCGACCAGGCCGCCGATACGCCGCGGCGAGAGCGGGATGCCGATGGGCTGAAGGGTGTGCGGGTCCAGGGCGCAGAACAGGGGGCGTCCGGGTCGGAGAGACCGGCTTCGTCCAGGGTTTCGAGCCACATAAGTGCCTGGTACTCAGCAGCCCTCCCCCGTCGAGGGGAACCGTCGAGCACCTCGATCACCTGCTTTTGTTCGGCGTCCGTCAACTTGGCGAACGACTACGTCATTGCATTCAGGCTTGCGCCCCTGCCCGGAGTCACCGCTCACCCGCAAGGTCAAGATCGCGATTGCCCTGCCCCTGAGCAACGTCCGTTGCCTCGCTGCGGCGCCAGGGATGCGCAATCGGGCCGGCCACGGCCCGCCACCAGGGATCGAGGGGAAGCGCTCCCGCAGGCTCGAAGGGCTCGCCCGGCCGGGGAAATGCGGCCGGCTGCTCGGCTTCCTCAGCGGCATCCTTGGTCCACTCACCAGGCTCTGCCCACGGGTGCAGGGAAAGATTGAACGTGCCCCAGTGGATAGGCATCATGACGCCGTGCGGCTTACCCCCTTGCAGGTCAAGGTGCGCCTGCACCCCCTGGGCGGGCGTCATGTGAATATCTGGCCAACCACCGGGCAGCGGCGTATAGTCCGTGTGGTTCTTGGGCCAGTACTCGGAGTACGCGCCGATCTGGATCATCGTGGCGTCGAAGGGCCCGTGTTCGGCGCCGATTTCCTTGAAGCCCGGGAAATACCCGGTGTCGCCGCTGTGGTAGATCCGGTGCTCGGGCCCCGCGACGGCCCAGGACGCCCAGAGCGTGTGTTGCTGGTTGCGCAGGCCGCGGCCGCAGAAGTGCCGGGCCGGGGTGGCGGTGAGACTGATCCCGGCGATCTCGGTCGTCTCGTTCCAGTCCAGCTCACGCATCCGGTCGGTGGGCACGCCCCACCGTTCCAGATGGGCGCCGACGCCCAGCGGGACGACGAACACCGTGTCCGTGCCCGCGAGGGTCCGGATCGTGGGCAGATCCAGGTGGTCGTAATGGTCGTGGGAGATCACCACGGCGTCCACCGGGCCGAGCGCGGCGAGCGGCAGGGGGACGGGGTGCAGCCGCTTGGGCCCGGCGAAGGCGAAGGGCGAGCAGCGCTCGCCCCACACCGGGTCGAAGAGCACCCGTCGGCCGTCGATCTCGGCGAGCACGCTGGAGTGGCCCATCCAGGTGAGCCGCAGCCCGGTGGCGGGCGGCTCGGCGAGGTCGGCGTACGTGGTGGCGTGGACGGGCACCGTGCCGACCGGCGCCCTGCGCACCCGCTCCTCCTTGCGGAAGTAGAGCTTCGCGAACTCCAGGGTGGATCCGGACGGCCTGGTGCGCGCCCCCACCGGGTTCTGGAAGACACCGTCGACGAAGTTGGGTGAGCGGCGGATGCGCTCCATACGGGCACCCGCCGGATCGGCGCCGAATGCGGCGGGGCGCAGCGTACGCACTCGGGTGCGCAGCGGGAGCAAGGGGTCGGCGCCGGTCACATCATCTCCTGAGGGAGTCGGTGTCGTCTCATTATGGGCGGGGGGTACGACCGTGCGAGTGCGGTACGACCGTCGGACGGACGGCCGGACCGGACACCGTCAGCCACGCGGCTGCCCGTACGCGCGCTCGACGTGCAGCCTCAGCACCACACGCCGGTCCCGGACCATCGCCTCGCGGTAGTCGTCCCAGTCCGGGTGTTCGCCCTGGACATCGCGGTAGAGCGTGATCAGTTCCTCCACCGTGGCGTCGTGCGGGTCGGCCGCGACCGGGGACAGTTCGGCCGCACCGTCCACGACCGTCCAGGCCCAGCGGTCCGCACTGGTGACGTGGTAGCTCGCCCGCGGGTCGCGGCGGAGGTTCTTCGTCTTCGCCCGGTCCTCGGTGATCGAGACACGGACGACGCGCTCCTCGGGGTAGTAGAAGTGGTTGACATTGGACAGCTGGGGCCTGCCGTCGCGCCTGAGCGTCACGAGCACGCCGCCGCTCTCCTCGCCGAGCAGCCCGAGCAGCGCGTCCTGCTGTGCGTCGATTCCCGTCATGCCGAATCCAACGTCTGTACCCGCCACAGGATTCCGCATCCGGCCGCACTCCCATGTCACATCCGGGGCGGCCCCGTACGTCCCACCCGTGAACACAGCCGCCGACGGCGTCCCTCGGGCCGCCGCACGGCATCCGAGCCGTACTGAAGGAGACCGGCCATGACGAACGCCCGCATCTCGCTCGACCCGCCCCGCACCCTCCTGTTCCGCGCCGTGTCGTGGTACTCGAACCGTGCGTACGGCGAGGTCATCGATCCCGTACGGGTCAGCGCCCACCACACCGGGGTGCTGTGGGCCGGAAGCCGGTTCGAATGGGCGGTAAGCCGCTGGAAGAAGCTGGACCCGCAACTCAAGGCGCTGGCCGTCATGACGTCCGCGGCCACCATCGGATGCAGCTGGTGCATGGACTTCGGCCATTGGGAGAACCACCGCCACGGCATGGATCCGCGCAAGCTGCGTGACGTGCCTGTGTGGCGCGAGAGCGAGGCGTACACCTCGCTGGAGCGCGACGTCATGGCCTACGCGGAAGCGATGAGCGTCACACCGCCCGAGGTCGGGGACGAGCTGGTGGAGCGGCTGCGGACCGCGCTCGGTGAGGCGGCGCTCGTCGAGCTCACGACCATGGTCGCGGTGGAGAACATGCGCTCGCGCACGAACTCCGCCCTCGGACTGACCAGCCAGGGCTTCAAGGACCGGTGCGAGGCGGAACCCCCCACGAGCCGACCGAAGCAGTCCGGCCACTGAACGACCATTCAGCACAGGCTGCATTGACACGAGCGCCCCCGCCTCTCGATACTGACCGACGGTTCAGTAAATCGACTGGTCGGCACCGACCTGTCAGTGGAGGGAGGCCGGGTGTCCGGGCAGCCGAGAAGCACATCGCCGACCGGTGGCGAGGCCGTGGTCCGCGCCCTGGCGGCCCACGGGGTCACCACGGCGTTCGGGATTCCGGGAACGCACAACCTGGAGATCTACCGGCATCTGACGCGGTACGGGATCGCTCATGTCACGCCCCGGCACGAACAGGGCGCGGGGTACGCGGCGGACGCGTACGCACGGGTCACCCAGCGGCCCGGCGTGGCGATCACCACCACCGGGCCGGCGCTGCTCAACATCACGGCCGCTGTCGGACAGGCGTATTCGGACAGCGTGCCGCTGCTGGTCGTGTCCCCCGGGATGCCGTTGCGCCACCCGCGTCAGTCGACCGGTCTGCTGCACGAGATGCGCAGCCAGTCCGAGGCACTGCGTGCGGTCGCGGCGTTCAGCCACCGGGTGTCGACGATCGAGGAGATCGGCTCGGCGGTGGCGCGGGCGTTCACCCTGTTCCGTTCGGGACGCCCGCGTCCGGTCCATGTCGAGGTCCCGCTGGATCTGCTGGAGACGGCGGGGCCCGTGGGACCGGTGAGGCTCACGCCACCGCTGTCCGCCCCGGTCCCTGCCGGACCCGCGCTCCGGGACGCGGCCGAGGTCCTGCGTGCGGCACGGCGGCCCGCGCTGGTCCTGGGCGGAGGGGCGCGGTCCGCGTCCGCCGCGTGCCTGGCGCTCGCCGAGGCGCTGGCCGCCCCGGTCGTCACCACCGCCAACGGCAAGGGGATCGTCGAGGAGACGCACCCGCTCTCGCTCGGGGTGTCGCTGCACAGCCCCTCCGTGCAGAAGTGGCTGGCGCGCTGCGACACGGTGCTCGCGGTCGGCACCGAGCTGGCCGAGTCCGACCTGTGGTCCGCGCCGCCGCCACTGGGCGGCACGCTGATCCGGGTCGACATCGACCCCGCCCAGATGTACGCGGGACCGCCCGCCGATCTGGCACTGGTCGGCGCGGCACATCCCACGCTGGAGGCCCTGCGCGACGAGCTGGCGCGGGCGGGTACCGGCAGCCCGGAGGTACGGGAGAGTTCCGCCGCGGTACGTGAACTGCGTGCCGCGCGGGATGCCGAAACCGCGCGGCGCGACGTCCGCTGGGTGCCGTATCTGCGGGCAGCGCGGGCCGTGTCGGCCGCCGACACGATCTGGACCTCGGACAGTGCGCAGTGCTGCTACTACGGCGCGCTGCCCCATCTGCTCATCGGCCCGCGCGGGCGCTATCTGCACCCGACCGGCTTCGGCACGCTCGGCTACGCGCTGCCCGCCGCGATCGGCGCGAAGACGGCGTACCCCGGCCGGCAGGTCGTGGCACTCAGCGGGGACGGCGGACTGCAGTTCTCCGTCCAGGAGCTCGCCACGGCAGCCCAGCTGCGACTGCCACTGCCGGTGGTGGTGTTCGACAACGGGGGCTACGGGGAGATCCGCGACGAGATGGCGGCGCGCGGCGACACCCCCACGGGCGTGGATCTGCCGTCCGTCGACCTGCCCGCGCTGGCGCGGGCGTACGGCGGCCACGGCGCCCGTGCCGACACCCCCGAGGCGCTCGCCCGCGCCCTGTCCCGGGCCCTGACGACCCCTGGGCCCACCGTGATCGCTGTGACCGAGGAGACCCCCCGATGACGACACCTGCGGTGTCCCGCGCCACTACCCCGTCCGCCCCGCTGATCTCCCTCACCTGGACCGACCACATCACCGGCCGTCAGGGCCATCTGGTCGTCGACCGGCTGGTGCGCGGGGTCTCCAGCGGCGGGCTGCGGATGCGGGCGGGCTGCACGCTCGACGAGGTGGTCGGGCTGGCCCGCGGCATGACGATGAAGGAGGCCCTCCACTTCGACGTCGACGACATGGGCGCCCGCTACATACCGCTCGGCGGCGCGAAGGGCGGCATCGACTGCGATCCCCGTGACCCCGAGGCGTACGGCATTCTGGTGCGCTATCTGCGGGCGGTGCGCCCGTACATCGAGAACGTGTGGACGACCGGCGAGGACCTGGGCCTCACCCAGGACATCGTGGACCGGGCGGCGGCCGAGGCCGGGCTCGTCTCCTCGGTCCAGGCCGTCTACCCACTGCTCGACGACGAGACGGCGGCCCGCCGACGGCTCGCCGACGCGTTCGCCGTCGAGGTCGACGGCATCGGGCTCGACGAACTGGTCGGCGGCTGCGGGGTCGCCGAGTCGGCGCTCGCGGCGCTGGACCGGGCGGGCGTCCCGTACGGGGAGGCGAGGGTCTCCGTACAGGGGCTCGGCACCATGGGCGGGGCGACGGCCCGGTTCCTGTCGCGGGCCGGGCTGACCGTGGTCGCGGTGGCCGACATCAAGGGCACGATCGCCAACCCGGCCGGCCTCGATGTCGAGGCACTGCTGGCCGCCCGGGACGGCTACGGGACGGTGGACCGCGGCGCGCTCCGGGACGGCGACCGGGAACTGCCCGCGGACGCCTGGCTCGCGCAGGACGCCGAGCTACTGGTCCCGGCGGCGGTCTCGTACGTGATCGATGCCACCAACCAGTCCCGGATTCGGGCCCGTTGGGTGGTCGAGGCGGCGAACATGCCGGTGCTCGCCGAGGCGGAGACACTGCTGGCGGCGCGCGGGATCACGGTGCTGCCGGATGTGGTCGTCAACTCCGGTACGAACGCCTGGTGGTGGTGGACCCTGTTCGGTGACATCGACGCGGACGCCGACGAGGCGTTCGGGCACACCCGCCGCTCGATGCGCGCCCTCACAGAACGGATGCTGGACCGGGCGGAGACGGACGGCAGCACCCCGCGGGCCGCCGCCCATGCCATCGTCGCCGACCGGCTGCCGATCATGGCCGAACGATTCGGCTGGTACCGCTGAACCCGATCGGCCTCCGGCCGGACCCGTTCCGGCCGGAGGCCGACGGCCGACGCGTTCGGCGCACGGACGCGCGCCCGATGGGCGCGTCCATGCGCCGTGCCGGCATCCGGGGCCGATGGCGCGGGCCGGCGCTCCGGGCGTCCGGTCTGCCGGGCGCGTGTCCCGTGCGGCTCCGCCCCCGGACTGCCTCCCGGGCGCGTATTCGTTAGGGTGACGCCGTGGGAAGAGTGCGGCTGAGCGTGGCGGAACGGCGCGAGGAACTCCTGCGTGCTGCCGTCGAACAGATCGAGGTACGGGGCGTCGCGGCGGTACGGATCGCCGATGTGGCCGCCGTGCTCGGCGTGAGCAACGCACTGGTCCTGTACCACTTCTCGACCAAGGAAAAGCTGGTCGCGGCCGCCTTCGCGCATGCCGCCGAGGCCGATCTCGCCCATCTGCGCAAGCTGTTGGGCCGCCGTACCAGCGCGGTGCGACGCCTGCGGACCGCTGTCCGCTGGTACGCGCCGACGGGCCAGGCCAAGGGCTGGCGGCTGTGGATCGAGGGCTGGGCCGCCTCACTGCGCGATCCGGCGCTGCGCAATGTGGCCGGCGATCTCGACCAGCAGTGGAAGGCGGAGCTGGCCGAGGTCATCGAAGAGGGCGCCGCAGCCGGTGAGTTCCAGTGCGACGACCCGATGTCCGTGGCCTGGCGGCTGACCGCCCTGCTGGACGGCCTGGCCGTGCAGATGATCTCGTACGCGGGTCCGCTCTCCCGGGCCACGATGCTGGCCTGGACCGACGAGGCCCTCGCCCGTGAACTCGGCATCGACCGGGCGGCGCTGACGGCCTGAACCGCGTCCCGTGAGGGTAGGGCGCTCCGGCACATCGGCTGCCGGGACATCCGGGCCGCCCCGCCCCGACGGGCCGTCGGGCCCCGGGCCGGACTCCCGACGACACGGCTCACCGCGAGCGCCATGCACGCCGGACGGCGGCCGAACCGCTGCCGAGCCGGGTGAGCGGGGCCGCCGCCCGTCAGGTCTGACGCAGGGGCGCATATTCCTTGCCCTGAAGTCCGAACGTCCAGGCCACACCGTCCTTCGCGGTCCTCGTGCCGGGCGGCACCCGCAGCCAGTAGGTGCGGCTGGTGCCGTCCGGCTCCGGGGTGGAGTTGACCACTTCGACCATCACCACGTCCTCGTCGCCGTCCAGCGCGATCCGCCACAGGACTCCCGTCTCGTCCCGGTGTACCGGCTCGGCGCCCGACTCGCCGAGATAGCGGTCGTAACCGTAGAACTCCAGCATCACGCGGCGCAGTTCCGCGTTCTCCTCCTCACGTATCCGTTCGGGGGTCAGAGAGTTCAGTTCCGCGAGGAATTCGGCGGGCACGGGCATGCCGCGCCAGGCGTGGAGCGCGAAGCCGTCGCGGTAGGCGAGCGCCGGGCCGTCCCCCCGGTCGAGCCGTCCCGCCTCGTCCCGGTGAAGTGCTTCCGGGCGCTCGCTGATCACCACGACGCGCTCGTAGGGCCACCACCAGCCCGCGTGTCTGGCCACCTCGGCCAGGCCGTTCAGCCGCTCGCCCCGGCCGTCGAACGCGGCGAGCCAGGCCGCGTCGTGCTGGCCCAGGACCGCGTCCAGCAGCACCAGCCGGACAGCGGACTCGTCCTCGGGACGCTCCGCGAGGTCGGCGACGACACCGGCCCTGATCCGCTCGGCGAGCGCGACCGTGGTCTCCCACAGTTGTGCCCCCGTGGCCGACCACAGGGCGGACCAGCCGGCCGGGCCCAGCTCGTCGTACATCCGGCGCCGCTCCTGCGCCCAGGGCCGGGTCCGTACCTCGTCACGCACCGACCTTCCGGCATCGACGAGCTTCTCGACGGCCTCCACGGCGGCCCTCGGCGAATCCACCCAGACGATCCGCTCCGGCTCGGCCAGTCCCGCGCTGCGGTAGGCGAGCCGCAGCCCGTCCTCGGCGGCGGCCCGGTCCGCCCCGCCGGTCGCCGCTGCCACGCCCCGCCATGAGTCCACGTACTGCATCGGTCTTCCCCGTCCCTGAATCCAGTGTTCGTATTCGGTGTTCGGTGTGCTGTCTTCTGACTGCGCGCTTCACTGATCGGATGCGCCCCGTCGCCGGGGAGTGGCGGGGTGGTTCCCCGTCACCCACGCGTGATCGGGTGAGCCCCGTCACCGAGGTGCTTCCCCCATTCGCCGCCACCGGCCGGGCGGCGGCGTCAGTCCGCGACGATGCGGACCGCTCCCGGCACGTACTCCCGTTGGCGCACCACTCGGTACCAGCCCTTCCCCAGCGATATCGCCGCGTGCTCCTCGTGCACCACCCGGCCGCCTTCGGGAAGATGGAGCAGCATCGGTCCGAACGCCCCCGCCTCGCGCATCAGTCGGCCCGGCCCCTGCACCGCGTGGGCATGGCCGGTGACCTCGCCCAGTGCGAGGATCATGCGCCCCCGGCCGTCCCTCGGTTCACCCGGCGCGTCCACCAGATGCGCGGGCACCGCCGACTCCTCCAACGACACGATCAGTACATCGCCCTGCCGGTACACAGACGTCTCCCCTCGACGGCGGCACCCGCTGTGCCGACCACGGGAAAAACGCTACGGGGAGGGTCTGACAATCGACCGGCGGCCGGCCCCGGTGGGCATCGGTGGACACGTCCCGGACGGTCCCCGGTCGCCGTGTTGTCAGTGCGGCTTGATAAACCTTGCGGACATCAGCCGTCCCCCAGTACCAGGAGCTCAGGGTCATGTCCGGTGTGGACCATCTGCACGAGTTGCTCGGCCTTCCCGCGGTCGACTTCCAGCACGCGACGAAGGAGGCGCCGGTGCAGGCCGCCGACGCGGCGGCCTGGCGCATCTCGGTCGATCCGTACGACGACGAGTCCGAGACGACGTGGGAGGAGGCCTTCCAGACGTTTCTGCAGGTGGTCGATCCCGCCGGTGTGCGGGCGCTGATCATCGGTCAGTGGGGCGAGGCGTACGAAGAGACCTCTTCCTATCCCATCGATCTGGTCATAGCCGCGGCCGACCGGCTGACCTCGCTGGAGGCCGTCTTCGTCGGCGACCTGACCATGGAGGAGGCCGAGATCTCCTGGATCGAGCAGTCGGATGTCACAGCGCTGCTGAGGGCCTTCCCCGGCCTGCGCGAACTGGGCGTGCGGGGCGGCTCGGACCTTGTCTTCTCCCCCTCCGGGCACGAGCGGCTGCGTTCGCTGACCATCGAGACCGGCGGTCTGCCGGTCGGGGTGATCCGCGGCATCCTGGACAGCGAGCTGCCCGCGCTGGAGCGGCTCGATCTCTGGCTCGGTGTCTCCGCGTACGGGGGCAACGCCGGTGTTGCGGACCTGGCCCCGCTGCTCTCCGGCTCCCGCTTCCCCGGCCTCACCCACCTCGGCCTGCGCAACAGCGAGCTGCAGAACGAGATCGCGACGGCCGTCGCGAGTGCCCCGGTCGTCGCCCAGCTGCGTGTCCTCGACCTGTCGCACGGCACGCTGGGCGACGAGGGCGCGGCAGCGCTGCTGGACGGCCAGCCGCTCACCCACCTCGAACGGCTCGATCTGCACCACCACTTCATGACCGAGCCGATGCAGGACCGGATCACCCAGGCGCTGGAACCCCACGGTGTCCGGGTCGATGTGTCGGAGCGCAACAAGCCGTGGGGCGACCGCGGTGCCGAAGGCCGCTACACCTCTGTCGCGGAGTGATCCACGATGACCGACATCGAACACCCTGAGACGTTTCACGGCCTGCCCGTCCTGACCCTGCCGGGGCCGGACGGGGAGGGCATCCCTTCCCTCCCGGCCGCCGACTCCGTCGCGTGGCGGCTGGAGAGTGCCTGGCAGGGCGATCTGACGTTCGCCACGCTGTGGCGGTACTTCATCGACACGGTGGACACCACGCGGGTGCGAGCCCTGCTGGTCGGTCCCTGGTGGCAGGAGGAGTACGAGTCCTTCGCCCCCGTCGTCGATCTTCTGGTCGGGGACGCGGACCGCTTCCCCGCCCTGCGGGCTCTCTTCCTCGCCGATGTCGTCAGCGAGGAGTGCGAGGTGTCGTGGCTGGAGATGGCCGACGTCACACCGGTCCTCGAGGCGTTCGGCGGGTTGGAGGAACTCACGGTCCGCGGGGGCGGCGAGGAGGTGGACGACAAGCGGACGACGCTCGGTCTGCGACCGGTGCGGCACACGTCGCTCAGGAAGTTGAGGTTCGAGTCGGGCGGGCTGCCGGCCGACATCGTGCGGGCGATCGGCGCCTCGGAACTGCCGGCGCTGGAGCACCTCGAACTCTGGCTGGGTTCCTCCTGGTACGGCGGGAACGTCGGCGTGGAGGACCTCGCACCCCTGTTGTCGGGCGGGTCGTTCCCCGCGCTGCGTCATCTGGGGCTGCAGAACAGCGAGATCCAGGACGAGATCGCGGCCGCGGTGGCCTCCGCCCCGGTCGTCGCCCAGTTGGAATCGCTCTCCCTCTCGATGGGAACCCTGAGCGACCAAGGAGCCGAGGCACTGCTCTCGGGCCAGCCGCTCACCCATCTGACCTCGCTGGATCTGCACCACCACTACATGAGCGGCGCGCTGGTGAGACGTCTCACGGATCTGCTCGGTGCCGACCGGGTGAGCGCCGATGCCGACGAGGCCGAGGACTGGGATCCCGACGAGGACGAGTTCCGCTATGTCGCCGTCAGCGAATAGCCCGGCTGCGCCGGTGCCGCGCCTCGTCGTCGTGGGAGTGCCCGGCAACCGCCGGGTCGCGCTCTTCCAGGACGCCGTGCGCGGCGCCGGACTGCCGCCCGCACGGGTCGTCCCCTGGCTCGACGTGCTGCGCGGCGAGGCCGTCTTCCGGCCGGGTGAGACCGTCCGGATGGACTCGCCCGGTGAGGACGACGAGCTGGATCGGCTGCTCCGGGCGGTCGACGATCCGACGAGGGTCGAGGGGACCGCCCTGTGGTACGCCCGGTTCACCGCGGCCGTACGAGCGGTGGCGCGGACGGCCGCCGCTTCCGGCGCCACGCTGCTCGACGATCCCGGGGACACAGCGGTGCTGTTCGACAAGCGGCTCTGCCATGCGGTGCTGGACGTCTCCGGTGTGCCCGTGCCGGCGTCGCCGACCTCTGGGGCGGCCGCCCCCGTGCTGCGCGACTGGGCGGACGTGCGCGACCGGATGGCGGCGCTGGGCATGCCCAGGGTCTTCGTGAAGCTAGCGCACGGCTCGTCCGCCTCCGGGGTCCTGGCCGTGGAGACGGCCGGGCCCGGCCGGATCAGGGCGACCACCTCGGTGGATCGCGACCCGGCCGGCCGGCTCTTCAACTCCTTGCGGGTGCGCCGCTGCACGACGGAACGGGAGATCGCGGCGATCGTCGACGCGCTCGCACCGGACGGGCTGCATGTCGAACGCTGGCTGCCCAAGGCCACCCAGCGTGGCCGCGCGGCGGATCTGCGGGTCGTGGTGGTGGCCGGCCGGGCCACCCACGCCGTCGTGCGCACCAGCCGCTCCCCCATGACCAATCTTCACCTCGGCGGCGAACGCGGCAGTCTCGACGACGTCCGTGCGGCCGTCGAGACCGCGGGCGGCAGCTGGGCGGAGGCCCTGGCCGTGTGCGAACGGGCCGCGGCCTGCTTCCCGGACACGCTGTGCGTGGGCGTGGACCTGCTGCCCATGGCCGGCTGGCGGCGCTTCGCCGTCGGCGAGGTCAACGCCTTCGGTGATCTGCTGCCGCGACTGACCGGACTTCCCGGCAGCGGCGCCGAGGGCCTGGACACCTATGCGGCGCAGGTCGCCGCCGTACTGAACAGAGCAAGGAACCACCGTGCGAACGCCACTGCCTGACACCGCGCCCGTCCTCGCCGAGGCCCGGAACCCGGACATGAGCGAGATCGTGGGCAGCCACGATCTGCTGCTCGTCACCCTCGACACCCTGCGCTACGACGTGGCGGCCGAACTCGCCGCCGCCGGACGCATCCCCCATCTGGCGCGCCATCTGCCGGGCGGGGTCTGGGAGAAGCGGCATGCGCCCGGCAGCTTCACCTACGCCTCCCATCAGGCGATCTTCGCGGGATTCCTGCCGACACCGGTCGGCCCCGGGCCGCACCCCCGGCTGTTCGCGGCACGCTTCGCGGGCAGTGAGTCCACGGCGTCGGGCACCTTCGTCTTCGACACCCCCGATCTGCTGTCCGGCCTCGCCGCAGTGGGCTACCGCACGGTGTGCATCGGCGGCGTCGGCTTCTTCAACCGACAGGGGCCGCTCGGCTCCGTGCTGCCCGGCATGTTCCAGGAGAGCCACTGGGAACCGGAGTTCGGTGTGGCGTCGCCCACCTCGTTCGAGGCCCAGGTCGCCCGTGCCGAGCAGGTCGTCGCCGAACTCCCGGCCGAGCAGAGGCTCTTCCTCTTCGTCAATGTGGCCGCCCTGCACCAGCCGAACTGGTTCCACCGGCCGGGGGCCACACGCGAGGCGGGCGATTCCCGCGCCACCCATGCCGCCGCCCTGGAGTACGTCGACGCCCACATCGGCCGGCTCCTCGCCGCCGCGAGCAGTCGACGCCGCTGTTTCGCCATCGTCTGCTCCGACCACGGCACGGCCTACGGGGACGACGGCTACACCGGCCACCGGCTCGGCCACGAGTCCGTCTGGACCGTTCCGTACGCGCACTTCTTCCTGGAACCGGGGGTCACCGCATCATGAGCCGCACCACGACCGTCGCGCACACCACCCGCCCGTACCAGAGCTATGTCTACGCCTATCCGCACAAGACCGCCTATCGCCCCCTCGCCGAGCGGCCCGCGCTGCGCGAGTTGTGGGCGGCCGAGCGCAAGGACGCGCTCTCGCTCTATCTCCACATACCGTTCTGCGAGGTCCGCTGCGGCTTCTGCAACCTCTTCACCCGGATCGGCGCCCCCGACGAGCTGACGACCCGGTATCTCGACGCGCTCGACCGGCAGGCCACCGTCGTCCGCGACGCGCTGGGCGACACCGATCCGGTGCGGTTCGCGGCGGCGGCGTTCGGCGGAGGCACTCCCACGTTCCTGACGGCGGCGGAGCTGGAGCGGCTCTGCGACATCGCGGAGAAGCGGATGGGTGCGGATCTGCGGTCCGTCCCGCTGTCGGTCGAGACCTCGCCGTCGACCGCGACGGCCGACCGGCTGGCGGTCCTCGCCGACCGCGGGACGACCAGGATCAGCATCGGCGTGCAGAGCTTCGTCGAAGCCGAGGCGCGTGCCGCCGTACGACCGCAGCGCCGCGCCGAGGTGGAGGGGGCGCTGGACCGGATACGTGATGCCCGCATCCCGGTCCTCAACATCGACCTGATCTACGGGATCGACGGGCAGACCGAGGACAGCTGGCGCACCTCGCTGGACGCGGCGCTCGGCTGGCGGCCGGAGGAGCTGTACCTCTACCCGCTGTACGTGCGTCCGTTGACCGGTCTGGGACGGCTCGGCACCGACGGCGAGGCGGCGGCGGACGCCGCCTGGGACGAACAGCGGCTGCGGCTGTACCGCGCGGGCCGGGACCATCTCCTCGCCCGCGGCTACGAGCAGGTGTCCATGCGGATGTTCCGCCGCTCCGACGCCCCCCGGACGGACGGCCCGGACGACTACGCCTGTCAGACCGACGGCATGATCGGCCTGGGGTGCGGCGCCCGTTCGTACACCACGGGTCTGCACTACTCCTTCGACTACGCGGTGGAGATGCGGGAGGTTCGGGCGATCATCGACGGCTACACCGCGACCGAGGACTTCTCACGCGCCGAGGTCGGACGGTACGTCGACGGCGACGAGGCCCGCCGACGCCATCTCCTGCAGTCGCTCCTGCAGGCCGAGGGGTTGCGTCCGGCCGACTACCGGGAGCGGTTCGGCAGCTCCCCGGCCGACGACTTCCGCACCGAACTGGCCCGGTTCGAGGCGCGTGGCTGGCTCGACGCAGCGGCCGGTGCGTCCGGCCTGCTGCGGCTCTCCCCCGAGGGTCTGGCCCACTCCGACGCACTGGGCCCGGAACTCTTCTCCCCCGGCGTGCGGGCCGCGATGGCCGCCTACGAACTGAAGTGAGCGTGCCCATGGACCTGACCATCCTCTATCGCGGCCCGCTCGCGTCCTGCGACTACGACTGCCCGTACTGTCCGTTTGCCAAGCGGCGGGACAGCCGGGAGCAGTTGCGTGCCGACCGCGCCGCGCTGGAGCGGTTCACGGCGTGGGCCGCCGTACAGACCGGCGACCGGCTCTCGGTCCTGTTCACCCCGTGGGGCGAGGGTCTGGTCCGCTCCTGGTACCGCCGTGCGCTGGTGGAGCTGGCGCGACTGCCGCACATCGGCCGGGTCGCGATCCAGACCAACCTCAGCAGCCGTACGGACTGGCTGGCCGAGGCGGGTGACGCCGGTCGCGAGAAGATCGCGCTCTGGTGCACGTACCACCCGGGGCAGACACCGTACGAGCGGTTCCTGGCCAAGTGCCGGGAGCTGACCGCGCTCGGCATCCGCCACAGCGTCGGGGTCGTCGGTCTCGACGACCATCTCGACGAGGCGCGACGGCTGCGGGCCGCGCTGCCGGGCGAGGTCTATCTCTGGGTGAACGCCGCCGAGGGGCACAGCTACACCGACGAGGAGGCGGATCGGTGGACGGCCCTCGACCCGCTCTTCCCGTACAGCAGGCATCCGCACCGCTCGGCCGGGCTGCCCTGCCGGACGGGCGAGTCGGTCGTCTCGGTGGACGGTGACGGCACGGTGCGCCGCTGCCACTTCGTCCCGGCGGAGCTGGGCAACCTCTACGACGGAAGCTATCGCCGCTCGCTCGGCCCGCGGGCCTGTCCACTCGCCGTCTGCGACTGCCACATCGGCTATGTGCATCTGGAGACGCTGCCGCTGTACGACGTCTTCGCGGGCGGAGTGCTGGAGCGGATACCGGCACCCCCGTTGTCGTCCCTCGCCGGACGGTCCTGAACCTCGGGACCGTCCGGCGAACGAGGGCACCGGCGGGTGGCGTGCCGGGCGTCGCGAGCCGGTGGACCCGTCCGGACGCGGCACCAGGACGCGTCTTCGAGCCGGCGACGTTCGGCCGGAGGCCGGGCCGTGCGGCGTCCGGCGCGTGCGACCGCACGGCGGAAGATCGCCCGCGTACCGGACGTACGTGGACGGCTCCGGCAACGCTGCGAGCGTGCGTGTCAGGCGTCGCACGGCAGACAGCAGTTCGAACACACGGTCTAGAGCGGCAGGAGGTCCGGCCGCTTCGCCTCGACGTGGTCGCCGGAGGACTCGCCCCGCAGCCGACGGCCGATCCACGGCACCAGGTACTCGCGTGCCCAATGGATGTCGTCGCGCCGGACTTCGAGCGTGCCTCGCTGTGCCTGCGGGGGCCATTCCTGGTCGGGGTCGGCCGGCACGTCGAGGCCGAGGACCTGGGCGGCCCGCAGCGCGACCCTGGTGTGTCCCTCGGGCGACAGATGGAGCCGGTCGTCGTCCCAGGCGCGCCTGTCCTGGACGGACCGCAGCGACCACAGGTCGAGGACCGGGCAGTCGTAGCGGTCGGCGATGGACCGCACATGGGCGGTGTAGGTGGCGATCTTGCCGCGCAGATGGCGCAGTACGGGAACGCCACGGGTGTCGAAGCCGGTGGTGACCATGACGGTGCCGACCGATCCGGTCAGCTCCGCGACCGCGCGCTCGAAGCGCTCGGCGACGTCGTCGGGGTCGGTGCCGGGCCTGATGATGTCGTTGCCGCCCGCGCAGAAGCTGACCAGGTCGGGTGCGAGCTCCTTGGCGCGCGGCACCTGCTCCTCGACGATCTGGTCGAGCAGTCGTCCGCGTACGGCGAGATTGGCGTACCTGAAGTTCCCGTGCGCGGAGCCCTCGGTGCCCGACCCCGTATCGAGGTCGGGGAGCTGGTCCGCGAGAAGCACCGCGAACCGGTCCGCCCAGCCGACAAAGGTCCCGTCCGGGCCGGGGTCGCCGACCCCCTCGGTGAAGCTGTCGCCGATCGCCGCGTACGACCCGATGACACCATGTCGATTGATGACGCCACGTTGATTTTTTCTCGAATCGTCTGCCACAAACGCTTATCCTGCACCGCTGAATGTGACCTACGCGACCGTAATAAGGGGTTGACGGGTGGTGAGATAGACCACCCGGTCAGATTCGGTAAAGGGGGAATAAGCAGAAGGGGCGGTGCGCCGCCGCGCACCGCCCCTTCCATGGCTCGGGTCATCCCCAGGTCCTGTCGTCCGGATCACGCCGGGCTCGCGTGCCCGACAGGCCGATCCGGCCCGATCCGGACGAAAGACGCCGGTTGTTCAACTGCCCCGTCGTTCGGCTCAGACGTAGATGCCGTGCGAAGCCAGGAAGGCGATCGGGTCGATGTCCGAACCGTACGCCGGGCCCGTGCGGACCTCGAAGTGCAGGTGCGGTCCGGTGGCGTTGCCGGTGGCGCCGGAGAGGCCGATCTGCTGACCGGTGCTCACGGACTGGCCCGCCGAGACGGAGATCGAGGACAGGTGACCGTACTGCGAGTAGTGGCCGTCGGCGTGCTTGATGACGACCTGGTTGCCGTACGCGCCACCCCAGCCGGCGGTGACGACGGTGCCGGAGGTGATGGCCTTCACGCCGGTGCCGGTGAAGACGGGGAAGTCGATCCCGGTGTGGCTGCCGCTGGACCAGTTGGAGCCGGAGGCGCGGTAACCGGTGGTGTGGTTGCCGGGGACCGGGTGGACGTAGCCCGAGCTGCTGCTCTGGGTGGCCGGTGCGGAGGTCTTGGACTCCTTGGCCGGGGTGGACTTGACCGCGGCGGACTTCTCCACGACCGACGAGGGAACCGAGGGGGCCTTCGAGGGGAGGGCCGATCCCGCGCCGGCGCCGGTGGCCGCGGCGTCGGCCGACGCCGTGCCGCCGAGCGTCAGCTTCATGCCCGGGAAGATCAGACCGGGGTCCTTGCCGACGACCTCGCGGTTGTCCTGGTACAGCTTCTGCCAGCCGCCCTCGATCTTGTGCTCGGCGGCGATCTTCGACAGGTAGTCGCCGGAGACGACGGAGTAGGTCGTGGTGGCGGCCTGCTTCTGCGCGACCGGCTGCGCCGGGGCGGCGTGCGCGGCGACGGAGGCGGACTGCGTGGCGGCGGCCGGGGCGGCGTGGGCGCCGGTGGCGCCGAGCAGCGGCAGCGCGATGACGGCGCCACCGGCGCCTGCGGCCGCGACACCACGGGCGATGACGCCGGACTTCGTACGACGATGCTTACCCGATATGGGCATGGGGTGCTTCCTCTCCGGCGCCTACGAGGTGAGCTGTCGGGTTCGGACTGGAGATGCCCGGCCGCGCCGAGCGCGGCTTCACCCCGAGCCGGCCGGATTTCTCCGATCGGCGGCCTACCTGGTTCCCCCGCTCCTGCCACACGATGAGTGGGTGCGAATTCCGGGCGGCGGCAGGATTAGGCGGTCCGACCGGATTGACGGTGACCGTAAGCGAGTCGGGACGGCGAGAACAAGCCACCGGTTCCGCACCGGAATCCGTGCCAGGAATTCGGCACGGAATTCCGGTCACACTCCGTGGACAAGAGATCTTGAATTTCCGCGCCGCGCACGGAATACCCGGCCGCCCCGCCAGTACACACCGTCACGGATATGATCCCGCTCACGAGAGGGCGACCATCTGCCCGACAAACAGTGCGCGTTCGGGTCAAATCCGCACATTATGGACACATCGCATTCAGCGCTCGCGCCGCAGCCTCAGCACTCCCGCGTCGAGATCCCCCTGGAGCCCGGTCTGCAGTCCCTGGTGCAGCAGCACCGAGCCGTGGTGCACCGCCCCGGTGTCCAGGCAGGTGTACGTCGCCGCGGGGTGGAGCCCGCGCAGTCTGAGGGCCGGGGGTCGCTCCCCGTACCTCTGCGCCTCCAGCCACATCAGGACGACGGTCTCCTCCCCGTGGACGTACTGGACCGCGCCGAGTCCTCCCCGCGGGGCACGGAGCCGGTACAGGTCGCCGAGCTGCACCACCGACCGGATCTCCTTGTAGAGGCTCACCCAGCCCCGCGCCTCGGCGAGTTCCGCCTCACTCCATTCGGTGAGGTCCCCTCCGACCCCGAGCACACCGGCCATCGCGCTCACGAAGCGGAAGCGCAGCGAGCTGACCCGGCTGTTGAGCTGGACGTTCGGGCTGTCGGTGACCCAGGCGGCCATCACCCGGGCCGGATGGATCTGACCGAAGCCCTCCTGAATGGCGAGGCGGTCGAGCGGGTCGGTGTTGTCGGAGGTCCACACCTGGTCCGTGCGGGACAGAATCCCCAGATCGATCCGGCCGCCGCCGCCCGAGCAGGACTCGAAGGCGACCGAGGGGTGCGCGGCCCGGAGCCGGTCGATCAGCGCGTACAGGGCCTGCACATGCTCGATCCAGAGCTTCTGCGGATAGCTCTCGCCGGGCCAGCCCGCATCGGTGAAAGAGCGGTTGAAGTCCCATTTCACATAATCGACGGGCGCACTGGAGAGCAGCGTGTGCAATTGCTCGTAGAGATGCTCCCGCACATCGGTGCGGGCCAGATTGAGCACCAGCTGATTACGGAACTCGGTACGCGTCCGGCCGGGGAAATGCTGCACCCAGTCCGGGTGTGCGCGATAGAGATCGCTGTCGGCATTGACCATTTCCGGCTCGACCCAGATGCCGAACTGCATACCGAGACGGTGCACTTCGTCGGCGAGCGGCGTCAGCCCGTCGGGGAAACGGTCCGGATTCGGCGTCCAGTCCCCGAGCCCCGCCCGGTCACTGGTGCGCCGGCCGAACCACGCGTCGTCCACGACGAACAGTTCGACCCCCATCGCGGCGGCCCGCTCGGCGAGGGCGCGCTGCTGCTCCTGCGAGATGTCGAAGCCGGTCGCCTCCCAGGAGTTGTAGAGCACCGGCCGCAGACTCCCGGCGTCCGGGATCACATGGGCCAACTGCCAGGCGTGCCAGGCCCGGCTCGCCCCGCCGAACCCCTGCGCGCTCCACAGCCCGGCGAAGGCGGGTGTGACGTAGGAATCCCCCGGCCCGAGCAGCAGCAGTCCGGAGTCGTCGTAACCCGCGCCGCCGGTGATCTGCACGAGCCCGTCGGGGAGCCGCTGCACGGAGATCCGCCACGACCCGGACCAGCCGAGCGCGCAGCCGTACACCTCCCCGCTCTCCTCGGTCGCCGCACCGTCGGCATCGAGCGCGACCCACGGCAGGTACTGATGGCCCGTATGGCCGCGCCTGCTGGAGATGACGCTTTCGCCATACGTCAACTCCGCCCGCGCGAGCCGGGACTCCGCCGCCCAGCGGCCGTGCAGCCGGCTCAGCCGCCAGCCGTCGCGGGCGGGCAGCACCCAGGCGGCGGCGTCGGCGCGCAGCAGTTCCAGTGGCGGGCCGTCGGGCCCGGCGTGGGCGACGGTGGCCCAGCGCTCGATCACGTCGGAGTCGTTCCGCATCCGGTAGTGCAGCGTGAGGGCGAGCCGGTGCACGGAGTCGGTGAAGCCGATACGGAGTTCGTCCCCGTCCACCACGGCGTCGGAGAAGGCCCACTCCGTGCCACGGACCTCGGGGGTGCGTACCGAGAGGGCCGGGCGGACGAACCGCGGGCCGCCCTCCACGGGGTACTCCTCACGACCGTCGAGCCAGGACTCGAACCCTCTGGCCGGCGGCTCCGGCGCCGCTGCCAGGGCCTCGGCTGCGGCAAGGGAGATCCGCGGCCCCCAGTGGAGATGGAGCAGTTCGTCCCGCTCGGTGATGCGCAGTGCGTAGCTGCTGCTCGACCCGGTGAGCAGCCAGGTCCGGCCCTTGTCGCCAGTCTCGATCATCGCTTCCCCACATTCCAACAGTTCCGCACATCATCGACCAGCGCCGGGCGGGCGGGCAACGGTCTCGCGACGAATTCACCGGACGGATTCGCCATCGGAGCACGGGGGTTCACGAGGTATCGACAAGAATTGGCCGAGATGATTGCGTGAGGAATCCATGTCGTATCGTCACGGAAGTGGCCTTGTCGGCGACTCGCGTCGACGCCAGACACCCCAGGAGTCCCTGTGACGCAGCAGTTGCCGCAGATCCCGTCGACGGAACCCGAACTGGCGGGTGTCCGCAATTTCCGCGACGTGGGCGGACTGCCCACCGCGGACGGCCGGCGGGTGCGGTACGGACGGCTCTTCCGCAGCGGTCACCTCGCGCACGCCACCGCCGAGGACGCCGCGTTTCTCGGCGGTCTCGGTCTGCACACCGTCTTCGACTTCCGCAACGCCGCCGACCACCGGCTCGACGGCCTGGACGTGGAACTGCCGGGCGTACGCAACGTGAGCATCCCGCTCTCCGACCCCGCCGACGGCGCCGAGTTCTGGCGGATGGTCCGCGACGGCGATCTCGATCAACTGCGTTCGCTCCTCGCCGACGGCAAGGGGACGGACCGGATGATCGCCTCGTACCGCTCGATCATCCTGGACCGCACCGCCGAGCACAGCCGGGTGCTGCACGCCCTGGCCGAGGACAGCGTTCCGGCGTTGATGCACTGTGCGGCGGGCAAGGACCGGGCCGGTCTGTCGATCGCGGTGTCGCTGCTGGCGGTCGGTGTCGAGCGCGATGCCATCGAGGCCGACTACCTCAAGTCCAACGACGCCCACCGCCGCTACAAGGTGCGCCGCAGCGACACCTCGGCGAACGGCATGTCGCCCGAGGTGATGGAGCTTCTCAATCCCCTCTTCGGCGCCCACGCCGACTATCTGGACGCGGCCTTCGCGACCATCGAGGAGACCTGGGGCAGCACCGACCGCTATCTCTCCGAGGGGCTGAAGCTCGCCCCCGAGACCCGTGAGCGGCTGCACGCACAGCTCCTCGACGAGGCGTAGCCCGACCACCCCTCGCGGTGGTCAGCCCTTGCCGGCCACCGCGAAGAGCAGGTAGAGGAAGGCCGCGAAGATGTGTCCCGCGATGAGGTAGGCGAACAGCCGGATCACCACACCGCGCGGGAACTTCCGCTCCTGGGCCTCGTAGTTCTTCCTGGACCCGAGCGGGTCGAAGTTCTCTGAATCGGACATGACAGTCCTCTCTGGCGACCGGACGGACCGGTCTCAGCGACGGTGGATACCGCTGCCGAGGCACAGCTCGGCGGCGGGGCTCTGCAGCAGGGTGTGGACGAAGAGCAGCTCGGCACCGTCACGGTCGACGGCCGTGATCCGGTGCGGGGTGAGCGAGTCGAAGTGCGCGCTGTCACCGGGGGCGAGATCGTGCACGGTGTCCCCGAGCGTGACCCGCAGGTGTCCGGCGAGCACGTGCAGCCATTCCTCACCGGGATGGACGCGTACGAGCTCGCCCTGCGCGCCGTGCGGAACCCGGACGCGGAGCGCCTGCATCGCCCGGCCGGCACCACCGGCCCGCCGGTACATCCAGCCGTCGGCCTCGGCGCCGTCGAACCTTCCACCACGGATGATCGCGTCACGTTCGGGGGGCGTCTCGCCCAGCAGTTCGGAGACCGTCGTACCGTAGATCCTGGCAAGGCCGAGAAGCATCGGCAGCGACGGCTGGCGACGGCCCGTTTCGAGCCGGGAGAGATGGGCGGGCGAGAGCCCGGCCCGCTCGGCGGCGGTCTCCAGGGTGAGACCACGGCTGCGGCGCAGATCGCGCAGGCGTGGCGCGATCCCGGGCAGCTCGTCGGCCACCCCTCCGTCCGGAGTGTTCATGTACCCATTGGGCCAGGAACTTTCCTCGGAGGCAAATTTCTTGCCTCCGAGGCAAAAGCCCACGAGACGTGCATTTCGCGGGTCAGCGGTGGGCGACGGCCTGCTTGACCAGGGTCCTGCCGAAGTCCCACATCAGCCCGCCACCGCTGTGGGCGTCGTCCATCACGGCGGTGAACGCGGTGACGAACCGGTCGACCTCCGGCTCCCCGATCACCAGTGGTGGAATCAGCTTGATCACTTCCAGATGGTCGCCCGAGACCTGCGTGAGGATGCGGTGCTTCTGGAGCAACGGCACCACCACCATCTGCGCGAAGAGGCCCTTGCGGGCCGCCTGCAGCATGGTCCAGCGACCGCGGAGCTTCAATGACGACGGCCGCCCGAACTCGATGCCGATCATCAGCCCGCGCCCGCGCACCTCGTGCAGCAGCTCGTAGCGGTCGACCAGTGCGGCCAGGCGCTCGCGCAGCAGATCACCGGTGCGGCGCGCGTGGGCGACGGTCTCCTCGTCCTCCATCACCGCGAGAACCGCGAGACCGGCCGCCATCGCCTGTGCGTTGGAGCCGAAGCTCGCGGAGTGGACCAGGACCCGGTCCATGGACGAATAGACCTTCTTGAAGATCCAGTCCCTGCCCAGCGTCGCCCCTACCGGCACATAGCCGCCGGAGAGGGCCTTGGCGACACAGACCAGATCCGGTTCGACCCCTTCCTCGTGCTGGTACGCGTAGAAGTCGCCGGTCCTGCCGAGGCCCGTCTGCACCTCGTCGGCGATGAGCAGCGCCTTGTGCTGGTGGAGCAGTTCCTGTGCGGCCCGCAGGAAGCCGGGCGGCGCGGCGTGGACGCCCTTGCCCTGGATGGGCTCGACGACCAGTGCCGCCACGTCGCCGCGTTTCAGCTCCCGTCGCAGCGCGTCGAGATCGCCGAGTCCGATGGCGGTGTCCGGCAGCAGGGGCGCGAAGCCGTCCCGGAAGCCGCTCTCCCCGTTCACCGAGAGCGAGCCGGTCGTCAGCCCGTGGAAGGCGTGCGCGCAGTAGAGGATCCTGGGCCTGCCGGTGGCGTACCGGGCGAACTTCAGGGCGGTCTCGACGGCCTCCGTACCGCTGTTGCCGAAGAACACCCGGTCCAGGTGCGGGCTGTACATGAGCAGCTTCTCCGCCAGCAGCCCCGGCAGCGGCTGGCAGTCGAAGCGGGTGAGGTCGGCGAGCGAGGCGTCGAGGACGTCGTGCAGGGCCTTGCGCACCACGGGGTGGTGCCGGCCGAGCCCCATCACCCCGAATCCGGCGAGCATGTCGAGGTAGTCGTTGCCGTCCGCGTCCCAGAAGTGCGCGCCCTCGGCCCGTTCGTAGACCTTGTCGAAACCGATGGTGTGCAGCATGCGGGGCAACTGGTGATTGAGGTGCCTGGTGTGCAGCTCATAGCGCTCGGCGCCGCGCTCCGCGAGGAGCCGTGCCAGATCGAAGCCCTTGGGCCCGTCGTCGTTCATGCCCCGCTCTCCTCGGTCCTTCTCGCTGCTTCCCTGGCAGCCAGGGCCGCGCTGATCCGCCCGGCGATCTCCACCGGTGTGAGCCCGATGTCCGCCAGTACCTCGGCGCGCTTGCCGTGGGCGAGGAACTGCTCGGGGATGCCGAACGTCCGCAGGGGCACGTCCACCCCGGCGTCCCGCAGCGCCTGTCCGACCGCCGAACCGACGCCCGCTGCCCGGCTGTTGTCCTCGACGACGGCGACCAGCCGGTGCCGTTCGGCGAGCGGGGCCAACTGCTCGTCGACCGGCTTGACCCAGCGCGGGTCGACGACGGTGCAGCGGATGCCGCCGCCCGCCAGCAGGTCCGCGGCGCCGAGACAGACCGGGGCGAGCGCGCCGACGGCCACCAGCAGCACATCGGGGTCGTCCGCCCGGTGCAGCACGTCCATCGCGCCGATCCTGTCGATGGACGGGATCGGCTCCCCCACCGACTCCTTGGGGAACCGGATCACGGTGGGCGCGTCGTCGACGGCGACGGCCTCGCGGAGCTGGGCCCGGAGCTCGTCGGCGTCGCGCGGGGCGGCGATCCGCAGCCCGGGGACGACCTGCAGCACCGACATGTCCCACATGCCGTTGTGGGAGGCTCCGTCGGGCCCGGTGACCCCGGCCCGGTCCAGGACGAACGTCACCCCGCACCGGTGCAGCGCGACGTCCATCAGCAACTGGTCGAAGGCCCGGTTGAGGAAGGTGGCGTAGACGGCGACGACCGGATGCAGCCCGCCGGTGGCGAGCCCCGCCGCGCAGACCGCGGCGTGCTGCTCGGCGATCCCGACGTCCCAGACCCGGTCGGGGAACGCCTCGGCGAACTTCGTCAGTCCGACGGGGTGCAGCATCGCCGCGGTGATGGCCACGACGTCCGGCCGCTCGGCGCCGATCGCGGCGATCTCGTCCCCGAAGACAGCGGTCCAGGACGGCGCTCCGGCCGGGGCCAGCGGCGCGCAGGTCAGCGGGTCCATCGCACCCACGGTGTGGAAGCGGTCGGCCTCGTCCCGGAGCGCGGGCGGGTACCCACGGCCCTTCTCGGTGAGGCAGTGCACCAGCACCGGACCGTGGAAGCGCTTCGCCCGGTGCAGTGCGGATTCGACTGCCGCGACGTCATGGCCGTCGATCGGACCGACGTACTTGAGCCCGAGGTCCTCGAACATGCCCTGCGGGGCGAAGGCGTCCTTGAACCCCTTCTTCGCGCCGTGCAGCGACTCGTACAACGGCTGTCCGATGACGGGCGTCTGCTGGAGCACTCCCTTGCCCCAGGAGAGGAAGCGTTCGTACCCGTCGGTGGTACGGAGCGTGGCGAGGTGGTCGGCGAGGCCACCGATCGTCGGGCCGTACGAACGCTCGTTGTCGTTCACCACGATGATCAGCGGACGGTCCTTCGCGGCCGCGATGTTGTTGAGCGCCTCCCAGGCCATGCCGCCGGTGAGTGCGCCGTCACCGATGACGGCCACGACGTGGTCGCTCCGCCCCAGTACCTGATGGGCCTTGGCGATGCCGTCGGCCCACCCGAGGACGGTCGAGGCGTGCGAGTTCTCGATGACGTCGTGCGCGGACTCCTCGCGGGAGGGGTAGCCGGACAGGCCCCCTTTGCCGCGCAGCTTGGAGAAGTCCTGGCGTCCGGTGAGCAGTTTGTGCACATAGCTCTGGTGCCCGGTGTCCCACAGGATGCGGTCCACGGGCGAGTCGAAGGCCCGGTGGAGGGCGATGGAGAGCTCCACCACCCCCAGGTTGGGCCCCAGATGACCGCCGGTCCTCGCCACCGCCCGGATGAGGAACTGCCTGATCTCCTCGGCGAGTTCATCGATTTCCGCCGCGCTCAGCGCCTTGAGGTCGTACGGCCCCCGGATGTTCTCCAGAATCGTCACGCTCGGGCCCCTCTCTGGTTCTGTTTCAGCTCACGGTGACGGCGGGAACCCCCGATGGCGTTCCCGCGGCGTCCATGCCCTCGGCGATCTTCAGGGCTTCCTCGATCAGCGTCTCGACGATCTTCGACTCCGGCACGGTCTTGATGACCTCGCCCTTCACGAAGATCTGACCCTT
>NZ_JBIWOS010000012.1:0-106164 GCF_044767885.1 Streptomyces sp. NPDC101194
TGCACCCCGGGCTTCTTCGGGTCCAGGTCCACCGCGCCGAGCGCCTTGCGCTGTGCTTCGGCGGCCATGTCGAGATCACCGTTCAGATACGCGGTGGTCGCGTCGACCGCGCCCTGCAACGACTTGCCCGCCCGCGCCGCGACGAACTTCAGATCCGGGGTCGTGTGCTCCGCGAACTGCGACAGGGCCAGCGCGACCAGACCGCCCACGGCCTGCTCACCGTCCTTGCCACCACCACCGCCACCACCGCCGCCGCCCTCGGCGCTGATCGTGCCCGCACTCGACGCCGCCGACGACATGTGATCCCCGTACGACGTCGCATACGTCTGCAACTTCGACGCGACCTCACCCGTCGTCTTCAGCACACCCGAAATACCCTGCGGCTTCAGATCCCACCCAGTCACCAGTACACCCCCGTGAACCGCCTGCCGAACCCATCAAACCAACCGAAACGGCCTCAGCCGATGTTGTCGACCGCGGCCTTCGCGCGCGTGATCGTGTGCTGCGCCGTGCCGTCGTTCTTCTCCAGCGTCGTCTTCAACAGCTGGATGATGTTCTTGACTTCCTGCGACGAACGGTTCCACCGCAGTTCCTTGCCGTGGTACTCATCCGCCACACCATCCGCCGCGAAGTCCGCCATCGCGGCCTTCACCTGCGCGTCACGCGCCGCGATCACTTCCTCCAGACGCGCGATCACCACCTGGATGTTGCCCTGCGCATCAGCCGAGGCACCCGTGTCGTACGCACGACGGTCACCGTCACCAGCCATCAGAAACCCAACCCCCCGTGATCAACGGCCGCCGAAGCGCGCCGCATCGAAATTCGCCGCCGACATCTGCTGCCGCGCGTTGTCACCCTGCTCCTGATCACCCGAACCGAACGCCTGCTCCATCCCCGACTGACCACCGAGGAGAGCCGAGAGCGAACCGTTCAACGCGGCCGTGATCTCGTCCGAGCGGCTCTTGAACGAATCGAACGCCACACGCCCCGCACCGTGGAACTTCCCCTCCAACGGCGCCGCCGCCTGCACCAACTGACGAATCAACGTCCCCAGATCAGTACTCGACCCACGCGACTTCGACGACAGAGTCGTCAGAACCTGGGCCCCCATGTCGAACTTCATCCAGTCCCCCTGCCGAACCCGAGCAAACAAATGTGCCCCCCATCCCTATCAACTCCACTGTGCTGAAGCAATCGAGAACCTCATGGCTGTGGACAGGCTGTGACACAGCCGTTGAAGAACCGGCGCGGGCAAATGAGGGGCAATGAGGTCCGAACATGAAGCACTTGTCGCCGGTCGCGAAGGACGGGAGACCTGCCCGGCGCGACGGGGCTCGCGAGGATCTCCGGTCGGTCTTCGCGCCGGGCACGACCAGCGTGACAGCGGGGTACCGGTCCCGGCGGGCAACTGGCAGGCCGGCGCCTCGACCTCGGCGACCTGCAGCGCAGTGAAGGAGACCGGCCGACCGGACCGCTCGCGGTCGGCCAGGGCGGGCAGGCCGCCGGCGGAGAACCGGCCCCGCCAGGTGTGTGCCGTGTCCACATGCATCCGCGTCTGCGCGGCCATTCGGTCGTTGGAGCGCCCGCGGCCGGCGAGTGCACGATCGTCGCCCGCTGCCGGCTCTGGTGGGGCTTTGTGGCCGTAGGCCATCTTCTTCAGCCATGGCGCCAGGAGGCGGTCGGCATGACGGGCATCGCGGTGCAGACAGGCACATGGGCAGAATGCCTCGGTCTGCGACCCCGGTCCGTCGCGATCGCCTGAGCCACCCCACGAACCGCCGTGGGAATCTGTGCCGTCGGCCCGGGATGTTTACCGGCGAACGAACGGTCAATTCCGTCGCGGTTTTCCTGACTGGCTACTTCGTCGGTGTGTCTCATGCAGATCCCGAGGGTCCTGACCTCGCGTTGTACGGGGAGTGGCGGGAGTGGATCGAGGTGCGCTACGACGTTTTCAACCCTGCTTGGTCCTGGACTCGGATATTGCTGCACCACCATGTCAATGACCAGGGGGTTTTCGAGGTTCTTCCGTCCCTGTTCCGCCAGTTCCTGGCGGAGCGGGACGCACGCGGTGTTGAAGAACTCAAAACGCGTCATAGGAAACAGTTCAGCGATCGGTGGCCGACGCCCGAGCACACGCACACTGTGGACCCTTGCTGAGCGTGCCTGGAACAGGACGCTGTGCCCCACCCATGTCGACTTCCGGGTCGTCGATGTCGATTCGGGGAGGTGCCATCGAGGGGCAAGTTCTCCGGTCCAGGCTGGTTCCCCGCATCGCCGCGCGTCGCATGTGCTCGCGCATCAGGCGCGCGAGTGGCCGTGGGTGAACGTCGGCCCGGGGTCGCCCCGGACGATGCTCCGTCGCCGCTCAAGAGCGGTGAGCTGTCGGACGTGGCGTTGTCACGTCAGGACTGCTCAGGCAAAGAATGGCGTGCACCGCAGCGGGTACCGGAGTCAGGGCGAATCCTTGTCGCCGGGCGTCCTGTACTCGCACTTGAATGAGCTCGTCTGTGCGCTCTGCGATGTCGCGGCCCGGGGACCAGCCGTTTGTGATGAGCCATGCGCGTACTTCGGGAGCCAACTGGTCGCAGCTCATTATCCGTGCCGTTCCATGATCCGGCGCATCGCGAGTGCACAGGACCACTCCGGACCGCTTCGGACTGTCCGGAGCCGCCGGGGGTCGTTCGGGCGGCTACGGGCGGAGGTGCTTCTCCGCCTCGGCCTGTTCGATCAGTTCCGCGTAGGAGTCGTCCTCCCCGGGTTGCCCCGACACGTGGTGAAGGGACGCCGACCACGGAATCGGGCACGGCGGTGCGTGATCCGGTTCCGGGCACAGCAGCCTGACGATGCGTTCCTTGACCTCTTCGGCCTGCTCCTGGGTGGCGTAGATGCCGAGCCGCACTTCCCAGATGTTCGGGTTTTCAGACATCGCTCACGTCCCGGGTCGACAGAGAGAAAGAGGGAGGGGGAGGCGCAAAGGCGAAAGGCGCAGAGAAAAACAAAAAGGGGCGAAATCAATCGCCCTCTTGCTGAGGCTATCAGGTGCGCTCGGCGTCGCAGCAGTGGCACTCCTTCGCCGCGTGAGCCCAGGGCCGGGGCCGGTCAGCGACCCCGGCCCCGGCCCTGGGGGAACTGTCCGAGATGAACCGCGCGATGGACCACCGTGGCCAGCTCCCGCATGTCCTCGGTGAAGGCGTCCACGCGAATCCGGCGTCCACTGCGCAGCCGTATCTCGCACGTGGAGCCCATACCGCGAGCGTCGGCGAGCGCACGGCCGTCGCCACCGGAAGCGCTCACCAGCGCCACGTCCTCCCAGGGGATGACGGTGGCGTCGCCCGCCACGCGGTGGGTGAATCCCCGCTCATGGATGTCGAAGGACTGTTCCCGGGTACGGAACGCCTGCACCAGGCGCCAGATCCCCAGCCCCCACCCCACCAGGCCGACCCCGAGCAGCAGCCCCGCCAGCTTCGGCGCCCCGTGGACGGTATCCACCGACGCGATCGCCACCGGCAGCCCGACGGCTGTGCCCGCCGCTCCGATCACCAGCCAGATGCCCGCCTGCAGCAGGCGCTTCCCGCCGTCGGTGCGGTGCTCCCGTACGAAACCGCCCAGCTGTCTGGCTACTTCCGTGCGCCTCATCGGGCCCCCTCCCGGATCGTGGACATCTCCAACGGTGCCCGCTGACGGATGATCCACCCCACCCGCGGACCGCGAACCTCGTGCGGACCGGTTCGCGGGTCCGTCAGACTGCGCCGGAACCGTCATGCCGGGGTGTCAATCACCTTGTCCCAGACGTAAGTTGGGTGCCGCCGGTACGGCGGCTACGACTGTCGCGGCCACGACGCTGATCAAGCTCATGGCCGGACCGTGCCACACCCCGGCCCGGCACGCGCCCCTTCGCCGACAGAGTCCCGGACGGATTACGGGACAGGCCTCGGCCATGTAGGCGAACCGGCCCGGCCTCCCGGTGACACACGAGGTGGAAGGGAGGGCCCTGACAGCGCTGAAAGGGACGAAAGCGCCGGTCAGGGCCTATTGCCTCAGCACTCGATGATGTTCACCGCGAGACCGCCGCGCGCGGTCTCCTTGTACTTCACGCTCATGTCCGCGCCCGTCTCCTTCATGGTCTTGATGACCTTGTCCAGGGAGACCTTGTGGCTGCCGTCGCCGCGCAGCGCCATCTTCGCCGCCGTGACGGCCTTGACCGCGGCCATGCCGTTGCGCTCGATGCACGGGATCTGGACGAGACCGCCGACCGGGTCGCAGGTCAGGCCGAGATTGTGTTCCATGCCGATCTCGGCGGCGTTCTCGACCTGCTCGGGGGTGCCGCCGAGGACCTCGGCGAGGGCGCCCGCGGCCATGGAGCAGGCGGAGCCGACCTCGCCCTGGCAGCCGACCTCGGCACCGGAGATGGAGGCGTTCTCCTTGAAGAGCATGCCGATGGCTCCGGCGGCCAGGAGGAAGCGGACGACGCCGTCCTCCTTCTCCGCCTCGGTGGCGCCGCCCGCCGCGAAGTTCATGTAGTAGTGCAGCACGGCCGGGATGATGCCCGCGGCGCCGTTGGTGGGTGCGGTGACGACGCGTCCGCCCGCCGCGTTCTCCTCGTTGACCGCCATCGCGTAGAGGGTGATCCACTCCATCGCGTGGGTCTGCGGATCGCCCTCGGCACGCAGCTGACGTGCGGTGGTCGCGGCACGGCGGCGGACCTTGAGACCGCCGGGCAGGATGCCCTCGCGGGACATGCCGCGCGCGACGCAGGCCTGCATGACGTGCCAGATGTCCAGCAGACCCGAGCGGATCTCGTTCTCGGTGCGCCAGGCCTTCTCGTTCTCCAGCATCAGCGAGGAGATGGACAGACCGGTGTCCTTCGAGAGCCGCAGCAGTTCGTCGCCGGTGCGGAAGGGGTGCTTGAGGACGGTGTCGTCGAGAACGATCCGGTCCTCTCCCACCGCGTCCTCGTCCACGACGAAGCCGCCGCCGACGGAGTAGTA
The DNA here is from genome assembly GCF_044767885.1 of Streptomyces sp. NPDC101194. NCBI lineage: Bacteria > Bacillati > Actinomycetota > Actinomycetes > Kitasatosporales > Streptomycetaceae > Streptomyces > Streptomyces sp. NPDC101194. The sequence goes on from NZ_JBIWOS010000012.1 coordinate 4,989, forward strand.
CGTCTTCTCCAGGAGAAGGGCGCCCTCGTGGTCGAAGGCGAAGATCGTCATTCCGTTGGCGTGGTAGGGCAGGGCCTTGCGGCGGTGCAGGACCAGCTGCTCGTCGGCGTCGAAGTCGATCTCGTGCATGCCGAGCAGATTGATCCGGCCGGTGGTGCGGATCCGCTCCACCCGGTCGTCGGCGGACTCCACGTCGACCGTGCGGGGCGATTCGCCCTCCAGGCCGAGCAGGACGGCCTTGGGGGTGCCGTGGCCGTGACCGGTCGCGCCGAGGGAGCCGTACAGCTCGGCCCGTATCGAGACGGTGTGGGCGATCAGGCCCTCGTTCTTCAGCCGGCGCGCGAACATGCGGGCGGCGCGCATCGGGCCGACCGTATGGGAGCTGGACGGGCCGATGCCGATCGAGAACAGGTCGAAGACCGAGATGGCCACGGGTGACTCCTAAGGGGTTGGTAGACGCCGTTGTCTGCCGGGTGGTGCGGTACGGACCGGTCGGCCCGAAGAGCAGCGGGGACAAGGGATGGGGCACCGCGCTCACTGACCAGTGTGCGTGGTGCCCCGCCCGAAAGGTGACGAACTGTGTCCCGTATTACTCGGGACGAGCCGTGTTCCGGACTACTTCAGACCGGGGTACAGCGGGAACTTCTCGGCCAGCGCGACGACGCGGGCCTTCAGGCTGTCCGCGTCGTAGGACGGCTTGAGCGCGGAAGCGATGATCTCCGCGACCTCGGTGAAGTCCTCGGTCTGGAAACCGCGGGTGGCCAGGGCCGGTGTACCGATCCGCAGACCCGAGGTGACCATCGGCGGACGCGGGTCGTTCGGGATGGCGTTCCGGTTGACCGTGATGCCCAGCTCGTGCAGCCGGTCCTCGGCCTGCTGGCCGTCCAGCTCGGAGTTGCGCAGGTCGACGAGGACCAGGTGGACGTCCGTGCCGCCGGACAGCACGGAGACGCCGACCTCGGTGACGTCCGGCTGGACCAGCCGCTCGGCGAGGATGCGGGCGCCGTCCAGGGTGCGCTGCTGGCGCTCCTTGAACTCCTCGGTCGCCGCGACCTTGAACGAGACCGCCTTGGCCGCGATCACGTGCTCCAGCGGACCGCCCTGCTGGCCCGGGAAGACCGCCGAGTTGATCTTCTTGGCGAGCTCCTGCGTCGACAGGATGACGCCACCGCGCGGACCGCCGAGGGTCTTGTGCGTGGTGGTCGTGACGACGTGGGCGTGCGGCACCGGGTTGGGGTGCAGACCCGCGGCCACCAGGCCGGCGAAGTGCGCCATGTCGACCATCAGGTACGCGCCGACCTCGTCCGCGATGCGGCGGAAGGCGGCGAAGTCCAGCTGACGGGGGTACGCGGACCAGCCGGCGACGATCAGCTTCGGCTTGGACTCCTTGGCCAGACGCTCGACCTCGGCCATGTCCACGACACCGGTCTCGTCGACGTGGTACGGGACCACGTTGTAGAGCTTGCCGGAGAAGTTGATCTTCATGCCGTGCGTCAGGTGACCGCCGTGGGCCAGGTTCAGGCCCATGATCGTGTCGCCCGGCTTCAGCAGCGCGAACATCGCGGCGGCGTTGGCCTGCGCACCGGAGTGCGGCTGGACGTTAGCGGCCTCGGCGCCGAACAGCGCCTTGATGCGGTCGATGGCGATCTGCTCGACGACGTCGACGTGCTCACAGCCGCCGTAGTAGCGGCGGCCGGGGTAGCCCTCGGCGTACTTGTTGGTGAGGACGGAGCCCTGGGCCTCCATGACCGCGACCGGAGCGAAGTTCTCCGAGGCGATCATCTCGAGGGTGGACTGCTGACGGTGGAGCTCGGCGTCGACGGCGGCGGCGACGTCCGGGTCCAGCTCGTGGAGGGAGGAGTTGAGAAGCGACATCAGGTGGTCCCTTGGGGTCTTTAGTTGCCGGAGAACTCGGTGTACTCGTCGGCGGAGAGCAGGTCCTTCGGCTCCTCCGCCACACGTACCTTGAACAGCCAGCCGCCTTCGAACGGAGCGGAGTTCACCAGCGACGGGTCGTCCACGACGTCCTGGTTCGCGGCGGTGACCTCACCGGTCACCGGCGAGTACAGGTCGCTCACCGACTTGGTCGACTCCAGCTCGCCGCAGGTCTCGCCCGCGGTCACCGTGTCACCGACCTCGGGGAGCTGGGCGTAGACGACGTCGCCGAGGGCATTGGCGGCGAACTCCGTGATGCCGATCGTCGCCACACCGTCCTCGACGGCCGACAGCCACTCGTGCTCCTTGCTGTAACGCAGCTGCTGGGGGTTGCTCATGACCTGAATTCTCCTGTACGCGTGGGAGTGCTGATGAACGGTGGTCTTACGGTGTGAGACGGGAATGCGTCACTTCTGAGGTGCGCGGACGTCACTTCTGACGCTTGTAGAACGGCAGCGCCACGACTTCGTACGGCTCGTGGCTGCCCCGGATGTCCACCCCGACGCCCGTGGTGCCGGGCGTGGCGTGCGCGGCGTCCACGTACGCGATGGCGATCGGCTTGCCCAGGGTGGGCGACGGGGCGCCCGAGGTGACCTCGCCGATGATCTCGCCCCCGGCGACCACGGAGAAACCGGCGCGCGGCACCCGGCGGCCCTCGGCGACCAGCCCGACCAGCTTGCGGGGCGGGGCGGTCTCGGCGCGCTCGGCGGCGGCCTTCAGGGCCTCGCGGCCGACGAAGTCGCCCTCCTTCTCGAACTTCACGACCCGGCCGAGGCCGGCGTCGAAGGGGGTCAGCTCGGTGGTCAGCTCGTGCCCGTAGAGCGGCATGCCCGCCTCCAGGCGCAGCGTGTCGCGGCAGGAGAGCCCGCACGGGATCAGGCCGTGGGGGGCGCCGGCCTCGGTGAGGGCCTTCCACAGCTGCTCGGCGTGCTCGGGGGCGACGAACAGCTCGAAGCCGTCCTCGCCGGTGTAGCCGGTGCGGGCGATCAGCGCGGGCACACCGGCGACCGTGCCGGGCAGACCGGCGTAGTACTTCAGGCCGTCCAGGTCGGCGTCGGTGACCGAGGCCAGGATGGCGGGGGACTCCGGACCCTGGACGGCGAGCAGCGCGTACGCGTCGCGGTCGTCGCGCACCGCGGCCTCGAAGCCGTCCGCCCGCGCGGTCAGCGCGTCCAGCACGATCTGCGCGTTCCCGGCGTTGGCGACGACCATGTACTCGTCGTCACCGAGGCGGTAGACGATCAGGTCGTCCAGGATGCCGCCGTCCTCGGCGCAGATCATGGTGTAGCGGGCGCGGCCCACGGCGACGGTGCCGATGTTGCCGACCAGCGCGAAGTTCAGGAAGGCCGCGGCCTCGGGGCCGGTGACGGTGATCTCGCCCATGTGGGACAGGTCGAAGAGACCGGCCCCGGTACGCACCGCGTTGTGCTCGTCGCGCTCGCTGGCGTACCGCAGGGGCATGTCCCAGCCCGCGAAGTCGGTCATGGTCGCGCCCAGCGAACGGTGCAGGGCATCGAGGGCGGTGAGACGGGGGGCGGTGCTCATGGATGTGACTCCCGGGGCATGACGACGAGGACAATCCCTCCCCATCTGTCATCGGAACCTGAGAGGTTCGCCGAGAGCCCCTGAGGGGTTCGGCTTGCACCTTGGGTGGAGCCGCGAGCGGCCCGCTTTTCAGATCTGCCTCATCCACGCGGTACGGGGCCTGAGAGATTCAAGGGAGGAACTTGCTCCTTCGGCGCCCGGCACATGCAGTGACCGGAACTCTCCCGCGCGGATTCAAGCGGCCTTTATGCAGTTGGCCGGGTCATCATCGCACGCATTCCGCCGGAGTGGGGCCCCGGTCCCCCCTCGGAATCGACGGCGTGGACAGTTGTATCGCATTACCTTTTCTTTACACTTCAGGGGCATACGTGGGTGACCCGACAGCAGGGGGAGGGCGATGACGTTGCAGCGGTACGCGACAACCGAGGGAGTCGGGCACGATGCGATGCCCGCACAGCCGGGGGCCCCGGCCGGGGAGACGCTCGGCCCGCGCACGCCCGTCGTGCGGGACCTGCGGGCGCGGGCCGGGAGCGGCCCGCGCAGCCTGCTCTTCGCGGCGGGCGACGTGGTGGTGGTCTCCGGGCTGCCCGGCAGCGGCAAATCGACGCTCATCCGGCGGACGGTGACGACGGCCCGCGCCATCGACTCCCAGGACACCCGGGACCGCTGGGCCCGGCTGATGCCCCGCTCACTGCCTTACGTGCTCTACCGTCCGCTGGTCCGCGTCGCCCACTACCGGGGACTGTGGCGGGCGCTGCGCTCCGGCGAGTCCGTCGTCGTCCACGACTGCGGGACCCAGGCGTGGGTGCGCGGCTGGCTGGCCCGTGACGCCCGGCGCCGGGGCCGCGTCCTCCATCTCGTCCTGCTCGACGTCACACCGCAGACGGCGAAGGAGGGCCAGCGGGAGCGGGGGCGGGGTGTCTCCGGATACGCGTTCGCCCGGCATCGCAGGGCGGTGGGGAAGCTGCTGCGGGGCACCGAGACCGGCCTGCTGCCGCCCGGCTGCGCCTCGGCGGTGCTGCTGGATCGCGAGGCGGCGGGGGCGCTGGGCCGGATCACGTTCGCCACGACACCGAAGGGGCGGACCGTCGGACGTTAATCTTCTGCCGGAAGGCTCGGGCAAGAAGGGGAAGCAGTGGACATTCCGGCGCAGGTCCAGTCCCATCCGCAGGGCGGATGGCCGGCCAATGAGCTCGAAGAGGTACTGATGGCCTCGGTGGGCAGTCCGGAGGCGGGCGGACGGCTCGTCGAGGTGCTCGGGCGCAGCCAGGTCTGGGTGCCCCTGCCCAACGGCGGCGGACCCGACTCCCCGGACCTGGACCTGCCGACGCTGGAGATCGACGGCGCCGCGTACGTTCCCGTGTTCAGTTCCGAACAGCAGTTCCTCTCCTGCGTCGGCACGCACATGTCCTTCACCGTCGCGCCCGCCCGTGACTTCGCCCGCGGCCTGCCCCCGCAGCTCGGCATCGCGGTGAATCCGGGCGGCGCCGTCGGGATGCCGCTGCCGCCGCCCGCCGTGGCCGAGCTCTGCCGCGCCGGACGCACCCCGCTGGACGGGCCGGCCGGCGGCGGCCGGGTCCGGCTGTACGAACCGTCCTGGCAGGAGGAGCCCATCGACTTCCTCGCCGCGGCGGCCGGCGAATTCGAGGAGAGCGGCGTCGTGCTCACCGCGCGCCGGACGCTGGCCAGCATCGAGGGCGGCGAGCCCGTCCTCTTCATAGGGGTCGAGTTCTCCACCTGGGACGGCGCCGGACGCAACGCCCCGATGGACGCCCTCGGCCGTGCGCTGGGCCGCGTCGAGGTGCCCTGGCCGGTCAACCTGGTCCTGCTCGACGTGGCACAGGACCCGGTCGGCGACTGGATGCGGGAGAAGGTCCGGCCGTTCTACCAGCGCGAGACCCCGTAGCACGCCGACGGCTCCTGAGCCGATCGCCACGTCGGCCCATGGCGTCAAGTCGGTGTCAGGACCGACGCATAAGCTGGTTTGATGGCTGGAGCCTCGGCATCATGCCGCACCCGTGTGCCCCGGGAGCGGCGGGCCGACACAGTGGATCGAAGAGGGGCGGGACCAGGTGAGTGCGTCAGGCACCGCGGCGGCCGGGCAGGTCGAGCACATGCTGCGCCAAGTGACGCCGGGACGCTACGACGCGTACGAGGCGCTGCTGCAGGCCCTCGTGAACGGCCGGATCTGGATGCTCCTCTGGCACGGCCAGGCGGGCTCGCCCGACGCCCAGTACGGAAACATGGAGATCGACGGCCTCGGCTACGCCCCCTGCGTGACCTCCGCCCAGGAGCTCTCGGCCAGTGGCTGGAACCGGGCCCATGAACTGGTCGGCGGGCGCGACATCGCCCGTGCCCTCTTCCCCGACCGCTGGGGCATCTGGCTCAACCCGCACGCCCCGGGCGGCGGCGTCGGCATCCCCTGGCTGGATCTGCGCCGGATCGCCACCGGCCTCGACCGGATGCCCGCGGGCCCGCTCCGGCTCACCGAGCCCGCCATCGAGATCCCGCAGTTCTACGCCCTGCTCGCGCAGAACGCCCACCACACCCCCGCGATCCGCTCGCTGCGCCGCGCCTGGGTGCAGCCCGCGCTCGGCGTCCCCTATCTCGCCGTCGGCCTCGACCTCTACGACACGAGCCAGACCTCGGTCGACGCCGTGCGCGCGATGATGCAGCAGTCGATCGGCGCGGTCCCGGACGGATTGCCCGTCTCCACCGTCGCGATGTCCGACGAGTACGACCCGGTCGCGATGTGGCTGCGCGCCAACGCCCGTCCGTTCTACGACCGCGAGGCCCATGCCCCGGCGGCCCCGGTGCCGGGGTACGGCTACTCGCCGCCGCAGGGCGCGTACTGAGCGCGCGCCGTCGGAGCCGTGCGTACCGGTAGGGGTGCGCGGTCGGCCGTGATCGGTGTCCATGACCCTCCGGCTGTTCCCGGTGCCGGTGCTCGTCGGCGCACCGTGCGTTCCGGGCGTCCGTAGGCGCCCCGGCCGTTCCCGGTGTCCGCGGACGCGGACCGGGGTCCCGGGCGCTCGGAAGTTCCAGGCCCCTGTGGGTGCGCCCGAAGGCGCCGAGCGCCCGTGACGCGACCGCGTGAGCCCGGTGTGCCCGGAATGCAGGTGTACGTTCCTGATTCCCGGGACATACCCATAGAGGGCCAACTCCCGAAATGTGGGCGCGCGTTCGCGGCTTCCCGGTGCATCTCGCCCTCCATGTCCGGGATTTACGCGCTGCGGGCGTCTGGTGGTGAAAGTGTCACGAATCTGTGCGCGTGCCCCCCTTCCACCTCAACTGGCCTGTGTTCGAGGGGCGTTCACATCCGTCCGGATAACGGAACACCCCTGACCGCATCACGGTTAGGCATCCATTCGCCTGTCGCTATGGCTACCTGTCGCGACGGCAATGAAGACTCCCGCAGCAAGGGCGTCTTGCCGCCTCTGCGTACGACTGACTGATCGCGCCGCCACAGCGGCCAGTTCGGCCCGGCCACCGCCGGTTGAGAGGGGTCCTTGCCACGATGACGGCACCACTGCACGAGCCGACCACGGAAGCGGATCCGATCGCGACCGGCGGTCCCGCAGTCGACTCCGGGACGAAGAAGGTCGAGGGGCGCTCCCTCAAGCAGATCGCCTGGAACCGCCTCAAGCAGGACAAGGTCGCTCTGACGGGTGGCATCGTTGTCCTCGCCCTGGTCGTGGTGGCCGTCCTGGCGCCGCTGATCGTGGGCCTGCTCGGTCATCCGCCGAACGACTTCCACCAGGAGAAGCTCGACCCGCTGACCAACCTCCCCCAGGGGAGCCTCGGTGGCGTCAGCGGCGACTTCCTCTTCGGCGTCGAGCCGAACAAGGGGCGCGACATCTTCAGCCGGATCGTCTACGGCGCCCGGATCTCGCTCCTCGTGGCGTTCCTGGCGGCCCTGGTCGCGGTGGCCCTCGGCACGCTCTTCGGGATCGTCGCCGGCTACTTCGGCGGCTGGATCGACGCGGTGATCAGCCGGATCATGGACGTGCTGCTCTCCTTCCCGCAGCTCCTCTTCATCATCTCCCTCGTCTCCGTCCTCCCCGACGACCTGCTCGGCCTCACCGGCAGCGGGGTGCGCATCGCCGTACTCGTCGCCGTCATCGGCTTCTTCGGCTGGCCATACGTGGGACGCATCGTCCGGGGGCAGACGCTTTCGCTCCGCGAGCGCGAGTACGTGGAGGCGGCACGCAGTCTCGGCGGCGGACGCGGCCACATCCTCTTCCGCGAGCTGCTGCCGAACCTGGTGGCGCCCATCACCGTCTACGCGACGCTCATGATCCCCACCAACATCCTCACCGAAGCGGCCCTCAGCTTCCTCGGTGCCGGTGTGCGGCCGCCCACGGCCTCCTGGGGCGGAATGCTGCGGGACGCCCTGGAGACGTACGAGCACGACCCGATGTTCATGGTCTTTCCCGGCGTGACGATCTTCATCACCGTACTGGCCTTCAACCTCTTCGGGGACGGGCTGCGCGACGCCCTGGATCCCAAGGGGACCCGATAGCCCACGACTTGCCCCTGCCGCACTGTCAGGTGGCTCTTCCCATGGTTCTCCGGCAAGCAATGGCCTGGGACCGCGATCTCGGAGGTTGCGAGAAAATGTCCACAGTTACCTCGAAACGACGGCTCACCGCTGGTGCGGCCCTCGTGGTCGCGGCGCTGATGACCACCACGGCGTGCGGCGGTGGCGACGACGGCGGCAGCGGCGACAGCAAGGCGAAGGGCGCCGGCTTCAACGCGGCGTTCAACAAGGTCGCCAACGCGTCCACCAAGAAGGGTGGAACGCTGAAGATGGTCGGCAAGCAGGACCTCGACTCCGCCGACCCCCAGCGTGCCTACTACGGCATGGCGTGGGACTTCATGCGCTTCTACACCCGCCAGCTGGTCACGTACGACACCAAGCCCGGTGCCGCGTCCACCAAGCTGGTCGGAGACCTCGCCACCGGCCCCGGTGAGATCACGGACGGCGGCAAGACCTACACGTACAAGCTGCGTCCCGGCATCACCTGGGAGGACGGCTCCAAGCTGACCTCCAAGGACGTCAAGTACGGCATCGAGCGCATCTGGGCGACGGACACCATCACCGGTGGCCCGCAGTACCTGAAGCAGACGCTGGACCCCAAGGGCGAGTACAAGGGCCCCTACAAGGACTCGTCCCCGGACAAGCTCGGCCTGAAGGCGATCGAGACGCCCGACGACAGCACCATCGTCTTCAAGCTGCCCAAGCCCAACGGTGACTTCGAGCAGTTCCTCGCCATGCCGTCCGGCACGCCCGTGAAGGCGTCGAAGGACACCAAGGCGAAGTACACCCAGCGGCCGTTCTCCTCGGGCCCGTACAAGTTCGAGACGTACAAGCCGGGCAAGAGCATCGTCCTCGTGCGCAACGACAAGTGGGACAAGGCCTCGGACCCGATCCGTGCCGCGCTCCCGGACAAGGTCACCGTCACGATCTCCGCCAACCTGGAGGAGAACGACAAGAAGCTGATGGAGGGCGACTACGACGTCGACCTCAACGGCACCGGCATGACCCAGTCCGGCCGCGTCACCGCCGTCCAGGACCACAAGGACAGCGTCGACAACATGCAGACGTCCTTCGTCCGCTACGTCGCGCTCGTCCACACGGCGAAGCCGCTGGACGACGTCCACTGCCGCAAGGCCGTCTTTTACGCCACGGACTTCGCGGCCCTGCAGCAGACCCGCGGTGGCGAGATCGCCGGTGGCGCGATCGCCAACAGCACCCTGCCGGCCTCCATCAAGGGCCACAGCGACTACGACCCGTACGGTGTCCTCGCCCGCAAGGGCAAGCCGGACGAGGCCAAGGCCAAGGACGAGCTGAAGCAGTGCGGCCAGCCGAACGGCTTCTCCACCAAGCTCACCGCCCGTAACAACAACCCGGGCGAGGTCGACGTCGCCGAGGCGCTGCAGGCGCAGCTCGGCAAGGTCGGCATCAAGATCGAGGTCGACCCGATCGACGGCGCCGAGGCCTCCAGCATCACCGGCTCGCCGTCCGTCGTGAAGAAGCGCGGCTACGGCATGACGATGAGCGGCTGGGGCCCGGACTTCCCGTCCGGCCAGGGCTTCGGTCAGCCGCTGTGGGACAGCCGGTTCCTGTCGGAGACCGGTAACTACAACGAGTCGCAGATCAAGGACCCGCAGATCGACAAGCTCTTCGACAACGCGATCGCGGAGACCGACGCGGACAAGGCCGGCGAGATCTACAAGGAGCTCGACAAGCGGATCCTCGACCAGGCCGACTGGATGCCCTTCATCTACGAGAAGAACATCACCTGGCGCGGCAAGCGGCTGACCAACGCCTACATGTCCGACGCCTACAACGGCCGTTACGACTACGTCTCGCTCGGCGTCGTCAAGTAGCCGCTGTAGTCAACAGCATTCGCAGTCGACCCCGTTGACTGCTCCACCGCCGCCGAAACCCGCCAGTCCGAAGGGCAGGTGATGGCCGGGGCGGTGGCCAGGAGCCCCCACAAGGGGTTCCCGGCCACCGCCGGGCCGCGCACAGTGCTTGCTTATCTCATCCGGCGCCTGTTCGCCGTAGTCATCATGGTGCTCGTCGTACTGCTCGCGACCTTCACCATCTTCTTCATGCTGCCCAAGTGGGCGGGTCAGGACGTCGCAGTCCTCTTCGCCGGCAAGGCTTCCGGTGCCGAGCAGCTCGCGGGCATCCGGGTCAAACTGGGTCTCGACGACCCCCTTCTCGTCCAGTTCTGGGACTTCGTCAAGGGCATCCCGCTGGGGCGCGACTACGCCAACGGTGACGACGTCACCCACTGCGCCGCACCCTGCTTCGGATACTCCTTCCGCACCGAGGTACCGGTCTGGACCACCCTCAAGGACGCCCTGCCCGTCACCGGCGCGCTCGCCGCCGGCGCCTGCGTCCTGTGGCTCCTCGGCGGGGTCGCCACCGGTGTCGTGTCCGCGCTCAAGCGCGGCAGCATCTGGGACCGTGCCGCGATGACCACCGCCCTCGGCGGCGTCTCCCTGCCGATCTTCTTCACCGGTATGGTCGCGATGGGCCTGTTCGTGCACAACCTCGGCTGGGTGCACATCGCCGACAACCTCTCCACGGACGACGGCATCGGCACCTGGTTCCAGACACTGGTCCTGCCGTGGATCGTGCTCGCCTTCCTGAACGCCGCGATGTATGCCCGGCTCACCAGAGCCACCATGCTCGAAGTGCTCGGCGAGGACTACATCCGTACCGCCCGCGCCAAGGGTCTGGGCGAGGGCACCGTCATCACCCGGCACGCCCTGCGTTCGGCGATGACCCCGATCCTCACCGTCTTCGGCCTCGACATCGGCGTGCTCCTCGGTGGCGCCGTCCTCACCGAGTCCACGTTCAACCTGCCGGGGCTCGGGCTCGCGGCGGTCCAGGCCATCAGCAACAAGGACCTGCCGGTGATTCTCGGCGTCACCCTGTTCGCGGCTCTCGCGATCGCCGTCGCCAACCTCGTCGTCGACATTCTGTACGCCGTCATCGACCCGCGAGTGAGGCTGGGATGACCGAACTGCACAAGAGTGGTGCCGCGCTGGGCGAACCCGCCCCGGCCGGCTCGCCCGCTCCCACCGCCTTCCTCGAAGTGCGCGACCTCAAGGTGCACTTCCCGACCGACGACGGCCTGGTCAAGTCCGTCGACGGACTCAACTTCCAGCTGGAGAAGGGCAAGACCCTCGGCATCGTCGGCGAGTCCGGCTCCGGCAAGTCCGTCACGTCGCTGGGCATCATGGGCCTGCACACCGCGGGTCAGTACGGAAAGCGCAAGGCGCAGGTCTCCGGCGAGATCTGGCTGGACGGCAAGGAACTGCTGTCCGCGGACCCGGACGAGGTGCGCAAGCTGCGCGGCCGGGACATGGCGATGATCTTCCAGGACCCGCTCTCCGCGCTGCACCCGTACTACACGATCGGCAAGCAGATCGTGGAGGCGTACCGGGTCCACCACGACGTGGACAAGAAGACCGCCCGCAAGCGTGCGATCGAGATGCTCGACCGGGTCGGCATCCCGCAGCCCGACAAACGTGTCGACAGCTACCCGCACGAGTTCTCCGGCGGGATGCGCCAGCGCGCGATGATCGCCATGTCGCTGGTCAACAACCCCGAGCTGCTGATCGCCGACGAACCGACGACCGCGCTGGACGTGACCGTCCAGGCGCAGATCCTCGACCTGATCAGGGATCTGCAGAAGGAGTTCGGCTCCGCGGTCATCATCATCACCCACGACCTGGGCGTCGTGGCCGAGCTCGCCGACGACCTCCTGGTGATGTACGGCGGGCGCTGCGTGGAGCGCGGACCGGCCGAGAAGGTGTTCTACGAGCCCCGGCACCCCTACACCTGGGGTCTGCTGGGCTCGATGCCGCGCCTCGACCGCGACCAGACCGACCGGCTCATCCCGGTCAAGGGGTCCCCGCCGTCGCTCATCAACATCCCCTCGGGCTGCGCCTTCAACCCGCGCTGTCCGTACGCGGATGTGCCCAAGGACGACGTGACCCGCACCGTTCGGCCCGAGCTGCAGGAGGTCGGCAGCCGGCACTGGGCGGCCTGCCACATGTCGCAGGAGCAGCGGGAGCGTATCTGGACCGAAGAGATTGCGCCCAAGCTGTGAGCGAGGACAAGGCCGTGACGAGCGAGGACAAGGGCGTGGACGTTCCGGCGCAGAGGTCTGCCGGGAGCGGCGCGCCGGCCGAGGACGCCGCCTCCCGCGAGGTGCTGCTCAAGGTGACCGGGCTGCAGAAGCACTTCCCCCTCAAGAAGGGGATGCTGCAGCGCAACGCCGGTGCCGTGAAGGCCGTCGACGGGATCGACTTCGAGGTGCGCTCGGGCGAGACCCTGGGCGTGGTCGGGGAGTCCGGCTGCGGAAAGTCGACGATGGGCCGGCTGATCACCCGGCTGCTCGAACCCACCGCGGGGAAGATCGAGTTCGAGGGGAGGGACATCACGCACCTCGGCGTCGGTGCCATGCGCCCGATGCGCCGCGACATGCAGATGATCTTCCAGGACCCGTACTCCTCGCTGAACCCCCGGCACACGATCGGCACGATCGTGGGGGCCCCCTTCAAGCTGCAGGGCGTCACGCCCGAGGGCGGCGTCAAGAAGGAGGTGCAGCGGCTGCTGGAGGTCGTGGGCCTCAACCCCGAGCACTACAACCGCTATCCGCACGAGTTCTCCGGCGGCCAGCGCCAGCGCATCGGGATCGCCCGCGCGCTCGCGCTCAACCCCAAGCTGGTCGTGGCGGACGAGCCGGTGTCGGCGCTGGACGTCTCCATCCAGGCCCAGGTGGTGAACCTGCTCGACGACCTCCAGACCGAGCTGGGTCTCACGTACGTGATCATCGCCCATGACCTGTCGGTCGTCCGGCACGTCTCGGACCGGATCGCGGTGATGTACCTCGGCAAGATCGTGGAGCTGGCCGACCGCGAGTCGCTCTACAAGGCGCCGATGCACCCGTACACCAAGGCGCTGCTCTCGGCGGTTCCGATTCCGGACCCGAAGCGCCGTTCCGCCAAGAGCGAGCGCATCCTGCTGAAGGGCGACGTGCCGTCGCCGATCTCGCCGCCCAGCGGCTGTCGCTTCCACACCCGGTGCTGGAAGGCCACGGAGGTCTGCAAGACGCAGGAGCCGCCGTTGGTCGCGCTGAAGACCGGACATCAGGTGGCCTGCCACCACCCGGAGAACGCGCCCGACCAGGTGCCCGGCGAGACGGTGACGGCGGCGGCGCGCGAGGCCATCGAGATCGTCACGACGGGGCGGCCGGAGTCGGCCACGGCGGAGGAGCCGGAGTCCGCCGCGGTGCGGAAGTCCGAGGCCGAGGAGGCCGAGGAGGCCGAGGAAGCCGCCCCGGACGGCGGCACCGGATCGTCCGATACGTCGGAGGGCGGCCCGAAGGAGTAGTACCGGCACAATTGCCCGGTGCTCAATGAACTGTTCACACCCTCCGTCCAGCACGCGCTCGACATCGCCGGGATCTTCGTCTTCGCGATCTCCGGCGCACTGCTCGCCGTACGCAAGAACTTCGATGTCTTCGGCATCGCGGTGCTCGCCGAGGTGACCGCGCTGGGCGGAGGGCTGTTCCGTGACATCGTCATCGGTGCGGTCCCGCCCGCGGCCTTCACGGACCTCGGCTACTTCACCACCCCTCTCCTCGCCGCCGGCCTGGTGTTCTTCATGCATCCGCACGTCGAACGGATCCAGGTCGGCGTCAATGTCTTCGACGCGGCCGGCCTCGGGCTGTTCTGCGTCACGGGCACGGTCAAGGCGTACGCCTACGGTCTCGGCCTCACCGCGTCGGCGGCCCTGGGGCTGGCCACCGCGGTCGGCGGCGGTGTGCTGCGCGACGTGCTGGCCAACGAGGTGCCCTCGCTGCTGCGCTGGGACCGCGACCTGTACGCGGTGCCCGCGATCGTCGGCGCCACGATGATCGTGCTGTGCATCCGCTTCGGCGTGCTCAACGCCTTCACCAGCGGCACCGCGGTGATCCTGGCGTTCCTGCTGCGGCTGCTCGCGATGCGCTTCCACTGGCGGGCCCCGCGTGCCTACAACCGGCGGTCGGCGACGGCCGAGGAGGGCCCCGCGGCCACCTGACACGACTCTCGCGGGCCGGTCGACGACGCGTGTGCCGCCGACATCTTCCGGCCACAAAAAAGCTACCGCTCAGTAATAATATCGGTGTACGGTGCCTCGCATGGCACACGCAGCAGAGCAGGCCGCGCGGACCGCGCAGGCGACCATCGGCGACAGCGAGTTCGACCGCGACACCGCCGTCACCCTCCGAGAAGAAGGCGTCTACGACGCCGAGCTCTCCGCCGGATGGACGATCATCCACGCGGTCAACGGCGGCTACCTGCTCGCCATGCTCGGCCGCGCGCTGGGCGAGGCCCTGCCGCACCCGGACCCCTTCTCGGTCTCCGCGCACTACCTCACCGCCTCCGTCCCGGGCCCCGCGGTGATCCGCACCCAGACGGTCCGCACCGGCCGCACCCTCTCCACCGGCCAGGCCTCCCTCTTCCAGTACGCGCAGGACGGCACCGAGGTCGAGCGCATCCGGGTGATCGCCACCTACGGCGATCTGGGCGCGCTGTCCGACGAGGTGCGCACCTCGGCGAAGCCGCCGGCCATTCCGCCGCTGGAGCACTGCCTCGGCCCGGCCGACGGGCCGGCCCCGATCCCCGGCAGCTCCGCCATCACCGAGCGGCTCGACATCAAGCTCGACCCGGCGACGGTCGGCTGGGCCGTCGGCGCCCCCTCCGGCAAGGGTGAGATGCGCGGCTGGTTCGGTCTCGCGGACGGCCGCGACGCCGACCCGCTCTCGCTGCTGCTGACCGTCGACGCACTGCCCCCCACCTCGTTCGAGCTGGGCCTCAAGGGCTGGACGCCGACCGTCGAACTCACCGCCCACATCCGCTGCCGCCCCGCCCCCGGCCCGCTGCGCGTCTCCATCACCACCCGCAACCTGGCGGGCGGATACCTGGAGGAGGACGCGGACGTCTGGGACAGCGCGGACCGGCTGGTGGCCCAGTCCCGCCAACTGGCGCGGGCGCCCCGCGCGTAGGTCCTCTCGTCCGGACCGGCCCGGATCGGTGGGGTGCGGCGCCGGGCCTGCGAGCCCGGCGTGATCCGGGCGGCAGACCCTGGCCGTACGGGCGCGGGCGAGCGGAGCCGCGGGGGAAGCTGGTGGCGTGAAATCCGACCGGCTGCTCTCGATCCTCCTCCTGCTCCAGACCCGTGGCCGCGTGCCCGCCGGTGAGCTCGCCGAGCGCCTCGAAGTCTCCGTGCGCACCATCTACCGCGACATCGAGGCGCTCTCGATCGCCGGTGTCCCCGTCTACGCCGAGCGGGGGCGGCACGGCGGCATCGCGCTGCTGCCGGGGTTCCGTACGGACGTCACCGGGCTCACCGCCGACGAGGCGCGCGCCCTCTTCGTCCTCGCCGCGCAGGGCGCCCATGCCGCGCTCGGTCTCGACGCCGCGCTCGGATCCGCGCTGCGCAAGGTGATGGCCGCCCTGCCCGCACCTCACCGGCCCGCCGCCGAACTGACCAGCAGACGCATCCTGGTCGATCCGGTGCGCTGGATGAGCGGCCCGCGCCCGGTCGTGGACGTCGCAGAACTGCACGAAGCCGTGTTCGCCGACCGACGGCTGCGGCTGGACTACCGGCACAGCGGTACGCGGACCCCGCGCGTCTACACCGTGGATCCGTACGGCCTCGTCGTGAAGGCGGGTGTCTGGTACCTGGTCGCGGACCGCGACGGGGTGCCGCAGCTCTTCAGGGCGGACCGGGTGCGACGGGCCGCCCTCACCGACGACGCGGTCGTGCGTCGGTCCGGGGTGGAGCTCGCGGAACTGTGGGACACGCTGCGCAAGCAGGTCGAGGAGCGGCCCGGGGGCGTACGGCTGCGGGTGCGCGTGCACCGTTCCCGGCTCGATCTGTTCGTACGCCTGCACGCCGGGGCGCTGATCGGGGAGCCGCGGCCGGAGGGGGAAGGGGAGGAGGGGGAGTGGGCGCGGGCCGAGTTGGCCGTCGACTCGGTGGAGTGGGCCCGCTCCCTGCTCTCCTTCGGCCCGAACCTCGAAGTGCTCTCCCCGCCGGAGGCGCGGACCGTGCTCGCCCGTCACGCGGCGGCGGTCGTGGCGCTGTACGGAGAAACCGGTGGGGCTTCGGGGCCGACGCCATGACCGGGACGCCGATGCGGGTGGCGGTGAGGCGCGGCCCAGGGGTGATCGGTCGGCCGGTCGAGGTCCCCGTACGCAGGCCCGCCGTTCAGGGCCGGGCGACCTCGCCCAGGACGGTGTCGAGGCGGCCGAGCACATGGGGCCAGCCCTCGCCCATGCCGTCGTACGCCTGCCGGCCCATCGGGGAGTCCAGGTCGAAGCCCGCGTGAGTCAGGACGAGACGGGTGCCCCCGCCTTCCGGCCGCAGCTCCCAGGTGATGGTGGTGTCGAGTGTGCCCTCGGCGAACCGGTAGGCCAGCAGACGCTGCTCGTCCACCTCGGTCACCTCGCAGGGCCGGCTGCCGAAGCCGCCCATGTCGAGGGTGAATCGGTGCCCGACGACGGGCGCGACGTCGCCGGCGGCCCACCAACGGGCGTGGAGGGCGGGGTCGGTCAGGGCCTTCCACACCGCTGCCGGAGGGTGGGGCAGGAACTTCTCGCAGATGATCGTGTCGCTCCGGGTCATGTCTCGTTGTCCTCGTCCAGGAGATCGGACAGCGCCTCCAGGCGCTGCTTCCAGTAGTGCTCGAACGGATGCAGCCACTCGCTCACCTCGGCCAGCCGGGCCGGTTCGAGGTGGTGGAAGCGGTGTCGGCCACGCTGCTCCTCGCGTACCAGCCCGGCGGTACGGAGCACCGCCAGGTGCTCGGAGACCGCGGGCCTCCCGAGCTCGAACATCCCGGCCAGCTCGCCGGTGGAGCGGGGCCCCGCACGCAGGCTTTCGAGCAGTCTGCGACGCACCGGGCTGGCCAGCACGCTGAACACGTCGGTAGGCATGACGCCACTATGCGTCGGGAAAATCCGACGCGTCAAATATTTCCGACGCGTCCATGCGGGCTCGGCTCGTGACCTGCCGGGTGTCGCGGCGGGATCCTCGTCGGCGCGGGTGATGAGCCGAAGGACCTCAGGTCGCGTCGTCCAGCCAGTGCAGCCGGCCGAGCGTGACGAGTCTCAGCCGGCGGCGGGCCACCTCCGCCACCCGCTGCTCGCCGCCCGGCCCCGCGTCCAGCAGGGCCGAGGCCGTGAGCACCATGTGGTCGACGTACAGGCCGCCCAGCATCAGCAGGTCCTCGTCGCTCCAGCCCCGGGACTGCGGCTCCTCGGCGAGTGCCGCGGCCACCTCCTCGGCGAAGCCTCGCAGTTGGGCCGCTATGGCCTCGCGGACGGGGCCCACGCCGCCGTGCTGCTCGCGGGCGATGAAGCGGAAGTGGGCCGGCTGTTCACGTACATGACGTGTGATCAGCTCCACGCTGCGCTCCAGCCGCTCCTCGCTGTCGCCGGTCTCGGTGAGTGTCGCGCCGATCATCCCGTGCAGGCTGCCCAGGGTCTCCTCGACGAGTGCCACGCCGAGTCGGGCGGTGTCGTCGAAGTGCCGGTAGAAGGCGGTGGGCGTGAGTCCCGCGGCCCGGGTCACCTCGCGCAGCCCCAGGCTGCTGAGGCTCTGGTGCTCCAGGAGTCCGAGAGCGGCGTCCAGGAGTGCCTGGCGGGTCCTCAGCTTCTGGGTCCGGCGGATGCCGACGGTGTGACTCATGCCATTCAGTAAACAACTGTTCTCCGGAGCGGGAAAGGGGAGCGCGGTCTAGACTGAGCAGTCAGTGAACAGTCGTACTCTCAAATGCTCGTGGAGAGCCCGCAGAAAGGCTGAACATGGTCGTTCTCGTCGCCGCCCTGCTTCTGCTCGGAGTCGTACTCGGAGCGGTGGTCCAGATTCCGCTCCCGCTCACCTTCGCGCTCGCCGCCATGATCGGCTGCTGGCTGCTGATCTTCGCCGTACGGGAGTGGCGGGGCGCGCAGCGCGGATCCCGGTGACCGCCCGTCCGTATCGCCTCCGCACTCCCGTCCGGCTGCCGATCGCCGATCGTCCGATCACCGATTGAAGGAGCTCGCACCATGACACTCACCGCATCCGTCCGCCGCCCCGCCAAGAAGCCCGCCGACGGCACCGATACCGACACCGGCATCGGCGTCAGCACCGGCGCCGAGGTCGGTACCGGGACCCCGCCCGACGGGTGCACGGAGCGTGCCCGGGACGCCGACGGGCTGGCCGTCGCCTCCTTCGTGCTCGGTCTCGTCGGCCTGCTGGTGATGAACATCCTGCTCGGCCCGGCGGCCATCGTCATGGCGGCCGTCGCCCTCGCCCGTTCCACCTCCCGGCGGGGTCGTGCCTTCCTCGGGCTCGCCCTCGGCATCGCCGACCTCGTGGTGCTGGCGTTGCTGGTCACCGGCAACGGAACCGTCTCCTGGAACTTCGCCGGCTGACCGGGGCCGACCGGAACGGCCGACACGTACGGCGCGGACGCGCGGCCGCGACCGCGGCCCGCACCGGGCGACCAGCACCGACGGCCCGCACCGACGGCCTCCGTCGACGCCGTCCCTGACCGGATCGGGCTCCGGATCGGGGCGGGCGATCGAGTGCCCTGCCCGGTGCGCGGGCACCGGGCTGCGATGCGCCCGGCATACGCCCCACCGAGGGCTCGTAGAATCGAGCCCACCATGGCCTACCTCGACCACGCCGCGACCACGCCGATGCTTCCGGAGGCGATCGCGGCGATGACCGCCCAGCTCGCCGTCACCGGTAACGCGTCCTCACTGCACGCCGCCGGGCGCCGGGCCCGCCGTACCGTCGAGGAGTCGAGAGAGACCCTCGCCGACGCCCTCGGCGCACGCCCCAGCGAGGTGGTCTTCACCTCCGGCGGCACCGAGGCCGACAACCTCGCGGTGAAGGGCCTGTACTGGGCCCGCCGCGCCGCCGACCCCCGTCGCACCCGGGTGCTGGCCAGCCCGGTCGAGCACCACGCGGTGCTGGACGCCGTGGACTGGCTCGCCGAACACGAGGGCGCGAACGTCGAATACCTCCCCGTCGATCAGCATGGACGCGTCCACCCCGACGTACTGCGCGAGGCGATCCGCCGCAACCCCGACGACGTCGCGATGGTCACGGTGATGTGGGCCAACAACGAGATCGGCACCCTCATGCCGGTACGTGAACTGGCCTCCGTGGCCCGTGAGTTCGACGTGCCGATGCATGCCGACGCGGTCCAGGCGTTCGGGCAGCTGGAAGTCGACTTCGCCCGGTCCGGGCTGGCCGCGATGACGGTCAGCGCGCACAAGATCGGCGGACCGTTCGGCATCGGCGCGCTGCTGCTCGGCCGCGCGTACACCCCCGTACCCGTGCTCCACGGCGGTGGCCAGGAACGGCACGTCCGCTCCGGCACGCTCGACGTGCCCGCCATCGCCGCCTTCGCCCTCGCGGGGCGTCTGGCCGCCGACGGACGCGAGGACTTCGCCCGGGAGATCGGCGGCCTTCGCGACGATCTGGTCGCGGCCGTGCTGGCGGCCGTGCCGGACGCCGTCCTCGGCGGCGACCCGGCCCCGGGCGGTCGACTCCCCGCCAACGCCCACTTCAGCTTCCCCGGCTGCGAGGGCGACTCCCTGCTCCTGCTGCTGGACGCCCAGGGCATCGAATGCTCCACCGGCTCCGCGTGCACCGCCGGAATCGCGCAGCCGAGCCATGTCCTGCTGGCCACCGGCAGCGACCCGGACCTGGCCCGGGGCACCCTGCGCTTCTCGCTCGGCCACACGTCCACCAAGCAGGACGTCGACGAGGTGGCCCGCGCGATCGGACCGGCGGTGGAGCGGGCACGGACGGCGGGACTCAGCTGAGACCGGGCCCGTTCCCCGGCCGCACCCTCCTCAGGTGCCGGACGGTTTCGGACGTGCCGCCCGGACCAGCTTCAGATAGCGGTCCCAGTCCCAGTGCTTCCCCGGATCGGTGTGATCCGTGCCCGGCACTTCCACGTGCCCGATGATGTGCTCGCGGTCCACCGGCATCCCGTACCGCTCGCATATCGCCGCCGCCAGCCGCGCCGACGCCCCGTACATCGCCGCCGTGAAGTCCTGCGGACGGTCCACGAAGCCCTCGTGCTCGATGCCGACGCTGCGTTCGTTGTACGACCTGTTCCCCGCGTGGAACGCCACATCGAGCTCACGGATCATCTGCGTCACATGGCCGTCCTTGCGCACCAGGTAGTGCGCCGCCGCCCCGTGCCCCGGGTCCTGGAAGGCCCTCACCGCGCCCCGGTAGCCGCCCTGGGTGACATGGACGACTATCCGGTCGACCGGATAGTCCGCGGGACGGTCGGCCCGCCGCCAGTTCGCCGGGGACGCCGATATCCATTCGGCCCGCGCGTAGTCCACCTCGCCGGGCGTCCGGGGCTTGTCCACTCCGGGCAGCCGCCACCAGGCGTGCTCCAGCTTCTCCCGCGCCAGCGCAGCCGTGCCCACGGCCGTGACGGCGGCGCCGATCAGCAGCCCGCGCCGGCTGACGCCGTGCCGCGCCCCCGCCCGCCCGGACCGGTCGGCGCCCGATGTCCCCTTGGTCCCCATGTGATCCACAACGCATATCCGCGAGCGTTCGGTTCCCGGAGCCCCGTACTCTGGTGGAGCTATGACTGAGACTTCCCAGCGCCCCCTCCGTGTGCTCGCCGCCATGTCCGGCGGTGTCGACTCCGCCGTCGCCGCGGCCCGCGCCGCAGAGGCGGGTCACGACGTGACCGGTGTGCACCTCGCCCTCTCCGCGAACCCGCAGTCCTTCCGTACCGGGGCGCGCGGCTGTTGCACGATCGAGGACTCCCGCGACGCGCGCCGCGCCGCGGATGTCATCGGTATCCCGTTCTACGTCTGGGACCTGGCGGAACGCTTCCGCGAGGACGTCGTGGACGACTTCATCGCCGAGTACGAGGCGGGGCGCACCCCCAACCCGTGTCTGCGCTGCAACGAGAAGATCAAGTTCGCCGCGCTGCTCGACAAGGCCCTCGCTCTGGGCTTCGACGCCGTGTGCACCGGCCACTACGCCACGGTCGTACTGCGCGAGGACGGCGGCCGCGAACTGCACCGTGCCTCCGACATGGCCAAGGACCAGTCGTACGTCCTCGGTGTCCTGGACGAGAAGCAGCTCGCCCACGCGATGTTCCCGCTCGGCGACACCCTCACCACCAAGGACGAGATCCGCGCGGAGGCCGAACGCCGGGGCCTCGCCGTCGCCAAGAAGCCCGACAGCCACGACATCTGCTTCATCGCCGACGGCGACACCCAGGGCTTCCTGGCAAGCAGGCTCGGCACCGCCGAGGGCGACATCGTCGACGAGTCCGGTACGAAGGTCGGCACCCACGAGGGCGCCTTCGGCTTCACCATCGGCCAGCGCAAGGGGCTGCGCATCGGCCACCCCGCCCCGGACGGCAAGCCGCGCTACGTCCTGGACATCTCCCCGGTGAACAACACCGTGACGGTCGGCCCGGTCGAGTCCCTCGACGTCACCGCGCTCACCGCCATCAGGCCCCGCTGGTGCGGCGACGCCCCGGTCGGCCCCGGCACCTACACCGCCCAGCTCCGCGCCCACGGTGGCGAGACCGAGGTCACGGCCGAACTCGTCGACGGCACCCTGAACGTCACCTTCACCGAGCCGGTACGCGGCGTGGCCCCCGGCCAGGCGGTCGTGCTCTACGACGGCACCCGCGTGGTCGGCTCGGCGACGATCGCGACGACGGTGCGGCGGGAGACCGCGGCGGCCGGCTGACGGGCCCCGCCCCGGCCCCGGCCGACCGCCGGGACCGGGACCGCCGGCGGATCAGCGCGGGATCCTGGTCCATTTCTCGTCCTGCGCGCCGTTGCAGGCCCACTGGATCTCTTGATCCCCTGTTGGTTCCCACCGGCTGACGCTACTGCCCGCGCAGCGTGGCCGAGCAGCGACGATCCGTGTCCCCGGCCGACGGCCCGCAGGAACGGGGACGCCCCGCGCGGTCACGTCCGACCCCTGTACGGGCGTGGCCGAGCGGGGTGGATTGTGGGCTCAGGACGCCTGGCGCGCGTACATGTCGCGGGTGAAGAACTCGGTCAGGACGGGGGCGATCGCCTGGGGCGCCAACTCGCGTGTCTGGCCCGTCAGGGTGCGGTGGCGGGCGCGCGGGAGGGCGTCCGCGAGGGCGCGGGACGACAGCAGCGCCCGGGTGGGGCTGAAGCCGCCGCACACCACCAGGGTGTGCGCCGTGACGGACGCGAACCGATCGGCCGGGATCGCGCCGTCGCCGAGCAGCGCGTCGTCGTACGCGAGTGTGTGCGCCATCGACATCAGGTCCCGCCACAGCGGCGCGCGCCGCATCCGGGCGATCATGTCGGCCGGGACGCCCGTCACGGACAGGAAGAGTTCCACGGCCCCGGCGCGGTCCCCGGCGGTCAGCAGCCGGTGCAGCCGGGCCGTGCAGCAGGCCTTGAACCGCTCTCCCGAGGCGCCGGGGGTGTAGGGCGGCTCGTACACCGCCAGCAGGTCGACGGGGAGCCCGGCGGCCTGTGCCTCCAGGGCCAGTGCCCCGCCGGCCCCCGTGCCGAACAGCGAGGCCCGACCGCCGGCCGCCGCGACGAGCGCGGCCAGGTCCTCGATCTCGCGCTCCACCCGGTACGGCCCGCTGTCGCCGCTGGAGCCGCGGCCGCGTCTGTCGTACGTGATGACGCCGAGGCGCGGCGCGAGGAGCCGTGCCAGGGGAGCCTCGGTCGCGGCTGTGCTCAGGGCCCCGCCGACCAGGATCACCGGTGGCCCTTCACCCCGGCGCCGATACGCGATCGAGGTGCCGTCGCGGGAGAGAGTCTTGTCCATGAGGGAGTGGACTGCGGCGCCCGCGAGAACTCATCGCTGTCGCCGAGGTTTTTTTGAGACTTCTCCCTCATCCGGGTCCGAAGCGTGGTCGACGGTCATTCTTCGACGATCTCGGTGTCGTAGAAGCAGAAGTGGTCCTTGATCGCGAAGACTTCGGGCTTCGGATCGGGGTAGGCCCAGACGAGATCGGCCGCGTCCGGCAGCGACCAGTAGGAGGCATCACCCTTGAACGGGCAGTGGGTGTGGGTGTCCGAGGACGTCAGCAGTTCCGTGCGGACGTCCTCGGGCGGCAGGTAGTAGCGGGCCGGACAACCCGTCTCGCGCAGTACGAGCGGGCGCCGGCTCTCGGCGAGCACCTGCCCGTCGCGCACCACACGTACATGCTCGGTGCCGGGTTCGACCGTGATGTGGTGTCCTGCTGTGGCAGTCATGCCGGCTTCAGCGGTGCCGCGCGCCGATTTCTTCCCCGGCGGCTTTCTTTCCCGGCGGTTTCCTTCCCCGAAGGCCTGTTCTCCCCCCGTCCGCCGGGACTGTCGGCGGCGGCCTTTACGGTTGCTGCATGAATATCTGTGTCTTCCTCTCCGCCGCCGACCTCGACGACCGCTACACCCAGCCCGCCCGCGAATTCGCCGAACTGCTCGGCCGGGGCGGACACACACTGGTCTGGGGCGGGTCGGAGAGCGGCCTGATGAAGGTCGTCGCCGACGGGGTCCAGGAAGCGGGCGGACGGCTGGTCGGGGTCTCGGTCGATTTCCTGGCCGCGAAGGCGCGCACCAACGCCGACGAGATGGTGATCGCGCGCGATCTCGCCGAGCGCAAGGCGCTGCTCCTGGAGAAGGCGGACGCAGTCGTGATCATGGTGGGCGGTACCGGGACGCTCGACGAGGCGACCGAGATCCTGGAGCTGAAGAAGCACGGCAAGCACGACAAGCCGGTCGTCCTGCTCAACACGGCGGGCTTCTACGACGGGCTCCGCCAGCAGTTCCAGCGGATGGAGGACGAGGGCTTCCTGCCCCTCCCGCTGACCGACCTGGTGTTCTTCGCGAAGGACGGCGTGGGCGCCCTGGCCTACCTGGAGGAGTGGTCCGGCCTGCGGTGACGCGATGACGGGTGAGATCATGGCGGGATGTCCACTCATGTCATCACCGGCGCCGGCTCAGGCATCGGCGCAGCCGTCACCCGTCGTCTGATGGAACGCGGCGACGAGACCGTGCTGTTGGCCCGCGACGCCGGCCGTGCGAAGGAGCTGGCCGCGCTCCACCCCGGCGCCCGTACGCTCGTGGGTGACCTCGCCAACCCGGACCGGCTCTCCTGGGCGTTCGCCCAGCAGGCGATGCCGGAGCGGGTCGACTCGCTGTTGCACGTCGCGGGCGTCGTCGAGCTCGGCGCGGTCGGTGACCTCACGACCAAGGCGTGGCACTTCCAGCTCAACACCAACCTGGTCGCACCCGCCGAGCTGACCAGGCTCTTCCTGCCACAGCTGCGCGTCGCCCAGGGGCATGTGCTCTTCGTGAACTCGGGTGCCGGCCTCGCCGCGCACGCCGAGTGGAGCGCGTACGCCGCGAGCAAGCACGGCCTGAAGGCGCTCGCCGACTCGCTGCGCCAGGAGGAGCACGCCAACGGCGTCCGGGTGACCTCCGTCTACCCGGGGCGCACCGCCGGCCCCATGCAGGCCAAGGTCCACCAGCAGGAGGGCAAGGAGTACGACGCCTCCCGCTGGATCGACCCGGAGTCGATCGCCACGACCGTCCTGATGGCCATCGACCTCCCGCGCGACGCGGAGGTCAACGACCTCACGGTGCGCCCCGGGCGCTGAGCCCTCGGCCCCGGCGGGGCCGTTTTGAGGGCGTCGCGCTGGATGCCGTCCCCGGGAGGCCCGCCAACTCGTGGGGGCCGGCTGCCCTCGCCCGGGACGGGGGCCGCCCCGCGACGGGCGCGTGCGCTCGGACCGTAGGCTTCCCACGTGAACGAGAAGAGCAAGTTCAGCGGGTGCCCGGCCACCGGAATCGGTTCCATGCCCGGGGGAGACGCACGGGAGGCGGCGAAGACCGTCACCGGGTCCTTCGGGGACGGCGAGGGCCTGCCGCATCTGGCGGAACTGCCGGCCCGCGGGCCCGGTGCGGACATGATCGGGCGGACCGTCGGGCTCCTCGTCGACCTGTACGGGCATGTCGAGCCCAGCGGCTGGCGGATCAGCGACCGGCCCGGACGCGACACCCGCCGGGCGAGGTCCTGGCTCGGCGAGGACCTCGACGCGCTGGAGGAGTTCACCCAGGGCTACGAGGGGCCGCTCAAGGTCCAGGCCGTCGGGCCCTGGACCCTGGCCGCCGCCCTGGAACGACGGGGCGGCGAGGCCGCGCTCGGGGATCCCGGGGCCTGCCGGGACCTGGCGGGATCACTGGCCGAGGGGCTCCGCGACCACCTCCGCGAGGTACGGCGCAGGGTGCCCGGCGCCGAGGTGATCCTCCAGCTCGACGAACCGTCACTGACCGCCGTACTGCGCGGACGGATCAGGACGGCGAGCGGGTACCGCACCCACCGGGCCGTCGACCGCCAGGTCGTGGAGGGCACCCTGCGCGATGTCCTGGCCGCCGGCGGGGACGGGGCGACGGTCGTACACACCTGCGCGCCCGAGGTGCCGTTCGGGCTCTTGCGCCGGGCGGGGGTCGACGGCATCTCCTTCGACTTCTCGTTGCTCACCGAGCGTGAGGAGGACGCGATCGGGGAAGCGGTCGAGGGCGGTACCCAGCTCTTCCTCGGGGTGGTGCCGGGCACCGACCCGGCCTCGGGCTCATTGTCCGACCCGGGAGGTAGCGTCATGGGTGTCAGGACGCTGTGGCGCAGGCTGGGGCTGAATCCGGGGACTCTGACGGAGTCCGTGGTGATCACCCCTTCGTGCGGGCTCGCGGGTGCCTCGCCCGCGTACGCGCGCGCCGCGCTCGCCCACTGCGTCCGGGCCGCGAGATCGCTCGCAGACAACCCTGAGTAACGGGGCAACGGGTAACGGGAGGACGAGCCGATGGCCGGCGAACAGCAGATGGCAGTGCCCGCACAGGCCCGGGAGCAGCACGCGCTCCTGGCCGAGCAGATCGAGGAGCACCGCTTCCGGTACTACGTGAACGACCAGCCGGTCGTGAGCGATGCCGAGTTCGACCGGCTGATGCGTGAGCTGGAGGCCCTGGAGGAGGCATATCCGCAGCTGCGCACGCCGGATTCGCCGACGCAGAAGGTCGCGGGGCCGTACCAGACGCAGTTCACCTCCGTCGAGCACCGCGAGCGGATGCTCTCACTGGACAACGCCTTCAGCGATGTCGAGTTGGCGTCCTGGGGCGAACGGATCGCCAAGGACGTCGGCACCACCGACTACCACTTCCTGTGCGAGCTGAAGGTCGACGGTCTCGCGGTCAACCTCACCTACGAGCACGGGCGGCTGACCCGGGCGGCGACCCGCGGCGACGGTCGCACCGGAGAGGACATCACCCCCAACGTCCGCACGATCGCCGAGATCCCGCACCGGCTGAAGGGCGAGCGTGTGCCGGAACTGGTCGAGATCCGCGGCGAGGTCTTCTTCCCGATGGAGGCCTTCGAGGAGCTCAACGCCCGGCTGGTCGAGGCCGAGGACAAGCCCTTCGCCAACCCGCGCAACGCGGCGGCCGGTTCGCTGCGCCAGAAGGACCCGAAGGTCACCGCCACCCGCCCGCTGCACATGGTGGTGCACGGCATCGGCGCCCGTGAGGGCTTCGACATCGACTGCCTCTCGCACGCCTACGAGCTGCTCCACGAGTGGGGTCTGCCCACCGCCAGGCACAACAAGGTGGTGGCCTCCCTGGACGAGGTACGGGAGTTCATCGCGCACTTCGGCGAGAACCGGCACTCCGTGGAGCACGAGATCGACGGCGTCGTCGTCAAGCTGGACGAGATCCCGCTCCAGGGCCGACTGGGCTCCACCTCGCGCGCGCCGCGCTGGGCGATCGCGTGGAAGTACCCGCCGGAGGAGGTCAACACCAAGCTGGTCAACATCCGGGTCGGCGTCGGACGCACCGGGAGGGTCACGCCGTACGCGCAGGTCGAGCCGGTCGAGGTGGCGGGTTCCGAGGTCGAGTTCGCCACCCTGCACAACCAGAACGTGGTGAAGGCGAAGGGTGTCCTCATCGGGGACACGGTGGTGCTCCGCAAGGCCGGCGACGTGATCCCGGAGATCCTCGGCCCGGTCGTCGATCTGCGCGACGGCACCGAGCGGGCGTTCGTGATGCCGACGCACTGCCCCGAGTGCGGCACGGAGCTGCGGCCCATGAAGGAGGCCGACATCGACGTCCGCTGCCCCAACGCGCGTTCCTGCCCCGCGCAGTTGCGCGAGCGCCTCGCCTATCTCGCGGGCCGTAAGAGCCTCGACATCGACCACTTCGGCTATGTCGCGGCAGCGGCCCTGACGAAGCCCTTGGAGCCCGCCGAGCCGCCGCTGCGCGACGAGGGCGATCTCTTCGGTCTGACCGTCGAGCAGTTGCTGCCGATCCGGGCCTATGTCCTGGACCAGGACAGCGGGTTGCCCAAACGCGACCCGAAGACCGGCGAGGAGAAGACCGCGTGGGTCTTCGCCAACCAGCAGGGGGAGCCGAAGAAGAACGCCCTCGCCATGCTCGACGCCGTGGCCGCGGCCAAGGAAGCCCCGCTGGCCCGGATTCTCACGGGCCTCTCCATCCGTCACGTGGGCCCGATCGCGGCCGAGGAACTGGCCCGTCAGTTCCGCTCCATCGATCGGATCGACGAGGCGTCCGAGCAAGAACTGGCCGAGGCGGACGGGGTCGGTCCCATCATCGCCGCCTCCGTGAAGCAGTGGTTCGCGGAGGACTGGCACCGGGAGATCCTGCGCAAGTGGCGTCAGGCCGGAGTCCGGATGGAGGACGAGGGGGCGGGGGAGGACGTGGGCCCGCGCCCGCTCGAAGGCCTCACCGTCGTCGTCACCGGCACGCTGTCCGGACACACCAGGGACGGCGCGAAAGACGCGCTCCAGAGCCGGGGGGCGAAGGTGACGGGATCGGTCTCGAAGAAGACCTCCTTCGTGGTCGTCGGTGACAACCCCGGTTCGAAGTACGACAAGGCGGTGCAACTGAAGGTGCCCGTGCTGGACGAGGGCGGCTTCGCCGTGCTGCTCGCGGAGGGGCCGGACGCGGCGCGCGCCGCGGCCGTGACTGTCGGGGAACCTGCGGAATAGGACAGATCCCTGACCGAAAACAGACGGAATATGGCGGGATCTTCGCGGAAGAATTAACACAAGGGAATAGATCCCCGTCGGAGAACCTCGCATCGGATCGATCGATGGGCGAACAGTGAACAAGGGTGCACAGAAGGGGTGTAGGGGGACGGACGGGACAGAGGTCGCCGCCGGTGGGCCGGGGTCACCCGATCGGCGCATAGCAGATGTTGACGGACGGTTGGTTCGCATTCGGGCAAGAGCTGTAGAGCGCTGCCCGTAGAAGCCTTCTGCGGCCTACTGTTGGGAGATGCACCTGCCGTGCCCGGCCCAGGGGTGGGAAATCGGGTCGTGGTGGCATGGAGCTGAACCATCGGGCGACATCGGCACCGCCGGCTGTGAGAGGGACGGAATGAAACCGACCGAGAGCGCCGCACCGGTGTCGCGGCTGCAAGGTTTCGTCGGCCTCACGCCCAAAGTGGGTGCTGTCGTCGTGGTGATCGCTGTTGTTCAGCTCGCGACCGGTTTCTATCGGACCGTGAGCGAAGGGCGCGCGCTTTTTCCCGACGGCAGGGTCGGGTGGTCCCTGGCCGTCCTCACCGGAATCGTCGTCGGTCATCTGGTCGCGCTCGGACGCGACCGATGGTGGGGCGGCACCGGTTCCGGGGCCGCCCTCACTCTCGCCGTGCTGCTCCTCTACGGCTGGGTGCCCGCCGGTCTGGTCAGCCTGGTCGTCGTGGTCCTCGTCGGCGCGGCCCGCAGGCACCGCTGGTGGCAGGGGCTGCTGCACGGCGCCGTGGACATCCTGGGGATAGGCGCGGCGGCCCTGGTGCTCGCCGCGTTCGGCGACGTCCAGACCGTCGAATCGCCCTGGCGGCCACTCGACTGGGGCATCGCCGCCGTCCCCGAGGTCCTCCTGGCCGCCTCCACCTATCTTCTGGTCACCCGGGTCCTGCTCTGGTACGTACGGGCGCCCCAGGGCGGCGGACTGCCCACCGTCGCCCGCACCGCGCTGCTGCGCCAGGGGCTCGTCGCGGTCGCACTCCTCGGCATCGCACCGCTGATCTGCGTGGTGGCGATGACCACGCCCGTGCTCCTGCCGCTCTTCGCGGTCCCCCTGATCGCCCTGGACTCCACCCTCTGGATAGCCCGCGCGCGGGCCGAGGAGCAGTTGCGCGACCCGCTGACCGGACTGCCCAACCGGCAGTGGCTGCTGGAGCGCACCTGGACGGCCCTGGAGGACGCCGAGTCGGTCGGCGCCAGATCCGCTCTCGTCCTGATCGACCTCGACCGGTTCCGTGCGGTCAACGACACCCTCGGGCATCTGGCGGGGGACCGGCTGCTGCTGCAGATAGCGGAACGTCTGCGACTCGCGCTCCCACGGGGAGCGGAGGCCGCGCGGCTCGGCGGTGACGAATTCGCGGTGCTCCTGCCGACCGCGGACTCCACCACCAGCGCCCAGCGGGTCGCCCGCCACCTCGTCGCCGAACTGTCCTCCCCGCTGGACCTCGACGGCCTCACGCTGGTGCTGGAGGCCAGCGCCGGGGTCGCGGTCCACCCGGACCACGCGCTGGACGCCGAAGGGCTGCTCAGACGGGCGGACGTGGCGATGTACCAGGCCAAGCGCGACCGCACGGGTGTCGAGGTGTACGAGTCGAAGCGGGACAGCAACACCCCGGACCGGCTCGGGCTGCTCGGTGATCTGCGGCGCGCGCTGGACGCCGGCGAGGTGGAGCTCCACTACCAGCCGAAGGTCCGCTTCGACGGACAGGTGGCCGGCCTCGAAGCGCTGGTCCGGTGGGTCCATCCGGAGCGCGGGCGGGTCCCTCCGGACGAGTTCATCGCCATCGCGGAGTCGTCCGGTCTGATGCCGCACCTGACGGAGTACGTCCTGGAGACGGCGCTGGCCCAGGTCGCCCGGTGGCGGGCGCAGGGACTGTTCGTCCCGGTCGCGGTCAACGTCTCCCCTCGCGACGTGCACACTCCCGGATTCGCGGGCGGTGTGGCGGCCCGGCTCGCGAGGCACGGCGTCCCGGCCGGGGCACTGCAGCTGGAAATAACGGAGCACGTGCTGCTGGAGGACCCGCAGCGCGCCGCCGACACCCTCGCCGGGCTGACCGGGCACGGCGTGAAGATGTCCCTCGACGACTTCGGTACGGGGTACTCCTCGCTGGTCCATCTGCGCCGGCTGCCGGTCAGCGAGCTGAAGATCGACCGGTCGTTCGTGGCCCGTCTGGCCGTGGACAACGAGGACGCGGAGATCGTCCGCTGCACCATCGACCTGGCCCACTCGCTCGGTCTGCTGGTCGTCGCGGAGGGGGTCGAGGACGACGAGACCTGGGAGCGGCTGCGGGACCTGCGGTGCGATGCGGTGCAGGGGTGGCTGGTCGCCGCGGCCATGCCGCCGCAGGAGACCACGGCCTGGCTGCGGGCGCGGGGCGAGCACGGCTGGCGTCGGCCGGCGGAGCTGGCCGCGGCTGCCGCGGCGGCCGCCGCCGCGGCAGCCGCGGGCGCGAAGCCCGAACTGGAGCAGCGGGCGTCCGGGCGGGCGGTCCAGTCGAGGCCCGCGGCGACGTGAGCGCGGGGCGCCGGCCCGGTACGGAACCACTCGCCGGGTGCGACGCGGCGACGTGAGCGCGGGGCACCGGTCCGCGTCGAACCCCACGTCGGCTGCGGCGCGGCGACCGTGCGAGCGCGGGGGGACGGGGTGCGCGATCCGGGGACGCGTGCCGAGGTGTCCGGCGGCCGTCGTGCCACCCGACCCGGGGCGGACCCGAATCCGGCGTCCGACCAGGGCGTTCGCCCGGGTGGCGGGAGCGGCCGCGGCCGACACCATAGGATTGGGCCAAAACCACACACCAACCCCTGAGGATCGCTGCATGCCTGGCATCACGCGCGAGGAGGTCGCCCACCTCGCCCGGCTGGCGCGTCTGGAGCTGAAGGGCGAAGAGCTCGATCACTTCGCCGGTCAGCTCGACGACATCATCGGCGCGGTCGCCCGCGTCTCCGAGGTCGCCGACCAAGACGTACCGCCGACCTCCCACCCGCTGCCGCTGACCAATGTCATGCGCGCGGACGAGGTCCGTCCGTCGCTCACCCCCGAGCAGGCGCTCTCCGGCGCCCCGGCCCAGGAGCAGCAGCGTTTCAAGGTGCCGCAGATCCTGGGGGAGGACTAACAGCCATGACGGACAACAGCACCATCATCAAGCTCACCGCGGCCGAGATCGCCGAGAAGATCGCGTCCGGCGAGCTCACGGCCGTCCAGGTCACCGAGGCCCATCTGGCCCGGATCGACGCGGTCGACGAGAAGGTCCACGCCTTCCTGCACATCGACCGCGAGGGCGCGCTCGCGCAGGCCCGTGCCGTCGACGCGAAGAGGGCCGCCGGCGAGAAGCTGGGCCCGCTGGCCGGTGTCCCGCTCGCGCTGAAGGACATCTTCACCACGGAGGGCATGCCGACCACCGTCGGTTCCAAGATCCTCGAAGGCTGGATCCCGCCGTACGACGCGACCCTCACCAAGAGGCTGAAGGACGCCGACGTCGTCATCCTCGGCAAGACCAACATGGACGAGTTCGCCATGGGGTCCTCCACCGAGAACAGTGCCTACGGCCCGACCGGCAACCCGTGGGACCTCACCCGCATCCCGGGCGGTTCCGGCGGCGGCTCCTCGGCCGCGCTCGCGTCGTACGAGGCCCCGCTCGCCATCGGCACGGACACCGGCGGTTCCATCCGTCAGCCCGCCGCCGTCACCGGCACCGTGGGCGTCAAGCCCACCTACGGCGGCGTCTCCCGCTACGGCATGGTGGCGTTCTCCAGCTCCCTGGACCAGGGCGGCCCCTGCGCCCGTACCGTCCTGGACGCGGCCCTGCTGCACGAGGTGATCGCCGGGCACGACCCGATGGACTCGACGTCCATCGACGCCCCGGTCCCGCCGGTCGTCGAGGCCGCCCGCAACGGCAGCGTCGAGGGCATGCGCGTCGGAGTCGTCAAGCAGTTCGCCGGTGAGGGCTACCAGGCAGGTGTCGTCCAGCGCTTCAACGAGTCGGTCGAACTGCTGAAGTCGCTCGGCGCCACGATCGTCGAGCTGGACTGTCCCTCCTTCGACCTCGCGCTGTCGGCGTACTATCTGATCGCGCCGTCCGAGTGCTCCTCCAACCTGGCCCGCTTCGACGCCATGCGTTACGGCCTGCGCGTCGGCGACGACGGCACGAGGTCCGCAGAGGACGTCACCGCGCTCACGCGTGAGGCCGGCTTCGGCGACGAGGTCAAGCGCCGCGTCATCCTCGGTACGTACGCGCTCAGCTCCGGCTACTACGACGCGTACTACGGCTCGGCGCAGAAGGTCCGCACCCTCATCACGCAGGACTTCGAGAGGGCCTTCGAGCAGGTCGACGTGATCGTCTCCCCGACGACGCCCACCACCGCCTTCCCGATCGGCGAGCGCGCCGACGACCCGATGGCGATGTATCTCGCGGACCTGTGCACCATTCCGACCAACCTCGCCGGGAACTCCGCCATGTCGCTGCCCTGCGGCCTGGCTCCGGAGGACGGCCTGCCGGTCGGACTGCAGATCATCGCCCCCGCCATGAAGGACGACCGTCTCTACAAGGTCGGAGCCGCGGTCGAGGCCGCCTTCGTGGAAAAGTGGGGACACCCGCTGCTGGAGGAGGCTCCGTCACTGTGAGCGCACTGACCAAGGCCAAGGGCTTCAAGAAGTCCAAGACCGGTACGTACCTGTCCATCGGCACCACCGCCTTCGGAGCGCTGGGCGTCATCAAGCAGGCCAGGAAGGCCCGCGTCGAGCACGACACGCTCCAACTGATCGACGCCGTTGTCTCCGCCGCCGCCATCGCCACCGGTCTCGCCCTGCTGCTGCGCGAACTCAAGCGCCTCGGCGATGACGACGTACTGCTGGGCTGAGAGGGAAGTTTCACCGTGACTGTCACCGACCTGGTGTCGTACGAGGACGCGCTCGCGTCCTACGACCCCGTCATGGGCCTGGAGGTCCATGTCGAGCTCGGCACCAAGACCAAGATGTTCTGCGGCTGCTCGACCGAGCTCAAGCAGGACGCCAACTCCCAGACCTGCCCGGTCTGCCTCGGCCTGCCCGGCGCGCTGCCGGTCGTCAACGAGATCGGCGTCGAGTCCGCCATCAAGATCGGTCTCGCGCTGAACTGCGAGATCGCCGAGTGGTGCCGCTTCGCCCGGAAGAACTACTTCTATCCGGACATGCCGAAGAACTTCCAGACCTCCCAGTACGACGAGCCGATCGCCTACGACGGCTATCTGGACGTCCAGCTGGAGGACGGGGAGATCTTCCGGGTGCAGATCGAGCGTGCCCACATGGAGGAGGACACCGGCAAGTCGACCCACGTCGGCGGTGCCACCGGCCGTATCCAGGGCGCGTCCCACTCCCTGCTCGACTACAACCGCGCGGGCATCCCGCTCATCGAGATCGTCACCAAGCCGATCGAGGGAGCGGGCGCACGAGCCCCCGAGGTCGCCAAGGCGTACGTCGCGGAGCTCCGCGAGCTCATCAAGGCGCTCGGCGTCTCCGAGGCCCGGATGGAAATGGGCCAGATGCGCTGCGACGTCAACCTGTCGCTGCGCCCCAACGGCACCGAGACGTTCGGCACGCGCTCCGAGACGAAGAACGTGAACTCGCTGCGTTCCGTCGAGCGCGCCGCCCGCTTCGAGATCCAGCGCCACGCCGCGGTGCTGAACTCGGGCGGCACGGTCGTGCAGGAGACCCGGCACTTCCACGAGGAGGACGGCTCCACCACGGCCGGCCGCATCAAGGACAACGCCGAGGACTACCGCTACTTCCCCGAGCCCGACCTGGTGCCGGTCGCCCCGGCCCGTGAGTGGGTCGAGGCGCTCCGCAAGGCACTCCCCGAGATGCCGCGGGTGCGCCGCAACCGGCTGAAGGAGGAGTGGGGCGTCTCCGAGCACGACATGCAGTCCATCCTCAACGCGGGCGCGGTCGACCTGATCGTCGCCACGACCGACGCGGGCGCCCCCTCGGACCAGGCCCGCAAGTGGTGGATGGGCGAGCTGGCCCGCAACGCCAACGAGACCGGCCGCGGCCTCGACGAGCTGCCGATCACCCCGGTGCAGGTCGCCAGGGTGGCCGAGCTCGTCACCTCGGGCGATCTCAACGACAAGCTGGCACGCCAGGTGATCGAGGGCGTCCTCGCGGGTGAGGGCGACCCGGACGCCGTCGTCGAGAAGCGCGGCCTGAAGGTCGTCTCCGACGAGGGCGCGCTGGGTACTGCCGTGGACGAGGCCATCGCCGCCAACGCGGCCATCGCGGACAAGATCCGCGGCGGCAAGGTCGCGGCCGCGGGCGCGCTCGTCGGCGCGGTCATGAAGGCCACCCGCGGCCAGGCCGACGCGGCCCGGGTGCGTGAGCTGATCCTGGAGAAGCTCGGCGTCGAGGGCTGATCCCGGCCCCCGCGCGGGCGGTTTCCGCACGTCCTGAAGGGGCGGTGCATCCGTGGGACGGGTGCACCGCCCCTTCACCCGTCCAGAGAGTCCCCGGTCCGCTGAACACCGTCACTGCCGAGATCGTCTCCGTCGTGCTCCTGCTCGGCGTACTGGCCGTCGCCGTCGTACGCCCCCGGGGGCTGCCGGAGGCGACCGTCGCCGTACCCGCGGCCGTGCTGGTGACCGTGGCCGGTGCGGTCCCCTGGTCCCGGGCCCGTGATCAGGTGGACAGCCTGCTGCCGGTCGTCGGTTTCCTCGCGGCGATCCTGGTGCTGGCCCAGCTCTGCGCGGACGAGGGGCTGTTCACGGCCGCCGGTGACCTGGTCGCACGGGCCTGCGGCGGCCGGACCGGCCCGCTGCTCGGCGGCGTCTTCGTCGTCGCCTCGGTGATCACCGCCGTGCTCAGCCTGGACGCGACGGTGGTCCTGCTGACCCCCGTCGCCCTCGCCACCGCCGCCCGCGTCGGTGCCCGGCCCCGCCCTTACGTCTACGCCTGTGCGCACCTGGCCAACTCGGCGTCCCTGCTGCTGCCCGTCTCCAATCTCACCAACCTCCTGGCGTTCGCCGCGAGCGGCCTCTCCTTCACCCGCTTCGCCGCGCTCATGGCCCTTCCGTGGCTGGCCGCCATCGCCGTCGAGTACGTCGTCTTCCGCCGGGTCTTCGCCGCCGACCTGGCAGCCGGCGCGTATCCGCCGAAGCCGGAGGAGGAGCGTCCCGGCGCCCCCGTCTTCACCCTCGTCGTCCTCGCCCTGACCCTGGGCGGCTTCGTCGTCACCTCGTTCGCGGGCGTGGAGCCGCTGTGGGCGGCGCTGGCCGGTGCCGGGGTGCTGGCGGTCCGCGCGCTGGTGCGGCGCGAGACCACGGTGAAGGGCCTCGTCCGCTCCGCCAACCCGCTGTTCTGCCTGTTCGTGCTCGCGCTCGGCGTCGTGGTCGAGGCCGTGGTCGACAACGGCCTCGGTCGAGGCATCGAAACCTTGCTGCCGGACGGCTCGTCACTTCCCGCCCTGCTGGCGGTGGCCGCGGTGGCGGCGTTGCTCGCCAACCTGATCAACAACCTGCCCGCGACCCTCGCCCTGCTCCCGGTCGTCGCGGCGGCCGGTCCCGGACCGGTCCTCGCCGCCCTGATCGGGGTGAACCTCGGCCCGAACCTCACCTACGTCGGCTCGCTCGCCACCCTGCTCTGGCGCCGCATCCTGCACAGCCACGGTGCCGCGCCCGACCTCGGCCACTTCACCCGGCTCGGGCTGCTGACCGTGCCGGCGACACTGGGCGTGTCGACCCTCGCGCTGTGGGGTGCGCTGCGGTTGATCGGGGTGTGATCCCTCCCGCACCGCGGTTGGACTTTCCCGGCAGACCTGTTGGACGTTCACCACGGGGCCGTACGAAATCCTTCCCGGCGCCACCTGGCTTGATTAGCTTCCGGGCTGTACGACCGGACTCGGGAGGCTCACTTGACCACGGACATTTCACGGCGGCGGCTCTTCGCGCTCGGCGGCGGTGCGCTCGGCGTCGCGGCGGCGGGGTCCCTGCTGCCGCCGTCGCTGCAGGCCGCGATGGCCGCGCAGCCGGCGCACTCGGCGGGGTCCGGTGGGGGCGACGGCCTCGGGGCCATCAAGCACGTGGTGATCCTGATGCAGGAGAATCGTTCCTTCGATCATTACTTCGGGATGCTCCGGGGCGTACGCGGCTTCGGCGACCGCAACGCCGTCGAGCTTCCCTCCGGCAAGCCGGTCTTCGAGCAGCCCGCCGCGGCGGGCACCTCCGTGCTGCCGTTCCCGGTGCGCGACGCCGCCGAGACGCAGAAGAAGGAACTCCAGTACATCGGCGCGCTCGACCACTCCTGGAGCGGCGGCGGCAGGGCATGGGCCGGGGGGTGGATGAACGGCTGGGTGACCGCGAAGACGGCCGCCACCATGGCGTACTACGACCGTCGTGACATCCCGCTGCACTACGAACTGGCCGACACCTTCACGGTCTGCGACGCCTACCACTCCTCCATCCACACCTCGACCAGCCCCAACCGCAACCACCTGTGGAGCGGGAAGACCGGAAACGAGGCGAACGGCAAGCGGGCCGTCGGGAACGACGCGTACGACGAGGGCACGCACCCCGGCTACGGGTGGGGCACGTACGCGGAACGGCTGGAGAAGGCCGGGCGCAGCTGGCGTACGTACACCGAGTGGGAGAACTTCACCGACAACCAGATCGAGTTCTTCGCCACCTTCAAGGCGATCGCCCGCAAGGCACTCGCGAAGACCGGCGGCCATACGTACATGGAGTCGTTCTACTCGGCGATACGGGACGCCGGTGCCGCGGAGCGGGAGCGGCTGTTCGGTCTGCTCGAAGAGGGTGTCGCCACCCTGGACAAGGCCGAACGCAGCCTCTTCGAGCGGGCGTTGCGCCGGGTGGAGACCGGGACGCTGGCCGACGAGTTCGCCAAGGACGTGGCGGCGGGGACGCTGCCCGAGGTCTCCTATCTGGTGCCGTCGGCCGTCGACTCCGAGCACCCGAGCGTCTCCTCGCCGATCCACAGCGCGACGATCGTCTACAAGGTCCTGGACGCGCTGGGCAAGCACCCCGACGTGTGGCGTCACACGGCCGTCCTCATCAACTACGACGAGAACGACGGCTTCTTCGACCACGTGCCGCCGCCGGTCGCACCGCCCGAGGTCACCGAGGAGCAGTGGGAGGGCAAGCCCACCGGTCTCGGGATGCGGGTGCCGCTGCTCGTGGTGTCGCCGTGGACCGTCGGCGGCTACGTCTGTTCCGAGGTCTTCGACCACACCTCCGTGATCCGCTTCCTGGAGCGCTGGACCGGGGTGAAGGAGCCGAACATCAGCGACTGGCGGCGCACCGTCACCGGTGATCTGACCTCCGCCTTCGACTTCACGCGCGGACGGCGCCGGCCGGAGGTGGAACAGCCGGGCGCCATCCCGCCGTTCAGCGGACGCTGGGCGCCGAAGCCGCCGCTCGTGCAGCAGATGCCCGTACAGGAGCCCGGGGCGCGCCCGGCCCGTGCGCTGCCGTACCAGCCGGACGCCCAGGCGAAGCTGGTGGACGGGGCGGTGCGGGTGGCCCTCAGCAACACGGGGCGCTCGTCCGCACACTTCGCGCTGTACCCGTACGCGGGTGAGTTCCCCGTTCCGCAGCACCGGGACGTGACGGGCACCGCGCAATGGACGGTGCCGGTCAACGGTGCGGCGTACCGGTTCACGGTGACGGGACCGAACGGCTTCCGGCGCGAGTTCGCCGGGCCCGGGAAGGACGGCGTCTCCGTCGGGGCCGAGGTCGCCTCGCGGATCGACGCGCACGAGCGGGACCTGCACCTCACCCTGCGCAACACGGGGCGGACCACGCTCACCTTCACCGTACGGCCGCTCGGATACGTCGACGAGGCGGATCTGCGGGACTGGACCAGGACGGTCAAGGTCAAGCCCGGGCGCAGCCGTACGGTGGTGCACTCGGCGGCGGACGCGCACGGCTGGTACGACCTGGCCGTCACCGTCGACGGGGACGACACCTTCCGGCGCAGGCTGATGGGGCACATCGAGAACGGCCGGGCGAGCGTCTCCGGCTGACGGCTGACGGCTGACGGCTGACGGCTGACGGTAGACGGGTAGACGGGTAGACGGGCAGGCGGGCCGGCAGGTCCGGTCGGTGGACCCTTGTGCGTACGGGAGTTCGATGTTCGACGGAACCGCCGGAGCGTGGGCCGCGTTTCCTCGATCATGAGTGAACTGATCGAGAAATGGGCCGGGGTCGCGCCGGGCGCCGCTCCCGAGGAGGCGGACCCCGTCGTCCTGGAGTGCGCCCGTCTGCTCGCCGTCGAACCGGGCGGTGAGCAGGCGGTCCTGCTCACCCTCGGTCTGGTGGACATGGCGCCGTACGTCCTCGGACGGCGCGGCGCCCCCGTCGAGCGGGCCGTGGTGGACGCGCTCGCCGCCGCGGCGAAGGCCCTGGACGCGCGGTTCCCGGAGGCCGACGGCTGCGGGCACACGGCTCACCCGTACACCGGGACCCTGGAGAGGTGGGACACGGACGCGAGCGCGCTGCACGACGCGCCGGACGTCCGGGTTCCGCTCGCCCCGGGCGGGGCCGAGGCCTGCCCCCGCAACGCCGCAGGCTGGGCGCGGACAGTCGCCGATGTGATCCTGCCGGGCAGTGTGGAGGGCATTCCCGACATCGTCCCCGAGGACCACCAAAGCAGCATCAGCAGCCTGGGGAGCGTGCTCAACGACTATCCGAACGGCGATCCGTTCTGGGACCTGGACGTCCATGCCGTGCCGCCGGGCACCCTCACCCGGGCCGCTCTCGCCGGCTATGTCGTCGTCGCCCATGCCAACTGCTGGTACGTGGCGTCGGGCCGGATCAGGCAGCGGTCGCTGTTCGACGACATGATCGAGGGCCTGGAGTCCGTACTGCCGCTGCTGCCGGACGCGCCCTGCGCGCACGGCGACGGCGAGCACCCGGCGCTGAACTCCGGCAGCGACCAGCAGGCCACCGAGGGCATCCACCTGCAGAGCCCGGGCGGCCGGGCGCTCCTGCGCCAGGAGCACGAGGACGGATACGGCGCCTCGCTGGAGGCATGGACCTGCACCACCTTCCTGCGCGCCCTCGCCGTCGAGGCCCGTGACCATCTGCGCGGTGCGGTCGACGCGCTCTTCGGTACTCGGGAGACGGCCCATCTGGACGCGGTGTACCTGCGCCCGGACGGCCGCCTCGACATCGGACCGCTGAGTGAGCGTCATGTCCCGTTCAAAGACGAGCATGCCTCCGCGGAAGCGGCGCTCTGGGCGGCCAGGCGGTACGAGGAGCTCGGCCCCGACGGACCCGCGCCGGACCGGTCCGTCCTGCTGCTCCTGATGGGAACGGCGGCCGAGTCCCTGGAACTGCCGTACGGGACGGCCCGGGAGATCCTGGACGTCCTGCGTACGGCTGCCGCCACCCCGGCCGGTGGGGCGTGCGCCCACGAGGACGGCCACGCGCCCCGGCGTGAGCGCACCGCCGACCGCATGGCCCGCGTCGCGCACCTCTACGCCCCCGACCTCTGCCCCGCTCCCGACCCGGTCTCCGGCGGCGGGCCGCTGACCTGCCCCGTCCACCTGGCGGAGGTCGTGGCGAAGGGCATCGCGGAGATCGAGGAGCAGTTCGAGGCGGAACTGGAGGCGGAGGAGGAGCGGCTGACCGGCTGAGGCGGCAGGCGGGCGGGTGAGCCGGCCGCAGGAGCGGGGGCCGATGCGGCGGTGCGGGACGAGGTCGTGGCGGGTCCCGAGGAAGTCGTGGGTCCGGAGGCCACGGTCCACGAAGGTCGCCGTGCGTCCGAGGGCCACCGCGGGCCGGGAATCCGCGGTGTGTCCCGGAACCATTGTGAGTATGACCACGAAAGGGACAAACGATCACCATCGGCT
The DNA here is from genome assembly GCF_044767885.1 of Streptomyces sp. NPDC101194. Taxonomy (NCBI): domain Bacteria; kingdom Bacillati; phylum Actinomycetota; class Actinomycetes; order Kitasatosporales; family Streptomycetaceae; genus Streptomyces; species Streptomyces sp. NPDC101194. The sequence continues at coordinate 44,941 of NZ_JBIWOS010000012.1, forward strand.
GCCAGAGTGGCAGCTCTCAGGACATGTGTTCTTTACGGGTAATTCATGTTTTGTCCCGCTGAAGAGCCACGAACCTCTCAGGGAGCACGTCCGTTGGCCGCCATTGCCCGCTGGTGCATCAGGCACCGCCTCGTCGCCGTTCTCATCTGGCTCCTCGCCCTCGGCGGTGCGGCCACCGCGGCGGGCTTCGCGGGTTCCGCGTACTCCAACGACTACGAGGTGCCCGGTACGGAGTCCGGCCGGGCCGCCGAACTCCTCAAGAACGGCTTCACGGACCTCGGCGGTGACACCGACACCATCGTCTGGCACACCACCGACTCCACCGTGCGGGCGGCCGATGTCCGCCAGACGATGACCCGGACCCTGCATGCGGTCGAGGCACTGCCCGGCGTCGGAGCCGTCACCGGGCCGTACGGTGAGGCCGGCGCCGGGCAGATCAGCGAGGACGGACACACCGCCTACGCCACGGTCACCTTCGACCAGCAGTCCGAAGACATCCCGGTGCAGCAGGCGCAGGCCGTCGTCGACACCGCGAAGGCGGCCGCGGGCGACCATCTCCAGGTGGAACTGGGCGGCTCGGCCGTGGCCCTCACCGAGGCGCCGTCCGTCCACTTCAGCGAGGCCATCGGGGTCGTCGTCGCGGCGGTCGTGCTGTTCCTGGCCTTCGGCTCGCTCGCCGCCAGCATCCTTCCCATCGCCACCGCCCTCGTCTCCGTCGGAACGGCGTACGCGGGCATCGTGCTGCTCGGCCATGTCATGACCGTCGCCGACTTCGCACCCATGCTGGGCATGCTGATAGGGCTCGGTGTCGGTATCGACTACGCGCTGTTCATCGTCACCCGGCACCGCACCGGGCTGCGCAGAGGCATGACGGTCACCGAGGCGGCGCGGAACGCCGTCGCGACGACCGGGCGGGCCGTCGTCTTCGCCGGAGCCACCGTCTGCATCGCGCTGCTCGGCATGCTGATCCTGCGGCTCGGCTTCCTCAACGGTGTGGCAGTGGCCGCGTCGCTCACCGTCGTCCTGACCGTGGCCGCCTCCGTGACCCTGCTGCCCGCCCTGCTGTCCTTCATCGGCATGCGGGCGTTGAGCCGGCGTGAGCGCAGACAGCTCGCCGAACGCGGGCCGCAGCCCGAACCGCCCACCGGCTTCGCCGCCCGCTGGTCGGCCTTCGTCGAACGCCGTCCCAAGCTGCTCGGGGCGTTCGCCGCCGTGGTGATGCTGATCCTGGCGCTGCCCACGTTCTCCCTGCATCTGGGCACCTCCGACCAGGGCAACAACCCCTCGTCGTCGACCACCCGGCAGGCGTACGACCTGCTGGCCGAAGGATTCGGTCCCGGGGTCAACGGCCCGTTGACGATCGCCGCGAAGCTCGACGGCGCGGACGACCGGCTCGCCATGGACGGCCTGCCGGCCACGCTGCGGGCCACCGCCGGGGTGGCGTCGGTCGGCCCGGTCACGTACAACGGCGACGGCAGTACGGCCTTCGTCACCGTCGTACCGAAGTCGGCCCCGCAGTCGCAGGAGACCAGCGCGCTCGTCGACCGGCTGCGTACGGACGTCCTCCCGCGGGCCGAGGCGAACACCTCGCTCCGGGCCCATGTGGGCGGGGTGACGGCCAGCTACGACGACTTCGCCCGGATCATCATCGGGAAACTCCCGCTCTTCGTCGGTGTCGTCATAGGGTTCGGCTGTCTGCTCCTGCTGCTGGCCTTCCGGTCGATCGGTATCCCGCTGAAGGCCGCCGCGATGAACGTGGCCGCCGTCGCCTCCTCGTTCGGAGTCGTCGTCGCGATCTTCCAGTGGGGGTGGGGGAGCGAGCTTCTGGGGCTGGGCAGTTCCGGTCCCATCGAGCCGTTCCTTCCGGTGATCATGGTGTCCGTGCTCTTCGGGCTCTCCATGGACTACCAGGTGTTCCTGGTGGGGCGGATGTACGAGGAGTGGCTGGAGACCGGCGACAACAGACGGGCGGTCCGGGTCGGCCTCGCCGAGACCGGCCGCGTGATCAACTCCGCCGCAGTGATCATGATTTCGGTCTTCCTCGCGTTCGTCCTCAGCGGGGACCGGGTCATCGCCATGTTCGGCATCGCGCTGGCCGCGGCCGTGGCGCTCGACGCCTTCGTGCTCCGTACCCTGCTGGTCCCCGCGCTCATGCATCTGCTGGGCGGTGCGAACTGGTGGCTGCCGGGCTGGCTGGACCGGCGGCTGCCGCGGATCAGCATCGAATCCCCCGAGTGCCGTGCACCGCGTGCGAAGATCCCGCGGACAGCACAACCGGTGGATCCGGTGGACGCGGCGCAGCCGGCGCACGCGGTGGAAACGGTTCGAGAAGGAGCATGATGTTCGCGATATCCCTGGGCGACGACGGAGCCGAACTGCGTCCGTTGGAGGTCTGGCAGGCGGAGGAGTTCCTCGCCCACATGGACCGGGCCCGCGAGCTCGTCGACCCCTGGATCCCCCTCGCCTCCAACGCCGCCGACCTGGACTCGGCGCGTGCCCTGCTCCGGCAGTACGCGCAGAAGCAGGCGACCGACACGGGGCGGCTCTACGGCATCTGGCTGGACGGCACCCTCGTCGGAGGGGTCCTGTTCCGGATCTTCGACGCGGAGTCCGGGAACTGCGAGGTCGGCTGCTGGCTGGAACCGGCGGCCCAGGGACGCGGGCTGATCACCCGGGCGGCAGGGAAGCTGATCGACTGGGCGGTGTTCGAACGCGGCATGCACCGCGTGGAGTGGGCCGCGTCCGCCGCGAACACCCGCAGCATCGCCGTGGCCGAGCGGCTCGGCATGAAGCGGGACGGCGTCATGCGCGAGAGCTACCTGTACCGCGGCGAGCGGCACGACTCGGAGATCTGGTCCGTGCTGGCACCGGAGTGGCGGGCGCGGAACGCCTGAGGGCGGCCAAAGGGATCGCGACGGGCCGAGGGCGGCCGGGGGCGGGCGTTAAGAGGGTTCTCATCCGGGCCGCCTAGCGTGCGGGACATGAACCCCAGCACTCCCACCAACCCCACCGACCTCACCACCCCCACCGGCCCCGCCGCTTCCGACGCCCGGAAGACGGGTGCCGAGCAGACCGCCGCCGAGGACACGGCGCACCGCCTCGACGAGGGAGCGGCCGAAGCCGGGGGAGCGCGCGAGGTGGCCGCCGGAGACACAGGGGCGGGCGCCGCCCCGGAGCCCGCTCAGGATCTCGGCCCGGGCGCCGAATCCGGGGAGTCCGGCCCCGCGGACGTCGACCGAAAGGCCCCGGGCCTCAGGGACTCCGAGTCCGAGAACTCCGAGCCCGAGAAATCCGAGTTCACGGACTCCGAGATCGAGGGCTTCGAGTTCGAGGACTCCGACAAGGGGCCGTCCGGTCTCGGCCCGGCCGCCGCGGCCGTGGCCGCAGCCGGTCTCGGCATCGTCGCGCTCAGCGGGTCCTGGACCGGCAGGATCGCCGCCGAGCGCGAGACCCTCATCGGGCAGATCAAGACCTCGACCGGCAGCTCCGCGGCCCAGCAGATCTCCGAGATCTACGGCGACGCCTGGCACTCCACGGCGCTGGTCAACGGCCTCTTCGCACTGCTCGCCGTGCTGGTCGGCGTCTTCGCCCTGGTACGCCCGGCCTTCGGCGCACCTTCCCGGCAGCCGCAGCCCGGCTGGGTGCGGGCGGTCGCGACCGCCGGCACAGCGCTCGGCGTCCTCGGCGTGGTGCTCTCCATCGGTATGTACTTCGACCTCATCGTGTCCCTGCCGACCGCGGGCATCAGCAGGTGAGTACGGACCGCCCCGGACCCCGAGGTCTCCTGTTCGGATCGGGCCGGGCCCGGGTGGCCGCTCGCCGATCCGGTTCGATCCGGACGAAGGACCCTTCGGTCCCGGTCGGCACCCCGGACGATCCGGCCGACGACGGCCGCGCTCTGTTCCGGGTACCGCACCACCGCCGCCCGGCTCACTAAGGCATCGATCCGGTCCGCCCCGGGCCGTATGCGGCGGTGTCCGCACCCGGCTAAGGACCCCCGGCCCCGGAAGATGCGGAACTCGCCCGATGCGGCGACGCCCCCTGGGGGACGAGAGTGGGAGCACGGCAGACGCACTGCCGCCCACCCCAGGCCCGAACGGGCCGTCGTCCTCAGGGAGATGCACATGTACGCGCTCGAAATGCACCAGGTGAAAGCGGCCGAACTGCTGCGCCGGGCCGAGCAGGAGCGACTCGTCGCGGAGGCCCGCCGCGTTCGCCGGGCCGCTCGCCGTGGCGCCCGTGATGCCGTGCACAAGGAGGCGGAGGGGCCGGTGAGTACGGACAGGGACCGGTTCGTCCACGCCGCGTAGTGGCCGCGCGACGACCGGTCATGTCGGACGAACCGATTCCGTTGCCCGGACTGTCGGACCCGTGTGCGATGCTCGGCGACGTGGAGACCAGGTCCGTCAGTCCCGTGTTCGTCGGCCGCGCGGGGGAATTCGCCTCGCTCGTCGACGCGCTCACCCGCGTCGGCGCCGAGGACACCGGCCGGGCCGACCACCCCGGCGGCGAGCCGCAGGCCCTGCTCGTCGGGGGCGAGGCGGGGGTCGGGAAGACCCGGCTGGTCGAGGAGTTCCTCGCGGCGGCGGTGCGCCGCGAGGCCGTCGTCGCCGTCGGCGGCTGTGTCGAGATCGGCGCCGACGGCCTGCCCTACGCCCCGTTCTCCACGGCCCTGCGCACCCTGCGCCACACCCTGCCCGACGAGATGGCCGCGGCCTGCGCCGGGCAGGAGGGCGAGCTCGCCCGACTGCTCCCCGAACTCGGCGAGGCCGACCGGGACGCGACCGACGAGCACAGCACCGCCCGACTCTTCGAACTCACCGCCAGGCTCCTGGAGCGCATCTCCGCACAGCGCGCGGTCGTCCTCGTCCTGGAGGACCTGCACTGGGCCGACGCCTCCACCCGGCATCTCCTGGCCTATCTCTTCCGCACCGTGCGCAGCGGTCGCCTCGTCGTGATCGGCACCTACCGCTCCGACGACATCCACCGCCGCCACCCCTTGCGCCCCCTCATCGCCGAACTGGACCGGCTCCGTACCGTCCGCCGGATCGAACTCGCCCGTTTCAACCGCGCCGAGGTCTGCCGCCAGCTCACCGGCATCCTCGCCGCCACCCCCGAGGCCGCCCTCGTCGACGAGATCTTCGAACGCTCCGACGGCAATGCCTTCTTCGTCGAGGAACTCGCCTGCAGCCTGGAGAGCGGCGACCGCTCCCGGCTCTCCGACTCACTGCGCGACCTCCTGCTCGTCCGCGTCGAGGCGCTCCCCGAGGACGCGCAGAGGGTCGCCCGGATCGTGGCCGAGGGCGGTTCCGCCGTCGAGTACGAACTGCTGGCCGCGGTCGCGGGTCTGGGGGAGGACGAGCTCATCGGGGCGCTGCGGGCGGCCGTCGGCGCCAACCTGCTGCTCACCACCCCGGAGGGCAACGGCTACCGCTTCCGGCACTCCCTGGTCCGCGAGGCCGTCAGTGACGATCTGCTGCCCGGCGAGCGCTCCCGGCTCAACCGGCGGTACGCGGAGGCCCTGGAGATCGACCCCACCCTGGTCCGCGCCGGTGAACGCGCCACCCGGCTCGCCAGCTACTGGTACGGCGCGCACGACGCGGCCAAGGCCCTGCCCGCGGTACTGAAGGCCTCGGTCGAGGCCCGCCGCCGCTACGCCTTTTCCGAGCAACTCGGCCTGCTCGAAAGGGCGATGGAGCTGTGGGACGACGCCCCCGACGGCGTGCGCCGCACCCTGCGCCCCATCGACTACGCCGAGAGCTACCCGGCCTGCGGCTGCGACCCCGAGGCCACCCCGCTGCGCTACCTCGACCTGATGGCCGAGGCCACCGTCGCCGCCCGGTTCGGCGGCGAACGCGAACGCGCCCTGGCCATCGCCAAGAAGGCCATGCGCGTTCTCGACGACGAGGACGACCCGCTGCGCGCGGCCTGGTTCTGGGTGCAGCGCTCCCGGCTGATGCAGGACCTCACCCGCGGCGACGGATGGCAGGAGCTGGCCCATGCCCAGGAGCTGGTGCGGGGCCTGCCCCCGTCCGTCGTCCACGCCGACGTCCTGATGAGCGTGGCGGGCTGGGGCGCCCTGCACCGGCCGGGCGCCGAGACGCTGCTCGCCGTCGACCGTGCCGTGGAGTACGCCCGACTCGTCGGCGACGAGTACACCGAACTGCACGCCAGGCTGACCCGTGGCTGGCTCACCGCCGACGCCGGAGGTGTCGACGAGGGCATCGCCGAGATGTACGCCGTCCGCGACCGCGCCGACGAACTGCATCTGGTCGGCATCATGAGCCGGGCCGGCATCAACCTTCCCGCCACCCTCGAAGCCATGGGGCGCTCCCTGGAAGCCGCGGCGGCCGCCGACCACGGCATCGAGATCAGCCGCAGCCACGGCATCGTCGACATGGAGGCATGGGTCCGCTGCAACCAGGCGACCTCGCTCTTCTCCCTCGGCCACTGGGACGAGAGCCGGGCCACCACCGACGCGGCGGCCCGTGCCGCCCAGTCCAGCAAGGCACAGGGGCTCGTCGCCGCGCGCCGTACCGAACTGGCCCTGGCCAGGGGCGACCTGGCCGAGGCCGAGATCCAACTCGCCCTGACCCGGCGTCATTTCGGATCACGTGACCCGCAGCCCCAGCTCCTCATCCCACCCGTGCGCCATGCCATGGCCCTCGCCGTGCAGCAGGGCAGGCTCTCCGAGGCACGGGCCGCGTTCGAGGCCCGGGCGAAGGAGGGCTTCCCGCCCGGCACCCAGCGGTACGCGCTGCCGCTGCTCCATGTCGCCGCCGCCGCCGAGGCCGACGCCCGGGGTCTGCCCGCCGCCGAACCCGGCCGTCCCGCGGTCCTCGCGCGCATCCGGGCCCACCTGAAGCGGCTGCCGATGCTCATCCCCATCTGGGCCGCCTACGGTCTCCTGGTCGACGCCGAACTGGCCAGGGCCGAGGGCCTCGACACCCCCGACCACTGGTCCCGGGCCGCCGCCGCCTTCGCCCCTCTGCAACGCCCGTACGAGCTGGCCCAGATCCGCCACCGCTGGGCCGAGGCCCTCCTCGTCGCCTCCGGCGACCGGTCCGCGGTCACCGCGCTGCTGCGCGACGCCCACAGCACCGCCCGGCGGCTCGACGCACGCCCGCTGACCGAGGCCATCGAGCTGCTGGCCGGCCGGGCCCGCGTCACGCTCACCCCGCCCGACCGGACCCCGGCTCCCGGCGCGGCCCAGGAGATGCCCGCCGCCGTCACCGTCCCCGCCCGGGACGGCGGCTCCGACGCGGCCGTGGACCGCGAGCAGGCCGAGGACCACCTGCGCGAGGCGGCCGCGGCGGCGGTGGAGTCCTTCGGGCTGACACGACGCGAGCAGGATGTGCACCGTCTGGTGGCCGACGGTCACACCAACCGCAGGATCGCCGAGGAGCTCTACATATCGCCCAAGACCGCCAGCGTGCACGTTTCGAACATCCTCGCCAAGCTGGGCGTCGCCAGCCGTGGCGAGGCGGCCGCGCTCGCCCACCGGCTGCGCCTGTACCCGACGGGGAACGCCTCCTGACCCCTGGAACGCCTCCTGACCCCTGGAGCGCCTCCCGGTCCCGGAACGGACCCTGGCCGCCCGGCCCGATTCCGCGGTCGGGGAGCCGCGCCCCGGCCGCCCGGACCGCCCTCCTGCAGCGATGCGCCCGGACCGGCCCCCTACGACCGCGTGTCCGGGCCGTCCGGGGCATCCGGCCCGGACGGCCCGTCCGGATCGTCGGTGGCCCGGTCCTGGCCGGACGGCGCCCCACGACCGGCCTCGGGACCGTTGTCGGTGCCGGGGCCCCCGTCCGTGCCCGCGCCGCCACCGGCCGCGGGGCCCTCGCCCCCGGTGGAGGTGCCGTCCGCGACGTCGCCGCCGCTGTCGGAGCCTCCGCCGGCACCGGTACCGGCGGCTCTGACGATCACCTTTCCGGAGGCCAGGTCTATCGGCCCGCGCCCCGGGTCGCCGACCCCGAGGTCCACCCGGGTCAGCTCCAGGCGCTTCTGCTCCTCGGCGGCATGCCTGCGGCCCGGCGCGAAGAGTTCCTCGAAGAAGTTGAACACCGGTCGCACGCCCTTTCACCTGCTGTCGCCGCTACCGCACCTCCAGCACCAGGATCCTGTCGTCTCCCGGCTTCGGGGTGCCACGGGTGTCCGTATTGCTCGTGACGAGCCAGAGCCTGTCGCCGCCCGCGGCGAGCACGGTGCGCAGACGGCCGTACTTCCCCTTCAGGAACGCCTGCGGGGCCGCCAGGGGTTCCCCGTTCCCCTTGCCGGACAACGGAATCCGCCAGAGCCGCTCACCGCGCAGGGCCGCCATCCAGATCGAGCCCCCGGCGAACGCGATCCCGCTCGGAGACGCCTCGGACGTCTTCCACTGTGCCACGGGATCGATGAAGCCCTTCTTCCCCGCCTTGCCCTCGACCTCTGGCCAACCGTAGTTCCCACCCGGCACGATCCGGTTCAGCTCGTCCCAGGTGTCCTGCCCGAATTCGGACGCCCACAGCTGCTTGTGCCCGTCCCAGGCCAGCCCCTCCACATTGCGGTGTCCGTACGAATACACCACGGAGTCGGCCTCCGGATTGCCGTGCAGCGGCAGACCGTCGGGGGTCATCCGCAGGATCTTGCCGGCCAGTGACTTCCTGTCCTGTGCGAGCCCGCCGTCCCCCGTGTCCCCGGTACTCGCGTACAGCATGTGGTCCGGGCCGAAGGCGATCCGCCCGCCGTTGTGGATCGAGCCCTTCGGAACGCCCCGGAGGATCGTGTCCGGGGCACCCAGCAGCCGGCCCGGCGTGGTGCCGTTCTCGTCGTACTGCAGGCGTGCGATGCGGTTGTCGGACGCGGTCGTGAAGTACGCGTACACCAGATGGTCCGAGCCGTACGTGGGGGAGACCGCGATGCCCAGCAGCCCGCCCTCACCGCCGGGCGAGACCCCGGGGACGGCGCCCAGCAGGGTCTTCTTCCCGTTCTTCGTGTCGATCCGGGTGATCGTGCCCTTGTCGCGCGAGGAGACCAGCAGATCGCCGCCGGGCAGCTCGGCCAGCCCCCACGGCGAGTCGAGACCCTCGGTGAGCGTGGAGACCACCTTCACCGAGCCCTTCGCGGGCGGCAGGTCGGCGGACGGGGACGGGTCGGCCGACGCGCCCGAGGCGGTCGGCGAGGGGCGGGACGCCGACGGCATGCCTTCGCCGCCCGCCGGACCGCCCGCGCCGCCGCCGGGGGAGCACCCCGCGGCCAGCACCAGCGTGCCCGCAGCCAACGCGGCCACCGCCCCCCGGCGCCCGCCCCGGCGACGCCCGCGACGCCCGCGACGCCCCACGGGGCCTCGTGCAGATCCGAACAGAACACCGCGCACAGCATCGATCCCTTCGACGGCCAGCCGACTACTGTTCTTACACCGCGGCCCCGCCCCGGGTTCCCGTGCGCGCCGAGTTTCTCCATGGGTGATCACGGAGACGGTCCGGTGATCAGTCCCACGACCCCCGTGCCGCGGGCAGCCGGGCGATCTCCACCAGATCCTGCGCGGTCAGTGTCAGCCCGGCCGCCCCCGCGTTCTCCACAGCCCAGTGCTCCCGCTTGGTCCCGGGCACCGGCACCACGTGCGATCCCTGCCGCAGCACCCAGGCCAGTGCCACCTGCGCGGCAGTCGCCCCGTGCCGCTCGGCGATCCGCCGCAGACCGACCACCACCGGCTGGTTCGCCGCCATCATCTCGGCCGTGAACCGCGGATGCCTGGCCCGCAGGTCCTCCGGCTCGAAGCCCTGTCCAGGGGTCAGTGTCCCCGTCAGATAGCCGTTCCCCAACGGCATCGCCGCCAGCAGCCCCACGCCTCGCGCCGAGCACCACGGAAGCAGCGACTCCAGCGCCTCCGGGGACCAGACCGAGAGCTCGGCCTGCACGGCGCTCACCGGGAAGACCTGCTGCACCCGATCCAGCTGACGGATCGTTTCGTCGTACATGCGGGCACCCGGCCGACGTGAGGCCCGCGCCCCGACGGCACAGAGCCCGAGCGCCCGCACCTTGCCGGCGGTCACCAGGTCCGCCATCGCGCCCCAGGTCTCCTCCACCGGCACCTCGGGATCGGCCCGGTGCAGCTGGTACAGATCGATCACATCGGTCTGGAGCCGCCGCAGCGAGGCGTCGCAGGCCCGCCGCACATAGCCGGGGCGGCCGTTGGCGACGATGTGCTGATCGCCCACCAGCAGCCCGCACTTGGTGGAGACGAAGGCCTCGGACCTGCGGCCCTTCAACGCCCGGCCCACCAGCAGCTCATTGGTGAAGGGGCCGTACATGTCGGCCGTGTCGAGCAGTTGCACCCCCGCGTCGAGCGCGGCGTGCACCGCTCGCAACGCACGGTCACCGCGCTGCTGCGAGGCGCTGTACGCCCAGCTCATCGGCATACAGCCAAGACCGACCGCACCCACGGCGAGCGCCGCCGCCCCGAGACTCCTGCGCTCCAACTCCCCGAACCTTTCCTAGGTCCCGCCGTCGCGGGACCACAACGCACCCCCAACGTAGCCTCTGCCGACCACGACCCCGCGCGCAGCCTCCCGGCGATTAGCCTCCTGACCATGACTTCGAAGAAGATTCCCGACGTATGGCTGCCTCTTCCCGCCGATGAGATCGAAGGACTCCCCGACGGTTTCGACTACCGGTTCTGGGACGGCGGGCGGGACTACCCCGCCGACCCGGCCGACTGCGCGTTCTACGTGGTGCCGTACATGAAGGGTTCCGAGATCGCGGTCCGTCCGCTCGCCGACATGACACGGGTCCGGGTCGTGCAGACGCTCACCGCGGGCATCGACCATGTCGAGCCGGGCCTCGGCCTGCTGCCGGCCGGGGTGCGGCTGTGCAATGCCAAGGGGGTCCACGAGGCGTCGACCGCGGAGCTCGCGCTCGCCCTGATCCTCGCCTCGCTGCGCGGCTTCCCCGGGTTCGTCCGCGGCCAGGACAAGGAGGAGTGGCGGGCCGGCTTCTACCCCGCCCTCGCCGACAAGTCCGTACTGATCGTGGGCTACGGATCGATCGGCGCCGCCATCGAGGACAGGCTCGAACCCTTCGAGTGTGCGCGGGTGGCGCGCGTCGCGCGCTCCGCACGGGCGACAGCACGCGGACCCGTACACGCACTCGACGCCCTGCCCGCACTCCTGCCCGAGGCCGACGTCGTCGTGCTGTCCACCCCGTTGAACCCGTCCACACAAGGGCTGGTGGGCGCGGAGTTCCTCGCCGCGATGCCGGACGGTGCGCTGCTCGTGAACGTCGCACGGGGCGGCGTCGTCGACACCGATTCGCTGCTTCTCGCACTCGAATCCGGACGACTGCGCGCCGCCCTCGACGTCACCGACCCCGAACCCCTGCCCGCCGGTCACCCCCTCTGGCACGCTCCGAACGTCCTGATCACTCCGCACGTGGGCGGCAGCACCTCGGCATTCCTGCCGCGCGCCAAGCGTCTGGTGGCCGGACAGCTGAATCGATTCGCCTCGGGCGAGCCGATGCGGAACGTCGTACGCACCACGGACTGACCACGCAGTGATTCCGTACGGCTGCGTACAGTACCGACATTCCCCCTTGTCGTCACTGAGCGTAGGTGACCTATGTCCCTGCGTGACTGGTCTGGTGTATCGTCCCGAAAGGGGCGCTGCGCCGAGGAGGGGACGGCGCCGGGGAGGACGCAACACACGAGGGGGGTACGGGCGATGAACGGCCGATGGGCGAACGATCCGGTACCACGGAGTGGTCGACGGCGACCGGGGTGCGCTCCGGTTCTCCCGCCGTCCGCCCGCGCGGTGGGTGTCACGGCGTCCCGCGGGGCGACGGGTCGTCCGCGTGCCGCGGGCGCCCGGACGGGAGCGGTGGCGCGGCGAGCGCGGGTGCCGGGTGCCGTGACATGGGCGGCGGATGCGGAGCGGGCCCCGGCGTGGGGTGCGCCCCGATGAGCGCGCCGGCCGGAGCGCTCGGGGCTCTGCTCTCCCGGCGGTCGACCGTCGGCGGCTCGTCCGCACTGGTTCCGCAGGTCCTGCTCGGCCTCGTCTGCGGCGGGTACGCGGTGGGGGCCGCCATCGGCTGGGGTTCCTCGGAGCTGGCACTCTTCATGGGGGACTTCGGACTCAGCGTCGCCGCGCTGATCGCGGCCGTCTCCTGCTTTCTCTACGCGCGGTCCGCCGGCGACCGGTTCCGGCCCGCCTGGCTGCTGTTCTCGATCTCCTCGTTCATGGCCGCCGGGGGCAACGCGGTCTGGGGCTGGTACGAGGTGGTGCTCGGGCGCTCGGTGCCCAGCCCCTCCCTCGCCGATGTCTTCTTCCTCTGCTTCGCCCCACCCGCCATCGTCGGGCTGCTCGTGCTCGCCAAACGGCCCGTCACCCGGGCCGGCTGGGTCTGTCTCGCCCTGGACTCCTGGCTGATCGGCGGCTCGCTGCTCACGCTCTCCTGGAGCCTCGCTCTCGCCCACACCGCCCATCTCGTGGACGCCGAGGGGGCGAGCGTGGCCCGCGCGGCGCTCTCGCTGGCCTACCCGTTGCTCGACATCGTGCTGGTCTCCATGGTGCTGGCCCTGCATTTCCGGCGGTCGAATGCCAACCGCTCCGCGGTGAACACCGCCATCGTCGCCCTCGCCCTGACGGTCCTGTGCGACGCCCTGTTCACCTCCCCGCTGCTGCGCCAGAGCTACCACTCCGGCCAACTGCTGGACGCCGGCTGGTTCGGGGGTTCCCTGCTCCTCGCGTACGCGCCCTGGGGTGCCCACGGCGCGACGGACGACGCCCTCCCGCCGCGCGGCGCGCCCCGCCCGACCAGCCGCCCCATCGCGGGATCGCTGGCCGCGCTGACGCCGTATCTCGCCGCCGCCGTCTGCACCCTCGGCATTCTCTACAACGTCATCGAGGGTCGCCGGGTGGACCGCGTGGTGGTCTTCACCGGCTGCACGGTGGTGCTCGCCCTGGTCGTCCGGCAGGGCATCATGCTCGTCGACAACATCGCCCTCACCCAGGAACTGGCGCAGAAGGAGAACCACTTCCGCTCGCTGGTGCAGGGGTCCAGCGACGTCATCATGATCGCCGCCCCGACCGGCGTCCTGCGGTACGTGAGCCCCGCCGCCGCCGGGGTGTACGGGCGTGACGCCGACGACCTGGTCGGCGCCGAACTCGCCTCGATCATCCACCCCGAGGACCTGGGACGAGTGGTCCACGAGGTGCGCCGGTTCCTCGCCGCCCCTCCGGGCGAGGAACCCGCCACCCGGATCGAGTGCCGCTTCAGATCCGGCACGGGGGACTGGCTCAACGTCGAGTCCACGGTCAACCGCCACCAGGGCGGGCTGATCCTCAACAGTCGCGATGTCACCGAACGGGTGCGGCTGCAGGCGCAGTTGCAGCACAACGCCGAGCACGACCCGCTCACCGACCTGCCCAACCGCGCCCTGTTCACCCAGCGGGTCCGCCAGGCCCTCGGCGGCCGCCGCTCCGGCGACCCGGGCACCGCCGTGCTCTTCATCGACCTCGACGGCTTCAAGGCGGTCAACGACCGCCTCGGCCATCAGGCGGGCGACGAACTCCTCGTCCACGCCGCCCGCCGTCTCCACGAGTCCGTGCGGGCCGGCGACACCGCGGCCCGCCTCGGCGGGGACGAATTCGCGGCCATCATCCTCGGCGACGGCACCCGTGACCAGTCCGCCCGGGAATGCCAGGTCCACGAGATCGCCGACCGGCTGCGCCTCACGCTCTCCCAGCCGTACCGCATCGGCGCCGGGGAGGTCCGGGTCGCCGCGTCCATCGGCGTCGCCTTCGCCGAACCCGGCATCACCCCCAGTGACCTCATGCGCAACGCCGACCTCGCCATGTACCGCGCCAAGGCGGGCGGCAAGGACCGTGTCGAGCTGTACGCCCCGCAGATGCAGGCCGAAGTCGTCCGCCGCTCCGAGCTGGCGGCCCGGCTGCGCACCGCCCTGCGCGACGGTGAGTTCGCCCTGCTCCACCAGCCCGTGGTGCATCTCGCCAGCGGCGCGGTCGTCGCCGTCGCCGCGCAGGCCCGCTGGCGTTCGGCGCAGGGAATCCTGTTCACCCCGGCCGAGTTCCTCCGCGTCGCCGAGGACGGCGACCGCACCGCCGAGCTCGGCCGCTGGCTCCTCGAAGAGGCCGTCGAGCAGGCCGCCGACCGGGCCAGGGCCGGGCACCCGGTCTCCGTAGCCGTGCGGCTCTCCGCCCGCAGGCTCCTCGACAAGGGGATGCCGTTCGGTTCCATCGAGGCGCTGCTCACCCGGCACAGCCTGCCCTCCGGTGCCCTGATGATCGAGGTGTCCGACAGCGACCCCCGGATCTCCTTCGACGAACTCGAACAGCGCCTCGTCGCGCTCCGCCGGCTCGGCGTCCGCATCGCGCTCGACGGCTTCGGCAGCGGCTACGCGGCGATCAACGCCCTGCGCCGGCTCCCCATCGACGTGCTGAAGCTGGACCGCGGTCTCGTCGAAGGAGTCGTGGAATCCGCCCGACTGCACAAGATCACCAGCGGCCTCCTCCGTATCGCCTGCGACCTCGGCATGCAGTCCGTGGCCGACGGGGTCGATGTACCGGAGCAGGTCCTCGCGCTGCGCGCCATGGGCTGTACGCACGGCCAGGGAATGGCCTTCTCCGGGCCGCTCGACGAGTACCGGCTGCGCCGTGCCCTGTCCCGGGGAGAGTTCCCGGTGCCCGGCGCCGCCGCCCAGCCGGTGCTGGCAGGCGGCTCGCTCCCTCTTCTCAGCGGCTCACATGTTGAGACTCCCGTCCCACCCACTTGACACGCCACGTGCGTCGGAGAGAGGGTCATTGCCATGCGCACCCGAATTCTCGTACTTGGAAAGCGCGTCGGCTGAAGCTGAGTCCCTCGTAGACACTCTGCAGACCACTCCGACGCGCTCCCCTCGCTTGCCTCACGGCACGAGGGGTTTTTTGTTGCACTGGAACCACGCAAAACGTCGCAAAACACCCGCAAGAACCCTCAGCTTCGAGAAGAGAATGCCGATGACCGAGCAGGCCACCGGGGCCCACCATCCCCAGCCGCGGGCCCGTAACGGCGGATCGTCCGCCGCCACCGTTGAGCACGTCACGGGTGCGCAGTCCCTCATCCGGTCTCTTGAGGAAGTGGGTGCCGACACGGTATTCGGCATTCCCGGCGGCGCCATCCTTCCGGCGTACGACCCGATGATGGACTCCACCCGGGTCCGTCATGTGCTGGTCCGCCACGAGCAGGGCGCGGGACACGCCGCCACCGGCTACGCGCAGGCCACCGGCAAGGTCGGCGTCTGCATGGCGACCTCGGGCCCCGGCGCCACCAACCTGGTCACCCCGATCGCCGACGCCCACATGGACTCCGTCCCGCTGGTCGCGATCACCGGCCAGGTCGCCTCCAAGGCCATCGGCACGGACGCCTTCCAGGAAGCCGACATCTGCGGCATCACCATGCCGGTCACCAAGCACAACTTCCTGGTCACCAGGGCCGAGGACATCCCGCACACCATCGCCGAGGCCTTCCACATCGCCTCCACCGGCCGTCCGGGTCCCGTCCTCGTCGACATCGCCAAGGACGCCCTCCAGGCGCAGACCACGTTCAGCTGGCCGCCCACCCAGGACCTGCCCGGCTACCGCCCGGTCACCAAGCCGCACGCCAAGCAGATCCGTGAGGCCGCCAAGCTGATCACCCAGGCCAGGCGCCCGGTGCTCTACGTCGGCGGCGGTGTCATCAAGGCGGGGGCCACCGCCGAACTGAAGGTCCTCGCCGAGCTCACCGGAGCGCCCGTCACCACCACACTGATGGCGCTCGGCGCATTCCCCGACAGCCACCCGCTGCACGTCGGAATGCCGGGCATGCACGGTGCGGTCACCGCCGTCACCGCGCTGCAGAAGGCCGACCTGATCGTCGCCCTCGGAGCCCGCTTCGACGACCGCGTCACCGGCAAGCTGGACAGCTTCGCCCCGTACGCCAAGATCGTCCACGCCGACATCGACCCGGCCGAGATCGGCAAGAACCGTGCCGCCGACGTCCCGATCGTGGGCGATGCCCGCGAGGTCCTGGCCGATCTGGTCCAGGCCGTCCAGGCGGAGCACAACGACGGTCACGTCGGTGACTACACCGCCTGGTGGAAGGACCTCAACCGCTGGCGCGACACCTACCCGCTCGGCTACGACCTGCCCGAGGACGGCAGCCTCTCGCCGCAGCAGGTCATCCAGCGCATCGGACAGCTCGCCCCCGACGGCACGATCTTCGCGGCGGGCGTCGGCCAGCACCAGATGTGGGCCTCGCACTTCATCCAGTACGAGCAGCCCGCCACCTGGCTGAACTCCGGCGGTGCCGGAACGATGGGCTACGCGGTCCCGGCCGCGATGGGCGCCAAGGCCGGCATGCCGGACCGCACGGTCTGGGCGATCGACGGCGACGGCTGCTTCCAGATGACCAACCAGGAACTCACCACCTGCGCGCTCAACAACATCCCGATCAAGGTCGCCATCATCAACAACGGCGCGCTCGGGATGGTCCGCCAGTGGCAGACCCTGTTCTACAACCAGCGGTACTCCAACACCGTGCTGCACTCCGGTGCCGACACCGAGGGCGTCCCGGCGAAGGGCACCCGCGTCCCCGACTTCGTCAAGCTGTCCGAGGCCATGGGCTGCTACGCGATCCGCTGCGAGGACCCGGCCGAGCTGGACAAGGTCATCGAAGAGGCCAACTCCATCAACGACCGCCCCGTCGTGATCGACTTCATCGTCCACGAGGACGCCATGGTGTGGCCGATGGTCGCCGCAGGCACCTCCAACGACGAGGTCATGGCCGCCCGCGGGGTCCGTCCCGACTTCGGCGACAACGAAGACGACTGAGAGACAGAGAGAGACCGACTTCATGTCCACCAAGCACACGCTCTCCGTCCTGGTCGAGAACAAGCCCGGTGTCCTCGCCCGGATCACCGCGCTGTTCTCCCGCCGCGGCTTCAACATCGACTCGCTCGCGGTCGGTACCACCGAACACCCCGACATCTCGCGCATCACCATCGTCGTCAGTGTCGAGGACCTGCCTCTTGAGCAGGTGACCAAGCAGCTCAACAAGCTGGTGAACGTCCTCAAGATCGTCGAACTGGAGCCGACCGCTGCGATCCAGCGTGAGCTCGTCCTGGTGAAGGTCCGCGCAGACAACGAGACCCGCTCCCAGATCGTCGAGATCGTCCAGCTGTTCCGTGCCAAGACCGTGGACGTCTCCCCGGAGGCCGTCACGATCGAGGCGACCGGCGGCGCCGACAAACTGGAGGCCATGCTCAAGATGCTGGAGCAGTACGGCATCAAGGAGCTGGTCCAGTCCGGCACCATCGCCATAGGGCGCGGCGCGCGCTCGATCACCGACCGTTCGCTGCGCGCCCTCGACCGCACGGCCTAGGCCGGCCCGGCACCGCTGTCGTGGCACCGGGGCGCCGCCCCACCTCGCCGCCCGTATGGCGAGACCCCAGAACGCATCTCAAGCACCCCGCCGTACGGTGGGACGCAACACCTGCACACCAAGGAGAGACCCAGTGGCCGAGCTGTTCTACGACGACGATGCCGACCTGTCCATCATCCAGGGCCGCAAGGTCGCGGTCATCGGCTACGGCAGCCAGGGCCACGCCCACGCGCTGTCGCTGCGTGACTCGGGTGTCGACGTCCGTGTCGGTCTGCACGAGGGCTCCAAGTCGAAGGCCAAGGCCGAGGAGCAGGGCCTGCGCGTGGTGACCCCGTCCGAGGCCGCCGCCGAGGCCGACGTCATCATGATCCTCGTCCCGGACCCGATCCAGGCCCAGGTCTACGAGGAGTCCATCAAGGACAACCTCAAGGACGGCGACGCGCTGTTCTTCGGCCACGGCCTGAACATCCGCTTCGACTTCATCAAGCCGCCGGCCAACGTCGACGTCTGCATGGTCGCCCCGAAGGGTCCGGGTCACCTGGTCCGCCGTCAGTACGAGGAGGGCCGCGGTGTTCCCTGCATCGTGGCCGTCGAGCAGGACGCCTCGGGCAACGGCCTGGCGCTCGCCCTGTCGTACGCGAAGGGCATCGGCGGCACCCGCGCCGGCGTCATCAAGACGACCTTCACCGAGGAGACCGAGACCGACCTCTTCGGTGAGCAGGCCGTGCTCTGCGGTGGTACCGCCGCTCTGGTCAAGGCCGGTTTCGAGACCCTGACCGAGGCCGGCTACCAGCCGGAGATCGCGTACTTCGAGTGCCTGCACGAGCTGAAGCTCATCGTGGACCTCATGTACGAGGGCGGCCTGGAGAAGATGCGCTGGTCCATCTCGGAGACCGCCGAGTGGGGCGACTACGTCACCGGCCCGCGGATCATCACGGACGCCACCAAGGCCGAGATGAAGAAGGTCCTCGCGGAGATCCAGGACGGCACCTTCGCCAAGAACTGGATGGCCGAGTACCACAACGGTCTGCCCAAGTACAACGAGTACAAGAAGGCGGACAGCGACCACCTCCTGGAGACCACCGGCCGCGAGCTGCGCAAGCTCATGAGCTGGGTCAACGACGAGGACGCGTAACACCGACGCCCCCGGGGGCGGGTCCGAGGACCTGCCCCCGGGGCGTTTTCCTTCACCGCTGGAAGAGGCGGCGTCGTACGTGTGTACAAGTCGTCCACCCCCGTGTGGGTGATCCTTCCATCGGGGCGCAGTATGCGCCCTGGCGCATGACTACACTTCTCCACACATACACGCGTCAGGCCCACAGTGTCGTGCGTCTTCCACGCGGCAAGCCCCTCCACCGCCTGCGGCCGTCGGGACGGCCGTCCGCACTGGACCTGTGAGGACTCACGTGAGCTCGAAACCTGTCGTACTCATCGCTGAAGAGCTGTCGCCTGCCACGGTTGACGCCCTGGGTCCGGATTTCGAAATCCGGCACTGCAACGGCGCGGACCGCGCCGAACTCCTCCCCGCGATCGCCGACGTCGACGCCATCCTGGTGCGCTCCGCCACCAAGGTCGACGCCGAGGCCATCGCCGCCGCGAAGAAGCTCAAGGTCGTCGCCCGCGCCGGCGTCGGTCTGGACAACGTCGACGTCTCCGCCGCCACCAAGGCCGGCGTGATGGTCGTCAACGCACCGACGTCCAACATCGTCACCGCCGCCGAGCTGGCCTGCGGTCTGCTGGTCGCCACCGCGCGCAACATCCCGCAGGCCAACACCGCCCTCAAGAACGGCGAGTGGAAGCGCTCCAAGTACACCGGCGTCGAGCTGAGCGAGAAGACCCTCGGCGTCGTCGGCCTCGGCCGCATCGGTGTCCTGGTCGCGCAGCGCATGTCGGCCTTCGGTATGAAGATCGTCGCGTACGACCCCTATGTGCAACCCGCGCGCGCCGCTCAGATGGGCGTCAAGCTGCTCGCGCTGGACGAGCTGCTGGAGGTCGCCGACTTCATCACCGTGCACCTGCCCAAGACTCCCGAGACGATCGGCCTGATCGGCCACGAGGCGCTGCACAAGGTGAAGCCCTCGGTGCGCATCGTCAACGCCGCGCGCGGTGGCATCGTCGACGAGGAGGCGCTCGCCTCCGCCCTCAAGGAGGGCCGGGTCGCCGGCGCCGGTCTCGACGTGTACGCGAAGGAGCCCTGCACGGACTCCCCGCTGTTCGAGTTCGACCAGGTGGTCTGCACCCCGCACCTCGGCGCCTCCACCGACGAGGCCCAGGAGAAGGCCGGCATCGCGGTCGCCAAGTCGGTACGGCTGGCCCTCGCCGGTGAGCTCGTGCCGGACGCGGTCAACGTCCAGGGCGGCGTGATCGCCGAGGACGTGCGTCCGGGCCTGCCGCTCGCCGAGAAGCTCGGACGGATCTTCACCGCGCTCGCGGGCGAGGTCGCGGTCCGCCTCGACGTCGAGGTGTACGGCGAGATCACCCAGCACGACGTCAAGGTGCTCGAACTCTCCGCGCTCAAGGGCGTCTTCGAGGACGTCGTCGACGAGACCGTGTCCTATGTGAACGCGCCGCTCTTCGCGCAGGAGCGCGGTGTCGAGGTCCGCCTCACGACCAGCTCCGAGTCGCCGGACCACCGCAATGTGGTCACCGTGCGCGGGACGCTCTCGGGCGGCGAGGAGATCTCGGTCTCCGGCACGCTCGCCGGACCCAAGCACCTTCAGAAGATCGTCGCCGTCGGCGAGTACGACGTGGACCTGGCGCTGGCCGACCACATGGTGGTGCTGCGTTACGAGGACCGTCCCGGTGTCGTCGGCACGGTCGGCCGGATTCTCGGCGAGGCCGGTCTGAACATCGCGGGCATGCAGGTCTCGCGGACGGGCGCGGGCGGCGAGGCGCTGGTCGTGCTCACCGTCGACGACGACGTTCCGTCGTCCGTGCTCGCCGAGATCTCCACGGAGATCGGCGCCGCGTCGGCCCGCACGGTGAACCTGACCGACTGACGTCCCCCGGCCTCGCGTACCCGGCATCTAGACGTATGTTTTACACAAACGTCTGTGTGCCGGGTACGCTGTTTTCATGGGACACCGTGAGGATCTGCTCGAAGGCGCCAAGCGCTGCCTGCTGGACAAGGGGTACGCCCGGACGACCGCCCGTGACATCGTGGCCGCCTCCGGTACGAATCTCGCCTCCATCGGCTACCACTACGGTTCGAAGGAGGCCCTGCTCAATCTCGCCTTCCTCAAGTTGACGGAGGAGTGGGGCGATGTGCTCACCGAGCAGCCGGACGAGGCCGCGAAGGCCGACGGCGGGCCCCGGTCGCCGCTGGACCAGTTCCACGACACCTGGCAGCGGGTGATCGAGAGCTATGAGCAGACCCGTTCCGTCTGGCAGCTCCAGATGGAGGTCGTCTCCCGGATCGACCAGGACCCCGAGCTGAAGAAGGCCCTGGCGGGCCCGCAGCGCGAGGGCCGTGACGGGCTCGCCGAGAACATGCTCGGCATCGACCCGGGGACGGACCCGGAGAAGGCGCGGGTGGCGGGGCTGTTCTGCCAGGCGCTGCTCGCCGGGGTGATGGTGCAGTGGCTGATGGACAGTGATTCGGCACCTTCCGCCCAGGACCTGACGGACGGACTGAAGGCGGTTCTTGAGGGGCGGGTGCGCTGAGGGCTGTCCCGTCACCCCCTGGCGGGGGCGCGACGACGGCCACGGCGCCTCGCTGTGTCGCCGGGGTCGCGTCTTCGGACTGCCGTCCGCCGTGCGACGTCCGGGCACGCTCGCCGCGTCGCGGCCCCGGGGCGGCGCACCGGGTCAGAGCCGCGCGCCCTTGAGCGCCATGTGCAGCAGCAGCCGGTCCTCGCCGTCGTTCAGATCGAGGCCGGTGAGCCGCTGGACCCGGGAGAGTCGGTAGTAGAGCGTCTGGCGGTGGATGCCGAGTGCGGCGGCCGTCCGGGACGCCTGGCCCGCGCAGTCGAGGAACACCTCGGCGGTGCGGGCCAGATCCCTGTGCGACGGGGTGAGCAGGACGCGGACCGCGGGGTCGGCGTGCGCCTCAGCGGGCAGAGTGGTCAGCAGCCGGTACGGGCCGATCGCCGACCACTCGGCGACCGGGCCGAAGCGGGCCTCGGCCGCCGCCGCGCGGGCCGCGGCCGACGCCTCGTGCCAGGCCCCGGCCAGGTCCGTCAGCCCGCGTCGGGGCAGGGCGACCCCGGCGGTGGCGCCCCGCCCCGCGCCGGCCCGCAGCCGGTCCGCGGCGCCGAGCGCCGGGTCGAGGACGTCGGTGGAGCGCAGTCGGATCAGCGCGGCCAGCGAGGGGGCCCCGGTCGCCCCCGGAGCGGGGACCGAGGACAGGGCGGCCGCCGCCGACACCGTGCGGACCGACGGCGGATCGTCCGGCCACGGGCTCACGCACACCACCGTGTGCAGCCCCTGCGAGTCCCGGCCCAGTGCCTCCTGCAGCGCGGCCACCGCCATGTCGCGCTGCCAGCCCCGCCCGGCGGTGAGCACCGCACCGAACTCCCGGGACAGATCCGTGCCCGCCCGCGCCTCGTCGGAGAGCAGCCCCCCGATCCGGGTCGCCACCTCCATCGCCGCCGTCAGCTGCTCGTCCGTCGGTCCGGGGTCCGCGTCGAGCAGCCACACGTAACCGAGCACCACACCCCGATGGCGCACCGGCAGACAGATCCGGTCCCGGAACACCCCGGCCTCCGGGGCGGCCGGAATGCGGACCGGGCCGGTGGCTCGGGCGATGCCGAAGCCCTCGAACCAGGCGCGGACCGCGGGTGTGGAGCGCCGGGTCAGGATCGAGCGGGTGCGGACCGGGTCCATCGCCGTGTCGTCGTCGCTGTCGTGCGCGCCGAAGGCGACCAGGCCGAAATCCCGGTTCTCCAGCGTCGCGGGGGCGCCGAGCAGCCCGGAGATCTCGTCGACCAGCTCCTGGTAATCGCCCTTCACCCGGTCATTCTCGCACCCCTTCAGACATATGTCTGAGAACCCGGGAACGGATGCGTGACAGCTGTCGATGGCACACGATCGGAGGGATCCTTAGATTTCACGGTGGTTCTCCGTGCTGTACCGCTTTGTTCCCCCTCTGCCGGTACGGCCTTCGTTCGTACTTTCCGTGGAGGTGCCCCGTGCTGGGTCCCGTGATTCTCGCCGCGTCCCGCAGCGACAAGATGCGCCGTTTCATCTCGGCCGCACCTGGCACCAAGCAGGTCGTCGACCGGTTCATCGCCGGTGAGACCGTCGACCAGGTCGTCCGGGTCGTCGAGGACGCCGCCGACAAGGGTCTCGAAGTCACCCTCGACGTGGTCGGCGAGGACATCACCACCCCCGAGCAGGCCGCCGCCGCCCGCGACGCCTACCTCGAACTGGTCGACCGCCTGAAGGACCTGGGCCTGGGCACCCGGGCCGAGATGTCCGTCAAGCTCTCGATGTTCGGCCAGTCGCTGGACGGGGGCCACGAGCTGGCGCTCGCCAACGTCCGCCCGGTCGTCGAGGCCGCCGCCGCGATCGGCACCACGGTCACGCTGGACGCCGAGGACCACACCACCCTCGACTCGATGTTCGCCATCCACGAGGAGCTGCGGAAGGACTTCCCGCAGACCGGCTGCGTGATCCAGGCCTACCTGTTCCGCACCGAGGTGGACGCCCGCCGCCTGGCCGCCGCCGGCAGCCGCGTCCGCATCGTGAAGGGCGCCTACAAGGAGCCCGCCTCCGTCGCGTACCAGGACAAGGCCGAGATCGACAAGGCGTACGTCCGCATCCTGAAGACCCTGATGGAGGGCGAGGGCTACCCGATGATCGGGTCGCACGACCCGCGTCTGATCGCCATCTCCCAGGAGCTGGCCCGCAAGGCAGGGCGCAAGCTGGACGAGTACGAGTTCCAGATGCTGTACGGCATCCGCAGCGACGAGCACGTCCGGCTCGCGGCCGAGGGCCACCGGATGCGCGTCTACACGGCGTACGGCACCGACTGGTACGGCTACTTCATGCGCCGTCTCGCGGAGAAGCCGGCGAACCTGCTGTTCTTCGGCCGCTCCATCCTCACCAAGGGCTGACCTGCCCGGCTGACCCCCACCCCCTGACACAAGGAGACAAGGCACTCATGGACGCTGTGACCCAGGTCCCCGCGCCGGTCAACGAGCCGGTCCACTCCTACGCCCCGGGCTCCCCGGAGCGCGCCCGCCTGGAGGCGAAGCTCAAGGAGCTCAGCCAGAACCCGATCGACCTTCCGATGACCATCGGAGGCGAGAAGCGGATGGGCGGCGGCGAGCGCTTCGACGTCGTGCAGCCGCACAACCACAAGGCCGTCATCGGTACGTTCGCCGGCGCCACCGAGCAGGACGCCCAGGACGCGATCGACGCCGCGCTGGCCGCCGCCCCGGCCTGGCGCGCGATGTCCTTCGACGACCGCGCCGCGATCATCCTGCGCGCAGCCGAGCTGCTGTCCGGCCCCTGGCGCGAGACGCTGGCCGCGTCCACGATGCTCGGCCAGTCGAAGACCGCCCAGCAGGCCGAGATCGACACCCCCTGCGAGCTCGTCGACTTCTGGCGCTTCAATGTGCACTACGCGCGCCAGATCCTCGCCGAGCAGCCCCCGGCCAACTCGCCGGGCGTGTGGAACCGCATGGACCACCGCCCGCTGGAGGGCTTCGTCTACGCGATCACGCCGTTCAACTTCACGGCCATCGCGGGCAACCTGCCCACCGCCCCCGCCCTCATGGGCAACGTCGTGGTGTGGAAGCCGTCCCCGACGCAGACCCACGCCGCCGTGCTGCTGATGCAGCTCCTGGAGGAGGCGGGCCTGCCCAAGGGCGTCATCAACCTGGTGACGGGCGACGGCATCGCCGTCTCCGAGGTGGCCCTGAACCACCGCGACCTGGCCGGTATCCACTTCACCGGCTCGACGCCCACCTTCCAGCACCTGTGGAAGACGGTCGGCAACAACATCGCCAACTACCGCACCTACCCGCGGCTCGTCGGCGAGACCGGTGGCAAGGACTTCGTCGTCGCCCACCCGTCGGCCGACCACGCCGTCCTGAAGACCGCGCTGACCCGTGGCTCCTTCGAGTTCCAGGGCCAGAAGTGCTCGGCTTCGTCCCGTGCGTACATCCCGGCCTCCATCTGGAACTCCGGTTTCAAGGAGAAGTTCGCCGCCGAGGTCGACTCCATCACCATGGGTGACGTCACCGACCTGTCGAACTTCATCGGCGCCGTCATCGACGAGCGCTCGTTCGCCAAGAACAAGGCCGCGATCGACCGCGCCAAGTCGGACCCGTCCTGCACGATCATCGCGGGCGGCACGTACGACGACTCGGTGGGCTACTTCGTCCGTCCGACCGTCATCGAGTGCACCGACGCCTCGAACGAGGTCTTCACGACCGAGTACTTCGGCCCGATCCTCGCCGTGCACGTCTACGAGGACGACACGTACGACGAGATGCTGGAGCAGATGGAGTCGGTCTCCGACTACGCGCTGACCGGTTCCGTCATCGCGAACGACCGCGCCGCGGCCGCGCACACCATGGAGAAGCTGCGGTACGCCGCGGGCAACTTCTACATCAACGACAAGTCGACCGGCGCCGTCGTCGGCCAGCAGCCCTTCGGCGGCGGCCGTGCCTCGGGTACCAACGACAAGGCCGGCGCCCCGCAGAACCTTCAGCGCTGGACCCTGACCCGGGCCATCAAGGAGACGCTGGTTCCGCCGACCGACTACACCTACCCCCACCAGGGCTGATCCCTCCGGGGCGCCGCACCCCGGCGCCCCGCCACGAGTCCCGCCTCCCGCCCGGTTCCCCTGCCGGTCGGGAGGCGGTTTCCATGCGCGGCGCTCGGACCGGCGGGTTCAGATCTCCACGAGCACCTGGTCCAGGGACTTGCGCACCAGGCCGGGCACCTCGCAGTCGTCCGCCGGGTACCCGACCGGGATCACCGCGAACGCCTTCTCGTTCTCCGGGCGGTCCAGCACCTCCCGCAGGAACCGCATCGGGCTCGGCGTATGGATCAGCGCGGCCAGGCCCGCCAGGTGCAGGGCCGAGAGCAGCATCCCGACCGCGATCCCGACGGACTCGTCGACGTAGTAGTGCTTGCGCCGGGTGCCGTCCTCACCCATCCAGTACCGCTGCTGGAAGACCACGACGAGGGCCGGGGCGTCCGTCATGTGCGCCTTGACGGAATCCGTGCCCAGAGGCCGCAGCGCCGCCAGCCACTCCTCGCCGAGCCTGCCGTCGTAGCTGATCCGCTCCTCGTGCTCGGCCGCCTCCCGGATGCGCCGCCGCACCTCCGGATCCTTGACCAGGACGAACGTCCACGGCTGCTGATGGGCGCCGGACGGGGCGGTCGCGGCGCAGGCGATGGCGTCCTTCACGACCTGCTCCGGCACGGGGTCCGCGGAGAACCGGCGTACGGTTCTGCGCTCGTCCATCCGCCGCCGCAACTCCGTGGAACGGGAAAGGGACTCGTCGGCCGGGGCCCGCTCGGGACGATAGGGGACCGGTCGGTACGGTTCTCCATGGGTGGGAGTCCACCGCGGGGGCAGGGCTGTGGTGTCAGGCATGTCGGCAGTGTGGCGCCGACAGCAGGTCCGGACCAGGGGTTCGCCGGACAGAAACGGCGCGCCCGGCCGGTCGGTGTCCGCAGAGCGGGCAGGTCACGGGCCCGTACCGGGGGCCGGGAGCAGGGAGGCCGTTCCAGGGGCCGACTCCCGTGCGGCGCACGGCTTTTCGGCGCGTGACGGGTACGGGTCCCACCCCGGCGGCGGTGGTGTCCGGGAGGATGGAGCGCATGACCGAGCCGATCGACCCGATCCTGCGGACCACGCACACCCACCGGCTGACCCCCGCCGTCCTGGACGAGATCCGCGCCTTCCTGGACACCGCCTTCGAGGGGGAGTTCGGCGACGACGACTGGGACCACGCCCTCGGCGGCATCCACGTCCTCGTACGGGACGACAGCGGGCTCCTCGCGCACGGCAGCGTCGTCCAGCGCCGGGTGGTCCACGAGGACCGCTCGTACCGGGTCGGCTACGTGGAGGCCGTGGCCGTCCGCGCCGACCGGCGCCGGGAGGGGCTCGGCGGGCGGGTGATGGCCGCGCTGGAACAGGTCGTCGACGGGGCGTACGTCTTCGGGGCCCTGTCCGCGTCGGCTGCCGGGGCGGCGCTGTACGCGGGACGCGGCTGGCAGGTGTGGCCGGGACGGATCGCCGTGCAGGGCAGGCACGGGGTGGAGATGCTGCCGGACGAGGAGGGCAGCACCTATGTCCGCGGCGGGGCCGGCCGCGCACTGCCCCGGGTGTCCGGAACCCTGGTCTTCGACTGGCGGGACGGGGACGTGCTCTGAGCGTGCTCCCGCCCGTCGCCGGAGCCCGTTCACCGACCTGCCCCGCACCCCGGCGCTCCGCGACCGGCTCCCTGCCGCGCTCCCGCGTCCCGGGCCGTCCACACCGACGGGTGCGGCGGCCGGTGGCCCGGCTCGTCGCGGGCCCGACCGGTCGACATCTCTCCGTACCAGGGGCCGATCGGCCATGTCACCCGCTCTGAGCAGGCACGATCGCTCGTCTTCCGGGTCCTGGTCCGGGAACCGCGGGCGGGCGGCCGTAAACCTCCGTCTCAGATAGTAGGAAGTCCGAGTAATTGTGGAGACAGACCGGCCGAGCTGGCTTAGCTTTGTAGGAGCCGAACGTCTCGCTAGATCCAGCGACTGGCGGTCGTGAGCGCGCGCCCCGTGCAGGCAACCCCTGCGGCGCCCGCTTCCCGCCCCTTCCGGCGCCTCGAAATCCCGATCTCGAAATCACTTTCACGGTTTTTCGATCTCGAAGTCCTCGCGATCTCAAGGAGTCGATCCACCATGGCCGAGACGACTGTCCGCCGAGTCCGTCACACCCACCGCCCGACCCAGTCGGAGCGCCAGAACGCCGCCGCCGCCCTGCAGCGGGCCCTCGACCGCCGGGACAACGGCGGCTCCACGGGCCACTGAGGCGGGGCGCCGGTACGGGGCGCCCGTCCGAGCCGCCGAGAGACCGGCGACCCGCCCCGAGCCGCCGGGCCGGTCGGCGGGACCGGCCCGGGGACCGCTGCCTTGCCGGGCTCCGGCGGGAGATCAGCTGCGGCTGATCTCGAAGTGGTCGATCCGTACGCCCGACTCGGCGAGCGCGGTGACCTTCATCCGGGCGTGCCGACCGGGCTCCACCTCGACCGCCAGGAACGAGAAGCCGGTGTGGCGCACCCGCGACCACTCCACGGTCTCGCTCGCCCTTCCGCCGCCCTTGACCACGTGGTACGTGGCCACGCTGTCCAGGTCCTTCACGTGCCCCTCGTAGCTGTCCGGCGCCGGGAAGTCGTACAGCGCCTTGCCCGCGCCCCCCGCCGTGACGTACACGATGCCGTCCCGCGTCGGGTCGGTGCGCTCGCCGATGGGCACCCTGCGTCGCACCGCGTTCCTCAGGATCGCGTCCGTGCGCTCGTAGACGTGGTTGTGGCCGTTGATGACCAGGTCCACCTGATGCTTCTCGAAGAGCGGCACCCAGGCGTCGCGCACCCCGCCGTCCGAGGCGTGCGCGGTGGTGGTCGAGAAGGCGCAGTGGTGGAAGAAGACCACGACGAAGTCGATGTCGTGACGGGCCCGCAGCTCACCGAGGCGCCGGTCCAGCCAGCGCGTCTGCCGGCCGTCGCTGATGCCGAAGTTGGCCGGGATCTCGTACGAGACGTCGTTGGCGTCGAGGGCGACCACCCCCACGTTGCCGTGCACGAACGAGTACGCACCGGGCTGGTTCACCGGATCCGGGCCGTTGTCGGGCAGCGTCCAGCGGGCGTTCTGGCCGCCGTAGCCGTCCGGCGAGTACCACGCCTCCATGTCGTGGTTGCCGGTGGTCACCATCCACGGCACGGTCTTCGACACGGTCTCCGTCTGCGCCAGGAACTGGTCCCAGGTGCGGGCGTCGTAGGTGTCGGTGCTCTGCCCGGAGCCGGACGGGTCGGCGTAGCAGATGTCACCGGCGTGCAGATGGAACGCCGGGTTCTGACCGAGGATCAACTGGTCGTTGCCCAGTGCGTGGTAGCTGACGCCCTGGTCACCGAAGGCGGTGAAGGTGAAGGGCTCGGCGCGCGAGGGTGCGGTGGCGAAGGTGCCGAGCGTGCCCAGGTTGCGCGTGTCGGCGGGGTCGAAGCCGTCGTGGCCGACGCCGTAGTAGTACGTCGTGCCGGGCCGCAGCCGCTCCAGGCTCGCGTGCAGGTAGAACTGCTCGGCCGCCGCGATCTTCCCTCGATTCAGCTCGGGCGTGGTGAGATGGCGCACCTCCGCGTCGATCCGGTGGCTCAGCGCCCACGGCTGGAGGCCGATGCGGATGTACGGCCGCTTCACGGCGAACGGGACCTGCCAGGAGACCGCCATCTGCGTCTTCGGGTCGGCCCCGTACGCCAGGTGCCGACCGAACGGCGCCACCAGTGAACCGTCCACCCGGGTGGAGGCGGGAGGAGCGGTGAGGGCGGTCCCGGCGGCGTAGGCGGGTGAGGCGGTGAGAGAGGTACCGAGACCGGCACCGGCGACGGCCACGGTCGCCACGCCGGTACGGAGCGCGCCACGCCGGGTCAGCCGGGTGCGCAGATATTCGTGCTGCTCGGCCATGCTCATACGGCCGGCGAGCTTCTCCGGAATTCCGAAACGGGGGATGTCCATGGAGCAGAACATCCACCCACCGCCCGACGCCGTCCCGTCGAGTGGGTGAACAGTACACGTACAGCTCCCCATGTGTCCGTATGGTGGACGTGACATGTCATGGGGTGGGACGCGCAGTAAGGTGCGGACATGTCTCGCAGCATCAATCTCGCAGTGATCCCCGGTGACGGTATCGGCCAGGAGGTCGTGGCCCAGGGCCTCAAGGTCCTCAACGCTGTTCTCCCGCAGGATGTGAAGCTGGAGACCAAGGAGTACGACCTCGGCGCCCGGCGCTGGCACCGTACCGGCGAAACCCTTCCGGACGCGGAGCTGGCAGCCCTCAAGGGCCATGACGCCATCCTGCTCGGCGCGATCGGTGACCCCTCCGTGCCCTCCGGTGTCCTGGAGCGCGGGCTCCTGCTGAAGCTGCGGTTCGCCTTCGACCACTTCATCAACCTGCGGCCGTCGAAGCTGTTCCCGAACACCGCGACCCCGCTGGCCGGCCGCCCGGACATCGACTTCGTCGTCGTCCGCGAGGGCACCGAGGGCCCGTACACCGGCAACGGAGGTTCGCTGCGCACCGGTACGCCCGCCGAGGTCGCCACCGAGGTCAGCGTGAACACCGCGTACGGTGTCGAGCGCGTCGTCCGTGACGCCTTCGAGCGGGCGAACTCCCGCCCGCGCAAGAAGCTGACGCTGGTTCACAAGAACAACGTCCTCGTGTACGCGGGCCACATGTGGAAGAACATCTTCGACCGGGTCGCGACCGAGTATCCCGAGGTCACCACCGACTATCTGCACGTCGACGCCGCGACGATCTTCTTCGTCACCCAGCCGGAGCGCTTCGACGTCATCGTCACCGACAACCTCTTCGGTGACATCCTCACCGACCTCGCCGCTGCCGTGACCGGCGGCATCGGCCTGGCCGCGTCCGGCAACATCAACCCGACGGGCACCTTCCCGTCGATGTTCGAGCCGGTCCACGGCTCCGCCCCCGACATCGCGGGCCAGGGCAAGGCCGACCCGACCGCCACGGTTCTCTCCGTCGCCCTCCTGCTGCGCCACCTCGGCTACGAGGCCGAGGCCGTGCGCATCGAGGACGCCGTCTCCGCCGATCTCGCGGAGCGTGACGGAACGACTCGTACGACCGATCAGATCGGCGACGCGCTCGCGGTACGAGTAGCGAGCTGACCCGACGACTCCGTTTCGAAGCCGCCGGGTCGCAACCGCACCCGGCGGCTTCTCCTGTGCGGCCCCGGGTGCAACCATCGACCACGGACCGCATTCGCGTCATTTCGTGCACGGCCACCCGGGAGCGATAATCGAACGGGGCCGCCGCTCGCACTGAAGCTCGGACGTCCTAGCACCTGCCCGGCAGGAGCGGCGCGAGCGCGGTCCAACACACACAACGTGAAGGACACGCACTCATGACGACGCCCACGATCGAGCTCAAGCCCTCCTCGAATCCGCTGTCCGACGCGGAGCGCGAGGCGATCCTGGTCAAGCCCGGATTCGGCCGCTACTTCACCGATCACATGGTGACGATCAAGTGGACCGAAGGCCGTGGCTGGCACGACGCCCAGCTCGTCCCGTACGCACCGCTGTCGATCGACCCCGCGACCACCGTCCTGCACTACGCGCAGGAGATCTTCGAGGGACTCAAGGCGTACCGCCAGCCCGACGGCAGCGTCGCCACGTTCCGCCCCGAGGCGAACGCCAAGCGCTTCCAGGCCTCGGCGCACCGGCTGGCCATGCCGGAACTGCCCGTCGAGACGTTCATCGAGGCGTGCGACGTGCTGGTCCAGCAGGACAAGGCATGGGTTCCGACGCACGGCGGCGAGGAGTCGCTCTACCTGCGTCCGTTCATGATCGCCACCGAGGTCGGCCTCGGCGTGAAGCCCGCCAACGAGTACCTCTTCATCGTCATCGCCTCGCCCGCCGGCGCCTACTTCCCCGGTGGCGTCAAGCCGGTCTCCATCTGGCTCTCCGAGAACCGCGTCCGTGCGGTCCCCGGCGGCATGGGCGACGCCAAGACCGGCGGCAACTACGCCGCGTCCCTCCTCGCCCAGGCCGAGGCCGCCGAACAGGGCTGCGACCAGGTCGCGTACCTCGACGCGGTCGAGCACAAGTGGGTCGAGGAACTCGGCGGGATGAACCTGTACTTCGTGTACGGGAACAAGATCATCACCCCGGCCCTGACCGGCTCGCTGCTCGCCGGCGTCACCCGCGACTCGCTGCTCAAGGTCGCCCGCGACCTCGGCTACGAGTCCGAGGAGGGCCGCGTCTCGATCGACCAGTGGCGGGCCGACACCGAGAACGGCACTCTCACCGAGGTCTTCGCCTGCGGCACCGCCGCCGTCATCACCCCCGTCGGCACCGTCAAGTCCGCGGGCGGCGAGTGGGTCCAGAGCGACGGCGCGCCCGGCGAGGTCACGGTGAAGCTGCGCGAGCGCCTGCTGGACATCCAGCGCGGCATCGCCGAGGACACCCACGGCTGGATGCACCCGCTCGGCTGAGCGACCGTCCCGCACGGCGATGTCCCGTACCGCGACGCCCGCCCCGGCTGCTGCCGGAGCGGGCGTCGTCGTCTTCGCTCAGGACGCGGCGGACGGCTGTGGCTCCGTATCGTCGACCGGCACCGAGCGCTCCGTGCGCCCGCCGCGCGTCAGCGCCGTGTACGCGGCACCGCCCACCAGGCCCGACAGCAGGAAGCTGCAGTCCACCCCGCCGGTCAGGGAGAGCAGCGGACCCTCGTACGAGGGCAGCGAGACTGCGCAGAGGCCCACTGCCGCGCCCAGGGCCCAGGAGGCCGTGGCGGGCAGGTTCCAGCCGGCCGTGTACCAGTAGGCGCCGCCGCGCGAGCGCCGGTTGAAGACCTGGAGGGCCTCCGAGTCGTAGACACCGTGACAGCGGACGAAGCCGATCAGGGTGATCACCGCCCACGGGGTGCCGATGGCGGTCAGCAGCAGGACGAACGACGTCATCGCGGATTCGGCGTCCCAGGCGTAGTGCCCGACGAAGACGCACGCCGTGGCGACGCCCGCGACCGCGAAAGTGGCCCGGGGGCGCGAGGCGCGCGGCCAGATCGCATCCAGATCGAGGCCCATGGAGTACAGCATCAGGCCGGCGTTGCCGACCGAACCGGCGGAGGCGGCGAGCAGCAGCGGGATCAGGTACCAGGTGGGGGAGGCGTCGACGAGCGGGCCCGCGTAGTCGACGGCCGCCCGGGAGGCGTAGGCCGTGAACGTACCGAAGAGCTGCGGGACGAGCAGGCCGATCAGCAGCCCGGCCCAGCTCGCTCGCAGCACGCTCCGGGAGGAGTGCCGGGCCGGGGAGATGTACCGCGTGTAGTCGCCGAGCAGGGTGATGAAGGCGATCGGGCCGCTCAGCCCTGCTGCGACCACGGCCAGCAGCCAGGTCGGCCAGAAGGATCCGAGCAGATGCCCGCCGGTGCCGGGCAGTGCGGCGGTGGTGAAGTGCGGGGCGTACGCGATGACGCCCAGGATCAGCAGCGCGCTCATCGCGACGGCGAGGATGCGGGAGAGACGCAGCAGCATCCGGTAGCCGTAGACCGCGCCGATCACGGTGGCGGCGGCGAGCAGGGCGTACACGGCCGCGTACGAGAGCCCCCCGGTCGGCAGTCCGAGGAGGCGGTGCATGGTGCCCACCATCGCGTCGCCGCCGATCCAGACGGTCAGCGCTGTGTAGCCGAGGGCGAGCAGCAGGCCGACGATCGAGCCGACCAGACGGCCGCGCACACCGAACTGGGCTCCGGAGGAGGTGGAGAGGTTGGTTCCGGTGCGCAGCGAGACCAGGGCGAGCGGTGCCGTCAGCAGGGTGCCGAGCAGGGTACCCGTGACGATCGAGCTCACCGAGGCCCACCAGCCCAGGCCGAAGGAGACCGGGAGCCAGCCGAAGATGATCACGCCCAGGCAGAGATTGGACCCCAGCAGGATCGAGACGAGGTCGCGTGGGGCGCTGGTGCGCTCCGTCTCCGGGACCGTGTCGACTCCGCGCTGTTCTATCGGCATGAGGCCGCCCCTGACGTTCGACAGTTTGAGTGCCGCTCTATGTGAGTCCAAGTACAGCTCTTCGTCAATGCTTTCCAGGTGGGAAAACCTCGATTAGAGTGATGCTCAAATTGGAGGTGTACTGACGTGCGACTTACCCCTACCGAGCGAGACCGGCTCCTGCTCTTCGGCGCTGCCGAACTGGCACGGGCGCGCCGCGCGCGCGGACTGAGGCTCAACGTCCCCGAGGCGACCGCGCTCATAGCGGACACCGTCTGCGAGGCGGCCCGGGACGGAAAGCGGCTCGCCGAGGCGATCGAGGCCGCGCGCGCCGTGCTGGGGCCCGACGACGTCCTGCCCGGTGTGGCGGATGTGGTCACCGAGGTGCATGTGGAGGCCGTCTTCGACGACGGATCCCGGCTCGCGGTCGTCTCGAAGCCCATCGGGGGAGGGCTCGGCGACGCCGCGCCCGGCGCCGTACTGCCCGCACCGCCGCACGCTGAGCCCGAGCCCGCGCTGCGGCTGACCGTGCGCAACACCGCGACCGTCCCGGTGAGCGTCACCTCGCACTTCCACTTCTTCGAGGCCAACCCGCGCCTCGACTTCGACCGGGCCGCGGCGTACGGAATGCGGCTGTGCGTCCCCGCCGGATCGTCGGTCCGCTTCGACCCGGGCGGCGAGACCGAGATCGGCCTGATGCCGATCGGCGGCGCCCGGATCGCGATCGGCTTCGCCGGCCTGGTCGACGGACCGCTGGACGCGCCCGGCGCGAAGGAAGAGGCCCTGCGGCGCGCGGCGGCCTGCGGCTATCTGGGAGCGGAGGACGCCTGATGGACCCCAACGAATACGCGTCGGTCCACGGACCGCGCGCCGGAGACCGGGTCGTTCTCGGCGACTCCGGCCTGGTGGTGCGCGTCGAGTCGGATGCGCAGGCGCACGGCGACGAGTTCCTGGCCGGCTTCGGCAAGACCGCGCGCGACGGGCTGCACCTCAAGGCCGCGGCCGTACGCGACACCTGCGACGTCGTCATCAGCAACGTCCTGGTCATCGACGCTGTCCAAGGCATTCGCAAGGTCTCCATCGGCATCCGCGAAGGCCGGATCCACTCCATCGGGCGGGCCGGTAACCCGGACACGCTCGACGGCGTGGACGTCGTCGTCGGCACGGGCACCACGATCGTGTCCGGCGAGGGCCTGATCGCGACGGCCGGTGCCGTCGACACCCACGTCCATCTGCTCTCGCCGCGCATCATGGAGGCCTCGCTCGCCTCCGGTGTCACCACGGTCATCGGCCAGGAGTTCGGCCCGGTGTGGGGCGTCGGCGTCAACTCGCCGTGGGCCCTGCGTCACGCTTTCAACGCCTTCGACGCCTGGCCGGTCAACATCGGCTTCCTGGCCCGCGGTTCGTCCTCCGACGACGCGCCCCTGGTGGAGGCGCTCGCCGAGGGCGGTGCGTCCGGCTTCAAGGTGCACGAGGACATGGGCGCGCACACCCGTGCCCTCGATACCGCCCTGCGCGTCGCCGAGGAACACGACGTGCAGGTCGCCCTGCACAGCGACGGGCTGAACGAGTGTCTGTCCGTCGAGGACACCCTGCGTGTCCTGGACGGCCGGACGATCCACGCCTTCCACATCGAGGGCTGCGGCGGTGGACACGTACCGAACGTCCTGAAGATGGCGGGTGTGCCGAACGTCATCGGCTCGTCCACCAATCCGACCCTGCCGTTCGGCCGGGACGCGGTGGCCGAGCACTACGGGATGATCGTCTCGGTGCACGACCTCAAGACCGACCTGCCCGGGGACGCCGCCATGGCGCGGGACCGGATCAGGGCCGGGACGATGGGCGCCGAGGACGTGCTGCACGACCTCGGCGCGATCGGCATCACCTCGTCGGACGCGCAGGGGATGGGGCGCGCGGGCGAGACCGTGCGCCGCACCTTCGCCATGGCCGGGAAGATGAAGGCCGAGCTGGGCCCGATGGAGGGCGACGGCGCGCACGACGACAACGCCCGGGTGCTGCGCTACATGGCGAAGCTGACGATCAACCCGGCCATCGCGCACGGTCTCGCGCACGAGATCGGTTCGATCGAGGTGGGCAAGCTCGCCGACATCGTGCTGTGGAAGCCTCAGTACTTCGGGGCGAAGCCGCAGATGGTACTGAAGGCGGGCTTCCCCGCGTGGGGCGTGACGGGCGACCCCAACGCAGCGACCGACACCTGTGAGCCGCTGGTCCTGGGACCGCTGTTCGGGGGGCACGGCGCGACGCCCGCCGACATCTCGGTGGCCTTCGTGGCGAAGGCCGCGGCCGAGCTGGGCTCCGACCTGATGCCGACGCGACGGCGCAGGGTGGCCGTGCGCGGCACCCGCGGGATCGGCCCGGCGGATCTCCGGCTCAACTCCCGCATCGGGGACGTGGCGGTGGACGGGCGCAGCGGGCTGGTCACGCTGGACGGTGTCCCGATGCGCTCGGAACCCGCCGAATCGGTGTCCCTCAGCCGCCTCTATTTCCTGTAGGAACACAGCCTTCCGGCCCGCAGCCTTCCCGCACACCCTTTCCGCACACCCTTGAGGAGTCCAACGACATGACCTTCCGTATGCCGCCCGAGTGGGCCCCGCACGAGCGCACCTGGATGGCCTGGCCGGGCCCCAACGTCACGTTCACCGGTGACGACCTCGCCGAGTCCCGCGAGGCGTGGGCCTCGGTGGCTCGGGCCGTACGCCGCTTCGAGCCGGTCACCATGGTCGTCGGGCCGGGCCAGTCGGAGGGTGCCCGTGCCCTCCTCGGCCCGGACATCGACCTGGTCGAGCGCGAGTTGGACGATGCCTGGATGCGGGACATCGGTCCGACCTTCGTCACGGACGGCACCCGGTTGGCGGCCGTGGACTGGGTGTTCAACGGCTGGGGCGCACAGGACTGGGCGACCTGGGAACACGACGCGAAGATCGCCCGCCATGTCGCGGATCTCGCGGGGGTCCCCGTGCACAGCTCGCCTCTCGTCAACGAGGGCGGCGGCATCCACGTGGACGGCGAAGGCACCGTCCTCCTCACCGAGACCGTTCAGCTCGGTTCCGAGCGCAACCCGGGCTGGACCAAGGAGGAGGTCGAGACCGAGATCCACGCCAAGCTCGGCACCACGAAGGCGATCTGGCTGAAGCGCGGCCTGACCGGTGACTACCCGCCCCACGGCTTCGGCACGCTCGGCCACGTCGACATCGTCGCCGCGTTCGCCGGCCCCGGAGTCGTCGTCGTCCACACCCAGCCGGACCCGTCCCACCCCGACCACGAGCTCTGCAAGGAGAACGTGGCGATGCTCACGGCCCAGACCGATGCTCAGGGGCGTCCCCTGGAGGTCGTCGAGGTCCCTGCCCCGACCGTGGTGCAGGACGAGGACGGTCACTGGGTCGACTACTCCTACATCAACCACTACGTCTGCAACGGTGGCGTGGTGCTGTGCGGCTTCGACGACCCCCGTGACGAGATCGCGGCAGGTATCTTCCGCCGTCTCCACCCCGGACGGACCGTGACCCTGGTCGACGCCCGTACGATCTTCGCCGGCGGTGGAGGCATTCACTGCATCACGCAGCAGCAGCCTAAGATCTGATCCATGCCGAGCACCTTCCAGCGGGCCGGACGGGGTTGCGTGACCGAGCGCTTGCGGACCATGGGGGCCGCCCGATGACCCCCGCTCCGCGCCGCCGCCAAACCGCCCCACCCCGCGAGGACGTGCTGGCCACCGCCATGGCCACCATCGCCGAGTGCGGGCTCGACGGGCTCACCATGGCCGGGCTCGGCCGTGAGGTCGGCATGAGCAGCGGGCACCTCCTCTACTACTTCCGGACCAAGGACGAACTGCTCCTGCAGACCCTGGAGTGGAGCGAGGGCCGGCTCGGCGCCGAGCGGCGGGAGTTGCTGGCCCGGCAGACACCCGTGCGCGAACGGCTCGACGCGTACATCGATCTCTACCTTCCCGACGGTCACCGCGATCCGCACTGGACGCTCTGGCTGGAGGTCTGGAACCGCTCGCAGAACGCCGACGCCGACGCGCGCGCCCGGCAGGTCGCGATCGAGGGGGCCTGGCACCGGGACCTGGTGGCGCTGCTGGCGGAGGGCGCCTCGCGCGGCGAGTTCCGTACGGTCGACGCCGAGCGGTTCGCGACCCGGCTGCGCGCCCTGCTGGACGGGTTCAGCGTCCATGTCGCCGTCGGTATCCCCGGCACCGGGCGCTCCCAAGTCATCGAACAGGTGGGGGAGTTCATCGACGATTCGCTCATCGCCGCGGGGTCGCGCCCGCCGCGGTGAACGAAACGTACGTAAGTACGCGTGATCGTTGCCTGTTGCGCCCTTGTTGTGCTCCCGGCTGTTCGGGCACGGTGACGGACCATGGGACGACAGCAGTGGAAGAAGATCTGGGTCGGCTCGGCGGGCAACATGGTCGAGTGGTTCGACTGGTTCGTGTACGCGACCTTCGCGGTCTACTTCGCGGATTCGTTCTTTCCCGAAGGCAATGAGACCGCCAACCTCATGAACACCATGGGTATCTTCGCCGTCGGCTTCTTCATGCGGCCGGTCGGCGGCTGGATGCTCGGCCGCATCGGTGACCGCAGGGGCCGCAAGGCGGCGCTCACCCTCACCGTCACCCTCATGTCGGCCTCCGCGATCCTCATCGCCGTCGCGCCGACGTACGACGTCGCGGGGTACGGCGGGGTCGCCGTCCTGCTGGTGGCCAGGCTGCTCCAGGGCCTCTCGGTCGGGGGCGAGTACGCCGCCAGTGCCACCTATCTGACCGAGGCGTCCGCCCCCCACCGGCGCGGCTTCGCCTCCAGCTTCCAGTACGTGTCCATGACCGCGGGCCAGCTCATCGGCCTCGGTCTCCAGATCGTCCTGCAGCGCAACATGTCCGACGCGGCGCTGCACAGCTGGGGCTGGCGCATCCCGTTCATCGTCGGGGCGCTCGGTGCCGCGGTCGTCTTCTATCTGCGCCGCTCCATGCTGGAGACCGAGGTGTACGCGGAGTCCGGCGCCGCCGAGCAGGCGGACCGCGGCACGCTGAAGGCGCTGTGGCAGCACAAGCGCGAGGCGTTCCTGGTGATGGCGCTGACCATGGGCGGGACCGTGGCGTACTACACGTACACGACGTACCTCACCAAGTTCCTCTCCAAGAGCGCGGGCATGGAGAAGTCCACCGCCTCGCTCGTCAGCTTCTGCGCCCTGTTCGTCTTCATGTGCATCCAGCCTCTGGCCGGTCTGCTCTCCGACCGGATCGGCCGCCGCCCGCTGCTGATCACCTTCGCGATCGGCTCCACCTTCCTGACCGTGCCGATCATGACGATGCTCAAGCACGCCGGCACCTTCTGGCCCGCCTTCGGC
The DNA here is from genome assembly GCF_044767885.1 of Streptomyces sp. NPDC101194. Classification (NCBI taxonomy): domain Bacteria; kingdom Bacillati; phylum Actinomycetota; class Actinomycetes; order Kitasatosporales; family Streptomycetaceae; genus Streptomyces; species Streptomyces sp. NPDC101194. The sequence goes on from NZ_JBIWOS010000012.1 coordinate 83,358, forward strand.
CTGGCGCTGCTCGCCCTGGTCGTCGTCACCGGGTACACCTCGATCAACGCCTGTGTGAAGGCCGAGCTCTTCCCGACCGGCGTCCGGGCCCTGGGTGTCGCCCTCCCGTACGCCATCGCCAACGCGCTCTTCGGCGGCACCGCCGAATACGTGGCGCTCTGGTTCAAGAAGGCGGGCGTCGAGTCCGGCTTCTACTGGTACGTGGCGGGCTGCGCCGCGGTCTCCTTGGTCGTCTACCTGACCATGCGCGAGACCCGCGACATCGATCTGGGCCGGGTCGGCGCCGGCGAGTCCGCGTACGGGCAAACGGAGCCGTCCGGCGCGACGAGTGCCACGCCCGCATCCTGAGACGGGGCACGGCACGGAGGCGGCCTTGTGCAAGACTGCCTCCGTGCCCTCGTTCGTCATGATTATTGGCAACAGGCGCGCCGGTCCGCAGTGATCGTCCGTACCACCACGTACGGCACGGCCACCGTGCCCCAGACCCGCGCGCAGACCTCTCGCACCCGCGAGGGGTTTTTTCGTTTTCCGGCCCTCACCTCGGCCGGGGCGAGGCACGCGGGATGATGGGGGCAAGTGGAGCCTGAACGTCCGGATCCACTCATCCGACAGGAGTCAGACCAGCATGACCACCAAGGCCAAGGCCACCGACGACAGTTTCCATGTCTTCGACACCACGCTGCGCGACGGCGCCCAGCGTGAAGGCATCAACCTGACGGTCGCGGACAAGCTGACCATCGCCCGGCACCTGGACAACTTCGGCGTGGGCTTCATCGAGGGAGGCTGGCCCGGCGCCAACCCCCGCGACACCGAGTTCTTCGCCCGTGCCCAGCGGGAGATCGAGTTCGAGAACGCCGAGCTGGTCGCCTTCGGCGCGACCCGCAGGGCCGGTGGCAAGGCCTCCGAGGACCCGCAGGTCAAGGCGCTGCTGGAGTCGGGTGCCCCCGTGATCACGCTGGTCGCGAAGTCCCACGACCGTCATGTGGAACTCGCGCTGCGCACCACTCTCGAAGAGAACCTGGAGATGGTCCGCGACACCGTCTCCTTCCTTCGCGAGCAGGGCCGCCGGGTCTTCGTGGACTGCGAGCACTTCTTCGACGGCTACCGTGCCAATCCCGAGTACGCCAAGTCCGTCGTCCGCGTCGCCCACGAGGCCGGCGCCGACGTCGTGATCCTCTGCGACACCAACGGCGGGATGCTTCCCGCCCAGGTGCAGGCCGTCGTCTCCACCGTGCTCGCCGACACCGGCGCCCGGCTCGGCATCCACGCCCAGGACGACACCGGCTGCGCCGTCGCCAACACCCTCGCCGCGGTCGACGCGGGCGCCACCCATGTCCAGTGCACCGCCAACGGATACGGCGAGCGGGTCGGCAACGCCAACCTCTTCCCCGTCGTCGCCGCCCTGGAACTGAAGTACGGCAAGACCGTCCTGCCCGAGGGCGCGCTCGCCGACATGACCCGCGTCTCGCACGCGATCGCCGAGGTCGTCAACCTGACGCCCTCCACCCACCAGCCCTATGTGGGTGTTTCCGCCTTCGCCCACAAGGCCGGACTGCACGCCTCCGCGATCAAGGTCGACCCCGACCTGTACCAGCACATCGACCCCGCGCTGGTCGGCAACACCATGCGGATGCTGGTCTCCGACATGGCCGGCCGTGCCTCCATCGAGCTCAAGGGCAAGGAGCTCGGCATCGACCTCGGCGGCGACCGCGAACTCGTCGGCCGGGTCGTCGAGCGGGTCAAGGAACGCGAGCTCAAGGGCTACACGTACGAGGCCGCCGACGCCTCCTTCGAGCTGCTGCTGCGCGCCGAGGCCGAGGGGCGGGTACGCCGCTACTTCCGCACCGAGTCCTGGCGCGCCATCGTCGAGGACCGCCCCGACGGCACGCACGCCAACGAGGCGACCGTGAAGCTCTGGGCCAAGGGCGAGCGCATCGTCGCCACCGCCGAGGGCAACGGCCCGGTCAACGCGCTCGACCGGGCCCTGCGCGTCGCCCTGGAGCGGATCTACCCGCAGCTCGCCAAGCTGGAGCTGGTCGACTACAAGGTCCGCATCCTCGAAGGCCGCACCGGCACCGAGTCCACCACCCGAGTCCTCATCACCACGGGCGACGGCAACGGCGACTGGGCGACGGTCGGCGTCGCGGAGAACGTCATCGCGGCGTCCTGGCAGGCGCTGGAGGACGCCTACACGTATGGGCTGCGGCGGGCCGGGATCGAGCCGACGGAGTAGTCCCCGTTCGCCCTCGGCCGTCGGACGGGCCCGCCGCACGCTCGCCGTGGGCCCGCCGGACGGCCGTGCCGCTCAGGCGGCGGAGCGCGGAAGGCGGAGGGAGCGCATTTCCTCCACGACCCGGTAACCGGCGCTCGTGTACAGGTTCATGGCCACGTCGTTGCCGCCCCACACGGTGAACATCAGCGTCGAGTCGCCGGCCGCCAGCGTCGCCTGTTCGCCGGCCGACATCGCGGCCCGGCCGTAACCCTTGCCGCGGTGCCGCTCCTGGACGTACAGCGAGTAGCCGTAGGTGACTTCCGGGAGGTGCCCGTGCTTCAGCCAGCCGGTGCCGATGGGCTCGCCCGCCGCCTCCAGCACCAGGAACGTGTTGTCGGGCGTGGCCAGGCCCTCGGGGATCAGCTCCGCGAAGTCGCGGTCGGACTTGAGCACGGCCTCCTCGTGGCTCAGGGCTCCGGCCCGGACGATGTCGCCGACGTAGGCGGCCTTCTCGGAGGCCAGCCAATCCGGATACTCGGCCTGTGTCATCGGCCGGGCCGTGACGCCATCGACCGGTTCCGGCGGTGAACCGACGCGCCGCGTCCTGAGCTGTCCGCGGACGCCGTAACCGTCGAACAGCTCACCGGCGGGCTCGGTGAGCCGTATGTCGAGTCGGCCTGCGCCGCGCTTCGCGCACCAGCCCTCGGCCCAGTCCCGGGCGGCCTGCTCGTGCCCCCGGCCGATGTGGAGCGCATCGACGTGGAGGTCGCCGATACGGCCCGCGAGCGCACCGTTGTCGTCGGCCACGACCACGGCGACGTGTCCCACTCGGGTCCCGGCGTCCGTGATCTCGGCGACGGTCCAGTCGCCGATGCCGTCGCGTACCCCTTCGAGCATGCGCTCCGCCGCGGCCGCACCGAGCCCGGCCGCCGTGTACGAGGCGCGTAGCCGCCGCTCGAAGTCCTTCTGCCAGTCCGTGTTGTCGCCAAGGACGCCGAATCCTGTCATCTGATCACACTACGGGCTGTCCCGTAATCCCTGGCGGGCGAACGACGACAGCTACGGCACCTCGCTGCGTTGTCGGAACGTCCGCATGCAACCAGTGTGTGGACGTTCCTCCGCCTTGTGATGCACCGCATCCGACGCCGCGCGCTGCTCCACCAGGGATTACGGGACAGCCCTTGGCCACGTTGTTGTGGGAGAGCAGTCGTCGATCGAGCAGAGTGAACTGCTCCCGGGCGGCCGCGTCAAGAGGTGTGCGTTCAGAACGTGAACGCACAACGCGCCCTGCCCGCACGTGAGATGAGGTGCGGGATCGGTACGGACCAATGTCGGCGTGAAGTATTGACGGCACCGTTTCGGCGGGGTTAACTCACGCCGCAACGCCGGTACCGGTTCCGGAACCGGTTGCGGTACCGGTTCCGGCTTACCTGCCCTGTCCCGTCATGCCTTGTCCCGGAGGCCCTCGATGCGTGTCACCATCGCCGATGTCGCCCGTGAGGCCGGCGTCAGCAAGACGACCGTGTCAAGGGTCATCAACACCAAGGGTGAGGTGGACGGTTCCACGGCCGCCCGCGTTCGGGAAGTGATCGAACAGCTCGGCTATGTGCCCAGTTCGGGTGCCGTCGGACTGGCCCGCGGCAGCAGCCGTACGGTCGGCATGCTGGTGCCCTCGCTCACCTGGCCGTGGATGGGTGAGGTGCTCCAGGGCGTCGTCGACACCGTGGAGGCCGCCGACTACGGGCTGCTGCTCTTCACCTGCAACCGCGGCGCCGAGTCCGTGGAGCGCTTCACCAGTCAGGTGTCGGCGCGCGCCTTCGACGGGCTCGTCGTCGTCGAACCCGAGAACACCCTCGACCACCTCACCGCGCTGCACCGGGGCGGCCTGCCGATCGTGCTGATCGACGACCGCGGCCACCACCCCGAATTCCCCTCCGTCGTGACCACCAACCGCGAAGGAGGTGCTTGTGCGGCCCGCCACCTGCTGGCCGCCGGACGCACCAGACCCCTGGTCGTCACCGGGCCCCAGAACTTCGGCTGTGTACGCGACCGTCTGGACGGATTCCGCGCGGTCCTGCCCACCGAGCTCGTCGTCCACGGGGACTTCACCGAACGCTGCGGACGGTTGGCCGTGGAGCAACTCCTTTCCTCCGGAGTGGAGTTCGACTCGGTCTTCGCCCACAACGACATCAGCGCGGCGGGCGTGCTGCGGGCGTTGCGCGCGGCCGGGCGGTCCGTGCCGGACGACATCGCCGTGGTCGGCTTCGACGACATCCCGATGGCCGAACACACCGAACCGCCGCTGACCACCGTGCGCCAGCCCACCCGGCAGATGGGTGAGACGGCGGCGCGGATGCTTCTCTCCCGCCTCGGTGGCACGAGCGCGCCCGACGCGCCGGTCGTGCTGCCCACCGAACTGGTCGTGCGCCGCTCGGCGCCCTAGCGGGCGGCCGGGACCCCGGCCGCCCGCCCGTCCCTTCACCACCTCCCGCTCGCCGCCCGTCGCCACCTGCATCTCCGCAGCACCGGTGCTGTTCGCACCGTCTGCACCGCCTGCACTGTCTGCATCACCTGTACCACCTGCACCGTCTGCACCGTCTGCACCACTGGCACCACCGGCACCACCGGCACCACCCGCACCGCCCCGTACCGCCTGTACCCGGCGCGCCGAGCGCTGCCCATCACCCGGATCTCCCAGACCCGCAGTCCCTCATGGAGTCGCCATGCCCGTACGACGTCACGCCACGCTGAGAGCGCTCTCACTCGCTACCGCCGTGGTCGCGCTCGCCGCCGGTTGCTCGTCCGCCAACTCCGGTGCCAACAAAGGGGGCGGTGCCTCCGGCGTGCTGACCCTGGGCAAGCCGGACGGACCGCAGACCAACAACAGCAACCCGTTCCTGAGCACCTCGGCGGGGGCGACGCTCGGCTACCGCTTCATGATCTACGAGCCGCTGGCGATGACGAACCAGATCCGGCCCGCGGACAAGGCCGCCCCCTGGCTGGCGACCGACTGGAAGTGGGAGTCCAACTTCACCAAGGTCACCTTCTCCCTCGACCCCGAGGCCAAGTGGGCCGACGGCAAGCCGCTGACCGCCGACGACGTCGCGTACACCTTCGACCTCCTGAAGAAGCACCCGGCACTCAACGGCAACGGCATCCCGTTCGACGGGGTCGAGGTGCAGGGCAAGACGGTCGTCCTGACGTTCAAGGACTCCCAGTACGTCAACCAGAACAAGATCATCCAGCAGTTCATCGTGCCCAAGCACATCTGGGAGGGCGTCAAGAACCCGGAGACCTGGCCCAACCGCACGCCCGTCGGCTCGGGCCCGTACAAGCTCAAGACCTTCACCCCGCAGACCACCACGCTGACCGCCACGCCCACGTACTGGAAGGGCGCGACCAAGGTCAAGGAGCTGCGCTACACCGCGTACAACGACAACAGCGCGGCGACCACGGCGCTGGCGAGTGGCAAGGTCGAGTGGTCGTTCGTCTTCATGCCGAACTACAAGCAGCTGTTCATCAGCAAGGACCCCAAGAACCACAAGCTGTGGTTCCCCTCCGGGCTCGGCATCCACGGACTGTGGTTCAACACCGCCCGCAAGCCGTTCGACAACCCGGCGCTGCGCAAGGCCATGGCCATGGTCGTCGACCGCAAGGCGATCTACACCCAGGCCGAGGCGACGCTCTACCCGGAGATCACCAACCCGACCGGCATCCCACTGCCCGCCGGTGAGTCCTTCCTCGCGCCCGAGTACAAGAGCGCCACCGCCGCACCGGACGTGGCCGGGGCCAAGAAGATCCTCAGCGACGCCGGGTTCGAGCTCAGCGGCGGGGTGCTGAAGGACCCGAGCGGCAAGCCGGTACGACTCACCTTCACCGACCCGGCCGGCTGGAACGACTACATCACCGGGCTGGCGATCATCAAGGACAACATCAAGCAGCTCGGCATCGAGGCCAAGGTCAAGACGCAGACCGCGGAGGCCTGGGGCGCGGACGTGGCCAACGGGAACTTCGACGCCACCCTGCACTGGACCAACAGCGGCGCCACCCCGTACGACATGTACCAGAACATCATGGACGGCGCGCTGCTCCAGCCCGTGGGCAAGGCGTCCCAGCTCGGCAACTTCGGTCGCTTCAAGAGCGACGAGGCCACCAAGGCGCTCAAGGACTTCGCCAACGCCACCGAGGACTCGGCACGTACCACGGCCATGAACACCCTGCAGAAGATCATGGTCGAGCAGGCACCGATGATCCCGACGGCCGCCGCTCCCATCGGAGCCGAGTACTCCACGAAGAACTGGGTGGGCTGGCCCACCGAGGCCGACCCGTACGCCCCGCCGCAGCACACCCAGCCGTCCGCGCTGCAGATCGTGCTGAAGCTCAAGCCCGCCAAGTAGAGCCAGGGACACGGGACACAGGGGCCGGCCATGTCAGAACAGTCCACGAAGAACCACATCGTGCTCGAAGCACGCGGAGTCACCAAGCACTTCCCCGTACGGCGCACCGGACGCGATCTCGTCACGGGCAGGCGCCGCACCGTCCACGCCGTCGACGACGTCTCGCTGCGACTGCGGCGCGGTACCGTCACGGCGCTGGTGGGGGAGTCGGGCTCCGGGAAGTCCACCGTCGCCAGGCTGCTCGCCCAGCTGTACCCGCTCACGGGGGGTGAGATCCGACTGGACGGCGCGGCGGTGAAGGCCGGACGTGGCCGGTCCTTCCGCGCGTACGTACGCCGGGTCCAGCTCATCTTCCAGGACCCGTTCGCCTCGCTGAACCCGGTGCACACCGTGCGCTACCACCTCACCCGTGCGCTGAGGATCCACGGGCGGGCGGGCAGCGGTGAGGAGGAGCTGGAACAGCATCTGACCGCTCTGCTGGACCGTGTCCAACTGACCCCCGCGCACCAGTACCTGGACAAGTTCCCGCACGAGCTGTCGGGGGGACAGCGCCAGCGCGTGGCCATCGCCCGCGCGCTCGGCGCCGATCCCCAGGTCCTGCTCGCCGACGAGCCCGTCTCGATGCTGGACGTCTCGATCCGGCTCGGGGTGCTCAATCTGCTCAAGGACCTCAAGGACCGGCTGCACCTCGCGATCCTCTACATCACCCACGACATCGCCTCCGCCCGCTACTTCGCGGACACCACGCTGGTCATGTACGCGGGCCGGATCGTCGAGGGCGGTGACAGCGAGACCGTCACCCAGCGTCCCGCCCACCCCTACACCCAGCTCCTCATCGCCTCGGCGCCCGACCCGGACCGGGTGGTCGCCGAGGCGGAGCAGGAGGAGACCGGCAGCGGTGAACCGCCCTCGCTCATCGCCCCGCCCGCCGGCTGCCGCTTCCACCCCCGCTGTCCCAAGGCGATGGAGCGCTGCCGTACCGAACCGCCGCCGCGCTTCGACCTCGAAGGCGGCCAGTGGGCGGCCTGCTGGCTGTACGAGGACGGCGGCGACCGGGGAGCCGACGGTCACGGGCCCGGCGGCGCCGACGCCCACCGGAAGGAGACCGCGAAATGAAGTACCTGCTGCAGCGGCTCGCCTTCTACCTGGTCACGGCCTGGGCCGCGATCACCATCAACTTCCTGATCCCGCGCATGATGCCCGGCGATCCCGTCCAGGCGCTCATCTCCCGCTTCCAGGGCCAGCTCGACACCAACGCCGTCAACTCGCTCAAGGCGCTCTTCGGCCTCGACAAGCAGCAGTCGCTCTGGCAGCAGTACACCGACTACTGGTCGCATCTGCTCGACGGAGACCTCGGGCTCTCCTTCACCTTCTTCCCGACACCGGTCAGCGAGGTGATCGCCCAGTCGCTGCCGTGGACGCTCGCGCTCGTCGGAGTCACCACCCTGATCAGCTTCGTGCTCGGCACCGGCATCGGCGTCTTCACCGGCTGGCGGCGCGGCTCCTGGATGGACAGCCTGCTGCCCGTCACCACGTTCATCTCGGCCATCCCGTACTTCTGGCTGGGGCTCATCGCCATCGCGCTGTTCGCCGTGAAGTGGCCGCTCTTCCCGGCCGCGGGAGGCTACGACAGCTCGCTCGTGCCCGCCTTCGACTGGCCGTTCATCTCCAGTGCGCTCTACCACGCGGCGCTGCCCGGACTCACCATCGTGCTCAGCGCCATGGCCGGCTGGATCCTCGGCATGCGCAACATGATGGTGACGGTCTCCTCCGAGGACTACGTCATGGTCGCCCAGGCCAAGGGGCTCTCCGAGCGCCGGGTGATGGTCGGGTACGCCGCACGCAACGCGATCCTCCCCAACATCTCCGGCTTCGCCCTGTCGCTGGGCTTCATCGTCGGCGGCACGCTGCTGGTGGAGATGGTCTTCTCCTACCCCGGTATCGGCTACCAGCTCTTCCAGGGCGTGGGCGCCAAGGACTACCCCCTGATGCAGGGCGTCTTCCTGATCATCACGCTCTCCGTCCTCGCGGCGAACCTCCTCGCCGACGTGCTCTACATGGTCCTCGACCCCCGTACCCGAAGGGAGGCCTAGGACATGGCCGTCACCTCCGCCGAGGCCGCCGTGATCGACGCGACCGAGGCCCCGGCCCCCAGCAGGCGCCGCCTGCGCTTCCTGCGCGGCCGCAAGACCGTCATCGGCCTCGGCATCCTGTCGTTCTTCGTCGTGATCGCGGTCATCGGCCCGTGGATCGCGCCGTACGACCCGGACACCATGAGCAACGAACTGCTCCAACCACCCTCCGGAGCACACTGGTTCGGCACCACCCAGACCGGTCAGGACGTGCTGTCCCAGATCCTCGTCGGCACCCGGGGCGTCCTTGTCGTCGGCTTCGTCGCCGGGATCTTCGCGACGATCCTGTCCGTACTGGTCGGGGTCAGCGCCGGCTTCCTCGGCGGCACGGCCGACGAACTTCTCTCGGTGCTCTCCAACGTCTTCCTGGTCATCCCCGGACTGCCGCTGATCATCATCATCGCCAGCTTCGTCTCGGACACGGGCGACCTGCTCATCGCCACCGTCATCGCCTTCACCTCATGGGCGTGGGGAGCACGGGTGCTGCGCGCGCAGACGCTGTCGCTGCGCCGCAGGGACTACGTCGAAGCGGCCCGCGCCACCGGCGAGTCCACCTGGCGGATCATCTTCTTCGAGGTCCTGCCGAACCTGACGGCCGTCATCGCCTCCGGCTTCGTCGGCACGGTCATCTTCGCGATCCTCTCCGAGATCACCCTCGCCTTCATCGGCGTGGCCGACATCTCCAACTGGAACTGGGGGACCGTCCTGTTCTGGGCGCAGTCCAACCAGGCCCTGGCCCAGGGCGCGTGGTGGTGGTTCGTCCCCGCCGGGCTCTGCATCGCCCTGCTCGGCATGTCGCTCGCCCTGATCAACTTCGGCATCGACGAGTTCGTCAACCCGCGCCTGCGTACGGAGACCGGCGCATCCCGGAAGGTCCGGATGCGGGTCGGCTTCACCCCCGTGGCGCGCGGTACGCACGATGCCGCGGCGCGCGGCACGCATGACAAGGAGACCCGCTCATGAGCAGCGAGCCCGTCCTCACCATCAGCGGCCTGAACGTGGACTACGGGACCGGGGGCGACGCCGTGCACGCGCTGCGCGACATCGACCTCACCCTGCACCGCGGCGAAGTGCTGGGCCTGGCGGGCGAGTCCGGGTCCGGCAAGTCCACACTCGCGTACGCCGTCACCCGGCTGCTCTCACCGCCCGGGGTGATCACCGGTGGCGAGGTCCACTACCGGAAGAGGGACGGCGAGACGCTCGACCTGCTGACCCTGTCGGCCGCCGAACTGCGTGCGTTCCGCTGGCAGGAGTTGTCGATCGTCTTCCAGGGCGCGATGAACTCGCTGAACCCGGTGCACACGGTCCACAGCCAGCTCACCGACGTGCTCCGGGCACACCGTCCGGAGACGAGTCGGCCCGAACGGACCGCCCGTGCCAAGGAGTTGCTGGGACTCGTCGGCATCTCCGCCGACCGGCTCTCCGCCTACCCGCACCAGCTCTCCGGCGGGATGCGCCAGCGCGTGATGATCGCGATGGCGCTCGCGCTGGAGCCGGAGATCGTCATCATGGACGAGCCGACGACGGCCCTCGACGTCGTCATGCAGCGCCAGATCCTGCGCCAACTGGTGCGGCTCCGCGAGGAGCTGGGCTTCTCGGTCGTCTTCATCACCCACGACATCTCGCTGCTGATCGAGTTCTCCGACCGGATCGCGATCATGTACGGCGGCCGGATCGTCGAGGAGGCCGGTGCCTCCGCGATCTACCGGGACCCCCGCCACCCCTACAGCGACGGCCTGCTGCACTCCTTCCCGGCGCTGCACGGCCCGCGCCGTGAACTCACCGGCATCCCCGGTTCGCCGCCGCACCTCACCGCCATGCCGGCCGGCTGTGCCTTCCATCCCCGCTGCGGGAAGGCGCTCGACGCATGCGCCACCCACGTCCCGGCTCTCGCCCCACCCGACGGGGACGATGCGCGCGCGGTGGCCTGCTGGCTCCACCGGCCGCTCCCCGCCACCGCGGCACCCCGTTCGTAGCGACCCCACGCACACCACAGGAGACCCATGAACATCGTCACCCCCCAGGGATACGCGCGCGAGATCGCCGCCGAGGCCGTCCCCGGCCTGCCCGCCGACTTCCGCTGGGGCGTCGCCACCGCCGCCTACCAGATCGAGGGAGCCGCGGCCGAGGACGGCCGGACCCCGTCCATCTGGGACACGTACTGCAGGGTGCCGGGGATGGTCGTCCGCGGCGAGAACGGCGATGTGGCCTGCGACCACTACCACCGGATGCCCGAGGACGTGCGGCTGATCGCGGACCTGGGCGTCGACACGTACCGCTTCTCGCTCGCCTGGCCGCGCATCCAGCCGGGCGGCCGCGGACCGGCCAATGCGAAGGGGCTGGACTTCTACAAGCGTCTGGTCGACGAGCTGGAGTCCAGGGGCGTCACTCCCTGGATCACCCTCTACCACTGGGACCTCCCGCAGGAGCTGGAGGACGCGGGCGGCTGGCCGGCCCGTGACACGGCCTACCGTTTCGCCGAGTACGCCGCCCTCGCCCACGACGCGCTCGGTGACCGGGTGAAGCACTGGACGACGCTGAACGAGCCCTGGTGCTCGGCCATGCTCGGCTACGCGTACGGCAACCAGGCCCCGGGCCGGAAGAACTTCGGCGATGCGATCCGGGCCGTCCACCACCTGCTCCTCGGCCACGGCCTTGCCGCGCGGAACCTCCGGGAGACCGCCGCCGCCCGCGGCGACGCGCTCGAACTGGGCATCACGCTCAACCTCGGCACCGCCACCCCCGAGACCGACAGCCACGAGGACGCCGAGGCATGCCGTCGCGCCGACGGCATGGGCCGACGTCTCTACCTGGACCCGCTCGTCAAGGGCGCCTACCCCGCCGACGTCGTCGCCGACCTCGCCCTGCAGCACGCCGAACTCCCGGTCCAGGACGGGGACCTGGAGATCATCTCCACGCCGATCGACGTCCTCGGTGTCAACTTCTACCGGGGCACGCTCTTCTCGGGCGTCACCGAGGACGGCTCCCCGCTGGGCGACGACGGCCTGCCGGTCACCCGCGGTGTGGAGCGAGACCTGCCGCGTACCGCGATGGACTGGGAGATCACGCCCACTGCCCTCACGGACCTGCTGGTGGGCCTGGAGAAGGACTACGGCGTCCCGACCGTCATCACCGAGAACGGCGCCGCGTTCGACGACACCGTCTCCGAGGACGGGCAGATCCACGACGCCGACCGCACCACCTATCTTGCCGACCACATCGCCGCCGTGGCCGCGGCCCGCGCCGAAGGAGCCGACGTCCGCGGCTACTTCGCCTGGTCACTCATGGACAACTTCGAGTGGTCCTACGGCTACGACAAGCGGTTCGGCATCGTCCGCGTCGACTACGGCACACAGGAGCGGACGCTCAAGGACAGCGCCAAGTGGTACCGCGACACGATCCGCCTCACCCGCGACGCGTAGCCGCACAGCGCGCGGCCGCGCCCCCTTCCAGGAAACGAACGGGAGCCCCCACCATGCCCTCTCGTACGACTCTGATGGCGACCACCGCAGCCCTCAACGCCCCCGCCGCCCCCACGGCCGTGGCCGCGCCTGTGCCGAGGCCGGCCGTCCGGGCCGCGGCCTGGGACACCGACCGGGCGGCGGGCGCGCCGACGCCTGGCACACCTACGCCGTCGAGTGGACGCCCGAAGGCATGACGTTCAGCGTCGACGACCAGGTCGTCCAGCAGACGTCCCGGCAGAAGCTCGAATCGACCCGCGGCCAGTGGGTCTTCGACCACGACCAGTACCTGATCCTCGACCTCGCGCTCGGCGGTGCCTACCCGGCCGGGTGCAACCAGGTCAGCCTGCCCGACCGGGGACTGCCGCAGTCCGGCGTCGACCGCGTCGCGCAGGGCGGCGTCCAGGCAGAGATCGACCGGGTGCGGGTGGAACAGAAGAAGGAGCGCCCGAGCACCGGGCGGAGCCTTCCGAACGGGAGCGGCCCGGGTGGGTGACCGCGCAGCCGTCACCCACCTGGGTTAGCTTCGAGATATGCGGAACAGGCTGTTCCCGACGCTGCTGGCGGGTCTGCTGCTGATCCTCTCGGCGGCCGTGCTCGCCATGGCGCCGAGCGCCACGCCCGGGGCAGTCGGCGCATCGACCGTCGACGATGTCGCGCAGGCGCTCCGCAGGGGCCCGGTCTACGTCGACCCGGCCGCCGCCGACCAGCTCTCCCCGGGCCAGGCCGCCGCCCTGACGAAGAAGATCAAGGACGCCGACAAGCCCGTGTTCGTCGCGGTACTGCCACGGACCCCGGCGTTCCCCGAGCAGACCGTGCTGCCGACCCTGCGCACCGACACCGGCATCACCGGTGTCTACGCGGTCCGTCTCGGCAACGGGTTCAACGCGGGCGCAGATCCCCGGGTCATGACCACCCGAGCGGTCCAGAACCTCACCGCGGCCGTGAAGTCACCCGGTACGGACACCGATGCCGCGACCCAGCTCAACGCCTTCGTCGACCGAGCCGTCGAACAGGCCCGGGGCAGCGCCCCCGCCTCCTGGGGCGGATCGGCCGCGCGGAGGGGCTCGTCGTCCACCGCCGGACTGATCGCCGTCGGCGCCGTCCTGGTGCTCGGCGGCGGCACGGCCTACGCGCTCGTCCGGCGCAACCGCAGGCGCAAGGAGGAGGACGAACGGACCGCACTCGCCACGCTCCGGGTCGTCGTGGACGAGGACATCACCGCGTACGGCGAGACCCTGGACCGTCTCGACTTCCATCCCGCCGAGGCGGGCGCCGACGACGCCATGCGCGCCGACTACGAGCGGGCGCTCGACTCCTACGAGGCCGCGAAATCCCGCATGGACCGGGCCCGGCGCCCGTCCGACGTGCGCGGGGTCACCCAGGCACTGGAGGACGGCCGCTACTCCCTCGCCGTCCTGGAGGCCCGCCGCACGGGTGGTGAGCTGCCCGCCCGCCGCCCGCCGTGCTTCTTCGACCCGCGCCACGGGCCCTCGGTCGCCGACGCCCGGTGGTCCCCGTCCGGCGGCACGGCCCGCGAGGTCCCGGTCTGCGCGGCGGACGAGATCCGGTTGCGCGAGGGCGAGGAACCGCGCAGCCGCACGGTCGACGCGGGCGACGGCCGGCGCCGCCCGTACTGGGAGGCGGGCCCGGCGTACGGCCCCTGGGCTGGCGGCTACTTCGGCGGGGGCCTGCTCCCCGGGCTGCTGGCCGGCACGCTGCTCGGCTCGATGCTGTCGTCCCCCGCGTACGCGGGGGAGTACGGCGGCGGCGACTTCGGTTCCGGCGGTGACGGGAGCGGCGGGGACTTCTCCGGCGCCGACTTCGACCCGTCGGGCTTCGACGGCGGAGGTTTCGGGGACGGCGGCGACCTCGGAGGGGGCGGCGGCTTCGACGGCGGCGGGTTCTGAGCCGCTGATCGGCGAACTCTCGGGCAAAGGCGATCCATGCTAGACCTGAAACTATGTCTGGTATCGGCCGATTCCGGGCGAGGCTGCGACGCTCCGTCCGGAGTTCAGATCGGCACGATGGGGGGAGCTCGGGCCGAGCCACCCCCGCGCCGTCGCGCCAGGAGGCGACTCACCGCTCCCCGGGCCGCGACCTGCTCGCGCTGTTCAGCGTGCACACCGTGGCGGGCCAGGTCTTCTGCTTCGTGCTGGGGCTCGTCGTGCTGCTCATCACCGGCTTCGCGGTCGCGCTGGTGCTGCAGGGCCGCCGCGACAGTCTGCAGGAGGCCCGGATGCGCACACTGAGCGTCGCCCAGACCTTCGCGCATTCGCCGGGCATCGTGGCGGCGCTGGAAAGCAAGGACCCCACCGCGATCCTGCAGCCGCGCGCGGAGCAGGTCCGCAAGGACGCCCATGTGGAATACGTCGTCGTGGCCAGCACCCAGGGCATCCGCTACACCCATCCGGACCCCGCGCTGATCGGGAAACCCCTCGTCGGCCCCTGGAAGGAAGCGTTGACCGGCCCCGGCTTCACCCGGACGTTCAAAGGCAGCCTGGGGCCCTCGATCAACTCCGTGGTGCCCGTGCCGAGGCCCGACGGATCGGTGGCCGGACTGGTGTCGGTGGGGATCACCGACCGTTCGGTGAACAGCGTGGCCGACCGGTCCATCCCGTTCAGTGTCGGTGCCGGGGTGGCGGCCCTGGCGGCGACCGCGGCCGGCGCGGCGCTCGTGAGCAGACGGCTGCGGCGTCAGACCCGTGGGCTCGGGCCCGGGGAGATGACCCGGATGTACGAGCACCACGACGCGGTGCTGCACGCGGTTCGCGAGGGCGTCATCATCATCGGGCCCGGTCACCGGCTGACACTCGCCAACGACGAGGCCCGCAGGCTGCTCCGCCTTCCCTCCGACGCCGAGGGCCGGGCGGTGACGGACCTCGGACTGGAGCCCGCCACCGCCGAACTGCTCGCCTCCGGCCGGACCGTCACGGACGAGGTGCTGCGCAGCGGCAACCGCCTGCTGGCCGTCAACCTCAGACCGACGGACGCGCGCGGCGGGCCGCCCGGCACCGTGGCCACTCTGCGGGACACCACCGAGCTCCGCAAGATCACCGGCAGGGCGGAACTCGTCCACGAACGTCTGCTGCTGCTCTACGAGGCCGGCAACCGCATCGGCACCACCCTCGATGTGACCCGGACGGCCCAGGAGCTGGCGGAGGTGGCGACGCCCGGATTCGCCGACGTGACCACCGTCGACCTCGCCGATCGCGCGGTGCCGGGGGAGGAGCCGACCGCCCAGTCCGACATCCCGCTGGACATGCGCCGTACCGCCGTCGCCGCCACGGACCCGGACCAGCCCCTGTACCCGGTCGGCCGACTGGTCGGATTCGTTCCCTCCAGGATCCGCGCCATGCGGGTGAACAGCGCGGAGACCGGGCTGGGTCCCGAGGTGATCACCCAGCTCGGCTGGCGCTACTGGGACCCCGAGCGGGCCGCCGGCATCCTCGACTACGGCTTCCACTCGGTGCTGTCCGTACCGCTGCACGCACGGGGCGTCATCCTGGGCCTGGCCAACTTCTGGCGCGCGGGCGATTCCGAACCGTTCGACGACGACGACCAGTCCTTCGCCGAGGAACTGGTGGCGCGGGCGGCCGTCAGCGTGGACAACGCCCGCAGGTACACCCGCGAACACGAGATGGCCGTGACACTGCAGCGCAGCCTGCTGCCCAGCGACCTGCCCGAGCAGAACGCCCTCGACGTGGCCCACCGCTACCTCCCCGCGCGGGCCGAGGTCGGCGGCGACTGGTTCGACGTGATCCCTCTGTCGGGCGCCCGGGTCGCCCTGGTCGTCGGCGACGTGGTCGGGCACGGGCTGCACGCGGCGGCCACCATGGGGCGCCTGCGCACCAGCATCCACAACTTCTCCGCGCTGGACTTCGCGCCCGACGAACTTCTCGGGCATCTGGACGAAGCGGTCAGCCGGATCGACCAGGGCGAAACCACCGACGGCGGCAGTGCCGAGATCACCGGGGCCACCTGCCTGTACGCCATCTACGACGCGGTCTCCGGCAACTGCTCGGTGGCCCGCGCCGGCCATCCCGCCCCCGCGCTGGTGCTCCCGGACGGCACCGTCGAGTTTCCCGAGGTCCCGGCCGGCCTGCCACTGGGCATCGGCGGCATGCCTTTCGAGGCGGCCGAGTTCCACGTGCCCGAAGGGAGCCGACTGGTCCTGTACACGGACGGTCTCATCGAGCTCCGTGACCGCGACATCGACGCCGGCCTGGAACTGCTGCGCACCACCCTCGCCGGTCGTGACCGGACCCCGGAGGAGACGTGTGAGGACCTGCTCGACGCGATGCTGCCCGAGCAGCCCTCCGACGACGTCGCGCTCCTCGTGGCCCGTACCCACATGCTCGATCCCGACCAGGTCGCGCAGTGGGACGTCGCCACCGACCCGGCGGCCGTGGCCGGAGTCCGCAAGAACGTCGCCGAGTGGCTCGCCGACCGGGGTCTGGACGAGGAGGCGTTCACCACCGAGCTGATCCTGAGCGAACTGGTCACCAACGCGGTCCGCTACGGCAGCGGACCGATCGAGGTCCGCCTCCTGTACGACCGCAACCTGATCTGCGAGGTGTCCGACACCAGCAACACCTCACCGCACCTGCGCTACGCGACGACGACGGACGAGGGCGGCCGGGGCCTGTTCCTCGTCGCCCAGATCGCCGAACGCTGGGGCACCCGGTACACCGAGACGGGCAAGGTGATCTGGTCCGAGCAGACGGTCGGCGAACCGGAGGAGGAGAACGGGGGGAACGAGAAGAGCGACTGAGGCGAGCGTGGTGCGCAAGGCCATGGGCGGCGCCGCCCGGAGTGCCGACCCGGAGCCGCCGTGACACGCTGAGAGCAGGGGGACGGGGGTCTCACCGAAAGGGGGGACGGGGATCTTGCCGGGCCCGGCACGACCGCCGGACCGACGGTTCTGCCACCCGAGGAGATCGAAATGGCCAGTGACACGAGCGGGGCGAGCCACACGTACCCGAGCCCGACGCACGCGCCCACATCCGGTACCACCGTCCTGGCGGCAGTCATGCTGATCGTCGGTGGAGCCATGGCGGTCTTCGAGGGGATCGCGGCCCTCACGAAGGACCATCTGTTCGTCGTCACGCGCCACTACGTGTTCCGGTTCAGCCTGACGGGCTGGGGCTGGGTCCACCTCATTCTGGGCATCGTCATCGTCCTCGCCGGCTGTGCCGTGCTCGGCGGAGCCCTGTGGGCGCGCTTCTTCGGTGTCGCCGTCGCCGGCCTGGGTGCGATCGCCAACTTCCTGTGGCTGCCGTACTACCCCTTGTGGGCCATGGTGCTGATCGCCGTCAACATCCTCGCCGTGTGGGCGTTGTGCATGGGCATGCACCGAGAAGCGCACGCGGGCTCGACCGTCTGACCCGGCAGTTCAGGACCGGGCGGCACCGCGGCCACCTGTTCGTGCGTGACGCCGATCCGCAACACCCGCTTCGTGCAGGGCGGTTCGTCCGACCGCCCGACTGCGTGAACCGCTCCCCCACCGATCGACGCCCGAGCCCGCCGCCCCGTCAGGACAGGCCACCGCGACCGACGGCGGCGGAGAGTTCCGCCCGCAACGTCGCGTACGTCGGAGCGAGTCGACGCAGCCCCTTCTCCAGGGCCGGGTCGTCCCCGGTGACGAGCGGGTGCTGGAGGCCGCCCAGGATGCGGGACTGCTCGTCGAGTACGGCCGCGCAATCGGACAGGCCGATCAGGTCCATGCAGGCCGCCGCGTCGCCCAGACGACGGGCGCCGACACGTACGCCGAACCCGGCCAGCATGGCGCGGGTGCCCGGCGCGAGTCCTTCGACGACCTGCGAGGCAAGAGCCTCGACCGCAGCCGCTCCGCCGAGCGATCCCGGCGGCATCGCCAGGTCGTCGCGGCCGTCCAGCCATCGCAGGGCGCCGGGCAGCGACTCCCGCAGCGCCTCGGCCGCCGTGACGTCGCGTTCCCGTACGAAGCCGGTGCGCATCACGAACGGTGCGTCGGTGTACGTGACGCTCTTCGCCTCCCAGGCGGCGACGAAGTCCGCGGTCGGCAGCGTCGCGTACGGATGGCCGTGCGGGTCGTGGAGCAGCACGGTGTCCCCGACGACGGCGAGTACCTGTACGAAGTGGTCGCCGCCGTCGGCGACGGGGGTGCCGGGGTGGTACAGCAGCAGCCCCATGTCGACGGGGCCGACCAGGACGGGCCCGTCCGCGCAGGCGGCGCGCAGGCGGTGCAGGGCCTCGTCGGGGGTGCCCCCGTCGGTGCGCTCGCAGCGCACGCCGAGCAGTTCGACGGCGGCATCCAGGCCCAGATCGGGATCCCAGCCGTACGGGTCGAAGAGCGGCAGGGAACCCGCGATCAGCTGGGCGCCGAAGGGTGAGCCGGTGAGCGTCTCGATGACCGAGGGGGAAGGGGCCTTAGGGCCGAGCATCATCGCCAGGGAGTTGGTGAAGCAGTACGGGCCGGAGCCGATGTAGCCGGACATGCGCGTCGATCCCTTGTGCCGGTGACCGGGTGGAGGCCCCAGTCCAGACCATCACACGGTGACAAGGTCAACGATCTGCAGTTCGGGCAGGCCGCCCGTCGCCGCCCGTCGCCGCCCGTCGCCGCCCGTCGCCGCCCGTCGCCGCGCGGCCCCCGGAACGCCGAGCGCCCGTCTTCCGTCCCTGGCGGGGGAGGGGGAAGGCGGGCGCGCTCGGGGTCGGGCGTGGGGCGGCGGGACGTGTCAGCCCTGCGGCGCCGCGGCCTTGACCGCGGAGATGTCGAAGTTGAGCTTGACCTTGTCGCTGACCATCACGCCGCCGGTCTCCAGCGCCGCGTTCCAGGTCAGGCCCCAGTCGGAGCGCAGGATGTCGGCGCTGCCCTCGAAGCCCACGCGCTCGTTGCCGTAGACGTCGGTGGCCGAGCCGTTGAACTCCAGGTCGATGGAGAGGGGGCGCGTGACGTCCTTGATCGTGAGGTCGCCGGTGATGCGGTAGGCGTCGCCGCCGAGCTGCTCGGCCTGCGTGGAACGGAACTTCATGAGGGGGAACTTCTCGGCGTCGAAGAAGTCGCCGCTGACCAGGTGGCCGTCGCGGTCGGCGATTCCGGTGTCGACGCTGGCGATCTTGACGTCGATCGAAGCGGAGGAGTTGGCGGGGTGGTGACCGTCGAGCTTCAGGCTGCCCTCGTGCTCGCCGAAGGAGCCGCGCACATTGGTGACCATGGCGTGGCGCACGGTGAAGCCGATGCTGCTGTGCGCCGGGTCGATCGTGTAGTCACCGCTGAGGGCGGCCAGAGCCGGGTCCACGGCGGTGGCGACGGCGGCGGACGGGGCGGTGTTGTTCTTGCGGTTGAACAGAGCCATGGCTCCTCCTCGGGGGACGTGATCGAGCGGTGGTCGAAGTGGTTGTTTAAGCTTCAACGAGATTGACTGTAGCGCTATCTAGTTCAAAGTTCAACATTGGGTGCGCGAATTTGTTGCGGAAGGGGCCTCCGGTGTCGCCACCCCCTGGCGACGCGCGTAGAACTCGGGCAGTATCTCCCTGCCCCTTACTTGTCATGAGCAGGAGGATCCCCCCATGGTGTCCCGTATGACACTGCGCCCCGTCCTGACCGCCCTCGCCCTCGTCCTCGGTGTCCTCTTCGCCCCCGGCGTAGGTGTCCTCGGCGGCGGGGCCACCCAGGCGCACGCCGACACGAAGCTCACCCACGCCCAGGCCACCGCCCGGTTCAGCTCGTCCGGGATCACCTGGTCGTCCTCCGGCAACTGCTCCAACCGCAACGTGTCCACCTGCACCTCGTTCGACCAGCTCAACCTGGCCACCGCCCAGGGTGCCCAGACCCTCAAGAGCGCCACGGGCTGCGCGCTGAACATCACCGGCGGCACCGAGACCGGGCACGCCAGTGGCACGTACTCGCACTGGAACGGCTACAAGCTCGACTTCGGCAAGTCCACCTGCCTCACGAACTACGTCCACGGCGTCTTCACCTACATAGGGCTGCGCGGCGACGGCGCGCCCCAGTACAAGGCCGGTTCCGGCAACATCTACGCGGACGAGGGCAGCCACTGGGACGTGACGTACTACAACTGCGGCGGCTGCTGACCGCGCGCCGTATCCGATCGCACGGGTGCCCCGTTCCGCCACGGACGCCGCCGGCCGGTACGGGATCCGCGTGACCTCGGCCTCCATGACCTGCTCACGGTCGTGGAGGCCGACTTCGTCGTGTGCGGCGGAACGGATGGACGGCCAACGCGACCTGCAGGAAGGCGCGTTCGACGTGGCCGGCGACGGCGAACGGGTCGATCGGCCGGGCCGGGTCCTGTGCCGTCGCCGTCCCGGAGCGTGTGACAAACGCTGTGCGCGGGGACCGGAGGCGAGCTAGGCTCCCCGGTATGCATTTCCATCAGATCTACGGCTGACGCGAGCGGGCGGAGCCTCCGGCTCCTCTTCCGCACGCCCGTGCGTCCCGACGACAGGACTTCCTCTCGGACGGTGACGCACCGGTTCGTCGTGTCCGTTTCGCCGTAGACCTGAAATGAGTTGATCCTTCATGACCCGTCGTCGTGCCCACATCGCGATGGTCGGCATCCCCGTCATCAGCCACGTCCTGCCGAGCCTCGAAATCATTCGTGAACTGGTGGCCCGCGACCACCGGGTGACCTACGCCAACGGCCCCGCGGTGGCGGACGTGATCACGGCCACCGGCGCGGAATTCGTCCCCTACGGCTCCGTCCTGCCGGGCGCCGGCAGCAGCTGGCCGGACGACCCCATGGAGGCGATGGGTGTCTTCCTCGACGAAGCCGTCCAGGCCCTGCCGCAACTGCGCGCCGCCTACGACCACGACCGCGCGGACCTCTACCTGTACGACATCGGCGCCTACGCCGCGCGCGCCCTCGCCGAGGCACAGGGGCGCCCCCTCATGCAGCTGTCACCGACGTACGTCGCCTGGAACGGCTACGACCAGGACGTCGCGGCACAGTTGTGGCAACTGCCGGGCGCCGACGCGTACCGGGCGCGGTTCACGCGGTGGCTCAACGACTGCGGGGCGTCCACCACCGACATGGACGCCTTCGGCGGACGCCCCGCGCATACCCTGGCCACGATCCCCCGGGCCATGCAGCCGCATGCCGATCAGGTCGACACCGACACGGTGACGTTCGTCGGCCCTTGCTTCGGCACGCGGGCGGCCGACGGCGGCTGGACGCGTCCGGCCGATGCCGAGAACGTGCTGCTGATCTCGCTGGGCTCGGCCTTCACGCATCAGCCGGAGTTCTACCGCCAGTGCCTGGCCGCCTTCGGCGACCTGCCCGGCTGGCACGTCGTACTCCAGATCGGCAAGCGTACGGACCCTAGGGAACTCGGCGACATCCCGTCCAACGTCGAGGTGCACTCCTGGGTGCAGCAACTCGCGGTCCTGGAACAGGCCGACGCCTTTGTCACTCACGCGGGGATGGGTGGCAGCAGCGAAGGGCTGTTCGTCGGTGTTCCCATGATCGCCGTCCCGCAGGCCGCCGACCAGTTCTTGAACGCCGACACGCTCGTCGAACGGGGAGTGGCCCGCCGCATCGACACCGCGGAGGCGACCGCGGCGAACCTGCGGGCCGCTCTCACCGGACTCGTCACCGATCCGGCTGTCATGCGGCGTTCGGCACTGCTGCGAGCCGAGGTTCGGGCCGAGGGCGGCACTGCACGGGCCGCCGACCTGATCGAGAACATGCTGGGCTGACCCCTGCTCCACCAGGAGCGTGAGGTGGAGGGGCGGCACTCCGTGCCCTCCACCTCCGCGCCCCTGCTTCCCCGACGCGCCGTGCTCCGGTGGCGGCTCCGCCCGGTTCCCCGAGGCCCGCACGAGCCCGCAGTGTGACGCGGAGCCGACACGGTGGCGGCGCGCCGGGCATGTCCCCGGATCTGCCCCGGCACATCCACCCATCGGACGCTGGCACTGGGCTAAAAGCGCTAAATACGACCACTTGGAACTCAAGGGAAACCGATTGCGACCCGATGAAGCGGCAAAGCGTGCAAGCGCTTTGTTGTGGCTTCACCGATCCAGTTCCAGAGGGAGTTTTGAATGAGTCCTGAGCACAGGGCCAAGTCATTTCTCGGCCCGGTTCCCCGACGGGGTGCGTGGCTGACCGGCACCACGATCGCATCGATCGCTCTCATCGTCACGGGGTTCGCGAGCCCCGCGGTTGCCATGGCGCAGCAAGGGCGGACAGTTGCCGACAGCAGCGTAGTAAGCCCGTCGGGTGGCGACAAGTGCAGGAACGAGCAGCCCAAGAAGAAGCCCAAGAAGAAGCCCAAGAAGAACCGCAGGTCGCTGACGGACGAGGCGCTGACGGCGCAAGCGCTCGGCGGCGGAGACAAGTGCAAGGTCGGTCCCACCGGTCCCACCGGGCCGACGGGTCCGCAGGGCCCCACCGGACCCACCGGTCCGACCGGCCCTAAGGGTGATAACGGTGAGACTGGTCCCACGGGTCCCACCGGTCCGACTGGCCCCAAGGGTGAGAACGGTGAGAACGGGGCGACTGGGGCGACTGGTCCCACGGGTCCCACCGGTCCGACTGGCCCCAAGGGTGAGAACGGTGAGAACGGGGCGACTGGGGCGACTGGTCCCACGGGTCCCACCGG